>NZ_JBIBKR010000003.1:952817-1069969 GCF_042959365.1 Streptomyces sp. NPDC007907
GGACCCCCCCCTTCACGGGGCCGGTGTGGCGCCCCTATATCATTTCCACAAGTCGGGTGTGGTGGGGCGGCGTCATTTTACCGGCGGGGGGGGGGGGGGGGCCCGCCCCCCCCCCCCCACGCCGGGGCGTGACACGGGCCCGGATGGATACCCGTCACTCCATGGCCGAGCACCGTCCCTGCACCGCGCGCAACGAGACCCCGCTGCAACGCGCCGACCGCAACTTCGTCGAGCTGCTGCAGGAACTGCGCGTCACGCAGACGGGCGTACAGATCCTCTTCGCCTTCCTGCTGTCGCTGGCCTTCACCTCGCGCTTCGGGGACCTCGACACGGTCCAGCGCGTCACCTACGTCGTCACGCTGCTGCTGGCGGTCCTGGCCGCCGCTCTCTTCACGGCACCGGCCGCGCTGCACCGCTCCCTGTTCCAGCAGGGCGCCAAGCCCCGCATCGTGCAGGTCTCCTCCCGCCTGGCCACGACCGGCCTGAGCGTGCTGGTGTTCGCCTTCAGCGGCTCCGTGCTGCTGGTGGTCGACGTGACCACGGGCCGGTCCGGCGGGATCATCGCGGGCGTCGCGACTTTCCTGGTCTGCGTCGGCCTGTGGGGGGTGCTTCCGCGGCTGGTGCGACGGGCGGGACTGCGGGGGGAGGCGGACGGCTCCGGGGAGGAGCCGGAAGGGGGCGGCGTGGAGATCCCCGCGCCGATGCGGCGGACCGTGGGGCAGCCGTCGGGGCTTCGGGGAGCGCAAGCGCATCCAGAGACGTCGGCACGGCATCGGTGACGGCCGCGGGCTCCGGCGGGCCGAAAGGCGCGGAGCGGTCGTCGTAGCGGTGGGTGGGGCCCGGATGTAGGGCGCGCGGGCCGGGATGCGTCGAGGGCACCCGCCGGGAGGTCTTTCAGGTCTTGTCCTGCTGGGGGTCTCGTCCTGCCGGGGATCCTGGAGGCCGTGCCGTGACCGGTTACGGCTCCTGCTGGCCCGCCGTCGTCATCGGCTGGACCGGGACGGCCCACGGAAGCTCGATCGAGATGGTCTTGCCACCCTCACGAGTCGGGCGGATGCGCAGTCTGCCGCCGCACTCGGCGGTCAGCCAGCGGATGATGACCAGGCCCCGGCCGTTGTCCTGCTGGACGGCCGCGGGCAGGCGTCTGGGAAGACGCGGGTGGCTGTCCGTGACACCGATGCGCAGCCGTTCGTCGCGGTCCAGCTGGACGTCCACGGTGAAGGTGGGCGACTGGCCGAAGGTGTGCTGGACGGCGTTGGTGGCGAGTTCGGAGATGATGAGCCGGACGGTGTAGGACACCTCCGTGCCCTCCGGCAGGCCCCACTCCGCCAGCGTGCCCACCACATAGGCACGCGCGGCGGAGACCGAGGCGGGATCGCTCGGCAGAGTGACGGATGCTTCCAAATGGTCTGCCATGGCGACCTCGTCCCTTTCCCACGGGACCGCAGCCCGACACGGAGCGGATGGTTCGAGTACGGTCCCGGACTGGTGCTTCGTCGCCAGACTGCCACCAGAACACCCGTCAAGGCCGGGGATCCCCCAAGATATGCATATATCTGTCGCTCAAAGCGGTGAACTCTGCGACGCGAGACCGTATGTGGGTGGGTCCGAAGGAGTAAGGAGGAGCCCATGCAGCACGGTCCCGCGGTGCGCCGCCGAAAACTGGGCGCCGAACTGCGTGCGCTGCGCTCCTCGGCGGGGCTCACGAGCGGTGAGGCGGCCCGGCAGGTGGGCTGGCACCAGTCCAAGGTCAGCCGGATCGAGACGGGCACGAGCGGGGTGAAACCGGCCGACGTCCGGTTACTTCTCGACGCCTACGGGGTGGCGGACGCCCAGCTCCGCGAGCTGCTCATGGTGTTGGCGGGCTCCGACGACCACGACGGCCGGCACCACTGGTGGCACGCCTACCGCGGCGTGCTGCCGCCGACCTACCGGGATTTCATCAGCCTGGAGTCGCAGGCCGGCGCGATGCGCACGCTGGAGACCACCGTCGTCCCCGGCCTGCTCCAGACGCCCGAGTACGCGCGTGCGGTGACGCGGGCAGCGGTGGAGGGGCTCTCGGAGGAGAGGCTCGACACGCTGGTCGAGGTGCGTTTGGCCCGGCAGGACGTACTGCGCGCGGATCCCCCGCTGGAACTGAGCGCCGTCCTGGACGAGGCCGTGCTGCGGCGGGAGGTGGGCGGGCCGGGCGTCATGGCCCGTCAGCTGGAACGACTGGTCGAGGCGGCCCGGCTGCCCCAAGTGCGCCTCCAGGTACTGCCGTTCGCCGCCGGGGCGCACATCGGCGTCACCGGACCTTTCGTTATCTTGTCATTTTCGAACGCTTCTGATCTGGATGTGGTTGTTCTCGACCACTTGACGAGTAGCCTCTACCTCGAACGGAAAGAAGACCTCCAGGCCTACACGGAGGCCTTCAACGCCCTTCAGATCCACGCCCTTTCGCCCGAGGACTCGTTGGATTTCATCGCCGGGACAGCCACCGGCGCGTAAGGAGGCACCATGCGTGCACTGCCTCGTCACGTCCCCTCAAGCATCGAACTGAACGGCGTGCGGTGGTTGCGCAGCAGCTACAGCACCGGAGCGAACAACTGCGTCGAGACCGCCTGTCCGGCCACCCCGCCCTGGGCCGGGCTGCTGGCCGTGCGCGACTCCAAGGACCCGGCCGGACCCGCGCTGCTCTTCTCCGCGAGGAGCTGGGCGGCCTTCGCGGCCGGGGTGGACCGTATGTGACCGTGGCCGGTCAGACCTGGGTCGATCGGACCGTGGTCGATCGGACCGTCATCGTGCGACGCACGGCCGTGTCACGCCGACTCATGGCCGCGTCTCGCCGATCAGTCGTACAGCGCGTTCGATCTGCTGACCGGTCAGGTCCGCGCGTGCGGTCAGCCTGAGCCGTGAGATGCCGTCCGGCACGGAAGGGGGCCGGAAGCACCCCACGGCCAGGCCCGCCGCGCGGCACTGTGCCGCCCAGCGCACGGCGTCCTCGGGAGAGGCCGCCCGCACCGAGACCACCGCGGCGT
Organism: Streptomyces sp. NPDC007907; assembly: GCF_042959365.1. NCBI lineage: Bacteria > Bacillati > Actinomycetota > Actinomycetes > Kitasatosporales > Streptomycetaceae > Streptomyces > Streptomyces sp. NPDC007907. The sequence goes on from NZ_JBIBKR010000003.1 coordinate 955,838, forward strand.
CCGGACGTACCGCTTCCAGTCCCGCGGCGGTCAGGCGTGCGTGCAGTTCGCCCGCCACCGCGCGGGCTCGTGCCGCCCGCTCCGGCTCGCGGCGCAGCAGCCGCAGGGCCGAGAGCGCCGCCCCCGCCGCCGCGGGGGCCAGACCGGTGTCGAAGATGAACGTCCGGGCAGCGTTGATCAGGTGGTCGACGACCCGGGCCGGGCCGAGGACCGCCCCGCCCTGACTGCCCAGCGACTTGGACAGCGTGACCGTCGCGACGACGTCGTCCGCGCCCGCGAGCCCCACGGCGTGCGCGGCGCCGCGGCCGCCGTCGCCGAGGACACCCAGACCGTGGGCGTCGTCGACGACCAGCCCGGCGCCGTGCTCCCGGCAGGCCTCCGCCAGCGCGGTCAGGGGGGCGGCATCGCCGTCGACCGAGAAGACGGTGTCGGACACGGCGATCGCCGTGCCGTCGTGCGTCGCCAGCGCCTTCGCCACGGCGTCCGGTTCGGCGTGCGCCACCACCTGGGTGCTGCCGCGGGCCAGCCGGCAGCCGTCGATGAGCGAGGCGTGGTTGCCCGCGTCGGAGACGATCAGGGAGCCGTGCGGGGCCAGCGCGGTGACCGCCGCGAGGTTGGCGGCATAACCGGAAGAGAAGACGAGGGCCGCCTCGAACCCGCAGAAATCGGCCAGTTCCCGCTCGAGTTCGGTGTGCAGTTCGGTGGTGCCGGTGACGAGCCGGGAGCCGGTCGAGCCGCCGCCCCAGGTCCGCGCCGCCCGGGCGGCGCCCTCGGTGACCTCCGGATGGCGGGCCAGCCCGAGGTAGTCGTTGCTCGCCAGGTCCAGGAGCGGCGAATCGGCCGGACGGGGGCGCAGAGTCCGTACGAGTCCGGCGCGGGCGCGCAGCTCCGCCTGCTCGTCGATCCAGCCGAACGCCATGGGTGGTCCTCCGGGGAATTTGTAGGCAGTGCACAGACACTAGCGGGACCACCAGCAGGTCAGTGTGTGGCAATACCCACACCTCGAAGCGACTCTGTTGTGCGAACTCTCCTTTGCCCCGAGCACCTCCTTAGGACAGGATCGGCTTTCATGGACCTGCTGAACACGCTGGTGGACAAGGGGCTTCGGCGCGAGCTGCCGACCCGCGACGAGGCTCTGGCCGTCCTCGCGACGTCCGACGACGATCTGCTCGATGTGGTGGCCGCGGCCGGAAAGGTGCGTCGGCACTGGTTCGGCCGACGGGTGAAACTCAACTATCTCGTCAACCTCAAGTCCGGCCTGTGCCCCGAGGACTGCTCCTACTGTTCGCAGCGGCTCGGTTCGACGGCCGGGATCCTGAAGTACACCTGGCTGAAGCCCGACCAGGCGTCCGACGCGGCGGCGGCGGGTGTGGCCGGCGGGGCCAAGCGGGTGTGTCTCGTGGCGAGCGGGCGCGGCCCGACCGACCGGGACGTGGACCGGGTCTCCGAGACGATCAAGGCGATCAAGGACAACAACGAGGGCGTCGAGGTGTGCGCCTGCCTCGGACTGCTCTCGGACGGTCAGGCGGAGCGGCTGCGCGAGGCCGGGGCCGACGCCTACAACCACAACCTCAACACGTCCGAGGCGACGTACGGCGAGATCACCACCACGCACACCTACGAGGACCGGGTCGACACCGTGCAGAAGGCGCACGCGGCCGGTCTGTCCGCCTGCTCCGGGCTGATCGCGGGCATGGGCGAGACCGACGAGGACCTGGTGGACGTGGTCTTCTCGCTGCGTGAGCTGGACCCGGACTCGGTTCCGGTCAACTTCCTGATCCCCTTCGAGGGCACTCCGCTCGGCAAGGAGTGGAACCTGACGCCGCAGCGGTGCCTCCGGATCCTGGCGATGACGCGGTTCGTCTGCCCGGACGTCGAGGTGCGGATCGCGGGCGGGCGCGAGGTCCATCTGCGCACGATGCAGCCGCTCGCCCTGCACCTGGCCAACTCGATCTTCCTCGGCGACTACCTCACCAGTGAGGGCCAGGCCGGCAAGGCCGACCTGGAGATGATCGCGGACGCCGGGTTCGAGGTGGAGGGCACCGACCAGGTGACGCTGCCCGAGCACCGGGCCGCCGGCGGGTGCCACGACGGGGGCGGCGTGTGCGGCTCCGGCGGTGGGGCGTGCGGCTCCGATGCGGAACCGCAGACCGCCGACTCTTCCACGGCCGCCGAACCGCGCACCGACCTGGTCGCGGTGCGCCGCCGGGGCGCCGGGACGGACCTCGCGCCCAATGCCTGAGCTGACCGCCGCCGAGCTGCTGGAGCTCGACCGGCGGCACGTGTGGCACCCGTACGGCCCGATGCCCGGACGGCAGGAACCGCTCGTCGTGGAGTCGGCGAGCGGGGTACGGCTGCGGCTCGCCGACGGCTCGGGAGTGCCGGGCGGTGGCAAGGAGCCGAGCGGCCCGGGAGCGGCGGCCGGTCCGGGAGATCCGGCCGGTCCGCGCGAGCTGATCGACGGGATGTCGTCCTGGTGGTCGGCGATCCACGGCTACAACCACCCGGTGCTGAACGAGGCCGCCCGCGAGCAGCTCGGGCGGATGAGTCACGTGATGTTCGGCGGGCTCACCCACGAGCCCGCCGTACGGCTGGCGAAGCTCCTTGTCGACATGTCGCCCGAAGGCCTGGAGCACGTCTTCCTCGCCGACTCGGGGTCGGTGTCGGTCGAGGTCGCGGTCAAGATGTGCCTGCAGTACTGGCGTTCGCTGGGCCGCCCCGGCAAGCAGCGGCTGCTGACCTGGCGCGGTGGCTACCACGGCGACACCTGGCAGCCCATGTCGGTGTGCGATCCGGAGGGCGGGATGCACGACCTGTGGACCGGGGTGCTGCACCGTCAGGTGTTCGCCGACCCGCCCCCGGCGGAGTACGACGAGGCGTACGCCAAGCAGCTTCGGTCGCTGATCGAGCGGCACGCGGATGAGCTCGCCGCGGTGATCGTCGAGCCGGTGGTACAGGGCGCGGGCGGGATGCGGTTCCACTCCCCCGCCTATCTGCGGGTGCTGCGCGAGGCGTGCGACGCGCACGACGTGCTGCTCGTGTTCGACGAGATCGCGACCGGATTCGGGCGTACGGGTGCGCTGTTCGCGGCGGAGCACGCGGCCGTCACGCCCGACGTGATGTGCGTGGGCAAGGCGCTGACCGGCGGTTACCTGACGATGGCGGCGACGCTGTGCACCGCGCGGGTGGCCGACGGGATCTCGCGGGGCGAGGTGCCGGTGCTCGCGCACGGCCCGACGTTCATGGGCAATCCGCTGGCGGCCGCGGTGGCCTGCGCCTCGATCGAGCTGCTGCTCGGTCAGGACTGGCTGGCGGAGGTCAAGCGGATCGAGTCGGGGCTGCGGGACGGGCTCTCGGCCGCCTCGGACCTGCCGGGCGTGAAGGACGTACGGGTTCTCGGCGCCATCGGGGTCGTCCAGCTGGACCACGCCGTGGACATGGAGGCGGCGACGGCGGCGGCCGTGCGCGAGGGCGTGTGGCTGCGGCCGTTCCGCGATCTGATCTACACCATGCCGCCGTACGTGACGGGCGACGCGGACCTGGCGCGGATCGCGCGGGCCGTCTGCGCGGCGGCGCGGGAGGGATGACATGCCGGTACTGGTGATCACGGGCACGGGCACGGAGGTCGGCAAGACGGTCGTGACCGCCGCCCTCGCCGCGACGGCCCTGGCCGCCGGCCGCACGGTGGCCGTGCTGAAGGCGGCCCAGACGGGCGTGGGGCCGGACGAACACGGGGACGCCGCCGAGGTGGCGCGCCTCGCGGGCGCGGTGACGACGGCCGAACTCGCCCGCTTTCCCGAACCGCTGGCCCCGGCCACGGCGGCGCGCCGGGCCGGCCTGACCCCGGTCCATCCGCACGAGGTCGCGGAGGCCGCCGCCAAACTGGCCACCGAGCACGACCTGGTGCTGGTCGAGGGCGCCGGCGGACTGCTCGTCCGGTTCGACGCCGCCGGAGGGACCCTGGCGGACGCGGCGCGGCTGCTGTCGGCGCCGGTGCTGGTGGTGGCGCCCGCGGGACTCGGCACCCTGAACGCGACGGAGCTGACGACGCGTGAACTGCGCTCCCGCGGGCTGGTACCGGCCGGGATCGTGATCGGGAGCTGGCCGACGGCCCCGGACCTCGCGGCACGCTGCAATCTCGCGGACCTGCCGGACGTGGCCGGAGCCCCGCTGCTGGGTTCCGTCCCGGCCGGATCGGGCGCCCTCTCCCCCACTGCCTTCCGGGCGGCCGCGCCGCACTGGCTGGCGCCCCGGCTGGACGGCTCGTGGGACGCGGAGGCGTTCCGGGTACGGGAGGCACCCGAGGCGTTCTGAGGGGCCGGACGGGCCGGCGGTGAAACCGACGCGGACGTGATCGCGTGGTGCACTACGAACGTGATCGCCTCTGAAGGGACCACCGTGCACACGAACACACCACACCCGTCCCGCCGTACGGCCCTCACGCTGGGCACGGCCGCCGCCTTCGCGCTCGGCGGCGGTACCGCCCACGCGTCACCCGGCACCGCCGGCGTCACCGCGCGGCTGCGGGAACTGGAGCGGGAGCACACCGCGCGGCTGGGCGTGTATGCCCGCAACCTGCGCACGGGCCGGGCGGTGGTGTACCGGGCCGACGAGCGCTTCCCGATGGCCTCGGTGTTCAAGACGCTCGCCGCCGCGGCCGTCCTGCGTGACCTCGACCGCGACGGCGAGTTCCTGGACCGGCGCGTCCACTACACCCAGGAGTACGTCACGAAGTCGGGCTACTCCCCCGTCACCGAGCGACACGTCGCGACCGGCATGACCGTCGGCGAACTGTGCGACGCCACCATCCGCTTCAGCGACAACACCGCGGGCAACCTGCTGCTGAAGGAGCTGGGCGGTCCGACCGCCGTGACACGGTTCTGCCGCTCGGTCGGCGACCGCGTCACCCGGCTGGACCGCTGGGAGCCCGAGCTCAACTCCGCGGAGCCGTGGCGCGTGACCGACACGACCTCCCCGCGCGCCATCGGCCTGACCTACGCCCGGCTGGTGCTCGGCGACGCGCTCGAGCCCCGGGACAGGGCCCGGCTCACGGACTGGCTGCTGCGCAACACCACGAGCGTGGAGAGGTTCCGCAAAGGTCTGCCGGCCGACTGGCTGCTCGCCGACAAGACGGGTGGCGGACGGTACGGCACCAACAACGACGTGGGCGTCACCTGGCCTCCGGACGGCCCGCCGGTCGTGCTGTCGGTCCTGACCACGCAGCCGGAGGAGGACGCCGCGGCCGACAACCCGCTGGTGGCCCGGACAGCCGCGCTGCTGGCGGCGGAGCTCGCCTAGCGGGCCGGCGAAACGACACCGGAGCCGCGTGGGCCCTGCTCACGACCCGCCGCCGCGTGGGCCCTGCCTCACGACCCGCCGCCGCCGCGTGGGCCCTGCTCACGACCCGCCGCCATGTAGCGCCTTCTCTTGGCCCGCCGCCATGTGGGCCCTGCGCCCGCGCGGGGCCGGATCCTCGCGTCCTCGCGCGGTGGGCCGCAGGGGTGCGGCGGGCCCGGACGGGGGAGAATCCCCCCGACGCATAAGGCCGGCCTCGTCAGGGAGGTTCCCCATGCCGCTGCGCTCCGGCAAGGTGCCACGGGACGCCGTGCACCATCCGCTGTTCGCCCGCTGCTACGCGAGGATCAGTGTGGCCGCCGAGACCCGGATGGGCATGGGCCGGATACGCGGGAGACTGCTCGACGGGCTGTCCGGGCGGGTGATCGAGATCGGCGCGGGCAACGGGCTGAACTTCGCGCACTACCCGGGCACCGTCGCGGAGGTCGTGGCCATCGAACCGGAGCGGCGGCTGAGGCACCTGGCCGTGGAGGCCGCGCTGCGCGCCGAGGTGCCGGTGGACGTGGTGCCGGGCGTGGCCGAGGCGCTGCCGGTCAAGAGCGAGGGCTTCGACGCCGCCGTCGTGTCCCTGGTGCTGTGCAGTGTGCGGGACGTGCCCCGGGCGCTCGGGGAGCTGCGGCGGGTGCTGCGGCCGGGCGGCGAGGTGCGGTTCTTCGAGCACGGCCGGGGCGGCGGCCGGGCGATGACCCTCGCGCAGCATGCATTGGACCGGACGGTGTGGCCGGTGCTGAGCGGGGGCTGCCATGTCGCGCGGGAGCCGGTGCGGGCGCTGCGGGAGGCCGGGTTCGAACTCGGGCCCTACCGGCAGGTGCTCATGCCGGAGGAGGGGCCGAGGCTGCCGAGTTCGTACTGCGTGCTCGGCACGGCGTGGCGCCCGGCCGACGGGTAGTCACCGGGTCCACCGGCGCGGCTCCCGCTCGATGTCCCGTACGGACGCCTCGCCGCTCTCGACCATCCGGGCGAGGTCGCGGACCCGCTCGGGGGCGGCGCGGGCGGTGGTGTCGTCGACGCGCACGTTCAGCCGGGTCTTCGCCCTCCCTCGAAGCCGGCGCGGAGGGTGCCGGCACCGGCAAGCCGAGTCCGACCCGCGGAGGATACCGAGTGTGGGCCGGGTCACATTACCCTCGGGCAGGGTCGGGATACTGACATCCAGCCAGAGGAGGCGGCCTTGTCCACACCTGCTGCGGAGCACGCTCCCGGCCTCGCACCGGCCGACGGGATCGCGGCCCGCGCCCGCGGCCTCACCAAGGCGTACGGCGCGGGCGAGACGGCCGTGCTCGCGCTCGACTCGGTGGACGTGGACGTCGTCCGGGGCCGGTTCACCGCGGTGATGGGCCCGTCGGGTTCGGGGAAGTCCACCCTGATGCACTGCCTGGCGGGGCTCGACACCGTCTCGGCCGGTCAGGTGTGGCTCGGCGACACGGAGATCACCGGGTTGCGGGAGCGCGAGCTGACGCGGCTGCGCCGAGACCGGATCGGGTTCATGTTCCAGTCGTTCAACCTCATCCCGACCCTGAACGCGCTGGAGAACATCACCCTGCCGATGGACATCGCGGGCCGGAAGCCCGACACGACGTGGCTGGACCAGGTCATCGACACCCTGGGCCTGCGGGACCGGCTCGGGCACCGGCCCTCGCAGCTCTCCGGCGGGCAGCAGCAGCGCGTGGCCTGCGCGCGGGCGCTGGCCTCCCGGCCCGAGCTGATCTTCGCGGACGAACCGACCGGCAACCTCGACTCGCGGGCCGGTCTGGAGGTCCTCGGTTTCCTGCGCGAGGCGGTGGACCAGCTCGGGCAGACCGTCGTCATGGTCACCCACGACCCCGGCGCCGCCGCCCACTCGGACCTGGTGCTCTTCCTCGGGGACGGCCGGATCGTCGACGAGATGCGGCGCCCCACCGCCGAGGCGGTCCTGGAGCGGATGAAGAGGTTCGACGTGATCCGTACCCGCCCCGGCGACAGCGGCGCCCCGGCCTCGCCAGAGGAGAACTGAGCCCGTGCTCAAGGCGACCCTGCGAAGCTTCCTGGCGCACAAGGGGCGGCTGTTGCTCTCCGCGCTCGCCGTCGTGCTGTCCGTCGCGTTCGTCACCGGGAGCCTGATCTTCTCGGACACCGTCAGCCGCACCTTCGACCGGCTGTTCGCGTCCACCGCAGCGGACGTCACGGTCAGTCCGAAGGAGGAACTCGACGAGGCGGTGCCCTCCGGCCGCACGGCCACCCTGCCCGCCGCGCTCGCCACACGGGTCCGGCAGGTCGACGGGGTCGCGGCGGCCCGCGCCGACGTGAAGGTGAACGGCCTCACGGTCGTCAACGAGGACAACGAACCGGTGGGCCCGACCACCGGGGCGCCGACGATCGGCAACGCCTGGAACCCGAACGAGCGCAGCCCCGTGCGGCTGGACTCGGGCCACGCCCCGCGCGGACCCGGCCAGGCGTTGCTCGACGCGGAGACCGCCGGCCGCAAGGACGTGCGCGTCGGCGACACCCTCACCGTGATCGCGCCCCCGGGCTCGTTCAGGGTCCGGGTGGTCGGCATCGTCACGTTCAGGACGACGAATCCCGGCTCCGCGCTGCTCTACTTCGACCCGCCCACGGCACAGGCGAAGCTGCTCGGCCGGCCGGGTACGGCGACCGGCATCTCGGTCGACGCGGCCCGGGGCGTCGGCGACGACCAGCTCAAACGGCGGGTCGCCGGGGCGCTCGGCTCGCACACCTACGACTTCAGGACGGCCGGCGAACAGGCCGAGTCGGACGTCGAGCAGCTGGGCGGGTTCCTCGACGTCATCAAGTACGTGATGCTCGGCTTCGCCGGGGTCGCCGTGCTGGTCGGTGTGTTCCTGATCGTCAACACCTTCTCCATGCTCATCGCCCAGCGCACCCGTGAGCTGGGCCTGCTGCGCGCGCTGGGCGCCGAGCGGCGCCAGGTCCGGGCGTCGGTGCTCACCGAAGCCCTGCTGCTCGGGCTGATCGGCTCCACCCTGGGGCTCGCCGCGGGCATCGCTCTGGCGGCCGGGCTGATCGGGCTGATGGGCCTGCTGGGCATGAACATCGACGCCGGCGAGATGGCGATCGGCTGGGTGACCCCGGTGGCCGCGTACGTCGTCGGGCTCGGCGTCACCTTCGTCGCCGCGTACCTTCCGGCCCGGCGGGCCGCGGGCGTCTCCCCGATGGCCGCCCTCTCGGACGCCGAGGTCGCCGGGGTGGGCCGGCCGTTGCGGATGCGCGCGGTGGCGGGCGCGGTCGTCGGGGCGGCCGGTGCGGCGGCGCTCGCGGGCTGCGCGGTGTCGCAGCAGACGTCGTCGGCGGCTTCCCTGCTGGGACTCGGGGTGGCGCTCACCCTGATCGCGACGGTGATCGCCGGGCCGCTGCTGGTGCGCCCGGTGATCCGGGTGCTCGGCGCGGCCTTCCCCGCCCTGTTCGGCTCGATCGGCCGGATGAGCCAGCGCAACGCCCTGCGCAACCCCCGCCGCACCGGAGCCACCGCGGCGGCTCTGATGGTGGGGATCGCGCTGGTCGGCGGGATGTCGGTGGCGAGCGAGTCGATGACCGCCTCGTTCGACCGGCAGATCGACAAGACGCTCGGCGCCGACTTCGTCGTCCAGAACAGCAACTTCCAGACGTTCCCGCGGGAGGTCACCGACAAGGTGCGCCGCACCGCCGGCGTGGGCCTGGTCGTACGCGGGCGGTTCACACCGGTCGCGGTGCGTCTCCCCGACGGCGACCGCGTGGAGACCACGGCCGCGGGCTACGGTCCGCGGCTCGACGAGGTCGCCAACATCACGTACACCCAGGGCGACTCGGCGGCCGCGCTCGCGAGCGGGCACCTGGCCATGGACCGGGACTTCGCGCGCGACCACGACGTCCGCGTGGGCAGCACCCTCCCCGTGGAGTTCCCGGGCGGACGCTCGGCCCGGCTGACGGTCGGCGCGCTCACCGACCAGGACGCCGCCGAGGGATTCGGCACCCAGGGCGGGCTGTTCTTCGGCCTGGGCACCCTGGAGCGGTACGCGCCGGGCGGACAGGACTCCGCGCTGTACGTCAACGCCGCCGCCGGCACGAGCGACGACGCCCTGCGCGCGGCCCTGGAGAAGACCCTCGACCCGTATCCGCAGGTGCAGGTGCGGGACATGGCCGACTACAAGCGGCTGGTCCACGACCAGATCGCCGTCCTGCTGTACCTCGTGTACGCGCTGCTCGGGCTGGCGATCATCATCGCGGTGCTGGGCGTGGTCAACACCCTCGCCCTGTCGGTCGTCGAGCGCACCCGGGAGATCGGCCTGCTGCGGGCGATCGGGCTGGCCCGGCGCCAGCTGCGGCGGATGATCCGGCTGGAGTCGGTGGTGATCGCGGTGTTCGGCGCCGTCCTCGGGCTCGCGCTCGGGCTGGTGTGGGGCGTGTGCATGCATCAGGTGCTCGCGCTCCAGGGCATGACGGCCCTCGCGATCCCGTGGCTCACGATCGCCCTGGTGGTGGTCGGCTCGGCGGTGGTCGGTGTCGTGGCGGCGCTGCTGCCGGCCTTGCGCGCCTCCCGGATGAACGTCCTGGCGGCCATCGCGCACGAGTGACGTCCGGATGGTGAAACGGTCTGACGCGGGTGGGCGCGAGTGCTGTGATCATGCGATGACCGATGTGCGCATCCGGGCCGCGACGCCCGAGGACCTCGACGCCGTGCTGGCCTTCTGGAAGGTGGCCGCCGAGGGCAGGAGCATCAGTGACGACCGCGGCGGGGTGGAGCGGCTGGTGGAGCGCGACCCGGGGGCGCTGATCCTGGCCGAAGTGTGCGGTGAACTGGCCGGCACGGTGATCGCCGGGTTCGACGGCTGGCGCTGCCACCTGTACCGGCTGGCCGTGCACCCGGACCGGCGCCGCCGGGGCATCGCGACCGCGCTCCTCGCCGCCGCGGAGGAGCGGTTCGTACGGCTCGGCGGACGCCGCGCGGACGCGATGGTGCTCACGCGCAACGAGACCGCGCACCGGACGTGGGGAGCGGCGGGTTACGGGGCAGAGGAGCAGTGGCGACGCTGGGTGAAGCCGCTCACCGGGTAGGCGCGGCCACGAGGTGGTGGCCGCACCCGCAAGAGGACTTTACCCATCCTTTACTCTTGAATGGCCACTCGGTCCGGCATGAAAGGTTGTGAGCCTCCGCCCATGGGCGAGCCTCCCCGTGCGCGACATCGCGCGTTCCGCCCCGTCCTGGAGAACCATGGACCGGGGGTGAACCGATGACCGAAGTGCTCCTCCTCCTGGCGGCGATCGCCCTCTCGCTCGCCTGCGGTGCCTTCGTCGCGGCCGAGTTCTCCCTCACCACGGTCGAGCGCGCCGAGCTGGAGCGGGCCGCTGAGCGCGGCGAGCGGGGTGCGCAGGGAGCACTGAAGGCCGTACGGAACCTGACGTTCCAGCTCTCCGGGGCGCAGCTCGGCATCACCGTGACGAACCTGGTGGTCGGCATGCTCGCCGAGCCGTCGATCGCCGCCCTGATCGCGGGGCCGCTGGAGGACCTCGGCGTCTCGCGCTCGGCGTCGCACAGCGTCGCGCTGGTGATCGGCACCGCCCTGTCCACGGTGTTCCTGATGGTCGTCGGCGAGCTGGTGCCCAAGAACTGGGCGATCTCCTCGCCCCTGACGGTCGCCAAGACGGTGGGCAACGCGCAGCGCTGGTTCAGCGCCGCGTTCCGGCCCTTCATCACGCACCTGAACAACACGGCGAACCGGGTGGTGCGCCGGATCGGTGTCGAGCCTGCCGAGGAACTCGCCTCGGCGCGCGGGCCGCAGGAGCTGGCCGCCCTCGCCCGGCACTCCGCCAAGGAGGGCGCCCTGGAGGCGGACACCGCCGAGTTGTTCGTGCGGACCCTGAACCTCGCCGACCTGACGGCGGAGAACGTCATGACGCCCCGGGTGCAGGTCGTCGCGCTGGAGGTGCAGGCGACCCTGGAGGACGTGGCGAACGCGACCCGGGCGACGGGTCTGTCCCGGTTCCCGGTCTACCGCGGCACCCTCGACTCGGTCGTCGGCACGGCGCACGTGAAGGACGTGCTGGCGGTGCCCGCCGAGCGCCGGACCCGGATCCACGTCTCGGAGCTGATGCGCGAACCCCTGCTGGTCCCGGAGACGCTCACCGTCGACCGGCTCCTGGACCGGCTCTCCGGCAAGCGCACGATGGCCGTCGTGATCGACGAGTACGGCGGCACGGCGGGCGTGGCCACGCTGGAGGACATCGTCGAGGAGGTCGTCGGCGACGTGCGCGACGAGCACGACCCGCACGAGACGCCCGACCTGGCCGCGGCCGGCACCGACGAGTCCGGGCACGCGCTGTACTCGGCCGACGGCTCCGCGCGCGTGGACCACCTGGAACGGATCGGGCTGCGCGCGCCGGAAGGGCCCTACGAGACGCTCGCCGGGCTGGTGGCGTCGGTGCTCGGCCGGATACCGGCCGCCGGGGACACCCTGGAGGTCAACGGCTGGCACCTTGAGGTGCTGGACGCGACGGGGCGCCGGGCCGCCCGCGTCCGGCTTCGCGCCCCCCTCGACGACGAAAAGCCCGACGAGAAGGGGGTGGAGCTGTGACCGCCGTCCAGCTGCTGATCGGACTGGCGACGCTGGTCGTCAACGCCTTCTTCGTGGGTGCCGAGTTCGCACTGATCTCCGTGCGCCGCAGCCAGATCGAGCCCTACGCCGACCAGGGCGACCGGCGCGCCAAGAGCGTGCTGTGGGGCCTGGAGCACGTGTCCGCGCTGATGGCGGCCGCCCAGCTCGGCATCACGCTGTGCACGCTGGTGCTGGGCGTGGTGGCCGAGCCCGCGATCGCGCACCTGCTGGAGCCGGTGTTCCACGCGGTGGGCGTGTCCGAGGGCGCGGGACACGCGGTGTCCTTCGTGATCGCGCTGTCGCTGGCGACCTATCTGCACATGCTGCTCGGCGAGATGGTGCCGAAGAACATCGCGCTCGCCGAGCCGGTGCGCAGCGCGCTGGCGCTCGGACCGCCCCTGGTGGCGCTGTCCCGCGCCCTGCGCCCGGTGATCTTCACGGTGAACGCGTTCGCCAACGCCCTGCTGAAGCTGCTGCGGGTGGAGGCCCGGGAGGAGGTCGCCGCCTCCTACTCGGACGCCGAGATAGCGCAGATCGTGAAGGACTCCAGCGAGGCCGGCCTGATCGACGAGCGCGCCCAGGAACGCCTGCGTGACGCGTTGGAGCTGGGCCGCCGCCCGGTGCGGGACGTGGTGCTGCCGCTGGAGCGCGTGGTGTACGCGAGTGTGGGGGTGACCCCGGAGGAGCTGGAGCGGCTGTCGGCGGAGTCCGGGTTCTCGCGCTTCCCGGTGGTGGACGAGGGGCGGCGGATCGTCGGCTACCTGCATGTGAAGGACGCCCTGGACGCCGCCGGGCGCACCACGCCGTTCCGGCTGCGGGACATGCGCCCCATCGCCCGTGTGCGGGAACACACACCCCTCGACGACGTCCTCACGGCGATGCGGGGCAGCCGCACCCACCTCGCGGCCGTCCTCGGGGCGGACGGGCGGCTGGCCGGGCTCGTGACCATGGAGGACGTCCTGCGGGAGCTGTTCGGCCAGCGGGCCTGAGGAACAGGTCCGGCAGGGAGCGGGAGCAGGTCGGTCAGGCGTCCGGGACCCCTCCGACGGGACCGACCGACTGATGGGTATGTGCACGGGATACCATTTCCGTCGCCATGCAGACGAATCCCACGTACAGCAGCCTGGTCGCCCTCGGCGACTCCTTCACCGAAGGCATGTCGGACCTGATGCCCGACGGCACCTACCGGGGCTGGGCCGACCTGCTCGCCGCACGGATGGCGGCCCGTACGCCCGGCTTCCGGTACGCCAACCTCGCGGTGCGCGGCAAGCTGATCCAGCAGATCGTCGACGAACAGGTCGACGTCGCGGCGGCCATGGGCGCCGACGTGATCACCCTGGTCGGCGGGCTCAACGACACGCTGCGGCCCAAGTGCGACATGGGCCGGGTCCGCGCGCTGCTCACGGAGGCCGTGGAGAAGCTGGCCCCCGCCTGCCGGCAGCTCGTCCTGATGCGCAGCCCGGGCCGTCAGGGCCCCGTCCTGGAGCGTTTCCGGCCGCGCATGGAGGAGCTGTTCGCCTGCGTCGACGAGCTGGCCGCCCGGCACGGCGCGATCGTCGTCGACCTGTACGGCGCGCCCTCCCTGAGCGACCCGCGGATGTGGGACGTGGACCGGCTGCATCTGACGGCCGAAGGCCACCGCAGGGTCGCCGAGGCGGTCTGGCAGACGCTGGGCCACGACCCGGAGGACGCCGAGTGGCGCACGCCGATGCCGGCGACGCTGCCGCCGGGCTGGATGACGCGGCGGGTGGCGGACGCGCGGTTCGCCCGGCAGCACCTGCTGCCGTGGATAGGCCGCCGCCTGACGGGCCGCTCCTCGGGCGACGGACTGCCCCCGAAGCGGCCGGACCTGCTGCCGTACGAGGACCCGGCGTAGCCGCAGGTGGACGCGCCCGCGGTGCTCTCGTAGGTTCCGACGAAGACACCCGCGGCGCTGGCCTGCACGAATCGCCAGTAGAATCCGTCCACGTGACTTCCGCTCCCGCCAAGCCCCGCATCCCGAACGTCCTCGCCGGACGCTACGCCTCCGCCGAGCTCGCCACGCTCTGGTCGCCCGAGCAGAAGGTGAAGCTGGAGCGGCAGCTCTGGCTCGCCGTGCTGCGGGCCCAGAAGGACCTCGGCATCGAGGTGCCGGACGCGGCGCTCGCCGACTACGAGCGCGTCCTCGACACCGTCGACCTGGCCTCCATCGCCGAGCGCGAGAAGGTCACGCGGCACGACGTCAAGGCGCGGATCGAGGAGTTCAACGCTCTCGCCGGGCACGAGCACGTGCACAAGGGCATGACCTCCCGCGACCTCACCGAGAACGTCGAGCAGTTGCAGATCCGTCTGTCGCTGGAGCTGGTGCGCGACCGCACGGTCGCCGTCCTGGCCCGGCTCGGCAAGCTGTCCGGCGAGTACGGCGAGCTGGTCATGGCCGGCCGCTCGCACAACGTCGCCGCCCAGGCCACCACCCTCGGCAAGCGCTTCGCCACCGCCACCGACGAGCTGCTCGTCGCGTTCGGCCGGATCGAGGAGCTGCTGGGCCGTTACCCGCTGCGCGGCATCAAGGGCCCGGTCGGCACCGCGCAGGACATGCTGGACCTGCTGGGCGGGGACGCGGCGAAGCTCGCGGACCTGGAGCAGCGGATCGCCACCCACCTGGGCTTCTCGCAGGCGTTCACCTCGGTCGGCCAGGTCTACCCGCGCTCCCTGGACTACGAGGTCGTCACCGCGCTGGTGCAGCTGGCGGCGGCCCCGTCGTCGCTGGCCAAGACGATCCGGCTGATGGCCGGGCACGAGCTGGTCACCGAGGGCTTCAAGCCCGGCCAGGTCGGCTCCTCGGCGATGCCGCACAAGATGAACACCCGCTCCTGCGAGCGCGTCAACGGCCTCATGGTCATCCTGCGCGGCTACGCCTCGATGACCGGCGAGCTGGCGGGCGACCAGTGGAACGAGGGCGACGTCTCCTGCTCGGTGGTGCGCCGGGTCGCGCTGCCGGACGCGTTCTTCGCGCTGGACGGTCTGCTGGAGACCTTCCTGACGGTGCTCGACGAGTTCGGCGCGTTCCCGGCGGTCGTCGCCCGTGAGCTCGACCGCTACCTGCCGTTCCTCGCCACCACCAAGGTCCTCATGGGCTCGGTGCGGGCGGGTGTCGGCCGGGAGCTCGCGCACGATGCGATCAAGGAGAACGCCGTCGCCTCCGCGCTCGCCATGCGCGAACAGGGCGCCGAGCGCAACGAGCTGCTCGACAAGCTGGCCGCCGACACCCGCATCCCGCTGGACCGGGACCAGCTCGACGCGCTGATGGCCGACAAGCTGTCCTTCACCGGCGCCGCGGGCGACCAGGTCGCCGCCGTCGTCGCCCGGGTCGAGGAGATCGTCAAGCAGCACCCCGAGGCCGCGGGCTACACGCCCGGCGCGATCCTCTGACGCGCCTTCCCTGGTGGTGCGTTTCACGCCCGAGGAGCTGGAGGCCGCCCGCGACCGCGTCGTGCCCGACGTGGTCGCGGAGGGTCTGCACGTCCTGTTCTGCGGCATCAACCCCGGCCTGATGACGGCCGCCACGGGCCATCACTTCGCCCGGCCGGGCAACCGCTTCTGGCCGGCGCTGCACCGGTCCGGGTTCACGCCGCGCCTGCTGAAACCGTCCGAGCAGCAGGAGCTGCTGTCGTACGGGCTCGGCATCACCAATGTCGTCGGGCGGGCCTCCGCCCGGGCCGACGAGCTGAGCGCCGAGGAGTACCGGGAGGGCGGGCGGCTGCTCACGGCGAAGGTGGAACGGCTGCGGCCGCGCTGGCTGGCCGTGGTCGGCGTGACCGCGTACCGCGCCGCCTTCGACGACCGCAAGGCGCGGGTGGGGCCACAGGCGCGGACGATCGGTGACACCCGCGTGTGGGTGCTGCCCAATCCGAGCGGGCTGAACGCGCACTGGACGATCGAGACGATGGCCGAGGAGTTCGCCCGGCTGCGGGAAGCCGCCGAAGGCTGATCGCCCACGGCGGCGCCCCTCCCCGGCGTGCGCCGGCCGGCCCTCCTTCAGGCGTCCGCGCGGCGCACCCTCCAGGCTCCCGCCAGGAGTGCGGCGGCCGACCACAGCGCGGTCACCGCGAGCCCCGACCACGGTCCGAGGGTGCCGTCGTACGTCTCCCGGAGGACCAACTGGCCTGCCTTGTCGGGCAGGAAGTCGGCGACGGTGCCCGTCGCGTCGCCGATCACGAACGACACGACG
The DNA here is from genome assembly GCF_042959365.1 of Streptomyces sp. NPDC007907. Lineage (NCBI taxonomy): Bacteria > Bacillati > Actinomycetota > Actinomycetes > Kitasatosporales > Streptomycetaceae > Streptomyces > Streptomyces sp. NPDC007907. The sequence continues at coordinate 971,984 of NZ_JBIBKR010000003.1, forward strand.
AGGATGAACGGCACCAGCAGCGAGAGGGTCGCCACGCCGCTGCGGAGCAGGGCGGCGATCCCCGCGGCGAACAGGGCCATCAGCATCAGGTAGACACCGCAGCCCACGACCCCGCGCACCTGCTCACCGGCGCTCAGCCCGTCGGCCGCCGCGCCGAGCCCCGCCCGCCCCACGAGGAGGGCGGCGAAGGCCGTCACCAGCCCCGCCAGCAGCGCCGGCACGGCGATGACGGCCGCCTTCGCCGCGAACCACCGGCCACGCCGCGGCACCGCGGCCAGGGAGAGCCGCAACCCGCCCCGGTGGAACTCCGACGACACGGCCATGGCCCCGAAGGTGACGGCCGCGATCTGGCCGGGAATCACGCCGGACAGGGCCGTGAACAGCGGATCGAACCCCGGGTCGGACACATCGGAGGCGGAGGCTCCGGCGAGCGCTGAGAACGCCGTGGTCGCCGCGAACAGCGCCAGCAGCGCCCCGGCAGCGAGCGCAGCGTGCGGACCTTCAGCCACTCGGAGCGCAGTACGGGTGTGACTTCCATCGTCAGGCCTCCTGAGGCTGTGCGGTGAACTCGGTCTCGGCCCCGGTGAGGTCGAAGTAGGCCTGCTCCAAGGTGCCCTCCTCGGCGGCCAGTTCCAGGACGGGCACACCCGCGGCCGAGGCGATGCGGCCGACGTCGTCCACGCGGGCGTCGCGCACGGTCCAGTGCCCGTCCGGGTGTTCCTCGGCGTCGTGGCCGTGCCGGGCCAGGGCCGACGTGAGGGCACCCGGCTCGGACGTGCGGATGCGGACCCGGGGCCGCACGCGCGCGTCGATGAAGTCCCGCATCGGGGTGTCGGCGAGGAGCCGGCCCCGGCCGAGGACGACCAGGTGGTCGGCGAAGGACGCGGTCTCGTTCATCAGATGGCTGGAGACCAGGACCGTGCGGCCCTCCCCCGCCAGTCGGCGCAGCAACCGGCGGACCCACACGATGCCTTCGGGGTCGAGGCCGTTGGACGGTTCGTCCAGCATGACCACCTCGGGATCGCCCAGCAGGGCGGCGGCGATGCCGAGACGCTGGCGCATGCCCAGGGAGTACGTCCGTACGCGGCGCCGGGCCACCGATGCCAGGCCCGTCTCCTCCAGGACCTCGTCGACCCGCCGGTCCGGGATGCGGTTGCTCGCGGCGAGGACGCGGAGGTGGTCGCGGGCGGTGCGGGAGCCGTGCGCGGCCTGCGCGTCGAGCAGGGCGCCCACATGGCGCAGGGGTTCACGCAGCGCCGGGTAGGCCCGGCCGCCGATCGTGGCGGAGCCGGCGGTCGGCCGGTCGAGGCCGAGCACCAGTCGCATGGTGGTGGACTTTCCGGCGCCGTTGGGGCCGAGGAAGCCGGTGACGCGGCCGGGCAGAACGCGGAAGGTGAGCCCGTCCACGGCTCGCCGGTCGCCGAACTCCTTGGTGAGGTCCTGGACGTCGATGCTGGTCATGGCAGCAGCGTGGCCTTGCGCAGGGGGTACCGGCCTCCCCCGGCGGTGGAGATCGTCTCCCCCGTGCGGGGGAGGCTCGCGGTCGGGGTGGCTGGCACGATGGCGCGATGGTCCGGATGCTGCGCCCGCTCACGCGGGCGGTCACGTACAAGCGCTGGCTGCACATCGTGGTGGCCATCGTGTGGCCGTCGCTGTGGCTGTTCGTCGAGGAGGCCTGGTGGACCCAGGTCACGGCCGCCGTGGTGCTCGGACTCGCCGGCCTCGTGCCCGTCGCGCGGGTCGTGGAGGGGTTCCAGGCCAGGTTGCTGCTGACCGGGCCCCGGCAGGGTGCCGAGAGCCCGGAGATCGTGACCACCCCGTCGCTCACCTGGGCCGATCGTGGGCGGACGGTGGTGTGGCTGGAGACGCGGCTGTGCCTCGGCTGGGCGGTGGCCCATGTCTCCGTCCAGCTGCCCCTCCTGGCGGTCGACCTGCTGACGGCGGGCCTCGGCCGTGGGCCCGCCGCCGGCGGATTCGTGCCCGTGGAGGGGACCCACTGGTGGTACGCGGCGCTGTCCCCCCTGCCGCTGGTCCTCCTCGCCGTGGTCGTGGTCTGGTCGGGCCGTCTGACGACCGCCCTGGCGGGGCGCCTCCTCGGGCCGTCGCGGGCCGAGCGGATGGCGGCGCTGGAGGAGCGCACCGAGCAGCTGCTGGAACGCACGCGGATCGCGCGCGAGTTGCACGACTCCATCGGTCATGCGCTCACGGTCGCGGTCGTGCAGGCGGGGGCCGCCCGGGCGGCGGGTGATCCCGCCTTCACCGACCGCGCGCTGGAGGCCATCGAGGAGACCGGCCGGGCCGCCCTGGAGGATCTGGAGCGGGTGCTCGGGGTGCTGCGCGAGTCGGAGAAGCCGGCGAGCGGCAGACCGACGCTGGCGGACGCCGACCGGCTGCTGGAGTCCGCCCGCGCCTCCGGGGCGAAGGTCGACGCCGAGGTGACCGGGCCGGTGGAGACGGTGCCCGGGCCGGTGTCCCGGGAGGGTTACCGCATCCTCCAGGAGTCGCTGACCAACGTGCTGCGGCACGCGGGCGCCGTCCCGGTGCGCGTCCGCGTCCACGTCGCCGACGGCACCGTCGTCCTCGCGGTCCGCAATCCGCTGCCGGCCGGTGTGTCCGGCGCCGGGCGCGGCAGTGGCCTGCGCGGGATACGGGAACGCGCGGCCCTGCTCGGCGGCCGGGCCCGGACCGGACCCGACGCGGGCGACTGGCAGGTCCATGCCGAATTGCCGCTGAGTTGATCTACGCTGGCCCGATGCCGGTCACCGTTCTCCTCGTCGACGACGAACCCCTCGTGCGCGCGGGTCTGCGGGCCGTGCTGGAGGCACAGCCCGACATCGAGGTCGTCGGCGAGGCTGCGGACGGGGCGGCGGTGATCCCCCTGGTGCGGCGACTGCGGCCGGACGTGGTCGCCATGGACGTGCGGATGCCGCTGCTGGACGGCATCGAGGCCACCCGGGCGCTGCTGCGGACGGTCGACGATCCGCCCCGGATCCTCGTGGTGACGACCTTCGAGAACGACGAGTACGTGTACGAGGCGCTGCGGGCGGGCGCCGACGGCTTCCTGCTGAAGCGGGCCCGGCCGGCCGAGATCGTGCATGCGGTGCGGCTGATCGCCGAGGGCGAGTCCCTGCTGTTCCCGGCGTCGGTGCGACAGCTCGCCGCCGAGTACGGCGACACTGGCGGGAACCGGGCGGCACGGGCCGTGCTGGAGCGGGCCGGGCTGACCGAGCGCGAGGCGGAGGTGCTGCGGCTGATGGCGCGCGGCCTGTCGAACGCGGAGATCGCCGCCCGGCTGGTCGTGGGGACGGAGACCGTGAAGTCACACGTCAGCGCGGTACTGGCCAAGTTGGGGGCGCGGGACCGCACCCAGGCGGTGATCGCGGCGTACGAGTCGGGGTTCGTGGCGCCGGGCTGACCGGCCGGGGGTGCCCGCCCCTCGCCGGGGTGCGCCCTGCCGAAGTACGATCCGGCCATCACGCGCACGACCTGGGAGGACGGACGGTGGGGCGGCTGACCGGCGGGGATCCCTCGCTGCTGCGAAGGATCAACTCCGCGGTGGTGCTGCATGCGCTGCGTGCCACGGACTGCGCGACGCTGACCGAGATCACACGGGTGACGGGGCTGTCCCGGCCCACGGTCGAGGGCGTCGTCGAAGGGCTCATCGAGGCCGGGCTCGTCGTCGAGAAGGCGGCCGAGGAGGGTGCCGCCCGGCGGCAGGGGCGTCCGGCGCGGCGCTTCCGGTTCCGGGCGGAGGCCGGGCATCTGCTCGGGCTGGAGATCGGGGCGCACCGGGTGGCGGCGCTGCTGTCCGACCTGGACGGCCGGGTGATCGGCGCGCAGGCCAAGGAGGTGCCCGAGACGGCGGGGGCCGACGAGCGGCTGGAGCGGCTGCGCGGGGCCGTCGCCGAGCTGTTGCGGCGGGCCGGGGTGGCCCGCGGTTCGCTGCGGGCCGTGGGCGTGGCGACCCCGGGGATCGTGGAGGCCGACGGCCGGGTGCGGCTGGGCACGGCGCTGCCGGGCTGGACGGGGCTGCGGCTGGGTGAGCGGCTGGGCCGGTCGTTCAAGTGTCCGGTGCTGGTGGAGAACGACGCCAACGCGGCTGCCGTCGCCGAGCACTGGAAGGGTGCGGCCACCGAGTCGGACGACGTGGTGTTCGTGCTGGCGGGGCTCAGCCCGGGCGCCGGTTCACTGATCGGGGGCCGGCTGCACCGGGGCTACGGCGGCGCGGCCGGCGAGATCGGCGCGCTGCATCTGCTGGGCCGCGGAGTCACGCCCGAGACGCTCCTGTCCACCACGGACGAGCCCTTGCACCCCCTCGACGAGCAGGCGGTCGCCGAGGTCTTCGCACAGGCCCGCGAGGGCGACCAGCGGGCCCGCGCGGCCGTCGACCGCTTCATCCAGCGCCTCGTCCACGACGTGGCCGCCCTCGTCCTCGCCCTGGACCCGGAGTTGGTCGTGATCGGCGGCTGGGCGGCGGGCCTGGACGGTGTCCTGGCCCCCCTCCGCGAGGAATTGGCCCGTTACTGCCTGCGTCCCCCGGAGGTGACCCTCTCAGCCCTGGGAGACGCAGCCGTGGCGACGGGGGCCCTGCGTCTGGCCTTGGACCACGTGGAAGAGCAGCTGTTCACTGTGGAACGCCCCTGACGACAGCGCCCCGAAGGGGCGCGGGGAACGGCGCGACAAGCCACAGCGCGCCGGCAGCCGTCCGCACTCCGCACCCCTGCGTCGCCGGGCTCAGGACGCCCGCCGCTGAATCCCGGCGTGGATCTCCACACCCCCCGGGTCACCGAAGGTGAGGCGGCACGTGTCCGCACGATAGGTCGCCACGGACAGCGCAGCCGTACGCCCCAGGGAGACGAAGCGGGTCGTGACGACGAGGACCGGCGCCCCCGGCAGCCGGTCCAGCTCCTTCGCCTCCTCGGCCCCGGCGGAACCCAGCTCCACCGCGTTCTCCTGCCGCTCCAGCTCCAGCCGCTGCAGTTCCCGCAGCACCGCGCGCGCCCGTGCCGCCCCCGACGGCGCGTCGATGCCGGAGAGGTCGGGCACCGAGGGCTGCGGGATGTACAGCAGCTCCGCGGCCACCGGCCGGCCGTGCGAGACGCGGGAGCGCCGCACGATGTGCACGGACTCGTCACGGCCGGTCTCCAGCGCGTCGGCGACGCTCGCCGGCGGGACGGCCGCCGCGCAGTCGACGGGCTGCCAGGCGTCGTCGGAGCCTCCCGGCCAGGTGTGCGGCCCGGTGCCGAGGGAGACGCCCACGCGGGGCGGTGCGACGGTCGTGCCGACACCGCGGCGACGCTGCAGCCTGCCTTCTAGTTCGAGTTGTTCCAGGGCCTGGCGGAGTGTGGCGCGGGCGACGCCGAAGCGGGCCGCGAGGTCGCGCTCGTTGGGCAGGATCTCGCCCACCGAGAACTCCGAGTCGAGCGCTTCACTGAGCACCGTCTTGAGATGCCAGTACTTCGGTTCCTGCACCGATTCCAGCTGCGTGGTCCCCACCCTGTCCTCCGCAATCGCCGTGGTCGGCGGCGTTTTAGCGCCCTTGTTTATTAAAGGTTGTTGCACTTCTCTGCGACCATAGGGCGGCCCTGATCCTTGGTCAAGACCAATGGCCGGGAACGTTCACGGGCCGTTCATGCAAGGCGGCGGGCCACTCCGGCGAGGCATCTAAAGGGCCGTCAGGGACCGCAGCTTGTCGGGGTTGCGCATGATGTAGACGGACTGGACGCGGCCGTCGGCGACATCGATCTGGAGCACGGAGTCGGGTCTGCCGTCGGTCAGGATCAGCGCGGCCGGGCCGCCGTTGAGTTCGAGGAAGCGCACGGACAGGCGGCCCGGGGCGCTCTTCTGCGCTGCCCCGACGAGGAACCGGCCCACCTTGTCGGCGGTCTGCAGGACCCGCAGCGGCGCCCGCGACTTGCCACCGCTGTCGCCGACGAGCCGGACCTCGGGGGCGAGCAGCGCCATCAGGCCTTCGAGGTCGCCGTCGGCTGCCGCGGCGAGGAAGCGTTCGGTGAGGTCGCGGCGCTGAGCGGGGTCGACCTCGAAGCGCGGACGCCGCTCCTCGACGTGCTTGCGGGCCCGCCCGGCCAGTTGACGCACCGCCGGTTCGCCGCGGTCGAGCATGGTGGCGATGTCGGCGTAGGGGAAGCCGAAGGCCTCGCGCAGCACGAACACGGCCCGTTCCAGCGGTGACAGCGACTCCAGTACGACGAGGACGGCGAGGGAGACGGAGTCGGCGAGCACGGCCCGTTCGGCGGTGTCCGGCACGGTGTCGCCGAAGTCGGTGACGTAGGGCTCGGGCAGCCAGGGGCCGACGTAGGTCTCGCCGCGGGCCTTGATCTGGCGCAGCCGGTCGATGGCGAGGCGGGTGGTGATCCGTACGAGGTAGCCGCGTGGTTCGCGCACGCCTGCGCGGTCACTGCCGGACCAGCGCAGCCAGGCCTCCTGGACCACGTCCTCGGCGTCGGCCACACGGCCCAGCATCCGGTAGGCGACGCCCAGCAGGACGGGGCGGTGGGCTTCGAACACATCGGTCGGGGTCTCGGTGGTCACGGCTCCATCCCAGCCCACCGGTGCGGCCCTGTCCAGGCGGAACCGGCACTTCCCGGACAGAATGGCCGACAGGGCGCCGTTGATCGGCGGCGACGGCTGCGGAGGTGACGATGCGGTACGCGGTGCTGGGCACGGGACAGGTCGGGCGCACGCTCGGCGGACGGCTGGTGGAGCTGGGGCACGAGGTACGGCTCGGTTCGCGCACGCCGGACAACGCGGCCGCCGTGCAGTGGGCCGCCGCCGCGGGCCCCCGGGCCGGCGCGGGGACGTTCGCGCAGGCGGCGGAGTTCGGGGAGGTCGTGGTGAACGCGGTCGGCGGGCGGGTGGCGCTCGCCGCGCTGGAGGCGGCGGGCGCGGAGCACGTCGACGGCAAGGTGCTGGTGGACGTGTCCAATCCGCTGGCGCTCGAGGAGGGCGAGCTGCGGCTGTCCCCCGTCGAGTCGGACAGTGTGGGCGAGCAGATCCAGCGGGCGTTTCCGCGGGCGCGCGTGGTGAAGTCGCTGAACACGGTCAACTGCCGGGTGATGGTGGATCCGGGCAGTGTGCCGGGCGAGCACAACGTCTTCGTCTGCGGGGACGACCCGGCGGCCAAGGAACAGGTGACGGCGCTGCTCGGGGAGTTCGGCTGGCCGGCGGAGCGCGTGCTCGACCTCGGCGGCATCCGGGCGTCCCGTGCCGTGGAGATGTGGCTGCCGCTGTGGGCCGGCCTGTTGCGGACGTTCGGGCACGCGGAGTTCAACCTGGAGGTACGGCGGGCGCGTTGAGCGTCCGGGCCGGATGAAGGTGGTGACACCTTGGGGCTACCCGCCGGTAGCAATTGCTGACAAGCTGTCTACGGCGTCCGTCAGCGAGTACAGCCGAGGAGCACCCCATGTCCGCCACCGTCTCCTTCACCGTCGCCTCCGCGCGGGGCGAGCAGAGAGTGACCCTGTCCTACACGCGCCGGGGCCGCGGCGAACCGCTGCTCCTGCTGCACGGCATCGGCCACCACCGGCAGGTGTGGGACCCGGTGATCCCGGCCCTGGCGGCCGAACGCGACGTGATCGCCGTGGACCTGCCGGGCTGCGGTGAGTCGGCGGCGCTCCCGGACGGCATGGCGCACGACCTGCCCACGATGAGCACGGTCCTGGCGGCCCTCTTCGAGGCGCTGGAGATCCAGCGGCCGCACGTGGCGGGCAACTCGCTGGGCGGCCTGCTGGCGCTCGACCTGGCCCGGGCCCGGCTCGTCCGCTCGGTCACCGCCCTGTCACCGGCCGGGTTCTGGAACGAGGCGGAGCGCCGCTACGCCTTCACCGTGCTGAGCACGATGCGGGAGATCGCCCGGCGGATGCCGCCGCCGCTGGTGGAGCGGCTGGCCCGCCCGGCCCTCGGCCGCACCCTGCTGACGAGCACCATCTACGCCCGGCCGGGCCGCCGTTCGCCCGAGGCGGTGGTCGCCGAGACGCTCGCGCTGGCCCGGGCCCAGGGGTTCTCCGAGACCCTGCGCTCCGGCCGGACCGTGCGGTTCACCGACGACATCGTGGGGACCCCGGTCACCGTGGCGTGGGGCAACCGGGACCGGCTGCTGATCCCCCGCCAGGGTGTGCGCGCCAAGGGCGTCATCCCCGGGGCCCGGCTGGTGCGGCTGCCCGGCTGCGGTCACGTCCCGATGAACGACGACCCGGCTCTGGTGGCCAGGGTCGTCCTCGACGGCAGCCGCTGACCGTAGAAGGGGGCGCAGCCTCTAAGGTCTCCCCTCATGAGGCCACCGCAGAGGGACCCGGGCGACGGCTCCGCGTCCGCCGCCTGGGAACTGCTGCTCCCCGCCGCGTCGGCTCCGGCACGCACGCGGGGCCGGTCCCTGCAGGCGGCACTGCGCGAGGCGGTCCGCTCGGGCCGTCTCGCGCCGGGCACCCGGCTGCCGTCGAGCCGTGACCTCGCGGCGGACCTCGGGGTGTCGCGCGGGCTGGTGACCGAGGCGTACGAGCAACTGGCGGCCGAGGGGTACCTGCGCAGCGGCCGGGGCGCCGGGACGTGGGTGGGCGCGGCCGTACGGGCCGTCCGCCCGCGGGCGCACGATCTCGCTCCCCGCGCGTCCGGCACCCGCGCGGACTTCGTGCCCGGGACGCCCGACCTGGCACTGTTCCCGCGCGCGGCGTGGGCCGCCGCGCAGCGCGCCGTGCTCGCGGAACTGCCGCACCAGGAGCTGGGCTACCCCGATCCTCGCGGGCTGCCGAGGCTGCGCACCGCACTGGCCGAACTGCTCGCCCGGCGACGCGGCGTGGTGGCCGACCCCGAGCGGATCGTGGTCGTCTCGGGCGTGGCCCAGGCGACGGCCCTGCTCGGTTTCGCGCTGCACGCGCGCGGACTGCGCACGGTCGGCGTGGAGGACCCGGGCAGTCCCCAGCACGACGCGCTGTACGCCTCGGCCGGGGTCGCCGCCGTACCGCTGCCGCTGGACGACGAGGGTGTCGCCCTGGAGCCGCTGCGGGCGTCCGGCGTACGGGCCGTGGTGACGACACCGGCCCACCAGTTCCCCACCGGCATCGCCTGCTCGGCCGAACGGCGGGCCGAACTGCTGGACTGGGCGCGGTCGGTGGACGGAATCGTCCTGGAGGACGACTACGACGGCGACTTCCGTTACGACCGTGCCCCCGTCGGCGCGCTCCAGGGCCTCGACCCGGACCGCGTGGCCTACACGGGCTCGGTCAGCAAGTCCCTCGCCCCGGGCCTGCGGCTGGGCTGGCTGCTGGTGCCCGAGTCCTGGACGGAGGAGGTCGTCGAACGCAAGCGGACGATGGATCTCGGCCACCCGGCCCTCGACCAGGCGCTGTTCGCTCGCTTCCTGGAGCGCGGCGACTACGACCGTCAACTGCGCCGCTGCCAGCGCGCCTACCGGGACCGGCGGGACGCGCTGGTCGCCGCCCTGGACGCCCACTTCCCGGGCTCGGAGGTGTCGGGAATCGCCGCGGGTCTGCACGTGATCACCACTCTGCCGCGGCGGTACGGGCCCGAGGAGCGGTTCCTCGCGCGCATGGCGGAGGCCGGGGTGGCGGTGCGCGCGCTCTCGGCCTACGCCCATACACCGGCCGGATCCGCCGCCACCGGGCCGGCCGGCGAGGTCCGGCTGGTGCTGGGATACGCCCATGTGCCGCCCGCCCGGATCGCCGAGGGCGTGCGCCTGATGGCGCAGGCCGCAACCGGGTGAGCCGACCGGTTCGCGCGTTCCCTCACCCTGCGGTCAGTTGTTCACTTGAGGTTCGTGTGTGCGCCGCGACGTGCCAGTAGGTGTGGCTCTGCACACTTGGCCGGATCCCGTCCCCGGAGGCGTATCCATGTCCCAGTCCCACCGACCGTCGCCCGGGCGCCGCAGCGTCCTGAGGGGCTCCCTCGCCGCGTCGGCCGCCCTGACCCTGCCCACCGCCCTCGGCGCGGCGCCCGCGTTCGCACGCTCCGGGCGCCCGAGCGCGCGGTGGGGCGTGCAGGCCGGTGACGTGACCTGCGACTCCGGGCTGGTGTGGGTGCGCTCGGACCGCCCGGCCCGCATGATCGTGGAGACGTCGGCGACCGAGTCGTTCCGCAACCCTCACCGATGGCACGGCCCCCTGCTGGGCGCGGACACCGACTTCACCGGTACGACCCGGCTGCGCGGTCTGCCGGCCGGCGAACAGATCCACTACCGCGTGCTGCTGGCCGACCCGGACGACCCGCGCCGCGCCGGCGAGCCGGTCACCGGCACGTTCCGCACGGCATCCGCCAAGCGCCGCGACGGCGTGCGGTTCGTCTGGTCCGGCGACCTCGCGGGGCAGGGCTGGGGCATCAACCCGGAGCGCGGCGGCTACCGCATCTACGACGCGATGGGCGCCCTGGACCCGGACTTCTTCCTCTGCAGCGGCGACAACATCTACGCCGACGGCCCGATCACCGGGACCGTGGCCCTGCCCGACGGGCGGACCTGGCGCAACGTCACGACCGAGGAGAAGGCGAAGGTCGCCGAGACCCTGGCGGAGTTCCGCGGCAACTTCCGCTACAACCTGCTGGACGAGAACCTGCGCGCCTTCAACGCGCGAGTCCCGTCCATCGTCCAGTGGGACGACCACGAGGTCGTCAACAACTGGTACCCGGGCGAGATCCTCACCGACACCCGCTACACCGAGAAGAGCGTCGACGTGCTCGCCGCCCGCGCACGCCGGGCGTTCTCCGAGTACTTCCCGATCTCCACGCTGCGCCGCCCCGACGGCCGGGTGTACCGCGTGCAGCACCACGGCCCGCTGCTGGACGTGTTCGTCCTGGACATGCGCACCTACCGCAACGCGAACTCGCCCGACGACCAGACCACCGACCCGCAGGGCATCCTCGGCCGTGAGCAACTGGAGTGGCTCAAGCGCGAGCTGTCCCGCTCGCGGGCGGTGTGGAAGGTGATCGCCTCCGACATGCCGCTCGGACTGGTCGTCCCGGACGCGCCGAACATCGAGGCCGTCGCGCAGGGCGACCCCGGCGAGCCCCTCGGCCGCGAGCTGCAGATCGCCGAACTGCTGCGGTTCGTCAAGCACCGGCGGATCACCGGCACCGTGTGGCTCACGGCCGACGTCCACCACACCTCGGCGCAGCACTACCAGCCGTCGAAGGCCGCCTTCACGGACTTCGAGCCGTTCTGGGAGTTCGTCTCGGGCCCGCTCAACGCCGGTGCCTTCCCCGCGAACGCGCTCGACGGCACCTTCGGCCCGGACCGCGTGTTCGTGAAGGCCCCGGCCACGGCCAACGTCTCTCCCGACGGCGGCTACCAGTTCTTCGGCGAGGTCGACATCGACGGCGAGAGCGCTGAGCTGACGGTGCGTCTGCGCGAGCAGGACGGCACCGTGCTGTTCACGAAGACGCTCCGGCCGGGCCTGGTCGGCCAGTAGGCACACAGCGCAACGTTTGAAGCGTCGACAAAGGGGGCAAACTGCCTCCTTTACCCGCCGGTCACAATGCGTTCGCGATCACGCAACACCGTTCCGTCACAGTGGGTGCATGACGCGAGAAGTGACCCATGTGACGCACACCGACGACAACTGCCGCCCCGCCACCTCGTGGCAGCGGGTGGCGGCGGCGTTCCACGCCTGGCGGACACGGCGCCAGGAACACGCACCGCCGACGAGTGATACCGGGTCCCCGGCGCCGGAGACGGTGCCGGGGGCGCACACGCTGTGGCGGATGCGGACCACGGTCCAGGAGGAGCCGGGGGCGCTGGCGGCGCTGTGCGGCGCCCTGGCCGGGCAGCGCGTCGACATCGTGAGCCTCCAGACGCACCCGCTCGCCGAGGGCACGGTCGACGAGTTCCTGCTGCGGGGCCCGGCGGATCTGCCGGCGTCCGCGATCACCACGGCCGTCGGTTCGGCCGGCGGCACCGACACCTGGATCGAGCGGGCCGACGCCCACGACCTGGTGGACGCGCCGACCCGGGTCCTCGGACTCGCCGCCCGCACCGCCCTCGACTCGGCGGAACTCCCCCTCGCACTGCGGCAGTTGCTGGGCCGCTGCACGATCCGGTCCCGGCCCGCCCCATCCGGTGCCGGCCGGGCGCCCGAGAGCCTCGCCGTGGAGGGGGCCCTCGACGACACGGTGATGCGGCTGCGCGCTCCGGAAGGCGGCCTGATCATCGTGGAGCGGCCGTATCTGCCGTTCACCCCGACCGAGTTCGCCCGGGCGCGGGCCCTGGTCGAGCTGGACGCCCGGCTCGGGCCCCGGCTGCCGCACGGGCAGGACGTCTTCACGCTCGCCGAGGGCAGCGACATCACCGTGCGGCGGGCCGACACACGCGACCTCGAAGCGGCCAGGGCGATGCACGAGCGGTGCTCGCCGCGCACGCTGAAGCAGCGCTATCACGGGCCCGTCCGTGACGCCGACCGGTACCTCAACCACCTGCTCAGTCCGCGCTACGGCCGCACGCTCGCCGTGCAGACGGCCTCCGGGCGGATCGTCGGACTCGGTCACCTCCTGTGGGACGGGGACGAGACCGAGGTCGCGCTGCTCGTCGAGGACGCCTGGCAGCGGCGGGGTGTCGGGGCGGAGCTGCTGGCGCGGCTCGTGGCACTGGCCGTCGAGGCGAGGTGCTCCAGCGTGTACGCCGTGACGCAGTCGTCCAACACGGGCATGGTCGCGGCGATGCGGGGGCTGGGGCTGCCTCTGGACTATCAGGTCGAGGAGGGGACGCTGGTGATCACGGCGCGGCTGGGTGAGGCGGTCGTGACGGGCGCGGAGGAGCTGGGGAGCGCCTCCGCGCCGTAGGGACGTGCGTCAGTTGGCGAGGGCGGGTGCCTCGTGCCCGCTCGCGCGGTTCCCCGTGCCCCTTTCGGGGCGTCGTCCCAGGGCGGCGTCCAGATCCGACCAGAGGTCCTCCACGTCCTCCAGGCCCACCGACATGCGCAGGAGCCGGTCGCTCACACCGGCTCCCCTGCGGTCGTCCTCGTCGACGATGCGGTGGCTGATGGACGCCGGGTGCTGGATGAGTGTGTCCACGCTGCCGAGGCTCACCGCCGGGGTGATCAGGCGGACCGCGCCGATCACCTCGTGCGGGTCGCCGTGCACCTCGAAGGCGACCATCGCGCCGCCGATGCGCGGGTAGTGAACCCGGGCGACCCGCGGGTCGGCGGCGAGGCGCCCGGCCAGTTCGGCGGCCGTGGCGGAGGCCGCCCGGACCCGGACGGGGAGGGTGGACAGGCCGCGCAGCAGCAGGTAGCCGGCCAGCGGGTGCAGGACGCCGCCGGTGGCGAAGCGCACCTGGCGCAGCCGGCCCGCGAACTCCTCGTCGCAGGCGACCACACCGGCCAGGACGTCGCCGTGGCCGCCGAGGTACTTGGTGGCGCTGTGCAGCACCAGCCGGGCGCCGTGCTCGGCCGGGCGCTGGAGGACCGGCGTGGCGAAGGTGTTGTCCACCAGCAGCGGCACCGAACCGCAGGCGTGTGCGACGGCCCGCAGGTCGACCTCGGCGAGGGTGGGGTTGGCCGGGGACTCGACCAGGACCAGTCCGGTGTCCGGCCGCAGGGCGTCGGCGACGCCGGCCGGGTCGGTCCAGGTCACCTCGGAGCCCAGCAGCCCGGCGGTGAGCAGGTGGTCGCTGCAGCCGTAGAGGGGGCGTACCGCGACGACGTGCCGCAGGCCCATGGAGCCGCGCACGAGCAGCACGGCGCTGAGCGCGGCCATGCCGCTGGCGAAGGCGACCGCCGCCTCGGTGCCCTCCAGGCGGGCCAGGGCCGTCTCGAAACGGGCCACGGTCGGGTTGCCGAGCCGTCCGTAGACGGGCGGGCCGGCCGGCTCGGCGCCGGTGGTGGCGAAGGCGTCGATGCGGGCCGCCTCGCCGCGGCTGTCGTACGACGGGTAGGTGGTGGACAGGTCGATCGGCGGGGCGTGCAGCCCCTGGCGGGCGAGGTCGTCCCGGCCGGCGTGCACGGCCTCGGTGGCGAGGGCTCGCGGTGCGGTGCGTATGTCGTCGACGGCGCGCGTGCTCGTTGTGTCCATGTCCATGGTGGGCAAGGGTGAACATCGGCCGGGCTGCCGCGTGCGGCTCCCGTGCTACGTTCGGCCAATGGCTGAATCTGTCGTACTGGATCCGGTGGATCTCCATCTGCTGCGGCTGTTGCAGAACGACGCCCGGGCGACCTACCGGGATCTCGCCGCGCAGGTCGGGGTGGCGCCGTCGACCTGTCTGGACCGGGTGACACGGCTGCGCCGCTCGGGCGTGATCCTCGGGCACCGGCTGGAGCTGGATCCGGCGAAGCTGGGGCGGGGGCTGGAAGCCCTGCTGTCGGTGCAGGTCAGGCCGCACCGGCGGGAGCTGGTGGGGCCGTTCGTGGAGCGGATCCGGGCCCTGCCGGAGTCGCGGACGGTGTTCCACCTGACCGGTCCCGACGACTATCTGGTGCATGTCGCGGTCGCCGACATGGCCGACCTGCAACGGCTGGTGCTGGACGAGTTCACGTCGCAGCGGGAGGTCGCCCGGGTGGAGACGCGGCTGATCTTCCAGCAGTGGGAGTGCGGGCCGCTGCTGCCGCCTCCGCCCTCGGCTCAATCCGCGTGACGTGTGCGGTCCGTCGTACGAGGATGGCCGCATGTCTGAGATCAAGAGCCCGCTGCCCCGTGAAGTCGCCGACGCGTACGTCGACGAGCTCGTCGCCCTCGACCCGATCACCGGTACGTACCTCGGCGACACGGAAAGCTCGAGCAAGTTGCCCGACACCTCGCCCGCGGGTCAGGAGGCGCTCGCCGAGCTGGCGCGCCGGACGCTGGCCCGGCTGGAGGAGGCCGAGCGGCTGCCCGGCGCGGACAGTGACATCGAGCGCCGGTGCGCGCGACTGCTGCGCGAGCGGCTGGGCGCCGAACTCGCGGTGCACGAGGCCGACGAGAGCCTGCGGTCCGTCAGCAACCTGAGCTCCGTCGCGCACGCGGTGCGGCAGGTGTTCACCGTGACGCCGGCACAGACGGAGCAGGACTGGACGGCGATCGCCGAGCGGCTGCGCGCGGTCCCGGCGGCGCTGGAGGGCTACCGGGAGTCCCTGGCGCTCGGCCTGGAGCGCAAGCTGTACGGCGGTCCCCGCGCCACGGCCACCTTCGTGCAGCAGCTGGGCGAGTGGGCCGACGCGGACGGCGAGGGCCACGGCTGGTTCGAGCAGTACGCGGCCGCCGGCCCCGAGTCCCTGCGGTCCGAGCTGGACACCGCCGCCCGTTCGGCCACCGAGGCCGTGGTCCGGCTGCGCGACTGGATGCGGGACGTGTACGCGCCGACCGTCGAGGGCGCGCCGGACGTGGTGGGCCGGGAGCGCTACGCGCGCTGGGTGCGCTACTTCAACGGCACGGACCTCGACCTGGACGAGGCGTACGCCTACGGCTGGTCCGAGTACCACCGCCTCCTCGGCGAGATGAGGACCGAGGCCGAGAAGATCCTGCCGGGCGCCGGCACGCCGTGGGAGGCGCTGGCCCACCTCGACGCGCAGGGCACGCACATCGAGGGCGTCGACGAGGTCCGCGACTGGCTGCAGTGCCTCATGGACGAGGCGATGGACGCACTCGACGGCACCCACTTCGACCTGGCCGAGCGGGTGCGCCGGGTGGAGTCGCGCATCGCCCCTCCGGGCAGCGCCGCGGCCCCCTACTACACGCCCCCGTCGGACGACTTCTCCCGCCCGGGCTGCACCTGGCTGCCCACGATGGGCGAGACGCGCTTCCCGGTCTACGACCTGGTGTCGACCTGGTACCACGAGGGCGTGCCCGGCCACCACCTCCAGCTGGCCCAGTGGAAGCACGTGGCACAGAACCTCTCCCGCTACCAGGCGAGCGTCGGCATGGTGAGCGCCAACGCCGAGGGCTGGGCCCTGTACGCGGAGCGGCTGATGGACGAACTGGGCTTCCTGACCGACCCGGAGCGCCGGCTCGGCTACCTGGACGCGCAGATGATGCGGGCCGTGCGCGTCATCATCGACATCGGCATGCACCTGGAGCTGACGATCCCGGACGACTCACCCTTCCACCCCGGCGAGCGCTGGACGGCCGAACTGGCGCAGGAGTTCTTCGGCTCGCACAGCAGCCGGCCGGCCGACTTCGTGGAGAGCGAGCTGACCCGCTACCTGTCGATGCCGGGCCAGGCCATCGGCTACAAGCTCGGCGAGCGGGCGTGGCTGCTGGGCCGCGAGAACGCCCGCGCCCGCCACGGCGACGCCTTCGACCCGAAGGCCTGGCACATGGCGGCGCTGTCGCAGGGCTCGCTCGGTCTGGACGACCTGGTGGACGAGTTGTCGGCCCTGTGATCAGCGGCGGAATCCCCCCTCGGAGGTGATGACCTCGCCGGTGATCCAGCCCGCCTCGTCGGTCGCGAGCCAGGCGATGAGACGGGCCGGGTCGTCGGGCATGCCCCACCGGCCCGAGGGGAAGCGGGCGGCGACCGCGTCGTAGGACTCCCCGGTCAGGTAATCCGTGTCCACGGGGCCCGGGTTGACGGTGTTGACCGTGATGCCGCGCTCGGCGAGCGTGGTCGACAGGGAGCGGGTGATCGAGGCGAGGGCGCCCTTCTGGAGCGCGTAGGCGATCTCGCCCGGCATGCCGCCCGCGAGGCCCTGACCGGAGGTCATCATCACCACGCGGCCTCCGGGGCCGGGCGGCCTCGACCGGGCGTGCGCCTGGACCAGCAGCAGGACCGCGCGGGTGTCGACCGACCAGTGCCGGTCGAGCATCGCCGCGTCGATCTCGTCCAGCGAGCCGTCGAACCCGCTCTGCGCGTGGTTGGCGACGAGGATGTCGAGCTGTCCGCCGAGGGCGCGGGCCGCCCTGCCCACGAGCTCGGCGGGTACGGCCGGGTCGGCCAGGTCGCCGGGGCCCGCGACGATCCGGGCCCCGGGGTCGCCGGCCGCGTCGCGGACGGATGCGAGGACGTCCTCGGGGCGGTCCGCGCCCCAGGGCTGTTCGGCGTCGTGCGGAACGTGGTGGTGCAGATAGACGCTCGCGCCGTACGCGGCCAGGCGGCGGGCCACGGCGTGTCCGATGCCGCCGCGGCGGCTGGCGCCGGTGACGAGCGCGGTGCGGCCGCGCAGGGGCAGGGGGTCGCGGCGCAGTTCCTCAGGGGTGGGGTGGGGACGGCGTGGCATGCGTTCATGGTGATCGGTCCGGATCGCCGCCGCACACGGTTTTCCCCGTCGGTGGTGCGGGGTCTGTCGCCGCGACGGGGCCTATCGCCGTGCGAGCAGCCGGAGTCGGACCAGGCTCAGCCAGGTCTCCGGACCGGGGTGGACCCTTGCCGCGCGCACCGCGTACCGGCCCGGTTCCAGCACCACCCGCACGTGATCGGCCCCCGACGGGTCGGATCCGGGCCACGCCGCGTCGAACAGCAGCACCGTCCCCGGAACCTTCCACTGCACCTCCGGCTCCCACTCCGCCCCGTCGAGCGCCGCCGGCACGCTCGCCAGCAGTTCCTCCTCGGAGTCGCCGGCGCACCAGCGGACGAACACGCCGTGGCCGGGCAGGTAGGCGGTCGCGGCGGGTTCGTCCCCCAGGACCAGCGCGGTGGAGTCGCCGACCGGGAGGAGGCCGACGTGGCCGTCCACCTCGCAGGCCCGGTCGTAGTCGGAGGCCGTCTCCTCGCCGTCGGCGCCCGCCCAGAACGGCAGGACGGTCTCCGGGACCGCTATCAGCGGCCCGCCGCCCGACTCCACCCACTGCACCGCGCCCGGCTCCGCGTATCGCACCATGGCGCAAGAACCTACAGGGCCGACCCGCTTCACAGGAGGAGGGGTTCAGCAGCCGCAGTCATCGGCGCCCACGGGGGCCGTCAGGGGGTCCCGCGCCCGGCGCTCGCGCCCCTGCCAGGTCTCGAACTCCAGGCCCTCGCGCACCCAGTACTCGAAGCCGCCGAGCATCTCCTTGACCTGGTAACCGAGTTCGGCGAGGGCGAGGGCCGCGCGGGCGGCGCCGTTGCAGCCGGGGCCCCAGCAGTACGTCACGACCGGCACCGTCCGGTCCAGGAGCTGCCCGGCCTGCTCGGGGACGAGCGCGGTCGGCAGGTGGAGCGCGCCGGGGACGTGGCCCTGGTCCCAGGCCTCGGTGGAGCGTGAGTCGACGAGGACGAAACCGGGGTCACCGCCGGCGGCGAGGGCGGCGGCGACGTCGGACACGTCGGTGTGGAGGGCGAGAGCGGCGCGGAAGTGGGCGGCGGCCGCGGCGGGAGCGGCGGGGGCGACGCGCAGCACGGGGTTCACGGTGGTGATCATGCCGAGAAAACTACGGCCGCGCTGCCAGTCCCTGAAGGGACGATCCCCGGCCAACCGCTTGATCCGCCGGTGATTCCCCTGCTATTTCTCGGGCATGACCGCGTATTCCCCGGACGCCACCGACTGGCGCATCCTCGAGGTCCTCCAGCGGGAGGGCCGGGCCAGTTTCGCCGAGCTGGCCCGTGCCGTGTCCATGTCCGCGAGTGCGGTCACCGAGCGGGTGCGCCGCTTGGAGGAGGCCGGGGTCATCCAGGGCTACGCGGCGGTGGTCGACCCGGAGCGGCTCGGTCTGCCGATCCTGGCGTTCGTGCGCCTGCGCTACCCGAACGGCAACTACAAACCCTTCCATGATCTGGTCGCGGTGACGCCCGAGATCCTTGAGGCGCATCACGTCACGGGCGACGACTGTTTCGTCATCAAGGTCACGGCCCGCTCGATGCGCCACCTGGAGGAGGTGTCGGGCAGGATCGGGGCGCTCGGCTCGGTGACCACGAGCGTCGTGTACTCCTCGCCCCTCCCCCGGCGCCCCGTGGGCCGCTGACCTCAGCCGGCGCCGCGCAGGCGCAGTGTCGACCCGGAACGGCCCTTGACCACTTCGAGCTGGGCGTGGACCCGGCGCCGCAGATCGGGGACATGGCTGACGATGCCGACGCTCCGGTCGCGTTCCCGCAGGGAGTCGAGGACGTCGAGGACCTCGTCCAGGGTCTGGTCGTCGAGGCTGCCGAAGCCCTCGTCGATGAAGAGGGTGTCCAGCCGCACCCCGCCCGCCTCGTCCGTGACGACGTCCGCGAGGCCGAGCGCCAGGGCGAGCGAGGCGAAGAACGTCTCGCCGCCCGACAGCGTCGCCGTGTCGCGTTCACGGCCGGTCCAGGCGTCGACGACGTGCAGTCCGAGCCCGCTGCGCCCGCGCCCGGTGCGGTCGTCGGAGTGGACGAGGGTGTAGCGGCCGGACGACATCCGGCGCAGCCGTACGGTCGCGGCGGCGGCGACCTGTTCCAGCCGTGCGGCCAGGACGTAGGACTCCAGGCGCATCCGGCGTTCGTTGTCCGCCGAGGTCCCGGCGGCGAGGCCCGCCATCCGTGCGACGCGGTCGTACTCCTGGCGCAACGGTGCCAGCCGGCGTACGGCGGCGGCCGCCCGGGCGGAGAGGCGGTCGAGGTCGGCGCAGCGCCGCTGCGCGGCGTCATGCGCGGAGGCGGCGTCGCGCAGCCGCCGGGCCGCCACGTCGGCGGCCCGTTGCGCCGCGTCCGGGTCGGCCTGCGGCTCGCGGGCCGCCGCGGCGGTGTCGGCCTCCGCGAGGACGGCCCGTACGGCGGCCTCCTCGTGCTGCCACGCGTCCAGGCGGCGTTGCAGCTCGCGGTGGGCGGCACGGTCGAGGAGGGCGTCGGCCGCGGCCTGCGGGGTCTCGAAGCCGGCCCGGAAGGCGGCGTCGGCGAGGCGGGCGTCGGCGTCCTTCAGCCGCTGGGCGGTGTCCTCGGCGACGCGGGCGGTGTCGGCGGCGTCCGTGAGCAGCGCGGTGCGCCGCTCCAGCTGTGCGGCCCGCGCGGCGACGCTGCCCAGGGCCCCCCGGGCCTGGTCCAGTTCCTCCTCCAGGGCCGCCCGTTCGCGGTCCAGCCGCTCCCGGTGACCGACCCGGGAAGCGGTCCGCACAGCCGTCTCCTGCCGGGCGGCAAGGCGGCGTTCGTGCTCCTGCGCGGCCTGCCGCAGCCGCTCCTGGGCGGCGTGGAGTTCGGCGGCGGCGCCGCGGGCCCGCGTGTACTGCTCGTCCAACTCCTCTGCTTCTCGCGCGAGTTGCGCGGTGGGGGTGTCACCGGCCTCCGCGGTGGCGGCGGCCAGTGCCTCCCGTGCGACCCCCAGTTTCCGCTCGGCGTCCGCGCGCTGTTCGTCGGCCCGCTGGTAGGCGGTGAGGGCCCGCTCCTCCGCCTCGCGGTCGACGTGCCCGGCGACCTTGCGGGCGGGGGCGGGGTGTTCGGTGGCGCCGCAGACGGCGCAGGGGGCGCCGTCGGCGAGGTGAACGGCCAGTTCGGCGGCGATGCCGTTCAGGCGCTGCTCCTTGAGTTCGAGCCAGTGCTGCTTGGCCCGCAGCGTCGCCTCCTGCGCGGTGCGCACCCGTGCGACGGCACGGTCCGTGTCCTGGGCGAGCTGGTCGCGCAGGCGGGCCGCCCGGAGCCGCTGCTGCGCGGGCTCCCGCCGCACGGCGAGTTGTTCGGCGAGGGCGGCGGCCTGCTGCGCGGAGTCGACACCGGCCTGGAGCGTGGTGCGCCGCTCCTCCCAGCCGTCGAGCCAGCCCTCGGCGTCCTGCAGCAGGTCGGCGTCCGCGCGGTCCTGTCGGTCGAGGTCGGTGCGCTCGGCGAGGAGTTCGGCGAGGCGTCGCTCGGCGCGGCGGGCCGAGTCGAGGCCGCCCAGTTCCTCGGCGGCCCTGCGTGCGGCTGCGGCGAGCCCGGCCGCGCCCGCGTCGGCGAAGGTCTCCGGCAGCAGGGCACGCGCGCGTTCCTCGGCGGCGGCCGCCCGGCGGTGTTCGGCTTCGGCGGCTTCCCGCAGGTCGAGGGCGGGCGCGACGGCTTCGGCCTTGCGGGCCCGCTCCATGAGCGCCTGGGCCTCCCGATAGGCCTCGGCTCCCTGTTCCAGGCCCGCCGCCCGTTCCCGGGCCTGCGCGTGGCGCCGCTGGAGCCGGGCCAGTTCGCGTACCTCGTCCAGGACGCGGCCGGCGGCGGCCTGTGCGGACTCGGCGGCGGTGAGCGCGCACGCGGCGACGGTGAGCTGTTCGCGGGCGGTGCTGCGGGCGACGGCGGCGGCGCTCAGTACGGCCTCGGCCAGCCCCGGTTCGCCCGGGGCGAGTTCGGGCAGTGCCATGGCGTCGTCGGCGGCCTGCTGCATGCGGTGGGCGTCGGCCAGCAGTTCCGCGTCCCCGTCGCGCACCTGGGCCTCGGTGGTGCGGCGCCGCTCGGCGAGGCGCTTCTCCACGTCGGCGAAGCGGCGGGTGTCGAACAGGCGGCCCAGCAGTTTCCCGCGGGCCTCGGCGTCGGCGCGCAGGAACCGGGCGAAGTCGCCCTGCGGCAGCAGCACGACCTGGCAGAACTGTTCCCGGCTCATGCCGAGCAGCTGGGTGATCTCCTCGCCGATCTCCTGGTGGGAGCGGCTGAGGTCCTTCCAGGTCCCGGCCGTCGCGTCGTACTCGCGCAGCCAGGTCTGGGCCTTGTCCAGGGTCGTGCCGGTGCCGCGTTTCTTGGGGCGCTCCCAGGGCGGCTGGCGGGTGACCTCCAGGCGGCGCCCGGCGACGGTGAGGTCGAGGGTGACCTCGGTGCGGGTCATGGGTGCGGCGTGGTCGCTGCGCAGGGCCGTGCCCTGGCCGCCGCCCTGCCGAGCACCCGGCACCGAGCCGTAGAGGGCGTAGCAGACGGCGTCCAGGACGGAGGTCTTGCCCGCTCCGGTGGGTCCGTGCAGCAGGAACAGCCCGGCGCTCGACAGCTCGTCGAAGTCGACGGTCTGTGTGCCTCCGAAGGGACCGAAGGCGGTGACCGCGAGCCGGTGCAGCCTCACCGGGCCACCTCCCGTACGGTCTCGTCGGCCCGTACCGCGTCGAACGCGTCGCGCAGCACGCCCTGTTCGTGCGGGTCGGGCCCGGTGCCGCGCACATGGGCGACGAAGTCCTCGGCGATCTGCTGGTCGCTGCGGCCGGCGAGACGCCGTGCGTACGACACCTCGGACTCGTCCTCGTCGCGGTCGGGGTCGAAGACGAGGCTGAGGGTGTGCGGGAAGCGTTCGGCGAGCCGGGCCATCGGGTCGGACGGGCGGACGGGGTCGGTGAGGGTCGCCTCGATCCACGCCTCCTCGTGCCGCGCCAGGGCGGGGTCGGCGAGCAGGTCCTCCAGCGTGCCGCGGATCCGCACCAGGGCGCGGGGCACCGGACAGTCGACGCGCTCCGCCTCGACCGAGCCGTCCGTGGCCAGGTCGACCAGCCACATGCTCTTGCGGTGGGCGGCTTCCGAGAAGGAGTAAGGCAGCGGGGAGCCGGAGTAGCGGACGCGGTCGGTGAGGGTCTGGCAGCCGTGCAGGTGCCCGAGCGCCACGTAGTCGACGCCGTCGAACACCCCGGCCGGTACCGCGGCGACGCCGCCGACGGTGATGTCCCGTTCGCTGTCGCTGGGTTCGCCGCCGGTGACGAAGGCGTGCGCGAGGACGACGGAGCGGGTGCCGGGCGGGCGCGTGGCGAGGTCGGCGCGGACCCGGTCCATGGCGGCGGCCAGCACGGTCTCGTGCCCGGCCTTCTCCACCCCGAACTCGCCCTTGACCAGAGCCGGTTCGAGGTAGGGCAGTCCGTAGAAGGCGACGTCGCCGTGGGCGTCGGCCAGCACGACCGGAGTGCCGGCCGCCGCGGGTTCCGTCCGCAGGTGGATGCCGGCCCGCCCGATCAGCCCGGCTCCGACGCCCAGCCGGCGGGCCGAGTCGTGGTTGCCGGAGATCATCACCGTCGGCACGCCGAGGTCGGCGAGACGGTGCAGGGCGTCGTCGAACAGCTCGACCGCGGCGAGCGGCGGCACCGCCCTGTCGTAGACGTCCCCCGACACGACCACGGCGTCCACGGCACGCTCCCGCACGGTCGTGACGAGGTGGCCGATGAACTCGGCCTGGGCACCGAGCATGTTGACCCGGTGGAAGGCCCGGCCGAGATGCCAGTCGGAGGTGTGCAGCAGCCTCAAGACGCCGCTCCGACCCGCATGTCTCCCCCTACTGTCCGTTCGTCGGCGACGGGAGCCGGTCCGGCCCGCCGTCAGCCCCACCACGCTAACCCGTGCGGGCACCCGGTCCACCACGAACCCCGGACTGTCACCCCTGTCCGGCAGCAATTCAGGCGGTATGTCCACAACTGGGCTGTGAGGCAGGCCATTCCCGGGGCGATGCCGTCAGAGCGGCGGCATCACCATCCCGGGAGCGCCGGGGCACGTTGAAACCCGGGAGGGGAGCATGCGGGGACGGGGGCATGCGGGACGGGAGCATGCAGGGACGGGGCAACCGGGGACTTCGGCGAGCGGCCCTCACGCGTCCCCGTACGCCTCCCCGCCCGTTTCGAGACCGGCCGTCCCGGCGGTCGCGTCGGCGAGCCAGGAGCGGAAGGCGTCGACGTCGGCGTCCGGGAGGGCGATCTCGATCGTCACCGCCTCGCCGTAGTGCACGGCCCGGACGTCGCGCCCGGTGGTGCGCAGGTCGTTCTCCAGCCTGCCGGCCCGCTGGTGGTCGACGGTGACCGTGGCCAGCCGGAACCTGCGCCGGGTGCGGGTGCCGAGGGCGTCCAGCGCTTCACCGACCGCTCCGCCGTACGCCCGGATGAGCCCGCCCGCGCCGAGTTTGACCCCGCCGAAGTAGCGCGTGACGACGGCGACGACGTACCGCATGTCGCGGCGCAGCAGCATCTGGAGCATGGGGACGCCGGCGGTGCCGCCGGGTTCGCCGTCGTCGCTCGCCTTCTGGACGGAGGCGTCGGCGCCGATGACATAGGCCCAGCAGTTGTGGTTGGCGTCGGCGTGCTCCTTGCGGACCGCGGCGATGAAGTCCTGCGCCTCCTGCTCGGTGGCCGCCGGGGCCAGGGCACACAGGAAGCGGGAACGGCTGACCTCGGTCTCGTGCACGCCGGCGGCGGCCACCGTGCGGTATTCGTCCTGCATCCGGCCAGCCTAGTCGCGTGGCCGGAAGCGCCCCGGTGGGGTGCTCCGCCCCCCCGAGGCCAGGCGGCCCGGCGCTACGAGTGGGCCACGACCTCACCGGCCGTGACCTGGGGCGCGTTGGGCAGCAGTTCGGCGAGCCGGTCCCGCACGAAGTCCCCGGCTCTGCGGGTCGACTCCTCGGCTCCGGAGCGATCCTGGAAGACACCGGTCGACACCATCACCCCGCCGCCGGCGTCGACCCAGTAGTAGGCCACGAACCCCGGGACCTGGCGGACGATCGGCAGGAACTCCTCGTCCACCCGGCGTCCCGCCTCGGCCGGGTCGGTCACTCCTTCGTACCGCCGGATCACTGCGTGCATGGCTGCTCTCCTCCTGGATCGGCAAGGCCGTTCGACGCAGACGCCTACCCGCCGCGGGACGTGGGCGCAGCGCGCACCGGGCACACATCACCGTAAAGGCCGCATGCCGGGACCCGGCTGCTGGGTCGGGGCCGTGGCTTCGGGCCCCACGGTCCGGGCTAGTGCCTGGGGCCCCGGGGCACGGTCACGGACGTGAGGAGCGCGGTGCCGGGGGCGAGCGCCCGCCAGGTCGTGCCGCGCCAGGACAGGACGGCGATCGCGGAGGTCGGGAACTTCGTGCGGACCTGCTCCAGGGTGTCGTCGAGGCCGTCCCCGGCGAGGGCCAGGACGAGGTCCTCCA
The DNA here is from genome assembly GCF_042959365.1 of Streptomyces sp. NPDC007907. Classification (NCBI taxonomy): domain Bacteria; kingdom Bacillati; phylum Actinomycetota; class Actinomycetes; order Kitasatosporales; family Streptomycetaceae; genus Streptomyces; species Streptomyces sp. NPDC007907. The sequence continues at coordinate 996,612 of NZ_JBIBKR010000003.1, forward strand.
GTCCGGGGTTGTGCCCGATCAGCAGCAGCGTCTCCACCTCGGCGGGCACCTCGTGCACGACGGCCAGCAGGCCCGACGGCCCGGCGGCGTACAGCCGCCGGTCGTGCCGGACCGGAGGGGGCGTGCCCCACTGCGCGGCGGCCAGGTCCCAGGTCAGGCGTGCGCGGACCGCGGTGGAGCACAGGGCGAGGTCCGGCAGGAGGTCGGCGTCGGCCAGGGCTCGCCCGGCGGCGGGGGCGTCCCGCCGGCCGCGCGGGGCGAGGGGGCGCTCGTGGTCGGCGACGTCCAGGGGCCAGGCGGACTTGGCGTGCCGCAGCAGGACCAGGCGGCGCAGCGGGCCGGCTCCGGCGCGTTCGATCATGACGAGGATCCCAGGTCGCGCGTGAGGTCGAGGGCCAGGAGCCGGTCCGCGTAGGCGTACGTCTCGAAGCGGGCGCCGTCCGCGAGGTCCGGCTCGGTCTCCACCTGCCGCAGGACGTCCAGCACCCCGGGCACGTCCAGGTCGTCCTCCCAGGCCTCGCGCAGCCGCTCCCGTACGCCGTCGGGGACCGGCCGCGAGGGCCGGCCCGCCCAGCGGGCGACCGCGGTGCGCCAGCGGGCGAGGGTGGCGCGGGCGTCGTCGAGTGCGGGCGTCTCCAGACGGAGGGGGGCGCTGTGGTGCCGGGTGAGCAGGGCGAGACGCAGGACGGCGGGGTCGGAGGGGCCCGGCGGGCCCGACTCCACGGGCGCGACGGCGATCCGCACCCCGTCGGGTGCCGTCCCGCCCTCGGCGGCGACGTGGACGACCTGGGACTCGCCCAGGCCGGCACCGACGTCGGGGCTGTCCTCGAAGGGGCGGACGCCGAGCGTCGTGGCGTACGCGCGCAACTCCGCCTGACGGGTGCCGCCGGTCAGCAGGGCCCACACCGGTGTGCCGCCGAGTTCCAGGGTCCGCACGAGCAGGTCGCCGACGAGCAGCACCCGCAGGTTGGTCGTGTCGGAGTCCGACGCGTGCACCTGGACGCGGGTCAGGCCCCGGCGGGCCGGAGCGGCGGCGACCGGCTCACGGGTTCGGGCGTCGATGATGCGCAGCACGAGGCGAGCGTAGGCGGGTGGCCGGGCCTGCGCAGGCAGGACCGACCTTTTCCGGCCATCATGGCGCGATCGGACCAGCCTCGGTGGCCGAGGCCCCGCCCGTCCCCCTCACCGCTGCGCGTCAGTTCCCGATTCGCACCGGATTCCCTGACCCGCGCACATGGGTGCGACTGGCCCCGGCAAGCCGTCTCGGGGCCCGTCCGGGGGATTCCCCGCGCACCCGCCTTGTGGGGAATCCCCCCGCACCCGCCGCCGTTGAAAAGGGAGAGCAGTTCGTCCACGACGTACGAGGAGGCCGCCGGTGTACGGCGACGAGGCAACGGTCCGCAGGATTCTCACCGAGCTCGGCGACACCTGGGCCGTGGTGGGCCTGTCGTCGAACCAGCAGCGCGCGGCGTACGGCGTCGCCGCCGTGCTCCAGCGTTTCGGCAAGCGTGTCGTGCCGGTGCACCCGAAGGCGGAGACGGTGCACGGGGAGAAGGGTTACGCGAGCCTGGCGGACATCCCCTTCGACGTGGACGTCGTGGACGTGTTCGTGAACAGCGACCTCGCCGGTGCCGTCGCGGACGAGGCGGTCGCCAAGGGCGCGCAGGCCGTCTGGTTCCAGCTCGGCGTGATCGACGAGGCGGCGTACGACCGGACCCGTGCGGCGGGCCTGGAGATGGTGATGGACCGCTGCCCGGCCATCGAGATCCCGCGGTTTTGAGACCGGCCTTCATAATGTGCGCATGCGCCCCTCCCCGCCTCTCGACTCCGGCGCCCCGCAACGCTTCCCGGTCGTCGTCGTGGGCGCCGGTCCGGCCGGTCTGACCGTCGGCAACATCCTGCGGGCCGCATCCGTGGACTGTCTGGTGCTGGAGGCGGAGAGCCGCGCGTTCATCGAACAGCGGCCCCGCGCCGGAGTCATCGAGGAATGGGCCGTACGCGGCCTGGAGAAGCGGGGCCTCGCCCGGAACCTCCTGGACCGCGCGGAACTGCACACCGCGTGCGAGTTCCGCTTCGACGGGGAGCGCTACCGGTTCCCCTACGGTGAGCTGACGGACAGTCACCACTTCGTCTACCCGCAACCGTTGCTCGTGACGGACCTGGTGCGCGAGTACGCCGACGTCCGAGGCGGCGAGATCCGCTTCGGCGTCCGGGACGTGGAGCTGCACGACATCGACAGCGACCGGCCGTCGGTGTCGTACACCTGCGCCGAGACGGGTGAACACCGGGTCGTGCACTGCGACTTCGTCGCCGGGTGCGACGGGGCACGCGGAGCGACCCGGGCCGCGCTCCCTCCCGAGCGGGTCCGGATCGCGCGGCACGACTACGGGATCGGCTGGCTGGCCCTGCTCGCCGAGGCGCCGCCGTCCTCCGACTGCGTACTGTTCGGCTGCCACCCGCGCGGGTTCGCCGGCCAGATGCCCCGCAGCCCGGAGGTGACCCGCTACTACCTCCAGTGCCCGCCGGGCGACGACCCGGACAACTGGCCGCACGAGCGCGTCTGGTCGGAGCTCCGGCAGCGGCTCGGGGCGGTGGGCGTGCCGCCGCCGGCCGAGGGGCGGCTGATCGAGAAGCGCGTGCTGGACATGCACGACTACGTGGTCGAGCCGATGGTGCACGGCCGGCTCCATCTCGCCGGAGACGCGGCCCATCTGGTCGCCCCCATCGCGGCCAAGGGCATGAATCTCGCCCTGCACGACGCCTTCCTGCTCGGCGACGCCCTGGTGGACCGGCTGACCACCGGCGACGACAGCGGCCTCGGCGGCTACGCGGAGGCGTGTCTGCGGCGGGTGTGGGACTACCAGGAGTTCTCGCAGTGGCTGTCCGAGGTGTTCCACGGCACGGCGGCGGGCGACCCGTTCCGTGCGGGGACCGCGCTCGCCCGGATGCGCCGTCTGTTCACCTCGCCCCTCGCGGCCGCCGCCTTCGCCGAGCGGTACCTGGGGACGGCAACACGCTACTGAGCGAGCGGCGCGCCGGGACTGCGGCGCCGGTGTGCGAGCCGTTGTCAGTCGTGCAGGGGGCGGTCGCTGAGGCGGTGGTCGGCCACGTTCAGCGCCTCGTCGACCAGGCGGCGCAGATGGCCGTCGCGCAGTGAGTAGATCACCCGGCGGCCCTCCTTGCGCGTGTTCACCAGGCCCGCCAGACGCAGTCGCGCCAGGTGCTGGCTGACGGCTGGCCGGGCCGCCCCGCACGCCTCCGTGAGGGTCGTGACGTCGGCCTCTCCCCCGGTCAGCGCGTGCAGCAGGGCGAGCCGGGTCCGGTCCCCCAGCAGGGCGAGGAGTTCCGCGGCGAGCGCGAACTGCTCCTCGCCCGGGCTGCGCGGATGCGCATCGTGCGCAGATGACAGGTGCATGCGTGCGCTCATACGCACATAATGGCGCCAGGGCACGGGTACGTCCACTCCCGCGCGCACCGGAAGGGGATCCACGTGAACGACCGGCACGAGCACACCCACTCCCACCCGCCCGAGCACGGACACGGCCACGGGCATGGGCATGGGCATGGGCATGGGAAGGATCACGGGCACGGCCACGGACACGAGCACGAGCACGGCCACGGGCACCGCCATGGCCTGCGTCATCGGGTGGGCCACCTCCTCACGCCGCACTCCCACGAGTCGGCCGACAAGGTCGACTCCGCCCTCGAGTCCTCGTCCCGCGGTATGCGGGCGCTGTGGGTCTCACTCGCCGTGCTCGGCGTGACGGCACTGGCGCAGGCGGTCGTCGTGGCCGTGTCGGGGTCGGTGGCGCTGCTCGGGGACACCGTGCACAACACCGCGGACGCGCTGACCGCCGTCCCGCTCGGGATCGCCTTCGTGCTGGGCCGGCGCGCGGCCACGCGCCGTTTCACCTACGGCTACGGCCGGGCCGAGGATCTGGCCGGTCTCGTGATCGTGCTGACCATCGCCGCGTCCGCCGCCTTCGCGGGCTGGACGGCTGTGGACCGGCTGCTGGATCCGCGCCCGGTGCAGCACGTCCCGGCGGTGGCCGTGGCCGCGCTCGTCGGCTTCGCCGGGAACGAATGGGTGGCCCGCTACCGCATCCGCGTCGGCCGCTCGATCGGCTCGGCCGCACTGGTCGCCGACGGCCTGCACGCCCGCACCGACGGCTTCACCTCACTGGCGGTGCTGCTGGGCGCCGGCGGCTCGGCCCTGGGGTGGGAACTCGCGGACCCGATCGTCGGACTGGCGATCACGGCGGCCATCGCCCTGGTGCTGCGGGACGCGGCCCGGGAGGTGTTCCGCCGGGTGATGGACGCCGTCGATCCGGCCCTGGTGGACCGGGCCGAGCGGGCGCTGACCGAGGTGCCCGGGGTGCGCGGGGTGGGCGAACTGCGGCTGCGCTGGATCGGTCACCGGCTGCGCGCCGAGGTGGCGGTCGTGGTGGACGGCGACGTGACGGTGCGCGAGGCCCACCGCATCGCCGTGGACGCCGAGCACGCGCTGCTGCACGCGGTACCGCGCCTGACCGCGGCCCTGGTGCACGCGGACCCGGAGCCGGCCCCGGGCGAGAGCGACCCCCATCTGCCGCTGGCCCACCACATGGCGGCGTAGACCGGCAGAGACAGAAGCTGCCGCCGGATCCACCGCAGGCCGGCTCGCCGTGGCGTCGTGTCAGGAGACCCCGAGGCCCTCCAGCACCACGGCACCGGGCAGTTCAGCGAAGGCCTTGCCCGGGACCAGCAGCTTGCCGCGCCGGCGGCCGCTGCCGACGAGCACGTACGGCAGGTCGACGACGGCCGCGTCCACCAGCAACGGCCAGCCGTCCGGCAGCCCGAGCGGGGTGATGCCGCCGTACTCCATGCCGGTCTCGCCGGTCGCCGTGTCCATGGAGGCGAAGGAGGCCTTGCGGGCGCCGAGCCTGCGGCGTACGACACCGTTCACGTCGACCCGGGTGGTGGACAGCACGAGGCATGCGGCGAGCGTGGACTCGCCGCCCCGTTTGCCGGAGACCACCACACAGTTCGCGGACCGCTCCAGCAGGTCCTGCCCGTAGTGCTCCACGAAGGTGGCGGTGTCGGCCCACTCTGGGTCGGTGTCGACGTAGACGATCTGCTCCGCCGGGACGCTGCCCCGCCAGTTGCGTACGGCGTCGGCGACCGGGGCGGTGAGTTCGTCGAGGCAGGCGGGGGCCGGGCGGGCGTCGTCGAAGTGTCCGATGGGTGCGCGCATGGCCGCACGCTAACAACAGCGGGCCGGTGCGGGACCGGGCCGCTCAGGTCACGGGCGGCACCGAGACGGCCATGACCATCTCCATGGGAGCGTCGCCGGTGTTGCCGTAGGTGTGCGGGACGTTCGCCTCGAAGTGGACGCTGGCACCCGCGGGCACGCGGTGCTCGACGCCGTCGACGGTGAGGGTCAGTTCGCCCGCCGTGACGTGGAGCAGTTCGGTCGTGCCGGCGGGGTGCGGGTCCGACGGGCTGCTCTCGCCGGGCATGAGCCGCCAGTCCCACATCTCCAGCGGGCCGGGCGCCTCGGTGCCCGCGAGCAGCCGGTTGTAGCTGCCGGCGTCGGTGTGCCACAGCCGTACGGCCTGCTCGGCCGGGACGATGCGGACGTTCGGGCCCTGCTCGTAGTCGAGCAGGGTGGTGATGCTGACGCCGAGCGCGTCGCCGATCTTCACGACGGTGCCGAGGCTGGGGTTGGTGCGGGCCTGCTCGATCTGGATGAGCATGCCGCGGCTGACACCCGCCCGGGCGGCGAGCACGTCCAGGGTGAAGCCGCGTACCGCGCGCCAGTGCTTGACGCTCCGCGCCAGGGACTGGGTCAGCAGGTCGAGGTCCGACACATTCCGTCCAATATTCTGTATGACACAGTACAGCGGGCTGCACTATGGTGTGGTTCACCTGATCGTTCACTGAACTGTACTGCGAGGTATCCGTCCCATGACAGCGCTCTTCGCCCTGGCCACCAGCCTGTTGTGGGGACTGGCCGACTTCGGCGGCGGTCTGCTGACCCGGCGCACGCCCGCGCTCACGGTGGTCGTGGTCTCGCAGTCGATCGCGGTGGTGGTGCTCGGCGCGGTCGTGGTGGCGACCGGCGGCTGGAGCGAGGCGGGGCCGCAGCTGTGGTTCGCCGTGGCGGCCGGGCTGGTCGGACCGGTGGCGATGCTCGCCTTCTACAAGGCGCTCGCGCTCGGCCCGATGGGCGTGGTCTCGCCGCTGGGGTCGCTCGGCGTGGCCGTGCCGGTCGGGGTGGGGCTGGTGCTGGGCGAGCGGCCCGGCCTGCTGCAGTTCCTCGGCATTCTCGTGGCGGTCGCCGGGGTGTGCCTCGCCGGAGGCCCCCAGTTCCGCGGCGCCCCCGTCCAGCGCCAGGCCATCGCCCTGACCCTGCTCGCGGCGTTCGGCTTCGGCGCGGTGATGGCGCTGATCGCCGAGGCGTCGACGACGCTGACCGGTCTGTTCCTCGCGCTGTTCGTCCAGCGGGTCACGAACGTCGCCGCAGGCGGACTGGCCCTCTGCGTCTCGGTGCGGCGCGGGTCGCCCGCGCTGCCGGCGGACGGCTTCCCCTGGCGTTCGCTGCCCGCCCTGGCCTTCGTCGGACTCGCGGACGTCGCCGCGAACGGCACCTACTCGATCGCCGCCCAGCACGGTCCGGTGACGGTCGCGGCCGTGCTGGCCTCCCTGTACCCGGTGGTGACGGCCGTGGCCGCGCGGGGTGTCCTGCGGGAACGGCTGCGGGCGATCCAGGCCGCTGGAGCGGGGCTCGCCCTGGTGGGGACGGTACTGCTGGCGTCGGGCTGAACCGGGCGGTTCAGGAACCGGGCTCCAGCTGCGCGAGATCGGCCGCCGTCTCCTCGTCCAGTGCGGCCAGCCGGGCCGCCGTCTCCTCGTCCAGCTCCGACAGCGCCCGGAGCTGCTCGGGCGTGACGCCCTCCGGTATGGGCACCGGCGCCGGTGTGCGCAGGGGCGGCTGCCAGCCGTCCGCGGGGGTCCAGCGGCGTACGACGCGCGCCGGTGCGCCCGCCACCACGGCGTGGTCGGGCACCGTTCCCCGCACGACCGCGCCCGCGGCCACCACCACGTTCCGTCCGATCCGCGCGCCCGGCAGGATGACCGCTCCGGTGCCGATCCAGCAGCCTGGCCCGATCTCCACCGATTCCATCCGCGGCCACTGCTTGCCGATCGGCTCGTGCGGGTCGTCGTAGGAGTGGTTCGTGGACGTGACGTAGACGTACGGACCGAAGTAGCAGTCGCTGCCGATGGTGACGGTGGTGTCCGCGATGACGTGGCTGCCGCGGCCCAGGACGACCCCGTCGCCGATGCGCAGGATCGGGTCCGGGCCGAGGTCGAGGTCGGGCATCAGCCCCGCGGTGAGGGTGACCTGCTCGCCGATGATGCAGTGGGAGCCGACGTGGATCCAGGGTTCGCCGAAGACCGTGCCGAGCGGGAAGGCCAGTCTGGTACCTGTTCCCATGGCGCCGAAGCGGTAGCGGCCGGGGTGCTCGGCGGTCACCGAGCCCGTGCGCTGCACCCAGGCCCAGCCCGCGTGGACGGCCCGCTGGGTGAGGCCCCGCCGCCAGGATGAGAACGTGTTCTTGCGCTTCGGCACGAGCTCACGGTACTCAGCGGTAGCCCCGGCCGCGGCGTCGGAGGCCTGTGATCTTCACCCCACCGTGTGGCGTACGGTGTGCGCGTTGTCTACGACGTTCCTGGAGGCGGACATGGCGCAGCGGGCGATGATCACGGGGATCGGCGGCAGGGAGCCGGAGATCGACGCGTCGGCGTTCGTGGCGCCGACGGCGTCGGTGATCGGGGGCGTGACGCTGGGGCCGGGCGCGAGCGTCTGGTACGGGGCCGTGGTGCGCGGCGACGTCGAGTCGATCTCCGTCGGGGCGAGCAGCAACGTGCAGGACAACTGCACACTTCATGCCGACCCCGGGTTTCCCGTGACGGTGGGAGAGCGCGTGTCCATCGGGCACAACGCCGTGGTGCACGGGGCGACGGTCGAGGACGACTGCCTGATCGGGATGGGGGCGACGGTCCTGAACGGCGCGGTGATCGGGGCCGGTTCGCTCGTCGCGGCGCAGGCGCTGGTGCCGCAGGGGATGGTGGTGCCGGCCGGGTCACTCGTGGCAGGGGTTCCCGCGAAGGTGCGGCGGGAGCTGACGGAGGAGGAGCGGCAGGGGGTCACCCTCAACGGCACGATGTACGCCGAGCTGGCGAAGGCCCATCGTGAGGTGCATGCGTAGGGTTATCGGCGGGTGCGGTGCCGTGGGGGCTGGTCGCGCCCACGCGGCGGAGCCGCATGGGAACACAGCCCCGCGCCCCTAGGGAGTCGGCGCCCCGGTCGCTTCCAGGTTCTGGTTGGCCTTCTTCGCCTTGCGCTTGATCACCAACATGGACGTCAGGCCCACCAGGACCGCCGCCACCAGGCCCAGCCACGAGAAGCGCTTGAGCCAGGACTCCGCGACGACGCCGACGTAGTAGATGACCGCGGTCGTGCCGCCCGCCCAGACGATGCCGCCGAGGACGTTGGCGATGAGGAACTTCCAGTACGGCATGCGCAGCACACCGGCGAGCGGGCCCGCGAAGATGCGGAGCAGGGCGACGAAGCGGCCGAAGAAGACGGCCCACATGCCCCACTTCTCGAAGGAGCGCTCGGCGGTGGCGATGTGGCCCTCGCTGAAGTGCTTGGGGAACTTGTTGCCCAGCCAGGCCAGCAGGGGACGCCCGCCCTTGCGGCCGATGGCGTAGCCGATCGAGTCGCCGATGATCGCGCCGGCCGTGGCGCTGGCGCCGAGGACGACGGGGTCGATCTCGCCGTGCTGGGAGGCGAGCAGCGCCGAGGAGACGAGGATGATCTCGCCCGGCAGCGGGATGCCCAGGCTTTCCAGGCCGATGACCAGCCCGACCAGCGCGTAGACGGCGACCGCGGGTACGGTTTCGAGCCACTCCTGGACGTGCAACGCCGGTTCCTTTCCTTGAGCTTCCCTGCGACCCCGGGAAGCCTACCGGCTTCTAGGACGTCCCCCGGGGCTCAGGCGTTCCAGCTCCACTCGGCGACCTCCGGCAGGTCGGTGCCGTGCTCGCGGATCCAGGCGTGGTGGCGGGTGCGGGCGTCGGCCATCCGCTGGCGTACGGCCGTGGCGCGGACGGCGAGGCCGGGGACGCGGTCGATGACGTCCATGACGAGCCGGTAGCGGTCGAGGTCGTTGCGGACGACCATGTCGAAGGGCGTGGTCGTGGTCCCCGCCTCCTTGTAGCCGCGCACGTGGAGGTTCTTGTGGCCGGTGCGGCGGTAGGCGAGCCGGTGGATCAGCCACGGATAGCCGTGGTAGGCGAAGATCACCGGCTTGTCGGTGGTGAACAGGCCGTCGTACTCGAAGTCGCTCATGCCGTGCGGGTGTTCCCCCTGGGGCAGCAGGCGGGCCAGGTCGACGACGTTGACGACCCGGACGGACAGCTCGGGCAGGTGCCGGCGGAGCAGATGGGCGGCGGCCAGGGTCTCCTGGGTCGGGACGTCACCGGCGCAGGCCAGCACGACGTCGGGCTCGGTGCCGTCCTCGGTGCCCGCCCAGTCCCAGATGCCGGCGCCGCGCGCGCAGTGCACCCGGGCCTCGTCCATCGACAGCCAGTCGAAGCAGGGCTGCTTGCCGGCCACGATCACGTTGACGTAGTCGCGGCTGCGCAGGGCGTGGTCCGCGACCGACAGCAGGGTGTTGGCGTCCGGCGGGAGATAGACCCGGACGACCTCGGGGCTCTTGTTGAGGACGTGGTCGACGAAGCCGGGGTCCTGGTGGGAGAAGCCGTTGTGGTCCTGCCGCCACACGTGCGAGGTGAGCAGGTAGTTGAGGGAGGCGATGGGGGCCCGCCAGGGCAGCCCGCGCGAGGTGCGCAGCCACTTGATGTGCTGGTTGACCATGGAGTCGACGATGTGCACGAACGCCTCGTAGCAGGAGAACAGCCCGTGCCGCCCGGTGAGCAGATAGCCCTCCAGCCAGCCCTGGCAGAGGTGCTCGGAGAGGATCTCCATCACCCGGCCGTGCCGCTCCAGGTGCTCGTCCACGGGCAGGGTCTCGGCCTGCCAGGTCTTGCCGCTGGCGGTGTAGACGGCCTGGAGCCGGTTGGAGGCGGTCTCGTCCGGGCCGACCAGGCGGAAGTCGCGGCGGTCGGCGGTGTCGCGCATGACCCGGGCGAGGAGGTCACCGAGGACCCGGGTCGGCTCGTGCAGCGTCGTGCCGGGCTTGTCGACGGGCACGGCGAAGTCGTCCAGCGACGGAACGGGCAGGTCGCGGACGAGCAGCCCGCCGTTGGCGTACGGGGTGGCGCCCAGGCGCCGGGTGCCCTCGGGGACGCAGGCGAGGACGTCCGCGACCGGGCGGCCGTCCGCGTCGAACAGCTCCTCCGGCCGGTACGAGCGCAGCCAGGACTCCAGCTGCCGCAGGTGCTCCGGGTTGTCGCGGACGCCGGACAGCGGCACCTGGTGGGCGCGCCACGTGCCCTCGACCGGTTCGCCATCGACCTCGGCCGGGCCGGTCCAGCCCTTCGGGGTGCGCAGCACGATCACCGGCCAGCGCGGGCGCTCGGTCGCGCCCTCCTCCCGGGCGGCGTGCTGTGCGGCGGCGATGCGGTCCAGTGCGGTGTCCATGGCCTCGGCCATCGCGCGGTGGACGGTGGCCGGGTCGTCACCGGCGACGTGGAGCGGTTCGTGGCCGTAGCCGCGCAGCAGCGCGTCCAGTTCCTCCTGCGGGAGGCGGGACAGCACGGTCGGGTTGGCGATCTTGTAGCCGTTGAGGTGCAGGATCGGCAGGACGGCGCCGTCGTGGACGGGATCGAGGAACTTGTTGGCGTGCCAGGAACCGGCGAGGGGCCCGGTCTCCGCCTCCCCGTCGCCGATCACGCAGGCCACGAGCAGATCCGGATTGTCGAGGGCGGCACCGTAGGCGTGGGCGAGGGAGTAGCCGAGTTCTCCGCCCTCGTGGATGGAGCCGGGCACCTCCGGGGCGACGTGGCTGGGCACGCCGCCGGGGAAGGAGAACTGCCGCATGAGCAGCTCCATGCCCCGCGCGTCCCGGGAGGCGTTCGGGTACTTCTCGCTGTAGCTGCCCTCCAGCCAGGAGTTGGCGAGGACCGACGGCCCGCCGTGGCCCGGGCCCCAGACGCAGAGGGCGTCCAGCCCGCGGTTCTTGATCACCCGGTTGAGGTGGGTGTGGACGAGGTTCAGCCCGGGTGAGGTGCCCCAGTGGCCCAGCAGCCGCGGCTTGATGTGCTCGGGCTGCAGCGGCTCGGTCAGCAGGGGGTTCGCCAGCAGATAGATCTGACCGGCCGCCAGGTAGTTGGCGGCCCGCCAGTGGGCGTCCAGCGTGCGCAGTTCCTCGTCGGACGGTGCGGTCCTGCTGTCCCGGCGCGGGGCCTCGGGCATGGGTGACTCCCTGGGTTTGCGGGCGGACTCAGGAGGAGTACCAGTTTGTTCCGGTTCGATGCCAGGCGCCTGTCGGCCATGCCTCGCCCCCGGACGGCCCTTGCGGAGCGCGGGGATCCGTGCATACGGGGCCGCCCTGATGGGCGACCCCGAGCTGCCACTACGGCGACCGCGCGGCGGAGTGAGGCGCCGCGACGGTGTCGGCCGCTCCGCCCTTCGCCCGACCGAGGACGTCGGGGCCCGGCTGCGTGCCGGCTCCGGAGCCGTCCCCGCGGGCTCCGCCGGCCCCGCGGGCTCCGCCGCCCCCGCGGGCTCCGCCGGCCCCGGACGGCCCCGGGCGGCCCCGGGCGGCCCCGGAGGTCCGTCTACCCCGTCGGCTCCGTCGGCCCCGTGCGCTCCGTCGGCAATCAGGTCGTAGCGGACGACTCCCGCGTGCACGAGGCAGTCGGCCGCCGCGACGGAGCCCTCGGCGGGGCCGGAGCCCGGGCACAGGGACGGGTCGGTGACCCGCGAAAGCCCACCGGGACACGGCCGCCCGATGGGCGAGACCCCCGGCACCCGGCCGGGGTCCGCACGCACGGCCTCTTCGTCAGCCGTTGGGCCGCAGGGTCCAGACGACGGTCATCTCGCCGGTGACGGCGCCGTCGGCCCGCTGGATGGCGATGGTCACCGGGAACTCGGGGCGCTCCCCGGCGTCCAGCTGCGCGACGACCTCAGCGGCCGGGCGGCCCAGCGTCGCCGTGGCGGTGACGGCACCCATCGCCAGCTTCTTGTAGGAGATCTCGGCGCTGACGGCGAGCGGCACGGCGCGCGAGAGCTGATCGCCGAACGCGGCCAGCACGATCGCCCCGCTCGCGGACTCGCCGAGCGTGAACATCGCGCCGGCGTGCGGACCGCCCACGTGGTTGTGGTACTCGCCCTGGTCCGGCAGCGACACCACCGCCCGCTCCGGCGAGGTCTCCAGGAACTCGAGGTTCAGGGTCCGGGCCATGGGCACCGTGGCGGCGAGCATCTCGCCGATGGACATCTGGTCTGCGCTCATGCCCGAATGTTACTCACGAGTAGAGACGCCTGGCCAGGCCGGTGTGACGGCCGACGCACCGATCCGCGCACACCGTCCGCACCGCGCCGTCTCCGGGTTGCCACGTCCGTGTCCACGGGCGGTGACCGCATCGTGTCCGGGGCGCGGCTAGGGTGACTGCCCATGTGGCCAGGACAGCAGCAGCCCGGGGGCGAGCAGAACCCGCAGGCGAACAACCCGTACCAGCAGCCGGGGTACCAGCAGCCGAATCCGTACCAGCAGCCGGGATACCAGCAGCAGCCCAACCCCTATGCACAGCAGCCGCAGTGGGGAGCCCCGGGACCGGCCGGAGCGCCGCAGCCCCCGCAGGGCGGTGGCGGCGGCAACCGGACCAAGCTGGTCGCGATCATCGCCGCCACGGCGGTGGTCGTGGCGGCCGGTGTCACCGGCTTCCTGGTGCTGGGCGGCGACAAGGACGACACCGCCGACGGCGGCAAGAGCGGCAAGAACGACAAGACGGCGTCGAGCGCGCCGGCCGAGGAGCCCAGCGCCTCCGCCACCGGCGACAATCCGCGCGGCGGCGAGGAGGACCAGCCCACGGTCAAGGGCTGGAAGGTCGTCATCAACCCCAAGTGGGGCACGGCCTTCGACGTCCCCGCCGACTGGGAAGTGGCCTCCCCGACCTCGTCCGTCTTCTTCGAGGACGAGAAGTCCGACGACGGCAAGCCGCTGATCACCATGTCGGCGCCGGCGTTCTACAAGTCGAAGTGGTGCACGAGCGACGACGACAAGGACGGCAGGACCGAGACCGAGTCCCTGGCCGGGGCGGGCACCAAGGGAGCCGACGGCGCCAAGGACACGGACGAGGTCGCCGTGAACCAGGTGGCCTGGTGGGTGTACGGCGGTTACACGCAGCCGGACAAGAAGAGCGTCAAGACCGACGACAAGGCCGAGCCCTACACCACCGCCTCGGGCGTGAAGGGCAGCATCGCCTGGGCCCACTCGGAGAACACACCCGACAAGGGCAAGTGCGCGAGCGACGGCAAGGCGGTCACCTTCGGCTTCAAGAACTCCGCCGGTGACTTCGTCGCGTGGAGCTTCTTCGGCGCCAAGGGCGTCAAGGGCGAGGTGCCCGAGAAGACCGTCATGAAGATCCTCAGCACGGTCCGCCTGCACGGCGAGCCGACCGGCGGCTGACCCGGAAAGGGAACGGGCCCGCCCCTGCGCCAGGGGCGGGCCGTCAATCGAGATCAGCTCAGCGGCGGGCCGTGAGGCCGCACGACCGGCCTGTCAGCAGGCACCGTTGGCGGCCGCGGCCGTCACGGGAGCTCGGTCACCGGGGCCGCTGGGGGCGCTTCGCAGGCGTCCCGTACCCCCGTCTCCAGCCGTTCACGGCGGTCACCCGGGGTGGGCCGAGCGCGTGTCAGCCGATGCCGAACGCCCCGTCGGGGGGTTCGGGCGACGGGACGGCGTCCTCGTCCCGTACCGCCCGGGCGTCGCCGATGAACTTCCGCAGGGCGGGGCCGTGTTCGACCCGGGCGGGGAAGGCGTCGGCGGCGGTGAGGCGGATCAGGGCGGCGACGTCGACCGGCTGGTGTCCGGCGACGAGCACCGCGTTCCCGAACCGGCGGCCCCGCAGCACCCCCGGCTCGGCGATCAGCGCGAGTTCGCCGAAGGCGGTGGCCAGCGTGGCGAGTTGCGACCGCAGGAACGCGAAAGGCGCCGCGTCGGGGAGGTTGGCGAGGTAGACCCCGCTCCCCCGCAGCACCCGCGCGACCTCACGGATGTACGCGACGGAGGTGAGGTGGGCCGGCACCCGCGACCCGCTGAAGACGTCCGCGAGGAGAACGTCCGCCGAGTCCGCGGGGGCGTTCTCCAGCCAGGCCCGGGCGTCGGCCGTGTGGAGGGCGACGACGGCGCCCTCCGGCAGCGGCAGATGCTCGGACACCAGCCCCAGCAGCCCCCGGTCGGCCTCGACGACGTCCTGCCGCGAGCCCGGCCGGGTCACGGCGACGTACCGCGGCAGGGTGAGCGCGCCACCTCCGAGATGCACCACGTCCAGCGCCCGCCCCGGCTCGGCCACGACGTCCAGGACGTGCCCGAGCCGCCGGGTGTACTCGAACTCCAGATGCGCCGGTTCGTCCAGATCGACGTAGGACTGCGGCGCCCCGTCCACGGTCAGCAGCCAGGCCCTTTGCCTGTCGACGTCGGGCATCAGCTTGGCAAACCCGTGATCGACGGAGCGGGCGACTGGTACAGGCTCATTCACCTTCTCATTGTGCCCGTGCTGCAACGCCCCTTGGGGGCGCGGGGGACTGCGCGACCAGCCACAACGGCCCCGCAGTCCCCCTCGGCCTCACCCCACCACGGTCACGGTCCCCGCCCCGACGGTCCGCCCGCCCTCACGGACGGCGAATCCCAGCCCCGCCTCCAACGGCACGTCCCGCCCCAGCTCCACGGTCATCACGACCGTGTCACCGGGCCGAGCCACCGCCACGTCACCCAGGTCGACCACCCCCACCACATCCGCCGTACGGATGTAGAACTGCGGCCGGTACCCGGTGGAGACCGCCGTCGTACGCCCGCCCTCACGCGCGGACAGCACATACACCTGCGCCGTGAACCGGCGACTCGGCACGACACTCCCCGGCGCCGCGACCACATGCCCCCGCCGCACGGCGTCCCGGGGCACTCCCCGCAGAAGCAACGCCACGTTGTCCCCGGCCTGAGCCTCCTCCATCGGCTTGCCGAAGGTCTCCAGCCCCGTGACCACCGTCTCGACGGAGGCCCCGAGCACCTCGACCCGGTCACCGACGCGCACCACGCCCCGCTCGACCGCCCCGGTCACGACGGTCCCGCGCCCGGTGATGGTCAGCACGTTCTCCACCGGCAGCAGGAACGGCGCGTCCAGGTACCGCTCCGGCATCGGCACATAGGTGTCCACCGCGTCGAGCAGCGCCTCGACCGACGCGGTCCAGCGCGGGTCCCCCTCCAGGGCCTTCAGGCCGGAGACCCGTACGACGGGTACGGAGTCACCGCCGTAGCCGTGCGCGGTGAGCAGGTCACGGACCTCCAGCTCGACCAGGTCGGTCAGCTCCTCGTCCCCCGCGTCGGCCTTGTTGAGGGCGACCACGATGTGGTCGACGCCCACCTGACGGGCGAGCAGGACGTGTTCGGCCGTCTGCGGCATGATCCCGTCGAGCGCGGAGACGACGAGGATCGCCCCGTCGAGCTGGGCGGCACCGGTGACCATGTTCTTGACGTAGTCGGCGTGGCCCGGCATGTCGACGTGCGCGTAGTGCCGGGTGTCGGTCTCGTACTCCACGTGCGCGATGTTGATGGTGATGCCGCGCGCCGCCTCCTCGGGCGCCCGGTCGATCCGGTCGAACGGCACGAACGCGCCGCTGCCGCGGTCGGCGAGGACCTTGGTGATGGCGGCCGTCAACGTGGTCTTGCCATGGTCGACATGACCCATCGTGCCGATGTTGAGATGTGGTTTCGTGCGGACGTAAGCCGTTTTGGACATGGCGGTACCTCGAAGCGTCTGATCGGCGAAGAAGAAAGGGGGACCCCGAGGACCTGCCCGACCCTCCCCTTGCGGGGTCCGCCGGACGAACCGGAGAGGGTCAGCTTCGGGCGCCGTCCATGACGGCCGTGAGATCGACGACGGCAGCCTTCGGGGCATCCGTGACCACGGATGCTGCGAGGGCGAAGGCGTGCCGGAACATGCCGTCGATCATTGCCGACGCAGCACCGCACGTCGAATGGTTTTCATCGGCCCTGCGCACAGGCGCGCGGACCGCGTCCTGTGACGCCGGTGAGACGAACCATACGGCGATCACACACATATGTCGGTTAGTGTCACCGGATGCTCGATGCCACCACCCGCTCTGGGGGCACCGCCACGGCCTCTCCCCGGGCCACCGCAGCGGAGCTCGCCGTCGCCGTTCCCCCGGCAACGACCGTCCCGCCCGCCGTACCGACCCGTTTCGCCGCTCGCTGCACCAGAGTTCTGCTCTCCCCGTATGCGCGTCTGTCCCTGCTCGTCGTACTGCTCGCCGCGGGCGCGTGCGGGGTGCTCCTGTTCGAGCCGCAGCGGCTGCTGACGGAGGGCTGGCCCCCACAGCTCAGTGGTGCGGCGGCCGCGTTGGTGTTCACGGTGGCGTACGGCGTGTGCACCGTGGTGTTCGTGCCGAGGCCGCTGCTGAACCTCGCGGCCGGCGCCGTGTTCGGTTCGCAGCTCGGCCTCGGCGTGGCCCTGACGGGCACGGTGCTCGGCGCCGGGATCGCCTTCTGCCTCGGCCGGGCGCTGGGCCAGGACGCCCTGCGGCCGCTGCTGCGGGGGCGCTGGCTGAAGGCCGCGGACGGCCAGCTCAGCCGGCACGGCTTCCGGTCGATGCTGATGGTCCGGCTGTTCCCGGGTGTGCCGTTCTGGGCAGCGAACTACTGCGCCTCGGTCTCCCGCATGGGCCTGCTGCCGTTCCTGCTGGCCACAGGCCTCGGCTCGATCCCGAACACCGCCGCCTACGCCGTCGCGGGCGCCCGGGCCTCCACCCCGACCTCCCCCGCCTTCCTGATCGCCATGGCCTGCATCGCCCTGCCCGCGCTGGGAGGCGTCGTGGTGGCCTGGCGCAAGCGGCACCAGCTGCGCCGCCTCTGACGCCTTGTCACGCCCGGCTCACATCCGTTCCAGCACCATGGCGTTGGCGAGTCCGCCCGCCTCGCACATGGTCTGGAGCGCGTAGCGGGCGCCTCGTTGCCGCATCGCGTGCACCAGCGTCGTCGTCAGCCGGGTGCCGCTCGCGCCGAGGGGATGCCCGAGCGCGATGGCCCCGCCGTGCACGTTCACCCGGGCGAGGTCGGCGCCGGTCTCCTGCTGCCAGGCAAGTACGACACTGGAGAACGCCTCGTTGACCTCGAACAGGTCGATGTCGTCGAGGGTCAGGGAGGCCCTGCGCAGCACCTTCTCGGTCGCCGGGATGACGCCCGTGAGCATCAGCAGCGGGTCGGAGCCGGTGACGGCGAAGCTGTGCAGCCGGGCGAGCGGACGCAGGCCGAGCCGGGCCGCCGTCTCGCTCGACGTGATGAGGACCGCCGAGGCCCCGTCGTTGATCGGGCTGGCGTTGCCCGGCGTGACGTTCCACTCGATCTGCGGGAAGCGCTCGGCGAAGCCGGGGTCGTGGTAGGCGGGCTTGAGGCCGGCGAGGATCTCGGGGGTGCTGCCCGGGCGTACGCACTCGTCGCGCGTGACGCCCTCCAAGGGCGCGACCTCGGCGTCGAAGAGCCCGTTCTCCCAGGCGTCGGCGGCCTTGTGGTGGGAGGAGACGGCGAAGGCGTCCATCCGCTCACGGCCGATCGACCACTTGGCGGCGATCAGTTCGGCACTGATGCCCTGCGGGACGAGCCCCTCCGGGTAGCGCGCGGCGACCCCGGGCCCGAAGGGGTCCTTGCCCTCGAGGACGTTCGACCACATCGGCACCCGGCTCATCGACTCCACACCGCAGGCCACGACCATGTCGTACGCACCCGACAGCACTCCCTGCGCCGCGAAGTGCACGGCCTGCTGGGAGGAGCCGCACTGGCGGTCCACGGTGGTCGCGGGCACCGACTCGGGGAATCCGGCGGACAGCACGGCGTAACGGGTGGTGTTCATCGCCTGCTCGCCGACCTGGTCGACGGTGCCCCCGATGACGTCGTCGATCAGCTCCGGGTCGATCCCGGACCGCTCGACGAGGGTGCGCAGGGTGTGGGCGAGGAGCTCCACGGGATGGACATGTGCCAGGGCGCCGTTCGGCTTGCCCTTGCCGATCGGGGTGCGTACGGCTTCGACGATCACTGCGTCACGCATGTGCGGGCCTCCACGGCTACCAGTGAGTAGGAAATCCGAACTCACCGTAGCCCGCAGGGTTGGAAAATCCAACCCTCTTCTAGACTGATCCCCATGGCCGCCCGCAAAGAACCGCGTCCCTGCTCCATCGCCGACACCCTCGCGCTCGTCGGCGAGAAGTACTCCCTGCTCGTCCTGCGGGAGGTGTGCCTGGGCAACGGGCGGTTCGACCAGCTGGTGCGCAACATCGGCGCCCCGCGCGACATCCTGGCCACCCGGCTGCGCCGGCTCGTCGACGCCGGGATCCTGGCCAAGCACCTCTACAGCGAGCGCCCGCAGCGCTTCGAGTACCGGCCGACCCCGGCGGGACTGGAGCTGGAGCCGGTGCTGATGACCCTCATGGCGTGGGGCGACCGCCATCTGCGGCCCGGAGGCGACCGCCCGATGGTCCTGGAGCACTCCTGCGGCCGGCCCCTCGCCCCGGCCGTCACCTGCCGCGCCTGCGGCGACGAGGTGCGCCACGCGGACCTCACGGCCCGCCCCCAGGCGCCCGGCTGGACGGTGACCGGACCGGCCACGGCCTGATCCCCGCAGGTGGCGAGCGGCTTCCAAACCCCTGTGTCCGAGCGGTCTTCCGGGGGCGCTACGCTTCCCCCTCGGCACACATGATCCCCCGTTCATCGCAACGGCGGCCCGGTGCGCCCGTCGTCCGTCCCACGATCGGCACTTGGACTCCGCTACCTCATGTCTTGGTTCGAATCACTCATCCTCGGACTCGTCCAGGGGCTGACCGAGTTCCTCCCCGTCTCCTCCAGCGCCCACCTGCGGCTGACGGCGGCCTTCGCGGACTGGAAGGACCCGGGCGCCGCCTTCACGGCGATCACACAGATCGGCACCGAGGCGGCCGTGCTGATCTACTTCCGCAAGGACATCGGGCGGATCATCTCGGCCTGGGCGCGCTCGCTCACCGACAAGTCGCTGCGCAGCGACCCCGACGCCCGGATGGGCTGGCTGGTGATCGTCGGCTCGATCCCGATCGGTGTGCTCGGCGTGACGCTGAAGGACCAGATCGAGGGACCGTTCCGCGATCTGCGGATCACCGCGACGATGCTGATCGTCATGGGCATCGTCCTGGGCGTCGCCGACCGGCTCGCGGCCCGCGACGAGAGCGGCGGCAAGCACCGCGCCCCCAAGCAGCGCAAGGCCCTCGAGGACCTGGGCGTGCGGGACGGCCTGATCTACGGCGTCTGCCAGGCCATGGCGCTCATCCCGGGCGTCTCCCGCTCCGGCGCCACCATCAGCGGCGGCCTGTTCATGGGCTACAAGCGCGAGGCCGCGGCCCGCTACTCCTTCCTGCTCGCCATCCCCGCGGTGCTCGCCTCGGGCCTGTTCGAGCTGAAGGACGCGACGGAGGGCGGCCATGTCTCCTGGGGGCCGACGATCTTCGCGACGATCATCGCCTTCGTCGTCGGCTACGCGGTGATCGCCTGGTTCATGAAGTTCATCTCGACCAAGAGCTTCATGCCGTTCGTCTACTACCGCATCGCGCTCGGCATCCTCATCATCGCCCTGGTCAGCATGGGTGCCCTGAGCCCTCACGCGGCCGAGTCGGCGGGCTGATCCGCGGGCCTGTGACCCCGGTCTCGTGACCAACCGCATAGCCGTGGGGTAGCCGTCCGGTAGCGGGCTGTCAGTGGCTGCCCCTAGGCTTGTCCGCATGTCCCCCGATTTCGTGACCCCTGGTTCCGTGCGGTCCGCTGCCGAGGTCAACGAGGAGATCCGTGCGCTGTGGCAGCGCACGGGCGGCACTCTGTCGGCAGAGGAGCGCGCGGAGTACGAGATGCTCGTCGTCGAATGGGCCGCCGCGCTCCGCAGCGGCGTCGTCAAGGCGGCCTGAGCGGTTCCCGCCGTCCCTCTTCCTCCCCGTACCGCACCCTCTAGGCGCGCAGCCGCGCCAGCACCTCGTCGTCGACGGCGAAGGGCCGCTCCTCGGGCAACAGCCCCGCGGCCGACTCCAGTTGCCCCGCCCGCACCAGCCCGTGGATCTCCGTGGCGAGCGGTGTGACGTCCTCGATCCCGACGATCCACTCGTCCGCGTACCGCGCCGCGGCCTCCCCCGCGAGCCCGAGCTGGAGCGACCGGTGGGGCAGCGGATCGAGGCGCAGGTCGCGTTCCGGATCCCACTGCACCCGCGCGGGCGCCTGCCTCAACCGCCGCTTCCAGTCAGCCTGCTCGCCGTGCAGGGCGGGGACGTGGTGGGACAGGCAGGCGTGGCGCAGCGCCCAGAGGAAGCCCTCCCGGTCGATCTCGATGGCGAGGACGGTCTCCTGGCCCTCCTTGGTGCCCCAGCCGCAGCGGTACATCATCCACAGGAACGAGGGCTTGATCCAGGTCATGCGTTCCCGCTTCCAGGAGGACGGGAAGCGGCCCTGGCGGGCTGCCGGGCCGCCGATCTCGGGGCGGTAGGCCTGGTAGACGGTGATCGTGGACTCCGTGTGGCGGGCCCTCACCTGGTACTTCGGTTCGTTTCGGTCGTTCACGAAGGACAGGCTGGGCCCCCGGGCCCGTCGGCGGCCACCGAATATCCCTCACGCACGGCTCTTGGCCCGGTCCCCGCCATGGCCAACACTGAGCCGATGACGCAGCGCGTGGAACTGGCCACCGTGAGAGACCGGCTGGCCGTCGACGGACTGATCACCGACTACGCGGTGGCGGTCGACGACGGTGACTGGGAGGCGTACCGGGAGTTGTTCGCTCCTCGGGGGCGGGCGGACTACCGCTCGGCCGGCGGCATCGAGGGAGAGGCCCGGGCGGTCGCCGCCTGGCTCGCGGAGAGTCTGCGGCTGTTCCCGATGCGGCAGCACCTGATCGTCAACCGCCGGGTGCGATTCGGGATCTGGGAGCAGGACACCGGCGACACCGCCGAGGTCCAGGCCGACTACGTCAACCCCATGGCCACCGCCGGACCCGCTCCCGACTTCGTGTGCGGCGGCCGGTACGCCTTCGCGGCGCTGCGCACGGAGGCCGGCTGGCGGCTGAGCGCGGTGGTCGTCCGGGAGAAGTGGCGGCGCCTTCCCGAGCCGCGGACGGCGCCTGTGGTCAACTGACCCGGCGCCCGGTGTTCTAGATCGTCCTCGGGGCGCACACTGGAGGCACCGCGGGGTAGGAGGCGCCTATGAAGACGCTCGGCCACTGGCTCGCCTCCCCGTGGCGCCGCTCGGCCGCCGCGGCGGTCGCGGGCGCCCTCACCGTCCTCGCGTTTCCCGCGCCGTCGCTGTGGTGGTGCGCCTACGTCGCCCTGGCCCCGTGGCTCCTGTTGCTGCGCACCGCGCCGACCGGGAAGCGGGCCGCCTACGACGGCTGGTGCGGGGGCTTCGGCTTCATGCTGGCCATGCACCACTGGCTGCTGCCGAGTCTGAACGTGTTCACGTTCGTCATCGCCGCCCTCCTCGGCGCCCTGTGGGCCCCGTGGGGCTGGCTGGTGCGCCGTCTGCTGGGCGGTCTGCCCTCCCGGCGTGACGTCGCCGTCGCGCTCCTGGTGCTGCCGTCGGGCTGGCTGGCCGTCGAACTGGTCCGCTCCTGGCAGGGGCTGGGCGGCCCCTGGGGCATGCTCGGCAGCAGCCAGTGGCAGACCGAACCTGCGCTGCGGCTCGCCTCGGTCGGCGGGGTGTGGCTGCTCAGCTGGCTGCTCGTGGCCGTCAACGTGGCGTTCGCCGTCCTGGTCGCGCTGCGCAGGGCGCGGGTGCCCGCCGTGGCCGGTCTGGTCGCCACGGCCGCGGCCACCTCCGCCGCCTGGGCGTTCTCGCCCCGCCCCGCCGTCGACGGCCACGTCAGGATCGCGGTCGTTCAGCCCGGTGTCATCGTCGGCCCCGACGGCCGGTTCGACCGCGAGGAGCAACTCACCCGCCGGCTCGCCGGGCAGGACGTCGACCTGATCGTCTGGGGCGAGAGCAGTGTCGGCTTCGACCTCGGGGACCGGTCCGACCTGGCCCGGCGGCTCGCGGACCTCTCCCGTGCGACGGGCGCGGACATCCTGGTCAACGTGGACGCCCGGCGCTCCGACAAGCCCGGCATCTACAAGAGTTCGGTCCTGGTCGGGCCCGACGGCCTGACCGGCGAGCGCTACGACAAGATGCGGCTCGTGCCGTTCGGCGAGTACATCCCGGCGCGCTCCCTGCTCGGCTGGGCCACCTCGGTCGGCAAGGCCGCGGGCGAGGACCGCAGGCGCGGTTCGCAGCCGATCGTGATGAACGTCGGCGACGGGCTGCGCGCCGGCCCGCTGGTGTGCTTCGAGACCGCCTTCCCCGACATGACGCGCCATCTCACCCGGGAGGGCGTCGACGTGCTGATCGGCCAGTCGTCGACGTCCACCTTCCAGCACAGCTGGGCACCCGAGCAGCACGCCTCGCTCGCCGCGCTCCGGGCCGCCGAGACCGGCCGCCCCATGGTGCACGCGACCCTGACGGGCGTGTCCGCCGTCTACGGCCCGGACGGACAGCGCGCCGGCTCATGGCTCGGCACGGACGCCTCCGCGGCGCGGGTCTACGACATCCCGCTCGCCCACGGCACCACCCCCTACGTCCGCCACGGCGACTGGACGGTGCACGCGGCGATGGTCATCCTCGCCCTGTGGGCCGTCGGCGAGGGCGTGCGGACCCTGCGGATCAGGCGCTCTGATCCTGAACCGCACGTACCACCCGCTCGCACAGTTCATGGGTCTCCAGCGCGTCCCGGGCGCTGAGCACCCGGCCCGCCCGGACCGCGTCGAGGAACGCGAGCACCGCCTGCTCGATCCCGCGCTGCCGGGCCACCGGCACCCAGTCGCCGCGCCGCCGCACGGTCGGCTGCCCCTTGTGGTCGACGACCTCGGCGAGGTTGACCACCTGCCGCTTGGTGTCCTGCCCGGACACCTCGAGGATCTCCTCGGCGGAGCCGCTGAGCCGGTTCATCACGCCGAGCGCGGTGAAGCCGTCCCCGGCGAGCTGGAGCACCACGTGGTGCAGCAGGCCGTCCCGGACCCGGGCGCGCACCGTCACGTCGTCGACCTCGCCGGGCACCAGGAACCGCAGGGTGTCGACGACGTGGATGAAGTCGTCGAGGATCATCGAGCGGGGTTCCTCGGGCAGCCCGATGCGGTTCTTCTGCATCAGGATCAGCTCGCGCGGATGGTCCGCGCACTGCGTGTAGCCGGGGGCGTGGCGCCGGTTGAAGCCGACGGCGAGGCTCACGTCCCGCTCCTCGGCGAGCGCCACCAGCCGCGCTGAGTCCTCGAGTCGGTAGGCGAGCGGCTTGTCGACGTACGTCGGGACGCCCGCCTCCAGCAGCCGGGTCACGATCTCCGGGTGCACGAGCGTGGGCGCGTGCACGAAGGCCGCGTCGAGGTCCGCCGCGAGCAGGGAGTCGAGGGTGGTGTGCCGGCGCTCCGGCGGGATGTGCAGGCCCTCGGCGACCCGGTCGAGCGTGGCGGGCGTACGGGTCTGCAGGTGCAGTTCGACGCCGGGCTGGAAGGCGAGGACGGGGAGGTAGGCCTTCTGCGCGATGTCGCCGAGTCCGATGCAGCCGACCTTCACGGGGTGATCTCCTCTAACGGTTGCCTGCCGGGGTCTGCCCGGAAGCATACGGCCGCTGCGGGGGCGCCCAGTCGGCGATGCCGTCGAAGCTGCGCAGGACGAGGGCGGGCTTGGCCTTCGACAGTGCGGCGACGGCCGTGTCGCGCACGGCGATGCCGGCGCGGCTGCTCATGAGGCTGAGCCGGGCCGCCCGCACGGCCTGGCGTGCGATGGCGGTCGTGCGCGGCAGCCGGGCGGCGGTGTAGGCGGCGAGGTCGTCGCAGTGGTGGGCGAGCACGACGGCGTCCTCGATCGCCTGGTTGCCGCCCTGGCCGATGTTCGGGGGCATGGCGTGCGCGGCGTCGCCGAGCAGGGCGGTCCGGCCGTGGTGGTAGGCGGGCAGGGGTGCGGCGATGTGGTGGACGTCGTGCCGCAGGACGTCCTCGGGCCGGGCGGCGGCGAGCACAGAGGGGATGGGGTCGTGCCAGTCGCCGAAGCGGCGCAGCAGCTCGGATTTCTCGTCGTCGGGCGCCCGGCCGCCCGCGGGGGTGAGGGCGGCGCCGTAGGCGTAGACGCGTCCGTCCTTGAGCGGGTGGGTGCCCCAGAGGCGGCCCGGGCCCCAGGTTTCGTGCGAGGCGAAGCGAACGCCGGGGACGGGGATCATGACCCGCCAGGTGGTGAAGCCCGAGTAGACGGGCCCGGGGTGGCCGGGGAAGAGCACTCCGCGCACGGCGGACCGGACGCCGTCCGCGCCCACCACCAGCTCCGTCTCGAGTTCGCCGTCCGGGGTCGTGACGCGGGCCGCCCGGCCGGGTCCTCCGCTGTCGGAGAGGACCGCGGCGACGCCCGTGCGGACGGCGTCCGCCGGAAGCAGGGCGGCGAGACGCTCGATCAGGGTGGCGCGGGGCAGCAGGACGAGCGGTCCGCCGAAGCGCTGCGTGGCGGCCTCGGCGGAGGAGCGGGAGAACCACCGGCCGCTCGGAGTGCGCAAGCCCCCGTCCCCCGACCAGGCGGCGAGGTCGCGGATCTCGTCGCCGAGGCCGATGACGTCCAGCGCGCGCAAGGAGTTGGGCGCGAGGGAGATCGCGGCGCCGACCGGCTGCAGCGAGCGGGCCCGCTCCAGCACGGTGACCCGCAGGCCCCGCCGGTGCAGGGCGACCGCGGCCGTCAGGCCTCCTATCCCGCCGCCGATCACGACGGCGTGCCCGGGCTGTGCCATGGCTCCTCCTCCAAGGTGACTACACCTGTAGTGACGCCGTCGACGTTACTACAGGTGTAGTCGGGCGGGTAGCGTGAGCCCCATGCCCGTTCGCACCGCCGGCCCCGCCCGCTCCGACCTCGTCGCCGACACCGCCCTCGCCCTGCTCGCCGAGCGCGGGATGCGCGGCCTCACGCACCGGGCGGTCGACGAGGCGGCCGGACTCCCCCAGGGCTCCACCTCCAACCTCGCGCGAACCCGGCAGGCCCTGCTGGAGCTGGCGGTGCGGCGGCTGGCCGACCGTGAGGCGCGGGTGCTGGCCCTGCACGAGATGCCAGACCCGGCGGCCGGGACCGGCGCTCTGGCGGACGCGCTGGCGCTCGCGGCCCACCGGGCGCTGACGCACAACCGCGCGCTCACCGTCGCCCGCTACGAACTGGCCCTGGAGGCGACGCGCCGCCCCGAGCTGCGGGCCTTCTTCGACGCCACCGGTGCCCGCTTCCGGGACCAGCTGTCCGCCCTGGTCACCGGCATGGGCTCGACGGACCCGGCCCGGCACACCCTGTCACTGATCGCCTGGGCGGACGGGCTGATGTTCAGCTGTGTGGCGGGGTCGTTCGGTGCCCGGGTGCCGGGCCTGGAGGAGGTGCGGGCCGGCCTGCGGGAACTCCTGGAGGGGATGCTCGGGGGCTGAAAATCTTGTGGTGCGGCCGAGGCGGCTCGGAAAGGATGCTTCCATGACGAACGAACGCCGCGAACCCGCCACCACCGCCGACGAGCGCACGATGCTGGAGGGCTGGCTGGACTACCACCGCCAGACCCTCGCCTGGAAGTGCGAGGGCCTGACCGACGCCCAGCTCCGCACCGCCGCGGTCGAACCGTCCGGGCTGAGCCTGATGGGACTGGTGCGGCACATGGCGGAGGTCGAACGGGGCTGGTTCCGCAAGGTGCTCGCGGCCGAGGACGCCGGCCCGATCTACTACACCGACGAGGATCCGGACGGAGAGTTCCATCTCTCCGAGTCCGACACCTGGCAGGAGGCGTACGCCACCTGGCAGGCCGAGATCGAGGCGGCCCGGCGCAACGCGGCCCGCTTCGGCCTCGACGACATCACCGAGGGCAAGCACCGGCGCACCGGCGAGCGGTTCAACCTGCGGTGGCTCTACACCCACATGATCGAGGAGTACGCGCGGCACAACGGCCACGCCGACCTGATCCGCGAGCGCATCGACGGCACGACCGGCGACTGACCCTCGCCACCGGCATCTCGGTAAGCCCGACAGCAGCACGGGCTCACCCTGGGCACACGCATCAGCACCGCCGTCACACGTATCGCCGCACGTCACCCCCGTCACACGAGGGCCCTCCGTACGGGGCGGGAGATCACCCGTGCGGGGCAACTCCCCCCTGTCCGCCGCCCCAACGGCGGCCCGACGCACCAGAGTTGCGCGGGTGTATCGAACGACGACCACAGCGACGCTCCTGGTGACCGTGGCGGTCTCGGCCCTCTCCGGCTGTACGACGGTCCCGCGATCCCCCGCGCCGGGGCCCTCGTCGACCCCGTCCCGGCCGTCGGCGCCGGAACCGGACGGTGCGGCTCGGACCCCGGTGGTGCAGGCACCGGCCCGGGAGGCCCTGGTGCTCGTCGAGGAGGCCTCCCGCCGGCCGGAGCCTGCCACGCAGGCGACCCGCCCGGCCGCTCCCCCGGCGGCCCCGCGGCAGCAGGTGGCGCAGCAGCCCGGGCACCGCGAGGTCCGTCCGCGCCCGGCGCGTCCGGAACGCGCCGGGCCCGCACCGCTCGGCCCCCGACGGTCGCACGCCGACGTGTCGGCGTCGGTGAGCCCGGACGTCGAGAAGCGGGTCCCCCACAGCAACGCGGACGTGTGCGCCCTGGGCAGGCGCTACGGGGGATGGCGGGCGGACAGTCCGGAGGCGACGATCTGCCGTGACATGTACGGGCGTTGACCTGCCGCGTCAGGGCCGCTGCCGGGGCGGCGTCCACGTCCCCGCGCCGCCCTCCCCCAGCCGGGACTCCAGCCGTGCGATGGCCGCCCACACGCCCGTGCCGTAACCGTCGTCGACGAGGGCGAAAGCCGTGTCCCGGGCCCGCCATAGGTGTACGCGGGCGGCGTCGTACCGGCCGAGTCTGACGTAGTCGTGGGCCAGGTTCAGGTGGAGGGAGGGATAGAGCGCGGCGACCGCCGTGACGGCGAGGTCCTCCTGCCTGGCCTCCTCGGCGGCCGTCAGCGCCCGCAGGTCCCAGGCCAGTTCGTCGGCGGGATCGTCCTGGGTGTCGGCGAGGTAGTGGGCGAGGGTGCAGCGGTGCAGCGCGTCGCCGTGCTCGCCGATCTCCGCCCACAGGCCGAGGAGCCGGGCCCGGGCCTCCTCCCGGTCCCCCGCGTGGTGCAGCATGACCACCTGCCCGATCCGAGTCAGCACGGCGTCGGGCGCCGCCTGCTCCTGTCGCTCCGCCACGACGCCCTCCGCGCACTCGCCGGCTGTTCCCGCCGACGCTAACCGCAGGCGGGGACGATCCGGCTCAGGCGGCTCCGGACACCCACGGGCGGTCACCACGGCCCCGGACACCCACGGTCCGCTCCCACGGCCCGAAGAGGCTCCGGACACCACCGGGCCGGTCACCGCGCGGTCCGGGCGGCGCCGGCCGCCACCGGTCCCGTCACCGCGCGGTCCGCGGCCGGCAGGCCTCAGCCCAGGTTCGGGATCGTCCAGTCGATCGGCGTGTGGCCCTGCGCCGCCACGGCCTCGTTGATCTGCGTGAAGGGGCGGGAGCCGAAGAACTTCTTCGCCGACAGCGGTGAGGGGTGAGCACCCTTGACCACGGTGTGCCGGGACTCGTCGATCAGCGGGAGCTTCTTCTGCGCGTAGTTGCCCCACAGCACGAAGACCGCCGGGTCGGGCCGCTCGGCCACGGCCCGGATCACCGCGTCGGTGAACTTCTCCCAGCCCCGGCCCTTGTGCGAGTTGGCCTCGCCGCCGCGGACCGTGAGGACCGCGTTGAGCAGCAGCACGCCCTGCTCGGCCCACGGCATCAGATAGCCGTTGTCCGGGATCGGCGTGCCCAGCTCCTGGTGCATCTCCTTGTAGATGTTGCGCAGGGACGGCGGGATCCGGACCCCCGGCCGCACCGAGAAGCACAGCCCGTGCCCCTGCCCCTCGCCGTGGTAGGGGTCCTGACCGAGGATCAGGACCTTGACCTCCTCGTACGGCGTGGCGTCCAGCGCGGCGAAGACCTCTTCGCGCGGCGGGTAGACGGGACCCTTCGCCCGCTCCTCCTCGACGAACTCCGTCAGCTCCTTGAACCAGGGCTGCTGCAGTTCGTCGCCCAGAACCCCGCGCCAGGACTCGGGCAGCATGGCGATGTCGGTCACGTCAACGTCCTTACGATGTGCGGTCACTTCCAGGCCACAGAACCTACAGGCGACCACTGACAGCGCGCCCGTCAAAGCCCGGTGCCGGACCGCTCACCAGGCGGTCTTGCGGTGCAGCTCCCACATCATCATGATCGTCGACGGGTCCATGGCCCGCTCGGCGCCCGAGACGTCCCGGCTGGCCGCCACGTACTGCCGGCCCTGCCACAGCGGCAGCAGCCGCGCGTCGTCGACGAGGATCTGCTGGGCCTCCTCGAACTCCTTCACCACGTTCGCGCGGTCGCTCTCCCGGCGCGAGCGGGGCAGCAGGTCGCCGGTGATCTCGGGCGCCGGGTAGGGCGTGCCGAGGGCGTTCTGGTTGCCGACGAACGGCGCGATGAAGTTCTCGGCGTCCGGGAAGTCGGGGAACCAGCCACGCCCGAAGACCGGGTACTCGCCCTTCTGGTAGCCCTCGACGTACGTCTTCCAGGGCCGGCTCTTCAGGCTGATCGTGAACAGCCCTGAGGCCTCGAGCTGGCGCTTCAGCTCCTTGAACTCGCCGGCGGTCTCGGAGCCGTAGCGATCGCTGGTGTACCAGAGGGTGAGCGGGACGCGCTCGTTGATGCCCGCCTCGGTGAGGATCTTGCGGGCCTTGGCGACGTCGGGGTCGCCGTAGTCGTCGAAGTAGCCCGTGGTGTGGCCCGTGAGTCCCTTGGGGACCATGGAGTACAGCGGGTCGACGGTGTCCTTGTAGACCTTGTGGGCGATCGCCGCCCGGTCGACGACCTGCGCGACGGCCTGGCGTACGGCCTTCTTGTTCGCCCAGGAGTCCTTGGGGTTGAACACCAGGTAGTTGATGTCGGTGCCGGTGCCCTCGACGAGCTGGATCTCCTCGTCCTTGGAGGACTTGCCCTGGAGTTCGACGACGTCACCGGCCGCCAGACCGCGGTAGGTCACGTCGATGTCCCGGTTCCGCAGGGCCTTCACCATGGTGGCGGAGTCCTGGAAGTAGCGGACGGTCACCGCGTCGTTCCGGCGCTCCGCGTAGCCCTTGTAGGCGTCGTTGCGGACGAGGACGGCCTCCTTGCCCTCGGAGTACGAGTCGAGGGTGTACGGCCCCGATCCGACCACGTCGCCGTCCTTGCGCAGGCTGTCGTCCGGGTAGGCGTCCGGGGACACGATCGACATGGCGGGCGTGGCGAGCACGAACGGGAAGGTCGAGTCGGGCTTGTTGAGGTGGAAGACCACCTCGCGCTCGTTCGGCGCCTGGACCCGCTCGAGGCTGCCCAGCAGACCGGCGGGTCCGCCGTTGACGTTGATCTTGCGGATCCGGTCGAACGAGTACTTGACCGCCCGGGCGTCGAGCGCGTCCCCGTTGGAGAACGTCAGGCCCTCGCGCAGTTCACAGCGGTAGACCTGGTTCGAGGAGTCGCTGAAGCCGCACTTCTCGGCGGCGTCCGGCTGCGGCGTGCTCGCGCCCGTCGGATAGCTCAGCAGCGTCTGGTAGATGTTGCGGAACAGCTCCCAGGAACTGTCCCACGACGCGGCGGGGTCGAGGGTGCTGGGCGAGCTGGTGGTGCCCACGACGATCGGCCCTTCGTCCTCCGGGGTGTCGGAGGACAGCACGCCGCATCCGGCGAGCAGGGACGATATGGACGCGATGGCCGCCACCTGCCGCAGGCATCGGTTCCGGTTGAACACGAGCACGCTCCTCGATCTGCCATACCAAGGGTCGGCAGACCATACCGCAGTGCCGCGCCCCCTGACCCTCCCCGTCCATCACCGCTTGATCAATAAACCTTTGACGACGTTGTCATCGCACTTTGCGGTGCTTTTGCCCACCGGAACGGGCGCCGCCGATGCCGGCGGGCGCCCGTTCCGTCCGGGTGTGCGGTCCTCGTCAGCCGGTTCCGGCGTTGAGGAAGATGCCGCCGTCGACGACGAGCGTCTGGCCGGTGACCCAGTCGGACTGCTCGGAGGTGAGGAACGCGGCCGCGCCCCCGATGTCGGAGGGCACACCGAGCCGGCCGAGCGGGTAGGCCGCCGCGGCCTCCTCCTCCCGGCCCTCGTACAGGGCCTGGGCGAACTTGGTCTTCACCACGGCCGGGGCGATCGCGTTGACCCGCACCTTGGGCGCGAACTCGTGCGCGAGCTGCACGGTCAGGTTGATCATCGCGGCCTTGCTGACACCGTAGGCGCCGATGAACGGCGAGGGCGAGAGGCCCGCGACGGAGGCGATGTTGACGATCGCGCCGCCGTTGTCCTTCTGCCATGCGTGCCAGGTCCGCTGGGCGAAGCCGAGCGCCGAGACGACGTTGGTCTCGAAGACCTTGCGGGCGACGTTCAGGTCCAGGTCGGCGATCGGCCCGAACACGGGGTTGGTGCCCGCGTTGTTGATCAGGTGGTCGACGCGGCCGAAGGCCTCCATCGTGCGCTCGACGGCCGCGGCCTGGTGGGCCTCGTCGTGCGCCTTGCCGGCGACGTAGATCGCGCGGTCGGCGCCGAGCTGCTCGACGGCCTCCTTGAGGGCGTCCTCGTTGCGGCCGGTGATGCACACGCGGTCGCCGCGCGCGACCAGGGCCTCGGCGACGCCGTAGCCGATGCCGCGGCTGGCGCCCGTGACGAGGGCGACCTTGCCGGAGAGTTCCACGGAAGTCATGTTCTTCGTCCTCTAGTCGAGCGGTCCGCCGGCCACGTACAGCACCTGGCCGGAGACGAATCCGGCGGCCTCGCCGGTGAAGAAGGCGATGGCGTTGGCGATGTCCTCCGGCTCGCCGACCCGGGCCACCGGGATCTGGGTGGCGGCGGCGGCCTTGAAGTCCTCGAAGCCCATGCCGACGCGCTCGGCGGTGGTCTTGGTCATCTCGGTGGCGATGAAGCCGGGCGCGACGGAGTTGGCGGTGACGCCAAACTTGCCGAGCTCCTTGGCGAGGGTCTTGGTGAAGCCCTGCAGGCCCGCCTTGGCGGCCGAGTAGTTCACCTGGCCGCGGTTGCCGAGCGCGGACGACGACGACAGGTTGACGATCCGGCCGAAGCCCGCGTCCACCATGTGCTTCTGACAGGCCTTGGACATCAGGAAGGCGCCGCGCAGGTGCACGTTCATGACGGTGTCCCAGTCGGAGACGCTCATCTTGAACAGCAGGTTGTCGCGCAGCACGCCCGCGTTGTTGACCAGGATCGTCGGGGCGCCGAGTTCCTCGGCGATCCGCGCGACGGCCGCCTCGACCTGTGCCTCGTCGGAGACGTCGCAGCCGACGGCGAGGGCCTTGCCGCCGGCGGCGGTGATCTTCTCGACGGTGTCCTTGCAGGCCGCCTCGTCGAGGTCGAGCACGGCGACCGCGCGGCCCTCGGCGGCCAGTCGTACGGCGGTGGCGGCACCGATGCCGCGCGCGGCACCGGTCACGACGGCAACCCGCTGCTCAGTGGTGGACATGACTGCTACTCCTCAGGTGAGCGACCGCTTAGTACCTTCAGTGGGTGTGACGCTAGAAGCCCTGGCACGCGGTGTCAACGGCCACGGGCGGCATGTGATCCATCACCCGGGTCGGCCGGGCCCCGCAGCGCCCCCGACGACACCCGATCGGCCCACGGCGGCGCGCCGCCGGACCCTTCGGTGCCTAGCGTCGAAGCGCGAGCCACCCACGGTCGGAAGGGAGGCGCTCCATGCGCCGTCGCACCGGGGCCCTGGGCGCGCTGTTCGCGGTCGTCGCGATCGTGCCCATGGCCGACCCCGCTCATGCCCGGCAGGACCTGGACTGCCGCGATTTCGCCTTCCAGGAGGACGCGCAGGCCGTCTTCGACGCGGATCGCAGCGATCCCCACGGACTCGACGAGGACGAGGGCCCGGACGACGGCATCGCGTGCGAGGCGCTGGCCCACCGCGGCATCATCTCGCCCACCACGTCACCCACCGCCTCCCCCAGCACTTCCGCCACCGCGTCACCCACCCGGTCCGCGAGCGCGTCGGTCAGCCCCTCCGTCAGCCCTTCGGTCCGGCCCTCCGTCAGCCCGTCCAGCAGCCCGTCCGGGGGTGTGCGGGGCGGACTCGGCGGCGCGGTGGCCTCGGGGCCCAGCGACTGGGAGCTGGCGATCGGCCTGACCTTCGCGGCGGGTGCCGCTCTCGCGGCCGGATACGTGGTGCGGCGCCGCCGGCGCTGACCAACGGGACGGGGGTGCCCCTCACCTCACCAGCAGGTCCAGCAACCGCTCGGTCTCCGCACCGGGGTCCGTGGTCAGGCCGGTGTGCACCGGGCCGGGCTGGACGATCGTGGAGCGGGGGGCGACCAGCCACCGGAAGCGGCGGCCCGGGTCGTCGGACGCCGCCTGGCCGGCCGTGGATCCGCCCGCGCACAAGCCCTCCACCGCCCGCAGGGCGGCCCGCACCCCGGCCACGTCGGCCCGCGGGTCGAGGGCCAGCAGCCGGGCCTCGTCGAGGTGGGTGCGGGCACCGACGTAGGACTCGGCGCGGCAGTAGACCAGGACCCCGGCGTTGATGCACTCGCCGCGTTCGACGCGCGGGACGACGCGCAGGACGGCGTACTCGTAGACGTGGCGGTCCCGGGGGCCGCCCTTGATGATGTGCCGGTCGTTCACTTCAGCCCCCGGATGCGCTCGTGGATGACGGCGGCCCGTGCCAGCAGCGGGCGCGCGTAGGCCTGCCGCAGATCGTCCGGCTCGCTGAAGCCGGGCTCGTCCGTGAGCCAGGCGTCCGGGATCTGCGCGGTGACGTCGGCGAGGAGTTCCTCGGTGACCAGGGGCGCCAACGCGGCGGCCGCGGCGGCGACATCGGGGGCGAAGGACGCCAGCGCGTGGTCGGAGGCGTCGTACGGACGGGCGGCGGAGGCCTCCACACCGGGCCAGTTGTGGTGCCAGATCATCGTCGCGCCGTGATCGACGAGCCACAACTCGCCCTGCCACCGCAGCAGGTTGGGGTTGCGCCAGGACCGGTCGACGTTGTTGATCAGCGCGTCGAACCACACCACGCGGCCGGCCTCCTCGGGGCTCACCGGGAACGCGAGCGGGTCGAAGCCGAGGGCGCCGGAGAGGAAGTCCATGCCGAGGTTGGTGCCGCCGCTGGACCGGAGCAGGCTCTGCACCTGCTCGTCCGGTTCGCCCAGCCCCAGTTCCGGGTCGAGGGCGACGGTGACCAGGCGCGGCATCCGCAGCCCGAGGCGCCGGGCGAGTTCCCCGCAGACCACTTCGGCGACGAGCGTCTTGCGTCCCTGTCCGGCGCCGGTGAACTTGAGGACGTAGGTGCCGGAGTCGTCGGCCTCGATCAGGCCCGGCAGCGAACCGCCCTCGCGCAGGGGCGCGATGAAACGGGTCGCGATCACTTCCTTGAGCATCGCCCCAGGTTACTGACGTACCGGGCGGCCGTGGCGGCGGGCCTCGCGGGCGCGGGCCGGAACCCGACAGCGAACCGACAGCTGCGCTTGACCCGTGTCCTTGCTCGAACGGGTCAGGATTTCGACAGGGTCTGAACAGCCGGTCCGCAAGGGCCGTACCTCTCGGCAGATCACGAATTCCCCCGGAAGGAACGTCAGCATGACCAGCGAATCAGTTCAGCCGATGTCGGGACCGAGCCGCCGCACCGTCGTGGCGGCGGTCGGCGCGGCGGGGCTCACCGTGGCGCTGACGGCGTGCGGTTCGGATGACAAGGCGTCCGACCCGTCCACCGAACAGGGTGCCGCCGGTGGCGGTGCGACGAACGAAGGGGGCGGCTCGTCCGCCGGGGCGGGAGCCGGTGGTGCGGCGCTCGCGAAGACCGCCGACATCCCCGAGGGCGGCGGCAAGATCTTCAAGGACGAGAAGGTCGTGGTCTCGCAGCCGGCTGCGGGTGACTACAAGGCCTTCTCGACGATCTGCACCCACCAGAAGTGTCCGATGGTGGATCTGAAGGACGACGTCATCTCCTGCGCCTGTCACGGCAGTCAGTTCTCCGTGCTCGACGGCAGCGTGAAGAAGGGTCCGGCGGTCGAACCGCTGGAGGCGAAGCAGATCAGCGTGAAGGGCGACTCCATCACGCTGGCCTGACGCCCCGCGCACGCTCCAGGCAGGCCAGTACCTCGTCCGTGGTCGCGACCGTGGCGACCAGCGCGAGGGTGTGGCGGATCATCGCGGGGGTGTAGTCGGCGGGCACTCCCGCGATGGCGTCCGCCGGGACGACGACGGTGTAGCCGAGGTTCACGGCGTCGAACACGGCGTTGGGCACGGCCACGTTGGCGGAGACGCCGGTGACGATCAGCGTGCGGCAGCCAAGGTTGCGCAGCAGCGGATCGACGTCGGTGCCGTGCAGGGGTGACAGCCCGTGCAGCCGCCGCACGACGAGGTCCTCCTCCGCGACCTCGATCGGGGCGGCCACCCGCACCGCGGGCGTGCCGGTCAGCTGCTGGACGGGCAGGCGGGCGGCGGCGCGGAAGAGGCGGGCGTTGCGATTGGCGCCGCGGCCGTCGGGCCGGCGCTCGGCGACGGCATGGACGACCTGGACGCCGCCGTCGTGGGCGGCCGCCACCAGCCGGGCAACATTGGCGAGGGCGCCGGCACGTGCCTGTCCGGCGAGTTCGGGCAGGGCACTGTCCGCCCCGACGACGCCCTCCTGGCACTCGACGGTGAGCAGCACGGTGGTGCGCGGTTCGAGGAGTTCGCTGAGCGCTGCGTACGAGGGCACGGTTTTCCCCCTGTCACCGGCGGCCGGGCGGGCGAGCGTAGCCACCATTGCGCACGGACGGAAGAGCCCTCATCCTTTTCTGACGTGATGTCAGAGGATCTCCTCTGGCACGACGTGGGAGAAAGAGGGGGCGCATGACCGTCACGCAGCAGCGCAGGGGCCGGAAGATCATGATGACGCCGGGCGAGCTGGACGAGTTCCTGACCACCCAGCGCACCTGCCGGGTCGCCACGGTGTCGGCCGACGGGGCGCCGCACGTGAGCACGCTGTGGTTCGCCTGGGACGGCACCTCGATGTGGCTGTACTCGGTGGTGCGCAGCAAGCGCTGGACCGACCTGCGGCGCGATGGACGGGTGGCGATCGTGGTCGACACCGGCGAGGAGTACGACGAGCTGCGCGGCGCCGAGCTGTCGGGCACCGTCGAGTTCGTGGGCGAGATACCGCGCACGGGCGAGCTTCGAGCCGAACTCGACGTCCCGGAGATGCTGTTCGCGCGGAAGAACTTCGGCCTGGAGGAGATGCCGCACGACGGCCGGCACGCCTGGATCCGTCTGACGCCGCAGAAGATCGTCTCCTGGGACTTCCGCAAACTGTCGGGGCAGTAGCCGCCGCCCGGACCGTCAGCCGACGTCCTCCGCCGCCGCCCGCAGGGCCTTCACCGCCGCCCGGATCGACGGGCGGCGGTCCGCGTCCGCACGCCAGACGACGTACACGTGCCGGCGGACCCGCTGCCGGAGGGGGACGGTCACGACACCGTCGGGCACGGGGTGGCGGCCGAGCAGCGGGGCGATGCACACGCCGAGGCCCGCGGCGACCAGCGCGAGCTGGGTGTGGGTCTCGGCGGCGCGGTGACCGACGATCGGCTCGACGCCCTTGGAGCGGAGCGTGAACATCAGCCACTCGTGGCAGAACTCGCCGTCGCCCCAGGTGATCCACTCGTCGTCGGCGAACTCCCCGAGGTCCACTTCGTCACGCCCGGCGAGCCGGTGGTCCACCGGCAGGGCGACCTCGGCCGGGTCGTCCAGGATCGACGCCTTGACCAGGCCCTCGGGCAGCGCCATCGGCTTGTTGTACCAGTCGAGCACCACGGCGAGGTCGAGGTCGCCGCGCACCACCCCGGCGATGCCGTGCTCCGGTTCCAGCTCACAGGAGCGCAGCCGGAGGGCGGGGTGCTGCTCGCGCAGTGCGGCCAGCGCGTGCGGGAAGAGGCCCCGCGCGGCCGTCGGGAACGCCGCCAGTCTGAGGTCGCCGACGACCTGCCCGCGCTGCGCCTCCAGGTCGGACTGGGCGAGTTCCACCTGGGAGAGGATGCGCGCGGCGTGCTCGGCGAGCAGCCGGCCCGCGTCGGTGAGCCGCACGCCCCGGCCGTTCTTGGCGAGGAGCCGCTGGCCGACCTCGCGCTCCAGCTTGGACAACTGCTGCGAGACGGCGGACGTCGTGATGTGCAGCCCCTCGGCCGCCCCGCTCACCGAGCCGTGCCGGGCGAGGGCGTCGAGGGTGCGCAGGCGCTCCAGGTTCAACATGTAAGCAATGCTACGCAGTACCGGGTGCGAAATCTCGCTTGTGCTACGAGGTTCTGGTGCCGCATCGTGGCTGCCATGAGCACCGTCACCACCCCGTCCGGCTGCGCCGCCACCGCCTCGCCCGCTCCGCCCCGCCGCCTCCTCGACTGGCGCATCCGGTTCGCCGCCCTGTCGTTGATCTGGGGCTTCAGCTTCCTCCTCATCAAGGTGGGCACCGAGACCTACGCGCCGTTCCAGGTGACGCTCGGCCGGCTGGTGTTCGGCACCGCGGTGCTGGCCGCCGCGATGGCGGTACGACGGGAGCGGCTGCCGCGCGGGGTGCGTGTCTGGGGGCACCTGACGGTCGCCGCGTTCCTGCTCAACGCCCTGCCGTTCTCCCTGTTCGCGTACGCCGAGCTGACCATCCCGTCCACCCTGGCGGGCATCTGCAACGCGACCTCGCCGCTGTGGGGTATGGCGCTGTCGCTGGTCGCCCTGTCGGAGGACCGCCCGACCCGGGTGCGGGTCGCGGGCCTCGGGCTGGGCTTCCTCGGGGTGCTCACGGTGCTGGGCGCGTGGCAGGGCTTCCACGGCCTGGACGCCACCGGGACGGCACTGGCCCTGCTGGCGTCCCTGAGCTACCCGGTCGGGTGGATCTACGTGCGCCGCACCCTCGCCGGCACCGGCCACTCGCACCTGTCGATGACCGGCGCGCAACTGCTGCTGGCCACGGTCCAGCTGGCCGTCGTCACCCCGCTGTTCACGGCCGTGCCGACCCGCCTGTCCGTCGTGCCGCTGCTGGCGATCGCCGCGCTGGGTGCACTGGGCACGGGCCTCGCGGTGCTCCTCCAGTACGGCCTGGTCGCCGAGGTCGGCCCGACGACCGCACAGATGGTCACGTACTTCATCCCGGTCATCGCTACGGCCGCGGGCGTCGCATTGCTCGGTGAGACCCTCACGTGGTCGACACCGGTCGGGGCGGTGATCGTGCTGACGGGAGCGGCGCTCACGCAAGTACGGCCGAAGCCCCTGAAGGTGCCGCAGACGTAGCGAAGCCCCTGACGGCTGTCTCAGACGTAACTGCGCGCGGGGGCGGGTCCGAGGGCCGAGGCGATCGCATCGGCCAGGGGCTCGATCTCGCCGTCGGCGAGGGGCGACACGGTGACCCGGATGCCGGGCGGCGCGGCCAGCCGGAAGCGCGCGCCGGGGGCCACGGCCCAGCCAGCGTGCAGCAGCCGGGCGACGGCACCGGTCTCGTCCGGCACGGGCACCCACACACTCATGCCGCTGCGCCCGCTCGCCGCGACGCCGCGTCGCCCGAGCGCCCCGATCAGCGCGTTCCGCCGCCGTCCGTACGACGCCGCCACCGCGGCGGTGTCCACCGCGCCGTCGGTCCACAGCCGCACCAGGGCCCGCTGCATCAGCCGGCTCACCCAGCCCGGCCCGAGCCGGTGCCGTCCGCTCACCCGGTCGACGGTGACGGCGTCGCCGGTGAGCACGGCGAGCCGCAGGTCGGGGCCGTAGGCCTTGGCGGCCGAGCGCACGAACGCCCAGTGCCGGGTGGCGCCGGCCAGCGGGTGCAGCGGTACGTCGACGATGCCGTGCCCGTGGTCGTCCTCGATCAGCAGCACTTCCCGGTGCTTCTGGAGCACGGCCCGCAGGGCACGCGCGCGTGCGGCGCTCACCGCCGCACCGGTCGGGTTCTGCGCCCGGTCGGTGACGATCAGGGCCCGTGCCCCGGCCTCCAGCGCCCGGCGCACATCCTCCGGGCGGGGCCCCTCGTCGTCGATGCCGACGGGGACGGTCCGCAGCCCGAGCGCGGGCACCAGATCGAGGGTGCGGCCCCAGCCGGGGTCCTCGACGCCGACGGTGTCACCGGGCTTGAGGTGGGCCGCCAGCACCCGTTCGACACCGTCCAGGGCGCCGGAGACCACGGTGAGCGGCCCGTCCGGCACCCCGTCGGCGTCGAAGCCGGCCCGCGCGATCCGGGCCAGCTCCGGATCGACGGGGGTGTCGCCGTAGAGCACGGGCGTCCGGTCGCCCTCGGCGGCGGCCGCCGCGAACGCGTCCACGAGGCTCGGCAGCAGCGCCGGATCCGGATTGCCCTGCGCGAGGTCCCGCACCCCCTCGGGGACGTCCACCCGGAAGTGCTCCCGGCCGGTCGTCGCCGGAGCGGGCCGCACCCGGCTGCCGCGCCGGCCCGCCGTCTCGATGACCCCGCGCTCGCGCAGCGTCCGGTACGCGGCCGCGACCGTGTTGGGATTCACCCCCAGCCGCTCGGCCAACTCCCTCATCGGAGGCAGCAGTTGACCGGGCCGCAGCTCGCCGGCCCCCACCGCACGCTCGACGCTCGCGGAAATGTCCGCTGCGCGCCGCCCTTGGATCGGATACTCTCCTAGCACAAAGCCCATTATGCACTAGTACAATGGAGAGCGCCATGCAGGGGACCGCGCAGACGCCGTCGCAGCCCGACACCGCCTACACGCCGACCGACCGCACGGTCCCCACCCGCTCCGCGGACCGGGCCGCGTACGACAAGGACCTGGTGCACGCGATACTCGACGAGGCCTACGTCTGCCACCTCGGCTTCGTCCGTGACGGGGCGCCCGTCGTGCTGCCCACGCTGTACGCCCGGGTCGGCGAGCGGCTGTACGTGCACGGCTCGACGGGCTCGCGTCCGCTGCGTGCGGCTGGCCAGGCCGACCCCGGCCTCCCGGTCTGCCTGACCGTCACCCACGTCGACGGTCTGGTCCTGGCCCGCTCGGCCTTCCACCACTCGATCAACTACCGCTCCGTGGTGGTGCACGGCATCGCCCGCGACGTGACGGACCCCGAGGAGAAGCGGCAGGCCCTGGACGCGCTGGTCGACCACGTCGTGCCCGGCCGCTCCGCGGACTCGCGCCCGGCCAACAAGAAGGAGCTGGCCGCCACCGCCGTGATCCGCCTGGACCTGGAGGAGGTCTCCGCGAAGCTGCGCACCGGCGGCGTGAACGACGAACCGGAGGACCTCGCCCTCCCCCACTGGGCGGGCGTCGTCCCGGTCCGGCGCTCCTACGGCACCCCGGCCCCCGACCCGGGCCTGGCCCCCGGGACCGAACTGCCCGGCTACCTCACGGCCCTGTGATGCTGATCCACCCCTGGGACGCGCCTCACGACGACACCGAATGGCAGCAGTGGCTGGCCGACCACGACTTCGGCCATCTCGCCGTCAACGGCCTGCCGGGCGAACCGCCCCACGTCCAGCCCCTGCACTTCGTCTACGACGCCGGGCGCCGCGAGGTCGTCTCCCACCTCGCCCGCCCGAACCCGCTCTGGCCGGCGCTGGAGGCGGCCCCGGACGTCGTGCTGAGCGTGGTCGACGACTACGTGTTCGTACCCGGCCCCTGGCAGGCCGCCCCGGACGTCCCGCCCGAGCACGGCACCCCGACGAGCTTCTACGCGGCCGTCCAGCTGCGCTGCCGCGCCCACGTCGTGGACCACCCGGCGGAGAAGGCCGAGCTGCTCAACCGCCAGGTGGACCACTTCCAGCCGGAGGGCGGCTCCGCGCGAGCGGAGGTGGGAGAGGCGCCCTACGGCAGGATGCTCGCGGGCATCCGCGCCCTGCGCCTCGAAGTGACGGACGTACGGGCGAAGTTCAAGTACGCCAACCACAGGCCGGCCGAGATCCGGGACCGGGTCGCCGCGGGCCTCGCGGCGCGCGGCGGCCCGGGCGACGCCAGGGCGCGCGACCACCTCCTGCGCCGACAACAGGCACAGGCGTAGCGGACGGGCCCCTGCCGGCCACAGGCACAGTGGGCGAAGGCTCCGTCGGCAACAGACGCAGAATGCGAGGCCCCGCCCGGAGCAGGCACAGTGGGCGAGGCCCCGCACGGAGCAAGCGCAGTGGGCGAAGGCTCCGTCGGCAACAGACGCAGGAGGCTAGGCCCCGCCCGGAGCAGGCACAGTGGGCGAGGCCCCGCCCGGGGCAGGCACACTGGGCGAGGCCCCGCACGGAGCAAGCGCAGTGGGCGAAGGCTCCGTCGGCAACAGACGCAGGAGGCTAGGCCCCGCCCGGAGCAGGCACAGTGGGCAAGGCCCCGCCGACACCACGCGTAGGCAGCGAGGCCCCGCCTTCAGCAGGCCCGGGGAGCGAGGCCCCGCCTCACCCGGCCGTGACCGGCTCCTCCGCGCGCCGCGCACCCCGCGCCTCCCCCACCGCGAGGCCCGTCACCGAGCCCAGCATCAGCAGGGTCCCGGCCAGGGTCGCCGTCGTGAGGTGCTCGCCGAGCAGGACGACGGCGAGCACCGCCGCGCTCACCGGTTCCAGCAGCATGATCACCGAGACGGTGGCGGACCGTACGACGGCCGCGCCCGCGAAGTAGAGGCCGTAGGCGAGGGCCGTGGGGACGGCCGCGACGTAGACGAGCAGCAGGACGAGCCGGCCGGGCTCCTCGGTGTGCGGCAGCAGCCCTTCCGCCAGGGCGAGCGGCAACAGGCACAGGCTCGTCACGGCGAAGGCCCCCGCGGTGGTCCCTGCGGCGTCGCCCTCGCCGTCGCGGCCCCACCGGCGGGTGAGGAGCGTCATCACGCAGTATCCGGCCGCGGACAGCAACGCGAGCAGCACTCCATCGGGGCGTACAGTCGTGCTTCCACCGCCGAGGGCGAGAACGGCGAGCCCGGCAAGGGCACCCAGGACGGCCACGACGCCGCCCCGCCCCAGACGCTCGGCCAGGGTCAGCCGGGCTCCGAGCGCGATGAGGACCGGCCCGGCGCCCAGGGTGACGACGGTGGCCACGGCGAGGCCGGTGGCGGAGACGGCGGCGAAGTACGCCGTCTGGAAGACGGCGAGTCCGAGCCCCGTGACTCCGGCCCGCAGCGCCCGGCGGCGGAGCGGCTCCCTCATGGGGCCCCGGGCGCGCGAGCGCAGCGGGCGGACGGCGAGCAGCAGCGCGAGGCCGGCGGCGCAGCGCCAGAAGGACAGGGCGACGGGCCCCATGTCACTGGCCCGGTAGACCAGCGAGGCGGCCGCGCCCGCGGTGCCCCAGGCGACACCGGCGACGATCAGACAGAGGAGGCCTCGCCCGGTGGGCAGGCCGGAGACGGTGTTCGACACGTGTTCTCTCCGCAGACGCGCACGACACGCCGCACGTGAGGAGCGGCGGACGGTGCGCGGAAGTTCGGGAAAGGTCCCGGATCGGTCGGGACGCGGGACCCGTGGACTTCGTCTGCGGGCAGCACCGTTCCTGCGCGGCGGCGCATCGCCGGGCGCGGTTTCCGGAGGGCCCGCCTCAGGCGGCCGGAGGCGGAAGAACGAGTGCGTTCGAAGGCATGATCGACACCTTAGGCGCTGGTCCCGCGCCGGGACAATTCCCTTTCGGGGCCGCCGCTCGCCACCGGCTGCGCGGACCCCTTCGAGGGCGTCGACGACTGCGCGATGAACGCGCCCACGAGCACGATCACCCCGCCCGCCATCTGCGGCGCCGAGAGGTGCTCACCGAGCAGGACCCAGGCCAGGACGGTGGCGATGACCGCCTCCAGACAGGCCACGACCCCCGCGACCTGTGGGGAGAGCCGGCGCACGGAGACGACGCCGGTGATGTAGGCGACGACCGTGGCGACCAGGACGATCCACGCCAGCAGCACGACGGCGGCGACGGGCCTGCCGTCCATGCTTGCGGTGCCCCCGAGCACCGACCAGTCCATGGTCCAGGGCCGGGCGACGACGGTCAGCACGGCCGCGCCGACCAGCAGCCCGTAGGCGATGACACCGAGCGGGTCGGGCGCCTCGTCCCCCGCGTCGCTGCCCTGGTCGGACAGGACGAAGTAGCCGACCTGGCAGCAGGCCGCGCCGAGCGCGAGCAGCAGCCCCAGCGCGTCGAACCCGAGGCCGGACCACACCTCCACGACACAGGCGAGTCCGCCGACCGCGAGCACGACACCGACGGCGGCGGCACGCGTCACGGGCCGCTTCTGCACGAACCGCACCCAGCCCAGCACCAGCGCGGGCGCCAGGTACTCGATGAGCAGCGCGACCCCGACGGGGATCCGGGAGAGCGCGGCGAAGTAGCAGGCCTGGACACCCGCGACGGCCAGCAGCCCGAATCCGGCGAGCAGCCCGGGGCGCCTTCGCAGCAGCGCGCGGTGCCGCACGGCGAGCGGCAGCATGACCAGGGCGGCCCCGGCCACGCGCAGCCACACCACGTGCAGCGGGTCCAGACCCGCCTCGATGAGCGGCTTCGCCGCGACACCGGATCCACCGAAGGCCACTGCGGACAGGAGGGCGAGTCCGAGCCCCACGCTCCCGCCGCGCCCGCTCACGCTGCTGTCAGAGGTACGCACCGGCACATGATGACAGGCCATGACAGGAGCGTCACCCCTTATGGCACCTGTCTCACTGCCTGGACGAGCTACGCCCCGCGGCGTACGGACAGTTCAGTGGGTGGCTTCGCCGCACTCCCGTGTGATGTCCGGCGGGCCGTCGAGCCGGGCGAGCACCTGACGCGGGTCGATGCCGGCCCGTTCGAGCACCTCGACCGCACGCGCCTGCGGGTCCGCGACGATCGCCGCGAGCAGGTCCGTGCCCCGGGCCGGTCCGCCGCGGACGGCGGCACGCTCGCAGGCCTCCTCCATACAGGCGGCGGCGAGCGGCGAGAACCCCGTCGCCTCGGTCACCACGGGGACGGCCCCGGAGTCCTCGACCCCGCTCTGCCAGCGCAGGCCGTATCCGATGCTGCGCTGGACGAGATACCCGAGCAG
The DNA here is from genome assembly GCF_042959365.1 of Streptomyces sp. NPDC007907. Classification (NCBI taxonomy): domain Bacteria; kingdom Bacillati; phylum Actinomycetota; class Actinomycetes; order Kitasatosporales; family Streptomycetaceae; genus Streptomyces; species Streptomyces sp. NPDC007907. The sequence goes on from NZ_JBIBKR010000003.1 coordinate 1,039,904, forward strand.
TCGCGCGATCTGCGGTCCCTCGGCGAGGACCGCGCGCGCCTCGGGGTCGGATTCCAGCAGCGAGTGGAGCAGGTGGGCGGTGTCGATCTGCCGGTCCCGGTCCCGGACGGCCCGGCGGCGGGCGCCGCCGACCACCGACGCCAACTCGTCACTGAGCCTGGCATCGTTGTCCACGCGCTGGATGCCGTGCTCATGGGCCGACTGCCAGGGGATGCGGGGTTGCACATCCCCTACCCCATCAGTCCCGCGCGGCCGGGACATCCTCGGGAGGAACCATCTTCGCGTCCCACAGAAAGTGGAGCCGACCGGCCGGTCTCCTCCTTGCGGAGGAGACCGGAAGGAGGGGGAGAAACCTCACCGCTTCCTGACGGTTCGTCAGTATTGAACATTGCGGCCGTCACGGCTACCTTCCGCGACACCCAGCCCGCGGACGGAGAGGTGGTCGCATGGCCGAAGTCAGCGCGGAGGCCCGCATCGGGGCGCCGGCCGAGAAGGTATGGGCGCGGCTCACCGACTGGTCCGCCTATGGCGAGTGGAGCACGACCCACACGAGCTTCCCGGCCGGCGGCCCGGAGCCCCTTGCGGTGGGCGCGACGTTCCAGGAGAACATGAGGCTCATGAATTTCCCGGCCGAAGTGGCCTGGACGGTCGAGGAACTGGAACCGGCACGCCTGCTCGCCATCCGCGGCAAGGGCCCGATGGCGGTGACCGTCGCGACGCGCTACACCCTCATCCCCGAGGGCGACGCCACAACGGTCCGCATCGACGGTGAGTTCACGGGCGCGACGGTGTCCCTGATGGCGGGCAAGCTCAAGAACTCGGCCACGGCGGCCCTGCACGAGTCACTGCGCAAGCTGAACGGGCTGGTGACCTGACACCCGGCATGCCGAAGCGCCCCCGGATCACTCCGGGGGCGCCCTTTCGTCCGGGACGGTTCAGTCCTCGTCGGCGAGGATCAGATACAGCTTCTTGCGAGCCTCGTTGATGACCCCGAGGGCCTTCTCCCGCTGCTCCTTGCTGCCGGTCTTCCAGACCTGCCCGAAGGCCTCCATCAGTCCGAAGCCGGCCTGGCGGATCTCGCCCAGGGCTTCCCAGTCGACCCCCCGGGAGGCCTCCTCCCAGGGAGCCTCGGGCCCCTCGTCGGCGGCCGCGCGGCCCGCCTCGGTGAGCGAGAACAGCTTCTTGCCGCCCTCGGACTCACTGATGATCAGACCCTCGTCCTCCAGCAACTGCAGGGTGGGGTACACCGAGCCGGGACTGGGCTTCCACGCCCCGCCGCTGCGCTCGGCGATCTCCTGGATCATCTCGTAGCCGTGCATCGGCCGGTCCTTGAGCAGAGCCAGGATCGAGGCCCGCACGTCGCCGCGCCGTGCCCTTCCCCTTGGCCCCCCGCGCCCTCGTCCGCCCCAGGGGCCCGGGCTGAAACCCGGACCGCCGGGTCCGCCCCAGCCGGGGCCACCCGGGCCACCCGGCCCGAAAGGACCGAAGGCCGCACGCAGCCCTTCGAAACCGCCCCGACCGCGGTGCGGGCCGCCGTGTCCATGTCCACGCTCATATCCGTGGGTACGCATCGCAACCACTCTCCATTCCATCGTTGATCTGTCGCGATGCTTCAACGATATATCGGTAACGCTCGCCTGGCAAGAAGCTCTCCGGGATTCCCGGCGGGCGGAACCGGGCCAGCGGATGCGAATTGGCCTTGGCCTGCTGCTTCGTGGGCGCCCTAGCGTCAGGGCATGCGGATCCGAATCGTCGACGCCTTCACCGATCGCCCCTTCTCCGGAAACCCGGCCGGGGTCCTGCTCCTGCCCGGCGCGGACGCCTTCCCGGACGACACCTGGCTGCAGAACGTGGCCCTGGAGGTCAACCACGCCGAGACGGCCTTCGCCCACCCGCTGCCCGAGGGCGCAGAGGCGGACTGGGCGCTGCGCTGGTTCACTCCCGCCGCCGAGGTCGCGATGTGCGGCCATGCCACTCTCGCCACCGCCCACGTCCTGCACACGACCGGCACCCACACCGGGCCGGTGCGGTTCGCCACCCGCAGCGGCGTCCTCGTCACCACACCCGCCGCGGACGGCTCGGTCACGATGGACTTCCCGACGGCCCCGCTCACCCGGATCGACCCGCCCGCGGGCCTCGCCGAGGCGCTGGGCACGCAGCTGCTCACGGTCCTCGACACCGGCCCGAACGTCGGCGACCTGCTCGTCGAGGTCGCCGACGAGAAGACCGTGCACGGCCTCACTCCCGACCTGAAGGCCCTCGCCGCCCACTCCGAGCGCGGCGTCATCGCCACGGCCCGCGCCGAGGACCCCGCACGGGGCTACGACTTCGTCTCGCGCTGCTTCTTCCCGAACGTGGGCATCGACGAGGACCCGGTGACCGGCAGCGCCCACACCGCGCTCGCCCCGTTCTGGTCCGAGCGCCTGGGCCGCCCCGGCCTCACCGGCCTCCAGGCCTCACGCCGCTCCGGCCGTGTCCGCACCGAACTGCGGGGCGACCGCACGCTGCTGACCGGCACGGCTGTCACCGTCATCGAGGGCGACCTGCTGACCTGAGACGAGTGCTCACCAGGGACGAGTGCTCATCAGAGACGAGAAGAAAAAGGGGGCGTACGAAGGTGTCGTACGCCCCCTGCGCTCACCGCCTCACGCCGTCGGCAGCCAGCCCACCTTGCCCGCCAGCAGCGCGTACCCGACGAACGCGCCGATGTCGAGCAGCGAGTGGGCCACCACGAGCGGGCCGACGCGCCCCCAGCGGCGGTAGAGGTAGACGAAGACGACGCCCATGACCATGTTCCCGACGAAGCCGCCGATGCCCTGGTACAGGTGGTACGACCCGCGCAGCACGGCACTGCCGGTCAGCGCCGCCGTCGGTGTCCACCCCAGCTGGCCCATGCGGCGCAGCAGGTAGCCGACGACGATCACTTCCTCCAGTACGGCGTTCTGGATCGCCGAGAGGATCAGCACCGGGTACTTCCACCACACCGCGGGCAGCGCCTCGGGCACCACGGTGAGGTTGAAGCCGAGGCCGCGGGCCGCCAGGTAGAAGGCGATGCCGGTGCTGCCGATGACCGCGGCGATCGCGGCACCGCGGCCGAGGTCGGGCCAGGGCCGGGTGCGGTCGAAACCGATCGTGCGCAGGCTCGTGCCCTCTCGGAGCAGGAAGTGCGCCACGAGGGCGACGGGAACCAGCGCCGTGGTGATCCCGAAGAGCTGCCAGGCGAGGTCGAGCCAGGGCCGACCGGGCGCGGCCGAGGCGTTCATCGTGGCCGCCTGGTCCTTGAGCCCGCCCGGCCTGGTGACCGATCCGATGAAGCTGATCAGCGCGGACAGGGCGCTCGCGCCCAGTGACAGCGCGAGGACCAGCAGCGTCTCCGTGCGGAGCATCCGCCGTGAGAGTCCCTGCTGGGGAATGGAACCGCCCACCGGGCTCGCCTCCGCCTGCACACCCGCCTCCACTTCACCGACCTGTCGGATCAGTATGGCGGCAGCGCGATGGCACTCCGGCGGCGGTGTCAGCCCAGCGACACCGGCTCGGGCAGTCCCACCGGCCAGCTGTGCACCGGCTCCCCCTTGTGCATCAGCTCGCGGTAACGCCGGGTCGTGGCGGCCAGCGCGTCCTCCCGGGAGAGGCCCGCGTCCAGTGCCTTGCGGAAGGTGGCGACCTGCCAGCTCGCCCCGTTCACGCGGCGCCGGCAGCGTTCCTCGATCACGCCGAGGTACAGGTCACGGTCGGCGGGTTCGACGCCCCAGGCGTCCAGTCCGGCCTCGGCGAGCGGCAGCAGTTCGTCGCGGATGAGGCTCACCGCGTCGACCTCGGCGGTGCCGCTGTACCGGCCGCGCCGGGGCCAGGTGAAGCGGGCGTCGATGCCGTCCTTGCACGCGGCGTCGAAGTTGGCGGCGGCCGACTCGAAGGACAGCCGGGACCACACCGGCCGGGACTCCTCGGCGAGCGCCCGGACGACGCCGTAGAAGAAGGCGGCGTTGGCGACGACGTCGAGGACCGTGGGGCCGGCCGGCAGGACGCGGTTCTCCACGCGCAGGTGCGGGACGCCGTCGGCGATGCCGTACACGGGGCGGTTCCAGCGGTAGATCGTGCCGTTGTGCAGGACGAGTTCGGCGAGGGAGGGCGTGCCGCCCTGGTCGAGGACCTTCAGCGGGTCCTCGTCGTCGCAGATCGGCAGCAGGGCCGGGTAGTAGCGCAGGTTCTCCTCGAAGAGGTCGTACGCCGAGGTGATCCAGCGCTCCCCGAACCAGGTGCGCGGCCGGACGCCCTGGGCCTGGAGCTCGGGCGGGCGGGTGTCGGTGGACTGCTGGAACAGCGGGGGCCGCGACTCGCGCCACAGCTCGCGCCCGAAGAGGAAGGGCGAATTGGCACCGACGGCGATCTGCGCGGCGGCGACCGCCTGGGCCGCGTTCCACACGTCGGCGAAGCGGGCCGGGGTGACCTGGAGGTGCAGTTGCACGGAGGTGCAGGCGGCCTCGGGAGCGATGGACTTCGAGGTGCAGCTCAGGTGCTCCACGCCGTCGATGTCGAGGGTGAACTCCTCGCCGCGGGCGGCCACGATCTGATCGTTGAGGAGGGTGTAGCGGTCGACGTCGGAGAGGTTCGACGACACCAGGTCGTCACGGTCGAGAGTCGGCAGAATACCGATCATCACAATGCCGGCGTCGACCTCACCCGCTTTTCGGTCGGCATATGCCAGCGACGTACGGAGTTCCTCTGCGAGCCGGTCGAATACCCGGCCCCCCAGGCGGTGGGGAGGGATGTTGACTTCCAGGTTGAACATGGCGAGCTCTGTTTGGAAATCGCGGCTCGCGATGCGCTCGAGGACTTGCCCGTTCAACATTTTCGGCATGCCGTCGGCACCGGCGAGATTCAATTCGATCTCCAGGCCCATGAGGTTCTTGGGCCGGTCGAACCGCTTCTCCGCCAGGAGTCGCTCCAAGCCCGTCAGACACTGGCGCAGCTTGTCGCGGTAGCGCTGGCGATCGGACAGGTCGAACCGGCCTGCCACGACCTTCTCCCCCATCGAAGCGTCCCTTCTCGGTGATGCGGGCCGGGATCCGGCTGTCTGGGTCCCGGTCAGGTGGAGGATGCCCAGCGAAAGCGATCGATAACGTCCCGGGCGGACCCGGCGGCCGCTACGCTGGTCACATGTGACCGGTGGCACATTCACTCGGCATGACGCACAGGACAGGTTTCGGGCCCGGGGAACTCGTGAAAAACGCCGACGAGAATGGGCCGACCGGTTCGCGGGCATTCACCGAGGTCACCGTCGTGCACCCCGGCCTGGAATCGGGATAATTCTCACGTATCGCCGACCGAATGTACCCTTGTTCTACTCACCGGAAACGGCTAGGCGAAACACAGTCTGAACCCATGTCGTATAAACTCCGCGAGCAAGGCAGAAGGTTGGCGCCCACGGTCGACGGGTCCTGCCGTCGTGGCGACGCGGACCCCACCCCCCCCCTCGCGTTTCCCTGACCCGGCCCCTGCCTCTCTGACCCTCGTGAGCTGACAGCGCCGTCCGCCCCCGCCCTCGCGCCACCGTGCCTTTGAATGAGAGGCGACCCACCATGCCGCTGCATGTCCCTCCGGCTCCCGCGCCCGCACTCCGTTCCGTCCTCACCGCACTCTCCTCTCCCACCGCGGTCCGCGAGGCCCGAACTCCCTCCCTGCTCGGCACCCAGGGACCCGCCACACCCGAGCTCCCGCTGCCCGTCCACGTCCTCGACCACGTGACGGCGGAGGGCGTGTCCGCGACCCGGCTGGCCGGGTGGCGCTTCCTGATCCGCTGCGGCGACCACGCCGTGGCCGCGGCGGACACCATGCTCACTCCCGACGGCTGGGCCTTCTCCCACTTCTTCGAAGGCCCGTACATCACCTCCACCGAACGCGCCCTGCGCCAGGCCGAGGCGATGCCGCAGCCGTACCAGCCCCGTCTGCTGTCGGTGCCCGGCCTGTACATGCTGACGCTCTGGCTGCACGAGGACTGCGCCGCGGACGGCTCCGAGGGCCACCCCGCCGCCACCGATCTGCTCGTCCCACTGGCGCCGGCACCCCCCGGCATCGCGGCGCACCGTCCGCACCGCGTCGCCGAACTCCTTCCGGTCCTGACCCACCGCGCGGCCCCCATCAGACTGCTCGGGTCTCCCGCCTGACGCACCGCACACCTCCGCGGACCCCGTCGCCGAATTCCGGCGGCGGGGTCGCGCATATGCGCCCGATCACCCGCCGACCGCTCGCACGATCGCTTTATCGCTCATCCGATCGCTCGTACGAGCGTCCAATGGCTCCTACGAGCCGGAATTGCCGTCGACCCGAGCGGACTAGCCCTATCCGGCCACTGCGAACCACCCGAAGGGACAGCCCAGTTGGGATGAACCGTCCGCGCGGGTGACGCGTCATGAACCTGTGAGAAGCGGTGCCGCGAAATCCCTGCGGATTGACGCCCGTGGGGCAACACTGGGTTCCGACGATTTATCACAACGGGGGGCGGCCGTGAACGACACTTCTAGCCGCGGAACAGACACGACAACCCACTCGAACAACGCAGTCTCATCGTCCGTCTCGACACAGCGAAAGATCCCACCCATGTGCCAGCACCAGCCCCAGTGCCCCTCAGCAGACTCCGCAGACCGGGAATCCGCCCGTCTCGTGGCGCACCACCCGGAGCAGGGATGGAGCCTGCTGTGCAACGGCGTGGTGCTCTTCGAGGACACCGGCGAACTGCTTCCGGACGGCCGGGCCATCGCCCCGCACCGCCCGCTGGCAGGCCAGGTGATGACGGCCGCCTGAGGCCGCTCGGCGGGGCGCCGCCCCGCCGGAGAACATGAGGGGCCGGCCGCGGGACACCCTGCGAACCGGCCCCGACGCATATCCGACGGCCGTCACTGAACGTCACCACTCGCGACGTCCCGTTCGTGCCCCGAACGCCACCCCCTCGATGTCTCCTCCGTGCCCGGCACCTCACCCCCCGGCGATGCTCCGCTCGCAGCCCGCACGCCTTCCCACGGATGCCCGTTTTCCGGAAGACTCCTGGAAGTTTCGCGGTCACCGTCGACGGAGGTGGGGCTGTGGGAGCAGAGGGGGCCGGCACCGGGGGCAGGGTCACGATCTCGGAGATCGCCCGGCAGGCCGGCGTGTCCGTACCGACCGTGTCCCGGGTCGTCAACGGCCGGTCCGACGTGTCACCGCGGACCCGGGCCCGAGTCGAGGACCTGCTGCGCCTGCACGGCTACCGCAGGCGTCCCGCCGCCCCGGGCACCCGCGCCGCCCTGCTCGACCTGGTCTTCAACGACCTCGGCAGTCCCTGGGCCGTGGAGATCGTCCGCGGGGTCGAGGAGGCCGCGCACGCCGCCGGGGCCGGCACGGTCGTGTCGGCCATCCACGGGCGTTCCGGCGACGCCCGCGAGTGGATGCGCAACCTCAGGTCCCGCGCCTCCGACGGCGTCATCCTCGTGACGTCCGCCCTGGACCCGACGCTCCACGAGGAAATGCGCATCCTCGGTGTGCCCCTGGTGATCGTCGACCCGGCGGGCTCCCCCGCCCTCGACGCCCCCACGATCGGCGCCGCCAACTGGTCGGGGGGCGTGACGGCCACCGCACACCTGCTGTCCCTCGGCCACCGCCGCATCGGCCTGATCGCCGGACCCCCACGCCTGCTCTGCTCCCGGGCCCGCCTGGACGGATACCGCGCGGCCCTGGAAGGTGCCGGCATCCCGCTGGACGCCTCCCTCGTCGTCCCCGGCGACTTCCGCCCCGCGTCCGGTTTCAGCGCCTGCAACACCCTGCTCGACCTGCCCGAGCCGCCCACCGCGCTGTTCGCGGCGAGCGACCGGATGGCCCTCGGCGCGATCGAGGCGCTGCGCCGCCGCGCTCTTCGGGTGCCACAGGACATGAGCGTGGTCGGCTTCGACGACCTGCCCGAGGTCCGCTGGTCGGCACCGCCCCTGACGACGGTCCGCCAGCCCCTGGCGGACATGGGCGGACTGGCCGTGCGGACGGTGCTCGGCCTGGCCCGCGGCGAGCAGCCGGACGCGCCGCGCGTCGAGCTGGGCACCGACCTCGTGGTCCGGGCGAGCACCGCGCCTCCGGCCTGAGGACCGGCGCCCCGCCACCCCCTGTCCGGCGGGGCGCCGCCCGCCCCGCTACCGCCCCCCGAGCGCCTCGCGCAGCGCGCCGTACGCGGGCTTCGGACGCAGGTCCTCGTCCCAGGGCAGGGCCGCGCCCTCACCCGGGAAGAACGCCGGGATCCACGAGTACTTGTCGGTGTAGTCCCAGAGGGTGATGCCCACGCACCGGCGGACCGCCAGGCACGCCTCGGTCACGTCGGCGTACCACTCCGCCTGCCGGTTCAGCTTCTCCTCGGTCGCGGGCAGCTGCATCCGTATGTCGACCTCGGTGAGGGCGGTGTCCAGTCCGAGCCGGGAGAAGCGGCGGAGGTTGTCCTCCAGGGTGGTGGGATAGCCGTACTGCAGGGCCAGATGGGCCTGGAGGCCGATGCCGTGCAGCGGGACACCCGCCGCCTTGAGCTCCTTGGCCAGCCGGAGGTAGGCGTCGCTCTTCGGGCCGATGCCCTCGATGTTGTAGTCGTTGAGGTAGAGCCTGACGCGCGGATCGGCCTGGTGTGCCCAGCGCAGGGCGTCGGCGATGTAGCCGGGCCCCAGCGTCTTGTAGAAGACCGACTCCCGGTAGGTACCGTCCTCGTTGAACGCCTCGTTGACGACGTCCCAGGCGAACACCTTGCCCCGGTAGTGCCGTACCTCGGTCTGGATGTGCTTCTTCAGCGCGGCCCTCAGCTCAGGAGCCGTCCACTCCCTGCTCGTGATCCACTCGGGCAGCTGGCTGTGCCAGACCAGGGTGTGGCCGCGCACCTTCTGCCGGTCGGCCCGGGCGAGGTTCACGATCTCGTCGCCCGCGGAGAAGTCGAACACCCCCTGCTGCGGCTCGGTCGCGTACCACTTCATGCCGTTGCCGGGTGTGATCTGGTCGAACTCGCTGCCGAGCAGGGCCGTGTACGGCCCGTCCACGAGCTCGGGATTGTCGGTGGCGCTGCCGAAGTAGCGGCCGTGGCGCTGGGCGAGGTCGGCGAGGGTGGGCGGCTGGTGATGCGCCTGGGCGGGCGTGCCGGCGCCGATGCCGGCGGCGACCAGGAGCGCGGCGACGGCGCCGGCGAGTCTGAGGCGGGTGGTGCGCATGGTGCGACTCCTCACGAGGGTGGGTGGGTAGAGCCGTACGTTCCGTGGCGCGTGTCAGCCCTTGGTGGCCCCGGCGGTGAGGCCTCCGACCAGCTGGCGCTCGGCGACCGAGTAGAAGGCGAGGGCGGGCAGCATGGCCAGCACCAGATAGGCGAAGACCTTGGCGTACTCCGCGGAGTACTGCCCCTGGAATTGCTGGACGCCGATCGGCAGCGTCCACCACTGCGCGTCGGTGAACACCAGCAGCGGCAGGAAGAAGTTGTTCCAGCTGGTGACGACGGCCAGGACGGAGACGGTCCCGAGCGCGGGCCGGGCCATGGGCAGCAGCACCCGCCAGAAGAAGCCGAACGGACTGCACCCGTCGAGCGTGGCCGCCTCCTCCAGCTCCCCGGGGATCTGCCGGAAGAAGCCCCGCAGGATGATGATCGTCATCGGCAGTCCGAAGGCGGCCTGCGGGAGGATCACGCCGAGCGGGTTGTCCAGCAGGTCCAGCGAGCGCAGCAGCAGGAACAGGGGCAGGGCGGCCACCGCGAACGGGAACATCAGCCCCATGGTGAACAGCGTGAACAGCACTTCCCGGCCGCGGAAGGCGAACCGCGCGAAGGAAAACGCCGACAGGGCCGAGACCGCGACGACCAGGACGGTCGTGCCGATCGCGATCAGCGTGCTGTTGCCGATCAGCCGCCAGAAGTCCCCCGAGCCGAGGATCCCGGTGTAGTTGGAGGTCACCCAGGACTCGGGAAGTCCGACCGGGTTGCGCGAGAGTTCGTCGGTGGACTTGAAACCGGAGAGCGCGGCGTACAGCAGGGGAACGGCCATGACCGCCCCGACGACGACCAGGACGAGGTGCAGGCTCCAAGTCCTGCCCGGGGCACGGTTCTTCTGACCGGTTGTCACTTTCCGTCACCCCGCATGGTCGTGGTGGCCCCTTCCAGGTCGCGTCGGAGGACGAACCGCTGGTAGGCGAGGGCGAAGACGAGGCTGATGCCGAACATGACCACGCTGATCGCGCTGGCGTAGCCGACCTGGTAGCGCTTGAAGCCGTACTGGAACATGGTCACGGCCATCGTCTCGGAGTGGTGGTCGGGGCCGCCCGCGGTGGTCACCCACACCAGGTCGAAGAGCTGGATCGACCCGATGACCGCGAGGAACACGCTGATGCGCAGGGTGGGCGCGAGCAGCGGCAGCGTGACGTTGCGGAACCGCTGCCAGGCACTCGCCCCGTCGATGAGCGCCGCCTCGGTCAGTTCCCTGGGGACGGCCTGGAGCCCGGCCAGGTACAGCATCATGTGGAAGCCGAAGTACTTCCAGGTCATGACCAGGAAGACGGTCGCCATCACGGTGGAGGGATCCGCGAACCACTCCCCGCCCAGCCCGTCCAGGCCGATCCGGCCGAGGACCTGGTCGGCGAAGCCGTCGTCCGGGGCGAAGATCATGCCGAAGAGGATGCCGGTGATGGCCTCGGACAGCACGTACGGGGCGAAGAACAGCATCCGGTACACCGCCCGGCCGCGCATCCGCTGGTTGAGCAGGACGGCCATGGCGAGGGCGAACGGCAGCTGGACCGCCAGCGACAGCACCACCAGGACCAGGCAGCGCCACAGGTCGCCGAGGAAGACGGCGTCCTGGAAGAGCCGGGTGAAGTTCTCGCCGCCGATGTAGTCGGAGGGCATGCCGAAGCCGCCCCAGCGGAAGAACGCGGCGTACAGGGCGAACAGCATCGGCAGCAGCACGAGCCCCAGGAACAGGACCAGGGCCGGGAGTTGGAAGCCGGCCGCGGTGAGCCAGTGCAGGGTGCGGCGCCGGGCCCGCCCCGTCGGCCGGTCCGCGGCCGGGGACGGGGACGGGGAACCGGCGCCGGGGCCGGTCCGTTCGTCCGGCAGGAACGTGGAGGTCATCGCCGGCTACTGCTCTTCCTTCGCGGTCTTCGTGATCGACTGGGCGACCTGCCCGGGCGACTTGGAGCCGGCGATGAGCGCGGCCACGCTGTCGTTGACCTCCTGGCCGACGGCGGGCGCGTACGCCTGGTCGAGGTAGAGCTGGAAGCCGGTGGCGGCCTTCAGCTGGGCCTGCGCGGCCTTGATGTTGGGGTCGGCGATGGCGCTCTCGGCCGCCGGGACCACGGGCAGGACCCCGGTCTTCTTGACCAGTTCCAGGTCGGTGGCCTCGGACGCGAAGAACTTGAGGAAGTCGACGGCCTCCTGCGGGGCTCCCCGGCGCAGTGCGTGCCCGCCGCCCCCGCCGAACACCTCGGTGATGGCCCCCTTGCCGCCCTCGACCGCGGGGAACGGGAAGAAGCCGAGGTCCTTGCCCAGTCCCTTGCCCGCGTCGGCCTGGACCGTGGGCGCCCACTGCCCCATGAGCTCCATGGCCGCCTTGCCGTTGCCGACGGCGGCGGCCTGGCCGGTGGGCGACGAGTAGGCGGCGCCGAGGAAGCCCTTCTGGAACGGCTGGAGGGCGACGAGTTCCTTCAGGTGCTCACCGGCGTCCATGAAGGGGGCGCCGGTGAAGTCCTTGTCCTCGTAGGCCTTCTGCAACGCGTCGGCCCCGGCGGTACGCATCGCCAGGTAGGCCCAGTAGTACATGCCGGGCCACTTCTCCTTGCCGGCCAGGGCCAGCGGCGTGACCTTGGCGGTCTTCAGCCTGCGTACGGCGTCGAGGAAGCCGTCCCAGGTGGTCGGCGGCTCGGCGATGCCGGCCTTCTCGAAGAGCGCCTTGTTGTACCAGAAGCCGATCATGCCGATGTCGAACGGGACGCCGTATGCCTGGTCGTCGAACAGGTACGGCTCCCTGGCGACCGGCAGCAGGGCGTCTCCCCAGGGTTTGGTCCGGTCCGTGAGGTTCTCGACGAGCCCGGCGTCGACCTGCTGCTTCAGCACGCCGCCGCCCCAGGTGTGGAAGATGTCGGGCAGCTTCCCGGAGGCGGTCAGGGCCGTCATCTTCGACTTGTAGGCGTCGTTCTCCAGCTGGACGATCTTTATCTTGACCTTGGGGTTCTGCGCCTCGAACTTCCGCGCGAGAGCGGCCCAGACGGTCTTGGCCGGCTCGGTGGTGGAGATGTTCCACCATTCGACCGTGGTCGTCCCGGACGACCCTCCGCCCGAGTCCCCGCCGCATGCGGTCAGTGCCGTCGTCGCCAGACCGGCCGCGGCGGAGGCCGCCAGGAAGCCGCGGCGGGACAGTGCCGGGTCGCCCATCATGCCCTCCTCGAAAGTTTCGATAGATATCCAGAAAGCTTCGCTGCTGCCGCACCCTAGAGACAGCGGCCAAACGGTGGCAACCCCTTGAACAAGGGGAATCTCTTACCAAGATGAAGAGAGGGAGAAAGTACGAAACATTCGAGTTCTCAAACGAACGTTACGCGTGGGCGACCCTGGTGATCACACAGGGTGTCCGTCTGCGAGCCCCGGATCCGTACCGCCACTGCACGGGGAGAACCGGCCTCGCCCGCTCTCAGCTCGGGTCTTCGGTTCTGCGGCCGCTCGCGCCGCCAGTCTTAACGGAAGCTTGACGCGCTCCGCCCCTTCATTCGAAGGCCACGGCATCACGCTCCGCTTACGCTGATCGTGCCGTCCAGTGATGGCCGGAACCACGCTGAGCCGCACCTCTGGAGCACGTCGATGGCCACCACCGACCACCCCGCACCGGGCCGTCCACCGTCTTCACCACCCAGCCGTCTGCGCGCCTGGATGCTGGAGGGTCTGGCGGACATGGGCAAGGGCGGCGGCCACACCGGGCCCCACGCCGACCCGGAGCCTCCGCACCGGGGGCAGCGCTGGTGGCGGGTGATGTGCCTGACCGGCGTCGACTACTTCTCGACCCTCGGCTACCAGCCGGGCATCGCGGCCCTCGCCGCCGGGCTGCTGTCACCGATCGCGACCCTCGTCCTGGTCGTCGTCACGCTGGCCGGCGCCCTGCCCGTCTACCGCCGCGTGGCCGAGGAGAGCCCGCACGGTGAGGGCTCGATCGCGATGCTGGAGCGGCTACTGTCCTTCTGGCAGGGCAAGTTGTTCGTGCTGACCCTGCTGGGCTTCGCCGCCACCGACTTCCTCATCACCATCACCCTGTCGGCCGCCGACGCCTCCACCCACCTGGTGGAGAACCCGCACCTGACGGGTGTCCTGCACGACAAGCAGATGCTGATCACGCTGGTCCTGGTGGCCCTGCTGGGCGCGGTGTTCCTCAAGGGCTTCCTGGAGGCGATCGGCGTCGCCGTCGCCCTCGTCGGCGCCTACCTCGCGCTGAACGCGGTCGTGGTGGTCGTCGGTCTCTACCACGTCATCACGGCGGGTCACGTGATCACCGACTGGTCGAGCGCCCTCACCGCTCAGCACGGCAACGTCTTCGTCATGATCGGCGTCGCCCTGCTCGTCTTCCCGAAACTGGCCCTCGGCCTCTCCGGATTCGAGACGGGCGTCGCCGTGATGCCGCACGTCAAGGGCGATCCGCACGACACGGAGGAACGCCCGGCCGGGCGCATCCGCGACACGAAGAAGCTGCTCACCACGGCCGCCCTGATCATGAGCGTCTTCCTGATCACCACCAGCTTCATCACCACCCTCCTCATCCCGGAGAAGCAGTTCGAGCCGGGCGGCCAGGCCAACGGCCGAGCGCTCGCGTACCTGGCGCACGACTACCTGGGCAACACCTTCGGCACCGTCTACGACATCTCGACGATCGCCATCCTCTGGTTCGCCGGTGCCTCCGCGATGGCCGGCCTGCTCAACCTGATGCCGCGCTACCTGCCCCGCTACGGCATGGCCCCGCACTGGGCCCGGGCGGTGCGGCCCATGGTCGTCGTCTTCACCCTGATCGCCTTCCTGGTCACCTGGATCTTCGACGCCGACGTCGACGCCCAGGGCGGGGCCTACGCCACGGGTGTCCTGGTCCTCATCAGCTCGGCCGCGATCGCCGTGACCATCGCCGCCCGCAAGGCCCGGCAGCGGAACTGGACGATCGCCTTCGCGCTGATCTCCGCGGTGTTCCTCTACACGACCGTGCTCAACGTCATCGAACGCCCGGACGGTGTGAAGATCGGCGCCTGCTTCATCGCCGGCATCATCCTGGTCTCCCTGCTGTCACGGCTGGCCCGGGCGTTCGAGCTGCGCGTGACCAGCGTGACGCTGGACGACATGGCGGAGCGTTTCGTGCGGGACACGGCCAGCCGCCGGATGCGGTTCATCGCCAACGAGCCGGACCGCCGCGACATCGCCGAGTACCGCGACAAGATCGAGCAGATCCGGCACGACAACGACCTGCCCAGCCAGGAGGATTTCGTTTTCGTCGAGGTGACGGTGACCGATCCCTCCGAGTTCGAGGCGGGCCTGACCGTACGCGGCGAGGTGCTGCACGGCCGTTACCGGGTCCTGACCCTGGAATCGTCCTCCATCCCGAACGCCCTGGCCGCGCTTCTGCTGCACGTCCGCGATTCCACCGGCTGCACCCCGCACATCTACTTCGAGTGGACCGAGGGCGGGCCCTTCGCCAACTTCCTGCGCTTCTTCCTGTTCGGGCAGGGCGAGGTCGCCCCGGTCACCCGCGAGGTCCTGCGCGAGGCGGAACCGGACCGCATGCGGCGGCCGAGGGTGCACGTGGGGTGAGGCGCGTCCCGCACCCCCTATCGTGACCGGCATGCAGTCCTACACGATCGGCCAGGCAGCACGGCTGCTCGGCGTCAGCCCGGACACCGCCCGACGCTGGGCCGACGCGGGTCGCATCACGACCCACCGCGACGAGACCGGGCGCCGGCTCATCGACGGGCGGGACCTGGCCGCCTTCTCCGTCGAACTCGCCCGGTCCGGCACCGCCGAGGAGGACGCCCCGTACACCTCGGCCCGCAACGCCTTCCCCGGCATCGTCACCGCGATCAAACTCGGCGACGTCGCCGCGCAGGTGGAGATCCAGGCCGGACCGCACCGGCTCGTCTCGCTGCTCACCCGTGAGGCGGTGGAGGAACTGGGGCTGGAGGTCGGGATGGAGGCGACGGCCCGCGTAAAGTCGACGAACGTCCACATCGACCGCGTCTGAGAGCCGTCTCGCACGAGGCGGTACCCGCGCGCATACCGGCCCCCCGTGCGCGCCGCGGCTACCGTGCACCCATGAGCCTGAGCATCCGCAACCAGCTCCCCGGCACCGTCAGCGCCGTCACCCCGGGTGAGGCCATGGCGACGGTCAGGGTCCGCCTCACCGGCGGCCAGGACATCACTGCGGCGATCACACGCGACGCCGCGCAAGACCTCCGTCTCACACCGGGCACCGCCGTGCGCGCCCTGATGAAGTCGACGGAGGTCTCCCTCGCGACCGCGCCCATCGAGGGCCTGTCGATCCGCAACCAGCTCCCCGGCAGGGTCACCGACCTCACCGCCGGCGAGGCGATGGCGTCCGTCCGCGTCACGGTGGAGGGCGGCGAACTGACCGCCGTGATCACCCGGGACGCTGCGGAGGACCTGGCCCTCTCGCCCGGAACCCCCGTGGTCGCGCTGATCAAGGCGACCGACGTGTCACTCACCACCGCGTGACGCGCGGGTGAACGACGGGAGGGGCCCCGCACTGCGGAGCCCCTCCCTACGACCGGTCGGCCGATCAGTCCTCGTACGCGTCCAGCGGCGGGCAGGAGCAGACGAGGTTCCGGTCGCCGAAGGCCTGGTCGATGCGGCGCACCGGCGGCCAGTACTTGTCGGCGGTCGACACCCCGGCCGGGAAGACGGCCTCCTCACGGCTGTAGGCGTGCTCCCACGCCCCGGCGAGCGCTCCGGCGGTGTGCGGGGCGCCGCGCAGCGGGTTGTCCTCCGCGGGCCACTCGCCGGAGCCGACCTTCTCGATCTCCGCGCGGATGGCGATCATCGCCTCGCAGAACCGGTCCAGCTCGGCCAAGTCCTCCGACTCGGTCGGCTCGATCATGAGCGTCCCGGCCACCGGGAACGACATGGTCGGCGCGTGGAAGCCGTAGTCGATCAGCCGCTTGGCCACGTCGTCTACGCTCACGCCCGTGGCCTTGGTCAGGGGCCGCAGGTCGATGATGCACTCGTGCGCGACGAGCCCGCCGGGGCCGGTGTAGAGCACCGGGTAGTGCGGCTCCAGGCGCTTGGCGATGTAGTTGGCGCTGAGCACGGCCACCTGCGTGGCCCGCTTCAGCCCCTCGCCGCCCATGAGCCGGACGTACGCCCACGAGATGGGCAGGATGCCGGCCGAGCCCCAGGGAGCCGCCGAGATGGGGCCGACACCCGTCTCGGGACCGGCTTCGGGCTGCAACGGGTGGTTCGGCAGGTACGGCGCCAGGTGCTCGCGCACCGCCACCGGGCCGACGCCCGGGCCGCCGCCGCCGTGCGGGATGCAGAAGGTCTTGTGCAGGTTGAGGTGCGAGACGTCGCCGCCGAAGTGCCCCGGCTTGGCGAGCCCGACGAGCGCGTTCAGGTTGGCCCCGTCGACGTAGACCTGCCCGCCCGCCTCGTGCACCTGCGCGCAGATGTCGGCGACGTGCTCCTCGAACACGCCGTGGGTGGACGGGTAGGTGATCATCAGCACGGCGAGCTCGTCGCGGTGCTGCTCGATCTTCGCCCGCAGGTCCTCGACGTCGATCTCGCCGTCCTCGGCGGTCTTCACCACGACGACCTTCATGCCCGCCATCACCGCGCTGGCCGCGTTGGTGCCGTGAGCGGACGACGGGATCAGGCAGATGGTGCGCTGCTCGTCGCCGTTGGCCCGGTGGTACCCGCGGACGGCGAGCAGACCGGCCAGCTCGCCCTGCGAACCGGCGTTCGGCTGGAGGGAGACCTTGTCGTAGCCGGTGACCTCGGCGAGCCGGTCCTCCAGCTCGTGGATGAGGGTGAGGTAGCCGCCGGCCTGCTCGGCGGGCGCGAAGGGGTGCAGCTGCCCGAACTCGGGCCAGGTGACCGGCTCCATCTCCGTGGTCGCGTTGAGCTTCATGGTGCAGGAGCCCAGCGGGATCATGCCGCGGTCGAGCGCGTAGTCACGGTCGGCCAGCTTGCGCAGGTAGCGCAGCATGGCGGTCTCGGAGCGGTGCTGGTGGAAGACGGGGTGGGTCAGGTAGTCGTCGGTGCGCAGCAGCGCGCCGGGAAGACCGTCCTCGGTCGCGGCGTCGAGCGCCTCGACGACTCCCTCGAAGCCGAAGGCCGCCCACACGGCACGCAGCTGGGCGCGCGTGGTGGTCTCGTCGCAGGCGATGGAGACGTGGTCGGCGTCGACGAGACGCAGGTTGACGCCGTTGTCCCGCGCGGCGGCCACGATCTCGGCGGCCCGGCCCTCGACGCGCACGGTCAGGGTGTCGAAGTAGGAGCCGTGCACGACCTCGACACCGCCGCCCGCGAGTCCGGCGGCGAGGACCGTGGCGTACCGGTGGGTGCGCCGCGCGATGCCCTTGAGGCCCTCGGGGCCGTGGTAGACGGCGTACATGCCGGCCATGACGGCGAGCAGCACCTGCGCGGTGCAGATGTTGCTGGTGGCCTTCTCGCGGCGGATGTGCTGCTCACGCGTCTGCAGGGCCAGTCGGTAGGCCTTGTTGCCGTCGGCGTCGACGGACACGCCGACGAGCCGCCCGGGCAGGCTGCGCGCCATCTTGTCCTGGACCGCCATGTAGCCGGCGTGCGGTCCGCCGAAGCCCATGGGCACGCCGAAGCGCTGGGTCGTGCCGACGGCGATGTCCGCGCCGAGCTCACCGGGCGACTTCAGCAGCGTCAGCGCGAGCAGGTCGGCGGCGACGGTGACGAGGGCCCCGAGTTCGTGCGCCCGGTCGATGACCGGCTTGAGGTCGCGCACGGCGCCGGAGGCACCGGGGTACTGGAGCAGCACGCCGTTGATCTCGCGCTCGGCGATCTCGGCGGGGATGCCCTCGCTGAGGTCGGCGACGACGACCTCGACGCCGGTCGGCTCGGCGCGGGTCTGGATCACGGCGATGGTCTGCGGCAGTGTGTCCGCGTCGACCAGGAACAGGCCCTTCTTGTTCTTGCCCAGCCGCCGCGACAGCGCCATGGCCTCGGCGGCCGCGGTGCCCTCGTCGAGCAGGGAGGCGCCCGAGGTCGGCAGTCCGGTCAGGTCGGCGACCACGGTCTGGAAGTTGAGCAGCGCCTCCAGCCGGCCCTGCGAGATCTCCGGCTGGTACGGGGTGTAGGCCGTGTACCAGGACGGGTTCTCCATGACGTTGCGCATGATGACCGGGGGCGTGAACGTGCCGTAGTAGCCGAGGCCGATCATGGAGCCGAGGACCTGGTTGCGGTCGGCGAGGGAGCGCAGCTCGGCGATCACTTCGGCTTCGCTGCGGGCGCCGGGCAGATCCAGTGCCTCGGCGCTCTTGATCACGGCCGGGACGGCGGCGGCGGTCAGCTCGTCCAGCGAGCCGTAGCCGACGTGCGCGAGCATCTTGGCGCAGGCCTCGTGGTCGGGGCCGATGTGGCGCTGCTCGAAGGGGACTGCCTCTTCGAGCTCGGAGAGCGGAATGCGGTGGGCGGTCATTACGGGGGCCTCCTGGTCGTCACGACCTTCGAGGGGCACCACGGCACGGGTACCCGGACGGCCTCCCCCTCTGTCATCTCAACCTGAGAGCTTCACCGGATCGCCCGAAGGCCTCCGGCTTTCACCGTCGGTGAGAGCGGAAGCCGTCGACACCCGCCCTGCTTTCCAGAGTGACCTCGTCCGTGCGGTACGTGAGCCTGAGAGATTCCGGGGAGGATTTGCTCCTTCGGCGCCTCCGATGGTGTCTGGAGGACTCTCCCGCACGGGGTCAACAGCCGATGCCAGCGTACCAGCGAGGTCGACGCACGAACCTTCGAGTGGCCGCATCACCGCTTGTACCGTTTTGTAGTGTCTACGTATGAGTTGCGACCATGTGGAGGGCCCGTGCGAACCGATATCGATCCGCGCAACCTGATCGGCCGCAAGGCGTTCGACCGCAACGGGACCAGGATCGGCACCATCGACGAGGTCTACCTCGACGACGCCACAGGCGAGCCGGAGTGGGCGGCCATACGGACCGGCCTGTTCAGCAGGGACGCCTTCGTCCCCCTGGAGCCCAGCGAGCTGGTCGAGGGCGCCCTGCACGTCCCCTTCGAGCGAGCCCTGATCAAGGACGCCCCCGACTTCGGTGTGGGCCGCCACCTCTCTCCCGAGCAGGAACTGCAGCTGTACCACCACTACGGTCTCGACGTCGCCGCCCCGCCCCCGTTCCCGGACCGCGACTTCGGCAAGCTCGCGGGCACCGACGAATCAGCCTGAGACCCCGCCTCCGCGGCCGGCTCTCTCTCCCCCGCTGACACCAGCGGCAGCGGATCCGCCGCTTCCAGATCCGGATCGTCGATGCGGAAGGTCCGCACCCGCCCGGGCTCCGAGGTGGGCGTCTCGAACCGTACGGTGACCCGCCCCAGGCCGCTGCCCTGCACCCACCCGTGCCCGAACTCGGCGTGCCGCACGTCGTGCCCGGCGGGCCAGCGCCGCTCGGCGAGCGACGGCTGTTCCTCGGTCGGGGCCACGGGCGGCTCCTCGACCGGGCTCTCGGCGACCGCCCCCTCCCCCGCCGCCTGGGCGAACAGGTCTTCCTGCGTGTAGTCGGCGAGCCCGCTCACCCCCACCCCGAGCAGCCGCACCCCGCCGGTCGTGTCGACGGAGTCCAGCAGCCTGGCCGCCGCCTCACGGACCACCGCCGGGTCGTCCGTGGGGCCGCGCAGCGTCTCGGAGCGGGTGAGCGTCGAGAAGTCGTAGCGGCGCACCTTCAGCACGATCGTCCGCCCGGAGAGCCCGGCGCCGCGCAGCCGCCGCACGCACCGCTCGGCCAGCCGCTGCACCTCCAGGCCGACCCGCGTCCGGTCGTGGATGTCCACGTCGTAGGTGTCCTCGACCGACACCGACTTCGCCTCGCGCTCGGCCACCACGGGCCGGTCGTCGCGCGCCAGGGCCATGGCGTAGAGACCGTGCCCGTGCGCTTGGCCCAGCAGCCGGACCAGTTCGTCCTCGCCCGCCTCGACGATCTCCTCGACCGTGGTGATCCCGGCCCGCCTCAGATGGTCGCCCGTCGCCGGCCCCACCCCCGGCAGGATCCGCACCGGCATCGGCCCGAGCATCGCCCGCTCGGTCCCCGGCTCGATGACCACCAGCCCGTCGGGCTTGGCCTCCTCCGAGGCGATCTTGGCGAGCATCTTCGAGGCGGCGAGCCCCACCGACCCGGTGAGCCCCGTGACGGCCCGGATGTCGGCGCGCAGCTTCACGCCCGCCAGCCTCGCCGACCGCTCGTCCCACGCCACGCCCCCGGCCTCCAGGTCCACGAACGCCTCATCGAGGCTCAGCGGCTCCACCAGCGGCGACAGCGCCCGCAGCAGCTCCATCACCCGCTCGCTGATCGAGCGGTAGAGAGAGAAGCGCGGCACGAGATACGCGGCGTTCGGCGCGAGCCGCCGGGCCTGCCCCATGGGCATCGCCGAATGCACCCCGAAGACCCGCGCCTCGTACGACGCGGTCGCCACCACGCCGCGCGGCCCGAGCCCGCCCACCACCACCGCCTTCCCGCGCAGACTGGGCTTGGACGCCTGCTCCACCGAGGCGTAGAAGGCATCCATGTCCAGATGCAGGATCGTGGGCGCGGTTCTCACACCTTCGATGCTGCCCTACGCCACTGACAACGCGCTGCTCGACCACCCGCGACGGCCCCGGCTCGCCAGCGCCCCCACCCAGATCGAGCGCCCTTGAGTCGGGCAGCGCCCTTCAGCGTGGCCCGCCCGGCGTGAGAAAACGTCCCGCCTGCTGCGACCGCGTGCGTTCACCACGCCCCGGCGGCTCTAGACGGCCCGGTTACGCCGACGTGCCAGTTCGTCCGCCGGGTTGGGTCCGACCAGCGTCTCGCCGGTGTCGATCCGCTCGCCGTGCAGCTGGGACAGCGCGCTCTCGACGTCCCGCCACACCACCCCGACGGCGATCCCGAAGACCCCCTGGCCGCCTTGCAGCAGGGCGTGGACCTCGTCGGGCGAGGTGCACTCGTAGACCGTCGCGCCGTCACTCATCAACGTCATGCGCTCGAGGTCGCTGAAACCGCGTTCCCTGAGGTGCTGGACGGCGGTGCGGATGTTCTGCAGCGACACCCCGGTGTCCAGGAACCGCTTGACGATCTTCAGGACGACCACGTCCCGGAAGCTGTACAGCCGCTGCGTGCCGGACCCGTAGGCGGGGCGCACACTCGGCTCCACGAGCCCGGTGCGGGCCCAGTAGTCCAGCTGCCGGTAGGTGATACCGGCGGCGGCACAGGCCGTCGGGCCGCGATAGCCGATCTGCTCGGACGCCATGGACGTCGCCTCTCCGCTGCTCGGCACCGCTGTCGGTCGCTGCGGAGCGTGGTCGGCCGCACCACCGGGCTGAGGACGTGCTCCGCCCGGGAAAGGCCGGGAGCCGGGGGGAGGGTACGGACCGCTCGCCCTGAGACTGCGCTCGGGGCCGCCCCCAGCCGTACCGTCGCCGCTGCTTCTCACGCCGACCTCCGTCCTTGACCTGCCTTCTCGACGGTAGGCAGTCACCAGGGGTGCGTCAACGATCGCCACACTCGCCACGCCGAGTGATAATCACCCTGAGAGTGGTTTCCCGTGCCCCGTCGCGGGGAAAGGCTAGCCGAATGTGCCCGAACGGGCCGTGTGACGCTCTCATGAGCCCCCGGCACATGCGGGCATTTCGCCCCTCACACATACGGCGGGCGGCCCCGTCACGGACCTCGTCGTCCGTCGGGCCGCCCGTACACCTGGCGGGCCGCAGCCGCTCCGCAGGAGCTCACTGGCTGCTGCTGCCGAAGTCCTCCGGGGAGATCTGGTCGAGGAACTCGCGGAACTTCTCCACCTCGTCCTCCTGCTCGTCCGGGATCGCGATGCCGGCGTCGTCGAGCACCGTGTCACTGCCGTAGATCGGCGTCCCGGTGCGCAGCGCGAGCGCTATGGCGTCGGACGGGCGGGCGCTCACCTCGACGCCACTGGCGAAGACCAGCTCCGCGTAGAAGACGCCCTCACGCAGGTCCGTGATGCGCACTTCCGTGAGCTCCTGGCCGACGGCCTCCAGCACGTCCTTGAACAGGTCGTGTGTCAGCGGCCGCGCGGGAGCCATGCCCTGCTGGGCGAAGGCGATCGCCGTCGCCTCCCCCGGTCCGATCCAGATGGGGAGGTAACGGTCGCCTCCCACTTCACGCAGGAGCACGATCGGTTGGTTGGAGGGCATTTCGACCCGGACACCTACGACATCGAGCTCGTTCACACAGCAACCCTAGGCCGTGCCCGGGATGTTTGGGTAGTCGGGCCGGGATCGGGCGCCTGATCCGGCCTAGGCGGTGCCCGGCGGCCTCAGGGGAGCCGCACCCCGAGCGCCGTCTGCACCAGTGCGGCGTGCAGCTTCACCGTGAGCCCCGCCAGTTCCCTGGTGCGGTCCTCGGCGTGCGCCCGGGTCTGCGGGTTCCGGTGCCGCCTGAGCGGCGCCACCACCTGGTCCACGAGCCCGGCCTCCCGGTCGGCGGAGGCCTTCAGGGCCCGCAGGTGCCGCGGCTCGATCCCGAACCGCCCGAGCTCCACGACCAGCAGGGCCACCGCGACCGACCCGGAATCGTAGGCCCCGTCCTCCAATGGGGTGAGGAGCCCGTAGGACTCCCACTCCTCGAGCTCCTGCCCGTCCACGCCGACGGCGGCGAGCAGCTCGTCCCGCCCGATCCTGGCCGCCGTGGGCGGCTCGGACGGCTCCGGAGGCCGGGAGGCCGGCTCGCCGTCCCGCTGACGGCCCACGGCCGGCAGCTGCACCGCCTCACCGCGCTCCATGGCGTCCAGGTACTCCCGGATCACCTTCAGGGGCAGGTAGTGGTCCCGCTGCATCCTCAGGACGTGTCCGAGGCGCTCGACGTCATGGGCGCTGAACTTGCGGTACCCCGACGGGGTCCGCTGCGGCTCGATGAGCCCTTCCGACTCCAGGAAGCGGATCTTGGAGATGGTCACTTCGGGGAACTCGGCGCGCAGCGCGTTCAGCACCGCGCCGATGCTCATCAGCCCACTGTCCGTGGCGGCGGTGCCGTGCCCGGCACCGCCGCTCGGTGTATGAAGCATGGACCTTCCCTGACGGATGGACCTCGCTGGGTCTGCCCGGACGGAGCCGGTCAGTAGCCCCGCTGGCTGGCGTAGAACACCAGCCGGTACTTGCCGATCTGCACCTCGTCGCCGTTGTTCAGGGCGACCTGGTCGATCCGCTCCCGGTTGACGTAAGTGCCGTTCAGGCTGCCCACGTCGGCCACCGTGAACGACCCGTCCTGAGCTCGGCGGAACTCCACGTGCCGCCGGGAGACCGTCACGTCGTCCAGGAAGATGTCGCTCTGCGGATGCCGGCCGGCCGTGGTCAGGTCGCCGTCCAGCAGGAAGCGGCTGCCCGAGTTCGGCCCGCGGCGCACGACCAGGAGCGCGGAGCCCAGCGGCAGCGCGTCGACCGCGGCCTGCGCCTCGGGCGACAGCGTCGGCATCTGCGTCTGGCCCGTGGTCTCGCTGTCGTAGGCCTCCAGGCCGGAGATGGAGATCGTGGACGTCGTCTCGGACGGACGCTCCGGAGCCGCCCCCGCCCGCAGCGGCGCACCGCAGTTGGAGCAGAACCGGCTGTTCTCCGCGTTGCGGTTACCGCACCTCGTACACACCAGGGCCGACATCGGATCCTCCTGCCGCGGCTGCCCACCGGGGGCGTTGGACGCGTACGGGTCGGAAAACCCTCCACCCGCACCTGAGGTTGACGGTTGCCCGAAACCTATGCCGCCGGGCTGTGCAGGGTCAACCGACGGCGCGCCCTGACCACCGGAAACGTCACTGCCCGGGCCGCCGATCTGGTCCCGGAACAGCGGCCGCTGGCCCTCCGCGTCAGGCTGTGCGCGATGACGAGCGGTCGCGTTGTCGCTGCCCTCTCGCGCGCTCTTGCCGAACAACTTCGCAAACAACTTCACGGGCGATTCCCCTTGACCGAAACAGACCCGCCCGTGGGGCAGGACGAACCCTGACTGAACACTCTGGCCGACCCGGACATCCTGACAACGTCCGTCTGCACCAGACAGTTTCCACCACGCACCGCCCATTCGGTGCGCCGACCCCCCGCAACCTCATGCCCTTGCCGAACGCCGCCCATGCACCCCCGGTTCACCGCGAGGACGACCGAGCGTAGTCAGGCCGCTTCGCTGCTCGCAAGGCGTCCACGAGGATGTCGGTCGACCGCTCGATCGTGACGGTGGCCTGTTCCTTCTCGAGAGTCTGCACCACGCCTCCGGGGATGTTGAGCGCCGGCTCGAGGTCCTGCGGCTTGCCGATGACCTTGAAACGATAGGGCGCGTTGATCTTGTTCCCGTCGACGCCCACGCCCTTGCCCGGATCTGTGAGGTACGTGCCCGCGACGACCCGGACCCCGTTCACCTGGATCGCCTCGGCACCCGCCGCGCGCAGCTCCTGGATCGCGTCGAGCAGCATGTCCGCCTCGACCGTCCCCTTCGTGTCCTCGATCGTCATGGTGATGCCGGGCCCCTGGGCGGCCACCGTGCCCGCCAGGACGCCGAGTTGCCTCTCCTTCTCGACCGTCTGCTTCCGGGCCTCCTCGGCCTGGTCCGAGCTGTTCTCCAGCTCGTCGCGCTGCTTCTCGAGACCTTGCTTCTCGTCCTCAAGACGTTGAGTACGGTCATCCAGTTCATCGAGGATGCGAACAAGATCTTCCTGACGTGCGCCACGCAGGGCACTGTCACTGTCGCTGTTCGAGGCCACCTGCACGGCCAGACCGAATCCGAGACCGAAGAGCAGCACGGCGACGATGAGTTGAGCCCGGGTGACACGCGGCGGCCATACGCCCTGGGCCAGCCGCTGCCGACCGGTCAGCCGGGGCTCGGCATCGGGCTGTGGTTCCGGTGCCCGCTCGGGCTCGGGCTCCGGCCTCGCCCGGGCCTCGCCTGCCGTGGGCAGGGCGGGCGCCGGCTTCGCGTGGGCTTCACCTGCCGTCCGCGCGGCCGGCGGCACTTCCTGGGGCAACACCTTGCGCAGCCTGTTCCCGCCGTCGCCGCCGTTCTCGCGCGGGTCGCCCTGCTCCTCGGCCGCCTCGGCGGGCCTCTCGTCGTGATCGCTCATCGGCCTCACGCCCGGAACACGTGCCGGCGGATCGCCGCGGCGTTGGAGAAGATCCGGATACCGAGGACGACCACCACACCGGTGGACAGCTGAGCACCCACACCCAGCTTGTCGCCCAGGAACACGATCAGAGCGGCCACGACGACGTTCGACAGGAACGACACCACGAAAACCTTGTCGTCGAAGATCCCGTCGAGCATGGCCCGCAGACCGCCGAAGACGGCGTCGAGCGCCGCCACGACGGCGATCGGCAGATAAGGCTCGACCACCGCCGGAACCTCAGGCCGGACCAACAGGCCGGCCACGACTCCCACGACGAGGCCCAGTACGGCGATCACGATGTGCCCTTCTCGCTCTTCTCAGTGCTCGGCTGTGCTGTACGTACGGTCACACTCGGTGCGGCAGGCAGCCGGAGGTCGTCCTCCACGGAGATGCCTGTCCTGACGCCGTAGCTCTCCTGCAGCGCGTTCAGATACAGCCCGTCCGCACTGTCCTGGAACCGCGTGCTCAGCCGCTGCCCGTCCCCCACCGCCAGCACCGTGTACGGCGGCACCAGCGGCTTGTTGTCGACCAGTATGGCGTCCCCCGCGGCCCTGATCGCCGACAGCGCCGTCAGCCGCTGTCCGTTGATCGAGACGGCCTCGGCTCCCGACTCCCACAGCCCGTTGACCACGCGCTGCATGTCCCGGTCACGCACCCGGCCGGTGTCGGAGAAGCCGGAGGTCTCACGCGGGTCGCCGTCGCCACCGGAGGCGGCTTCCTTGGCGTCGTTCACCACGAGCTTCACCCCGGGGCCGTGCACCGCGACCGCGCCCGACAGGATGCCCACGAGATCGGAAGCGCTGCCGCCGCTGTGCTTCAGCGCCTCGCGCTGCCGTGCGCTCACGTCCGCGCGCAGCTCGTCGACGGAGTCCTCCAGCTCGTCCGCCGCCTCGGTCTCCCGGCCGATGCGGTCGACCAGCTCTTCCCGCTCCTTGGCGACGACCGGGGCGGCGACCCTCGCCTGTGCCGCTCCGACGGTCACGACCAGAGCCGCGAGCACCAGTCCGGCGGCCAGCCCGAGCTTCGCCCTGAGCGTCTTCGGCATGCCGCTGGCACCCGCGGCCTTCTTGCGCTCGGCGGCCTCGGCATAGCCGTCGTCGAGACTGTGGTCCATGACGTTGGTGAGCAACGACATGGACGCATCCGGGCGCCGGGGCCGCGCGGGTGTGCTCCGAATGGGGGGTTGCTGCGGCATGCCGCACATCGTCGCACGTCGCGAGCGCTACGTCCGAACGGGCCCACCGGCGTGCCGGACAGGCCCCGTTGGGGACACTTGTCCGGCACGCACACGTGCAGCCCGTTTACCGGCCGGCGCTGTCCACGACCGCCGACCATTCATCCAGCAGGGCCTGCGCGGAGGCGTCGTCCGGCCCCTCGGCCCACAGGTGGGTGACGGCCTCGGCCGGGTCGGGCAGCACCATCACCCAGCGGCCGTCGGTCTCCACCACCCGCACACCGTCCGTGGTGTCCACGAAGCGGTCTCCGGCCACTTCGACGACCCGGCGCATCACGAGCCCCTTCACGGCCCACGGGGTCGCCAGATCCCGCTTCAGGACGTGCGCCCGCGGGATCCTCGCGTCGATCTGGCTGAGCGTGAGCTGCGTCCGCGCCACGAGCCCGATGAGCCGTACGAAGGCCGCGGTCGCGTCGTACACGCTGCTGAACTCGGGGACGATGAAGCCGCCCTTGCCGTCGCCGCCGAAGATCGTCCCTTCCTCACCGCCGACGCGCGTGAGGTCGTCGGGCGAGGTCGTCGTCCACTCGACCTGCGTCCCGTGGTACGCCGCGACCTGCTCGGCGATCCGGGTGGTGGTCACCGGCAGAGCGACCCGGCCGCTGCGCCGCTCGGCGGCGACGAGGTCCAGCATCACGAGCAGCGCCCGGTCGTCCTCGATGATCCGCCCCTTCTCGTCGACGAGCGACAGCCGCTCACCGACCGGGTCGAACCGCACGCCGAACGCCGCCCCGGAGGAGGCCACGATCTCCCCGAGCCGCACCATCCCCGACCGCCGCATGTCGGCGGTCTCGGTAGGCCTGGACTCGTCCAGCCCGGGGTTGATCGTCAGCGAATCGACCCCGAGCTTGCCGAGCAGGCTCGGCAGAACGAGGCCGGCGCTTCCGTTGGACGCGTCCACGACGACCTTCAGCCCGGAGTCCGCGATCCCGGTCGTGTCGACGTTCCGCAGCAGCGAACCGGTGTACGAGTCGAAGACGCTGGCCGGGAAGTGCAGATCGCCGATCTCCCCGGGGAAGGCACGACGGTACTCCTGCCGTGCGAACACCCGGTCCAGCTTCCGCTGGCTGCCTTGCGACAGATCGGCGCCCTGCCCGTCGAAGAACATGATGTCGACGGAGTCCGGCACCCCTGGGGTGGTGCGGATCATGATGCCGCCCGCACTGCCTCGCGCGGTCTGCTGCCGGGCCACCGGCAGCGGCACGTTCTCCAGGTCGCGTACGTCGATGGCACTGGCCTGCAATGCCGAGATCACCGCCCGCTTCAGCGCACGGGCACCACGCGAGTGGTCACGGGCCGTGGTGACGGTCGAGCCCTTCTTCAGCGTCGTGGCGTACGCGCCGGCGAGCCGCACGGCGAGCTCGGGCGTGATCTCGACGTTCAGGATCCCGGACACGCCGCGGGCCCCGAACAGATGCGCCTGGCCTCTGGACTCCCAGATCACCGAGGTGTTGACGAAGGCGCCGGCCTCGATCGTCTTGAACGGATAGACCCGCACATTGCCCTGAACGATCGATTCTTCACCGATCAGGCACTCATCTCCGATGACCGCCCCGTCCTCGATCCGCGCCGCGCGCATGATGTCGGTGTTCTTGCCGACCACGCAGCCGCGGAGATTGCTGTGCGGCCCCACGTAGACGTTGTCGTGGACGACGGCCTTGTGCAGGAACGCGCCGCTCTTGACGACGACATTGGAGCCCACGACGGTGTGCTCACGGATTTCGGCACCGGCTTCGACCTTGGCGTAGTCACCGATATAGACGGGTCCGCGGAGTACGGCGTCGGGGTGGACCTCCGCACCTTCGGCGACCCATACGCCCGAGGAGATCTCGAACCCGTCGATGTCGACGTCGACCTTGCCCTCGAGGACATCGGCCTGCGCCTTGACATAGCTCTCGTGGGTGCCGACGTCCTCCCAGTAGCCCTCGGCGATGTAGCCGTAGATGGGCTTGCCTTCCTTCATCAGCTGCGGGAAGACATCGCCGGACCAGTCGACGGGCACATCGGGCTCGACGTAGTCGAAGACCTCGGGCTCCATCACGTAGATGCCGGTGTTCACCGTGTCGGAGAAGACCTGGCCCCAGGTGGGCTTCTCCAGGAAGCGCTCCACCTTGCCTTCCTCGTCGACGATGGTGATACCGAATTCCAACGGATTGGGCACACGCGTCAGACAGACCGTGACGAGCGCGCCCTTCTCCTTGTGGAAATTGATGAGCTCGGTGAGGTCGAAATCCGTCAGGGCGTCGCCGGAGATGACAAGGAAGGCGTCGTCCTTCAGCGCTTCCTCGGCGTTCTTGACGCTCCCTGCGGTACCGAGTGGCTTCTCCTCATTGGCATAGGTGAGCTCCATGCCGAGCTCTTCGCCGTCACCGAAGTAGTTCTTGACGAGGGACGCCAGGAACTGGACAGTTACGACTGTTTCGTTGAGCCCATGCCTTTTGAGCAGCCGAAGAACATGCTCCATGATCGGCCGGTTGGCGACCGGCAGGAGCGGCTTGGGCATGCTTGAGGTCATGGGGCGAAGGCGCGTGCCTTCGCCTCCGGCCATCACGACGGCCTTCATGTCGGAAGCGTCCTCCTCGAAGAGACGGTCTAGCCGACTTCCCCCGCCAGGATTGTCCCGCACTTATCCAGTACAGGCCATCGCTCCGCTACGGCAGCAGGACCATCCGAGAGTTCAATCGGCCAGGGCGTCCGCACGAACCAGGCGGCGGACTTGTACCACGTAGAGGACTCCTGCCCACCAGTACAGCGTTGTACCCCATCCGGCGAACGCCCATCCGAAAATGGCAGCTAGTGACGAGATCCATCCGCTTCCGTCACTGAGGAGAAGCAGGGGGAAGGCGTACATGAGGTTGAACGTGGCGGCCTTGCCGAGGAAGTTCACCTGGGGCGGCGGATAGCCGTGCCGGCGGAGGATGCCCACCATCACCAGCAGAACCAGCTCGCGCGCCAAAAGGGCGGCGGTCAGCCACAGGGGCAGAATCTCGCGCCAGGTGAGGCCGACCAGGGTCGAGAGAATGTAGAGCCGGTCGGCAGCGGGGTCGAGGAGCCGGCCGAGGCTGCTGATCTGGTTCCAGCGGCGCGCGAGCTTGCCGTCCAGATAGTCGCTGATGCCGCTCAGAGCGAGTACCAGAAGGGCCCAGCCATCACTCTGGGGCCCACCGAACTCAGGGCGCAGGATCAGCCACAGGAAGACGGGTACGCCGATGAGGCGCGCCATGCTGAGGATGTTCGGGATGGTGAGCACACGGTCCGTCTGGACGCGAGTCTCCTGAACCTCCACCCGGGGGCCTCCTGTGGGAAACGTGCCAACGATGCTCCCTGACCCTACCTCAACGCAAAAAAGCTCTGGCTCTTGGGCTGTATGCCCAAGAGCCAGAGCTCTAATAGGAGTTCGGCGGCGTCCTACTCTCCCACAGGGTCCCCCCTGCAGTACCATCGGCGCTGTAAGGCTTAGCTTCCGGGTTCGGAATGTAACCGGGCGTTT
>NZ_JBIBKR010000004.1:0-950945 GCF_042959365.1 Streptomyces sp. NPDC007907
TGGTACTGCAGGGGGGACCCTGTGGGAGAGTAGGACGCCGCCGAACAATTTTTGGGAAAACCCCGCATCTTCGGATGCGGGGTTTTCTGCGTTTATGGCCACCTTTTCAGAGCCCCCTCTCAAGGGGCTCGTTGATTGCTATAGGCGTCCGGCTGCCTTCAAGGCCAAGTAGGCGTCGGCCAATGCCGGCGCCAGATCGTCCGGTGTGGCGTCCACGACCGTGACGCCATGGCGGCGGAGTTGCTCTGCGGTGCGGTGACGTTCCGACTGGGCCTGCGCGGCCGCGGCAGCCTCGTAGACCGCGTCGACGTTTCCGCGGGCTTGGGCCATGTCACCGATGTGCGGGTCCGCCACCGAAGCCAACAGAACCGTGTGGCGTTGCGTGAGCTGAGAGAGGACCGGAAGCAGGCCTTCTTCGATGGGGGCCGCGTCCAGAGTCGTCAGCAGGACGATCAGTGAGCGGCGGGGAGACGTACGCAGGGCGGTGGCCGTGAGGCCCCGGGCGTTCGTTTCGACGAGCTCGGGCTCGAGCGTGGCCATCGCGTTGACCAGAGCGGGAAGGACGTCGCCTGCCGTGCGGCCCTGGACGAGGGCCCGGATTTTCCGGTCGTAGGCGAGGAGATCCACGCGGTCGCCCGCGCGGGAGGCGAGGGCTGCGAGGAGGAGGGCCGCGTCCATGGAGGCGTCGAGGCGGGGCGCGTCGCCCACGCGGCCGGCGGAGGTGCGGCCGGTGTCGAGGACCAGCAGGATGTGGCGGTCGCGCTCGGGGCGCCAGGTGCGCACGGCGACCGTGGTCTGGCGGGCTGTGGCGCGCCAGTCGATGGAGCGGGTGTCGTCGCCGGGGACGTACTCGCGCAGGCTGTCGAACTCCGTGCCCTCGCCTCGGGTGAGGACGCTGGTGCGGCCGTCCAGTTCGCGCAGGCGGGCCAGTTTCGACGGCAGGTGCTTGCGGCTGGTGAAGGGGGGCAGGACACGCACGGTCCAGGGGGCCTTGTGGGTGCCCTGGCGGGAGAAGAGGCCGAGGGGTCCGTACGAGCGGATGGTGACGCGGTCGGCCTTGCGGTCGCCCCGGCGGGTGGGGCGGAGGCGGGTCGTCACGCGGCGGCGTTCACCCGGGGGGACCGTGAGGCGGTGGCGGGAGGCCGCTGTCTCCGTGCCGGGCTGCCAGCTGCTGGGCGGCCAGGCGTCGCGCAGCCGGGCGCGGAGGGGACGGCGGGACGGGTTGGTGACGGTGAGGGTGACGTCCGCCGTGTCGCCGAGGCGGACGGAGGTGTCGCCGGAGCGGGTCAGGCCCAGTCGGCGTACGGGGGCGGCCAGGGCGAAGTCGCAGGCGCAGGCCACGGCCAGGGGGGCGTTGACCGCCAGGATGCCCGTCCAGCTGGGCTCCCAGATGCCGACGGGGAGGGAGCCCAGGGCCGCGAGCAGGGCGGCGCGTCCGGTGAGTGCCATCAGCGGGGGACGGGGACGTGGGCGAGGATCGCGTTGATGACGGAGTCGGCCGTCACGCCTTCCATCTCGGCCTCCGGGCGCAGTTGTACGCGGTGGCGCAGGGTGGGGAGGGCGAGGGCCTTCACGTCGTCGGGGATGACGTAGTCGCGGCCGGTCAGCCAGGCCCAGGCGCGGGCGGTGGCGAGGAGGGCCGTGGCGCCTCGGGGGGAGACGCCGAGGGTGAGGGACGGCGACTCGCGGGTGGCGCGGCAGATGTCGACGACGTAGGCGGTGATCTCGGGGGAGACGGTCGTCTTGGCGACTGCGGCGCGGGCTGCCTCCAGGTCGGCGGGGCCCGCTACGGGGCGTACGCCGGCGGCGTGCAGGTCGCGTGGGTTGAAGCCTTCCGCGTGGCGGGTGAGGACGTCGATCTCGTCCTGGCGGGAGGGGAGGGGGATGGTGAGTTTGAGGAGGAAGCGGTCCAGCTGGGCTTCCGGGAGGGGGTAGGTGCCCTCGTACTCGACGGGGTTCTGGGTCGCTGCGACCAGGAACGGGTCGGGGAGGGGGCGGGGGGTGCCGTCGACGGTGACCTGGCGTTCCTCCATCGCTTCGAGGAGGGACGACTGGGTCTTGGGGGGCGTGCGGTTGATCTCGTCCGCGAGGAGGAGGTTGGTGAAGACGGGGCCGGGCTGGAAGGAGAACTCGGCGCTGCGGGTGTCGTAGACCAGGGAGCCGGTCACGTCGCTCGGCATGAGGTCGGGGGTGAACTGGACGCGTTTGGTGTCGAGTTCGAGGGCGGAGGCGAGGGCGCGGACCAGGAGGGTCTTGGCGACGCCGGGGACGCCTTCGAGGAGGACGTGGCCGCGGCAGAGCAGGGCGACGACGAGACCGGTGACGGCGGGGTCCTGGCCGACCACGGCCTTGGCGATCTCGGCGCGCAGGGCCTCCAGGGCGTCTCGGGCGGTGCCCGGGTCCCCGGTCGGCCCGGCGTTGTCAGTGGTCGGGTCCATCATGGACGGCGTACCTCTCTTTCGAGGGCGTCGAGTCGGTCGGCGAGTGCGATGAGTGCTGCGTCGTCGGTGGGCGGTGGTCCGAAGAGGAGGGCGTGCAGGTCCTGGCCGTCGCCGTGGAGGTGGGCGGACAGGGCGGGGAGCAGGGCCTCGGGCGTGTGCGCCTGGGTAACGGGGACGCCGGTGAGGGGGGCGAGGCGGGTGCGGGTCGTGGAGCGAAGAGCGGTGGCCGCGCGGTCGCGGGCGTCGGTCTTGCGGTAGAGGCGGGCGCGGCCTTCTGCGGTTTCGGAGGCGCGGATCGCGACGGGGAGTTTTTCGGGCACGAGGGGGCCGAGTCGGCGTGCACGCCAGAGGGCGGCCAGGGCTGCGGCGATGAAGAGCTGCAGGGTGCCCCAGAGCCAGCCCGAGGGGAGCAGGTCGAAGAAGCTGCGTTGGTCGTCGGCGCCGGTGGCCGACGTGTCCGAAAGCGAGGGGAGGTACCAGACCAGATGGGGGCGGGAGCCGAGGAGTTGGAGGGCGAGGGAGGCGTTGCCCTGCTCGTCGAGGCGGTCGTTGAGGAGGATGTCGGGGGCGCCGAGGGCGATCGTGTCGCCGTTGCCCCTCGCGTCGGGGATGCGCAGCAGGGTGGCCAGGCGTTCGCTGGGGTAGCACGTGTCGGCGCCGAGGTGGGTGGTGCTGTAGCGGACGCCGCCCGTGTCGGCGGTGCCGGCGCGCCGGGCGGCGGGCAGGGCGCAGTCGGGGGCGAGCGTCGAGTCGAGGCTGGTGGCGGGGTCGGCGGTGACGCCGGGGGCGAGCCGTTCGATGGAGGCGCTGCCGGAGGCGACCAGGACGGTGCGGCCGTGCGACTTGGCGAACGCGGCGCGCAGCCGGGTCTGTTGACCGGGTGTCAGCAGGTCGGGGGCGGCGACCAGAAGGGTCGTGTCCGGGCCGGCCGCGGCGGTTGCTTCGTCGAGGGTGGTGGCCACGCGGGTGTCCACGCCCCGGTCGGCGAGGAGTTCGGCGATGGCGCGGCTGCCGCCCGGGTCGGCGGAGCGCGGGTCGAGTTCGCCGTGGCGGGCGTCGGAGCGGATGACGGCGATGGCGACGGCTCCCACGAGGAGCACCACGAGGGCGAGGGCGATGCCGCGCGCGCGGGTCCACACCTGGCGGGCGGTGGGCGAGGCCGAGGTGGACGTGAGGGTGGCCTCGGTGGTCATTCGGCGGCTCCCTGGCGGGTGTGGGGGGCCGTGGCGGCGCTGCTCGTGGTCAGTTGGGGTTTGGTGCGTTCCAGGTCGCGGTCGAGTTCGGCGATGCGGTGGTACGACTCTTCGGTCGCCGAGCGGCCGCCGTACGTGACGTCGTCGAAGTCGCGGGCGGCGGTGCGCAGTCGGTCGGTGTGGGCGGGCAGGGCGCGGCCGGCTTCGGCTGCGGCCTCGTCGGCGGTGCGGCCGGGGCGGATGTCGAGGAGGGCGCGTTCCTCGAGGGCGCGGACCACGGCACGCATGCGTTCCTGGACGGCTTGGCTCCAGTGGCCCTGGGCGGCGTGTGCCTCGGCGGCGGCGCGGTGGTCGGCGGCGCTGCGGGGGCGGTCGTCGAACAGGGCCGCCGACGAGGTGGGCCGGCGGCGGGGGGTGCCCAGGCGCCACCAGAGGGCGGCCAGGACGGCGACGACGGCCAGGACGACGACGAGCAGGCCGAGTGTGCCGCCGGGGGTGGCGTCCGAGGCGGCGTTGAGGAGTTTGCCGAGCCACTCCCAGAAGGCGTCGAGGGCGCGCTGGAAGAGGCTGGGGTCGTTCTCGTGGTACATCCGCTTGGACAGTTCGCGCCGGGCCGCCTCGCGCGCGGGGTCGCGCGGTGTGGTGAGGGGCGGCTCGTCCGCGGAGCGGGCCGATGACAGGAATGTGCTGTCGTGGGCGCTCAGCAGCGTCCGTATGCCGGCGCGTGGCAGCGCCGTGGTGAGAAGTTCCCCCGCCCTGCTCACCGCATCAGCTCCCCGGGGTGGCGCCGGTGGCGGTGGAGCCGTAGCCCTGGACGCCGGCGGCGCGGGCCAGTTCGAGGTCGAGGGCCTCGCGGCGGATGCGCTGGTCGATGTAGAGGAGCACGGTGACGCCCGCCGTGATGGGGAACGTGATCATGGAGCCGATCACCGATCCGATGCCGCTGACGATGAGGAACGTCCAGCCGAGGCTGCCGACACCGGTGTTGAGCCAGCCGGTGAGGCCGTCGCCGCTGAGGGCGGCGGCGAGGAGGGTGAAGGGGATGACGATGATCGAGGCGACGACGTTCGCGATGAGCGTGGCGAGCAGCTGGATGCCGAAGATCCGCCACCAGGTGCCCTGGACGAGCTTCGCGGAGCGGCTCATCGCCTTCTTGATGCCCTGCTTCTCCAGCATGAGGGCGGGAGAGGCGAGGGAGAAGCGGATCGCCAGCCACAGGGCGACGATACCGGCGCCGATGATGCCGAGGACCGTGAGGGCGATGCCGGCGCCGCTGCTCCCGGCGACGGTGACGAGGAGGCCGGGCAGGGCTCCCACGGTGACGACACCGACGGTGATGAGCAGCAACACGCAGATGAGGCCGAACAGTTTGAGGACCTGAGGGCGGGCGTCCCGCCAGGCCTCGCCGATGGTCACGGATTTGCCGAGTACGGCACGGCTGGTGACGGTGGTGAGCAGGGCGGTCGCGATGACGGTGCCGACCAGGGAGATCACGAAGACGACGGTGGAGTTGAGCAGGGCGTCGCCCATGGCGCGGCTCAGCTCGCTGACGCTGGCGCTGGGGTCGTTGAGGGCGTCGGTGCTGGCGTCGTCCAGGACCAGACCCTGGAACAGGACGACGATGACCTCGGTGAGGACGGCGACGGTCAGCGAGATGCCCAGGACCGTGCGCCAATGGGTGCGCATGGTGGAGACCGCACCGTCGAGGATCTCGCCCACGCCGAGCGGGCGGAGCGGGATGACGCCGGGCTTGGCGGCCGGCGGGGGGCCGCCCCAGCCGCTTCCCCAGCCGCCGCGGCCTGCGGGGGCACCGTAGCCGCCGTGGCCGGCAGGCCCGTATCCGCCGGGGGGCTGCTGGCCCCAGCCCGGGCCGGGGGGCGGGGGCGGGGGTGTCTGGCCGGGGGCGGTCGGGCCGCTGGGGGCGGACCACTGGGCCGGGGGCGGCTGTTCCTTGGACCACTGCGGGCCCGGGCTCTGCGGGGGCTGGGCCGGCTGGTCCGTGGGCTGGGCGGGGGCGGGGCGGTCGGTGGGCTCGGCAGGGCCGGACTGGTCCGGCTTCTGTCCGTCGGACGGGGCGGATCCGGGCGAGGCCCAGCCCGGAGTGTCGTTCATCGTCGCTCCTTCACGGTGCCCGTCCGCGGTCGCGGCGGCAGGTTGGCAGCCATCGTGCCATGGGGTGGTCTTGGAGTGACCAGCCGCGGTATGGGCTGCGTACCTTCAATTGTCCGCTCGATTGGGGGCAGACTGACGGCATGGCTGATCAGTACGCGCACAGCGGCGATGACAAGCGGCCGACCGACATCCCGGCGATCCGCTGGGAAGAGCCACCGGAGGGTCCCGTTCTGGTCCTGCTGGACCAGACGAGGCTGCCGGCCGAGGAGGTCGAACGGGTCTGTACGGATGCGTCGGCGCTGGTGGAGGCGATCCGCTCGCTGGCGGTGCGCGGGGCGCCGCTGCTCGGCATCGCGGGGGCGTACGGCGTCGCGCTCGCCGCCGCGCGGGGCTTCGACGTGGAGGAGGCGGCGGCCGCGCTGGCGGGTGCCCGGCCGACCGCGGTGAACCTGGCCGTGGGGGTCCGCCGGGCGCAGTCGGCGCATGAGACGGCGCTCGCCAAGGGGGGTGACGTCCGCCAGGCGGCCGCGGCGGCGCTGGCCGCTGCGCGGCAGCTGCACCGGGAGGACGCCGAGGCCAGTGGCCGGATGGCCGAGCACGGGGTGGCGCTGCTCGACGAGCTGCTGCCCAGTGGCGGGCATCGGATCCTCACCCATTGCAACACCGGTTCGCTGGTGTCGGGAGGGGAGGGGACGGCGTTCGCGGTGGCGCTCGCGGCGCACCGGGCGGGGCGGCTGCGGCGGTTGTGGGTGGACGAGACGCGGCCGCTGCTGCAGGGCGCTCGCCTGACGGCGTACGAGGCGGCCCGCAGCGGGATGGCGTACACGCTGCTCACCGACAACGCGGCGGGGTCGTTGTTCGCCGCGGGGGAGGTGGACGCGGTGCTGATCGGGGCGGACCGCATCACGGCGGACGGCTCGGTGGCCAACAAGGTGGGGAGCTACCCGCTGGCGGTGCTGGCGCGGTACCACCATGTGCCGTTCATCGTGGTGGCGCCGGTGACGACGGTGGACCTGGACACGCCGGACGGAGCGTCCGTCGAGGTCGAACAGCGGCCCGGGCACGAGGTGACCGAGGTGACGGCGCCGCAGGTGCCGGTGGTCGGTTCGGAGGCGGGCGGGGGCATTCCGGTGGCGCCGCTGGGGACGCAGGCGTACAACCCGGCGTTCGACGTGACTCCGCCGGAGCTGGTGACGGCGATCGTCACGGAGGAGGGCGTCGTGTCGCCGGTGACGGCCGAGGCGCTCGCGCAGGTGTGTGCGCGGTCCCGTGGGGTGACGGCGGGCTGAGCGGGGCCGTGCGGGGGTCACGGAGGGTGTGCGGGGCGTGGACGGGCTCCGGGCACCCTCTCCCCGGTTCCGGGAGCGGGAATCGGGCGGGCGGCGCCCTGGGGGTGGATCATCTACGGGCGGGCGAGGGCAGACAGTAGCGCTTGCTGCGACTATGGTCACTGGCCGGTGACCTACCTCACCACTGCCTTCGCCACTGTTATGAGAATGGGATGATGTCGTTTATGAAGGGACGAGTCCTTGTCGTCGACGACGACACCGCACTGGCCGAGATGCTCGGCATTGTGCTGCGTGGTGAGGGTTTCGAGCCGTCGTTCGTGGCTGACGGTGACAAGGCGCTGGCCGCGTTCCGTGAAGCCAAGCCCGATCTGGTGCTGCTCGATCTGATGCTGCCCGGCCGGGACGGCATCGAGGTGTGCCGTCTGATCAGGGCCGAGTCGGGCGTGCCGATCGTGATGCTGACGGCGAAGAGCGACACCGTCGACGTGGTCGTGGGCCTGGAATCGGGTGCCGACGACTACATCGTGAAGCCGTTCAAGCCGAAGGAGCTGGTGGCCCGGATCCGGGCGCGGCTCAGGAGGTCGGAGGAGCCCGCCCCGGAGCAGCTCGCCATCGGTGACCTGGTCATCGACGTGGCGGGGCACTCCGTGAAGCGGGACGGGCAGTCGATCGCGCTGACGCCGCTGGAGTTCGACCTGCTGGTCGCGCTCGCCCGCAAGCCGTGGCAGGTGTTCACGCGTGAGGTGCTGCTGGAGCAGGTCTGGGGCTACCGGCACGCGGCGGACACGCGGCTGGTCAACGTCCATGTGCAGCGGCTGCGCTCCAAGGTCGAGAAGGACCCGGAGAAGCCGGAGATCGTGGTGACCGTCCGTGGTGTCGGATACAAGGCAGGGCCGAGCTGACATGTCCGGCGACAGTGCCGCTTCGGCGCCCGGCCGGTCCGGGGCCCGCCCGGGGCGGCCTGTCGGGCGGAAGAGGTCCGGCTCCCGCTGGGGGCGGTTCCTGGAGAGCGGGCTGCTGCTCCAGGGCGGAGTGCAGGGCAGCCCGGTCATCCGCCTGTTCATGCGGTGGGTGCGCCGGCCGCTGCTGCCGGTCATGCGGCTGTGGCGGCGCAACATCCAGCTCAAGGTCGTCGCCACGACGCTGCTGATGTCGCTGGGCGTGGTGCTGCTGCTGGGCTTCGTCGTCATCGGGCAGGTGCGCAACGGCCTGCTGGACGCCAAGGTGAAGGCGTCGCAGAGCCAGGCCACGGGCGGTTTCGCGGTGGCCAAGCAGCGGGCCGACGAGGCGGCGAGCGGCACGGGCGACGACGTCGCCACGGCGGACGGCCGGCCCGCGCAGAACGTCATCCAGTGGATGAGCGACCTCGTCTCGTCCCTGTCCAGCGGTGGCCAGGGCGCCTTCGACGTGGTCACGCTCCCGGCCTCGGCCACCGACGGCACCGGCGGGCGCGGGCCGCGTGCCTCGGGTGAGGTGAACTGGAGTAAGAGCGTGCCCGCCGACCTGCGCGAGCGGATCGGCAGCAGCACGACGGCCGCGCAGAGCTACACACGCATCGTCTACAACAACCGGACCCAGGACTCCCAGCCGGGCCTCGTCATCGGCAAGCAGGTCAACGACCCCAACGGCGACCCGTACCAGCTGTACTACCTCTTCCCGCTCACCCAGGAGGAGAAGTCGCTGAGCCTGGTCAAGGGCACGCTGGCGACGGCCGGGCTGTTCGTCGTCGTGCTGCTCGGCGCCATCGCGTGGCTCGTCGTGCGGCAGGTCGTCACGCCGGTGCGGATGGCGGCGGGGATCGCCGAGCGGCTGTCGGCCGGGCGGCTCCAGGAACGTATGAAGGTCACCGGCGAGGACGACATCGCACGGCTCGGTGAGGCCTTCAACAAGATGGCGCAGAACCTCCAGTTGAAGATCAGCCAGCTGGAGGACCTGTCACGGATGCAGCGCCGGTTCGTCTCCGACGTGTCGCACGAGCTGCGGACGCCGCTGACGACCGTACGGATGGCCGCGGACGTCATCCACGAGGCGCGTGAGGACTTCGACCCGGTGACCGCGCGGTCGGCGGAGCTGCTGGCCGACCAGCTGGACCGGTTCGAGTCGCTGCTCGCGGACCTGCTGGAGATCAGCCGGTTCGACGCGGGCGCCGCGGCGCTGGAGGCGGAGCCGATAGACCTCAGGAACGTCGTGCGGCGGGTGGTCAGCGGGGCCGAGCCGCTCGCGGAGCGCAAGGGCACCCGGATCCGGGTCCTCGGCGACCAGCAGCCCGTCGTCGCCGAGGCCGATGCCCGGCGCGTGGAGCGGGTGCTGCGCAACCTCGTCGTCAACGCCGTCGAGCACGGCGAGGGCAAGGACGTCGTGGTCAGGCTGGCCGCGGCGGGCGGCGCGGTCGCCGTGGCGGTGCGGGACTACGGGGTCGGGCTCAAGCCGGGCGAGGCGACCCGGGTGTTCAGCCGCTTCTGGCGGGCGGACCCGGCACGCGCGCGTACCACCGGTGGTACGGGACTGGGGCTGTCCATCGCCCTGGAGGACGCGCGGCTGCACGGCGGCTGGCTGCAGGCGTGGGGAGAGCCGGGCGGCGGCTCCCAGTTCCGGCTGACGCTGCCCAGGACCGCCGACGAGCCGCTGCGCGGGTCCCCGATACCGCTGGAGCCCAAGGACTCCCGGCGCAACCGGGGGCTGGACGACGCCGGTCTGCCGTGCGGCGGGGACGGCGAGAAGCGGGCGACCGTTCCGGCGCAGCCGGTGAGCGGACCGGTGCCGCAGGCGGCGAAGCGGGACCCGATACCGCCGCGTGCCGCCCCGACGGCGGACCCGACGGCGTTGCCCGGCAACGGTTCGCGGGTGGTGCCCAGGCCCGCCTCGGGCACGCGACGGGCCGACGAATCGGCCGGGGCGGAGGAGCCGGGCCCCGGTGAGACGGCCGATCGGCATGAGGAGGCTCGGCGTGACGAGCGTGCCGGGGGCCGTGAGGGGACCCTGGGCGTCGAGGGCGTCGAGGGCGCCGGGGGCCGTGAGGGGACCGGGGGCCGTGAGGGGACCGTGCGTGACGAGGGTGCCGGCGGTCGGACCGGGCGGGGCCCGGTGGTGAACGGGCCGCGGGACGGGGACGACGGGCCCGCGGGCTCTGGCAGCCGTCGGAACGGGCCGGGGAACGTGGACAGGCAAGGGGAGGCATCTCGTGGGCGCTGACCGCGAGGGGCGCGGCCGGCGCAGGCCCGCGCGCGTGATGGCGTACGCCACCGGTGGCGTGCTGGTGCTGGCGGGATGTGCCTCGATGCCGGACAGCGGGGACCTGCGCGGCGTGGAGTCCACACCACGCCAGGAGACCCAGGTGCGGGTGTTCGCCGTGCCGCCGGGGGAGGACGCGCCGCCCTCGGAGATCGTGCAGGGCTTCCTCGAGGCGCTCACCAGCGACGATCCGCACTACAAGACCGCGCGCCAGTACCTGACCGGCGAGGCCGCGAAGACATGGCGGCCCGAGGCGTCCGCGACGGTGCTGACCGACGGGCCGGGCGCCAAGCCCGAGGCGGGCGGTGGCGGCGAGGACACCGGCGAGATCTCGTACATGCTGACCGGCACCAAGGTCGCCACCGTCGACGCCCAGCAGGCGTACGCACCGGCGACCGGGGCGTACGGCAGGAGCGTGCACCTGACCCAGGACGCCAAGCGGCAGTGGCGGATCGACGCGTTGCCGCAGGGCGTCGTCATGGGCGAGTCGGACTTCCAGCGCAACTACATGTCCGTCAGCAAGTACTACTTCGCTTCGAACACCGCGGCGGCCGGTGCGAAGGCCCAGCCCGGCGCGGTCGCCGACCCCGTGTACGTGCGCCGGCGCGTGGAGCCCATGACGCAGATGGTGAACTCCCTGCTCAAGGGGCCCACGCGGTGGCTCGGGCCGGTGGTCAGGTCGAGCTTCCCCACCGGTACGGCACTGGCGAAGGACGCCGACGCGCTGACACCGGACGAACGCAACCGGCTGACGGTCCCACTCAACGACAAGGCCGCCGGCATCGGCGCGAACCGATGCCGGGAGATGGCCGCCCAGATCCTGTTCACGCTGCGCAACCTCAGCCCGGCCGTGGACGAGGTGGCGCTGCGGGCCGGCGGGGCGGAGCTGTGCTCGCTCACGCAGGCGGGAGCCGACACGGCGGCGACCAGGAGCTCGGCGCGCCACCCCGACTACCTGTACTTCGTGGACGGCAAGCACCGGCTCGTCCGGATCCCCGCGGGCAGCAGCGGCACCAAGCCGGACCCGGCGCCCGGGGCGCTCGGCGACGGCGAAACGGCACTGCGGTCGGTGGCGGTCTCGCGCGACGAGCACACCGCGGCGGGCGTCGGCCTCGACGGCAAGTCGCTGTACGTGGGCTCGCTGGTCTCGGGCGGTTCGCTGGGCGACCCGGTGCTGCGCAGCCAGGGCCCGGCCGAGAAGGACCGGCTGACGACGCCCAGCTGGGACGCGGACGACAATCTGTGGGTGGCCGACCGCGATCCCGACGACCCCCGGCTGCTCCTCTTCCAGGAGGGCAAGGGCGAGCCGGTCCAGGTGCGCATGCCGCATCTGGACGGACGGATCCAGTCCGTGCGGGTCGCCGCCGACGGGGTGCGGATCGCGCTGGTCGTGGAGAAGGGCGGCAAGAAGACCCTGCTCGTCGGGCTGATCGAGCGGGACGAGAAGCCGGGTGCGGAGCCGACCGTCAGCGTCGTCGAACTGCGCTCGGCGACGCCGGAGTTGGAGGAGGTCACCACCATGTCGTGGGCCGGGGACAGCCGGCTCGTGGTGGTCGGGCGCGAGCACGGCGGGGTGGAGCAGATGCGGTACGTCCAGGTCGACGGTTCCACACCGGACGTGCCGGCCCCCGCGGCACTGACAGGAGTCAAGGAGGTCACCGCCGCCGAGGACGACCAGCTGCCGCTGGTGGCGTACTCGGTGGACGGCATCGTCCGCCTGCCGTCGGGCGAGCAGTGGCAGAAGGTGACGGAGGGCACGGCGCCGGTCTATCCGGGGTGAGGCGCGGACGCCCCGGCGGCAGGTGCGGCCGGGGGTGTGCCGGTGCGGGCGGCCGCTCCTGCGAGGTCGGGTCTCGTCGGGGGTGGCCGTTGGCGTGTCCGGGGGTGGTGATGCGCTTCGCAAGGGTGCCGTCTGAGACAGCTGAGGGCGCCGATCGGGGGCGGGGCCGCTTGTGATGCCGAGAGCTCCGTTCGTGGCGGGGGCAGCTTGTGATGCCGAGAGCTCCGTTCGTGGCCGGGGCAGCTCTTGAGGGCTCCGTTCGCGGTCGGATCGCTGGTGATCCTTGACGGCGTCGCTCGTAGTGATCCTTGACGTGTCGCTCGTATGGGTGACGCGCTGGTGGCGGGGCGGTTGGTTGTCCACAGGTGGTTGTCCACAGGGGTGGCCGGGTCCGGCCCGGGGCGGCACAGTGGTGGTCATGCGGGGGTGGTGGCAGGACCTCGGTGACCTGATGCTGCCGGGTGAGTGCGGGGGCTGCGGGGCGCCTCGTACGGTGCTGTGCGCGCGGTGCCGTGGGGTGCTGGGCGGGGGAGCGGTGCATCGGGTGCGGCCTGTGCCGGAGCCGCCCGGGCTGCCTAGGGTGCACGCGGCCGCGCGGTATGCGGACGAGGTCCGGGCGACGCTGCTGGCCCACAAGGAGCGGGGCGCCCTGGCGCTCGCGGGCCCGCTCGGGGCGGCGCTGGCGGGAGCCGTGTGCGTGGGGCTTAGGGACGCCTCGGCGTCGGCGGGGGCCGGGATGGCGTGGCCCGCGGGCGGCAGGGTCCCGGTGCTGCTCGTGCCGGTGCCGTCCGGGCGGCGGGCCGTGCGGGCCAGGGGTCATGATCCGGCGCGGCGGATCGCGCTGGCGGCGGCGGGCGAGTTGCGGCGGCGGGGACTCCCGGCCCGGGTGGCCGGCGTGCTGCGGCAGCGACGGGCCGTGGCCGACCAGGCGGGGCTCAACTCCCGTCAGCGACTGGCCAATCTCGCCGGCGCGCTGGTGGTGGCGCCCGGAGGGGCCCGGCTGCTCCGCGATGGGCCGGTCGTCCTAGTCGACGACGTGATGACCACGGGGGCGTCCCTGGCGGAGGCTACGCGAGCCGTGCGGGCGGCCTCGCACCCACCGCGGCCGTCCCCGGGCGCGACGGGGCCGATTTGGAACGATGCAGGAACTTCGGCCGTGTACGGGGGAGAGACATGGGAAAGCAGAGAGGAACAGAACGTCGGATCAAGGCGAGAGAGGACGGGCCGACGGCCCGCCCGGCAGGTGAATGCGGGTGCGGTCGACGTCGACGGAGTCGTCGACGTGGTGTGCGCGGCGGTGGTCGCGGCCTCACCGGACTCTTTCGAAATAAACCGGAACTGATTGAGATCTTGTGTCGTTGCAGGTTACGAGAGGGCCTTTTCACTTGAACGGAGGTACGTCGCAGTAGAGGGTGACGACATCCGGCCGGGCGAGATATGTTCGGTTGAGAGGGAAAGCCGCAGGCCACACCTCTTCAATCCGAATGCCGTACTGCGGGCTTTTTCTTCACTCGCAACGGTGGAGTGGAGATCTCGCTCTCGGGGGAGGAGGTGGAAGTCACCGCGAGTCCGAGGTTCCGGGACTCACCGGAGCCTGGTGCAAAAGGGAGGCGCTCCGCATCGAGGCGGAGCGATCCGGGAACGGAGTTCTGCGTGGACATCGTCGTCAAGGGCCGCAAGACCGAGGTGCCCGAGCGGTTCCGGAAGCACGTGGCCGAGAAGCTGAAGCTGGAGAAGATCCAGAAGCTCGATGGCAAGGTGATCAGCCTCGACGTCGAGGTGTCCAAGGAGCCCAACCCCCGGCAGGCCGACCGCTGTGACCGAGTGGAGATCACGCTCCGCTCCCGCGGCCCGGTGATCCGGGCGGAGGCAGCGGCGAGCGATCCGTACGCGGCGCTCGACCTGGCGGCGGAAAAGTTGGAAGCCCGGCTGCGCAGGCAGCATGACAAGCGGTACTCGCGCCGTGGCGCGCGCCGGATCCCGGCCGCCGAGGTCGCCGACCACGTTCCGGGTGTGGCGACGCTCAACGGCAACGGCCTGGTGCCGTCCTCCGAGGACGAGCCCGAGGCGGTACCAACGAAGAAGATCGGCTCGCTGGAAGTGCAGGGTGACGGTCCCATCGTCGTCCGCGAGAAGACCCACGTGGCATCCCCCATGACCCTCGACCAGGCTCTCTACGAGATGGAGCTGGTCGGGCACGACTTCTATCTGTTCGTCGACTCCGAGACCAAGGAACCGAGTGTCGTCTACCGACGACACGCCTACGACTACGGCGTGATCCACCTCAGCACGGACACGATGGTCACACAGACGCACTCCCCGGACGCGGGCGGTGCGCTCGGCGGCTGACCGTGCCGGGTGACAGCGGAACAGGTGCCCCTGGAGCGCGTGTGCGCCCCCAGGGGCACCCCCGTGCGACCACTTCGCGCCCCGCTCCGGCACCCCGGCGCCGTCCGGGCATGAAATCATGGTGGCCACGGCCCAACCGGTGGGTCGTTGCTCTGGGTTGGCGATGGCTCAGGACCTCAGGCCACAGCCTTCAGGGGGAGGAACGATGGCGGACAGCTTCGGAC
Organism: Streptomyces sp. NPDC007907; assembly: GCF_042959365.1. Taxonomy (NCBI): domain Bacteria; kingdom Bacillati; phylum Actinomycetota; class Actinomycetes; order Kitasatosporales; family Streptomycetaceae; genus Streptomyces; species Streptomyces sp. NPDC007907. The sequence goes on from NZ_JBIBKR010000004.1 coordinate 14,620, forward strand.
CGATGCATGACGAGGATGCCGACGACGGCGTCGTCGGCATGGGCCCGGACTCGGGGACTCCACGCAAGGAACCGATCAGAGTCCTCGTGGTGGACGACCACGCCTTGTTCCGCCGTGGCCTGGAGATCGTGCTCGCCGCCGAGGAGGACATCCAGGTGGTCGGGGAGGCGGGCGACGGCGCCGAGGCCGTCGAGAAGGCCGCCGACCTGCTGCCCGACATCGTCCTGATGGACGTGCGGATGCCCAAGCGGGGCGGGATCGAGGCATGCACCTCCATCAAGGAGGTGGCACCCAGCGCCAAGATCATCATGCTGACGATCAGTGACGAGGAAGCCGATCTCTACGACGCCATCAAGGCGGGCGCGACCGGCTATCTCCTCAAGGAGATCTCCACGGACGAGGTCGCCACCGCCATCCGCGCGGTGGCCGACGGACAGTCCCAGATCAGTCCGTCCATGGCGTCGAAACTCCTCACGGAGTTCAAGTCGATGATCCAGCGCACGGACGAACGGCGGTTGGTGCCCGCGCCGCGCCTGACCGACCGTGAACTGGAAGTCCTCAAACTCGTCGCCACAGGAATGAACAACCGGGACATCGCCAAGGAGTTGTTCATCTCCGAGAACACCGTGAAGAACCACGTCCGCAACATCCTGGAGAAACTGCAACTGCACTCCAGGATGGAAGCGGTGGTGTACGCGATGCGGGAGAAGATCCTGGAGATCCGCTAGTCGGGGTCTCAGCCGAGGACGCGGATGAGTTCCCGGGCGAGGGGTTCGCGCAGGTCCGGCGAGTCGACCCGTTCGACGCGGACGTCCGTGCAGTCCACCCAGGTCGCCGCCTCGGCCAGGGCCTGGGCGACGGCCGGGACCGCCTTCGGGCCGTCGAGCGTGACCTGCTTGGCCACCAGCGTGCGGCCCTCACGAGCCGGGTCCACCCGGCCGACGAGACGCCCGCCGGCCAGCACCGGCATCGCGAAGTACCCGTACACACGCTTCTGCTTGGGGACGTAGGCCTCCAGGCGGTGGGTGAAGCCGAAGATCCGCTCCGTGCGCGACCGCTCCCAGATCAGGGAGTCGAAGGGCGACAAAAGTGTGGTGCGGTGGCGGCCGCGCGGCGGCGTCTGCAGGGCCGCAGGGTCGGCCCAGGCCGGCTTGCCCCAGCCCTCGACCTGCACCGGGACCAGGCCCGAGTCGGCGATCACCGCGTCGACCTGCTCACCCTTGAGGCGGTGGTAGTCGGCGATGTCCGCGCGCGTACCGACCCCGAGGGAGCTACCCGCCAGGCCCACCAGGCGGCGCAGGCACTCGGTGTCGTCCAGCTCGTCGTGCAGCAGCTCCGGCGGGACGGCGCGCTCGGCGAGGTCGTAGACGCGCTTCCAGCCGCGGCGCTCCACGCAGACCACCTCGCCGTACATGAGGGCGCGTTCGACGGCGACCTTGGAGCCGGACCAGTCCCACCAGTCGTTCGTCTTCTTCGCGCCGCCCAACTCCGTGGCGGTGAGGGGGCCCTCGGAGCGGAGCTGCTTGACGACCTGGTCGTAGGCGCCGTCGGGCAGGTCGTGGCTCCAGTGCGGGCGGTTGCGGTAGGCGCGGCGGCGGAAGGCGAAGTGGGGCCACTCCTCGATGGGCAGGATGCACGCCGCGTGGGACCAGTACTCGAAGGCGTGCGTGTCCCGCCAGTAGGCCTCCTCCACCGTCTTGCGGCCCACCGCGCCCAGGCGGGCGTACGGCACGAGTTCATGGGAGCGGGCCAGGACGCTGATCGTGTCGAGCTGTATCGCGCCCAGGTGGCGGAGGATGCCGCGGACGCCGGAGCGCCGGTCGGGAGCGCCGAGGAAACCCTGGGCGCGGAGCGCGATCCTGCGGGCCTCGTCTGCGGAGAGTTCTGCGATGGGGCGCGGGGTGGTCATGGTCGCAGCGTAGGGCGAGGGACTGACAGTGCGGTGTGACCTGCGGGTCTGCCGGCGGCCGGGCCGGTCAGCGGGCCGGCAGGTACGGGGCCGTCGACGGCAGGCCCAGGTCCGAGGGGAGCAGGGAACCCACCCAGGTGTCCTGGCGGACTCCCTTGTTGTTGGTCGCGGAGCGCAGCGTGCCCTCGATCGTGAAGCCCGCTCGTTCCGCCACCGCGCGGGACGCGCGGTTGCCCACGGTCGCCCGCCACTCGACGCGGTCGACCGCGGCGTGTGTGAAGGCCCACCGGCAGGCCGTGAGGGCGGCCTCGGTGACGTAGCCGTTGGCGCGGTGCTGCTTCGCGGCCCAGAAGCCGATCTCCCCCATGCCCAGGGCGCGCATCGTGACGCTGAGCATGCCCGCGAGTTCTCCGGAGTGCAGGAAGACGCCGAAGGTGAACATGGAGCCGTCCGCCCAGCCGTCCGGGACGAATTGTTCCGTGAAGCTCCTGGCGTGCTCACGCAGGTAGGGGGAGGGGATCGTGGTCCAGCGCTGGATCTCGGGGTCCTGGCAGGCGTCGTACACCGCGTCGGTGTCCTGCGCGCCCACCGTGCGCAGCACCAGGCGGTCCGTGGTGAGGGTGACGGGGTCCATCGGCCGATTCTGCTCGGCGGCGGGCCACGGTGCCATCCCTTTGCGTTCGGTGAAGGAGTGATCACGCTTTGTGCAATTCGCTACGGGGGTGCGGCACTATCCGGGGGCGCCGCACGTTGTCCCCTTTGAAGCAGACGTGAATCAGATTTGAAGCAGCGGACGGTCGCCGTCGCGGCAGGCCCTCCCGGCGCGGCGGGGTCCTCGCATACGATGGCCGTTGCTCAGTAAGTCAAGTGGTAACCGACCGTCCCAGGCCCGACCGGCAAGGAGACCAACCCCCGTGTCCGTCCTCTCGAAGATCATGCGTGCAGGCGAAGGCAAGATCCTGCGCAAGCTGCACCGCATCGCGGACCAGGTCAACTCCATCGAAGAGGACTTCGTCGACCTCTCCGACGCCGAGCTGCGCGCCCTCACCGATGAGTACAAGCAGCGCTACGCCGACGGCGAGACCCTGGACGACCTGCTGCCCGAGGCGTTCGCCACCGTTCGCGAGGCCGCCAAGCGCGTCCTCGGCCAGCGTCACTACGACGTGCAGATGATGGGTGGCGCGGCCCTGCACATGGGGTACGTGGCCGAGATGAAGACCGGTGAGGGCAAGACCCTCGTCGGCACGCTGCCGGCGTACCTGAACGCGCTGTCCGGCAAGGGCGTCCACATCATCACGGTCAACGACTACCTGGCCGAGCGCGACTCCGAGATGATGGGCCGCGTCCACCGGTTCCTGGGCCTCGAGGTCGGCTGCATCCTCGCCAACATGACGCCGGCTCAGCGCCGCGAGCAGTACGCCTGCGACATCACCTACGGCACGAACAACGAGTTCGGCTTCGACTACCTGCGCGACAACATGGCGTGGTCCCAGGACGAGCTCGTCCAGCGCGGCCACAACTTCGCCATCGTCGACGAGGTCGACTCCATCCTCATCGACGAGGCCCGTACGCCGCTGATCATCTCCGGCCCGGCCGACCAGGCCACCAAGTGGTACGGGGACTTCGCCAAGCTGGTGAAGCGCCTCAAGCGCGGCGAGGCCGGCCAGCCGCTCAAGGGCATCGAGGAGACCGGCGACTACGACGTCGACGAGAAGAAGCGCACGGTCGCCATCCACGAGTCCGGCGTCGCCAAGGTCGAGGACTGGCTGGGCATCGACAACCTCTACGAGTCGGTCAACACCCCTCTGGTGGGCTACCTGAACAACGCCATCAAGGCGAAGGAGCTCTTCAAGAAGGACAAGGACTACGTCATCATCGACGACGAGGTCATGATCGTCGACGAGCACACCGGACGTATCCTCGCCGGCCGCCGTTACAACGAGGGCATGCACCAGGCCATCGAGGCCAAGGAAGCGGTGCCGATCAAGGACGAGAACCAGACGCTCGCCACGATCACGCTGCAGAACTTCTTCCGCCTCTACAAGCGCCACGACCACAACGGCAAGGAACAGCCGGGTCTGTCCGGCATGACCGGTACGGCCATGACCGAGGCCGCCGAGTTCCACCAGATCTACAAGCTCGGCGTGGTGCCGATCCCGACCAACCGGCCGATGGTCCGCAAGGACCAGTCGGACCTGATCTACCGGACCGAGGTCGCCAAGTTCGAGGCGGTCGTCGACGACATCGAGGAGAAGCACCGCAAGGGCCAGCCGATCCTCGTCGGTACGACCTCCGTCGAGAAGTCCGAGTACCTCTCGCAGCAGCTCAGCAAGCGCGGCATCCAGCACGAGGTGCTCAACGCCAAGCAGCACGACCGGGAGGCGACGATCGTCGCCCAGGCAGGCCGCAAGGGCGCCGTCACGGTGGCCACCAACATGGCCGGCCGTGGTACGGACATCAAGCTCGGCGGCAACCCCGAGGACCTCGCCGAGGCGGAGCTGCGCCAGCGCGGCCTGGACCCCGAGGAGCACATCGAGGAGTGGGCGCACGCCCTGCCCGAGGCGCTCCAGCGCGCGGAGAAGGCCGTCAAGAACGAGAAGGACGAGGTCGAGAAGCTCGGCGGGCTCTACGTGCTCGGCACCGAGCGGCACGAGTCGCGGCGCATCGACAACCAGCTGCGCGGTCGTTCCGGCCGTCAGGGCGACCCGGGCGAGTCCCGCTTCTACCTCTCCCTCGGTGACGACCTGATGCGGCTGTTCAAGGCCCAGATGGTCGAGCGCGTGATGTCCATGGCGAACGTCCCGGACGACGTGCCGATCGAGAACAAGATGGTCACCCGCGCGATCGCCTCCGCGCAGTCGCAGGTCGAGCAGCAGAACTTCGAGACGCGCAAGAACGTCCTCAAGTACGACGAGGTCCTCAACCGCCAGCGTGAGGTCATCTACGGCGAGCGCCGTCGCGTCCTGGAGGGCGAGGACCTGCACGAGCAGGTGCAGCACTTCATGGACGACACCATCGACGCGTACGTCCAGGCCGAGACCGCCGAGGGCTTCCCCGAGGACTGGGACCTCGACCGGCTGTGGGGCGCCTTCAAGCAGCTCTACCCGTGCAGCGTCACGATCGAGGAGCTGGAGGAGGCGGCCGGCGACCGGGCCGGTCTGACCGCCGAGTTCATCGGTGACTCCATCAAGGACGACATCCGCGAGCAGTACCAGGCGCGTGAGGCGCAGCTCGGCTCCGAGATCATGCGTGAGCTGGAGCGCCGGGTCGTGCTGTCGGTCCTGGACCGCAAGTGGCGCGAGCACCTCTACGAGATGGACTACCTCCAGGAGGGCATCGGCCTGCGCGCCATGGCGCAGAAGGACCCGCTGGTCGAGTACCAGCGTGAGGGCTTCGACATGTTCACCGCGATGATGGAGGGCATCAAGGAGGAGTCCGTCGGCTACCTGTTCAACCTGGAGGTCCAGGTGGAGCAGCAGGTCGAGGAGGTCCCGGTCGAGGACACCAAGCCGGTGGCGGACCTGGAGAAGCACGACGCGGTGCCGGCGCAGGCGGGTCCCCGTCCGGAGATCCGCGCGAAGGGGCTCGACGTCCCGCAGCGGCGCAACCTCCACTTCTCCGCGCCGACGGTCGACGGTGAGGGCGGCACCATCGAGGGTGACTTCACCGAGGACGGCGAGCCGGTGCGGTCCGAGGCCGACGGCCTGACGCGTGCGGAGCGGCGCAAGCAGGCGCGGGGCCGGGGTCGCCGCAAGAAGTGACGGTTGCCGCGTAGCGGCTGAAGGGGCCGGGCACCTGGGGGTGTCCGGCCCTTCGTCATGTCATGGGCGGGGCCTGGACAGTTCTCGCTCGGCCCCCGCACGGGCGCCGTGTCGACCGGCCTCGGTCGGGCCTCGAAGGGGCGTTGTCTCGAGCGGCCTCAGCCGGACCCCGGACCGGCGTGGTCTCGCCCGGTCTCAGTCGGACTCCTGGCGGGGCGGGCGGGGGCCGCCGAGTTCCACCGCCGTGCAGCGCCAGCGGAGGTCCTGGCCGAGTTCCAGGCGGAACGCCATGGCGCGCAGCCGGTCGCCGGCGCCGATGCGGGCGAACGCCTCGATGGCGCCCGGCCGGGGTTCGCACCAGCCGATGTCGCGGACGACGGGGCGGGTGCCGCGGGTGCGCAGGGGCCCGCGTTCGGCCAGCCAGGCCAGCTCGTCGTAGGCGCGGCCCCGGGTGTGGCGGAGCATCGAGTGGACGGGGCGGTGCCCGCTCAGGACGGCCACCAGGAGATCGGCGAAGACGTCGGTGGGCAGGGGCTGGGGGATCACGGCGGGGCGGGAGCCCTGGGCCGGGACGCGGGGGGTGGGTGCGGCGGTGTCGGTACGGGCCGGGGCGGGGGTCGAGTCCGTGGTCCTGCGAGGCGCTGTGCGGGCCGTGGAGGGGGTGGGTGGGCGCGTGTCCGCCGGGCGGGTACGGGACGCCCTGGCTCGAACGGAGCCCGGCGGCCGCCCGCCCGCAGCCGGAGGCCGCACGCGACCGCCGCCGGGAGAACGCGGGGGCGCGGCGGCGACTCGACGGGGTGCTGTGTCACCGCTCCGGACAGAGGTGCGGGAGGTGCGGGAGGCGCTGCTCACGACGCTGCCGGGGACGCCCGGGGAGCCGGCGGCGGCATGGACGCCGGGAGTGCCGGGGGAGCCAGGGTGCGCGCCGCCAGGTGCGTGAGAGGCGTCAGGTGCACCAAGTGCTGGCCTACCAAACGCTTCAGGTGCTCCAGTTGCACCAGGTGCCGCAGTCATGGGCGGTCGGGAACCGGCCGTGCCGGGGAGGGCGGGTGGTGCGCCGGTCGTGCCGCCGAGAGCGCCGGGGGCGACGCTCACAGACGCGGGTGGTGCTGTGGCGCCGGATGTGCGGGAGGCCGTCTTCGGGCGGGTTCTGGTCATGACCTTGTGCATGGGGCCCCGTTTCGTGGGTCCGGTGGATACCGGGGAGTAACTTCGGTCGGTGATCTTGTACGGGGTCGACGGGGGCGGCGGCAAGGAAGCGTGGTTCGGGTCGCGGGGGCCGGGATGTTCACCTATCCGGGTGGTGTCATACAGGGTGAGGCCCGTGGGTGCGCGGGTACGGCGGGTGAATTCCGGGACCGGGGTGGACGGGTCCGGGCGCACGGGGCGGGACTCGAAAGGGGACGCCCCGCACGTATCCTGAAGACCCTCCGGAGCCGTTGCCGAACACCCTCCGGAGCCGTGCCGAGCCCTCCGTCCACCACCACGAAAGCGGCCAGCCATGCGTGTCTACGTGCCCCTGACCCTCCCCGGTCTCGCCGAGGCGTACAAGACGGGTGAGCTGGGCACCGGGCCGCTCGTCGCCTACGCCGTGACGCCCGGGCTGCGCGAGTGGTACGCCTCCGACGACATCGAGGAACTGGAGTACGCCGCGCTCGGCCGGGCCGCGCTCGCCTCTCTGCGTCTGCTGGCGGCCGAGCCCGAGGCCCCGCGGCGCCGGATCGTGATCGCCGTCGACGTACCCGACCGGGCCGCGGGCGCGGACCACGACCCGGCGGAGCCGGGTGAGGTACGGCTCGCAGGTCCGGTGCCGTTGGCCAAGGCCGCGTCCGTGCACGTCGACGCCTCGGACGCGGAGGCCGACGTGACGGCCGCGGCCGAGGCGCTGCCGGCCTCGGACGGCGGGGACGACGACGCGCAGTCCGTCGTGGACGGGGCGGAGGACCACGAGCTGCTGTGGTTCGCCACGCAGGAGATCGCGAACCTGGTGGGCCGCGGAGACTGAATCCGCCGCCGGGCCGTCGCGGGGACTGAATCCTCCGCCGGGGTGCCACGGGAACTGAATCCTCCGTCGGGGTGCCACGGGGACTGAATCCTCCGTCGGGGTGCCACGGGGACTGAATCCTCCGTCGGGGTGCCACGGGAACTGAATCCTCCGCCGGGGTGCCACGGGGGCCGACTCCGGCGCCGGGCGGCGCGGGGACAACCCGTCGCGGGGGCGCGTTGAGGCGCCGTTCTCTTGATTGTCAGTGGCGGCGGGTACGTTTTCTGGCATGGGGATGAAGACGGGCGCGCACATCGTCTGGGACTGGAACGGGACGCTGTTCCACGACATCGACGCGATCATCGGAGCGACGAACGCGGCTTTCGCCGAGCTGGGCCTGGAGCCGCTGACGCTGCAGAAGTACCGGGAGCTGTACTGCGTCCCGGTGCCGAAGTTCTACGAGCGGCTCATGGGGCGGCTGCCGACCGAGACCGAGTGGGAGGCCATGGACGACGTCTTCCACCGGTACTACGCCGAGCACCGGACGTCGTGCGGGCTGACGGCGGGGGCCGCGGAGCTCCTGGCCGGCTGGCGCTCGGCGGGCCGCAGCCAGTCGATCCTGAGCATGTACGTGCACGAGGAGCTGGTCCCGCTGGTGCGCGGGTTCGGCATCGAGCCGCACTTCATACGGGTGGACGGGCGGACCGGACCGTCCGGGGGCAGCAAGGCCGAGCACATGGTGCGGCACCTGGCGTCGCTGAGCGGGGTGGCGCCGGAGCGGACGGTGGTGATCGGGGACGCCGCGGACGACGCGGTGGCCGCGCTGCACGTCGGGGCGCGGGCCGTGCTGTACACCGGCGGGTCGCACAGCAGGGTGAGTCTGGAAGCCGTCGGTGTGCCGGTCGTGGACACGCTGGAGGAAGCGGTCGCGGAGGCGGAGCGGCTCGCCGCCTGACCGTCCCCTGATCGCCACCTGGCCGAAACGCTGAGCGGCACTGTGCAGAACGTCAAACTTCCAGGGCTGGTTTTGTACACATACGGCTCATGACGGAGCCCCTGTAAGGAGCGATAGCCTTGGTGGCGTGATCAGCGCGATAGTTCGCGGGGACGAGGTCGTCCCTGCCCTGCGCCCGGAGAGCACGGACGACATCCGTGACCGGGCGGCAGTCGCTGGTCCTCGCGGGCGGGACGTGACATCGAGGACTCCCGGGACGCCGAGCACCACCAGGATTCAGGCGTCGCGGAGAGCAGCGTCACACCGGTGGCCCAGCTCAAGAATGGCTCAGACACCCCCGCTCATCTCGCCTCGCGGCATAGCGTCGGAACAGACCGGATACCCCGTGTCAGGACGTGAGGCCGTGAGCGCAGAGGCCGTACTTCCTTCTACGTCACGCAACGGCGCGCGACAGGAGCCAGAGGACAATGCAGACCAAGCTGGACGAAGCCAAGGCCGAGTTGCTCGAGAGGGCTGCCCGGGTAGCTGAGAACAGCCCGGTCGGGGGGCACCTACCGACCGGGTCGACGGGCGAGGAGACCCCGGACGCCCAGAAGGCACCGGACCGCGAGACCCTCCTCACGTTCCTCCAGCGCTACTACCTGCACACGGCCCCGGAGGACCTGACCGACCGCGACCCGGTCGACGTCTTCGGAGCCGCCGTATCGCACTACCGGCTGGCCGAGAACCGCCCCCAGGGCACCGCCAACGTCCGGGTGCACACCCCCACGGTGGAAGAGAACGGGTGGACCTGCAGCCACTCCGTGGTCGAGGTCGTCACCGACGACATGCCCTTCCTCGTCGACTCCGTCACCAACGAGCTGACCCGGCAGGGACGCGGGATCCACGTCGTCATCCACCCTCAGTTCGTCGTACGGCGCGATGTCACCGGCAAGCTCATCGAGGTGCTGTCGACCCCGGTGACCGGAGACCTTCCGCACGACGCGCACGTCGAGTCCTGGATCCACGTCGAGATCGACCGCGAGACCGACCGGGCCGATCTGAAGCAGATCACCGCCGACCTGCTGCGTGTGCTGTCCGACGCCCGCGAGGCCGTCGAGGACTGGGGCAAGATGCGGGACGCGGCGACCCGGCTGGCGGAGGGGCTGCCGGACGAGCCCATCCCCGACGACCTGCCCGGACCCCAGGTTGAGGAGGCCCGCGAGCTGCTGCGCTGGCTGGCCGACGACCACTTCACCTTCCTCGGCTACCGCGAGTACCAGCTGCGCGAGGACGACTCCCTGGCCGCCGTCCCCGGCACCGGGCTCGGCATACTGCGCGCGGACCCGCACCACGCCGCCGAGGAGAGCCACCCGGTCAGCCCGTCGTTCGAGCGGCTGCCCGCCGACGCCCGGGCCAAGGCGCGCGAGCACAAGCTGCTCGTGCTGACCAAGGCGAACAGCCGGGCGACCGTGCACCGCCCGTCGTACCTGGACTACATCGGCGTCAAGAAGTTCGACGCCGAGGGCAACGTCATCGGCGAGCGGCGGTTCCTCGGCCTGTTCTCCTCCGCCGCCTACACCGAGTCCGTGCGCCGCGTCCCGGTCATCCGGCGCAAGGTCGAGGAGGTCCTGCAGCAGGCCGGGTTCTCGCCCAACAGCCACGACGGGCGTGACCTGCTGCAGATCCTGGAGACGTACCCGCGCGACGAGCTGTTCCAGACCCCGGCCGACGAGCTGCGCGCCATCGTCACCTCCGTGCTGTACCTCCAGGAGCGCCGCCGTCTGCGGCTCTACCTGCGTCAGGACGAGTACGGTCGCTACTACAGCGCCCTCGTCTACCTCCCGCGCGACCGCTACACCACGGCCGTCCGCCTGCGGATCATCGAGATCCTCAAGGAGGAGCTCGGCGGCATCAGCGTCGACTTCACCGCCTGGAACACCGAGTCGATCCTGTCCCGGCTGCACTTCGTGGTCCGGGTCCCGCAGGGCACCGAGTTGTCGGAGCTGTCCGACTCCGACAAGGAGCGCATCGAGGCCCGGCTGGTGGAGGCCGCCCGCTCCTGGGAGGACGCCTTCGCCGAGGCCCTCAACGCCGAGCTCGGCGAGGAGCATGCGGCCGAGGCGATGCGCCGGTACGCGCACGCCTTCCCCGAGGGCTACAAGGCCGACCACAACCCGCGTGCCGCGGTCGCCGACCTCGTCCACCTCGAGCAGCTGAACGCCGAGGCGGACAAGGACTTCGCGCTCAGCCTGTACGAGCCGGTGGGCGCCGCCCCCGAGGAGCGCCGCTTCAAGATCTACCGCACGGGCGACGCCATCTCCCTGTCGGCCGTGCTGCCGGTCCTCAACCGGCTCGGCGTCGAGGTCGTCGACGAGCGGCCGTACGAGCTGCGCTGCTCGGACCGCAGTGTGGCCTGGATCTACGACTTCGGTCTGCGCATGCCCCGCGCCAACGGCGGCGCGGACTACTTCGGCGACGACGCCCGCGAGCGCTTCCAGGACGCCTTCGCCGCCACCTGGACCGGCAAGGCCGAGAACGACGGCTTCAACGCGCTGGTGCTGAGCGCCGGGCTGACCTGGCGCCAGGCGATGGTGCTGCGGGCGTACGCGAAGTACCTGCGCCAGGCGGCGTCGACGTTCAGCCAGGACTACATGGAGGACACCCTCCGCAACAACGTCCACACCACGCGCCTGCTGGTCTCGCTGTTCGAGGCGCGGATGTCGCCGGACCGGCAGCGCGCGGGCCACGAGATCGTGGACGCGCTGCTGGAGGAGGTCGACGCGGCCCTCGACCAGGTGGCCTCGCTCGACGAGGACCGGATCCTCCGGTCCTTCCTGACGGTCATCAAGGCGACGCTGCGGACCAACTTCTTCCAGGAGGCCGCGGCCGGCAAGCCGCACGACTACGTCTCCATGAAGTTCGACCCGCAGGCCATCCCCGACCTGCCGGCGCCCCGCCCGGCGTTCGAGATCTGGGTGTACTCGCCGCGCGTCGAGGGCGTGCACCTGCGTTTCGGCAAGGTCGCGCGCGGTGGTCTGCGCTGGTCCGACCGGCGTGAGGACTTCCGCACGGAGATCCTCGGCCTGGTCAAGGCGCAGATGGTGAAGAACACCGTCATCGTGCCGGTCGGCGCCAAGGGCGGCTTCGTCGCCAAGCAGCTGCCGGACCCGTCCGTGGACCGGGACGCGTGGATGGCCGAGGGCATCGCCAGCTACAAGACGTTCATCTCCGCGCTGCTGGACATCACCGACAACATGGTCGCGGGCGAGGTCGTGCCCCCGGCGGACGTCGTCCGGCACGACGAGGACGACACCTACCTGGTCGTCGCCGCCGACAAGGGCACCGCGACCTTCTCCGACATCGCCAACGGGGTCGCCGAGAAGTACAACTTCTGGCTCGGTGACGCCTTCGCCTCCGGCGGCTCCGCCGGCTACGACCACAAGGGCATGGGCATCACCGCCCGAGGCGCCTGGGAGTCCGTCAAGCGGCACTTCCGCGACATGGGCGTGGACACCCAGACCGAGGACTTCACGGTCGTCGGCATCGGCGACATGTCCGGTGACGTGTTCGGCAACGGCATGCTGCTCTCCGAGCACATCCGCCTGGTCGCGGCCTTCGACCACCGGCACATCTTCATCGACCCGAACCCGGACGCCGCCACCTCCTACGCCGAGCGCCGCCGCCTGTTCGAGCTGCCCCGCTCCAGCTGGGAGGACTACAACACCGAGCTGCTGTCGGCCGGCGGCGGCATCTTCCCGCGCACGGCCAAGGCGATCCCCGTCAACGCGCACATCCGTGAGGCCCTCGGTATCGAGGCCAAGGTCACCAAGCTGACCCCGGCCGACCTGATGAAGGCGATCCTCCACGCGCCGGTGGACCTGCTGTGGAACGGCGGCATCGGCACGTACGTCAAGTCCTCCGCCGAGTCCAACGCGGACGTCGGCGACAAGGCCAACGACCCCATCCGGGTCGACGGCAAGGACCTGCGCGTCGCGGTCGTCGGCGAGGGCGGCAACCTCGGGCTGACCCAGCTCGGCCGGATCGAGTTCGCACTGCAGGGCGGCCGGATCAACACCGACGCCATCGACAACAGCGCGGGCGTGGACACCTCCGACCACGAGGTGAACATCAAGATCCTGCTCAACGGCCTGGTCAGGGACGGCGACATGACCGTCAAGCAGCGCAACAAGCTGCTCGCCGAGATGACCGACGAGGTCGGCCGCCTGGTGCTGCGCAACAACTACGCGCAGAACACGGCGATCGCCAACGCCCTCGCCCAGTCCAGCGCCATGCTCCACGCCCAGCAGCGCTTCATGAAGCACCTGGTCAGGGAGGGACACCTCGACCGGGCGCTGGAGTTCCTGCCCACTGACCGGCAGATCCGCGAGCGGCTCGCCCAGGGCCAGGGCCTGACCGGTCCGGAGACGGCCGTCCTGCTGGCGTACACGAAGATCACGGTCGCCGAGGAGCTGCTGCACACGTCGCTGCCGGACGACCCGTACCTGAGCACCCTGCTGCACGCCTACTTCCCGAAGGAGCTGCGCGAGCAGTACCCCGAGCACCTCGTCTGCCACCCGCTGCGCCGTGAGATCACCACGACCGTGCTGGTCAACGACACGGTGAACACCGGCGGTACGACGTATCTGCACCGGCTGCGCGAGGAGACGGGCGCGTCGCTGGAGGAGATCGTGCGGGCGCAGACCGCGGCCCGGGCGATCTTCCGCCAGTCCCCGGTGTGGGACGGCGTCGAGGCGCTCGACAACAAGGTCGAGGCCGAGGTCCAGACCCGCATCCGGCTGCATGCGCGCCGCCTGGTGGAGCGCGGCACGCGCTGGCTGCTCAACAACCGGCCGCAGCCGCTGGAGCTCGCCGGGACGGTCGACTTCTTCGCCGACCGGGTCGAACAGGTCTGGGGGCAGCTGCCGAAGCTGCTGCGCGGCGCCGACCTGGAGTGGTACCAGAAGATCTACGACGAGCTGACCGGCGCGGACGTCCCGGAGGACCTCGCCACCCGGGTGGCGGGCTTCTCCTCGGCCTTCCCGACGCTCGACATCGTCTCGATCGCCGACCGCATGGGCCGGGAGCCGGTGGACGTCGCCGAGGTCTACTACGACCTCGCCGACCGGCTGCGCATCACCCAGCTCATGGACCGCATCATCGAGCTGCCCCGCGCCGACCGCTGGCAGTCCATGGCCCGCGCGGCGATCCGCGAGGACCTGTACGCGGCGCACGCGGCGCTGACCGCCGACGTCCTGGCGGTCGGCAACGGCACCTCGACGCCCGAGCAGCGCTACAAGGCGTGGGAGCAGAAGAACGCGGCGATCCTCGGCCGCGCCCGCACCACCCTGGAGGAGATCCAGGGGTCCGACGCGTTCGACCTCGCCAACCTGTCGGTGGCGATGCGCACGATGAGGACGCTGCTGCGCACGCATTCGTAGCGCGTACGGCGTGACAGGCGCCCCGGGCCGGTTCCGGCCGGGGGCGCCTCACCGTTCCCGCGGCGCCTCACTGTTTCAGTGCGCTTGCCACCAGCCTCGCCGCCCGTTTCACCTTCGGTCGGGCCACTCTGTGTACCGTCGGGCGGATCAGGCGGGCCGTCACTCCCGTCGGCTCCCAGCGGACCTGGAGGCGGCCCGGGCCGTGGCCTTCCGGTTCCACCGTCAGGTGGTGGGACGGGATGCGGGTCGTCAGGGTCGGGAAGGTCAGGGGGGCCAGCAGCAGGCCCGTGTGGGACAGGCCCTGGTGGTGGAGACGGAGCAGCGGGTGGCGGATTCCCGCGAATCCGTGGAGGGGGAGTTCGGCCGCTGCGAGGTCCAGGTGGGCGTGGCCCTCGAAGAGGCCGGGGCGGACGGGGGAGAGCCGGAAGTGGACGTGGAGGCGGCGGCCTCCCGGCGAGATGAGCAGCGTCGCGCGCTGAGGGCCGACGGGGAGGCGCAGCGCCGGGTCGTAGGTGCGGATCGTGAGGTCGATCGAGGCGCCCGGCCCGCGGGTGATCTCCTGGATCTCGTGCCGGAACTGCGCACCCGGGAAGGGGCGCGTCTCCAACTCCAGGTCGGAGACGTCCAGTTCGCGGCGGGACCACTCCGACTCGGGGACCCGGTCACCCCAGTAGGTGCGGCCCGTCGCGTCGGAGGTCACGCGCCGCGGGCCCACCGTGTGGCCCAGACCCCGGGCGGCCAGGCGGGCCTCCGCCAGCCGGCGGTCCCGGATCAGCTGGATGACGACGCGTTCGATGCGCGGGAGGCGGGCGAACGCGCCCGGCGTGAGTGTGTCGAGGTAGGGGGTGACGAGGTCCGCGAAGGACGTCAGCCAGGCGTCGTCCCGGTAGGGCAGGTCACCGGCGTACATCCGGAAGTCGTGCTTGAGGAACTTGTGGTCCTTGTCCTCGCGCAGCGACTCGTGCCCGCTCTCGGCGAGGAACGCGTCGATGAGGTGCTGGACGTGGATCCGGTCCCGGACGTTGGCGAGCTTGTGCCGCTGGTTCGATATGGAGGCCGCCTCGGAGGTCGCGAAGGGCGCCACGTACCAGCGGTAGACCGGTTCCGGGACGATCGTGAAGCTCTTGGCCAGGCAGTACGCCTGTGCCGAGAACAGCTGGTCCTCGTAGTGGATGCCCTCGGGGAAGCGCAGCTGGTGCCGGTCGAGGAAGGCGCGGGCGTACATCTTGCTGGTGGCCAGGTGCTCGAAGAACAGCCGCGGGTCGGCCTCGATGCCGTCGAGGGTGCGGTGCTCGGCGACCAGGTGCGGCATCCACGTCGAACGGCGGCCGTTGTCCACCCGGATCCGCTGCACCGCGCCCATCGCGAAGTCGATCTCGCGTGCGCGGTGCGCGGCGAGCAGCAGTTCCACGGCACGGGCGGGGAGTTCGTCGTCGCTGTCGAGGAACATCAGGAACGGCGCCCGCGCGATTTGAAGGGCGTGGTTGCGCGGGGCGCTGCAGCCGCCGCTGTTGCGCTCCAGGCGGAGGTGCCGGACCCGGGGGTCCCGGGCCGCCAGCCGCTGGGCCACGGCCGGTGTCTCGTCCGTGGAGTGGTCGTCGCTGATGATGATCTCGAGGTTGGCGTGCGTCTGTCGGCGGACCGACTCGACGGCGCGGGTGAGGCGTTCGGCGTCGTTGTAGACGATGACCGTCACGGTGACGTCGGGGGTGCTCATGCGGTCACCTCCTGCGGGGTCGGGGCCGGGGTGCGCTCCTCGATCGGCAGCACGGGCGGCAGGTCACGTTCCTCCTGGCCGAGGAAGACCCGGCGGACGACGCGTTCGGCGGCGCGTCCGTCGTCGTACTCGCAGAACCGGCGCCGGAAGACGGCGCGGGTCTTGGCCGCGCTCTCGTCGCGCCAGGCCTCGGTGGTGAGGATCTCCGTCAGTTCCTGCTGGGTGCGGGCGACCGGACCCGGGGCCTCCGCCATGAGGTCGAAGTAGACGCCGCGGGTGGTGCGGTACGTCTCCCAGTCGTCGGCGTGGATCACGATCGGCCGGTCGAGGTTGGCGTAGTCGAACATGATCGAGGAGTAGTCCGTGACCAGGGCGTCCGCCGCCAGGCACAGTTCCTCGACCGGGTCGTAGGAGGAGACGTCGATGATCCGGCCCGTGCGGCGCAGGTTGGTCAGCGGGGAGGCGGCGCCACCGTAGAAGTAGTGGCCGCGCACCAGCAGGACCGTGTCGTCGCCCAGGCGGTCGGCGAGGGCGGCCAGGTCCAGGCGCGGGGTCCAGCCGGCCTCGTAGTCGCGGTGGGTGGGCGCGTACAGGACGGCACGGCGCCCCGGGGCGATGCCGAGGCGGTCGCGGACCGCGCGGATGACGTCGGCGCCGGCCGTGTAGAAGACGTCGTTGCGCGGATAGCCGTGGTCCAGGGAGACGTAACGCGACGGGTAGGCGCGCTCCCACATACGGGTGGTGTGGCTGTTGGCGGAGACGCTGTAGTCCCACTTGTCGATGCGTTCCAGCAACGCCCGGAAGTCCAGGCCCTGCGCGGCGGCCGGGAACGCCATCTGGTCGAGGCCCATGCGCTTCAGGGGCGTGCCGTGGTGGGTCTGGACGTGGATCGCGTCGGGGCGTTTGACCACGGCGTTGGGGAAGTTGACGTTGTTGACCAGGTACTTGGCGGTCGCCAGCACCTCCCAGTAGCGGCGGCTGCCGGGCACCACGTGGTCGGTGCCGGGCGGCAGGAGGGCCGCGTTCTCCTCGGTGACCACCCACACCGCGTGGATCTGGGGGGCGAGTTCGGCGAGCTTGGCGGCGATGGCGGCGGGGTTGCAGGCGACGCCGCGGTTCCAGTACGCCGCGAACACCGCCAGGTGCGGGTTGACGGGACGGCCGAGCGCTCTGCGGTACTGGTGGTCGCGGAGCTTGGCCCCGGCCTGGCGCTTCCGGGCCCGTACGACCGACCGGGCGCCGCGGCGGGTGCGGTTGACGGCCTGGAAGGCCCGGTACTTCGCGTAGGCGCCCTCCTCCAGCAGGGAGCGGCGGACGCCTTCGAGTCCCGCCGGGCGGCGGTGGTCCTCGGGGCGGCGGCGCACGGCGGCCAGGGACGCCCGGCGGAAGAACTCCCGCGCGACCTCCTGAGGCATGCCGCCGCGCGCGAAGGTGCGCAGGCAGTCGCGGACCATGAGGTCGTAGAGCACGGTGTGCGCGGCGCGCCGGTCACGGGTGAGGTCGAGGAGCGACTCGTAGCGCTCGACGAGGGCGTACCGCTGCTCGGGTGTCACCGGGGGCAGGCTCGCGGGGCGCAGCCGCCGGTCCTCGTAGGCGACGTGCGGCAGGCAGGCGACGCGGCCGGCGAGCAGCAGGACGGCCAGGGCGGCGTACGGCTCGTCGTCGGTGCTGATCCGTGACTCGTGCGCCCGCCAGAAGTCGGCGCGCAGGACCCGGGTGCCGAGCAGCGGGGTGAGCCGCAGCAGGGGCGCGCAGTCGTCGAGCAGGACGTCGGCGCGGCCCGCCCGGGCCAGGAGCGGGCCGTCCGGGGAGGGCATGCCGGAGGTGTGCCAGGTGCTGCGGACGTGGTCGAGCACGAGGACGTCGACCTCGTCGGGGAGCTCGGCCACCCGCTCGGCGACCGTGCGCGGGGTGCCGGCGGGCAGGCCGTCCTTGGCGTGGACGAAGTGCAGCCAGCGGCCGGAGGCCCGGGCCGCGCCCGCCGCCCTGGCCGCCGCGTCGGCGGTGCCGTCCGGCAGCGGCACGACCTGGACGTCCGGGGTGTGCCGCTCGGCCGTCTCCCGCGCCCAGTCGCCCACCGCGGCCACGATCACCTCGGCGTCCGCGAGGGGGTGGGCGACGAGGGAGTCGAGGAGTTCCGTCAGATGGTCCTGGACGTTCGGCCCGTGGACGATCACACTCAGCTCGGCCATCCCTGGGACCCCCTCTCGCAGCTGCACCGTATGCGGTCATGCTGCCATCAATGGGACGAAAGGGCCGATCGGGTGGGCCTCACGAGGGAACGGCGGCCTTCGGCTTGGGCTTGGGCTTCGGGGCCTTCTCCCCGGTGAACGCCTCGTACTCCTTGAGGACGTCATCCGTCGGCCCGTCCATGCGCAGCTCCCCGCGCTCCAGCCACAGCACCCGGTCGCAGGTGTCGCGGATCGACTTGTTGTTGTGGCTGACCAGGAACACCGTGCCCGCGTGCTTGCGCAGCTCGCGGATGCGCTCCTCGGACCGCTTCTGAAAGGAGCGGTCGCCGGTGGCCAGCGCCTCGTCGATCAGCAGCACGTCGTGGTCCTTGGCGGCGGCGATGGAGAACCGCAGCCGGGCGGCCATGCCGGAGGAGTACGTGCGCATCGGCAGCGTGATGAAGTCGCCCTTGTCGTTGATGCCCGAGAAGTCGACGATCTCCTGGTAGCGGTCCTTGACCTGCTCGCGGGACATGCCCATGGCCAGGCCGCCGAGGTGCACGTTGCGCTCGCCGGTGAGGTCGTTCATCAGGGCGGCGTTGACGCCGAGCAGGGAGGGCTGGCCGTCGGTGTAGATGCGGCCGTTCTCCACGGGGAGGAGTCCGGCGACGGCCTTCAGCAGGGTCGACTTGCCGGAGCCGTTGGTGCCGATCAGGCCGATCGCCTCGCCCCGGTAGGCGACGAAGGACACGTTCTTCACCGCGTGCACCCGGCGCACGCCCGACGCCTTCTCGGTCTGCTTGCGGCGCACGATGCGGTTGAGGGCGGCGGTCGCGGAGCCGCGTCCGGCGCCGGTGCCGTTGACGCGGTAGACGATGTCGACACCGTCGGCGACGACGGTGGGGATCTTCTCGTTCGGGTGCTCAGCCACGGCCGTAGGTCTCCTCAGCCTTCCAGAAGTAGATGAAGCCGCCGACACCGGCGAGCAGCGCCCAGCCGGCCGCGATCGCCCAGACGTGCGCGGGCAGCTGGCTCGCGTGGAAGCTGTCGATCAGGGCGAAGCGCATCAGGTCGATGTAGATCGCGGCCGGGTTGGCCGCCAGCGCCACCTTGGCCAGATGCGGCAGGTGGTTGTTCCGGGCCAGCTGGTCGAGGCTCCACATGACGCCCGAGACGTACATCCAGGTGCGCAGGACGAACGGCATCAGCTGGGCGATGTCCGGGGTCTTGGCGCCCCACCTGGCCATGATCATCGACACGCCGGCGTTGAAGGTGAACTGCAACACCAGGGCCGGGAGCGCCAGCAGCCAGGAGGCGGAGACCGGCACGCCGAAGCAGAGCAGGATGACGACCAGCGCGCCCATCGAGAACAGCAGCTGCTGGAGCTGCTGGAGGCAGAAGGAGATCGGCAGCGCGGCGCGCGGGAAGTGCAGGGCCCGCACCAGGCCGAGGTTGCCGGAGATCGCGCGGGTGCCCGCCATGATCGAGCTCTGCGTGAACGTCCAGATGAACACGCCCGTCACCAGGAACGGGACGTAGTCCGGGACGCCGTGCTTGGTGCCCAGCAGCACGCCGAAGATGAAGTAGTAGACCGCCGCGTTCAGCAGTGGCGTCATCACCTGCCAGACCTGGCCGAGCTTGGCCTGGCTGTACTGGGCGGTGAGCTTGGCGGTGGCGAACGCGGTGATGAAGTGGCGGCGGGCCCACAGCTGGCGGACGTACTCGGGCAGGGAGGGCCGCGCGCCGCTGACCGAGAGGCCGTGGCGGGCGGCGAGGGCCGCGAGGTCGTGGTCGGCCGGGGTCGGGGGCTGGGGCGGTGCGTGGAGGACCGTACTCACATCCGCTGCTTTCGCTCGGGGGTGGGCGTGTGGCCTGGGGCCCATGAGGTCCGGAGGAGAGGGCTCTTACCGGGCTCTTCACGAACTCTTACGTCGGGACGGGACCGTATCGTCGCAACGGGAGCGTACGACGGGCGTACGTCGGAACGCAACCGTTTCGTCGTGACGCCCTATGCTGTCGGCATGACGACGAAGCCCGACGAGCCCCAGCAGCCGCCGCGCCGCCGGGCCCCCGCGGGGGCCGCCGTACTGCGGGAAGACGTGACCGAAGCGATCCGGGCGGCCGTCTTCGAGGAGCTCGCGGCCGTCGGCTACGCGCGGATGTCCATCGAGGGGATCGCGCGCCGGGCGGGCGTCGGGAAGACGGCGGTGTACCGCCGGTGGCGCTCGAAGCTGCACCTGGTGCTCGACATCGTCTCGGCACTCGCCGTGCAGGGCCTGCCCGCGCCGGACACCGGCTCCCTGGAGGGCGACCTGCGGCTTCTCTACGAGGTGACGTCCCGCGCCCTGCGCCACCCGGTCGCCTCGCAGATCATCCCCGACCTCCAGGCGGAGGCCGCCCGCAACCCGGAGATCGCCGAGGCCATGCAGAAGGCCCTGCGGGAGGGCCAGGACGGGGTCGCCACCGGCATCGTCACGGCGGCGGTACGCCGGGGCGAGCTCCGCGAGGGCATCGACCACGACCTGGCCCTCGACCTGATCTCGGGCCCGCTGTACTGGCGCTCGGTGGTGATCCGCAACCCGAAACTGCCCAAGGGCTACCTGGGCGCACTGGCCCGGGCCACGTCGGAGGGGCTGAAGGCGTTGTAGGGAAGGCGAGGCGGTGGCCCAGGGGTGCGCCCCGCGTGAGTGCGCCCCGGCTTGTGCGGCGGGGCTCGTCCGAGCCTGTGGCGAGCTTGTCCGGGGCTCGTACGGACCCTCTTGAGGGCTGTCCGGGGCTCGCGCGCGGCTCGGGCCGGTCAGGTCCGGACCGCCTCCGGGTGCAGGCGTACCCAGCCCTCCCATGCGGACGTGATCATGTCCTGTACGTCCAGGCGGGCCTTCCAGCCCAGCTCCGCGGCCGCGCGGTCGGCGGAGGCGACGACGCGGGCCGGGTCGCCGGGGCGGCGGGGGACGACCGCCGGAGGCCGGTCGTGGCCGGTGACCGCGTTGATGCGGTCGATCATCTCCCGGACGGAGACGCCCTCACCGCGGCCGATGTTGAGCGTCAGGTCGCGGCCGGGGGAGGAGCGCAGCACCCGGGCCGCCGCGACGTGCGCCTCGGCCAGGTCCACCACGTGGATGTAGTCGCGCACGCAGGTGCCGTCCGGGGTCGGGTAGTCGTCACCGAACACGCGCGGCGGCGCGTCCTCCGTGAGCTTCTCGAACACCATCGGCACGAGGTTGAAGACGCCGGTGTCCGCGAGCTCCGGGTCCGCCGCGCCCGCCACGTTGAAGTAGCGCAGGGACGCCGTCGCCAGCCCCGTCGCCCGGCCGGTCGCCCGCACCAGCCACTCACCGGCCAGCTTGGTCTCGCCGTACGGCGACAAAGGCGCGCACGGCGTCTCCTCGCTGACCAGGTCCACGTCCGGCATGCCGTACACCGCCGCCGAGGAGGAGAAGACGAACGCCGGCACCTGTGTCGCCGTCACGGCGTCCAGCAGGACCCGCAGGCCCTCGACGTTCTCCCGGTAGTAGTGCAGCGGCCGCTCGACGGACTCGCCCACCTGCTTCTTCGCCGCGAGGTGGACGACGCCGGTGACCGCGTGGTCCGCGAGGGTGCGGGCCAGCCGCTCGGCGTCCAGGGTCGAGCCCACCACCAGCGGCACCCCGTCGGGCACGCGCTCGGCGACGCCGGTCGAGAGGTCGTCGTAGACCACCGCGCGCTCGCCCGCCGCGGTCATCGCCCGTACGACGTGCGCACCGATGTAGCCGGCGCCGCCGGTGATCAACCAGGTCATGTGCGGCCGTCCCCTCGTCAGTTGGCCCGTGGTGGTGGTCTGCGCGCTGAACCGTCGCGGTCGTCGTCACTGTCGTCGTGCCTTCAGTGAAGCAGGCGGCGCAGTCGTGCGCGTACCACCGACAGCACACCGCGCACGCCAGGGGCGACCCGCAGCGCCAGCGCGCCGGAGTGGGTGGTGTACGGCTGGACGAGAACCACGCCCTGCCGGGCGCTCGGGACGGCGCTGCGGCGCAGCAGTCCGGCGCCCCGAAGGGCGTGCGCCGTGACGTCGCGGCTCGCGCCGTCCTGGAAGCGGAGGCGCAGGCTCAGGTCCCAGGTGCCCGTGCCGGACGCGGCCAGGGCGGGGAGGTCGACGGCCGTCTCCGCCGACCAGGTGCAGGCGTCCCCGGGAGTGTCGGAGCCCGTGGCGCACGGCACGAGCGCCGCGGTCGCACCGCGCACCGCCACGTCCCGGTCGTCCCGGTGCCGCCACTCCACGTCCACCGCCTCCGGCCCCGCCTGCGCCACCCGCCCGTACAGCTCGTGCAGGCGCAGCCGCAGCCGGGTGCCCCGCACGCCCGGACGCAGCTCCGCGTCGACGGCGAGGGGCAGTGCGCGCACGGGCCTGGTCCGCAGGGACTCCAGGGAGACCTGCGGCAGGCCGTCCGACCAGACGGGCGTGCCGTCGGCGGTGCGGGCGTACGGCGGGCACAGCCGGGCCGGGCGGGCCGCGAGCTCCCGCAGCCGGGGCAGGTCGCACGGCTCCGGGGAGGCCAGGACGACCTGCCCGACCAGCCGGCCGGGGGCAGAGGGGTTGCGGGCCCAGTCGTCGGCGTCGTACTCCGCGAGGTGCGCCCGCGTGAGCTCCCACCACGTGCGTTGGTAGGCGGCGTTGCGCAGCCCCAGTTCGCGCACGTACA
This sequence comes from Streptomyces sp. NPDC007907, assembly GCF_042959365.1. Taxonomy (NCBI): domain Bacteria; kingdom Bacillati; phylum Actinomycetota; class Actinomycetes; order Kitasatosporales; family Streptomycetaceae; genus Streptomyces; species Streptomyces sp. NPDC007907. Next base: position 37,216 of record NZ_JBIBKR010000004.1, read on the forward strand.
TCCGCAGGTCGTGGTCGAGGAACTTGGCGCGCACGGCCCGCGCGAGTTCCTTCTGCCCGGCGCCCAGCAGCACCTCGTACGCCTGTCGGCACGCCTCCGTGCGGGCCCGCCAGTTCTCGACGCCGGCCCGGTCCAGGGAGATCGACAGCCGCCCGGCGGACCGGCGCACGTGCCAGAGGTAGACCCGGTCCGGGACCAGGGCGATGCGCGGGCCCGCCGCCAGCACGCGCGCGGTGAACACGACGTCCTCGTACGGGAAGCGGCCCTCGGGGAAGCGGATGCCGTGCGCGCGCAGGAAGTCGGTGCGGTAGAGCTTGTTGACGCAGAGGGTGTCGTGGACCAGGCGCGGTCGCTGCGCGGGGTGCGGGACCACGGCGTGCAGCGCGTAGAGGCGCTCCTGCCAGGCCACTTCGCGCCCCGAGGGCAGCTCCCGGCGTACGCACAGACCGCCCGCGACCTCGGCGTTCGCGCCCTCGGCCGCTCGCAGCAGCGCCTCGGCCGCGCCGGGCGGCAGGATGTCGTCGCTGTCCAGGAACATCACGTACGGCGAGGTCACGGCATTGAGCCCGGTATTGCGCGGGGTGCCGCAGCCGCCGCTGTTGACCCGGCGGCGGATCACCTTCAGGCGGGGCTCCGAGGCGGCGAGCCGTTCGAGCAGGGCGGCGCTGCCGTCCTTCGAGCAGTCGTCGACGGCCACCACCTCGCGCACGGCCGGACCCTGCGCGAGTGCCGAGCGCACGGCGTCCGTCACATGCGCGGCGTCGTCGTAGCCGATCACCACGACGGCCACCCTGGAACCCGGCTCCCGGACGGCCCTCTCAGTCTCGCTTCCGGTCCCGCTCTCGGTCTCGCTCTCGGCATTCATCACAGCGGATCGTAAGCCGGGCGAATGACATGAAAGTGATAACACACCACCAAAACCGGGCGAAGTATCTGGTCCAGCACAGAATCGAGGCCGTGAAGAGCGGACAGTCGAGGGGGAGCGGCGGCCGGTTCGCCCCGGGGGTGGTGCCCGTGGCGGTTCCCATGGCGGTGATGCTCGCCGTCGGGCTGTGGGGTCTGGACCGCGGCGGGATGTGGGGGGACGAGAGCGTCACCTTCCAGGTCGCGCAGCGCACGGTGCCGCAGATCTGGCGGCTGCTGCACGACGTGGACGCGGTGCACGGCCTGTACTACCTGTTCATGCACGCCGTCCTCGCCGTCCGTCCGGACGAGGTCGTGCTGCGCCTGCCGTCGGTGTGCGCGGCGACGGCGACGGCCGGCCTGGTCGGGGCCCTGGGCGTCCGGCTGGCCGGGCCCCGGGCCGGCCTGTGTGCCGGCGTCCTCTACGCGATCACCCCGATGACCGGCCACTACGCCCAGGAGGGACGGTCGTACGCGCTGGTCGCAGCGGGTGTGGCGGGGGCGACGCTGCTGCTCCTGAGGGCCGTCGACGGGGCGGGCGCCCGGGTCTGGTGGGTGTACGGGACGGTCGTCGCCCTGACCTGTGCACTGCACGAGCTGGCGGTGCCGGTGCTGGGCGCGCACGCGCTGACGCTGGCGCTGCTGCGGGTGCCGAGGAGGGTGTGGTCCGGCTGGGTGCGGGCGGCGGGCGCGGTGGTGCTGCTTCTGCTGCCGCTGGTGTGGGTGTCGCAGGGGCAGGCCGGGCAGGTGGCGTGGCTGGTGGCGCCGGGGTGGGACCGGGTCGAGCGGCTCGCCCGGAACCTCACCCCCGGGCCGGCGGGGCCGGTGTTCTGGGGATCGCTGCTGCTGATGGCCGTGGGGCTGCGGGAGCGGCGCACGGCCGCGGTCGCCCTGCCGCTGCTGCTCGTGCCACCGGGGATCCTGATGACGGTGTCGCAGGTCCGGCCGCTCTACCACGACCGGTACGTGCTCTACGCGCTGGCGGGCGCGTCCCTGCTGGTCGCGGCGGGGGTGGCACGGGTCGCCGGAGCACTGGGGCGGGTGCGGTTCGACGGACGGCGCATGCGGGTCCGGGCCCGGCACGTGCACGCCCTGGTGGGCCTCACCGGTGTCCTCGCCCTCACCGCCACCTTCCTGGCCCAGCTGCCCGTGCTCCGCCAGGACCGGTCGGCCGCCCACCGCCCGGACAACCTCGCCGTGGTCTCCGCGCTCGCCCTCCGTCAGATGCACCCCGGTGACCCGGTGCTGTTCGTGCCGTCGGTGGGCAGGCTCGCCGCGCTGGCCTACCCGAAGGGGTTCCAGCGGGCGCGGGACATCGCGCTGCGGGGTTCCGTGCCCCGCTCCGGGACGCTGTGGGGCCGCGAGGCGACCCCAGATGAGCTGCGGCGGCGACTCGCCTCGGTGGACCGCGTCTGGGTCGTCGCCGAGGCGCACGCGCTGGACCCGCGGCGGCCTCCGTCCGACCCGGTGGAGCAGACCAAGCTCGCCGTCCTGGCCGAAGAGTTCACCGTCCGCGAGGAACACGTCCGGCGGGAACGCGTCCGGGACGACGTAGTGCTGCGCCTCTACATCCGGCGCAGGCCCGGGGACGCGCCGGACGGCTGCTCGGCGGCGGACGGGCCGTCCTGCCCTTCCGCGAGTGCCGCGGCCGCGTCCAGAGCCGTGGTGAGCTCGTCTAGGCGGGCGCGCAGCATGCGGATCTCCTCGGCGCCGAAGCCGGTCGAGGACGCGATGCGGCGCGGCACCTGAAGCGCCCGCGCGCGCAGCGCGACACCCTCCTCGGTCAGCCGCACCTCCACCGACCGCTCGTCGCGGGCGCTGCGCTCCCGCCGCACCAGACCGGCCGCCTCCAGCCGCTTGAGCAGCGGCGACAGTGTGCCGGAGTCGAGACGCAGGTGCTCGCCGAGCTTCTTCACGGGCAGCTCGTCGTGCTCCCACAGCACCAGCATCACCAGGTACTGCGGGTAGGTGAGGCCGAGGTCCTTGAGGATCCCGCGGTAGACGCCGTTGAAGGCGCGGGAGGCCGCGTGCAGGGAGAAGCAGATCTGCTGGTCCAGGCGGAGCCAGTCGTCGTCCGGCGTGTTCATGTGCCCAGGATAGCTCGCGCCCGCCATTCAATTGCACACAACTTAATTGTGTGCTCTAATTCTGGGGGTCGGGCGGCCCGTAGCGGGCCGCCGAAACGTGACGTGAGAGGGAAGGTTTTCCATGGACGCGCTCTACACCGCTGTCGCCACCGCCACCCACGGCCGCGAGGGCCGCGCCGTCAGCTCCGACGGCGTGCTGGACCTCGCCCTGGGCACGCCGCAGGCACTGGGCGGCAACGGCCAGGGCACCAACCCCGAGCAGCTCTTCGCCGCCGGTTACGCCGCGTGCTTCGGCAGCGCCCTCGGCCTGGTCGGCCGCGGTGCCAAGGTCGACGTCAGCGACGCCGCCGTGACCGCCGAGGTCTCCATAGGCAAGCAGGGCGAGGGCTTCGGCCTCGCCGTCACCCTCCGCGTGGAGCTCCCCGACAGCGTGGACGAGGCGACCGGCCGCAAGCTGGTCGAGCAGGCCCACCAGGTCTGCCCGTACTCCAACGCCACCCGCGGCAACATCGAGGTCGACCTCGTCATCGAGTAACCACCCGCGCGCCACCCCCGACCCGCGCCAGCACCTCCCCCGTCCGTTCGCTCCACGCCACCACCACGGCCTCCTCGGGCACCGGGTGCCAGCGCGTCAGCAGCAGCCAGCGCACGTGGTAGCGGCGGACCACGGCGGACCGCTCGGCGCGGGTCGAACCGGGGGCCAGATAGGCCCGGACGTCGGCCGCACGGCGCTCCCGCTCCCGCTCGTCCAGGGCGGGATCGGGCCAGATGGGCGCGGCGAGGTTCGGCCCGTAGCCGGCGATCGCGTGACTGGCGAAGTACCCGTCGGTGATCACCACGTCGCCGGGCCCGATGTGCCGGGCCGCCCAGTCGTACGACGGCCAGCGCGTCGGCTGTGCGAACCCCACCGGGTCCACCGAGCGCGGCACCACCGCCCCGGCGTGCACGGTGACGAACCCGACGCACACCCCGGCCGCCGCGGCCCCGCCCAGCACCCGCCGGGCCCGTCGCCAGGGCCGGGGCGCCGCCAGTTCCACCGCCAGGGCGAACTGCAGCGGCACCAGCACGGCCCACAGGGCCCGGGCGTACGTGTAGTGCCCGCTCGCCCAGCCGTACGCCACCAGCAGGCACTCCAGCAGGAACATCCACACCAGCGGATCACGCGCCGACCTGCGGGCCCGCACCCACAGCGCGGGCAGCCCGAGCAGCGCGAGCCAGGAGTTGGCGGGCATCCCCGCGTAGAGCCGGCGGTGCATCGCGTCCATGCCGGTGTCGCCCACCAGCGTCAGCACGTCGTAGTACGGCCAGGTCAGGGCCACGGCCGCGCAGACCGCCCCCGCGAGCGCCCAGCGCGCCACGACCGGGCGGCGCCACCCGCGCTGCCGGGACGCCACGACCCCGACCGCCCCGGTGAGCGCCGAAGCCGCCGTGACGGGGTGGGTGAGCAGGATCAGCCCGTACAGCAGGCCGATGCCGGCGTACCCCCACCAGCCGCCGAGCCCGCTCGGGCCGACGAACCGCACGACGGGGGCGTCGTCCCCCGCGCGCCGGCCCGTCCAGGCCCACGCCCAGAACGTCAGGCCGATGGCGAGCGCGGACGGGTAGCCCAGGTTCGTCGTCATCGACATCAGCCCGAGGTAGCCGCTCCACAGGATCCGCGCGCTGCCCCACAGCAGCGTCATGAACAGCAGCGCCCACACCGGCGCCCAGGGACGCGGGGTGAGGGTCCTGACGAAGCGGCCGAGCCCCGTCAGCAGCACCACCAGGTGCACCGGTCCGGCGAGCTTCACGACCTCCCACCCGGACAGCCCCGTCAACCGCGCCAGCAGGCCCTGCGCCACGGCGTACGGGCCGTAGTACGGGCTGCCCTCACCCGGCAGGTCCGCCATGGTGTGGGCCGGGTGCAGCAGGTCGGCCTTGAGGCGCTCGACGACCGCCGCGTGCTGCCCGGCGTCGCAGCACAGCGGCACCCGCCAGTACGCCAGCGTCATCACCAGCCAGAACAGGGCGCCGTAGAACTGGTACGGGGTGAGCCGTCCGGCACGGCCGCCGCGCAGCGCCGTCGCGCCGCGCACGGCCCGCCGGACGAGGGCCGGGGCGCTCACCGGAGGGCGGAAGGGGTCTGGGGCATGCGCCGAATGTTCCCGCCCCTACGCCTGCCCTGACCCCGCATCACTTCATCGGGTGAGGCCGCTACCCCCACCTGCCGACCGTCACGCGCACAGCGCCCACCGGGCACGCCGTGGGCCGGTGCGGCTGAAGTGGGACTGCCGGCCCGCTGACCCATCTGCCGACCGTCACGCGCACAGCGCCCACCGGGCACGCCGTGGGCCGGTGCGGCAAGTCGGACTGACGGCCCGCTACCCCCACCTGCCGACCGTCACGCGCACAGCGCCCACCGGGCAGGCCGTGGGCCGGTGCGGCTGTAGTGGGACTGACGGTCCGCTACCCCCATCTGCCGACCGTCACGCGCACAGCGCCCACCGGGCACGCCGTCGGCCGGTGCGGCTGAGGTGGGACCGATGGCCGCTGACCCCACCCGCCGACCGTCACTCGCACAGGGCCCGCTGCGCCGCCACCGGCCAGCGTGCGAAGCGGAACTGGGTCCGCTCGACCGACCCGGTGAGGTTGCGCCAGAACCGCTCGGCGGTGAGCGGGGCGCGCACCGACTCGCGCAGCTCGGCCAGTTCGCCGCAGCCCAGCGCCGCCCGGGCCGCCTCGACCGCCTCCCGCGGTGCCCCGGCCCGCAGCAGGTCCCGCTGCGGCGGGTGCTCCGCCGCCCACTCGGCGAAGATCCAGTAGTTGCGCAGGAACTTCTCGTGCCCGGGCCAGCTCCACCGCTCCAGCGCCAGATGCGCCCCGATCGGACTGGCCAGCCCCCACGCGTCGTTGACGTAGGCGTCCAGCGGCGCCGCCGCTCCCGTCACTCCGAGATGACGGCCCACGATCACCACCCGGTACGGGGCGTCCGCCCGCATCGGCGTGGCGTGCAGCCGCCGCCCGGCGTCGAAGTAGAGCAGCGTCGGCCCGTCCGCACGCTCCGCCCGGGCCAGCATGGCGCGCCCCTCGGGCAGGGCGGGCCAGTTGGCGACCCACGTGCCGGTGCGCACCGGGTTGTGGTCGCCGAGACCCTCCACGTCGGAACTGCGCACGTTGAACGACCCGGGCGTGCTGCGCACGTCGAACGGCGCCCGCAGCGGGCTGACCGCCGCGCACAGCCACACCACCAGCAGCGCCCCCGCCACGCCGGTGACCTTGGTCGCGGGCACGACCAGCACCGGCAGGAGCAGCAGGAGCAGCGCCGGCAGGATCATGCGGGCGTGCATGTAGTCACCGCCGACGCGCGCCACGTACCCGGCCAGCAGCAGGCCCGCCGCGAGCGGCGCCAGCAGCACCGCGAGCGAGGCCCGCCCCTCGACGCGGCCGCGCTGCTCCCGGCGGGCGCGCCGCACCAGCAGGACGGCCAGCGCCCCGAGCACCGGCACGACCGGCCACAGCCAGTACGGCCCGAGCGTCTCCTGCACGTACCCCGCGCCCCTGCCCCAGTCGCTGGCGCTCGCCTCCTTGGCGATGGCCGGCAGCGGCACCAGGATCCCGTAGTACCCCGCCCGGAACACCTCGTACGCCAGCGGCACCGCGCCCGCCGAGGCCAGCGCCGCCGCCGTGCCCCGCCGGGAGGGACGCAGCACCCACCACTGCGCCGCCAGGAAGCACACCGTGACCACCGCCAGATCGGGCCGCACCAGCGCGCCCAGCCCGAACACGAAGGCCGCCGCGTACGTCTCACGGCCCTCCTGGCCACGCCGGGTCCGCACCAGCAGCCACCACGACAGGCCGGTCCAGAACGCGCCGAGGCCGCTCTCCAGACCCGACGTCATGTACGACCAGAACGGCGGCACGGCCAGCAGCACGAACACCCCGGCCGGCAGCAGCAGCCCGGAGCTCCGGTGCAGCCGGCACGTGGCGAGCAGGGCGAACGCGAACCCGGCGGTGCTCAGCAGCAGCCCCAGCCCGACCGCGAGGAACGCCGGGTCCTCGCCGGTGACCCAGGTGGCGAGCGCGAGCAGCCACTGCCACAGGGTGCCCGTCGAACTCTCCGCCCGCTCCCCGACGTTGAACACCGGCCCGTGGCCCGCCAGGATCTGCCGGACCGGCCGCAGGTAGATGAGCCCGTCGTCGCAGATCCAGCGGCGCCGGTAGCCCAGCACGAACAGGGCCACGGTGGGCACGCCGACCAGGGCCGCGTGCCACCACCGCACCGGCCGCAGCCGCTCGGCGACGGCGCGGGGCCGGGCCGAGGCGGCCCGCTGACCGGGCAGGGAGGGAACGGCCTCGGGGGTCGCGGGAGTTCTCATCTGTCGATCAGCGCCTCGGGCCGGATGCGGACACCCTCGGTCCGGCGGGCCGCGGGGAGCAGCGCCCCGCCCCGCTCGCCGAGCATCACCAGCCGGACGACCCGCTCGGCGGCCCGCCCGTCCTCGAACTCGCAGTACCGCTCACGGAAACCGGAGCGCAGCCGCGCCGCCTCCGCGTCCCGCCAGGTGCCGGACGTGAACAGCCAGGTCAGCTCCCGGTAGGAGCGCGACACATGGCCCGGCGCGTCGGCCGTGATGTCGAAGTAGGCGCCCCGGCTGGCCGCGAACGCGCCCCAGTCGTCGGCGTGCACCACGATCGGCCGGTCCAGCAGGGCGTAGTCGAACATCAGGGCGGAGTAGTCGGTGACCAGCACGTCGGAGGCGAGCATCACGTCCTCGACGTGCGGCTCGTCCGTCGCGTCCAGCAGCACGCCCCGCCGGTGCAGGTCGGACAGGCCCAGGCCGCGCGCGATGCCCCCTGCCAGCGACGGGTGCAGCCGGACCACCAGCGTGTGCCCGGGGCCCAGGTCCTCGGCGAAGCGGGCGAGGTCGAACCGGTCGACATGGCCGCCCCGCCGGTAGTCGCGGCGGGTCGGCGCGTACAGCACGACGGTGTCACCGGCCGGGACGCCGAGCCGCTCGCGCACCGCGCGGCCCCGCTCCTCACCGGCGCCGACCAGCACGTCGTTGCGCGGGCTGCCGGTGCGCAGCGACGTGAAGCGGCACGGGTACGCCCGCTCCCACGCCCGCTCCGCGTGCAGCCCCGCGACCAGGCTGTAGTCCCAGCGGTCGGCGCGGCGCAGCATCTGCGGCACGTCGAAGCCGTGCCGGGCGCCCGGCTTGGTCAGCAGGTCGGCACCCATGTACTTGAGCGGGGTGCCCTGGTGGGTGTGGATGTGCACGCTGCCGGGCCGCTTGGCCAGGGTGCCGGGCCAGTTGACGTTGTTCACCCAGTACGTGGCCCGGGCCATGACCTCGTGATAGCGCCGCGAGCCCGGCGTCACATGGTCGATGCCGGGCGGCAGCGTGTCCACCGCGTCCTCCCGGACCACCCACACGCCCCGGATGTGCGGGGCGATCTCGCGCGCCTTCGCGTGGATCGCGGCCGGATCACCGCTCACGCCCCGGTGGTGGGTCGCCGAGTAGACGGCCAGGTGCGGATCGAGGGGGCGCTTCGACTGCGTCGCGTACCAGGCGCGCCGGGCCGTCTCCGACGCCTTTGCCGCCACCTTCCGCTGCCCGCCCAGGGTGGCGGCGCGCAGCTCCCGCAGCCCGCGCGCCGCCGCGTACGAGGCGTAGGGCGCCGAGGCCAGCAGCCGCATCTCCACCCCGCGCCAGCCGTCCGGCAGCGGAAAGCCGCCCTCGGGGAGGTGACGGCGGTGGAAGGAGCGGATCTCGCGGTAGAAGTCGCCCCGGTCGGCGGGCCGCACCCGGTCCTCGCGGGCCAGCACGAACAGCATGTGGTCCAGGGCGCGTTCCAGTAGCAGCGGCCGCGCCCAGTCGAGGTCGGGGCGCTGCTCCAGGAACGCGAACAGGCCCTCGTACTGCCCGAAGATGTCGAAGTGCCGGCGCCCGGGCGTTTTCGTGATCGCGCCCTGGCGGCGCTGCCGGTACTCCACACCGATCCGGTCCAGGCAGGCGATGCGCTCGGCCAGCACCATCGACCGGTAGGTGACCGGCGCGTCCTCGTACAGCCCCGCCGCGTACTGAAGCCCGTGCTCCTGGAGGAAGGAGCGCCGGTAGGCCTTGTTCCAGGCGACCAGGAACAGGTTCAGGTACTGCGGGCTCCGCCGGATGTCGAAGGTCTCCAGGCCCGCCGCGGCCAGCAGGTCAGCCGCCTCGCTGCGCCCGCCCCGGCCCCACCAGTGGGTGCGCACGTGGTCGAAGACCAGGATGTCCGGGTCGCCGGTCGCCGCCAGCCGGGCGGCGACGGCGGCCAGCAGGCCCGGCGTGTAGTGGTCGTCGCTGTCCAGGAACAGCACGTAGTCGCCGGCCGCCTGCGCGAGACCGGCGTTGCGGGCCCGGCCGAGGCCCACGTTCTCGGGCAGGTGCAGCACCCGCACCCGGTCGTCGCGGGCCGCGTACTCGTCGAGGATGGCGCCGCTGCCGTCGGGCGAGCGGTCGTCCACGGCGATCACCTCGAAGTCGCCGTGGGACTGGCCGAGCACCGAGTCGAGACACTCGCGCAGGAAGCCCTGCACCTTGTAGACGGGGACGATGATGCTGAAGCGGGGCACGTCTTCGGTCAGCTCCTTGTGAGGGTGGCGGCGGGGGCCGGGACGCGCTCCGCGAGCGGCACCACGTGCGGGATCGACTCGGGCGGCTCCCCCAGCAGCACCCGGCGCACCACACGTTCCGCGGCCCGCCCGTCGTCGAACTGGCAGAAGCGCTCCCGGAACGCGGCCCGCAGCGACGCGGCGGTCCCGTCCGCCCAGGAGCCGTCGCGGAAGACGGCCGCCAGTTCCTCGGACGTGCGGGCGACCCGGCCCGGCGGGAGCTCCATCAGGTCGAAGTAGACGCCCCGGGTCTCCCGGTAGACGTCCCAGTCGTCGGCGTACACGACGATCGGCCGGTCCAGGTTGGCGTAGTCGAACATGATCGACGAGTAGTCCGTGATCAGCGCGTCGGCGGCCAGGCACACGTCCTCCGACGAGCGGTGCCCGGTGACGTCGATGATCCGCCCGCCGCCCCTGCTCGCCCCCTGGTCGTAGAAGTAGTGGGCGCGCAGCAGCACCACGTAGTCGTCGCCGATCGCCTCGCAGAACTCCGCCAGGTCCAGGCCCGTCTCGAAGCCGGTGGCGTAGTCGCGGTGCGTGGGCGCGTAGAGCAGGGCCTTCTTGCCGTCGGGGACGCCCAGTTCCTTGCGGATCCGGGCCACGTCCTCGGCGGACGCCGTGCAGTAGACGTCGTTGCGCGGATAGCCGTACTCGAGGGTCTCGTGCGCGCTGGGGAACGCCCGTTCCCACATCTCGGTGGAGTGCCGGTTGGAGGTGAGGTTGTAGTCCCAGCGGTCCACCCGGGCCAGCAGCCTGGCGAAGCTGCCGGTCGCCGCCGCGACCACGGGGTACGTCGCCTGGTCGGCGCCCATCGTCTTCAGCGGCGTGCCGTGCTGGGTCTGCAGGTGCACGCTGCCGGGCCGCTTGACGACGGCGTCGGCGAAGTTGGCGTTGTTGACGAGGTACTTGGCGCGGGCCAGCACCTCCCAGTACTTCCGGCTGCCGATGACCGCGTACTCCACGTCCGGCGGCACGCTGCCCACCGCGTCCGGCTCCACGAGGAACACCGCGCGCAGGTGCGGCGCCAGTTCACGGGCCTTGGCGTGGATCGCGGCCGGGTTGCAGGCGTAGCCGCGGCCCCAGTAGGCGCAGTACACGACGAGGTTCTCGTCGAGCGGCAGGCGCAGGCCCACCGCGTACCGCAGCCGGGTGCGCAGCCCCCGCGGGCGGGGGAGCAGCGCGGCGGCCCGCGACGCCGTCCGGTTGGCGGCGCGCAGGGCATGGAACGCCGGGTACGACCCGGAGGCGAGCAGCCGGTGCTGGACGCCGAGGCTGCCGCCGGGCGCCCGGTACCCGGCGGGCCGGTGCCGCCGGTAGAGCGCGCTCGCCCGCCGGAAGAAGGCCCGGCGTCCGGACGTCAGCCGCCGGGGATGGGCGGCCGTCTTCAGCACGACCGCGAAGAGCTGCTCGAACAGCGGCTTCAGCCGGTCGGCCGCCAGCTCCTGCTCCGCGGCCTCTGCCAGCACCCGTTCGCACTGGTCGAGCAGCTCGGTGTGGTGCTCGCCGGGCAGCCCCAGCCGGTTGCCCTGCCGGCGCAGCAGGTGCCGGACGACGACCGCGCGCAGCGCCGCCACCCGCTCCGCCCGCAGGGCGACCAGTCCGCCGAACCCGATGTCGGTGTAGTGCTCCCCGGGGAAGGCGAGGTTGTGCTCGGTGAGGAAGGCCCGCCGGTAGAGCGCGCTCCACGCGGGGAGCGCCACACCCGTCAGCCGCGGAACCCGGCCCGGGGGGAACGCCCCGTCCGGTGTCCTGGCCAGCAGCGGGGCGGCCGGGTTGGTCGGCTCGCCCTCCCACCAGGGGGTGCGCTCGTGCTCGAAGTACAGGACGTCCACGTCGCCCGTCTCGCCCAGCCGGGCGTCCAGCGCCGCCAGCGACCCCGGAACCAGGACGTCGTCGCCGTCGAGGAACAGCACATGGCTGCCGGCCGCCGCCTCCAGCCCGGTGTTGCGCGCCCCGGCCAGACCGGCCGACGGCGGCGAGTGCACCGGCGTCACCCGGCAGTCCCGCTCGGCGTACCCGGCGACGACGTCCGCCGCCGGCGCGTCGGGCGCGTCGCATACCGGGATCAGCTCGAAGTCGCCGAACGACTGGGCGAGGACCGAGTCCAGCGCCAGGGACAGCCGGCCCGCGACCCCATGGGACGGGACGACGATGCTGAAGCGGGGCATTCTGCTCTTTCTGTCAGGAGACGGGTCTGCCGGAGCCGGCAGTTCTCAAGCGGCGCGCGGGCGTCCCGGTCGCCCGGACGGACGCCACGAGGGCGGCCTGCTGGGCGTCGGCCGCGACGGGCTGGAGGGCATGCGGACTCCCGGAGTGCGAACCGTGGTCAGAGGCGGTCGGTGACGACGTGCGGACCGGCCGGCAACGGCACCGTGGTGAGCGGCTCACGCGTCAGCGAGGCCGCCGCCGACGGCACCGGGCGGCGCTCGCCGAGCGGCACGACCGGCGGCAGTTCCGACTCCCCGAGGACGACCCGGCGCACCACGCGCTCGGCGGCCCGGCCGTCGTCGTAGGTGCAGAACCGCTCGCGGAACGCTGCCCGCAGCTGGGCCGAGCGGGAGCCGCGCCAGTGGCCGGTGGCGAAGATGTCGATCAGCTCGTCCTCACCGCGGGCGACCGCGCCCGGCGGGAAGGCACACAGGTCGAAGTAGGTGCCCCGGGCCGCGTCGTACGCCTCCCAGTCGTCGGCGTGGACCACGATCGGCCGGTCCAGGTTGGCGTAGTCGAACATCAGCGACGAGTAGTCCGTGACCAGGGCGTCCGACGCCAGGCAGAGCGACTCCACGCTCGGGTGGCCGGAGACGTCGACGACCCGGCCGCAGGTGGTGGTCAGCGGGGCGTCGTAGGCGTGGTGGGCGCGGGCCAGGACGACGAAGCGCGGGCCGAGGCGGCGCACGATCCGCTGGAGGTCCAGGGCGTGGCGCTGGGAGCGGCGGTAGTCGCGGTGGGTCGGCGCGTACAGGATCGCCACCGCGCCCCGGGGGATGCCGAGCGAGGCGCGCAGCCGGGCCACGTCCGCCGTCGTCGCCGTCCGGAAGACGTCGTTGCGGGGGTAGCCGTACTCCAGCGTGGTGTAGCGGCCGGGGTGGACACGCTCGTGGGTCAGGGTGGTGTGGCGGTTGGCGGACAGCACGTAGTCCCAGCGGTCGACGTCCTTCAGCAGCCGCGCGAAGTCCCGGCCGCGGGCCGCCGCGGGGCGCTCCTGGAGGTCGAGGCCGATGTGCCCGAGCGGGGTGCCGTGCCCGGTCTGGATCAGGACCTGGCCCCGGCGCTTGGCCAGCCGGTCGTCGAAGCCGGTATTGCTGACCAGGTAGCGGGAGCGGGCGAGCGCCGTCCAGTAGGCGGCCGTCCCGGGGACGATGCGGCGCGGGCCGGGCGGGATCGTGTGGTGGTGCTCGCGGCGGGCGATCCACGCCGTGCGGATGTGCGGCGCGAGGTCGCGGAACGCCGTCTCCAGCGCGCCGGGGTTGCAGCCGTGGCCGCGGCCGTCGTAGGCGGCGAAGGCGGCGCGGTCGGCGCACAGCGGCAGGCAGCGCTGCACCCGGTAGTGGGTCCTGAGGGCGGCCGACCGCAGGCCCCGCAGCAGTGTCCCGCCGGTCCGGGCGGTGGTGCGGTGCAGCGCCGACACCAGCTGGAGGGTGCGGTAGGTGCGGTGCAGGCCGAAGCGGATGAGGACGTGGTGGATCCGGCAGCGCAGGGGGCCGGGGGCCCCGGGGGTGCGGTAGCGCCGGTAGTGGGCGCGGGCCCGGCGCAGGAAGTCGGCGCGCGAACCCCGGGGCAGCCGGTCCCGCCGGGAGTACACGATCGCCAGGTGGTGCACCATGCGGCGGAACAACACCGGCCTCCACCGGGCCAGTTCGGGACGCTCGTCGAGAAACGCGAAGACCCGGTCGTACTGCTCGAAGACGTCGAAGTGCCGCTCGCTGGTGGTGCGCAGGATGCTGCCCTGCCGCCGCTGCCGGTAGTGCACGCAGACCCGGTCGAGGGTCGCGATCGACTCGGCGGTCATCAGCACCGGGTACGTCCACGGCGTGTCCTCGTAGACGCCGGGCGGGAAGACGAAGCCCCCCTCCTCCACGAACTCCCTACGGTAGGCCTTGTTCCAGGCGACCATCAGCAACCGCAGCAGCCCCGGCCGGTCCTCCAGGCGGAACGGCGCCGGGCCCTGCTCGGTGAGCTGCGGGGCCGCCTGGTTGCGGATCGCCTCCCCGGTCCAGTAGGTGCGCGCGTAGTCGAAGACCAGCACGTCCGGCTCGCCCGTCTCCTTCAGCCGGTCGGTGATCGAGCGCAGCGCGTCGGGCGTGAGGGTGTCGTCGCTGTCGAGGAACAGCAGGTAGTCGCCGCTCGCGTGCGCCACGCCGGCGTTTCTCGCGCGGCCCAGGCCGACGTTCTCCGGCAGGTGGACGGGGCGGACGCGCGCGTCGCGGGCGGCGAACTCGTCGATGATCGCACCGCACGCGTCCGGCGAGCAGTCGTCCACGACGATCAGTTCCAGATCGGGACAGGACTGGGAGAGGACCGATTCGAGGCACTCGTGCAGGTACGCCTGAACCTGGTACGCGGGGACAATGACACTGAACCTGGGCAAGAGGCCATCCATCGGTCGGCGCGGGCGTTCGGCCCGGGAACGGCCGATGGGCCGACTTGGTTACGGTTGCTGCGGCATACGGGGGAATGCGCAAGGGGCGAGCCGTCCCCGGCCCGCCCCTCCAACTGCCTTGCGCTGCCGGCTACTTGACCGCCCCGGCCATCACGCCGGACACGAACTGCCGCTGGAACGCGAAGAAGACGGCCAGCGGGACCACCATCGAGATGAACGCGCCGGGTGCCAGCACGTCGATGTTGTTGCCGAACTGCCGTACCTGCGTCTGGAGCGCGACCGTGATGGGCTGGCTCCCGGAGTCCGAGAAGATCAGCGCGACCAGCAGGTCGTTCCACACCCACAGGAACTGGAAGATGCCGAGGGCCGCGATCGCCGGGGCGCCGAGCGGCATCACGACACGGAAGAACAGGCGCAGTTCACCCGCCCCGTCCAGGCGCGCCGCCTCCAGCAGTTCCCTCGGGATCTCCGCGAAGAAGTTCCGCAGCAGGAACACCGCGAACGGCAGGCCGAAGCCGACGTGGAAGAGCACCACGCCGAGCACCGAGCCGAAGATGCCGATCTTGCCGAAGAGTTCGGCGATCGGGATCAGCGCCACCTGCACGGGCACGACCAGCAGGCCGACCACGCCGAGGAACCACCAGTCCCTCCCGGGGAACTCCATCCAGGCGAAGGCGTAGCCCGCGAGCGAGCCGATGACCACGACCAGCAGTGTCGCCGGTACGGTGATCCACACCGTGTTCAGCAGGGAGCTGGTGATGTCCTCGTTCTCCAGCAGCTTCGAGTAGTTGTCGAAGGTGATCTGGGAGGGCTCGGTGAACACCTTCCACCAGCCGCTCGCCGCGATGTCCTCCTGCGCGCGGAGGCTGGACAGCAGCAGCCCGATGGTCGGCACCAGCCAGAACAGTCCGACGACGATGAGGAACACCCGCAGCAGCCCGCCGCTCACCCCTTCCGTGAGCCGCGATCCCAGCGACCGCCCGGACTTCATCGCCGCACCTCCCGCCGCAGCCGACGCACGTTTCTGTGCTTTCCCGGGGGACGACCCCCGGACCCCAGGCAGGGGGAGGACCGGGCCGTCTTCATCGCCTGACCTCCCGCCGCAGCCGACGCACGTTGAACCACATCACCGGGACCACGAGGAGCAGCAGGAACACCGAGATGGCGCTGGCGATGCCCGGCTGGTCCTCGGAGAAGCCCTTGCGGTACAGCTCCAGGGCGAGGACGTTCGCGTCGTCCTGGGACGATCCCGGAGCGATGATGAAGACCAGGTCGAAGATCTTCAGCACATTGATCATCAAGGTGACGGCGACGACCGCGAGGACCGGCGCCAGCAACGGCACCGTGACGCGTCGGAACACCTGCCACTCGCTCGCGCCGTCGACCCGGGCCGCCTCCAGCAGCTCCCGGGGCACGCTCGCGAGCCCGGCCGCGATCAGCACCATCGCGAAGCCCGCCCACATCCAGATGTACGAGCCGATGATGGCCGGGGTGACCAGGGACGGGCCGAGCCAGTCCAGGCCGTTGTACGGCTCCTTGAAATTGCTCGCCGGGAGCCGGAGCTGGGACCCGTCGGCCGAGGCGGGCAGGGTGAAGGTGCCGTCGCCCGCGGCCGTCGTCGACGCCACGACCTTGCCGTCCTTGACGGCCTCGATCCGCATGCCGGCGTAGCCCAGCTCGGACGGATCGACACGGTTGAGCGTGCCGACGCCCTGGCCGCGCGTGAAGTCCTGCCAGGTCGTGCCCGTGACCTTGTCCGGTTCGGGCTTCGGCGCCACCGCGGCCTTCACGCCGTCGGGCATCTGATCGGGCGCCACCCCCACCAGCGGCAGCAGGACCGCCTCGCCGGTGCGGACCGGCGAGGTGGTGATGAACGCGCCCCCGCCGGCCGGCTTCAGCGGCGAGTCGCGGCCCGGGTGGGCCTTCGGGAACGCCGAGGCCTGGGCGAACGTGTCGTGCACGCCCACCCACACCGCGTTCGCGACGCCCTTGTCCGGGTCCTGGTCGTACACCAGGCGGAAGATGATGCCCGCCGCCAGCATCGAGATCGCCATCGGCATGAAGACGACCAGCTTGAACGCCGTGCCCCAGCGCACCCGTTCGGTCAGCACCGCGAAGATCAGGCCGAGCGCCGTCGCGATCGTCGGCGCGAACACCACCCAGATGATGTTGTTCTTCAGCGCGGTGCGGATGCCCTCGTCGGTGAAGAGGGCCTTGTAGTTGTCTATTCCGGCGAAGCCGTCACCGGACTGGTCGTAGAAGCTGCGTACGACCGAGTACCCGATCGGGTACACCACGAGCGCGCCGAGCAGGACGAGCGCGGGCAGCAGGAACAGCGCCGCGACGGTCCTGCGGGTACCGGTCACACTCTTGCGCGGCTTGGGAGCGGCAGGGGGCGTGGCGCCCCCTGCCGCCGGAACCGACGACATGACGTCAGTTCCCGTAGGCCGCGGCCGCTTCGGCCTCCAGCTTCGCCTGCGTCCCCGCGACGTCCTTCGGGTTCTTCAGGAAGTCCTGGAGGATCTTCCACTCGCCCTTGCCGGGCGTACCGCCGAAGGCCTGCGGGGCCTGGTCGGACATGTCGAAGCGGAAGTCGTCACCGGCGTCGATGAGCGCCTTGGCGATCTTCTGCTGCACCGCGTTCGGGTAGTCGGAGTTCGGCACGTTCTTGTTGGGGGAGAGGTAGCCGCCCAGCTTGGCCTGGATCGACGCCGCGTCCGGGGAGGCGAGCCAGGTGGCCAGGGCCTGCGACCCCTTCGAGTCCTCCAGGATCACGGCCGCGTCGCCGCCCGAGACCACCGGGCCCTGGTCACCCACGGCCGGGAACGGGAACACCTTCGCGTCCGTCCCGATCTTCATGCCCGACGGGATGTTGACCTGCGCGAAGTCACCCGCCGCGACCATGGCCGCCTTGGGCTGGTCCCCGCCGGTGAAGACCTGCGTGACGGAGGCCGGGAAGTCGGTCTGCAACGCCCCGTTCGCCCCGCCGGCGATCCAGTCGGGCTTGCCCCAGACCTGCGCGAGGGTGGTCAGGGCGTCCTTCACGGACGGATCCGTCCACTTGATCTCGTGCTTGGCCAGCTGGTCGTACTTCTCGGGGCCGGCCTGGGAGAGGTAGACGTTCTCGAACCAGTCGGTCAGCGTCCAGCCCTCGGCCGCACCGATGGAGAACGGGGTGACGCCGGAGTCGAAGACCGTCTGCGCGGTGTTGAGCAGATCCGGCCAGGTCTCGGGCTCACTGGCCCCGGCGTTCTCGAAGACCTGGTTGTTGTACCAGATCAGGGACTTGTTGGCGGCCTTGTAGTAGACGCCGTACGGCTTGCCGTTCACCTTGCCGATGTCCTGCCAGCCCTGCGAGTAGTTCTCGCCGAGCTCCTTCACGGCGTCGGATCCCAGCTGTTTGGCCCAGCCCTTGTCGACGGCCTGCTTGATGGCGCCGGGCTGCGGCAGCATCACGATGTCCGGCGGCTGCCCGCCGGCCACCTTCGAACCGATGAAGTTGATGATCGGGTCCTGTGCGGGCACGAACGTGACCTTGGCGCCCGTGCGCTTCTCGAACTCCTGCAGGACCTTCTTGAAGTTGGCCTGTTCCGTGCCCGTCCACACGGCGGCGATCTCCAGGCTCGTCCCGTCGAGCTTGGGAAGGGTGACGTTGTTCGCTGATGTGGTGGTGTCGCCCGTGCTTCCACTGCTGTCGTTGTCGCTGCTTCCGCAGGCGGAGAGCGAGAGCGCGAGGGCTCCCGCCGCGACGGCGGCCGCGGCCTTGACGGCTCTGCGGCTCTGGGGGGTCGCCGTGTCCCGCTCGGGCGACCAGCGTGTCCGGATGGTGCTGCTCGTCATGCGCATGACTGCCCCGTTCTTCGTTCCTCGTCGAACGTCGAGCGCGCTCCCGTGCGATCTGGTCTACGCCCGGGTGTGCGGGGGCGGCAAGATGGCGTCGGCTGTCAAGCGGGGGATCGTGACTCCCTCGTGACCAGGGACGCGGCCCCATGACGCGGGAGGAGCCGAAGACCCTCCCCGCTCACAGGAGCGACGGCACCTTCGCAGCCGAGACTTCCCGTGCCGCCCTTTCCAGCGCGCTGGCCAACAGTGCCAGGTCGGTAGGGCCGTTTCCGAGCTCCCGCACCGGACGCCGGGCCGGAGGGTCACCCATGCGGTGCCATTCCAGGGGTACGACCGTGGGACGCAGCGTCGCCGTCCGGGGAATCCGGCCGGTGACCCGGCCGCCCTGGAACGGGGTGACCCGTCCGTCCGCCCCGGTCAGCCGCCCCCGGCCGGGTGCGGGCTCCTCCGGGCCCGGGGCCGGCGCGTCCAGCGCCACACGCAGGGTGGCCCGGCGCGCCGGTTCCGTCTCCGCCGTACGGGCGCACGGGCCGGTGGCCGCGACCAGATGCACACCGAGCCGCTCGCCCTCCCGGGCCACGGCCTCCAGCGCGCGCAGCACCGAACCGGCCGCGGGCCGCCCGGTCGAGCCGAGCGCCGGGGAGACCAGCGCGTCCAGGTCGTCCACGACCACGACGAGCCGGGGCAGCGGCGGTGCGGCCGCCTCCGTCTGCCGCCGGGCCGCGCCGGGCCGCAGCCGCATGGTGGAACTCGACGGGGATTCGAGGTCGCCGGAGCCCGCGGCGGCCGTCGCCTCGGTCCGGGCGCCGCCCCGGGCCGTCGCCGTGCGCTGCGCGACCATACGGCCCGACAGCGCGCGGCCGGTGTGCCACTCGGCGAAGTCGGACCGCCCGAGCAGCTCGGCGCGCCGCTTCAGCTCGGCGCTCAGGGACTGCGCGAACTCCCGCATCCGGACCGGGTCGTGCGCCATGAGGAGGGTGGTGACGTGCGGGACGTCCGTGCACACCCGCAGTCCCTCCCCCTGGCTGCCGCCCGCACCCGGGCCGCCCCGGCCGTCGACCAGCACGATGCCGAGGCGGTCCGGCCGCTCGGCGGCGGCCAGGGACGCGACGACGGACCTCAGCAGCTCCGTACGGCCGCTGCCCGGCGGGCCCTCGATCAGCAGGTGCGGCCCCTGGACCGCGAGGTCCACGCCGACCGGGCCGCGCGGCCCGGCGCCCAGCACCGCGCGCACACGCCCGCCCAGCGCCTCGGCGTCGTCGGCCGCGTCCGCCCAGCGCGCCATCAGCGACGCCGGGGTGGCGCGGGCCAGCCCCAGTTCGTCCAGCAGCCGGGCCGCCTGCGGCAGCGGCGCGGAGACCCGCGGCTGACGCCCACCGGCCGGGCCGTCCGTCCGCAGCGGCGCCAGCGCCCGCGCGAACCGCTCCGCCCAGGCCGCGGAGACAGCGTCGACGGTGGCGACGGTGCCGTGCCCGACGGGTCCGGCCGACGCGCCGTCACCACCGGTCCGGGCCACCCGCACCAGCCGCAGGGCCGTCGCCACGTCCCCGCTGAGCAGCGCGACCGCGCCGCACTGCCGGAAGGTCGGCGCCACCGAACAGGCCGCCTCGTAGGTGTCCGTCACCGGCGAGGCCGGGGAGGCGGCGGCCGTCTCGGCCAGACAGACGAGATGGATCCCGGCCCGGGGGCCCTCCAGCGCCAGCCGCCCGAGGGCTCCGCGCAGGTCGGCACCGCCGGGATCGCCGTCGACGACCACGACGGTGTACGGGCCCGGGAAACCGCCCGCCGGGTCGGTGCCGGCGTCGTCGTCCAGGGCCCAGGAGGGGCGGCGGGGGGCCGGGACCGTGTGACTCCGGCCCTGGGGCGGGGCGCCGGCCGGCTGTGAGCCGCCGCTCGCCGGGGCGCTCGCCAGCGGACCGCCGGCCCCTGCGTCGGCCAGCTGGTCCTCCAGACGGCGGGTCAGCTCGTCGACACGGGCGGCGGCCTGCTCCCGGTCGTGCGCCAGGAGCAGGCGGCAGTCCTGCCCGTGGCCCGGGCGCACGTGTGGCAGCCAGCCCAGCCAGGACCACTCGGCGGTGCGCTCCTCCAGAGGGCGGGAGCGGTCCGCGGCGATCAGGACGATCTCCAGCATGTCGGGGGAGTGCAGGGCGGTGAGCTGGGCCAGGACGGCACGGGTCAGGCCGGTCAGCCGCGCCCGCGGCCCGGCCAGTCCCAGGGCGCCGACCTCGCGCAGTCCGGCCGTCACGGGGACGGCGGGCAGCAGGCCCGAGCCGTCCGGTGCCGCCCGGTCTGCCGTACCGAGGCGTATGGCGAGCGCCTCCGGGTGGCCGGGGCCGCGCTCCCACAGCCGGGGGCCGGGCCCCAGGGCCGTGAGCAGCAGCGTGGCCGGGTCCGGCCAGGTCTCGGGCACGGCCGGCACGACGACCGGGTGGGGCTGTGCGGCCGCCACCGGGGCCGTTTCGTCCTTGTACGCCTCGCGCGGTTCCGCCGTCTGCTCGCCGCGGCCCCCGGTCAGCCGGCGGGCCCACGCGCCCAGGCCGCCGCGCCTGCGGGTCTGCTGGGGTATGTCGGTGCCGCGCAGGGGAGTGCCCTTGCGTCCACGACCGGCACGCTGGTCGGCGAGGGCCGGGTCGTCGGCACCGGTGTCCGGGTCCCAGGGGCCCTGACCGCTGCCGTCCGTGGCGCCGACGTCGTACGCGGGTCCGGTGCGGTCCGGGGCCGCGTCACCGAACGCTCCGGTCAGGGAGCGACCCGCGTGCGTGTCCCCGGCGCCGCCCGCCGGCCGGCCCGCGTCGCGCTGCGGTGCGGCGTCGCCCGGAGCGGCGTCGTGCCGCCGGGCGGTCCGCACCGGTTCCTCCGACGAACCGGTGTGCGGTCCGCTCACCTCCGCCGGCCTGTGCGCGGACCCGGGGGTCGTCTGCCGACGCGTCTCACCCCCGATGCCCCCGGTCGGCACATCACTCCACCCGTCCCCTGCGTGGGCCGCCCCTCCGGGCCCAAAGGACGCCACCTCGGCCCCATGGTTCCCGGCACGAGCCGCGCCCGCGTCGCCGGGGGACCGCACCTGTTTCCACCGCCCCGCCGAGGTGTCCCCGCCGACGCCTCCCGGGGACGGCACGTCCCCCCGACGGCTGCCGGCACGGGCGGTGCCCGCGTCGCCGGGGGACTGCGCCGCGCTCCGGCGTCCCGCCGAGGTGTTCTCGCCCCCGGCTGCCGGGGACGGCACGTCACTGCGCCGGCTGCCGGCACGGGCGGTGCCCGCGTCGCCGGGGGACTGCGCCTGGTTCCGGCGGTCTCCCGACGGGCCCGCGCCGCCGCCGTTCCCGGCGAGCGCGTCGCCGACAGGACCCCGCTCCTGCGACACGGCCCGGCCGCGCTCCTGCGGCGCTTCGGATCCTGCGTCCCTGGTGTTGTCCCCCCGAGGCGCCTGCGGTGCCGCCCCCGTGCCCCCGCTGCCGCTCCGCGGCGCGTGCGGCGCCGAGCCCGCCGCCTCGGTCTCTGTCCGGGGCGCACCGCCCTGCCCCGGCACCACGGCGGGATCCGCGGGGCCATGACCGGGGGAACCCGGCACGCCCCAGGCCGCCGAACCGCGGGCGTGGTGCGTCGGGCCCGCGGGGCCGGCCGGTCCCGGAGCGGCCTCGCCGGTCCCGGGTGACTCGGCGGGCCCGGCCACGCGCACGTGCCCCTCACCGTCCGGAGTCGTCTCCACCCGGGCCCCCGGCCCCCCGGCGGGAGCCAGCCGCAGGGCCGACTCGCCGATCCGCAGCAGCGCACCCGGCACGAAGGGGACCGCCCGGCCGCCGATCCGCGCGCCGCTCACCGTCGTGCCGTTCGTGGAGCCCAGGTCGGCGACCGCGACGCGCCCGTCCGCGCCCACCGTCACCGCGCAGTGCAGCCGGGAGACGTCCGGGTCGTCGAGCGGTACGTCCGCGTCGGCGGAACGGCCGATGCGGATCTCGCCGCCGTGCAGCAGATGGACACCGCCGGCGTCGGGACCGGCCACGACCTGGAGCTGGGCCGGTGCGTCCTCCAGCTCCGGGTGCGGCTCCGGCTCGCCCGGCGCGCCCACGGACAGCACGGCACCGTCGGTCAGCGGCGGCTCGCCGAGCGTGCAGCGCCGGGCGTCCAGCCGCTGCTCCCCGGCGTACAGCACGGGGGCGCCCGAACCGTCACCGCCGGTGACCGCCTGGGCGAGCGCCGACGCCACGGCGGCGAGCGCCGTACCGGCGGGGGCCGTGACCAGCACGTCGCTGCGCGGGGCGCGGTCCCGCGCCGGCGCCGACGGGCCCAGCGGATCTACGACGGTCAGCCGGATCTGCATCGCCGTCAGCGGTCCCTTCTGCCCGGGCGCGGAGTCCCCCCACCCCGCCCCAGCACGTCGGCCAGTACTGGCAGCATCCTCGCACCTGCCACTGACAGTGCGCCCCCCGCTCCGAAAAAGTTGATCTTGATTGGTCGGCTCTGCCCGCAAAAGTGCCTGAGAGATGACCCACAGGCGATCGCTTGAGATCACTCACGCTCTCCTGCGGCAACCACGGGACCGAGGTGAGCGTCTTCCTTTCGAACGAGTGTGAGGGGCGCTACGTAAGACCCACAGAAAGACGACACTCCGGTCCCCGGCCCCCCGGCACTACAGTGGGTCGGACAGGCCAGCAGGCAAGGCAAGCACCAGGGAGCGCATGACGTGCGGCCGGTAGGCAGCAAGTACCTGCTCGAGGAGCCGCTCGGACGCGGCGCCACGGGCACCGTCTGGCGAGCCCGCCAGCGCGAGACCGCGGGCGCCGAGGCGGCCGTGCCGGGGCAGCCCGGCGAGACCGTCGCGATCAAGGTCCTCAAGGAGGAGCTGGCCGGCGACCCGGACATCGTCATGCGGTTCCTGCGCGAGCGGTCCGTCCTGCTGCGGCTGACCCACCCGAACATCGTCCGGGTCCGTGACCTGGTCGTCGAGGGCGAGCTGCTGGCGCTGGTCATGGACCTCGTCGAGGGCCCCGACCTGCACCGCTACCTGCGCGAGAACGGGCCCTTCACCCCGGTCGCCGCGGCCCTGCTCACCGCCCAGATCGCCGAAGCGCTCGCCGCCAGCCACGCCGACGGCGTCGTGCACCGCGACCTCAAGCCGGCCAACGTCCTGCTCCAGCAGTACGACGGGCAGATGCACCCGCTGCTCACCGACTTCGGCATCGCCCGGCTGGCCGACTCCCCGGGCCTGACCCGCACGCAGGAATTCGTCGGCACACCCGCGTACGTCGCCCCCGAGTCCGCCGAGGGCCGCCCGCAGACCTCCGCCGTCGACATCTACGGCGCCGGCATCCTGCTGTACGAGCTGGTCACCGGCCGCCCGCCGTTCTCCGGCAGCTCCGCCCTGGAGGTGCTGCACCAGCACCTGAGCTCCGAGCCGCGCCGCCCCTCCACCGTCCCCGACCCGCTGTGGACGGTCATCGAGCGCTGCCTGCGCAAGAACCCGGACGAGCGCCCCAGCGCCGAGAACCTCGCCCGCGGCCTGCGCGTCGTCGCCGAGGGCATCGGGGTCCACGCGAACTCCGCGCAGATCGCCGCCGCCGAGGGCGTCGGCATGCTGCTCGCGCCCGACCCGGCCCCCGCGCCGGTGCCGGACACGCCCGGCTCGGCCGACCCCACCCAGGTCCTCCCGCAGGGCGCCGGCGCCTACGACCCGAACGCCGCGACCAGCGTCCTGCCGCACACCGCCGGCCCGGCCGGTGCCGCAGACCCCACCGCCGTCATGAACCACCGGGGCGCCGCCGACCCGACCGCCGTCATGCCGCCGGTCCCGCCGGGCTCGCCCGGACAGCAGGGCGGTCAGGGCGGCCCCGACGACCCGCACCCCTGGCAGAACCAGCTGCGCGCGGCCCGCGACCGCAACGAGCAGACGCAGGTCCAGTACCTCGACCCGAACGAGGACCCGCTGCGCCGCCGCCCCCAGCGCCAGGTGGCCCGGCCCCAGCAGCCCCCGCGCCGTCAGGCGCCCCCGCCGGGCCCCGGCTACGGATACCCGCAGCAGCAGCCCCAGCCCCAGCAGTACGCCCCGCAGCCGCAGCGCCCTCAGCCTCCGCAGCGCTACGCCCCGCCCGCGCCGCCGCAGCCCCAGCAGCCGCAGCGGCCCCAGCGCGAGCCCCGGCAGCCGCGCCAGCGCAGCGCCAGCCCGATGCGGATCCCCGGCCTGGGATGCCTGAAGGGCTGCCTCTTCACGATCGTCATCCTGTTCGTCGCGGGCTGGCTGGTGTGGGAGCTGAGCCCGCTGCAGGAGTGGATCGGCACCACCAAGGGCTACTGGGACCAGCTCACCGACTGGTTCTCCACCGTGACGGGCTGGTTCGACAAGATCGGCGGGAGCGGTTCCGGCACGAACTGACCGGAACCGCCCTGCGGGGCTGGTGATTTGTCGACAACTGGCGGGTGATTTCCGCCTCCCCGGTGAAGGTTGGCTCCCCGGACGCGTAGTTTTAACGACAACACGCGTCGGTAGGAGCAGCCTTGGCACGGAAGATCGGCAGCCGGTACACCGCCCATCAGATCCTCGGGCGGGGCAGCGCCGGCACGGTGTGGCTGGGCGAGGGCCCCGAAGGCCCCGTCGCCATCAAGCTGCTGCGCGAGGACCTCGCGTCCGACCAGGAACTCGTCGGCCGCTTCGTCCAGGAGCGCACGGCGCTGCTCGGCCTGGAGCACCCGCACGTGGTGTCCGTGCGCGATCTGGTCGTCGACGGCAACGACCTGGCGCTCGTCATGGACCTCGTCCGCGGCACGGATCTGCGCACCCGGCTGGACCGCGACCGGCGCCTGGCCCCCGAGGCGGCCGTCGCGATCGCGGCCGACATCGCCGACGGACTGGCGGCCGCGCACGCCGCGGGCGTGGTGCACCGCGACGTCAAGCCGGAGAACGTGCTCCTGGACATGCAGGGCCCGCTCGGCCCCGGCGGTTCCCACCGCGCGCTGCTGACCGACTTCGGCGTGGCCAAGCTGATCGACACCCCGCGCCGCACCAAGGCCACCAAGATCATCGGTACCCCGGACTACCTCGCCCCGGAGATCGTCGAGGGCCTGCCCCCGCGGGCGTCCGTCGACATCTACGCGCTCGCCACGGTCCTCTACGAGCTGCTGGCCGGCTTCACCCCCTTCGGCGGCGGCCACCCCGGCGCCGTCCTGCGCCGGCACGTCACGGAGACGGTCGTCCCGCTGCCCGGCATCCCCGACGAGCTGTGGCAGCTGCTGGTGCAGTGCCTGGCCAAGGCCCCGGCCTCGCGGCTGCGGGCCTCGGAGCTCGGGGCCCGGCTGCGGGAGCTGCTGCCGATGCTGGCGGGCATGCCCCCGCTGGAGGTCGACGAGCCGGACACCGAGAGCGCGGAGGAGTCCGACCGGGAGGAGCAGCCCGCCGGGGCCGCGCCGGCCGGGGAGCGGGTCCGGCGGCGGGGCGCGGTCCCGCTGGTGCCGGGCGCGAAACCCACCGACTCCAACCGGGACACCCACACCTCGATGCGCGTCCCCGCCCCCGACGAGCTGGCCGGCGGCGCCCACGGCACGGCCCGGGCCCCGCGCACCCCGGGCGCGCCCCGTCCCGGCTCGGCCCGCAACCGGGCAGCCACCCGGCGCCGCCGGGTGGCCCTGGGAGCGGGCGCGGTCGCCCTCGTGGCGGCGATCGGCGTCGGTGCCTGGCTGACCACGTCGGGTGACGACGACGGCGCACCTCCCCAGGACACGAAGAACTCGGCCCCGCAGACCCCCTGAACCGGGCGGCTCAGGCCGCCCTGCGATGGCCGACGGGCGGAGCCGTTACGCTGGAGGGCGTGGCAGTCGTCGACGTATCCGAAGAGCTCAAGTCCCTCTCCTCGACCATGGAGTCGATCGAGGCCGTTCTGGACCTCGACAAGATGAGGGCAGACATCGCCGTGCTCGAGGAGCAGGCGGCCGCGCCGTCCCTCTGGGACAACCCCGATGAGGCGCAGAAGATCACCAGCAAGCTGTCCCACCTCCAGGCCGAGGTGCGCAAGGCCGAGGCCCTGCGCGGTCGCATCGACGACCTGGGAGTCCTCTTCGAGATGGCCGAGGAGGAGGACGACCCGGACACCCGCGCCGAGGCCGAGTCCGAGCTCGCCGCGGTGCGGAAGGCACTGGACGAGATGGAGGTCCGCACCCTCCTCTCCGGCGAGTACGACTCCCGTGAGGCCCTGGTGAACATCCGCGCCGAGGCCGGTGGCGTCGACGCCGCCGACTTCGCCGAGAAGCTCCAGCGCATGTACCTGCGCTGGGCCGAGCAGCGCGGCTACAAGACCGAGATCTACGAGACCTCGTACGCGGAAGAGGCCGGCATCAAGTCGACCACCTTCGCCGTCCAGGCGCCCTACGCCTACGGCACGCTCTCCGTCGAGCAGGGCACGCACCGGCTCGTGCGCATCTCGCCCTTCGACAACCAGGGCCGGCGGCAGACCTCCTTCGCGGGCGTGGAGATCCTGCCCGTGGTCGAGCAGACCGACCACATCGAGATCGACGAGTCCGAACTGCGCGTCGACGTGTACCGCTCGTCCGGCCCCGGCGGCCAAGGCGTCAACACCACCGACTCCGCGGTGCGCCTCACCCACATCCCCACCGGCATCGTCGTCTCCTGCCAGAACGAGCGCTCGCAGATCCAGAACAAGGCCACGGCCATGAACGTGCTCCAGGCGAAGCTGCTGGAGAGGCAGCGCCAGGAGGAGCGGGCCAAGATGGACGCCCTCAAGGACGGTGGCAGCTCCTGGGGCAACCAGATGCGTTCCTACGTCCTGCACCCGTACCAGATGGTGAAGGACCTGCGCACCGAGTTCGAGGTCGGCAACCCCGAGGCTGTGTTCAACGGCGAGATCGACGGCTTCATCGAAGCCGGAATTCGCTGGCGCAAGCAGCAGGAGAAGTAAGTTTGTCGACAAGGCAACTGCCGCTGTCAGGGCGGCAGTTGCCTTTTCCGCACCCCCATGTCCGGGTTCTACATCACACTCACAGTCTCAGACTCCCGGCAAATCTCCCGTAGTTGGACACGGCGTCCGTAAACGGCCTTGACGTGTTCTTGAAAAATGGGAAGGGTAAAGCGCGGCATGCGTGTCTCTGGGGCGCATGTGAACCGGGGCGCCTTTTCACCACAGCCATCCCCGTCGAGCACAGCCCCGAGCGCTGCCTAATGACGATGAGCTACTGGGGGTAGCAACCACATGACGAAGAAGACGCGGATCCGTGTCGCGCGGATTGCCGCCGGTGCCGTGATCGCCGCCGGTGCCTCGCTGACCGCCGCCGGTGCGGCATCCGCTCTCGACCTGGGCGTGAACGTCGGCCTCGCCGACACCGGCGTCGGTGTCGGCGTGAGCGCCGGCGACGGCGACCCGACCGACCCGCCGACCGAGCTCCCGACCGACCCGCCCACGGACCTCCCGACGGACCCGCCGACGACCGAGGAGCCCACCGAGGAGCCGACCGATCCCACGGAGGAGCCCACCGAGCCGACCGAGGACCCGACGGACGTCCCGTCCGACCCGGGCAACGGGAACGGCACCGGCGGCGGCAACGGTGGCGACAACGGCAACGGCGGCGGTAACGGCAACGCCAACGGTGGCAGCACCGGTGGCGGCAACAACGCCGACCCCGACGGCGGCACCTCGCCGCAGGAGGAGGGCTCCTCCGCCCTCACCGACACCGGCTCGGACTCCACCCCGGCCCCGCAGGCCCAGGGCAACGGCAAGGAGCTCGCCGAGACGGGTGCCGCGCAGACCACCTTCCTGGTGATCGGCGCCGCCACGATGATCGCCGGCGGTGTCGGCTTCCGTCTGCTGCCCCGCCTCGTGAGCGGCCGCGGCGGCGCTGCCGCCTGACGGTAGCCACGTCCGTACGGACCGTGCGCCCAGAGCGACACCGAGGGCCCGGAGCGACACGCTCCGGGCCCTCGGCCATGTCGGCAGGGGGGCGGCCTACGCCCTACACGGTCTGGTGCGCCAGCAGGGCCACCGCCGCGATCAGCACCGTCAGCAGGGCGATCAGCGTCATCGGGTTCAGACCCGCTAGGAAGTTCTCCTGCTGCAGCCGCTCGCGGTTCGCGCGGCACACCGGGCAGCGGCCCTCGTTCACGGGGGACGCGCAGTTCGCGCACACCAGCCGGTCGTACGTCATGCGCTTGCCCTCCTTGCGCCGGTTCCACGGTGTCCAACGCCCGTGGGGGCGGGAATGTTCCCCCTCCACTTTGCCAGGTTCCGTCCGCCGTCGCGCGGCTGCGCGTTTTCTGTGGCTGTACACACAGCGCCCCCGCGCCGTTCGGGGCTCGGCCCGGCGCTTAGAACAAAACGGCACATCCGTGGCGCAACCACGGTCGGTGACTGCGGTGCCCCACCCGGTTCGCGTATGGTCACGCTCATCTACCCCCGGCGACCCGTGGTGCATCCGTGATCCGATTCGACAACGTGTCCAAGGTCTACCCCAAGCAGACCCGCCCCGCCCTCAGGGATGTCTCCCTGGAGGTCGAGAAGGGCGAGTTCGTCTTCCTCGTGGGGTCCTCCGGCTCCGGAAAGTCCACCTTCCTGCGGCTGATCCTCCGCGAGGAGCGGTGCAGTCACGGGCAGGTGCACGTTCTGGGCAAGGACCTCGCCCGCCTCTCCAACTGGAAGGTTCCGCAGATGCGGCGCCAGCTGGGGACGGTGTTCCAGGACTTCCGCCTGCTGCCCAACAAGACGGTCGGCGAGAACGTCGCCTTCGCGCAGGAGGTCATCGGCAAGTCGCGCGGCGAGATCCGCAAGTCCGTGCCGCAGGTGCTCGACCTCGTCGGGCTCGGCGGCAAGGAGGACCGGATGCCCGGCGAGCTGTCCGGTGGTGAACAGCAGCGCGTCGCCATCGCGCGGGCCTTCGTCAACCGGCCCAAGCTGCTCATCGCCGACGAGCCCACCGGCAACCTCGACCCGCAGACCTCCGTCGGCATCATGAAGCTGCTCGACCGCATCAACCGGACGGGCACGACCGTGGTGATGGCCACGCACGACCAGAACATCGTCGACCAGATGCGCAAGCGCGTCATCGAACTGGAGAAGGGCCGCCTCGTCCGCGACCAGGCCCGCGGTGTCTACGGCTACCAGCACTGATACCGCACCCGAGATCCACGGAAAGGCATAACCAGTCGCCATGCGCGCCCAGTTCGTCCTGTCGGAGATCGGTGTCGGTCTCCGCCGCAACCTGACGATGACCTTCGCCGTCGTCGTCTCCGTCGCCCTGTCGCTCGCCCTGTTCGGCGGGTCGCTCCTGATGAGCGACCAGGTCAACACCATGAAGGGCTACTGGTACGACAAGGTCAACGTCTCGATCTTCCTCTGCAACAAGAGCGACGCCGAGTCCGACCCCAACTGCGCCAAGGGGGCGGTGACCGACGACCAGAAGAAGCAGATCAAGGCCGACCTCGACAAGATGAACGTCGTCCAAACGGTCGCGTACGAGTCGCAGGACCAGGCGTACAAGCACTACAAGGAGCAGTTCGGCGACTCCCCGCTGGCCAGCTCCCTCACGCCGGACCAGATGCAGGAGTCGTACCGCATCAAGCTGAAGGACCCGGAGAAGTACCAGGTCATCGCCACCGCCTTCAACGGCCGGGACGGCGTGCAGTCCGTGCAGGACCAGAAGGGCCTCCTGGACAACCTCTTCAAGCTGCTGAACGGCATGAACTGGGCCGCCCGCGCGGTGATGGCGCTGATGCTGGTCGTGGCGCTGATGCTGATCGTCAACACCGTGCGCGTCTCGGCGTTCAGCCGTCGGCGTGAGACCGGCATCATGCGGCTGGTCGGCGCCTCCGGCTTCTACATCCAGGCACCGTTCATCATGGAGGCCGCGGTCGCCGGACTCATCGGCGGCACCCTCGCGTGCGGCTTCCTGCTGGTCGCCCGGTACTTCCTCATCGACCACGGACTGGCCCTGGCCGACCAGCTGACACTGATCAACTTCATCGGCTGGGACGCCGTCCTCACCAAGCTGCCGCTCATCCTCGCGACGAGCCTTCTGATGCCCGCGTTGGCCGCGTTCTTCGCGCTGCGCAAGTACTTGAAGGTGTGACGCATGCCAAGAGGGGCCGTGCGGTCAACCGACCGTACGGCCCTTCCGCTTGTCCTAGACTCACCGGCATGTCAGATCGTGACCCGTTCTGTCAGCCCCGCCGCATCCGTCGCGGGGCCGCCCTGACGTTGGTGTTCGCGAGCATCCTCGTCGCCGGAGCGGCCACCGGGGCGCTGCCGCAGGGTGAGGGGAAATCCGCCCCGGAGGAGGCCCGTTCGTCCGGTACGGCCGGGCACCACGCGGACGTCGCCCGGGCCGCCGAGGAGGCCATGGCCGACGGCACGTCCCCGATCCAGGCCGCCAAGCGCGCCGTCAGCCGCAGCGGCGACCGCTGGGGCGCCGTCTACTCGCAGGGCGAGTACGAGGAGTTCGAAGAGTCCCTCGACGGCCAGTACACCGGCGTCGGCCTGTGGGCCCGCAGCGAACGGGACGGCCGTATCGAGGTGACGAAGGTGCGCGCCGGTTCGCCCGCGGCCACCGCCGGGATCCGCCCCGGGGACCTGCTGCGCAGCGTCGACGGGAAGCGGACCGACGGGCGGCCCGTCACCGAGGTCGTCTCGTTACTGCGCGGGGACGCCACCGACGCCCCCGCGGGCACCACCGTCCGTCTCGGCCTGGAGCGCGGCACCCGCGCGTGGACCGAGACCGTGCGCCGGGCCCAGCTGTCCACGGACTCGGTCACCGTCCGGGAACTCGCCGGCCGCGTCACGCTGATCAAGGTCGCCACCTTCACCAAGGGCTCCGGGCGCCAGGTCCGCGCAGCCGTCCGGCAGTCCCCGCCCGGCGCCGGGATCGTCCTGGACCTGCGCGGCAACTCCGGCGGCCTGGTCACCGAGGCCGTGACCGCCGCGTCCGCCTTCCTCGACGGCGGCCTGGTCGCCACCTACGACGTCGACGGCGAGCAGCGCGCCCTGCACGCCGCGTCCGGCGGCGACACCACGAAACCGCTGGTCGCGCTCGTCGACGGCGGGACGATGAGCGCGGCCGAGCTCCTCACCGGTGCCGTGCAGGACCGCGGACGGGCGCTCGTGGTGGGCTCCCGCACCTTCGGCAAGGGCTCGGTCCAGATGCCGAGCCGGCTGCCCGACGGCTCCGTCGCGGAGCTGACCGTCGGGCACTACCGCACCCCCTCCGGGCGCGGCGTCGACGGCCGGGGCATCACGCCCGACCTGGAGACCGACGAGGACGCCCTCCAGCGGGCCGGGACCGTGCTGCGCGGCCTCGCGAGCCCCTCGTAATCGACTTTCCGCCGGGCCCCTCCGTAGTGCGAAAATGGTCGGCACTATGGCTAAGGAAAAAGGGCGCAAGCTGATCGCGCAGAACAAGAAGGCGCGGCACGACTACCTCGTCATCGACACCT
The DNA here is from genome assembly GCF_042959365.1 of Streptomyces sp. NPDC007907. Lineage (NCBI taxonomy): Bacteria > Bacillati > Actinomycetota > Actinomycetes > Kitasatosporales > Streptomycetaceae > Streptomyces > Streptomyces sp. NPDC007907. The sequence goes on from NZ_JBIBKR010000004.1 coordinate 68,700, forward strand.
ATGAGGCCGGCCTGGTTCTCACCGGGACCGAGGTGAAGTCCCTGCGCCAGGGACGGGCGTCGCTGGTCGACGGTTTCGTGCAGCTGACCGACGGTGAGGCGTGGTTGCACAACGTGCACGTGCCGGAGTACAGCCAGGGCACCTGGACCAACCACAGCGCCCGGCGCAAGCGGAAGCTGCTGCTGCACCGCGCAGAGATCGACAAGCTGGAATCGAAGTCGGGGGACACGGGCCACACCATCGTGCCCCTCGCGCTGTACTTCAAGGACGGCCGGGCCAAGGTCGAGATCGCGCTGGCCAAGGGCAAGAAGGAGTACGACAAGCGCCAGGCGCTGCGGGAGAAGCAGGACCGCCGGGAGACCGACCGCGCGATCGCGGCGGTGAAGCGGAGGCAGCGCGGGGCGTAGGGAATACGCTGGCACCGACCCGCGTTGGTCACGTACGATGGTGACAGCACCCCATGGAGGGTGCGCTCCCCTCTCCGGAGGGACTTGTCAACACAACATGGGGATGATCGGTTTCGACAGCGGCTGTCGAAGCAGGGGAAGCGTGTCGAGGAAGCGGCAATGATCTCGTAAACCATATGTCGCAAAAAATAATCGCCAACACCAAGCGCGATTCCCAGTCCTTCGCCCTCGCTGCCTGATAAGCAGTGACTGAAGGACCCTAAATGGGTGTCAGCCCGGGAGCGTTCCCGGCCCGGATCCTGGCATAAGCTAGGGAACTAAACCATCGAGCCCGGTCACGGGGTTCGATGGGAAATCAAACAGTGACTGGGCCCGTCGGCGACTTGTTCGCGTGATCGCCGGGGCCGAGAAAATCGCAGCGAACTGCACACGGAGAAGCCCTGATTCTGCACCGTTGGACGCGGGTTCGATTCCCGCCATCTCCACTCATCCCATGTGGGCGAAGGCCCCGCCGCTTCCGAGCGGCGGGGCCTTTGTCATGGGGTCGTCCAGCTTTCCCCCTCCTGGACGACCCTGAAGATCACGTCCCCGACCGGGAGCACCGCGCCGGGGCGGACCGGCAGCGGCGCGCTCAGAAAGCCGTGGCGCTCGCGCACCCAGCGCGGCCCGGTCACCGTCTCGCCGGTCAGGAGATGCGTCCAGGTGCCCTCGGGGACGTAGGACGTGACGTCGCCCTCGTCGCTGAACACAAGGAGCCGCATCTTCAGCCGGATGCAGTGGCGGGCCACCTCGACCGACTCCTCGGGAGGCGTGAGGGCGTCAATGGTGCGTCAGAATCTTGGTGAAGCGATGCGAAGAAGTGGGCAGCGACAAGGCCAGGGCCACGGTCGCGGACGTCACCGGGAGGGCGTAGCCCGTCGTCGGTGAGAGGTGCTCGACCGTCCAGCCGCCGAGCGCGCTGCCGCAGGCGATGCCGCCCAGCAGACCGGTCACCGCGAGGGTCATGCCCTCGTTGAGCCGGCCCTCGGGGGTGCGCTCCTGGACCAGCGTCATGGTCGTGACCATGGTCGGGGCCGTGGCCATCCCCGAGACCATCAGCGCGGCCGCCAGGAGGGGCAGCGAACCGGTGAGGGCCGCGGCCAGCAGCGGCAGGGTCAGCAGCGCGGCCATCGCGGCCACGCACCACGGCAGCCGGGCCGATGCCGGTCCGGTGGGCTTCACGGCGCCGTACAGCAGGCCCGCCACGCAGGAGCCCGCGGCTTGGAGCGCCAGCACGATTCCGGCTGCCGACTGCCGCCCCTGTGCGTCGGCGAAGGCCAGCGTGACGACCTCCGTCGCGCCGAAGACACCGCCCATCGCCAGGCAGACCGCGAGCAGCGGCGGAATGCCGGGGGCGCGCAAGGGCGCGTCACCGGGTATGCGCGCGCGGGCCGGGGGCTCCGTCGCGCGCTGGGTCGTGAACAGGACCATGCCGGTCAGCAGCAGCACCGCGCCCACGAGGGTGCCCGCCTCGGGGAAGAGCGTCCCGCACAGGAAGGCCGCGAGGACCGGGCCGAGCATGAAGCACAGCTCGTCCACGGCCTGCTCGAAGGAGTTGGCGGTGTGCAGTGCCTTCGCGTCGCCGGCCAGCAGGTGTGCCCAGCGGGCCCGGGACATGCCGCCGGTGTTGGGGGTCGTGGCGGTGGCGGCGTAGGAGGCGAACAGGGTCCAGTCGGGGGCGCCGTGGCGTACGCACAGCAGCAGGGACAGGGAGCCGAGCACGGCGACCGCCGTGGCCGGCAGGGCCACCCGGGCCTGGCCGTGGCGGTCGACGAGCCGTGCGATCCACGGTGCGACCAGCGCGGTCGCCGCGAGGCCCGTCGCTGTGACGGCACCGGCGAGGGCGTACGAGCCCCGGGTCCCGGCGATCATCACGACCGCGCTGACACTGAACATGCCCATCGGCAGCCGGGCGATGAGGTTCCCGGCGGTGAACGCGCGGGCACCGGGCAGGCGGAACAGGCGGCGGTACGGGGAGAGTTGGGGCATGCGTCCACCGTCGCCCGGAGGTGATCAAGCGGTCCAACACCTGTTCCGTACGCACTCACGCACCTGGGTTGTGGATCCGTGGCGCGCGGCCGAAATCTCACGGCGGGAAATATTCGCCCCTTGTTCTTCATATAAAGATATGGAGATGGCGAATGCCCTTCATGACGGGTGGAAAAGATGCTCATTCCGGCACATCCTTCACTCGTTTGCCGCGCATCCAATGAGGTGAGCCGAAGGTTAGGCGGTACATGACCGAGGCGACCAGGAAAGGCGGCTGGGCGGTAACGCTCGGCCCGTACACCTACATTCCCGCTCCAGCGCACTCGTCGGCGGCAGTCAACGGGACGCTCACCAGAGGGGGTTGCCCGGTCACGCTGCAGGTGACCGAGGCGGTGCTGCGCGATTTCATCGACGCCATGAGCACACTGGAAAAAGATCTTGCCCGGCGATGGATCAGTGCGACGAATTGGCCCGCTTTCGCGCTCGCGGAATAAGCGGGGCGCGCCATGTACGACAATGTAGAGGGCACCGGCCGGCACCGGGCTCCGGCCCGGGATTTCATCACACCCCTGACCCCGCCGGACCCGACCTGGGACCCCGCCGAGGAACTGGCGTTCATTCTCGCGGAGGCCCTCGGGGAACAGGCGGCGCGGATTCCCGCCCCCCGCGACGAGGACCTGGCACCGGCTCCGGCCCCGGCCGAGGGCCCGGCACCGGCCTCCGCCCCCGGGCCCCACATGCGACGCCTCCAGGACATCACCGAGGAACTGCCGCCCGTGCGGGAGGTCCCGCGGCGCCACCGCAAGGTCAGGACCCGCAAGGCCTTCGGCGTGCTCCGCACCACGAGCTTCCTCGTCGCGGCGATGGCGGCCGTCATCGCCTCCGCGGTGAGCCTCCTGAGCGGCGTCGTCGCCTACGACCCGCTGCGCCTGGTCGCCGTGTCCCCGGCGGCGCGGGGGCTGCGCACGTGGTGGCCGCTGCTGGTCTACGGGCCCTGGCTGGTGGGCTCCCTGTCCGTTCTGCGGGCCGCGCTGCACCAGCGCCGTGCCGCGCACTCCTGGTGCGTGGTCCTGGTGTTCTCCTGCATCGCCGTGCTGCTGTGCGTCGTCCAGGCGCCCCGGACCGTCCTCGGCACCGCGGCAGCGGCCCTGCCCGGCCTCGCGGCCCTGGCGTGCTTCCAGCAGGTCGTCCGTCAGATCACCCTGACCAGACCGCCGATGCGCTCGGTACCCCGCCACCGGGTGGGCCAGATCACGCCGACGACGGGCGCGGAGGGCCGCAGAGGCGCGGAGGGCCTGAGGGCGGCGGACCCACGCGGAACCCAGGGCGGCACCCCGCGAAGGACCACCGGTTTCTGACGACCCCGGCACCCCCGCATGCCCCGTCACCGGGCCGCTGTAGGTTCACCGCATGCCCGTCCACCTCGACCCCCGCCTCCTGCGTGGCTTCGTCACCGTCGCCGAGGAGTTGCACTTCACGCGGGCCGCGGTGCGGTTGCACGTGGCTCAGCAGGCGCTCAGCCGGGACGTGCGGCGGCTGGAGCGGGAGCTGGGGGCCGAGTTGTTCGTGCGGACCACCCGGCAGGTCACGCTCACCCCCGACGGGGAGCGGCTGCTGCCGTACGCCCGCCGGGTGCTGCGGGCGCAGGACGACCTGCTCGCCGCCTTCGGTCAGGCCCGGCCGCTGCTGGTCGACCTCAACTCCCCGGGCCTGGTCACACCGCGCCGGGTGCTGCACGAGGCGCGTGAACTCGCCCCCCGCCACGAGCTGATGGCCCGCTACGAGAGCGGTCTGACCGGAGCCGCCGGTGAGCTGCTGGCCGGCAGGCTGGACGCGTCGTTCGGGCGGTTCGCCGGACTGGAGCCGGCGCTGCGGGCCGGACTCGACCACCAGCCCGTGCGCTTCGAGCCGATGGCCGTCGTACTGCCCGAGGAACACCGGCTGGCCGCGTGGGAGGCAGTACCGCTGGCCGAGTTGGCCGGCGAGAGCGTCTACGCGGGCGCCGGCAACCCGCGCACGCCCGAGTGGACCGGGCTCGCCCAGCTGCTCTTCGAGGGCCGGGGCATCGATATCGCGCCACCCGCGCCGCTGGCCGTGGGGGAGGAGGAGTTCCAGCGGATCATGGCCAGGACACGCAACCCGATCCTGGCCGTCGTGGGGTTCCCCGCCCTGCCGTCGACGGTGGTGCGGCCCCTGGTCGACCCGGTTCCGCTGTCCCCCGTCTCGCTGGTGTGGCGCAAGGGCCTGACCCACCCCGCGTTCGACGCGCTGCGCCGGGCGGCGGCCCGGCTGACCGGGACGGAGGGGTGGCTGAGCAGGCCCTCGGGGTCCTGGATTCCGGCCGTGGACGATGTCCTCATGCTGTCTCACCGCTGCCACGATTCGGCACGGCGCGCACACAGAACCTGCGCGTGCGCTACATTCGACGCCTGAGCACGGTGTGGTAAGAGGGGGCGCTCGGACGGGTGGGGGCCCGGTCCGACGGCGGGTGCTCAGGTCGTCACAGCGCACCTGAACCATCCCTGGGGGGAAGTGCGTGCGCGTGAAACAGTGTCGAGAAGACGCCCAACCCGAGTGGCCCGAGGCCGCTACCACCACCGGTGAGTTCACCTCGGACGGCGGAGTCCGGAACGGAAGAGCGACGCAGGTCTTTCCCGGTGGTGACGTCCGGACGACCGGCCACCGGCCGGCCGCCGTGACCGAGGTACTGGGGGGCATTCCCCGCCAGAGCGAGGGCGAGGCCGACTCGCTCGCCGCGGAACCGGGGACCCGGACCGCGGTCTGTGACCCCTGGCAGGAGCGGGAGGAACCGGACCCGTCGGGCCACGCGCCCGACACGGACGGTCAGACCCACGATCCGCACGAGGTCACCGTCCAGCTCGACGCCGTGGCGCTCGGGGACGGCTTCCTGCGCCAGGCCAAGGAGGGCGCGGGCGCCGAGGCCCCGGCCGACCGGCCCGTCTTCGTCGACGAGTCCGGCCGCCGCAGCCGCCGCTACCGCCGGATCGGCATGGCCGTCGCGCTGGCCTGCGGTATCTACGCGGTCGTCATCGTCGCCACGCTGCTGTCGGGCAACTCCAACGCCCCCTGGCTGCCCGTGCCGACGAAGGAGGACAAGCCTCCGGCCGGGCAGGTCGACACCCCGCCGCTGACCGCCGAGTCGGCACCGCCCGGAGACCCCGGGGACACCGGCGAGACCGCCCCGGGCAGCACGCCCGCGACCGGCGACGCCACGGCACCCGCACCGGGCACCGGCGGCGACGCCGTCTCTCCCGAGGCGACCGCCGGCCCCGGCAGCCGTCCCGGCGCGTCCGCCAAGCCCTCGCCGACCGCGACCCGGGCCACCCCGAAACCGGGCACCAAGGCCACCGAACCGGCTCCGACCAAACCGGCGGACCCGCCGAGCACGCCGGCCACCGACCCGACCCCGACGGGTGAGGCCTCGCCGCAGCCCACCGAGACGACGGGCACCGGCGGCGACGGCGGCACCGTCGCGGAAGGCCTGCCCGAGCCGCAGCCCGTGGCCGAGGGCCCGGCCGAGCCGCAGCCCACCGCCGAGACGCCCGCCGCCTAGACCGCGCCGCCCGGGTCGCGTCGCCGCCTGAACCCGCGTCGCCGCCCGGCCGTGTCGCGACGCGGCGCCCGCCGCTCCGGGCGCCGCACCACCTCCCCGCCGGCCGGGCGCGTCTGCCCTCGGGTCCGGCCGCCCGGAGGAACCGGAGCCCCCCGAGCGGGGGCCACCCCCTCGGCGGCCGCGCCCACCGTCCCGCCCCGCTCACCCGGCGGGACCCCGGGGCGTCGCGGGCACCGCACGCCACCGCGACGTCCCCGCCGGGCCGGACCCCACCACACCGTCCGCCCGCCCCCGTCCCCGTGCCATCCCGTCCGCACCACCCGGAGTACCACCACCCATGGCATCCCGAACCCGCCTTTCCGGGCCCGCGCCGCGAGCCCGTGGCGGCTCCAGGCGCCGGCGCCTGCCCATGCGTCTGTTGTTGCCCCTGCTCGTCCTCGTCGCGCTGGGGGCGATGCTCATGCTGCGCGGCTACGTGCACAGCGAGGTCCTCGCCGACCACCGTGTCGGACCGCCCACGGCGAACGACCGCGTCCCGAAGGACATCCTCAAGGGCGGCCCCGTCATCGACACCCGCGGCGGGAAGGCGACCAGCCTGGACCTCCCGGACCACGAGCTGGTGCTCACCTTCGACGACGGCCCCGACCCGATGTGGACGCCCAAGGTCCTCGACGTGCTGAAGAAGCACGACGCCCACGCGGTCTTCTTCATCACCGGCACCATGGCCTCCCGCTACCCGGACCTCGTCCAGCGCATGGTCGACGAGGGCCACGAGATCGGACTGCACACCTTCAACCACCCCGACCTGTCGCTGCAGGGCAAGAGCCGGGTCGACTGGGAGCTGTCGCAGAACCAGCTCGCGCTCGCGGGCGCGGCCGGCATCCGCACCTCGCTGTTCCGCCCGCCCTACTCGTCGTTCGCCCGGAACATGGACAACAACACCTGGCCGGTCACCGAGTACATCGGCAGCAAGGGCTACATCACCGTCGTCAACGACACCGACAGCGAGGACTGGCGCAGGCCCGGGGCCGAGCAGATCATCCGCAACGCCACGCCGAAGAACGGCGACGGGGCCGTCGTGCTGATGCACGACTCCGGCGGCAACCGCTCCCAGACCGTCGCCGCCCTCGACCGGTACGTCTCCGGACTGCAGGCCAAGGGTTACCGCTTCCACACCCTCACCGGCGCACTCGACGCCCCCAGCGCGCACACCCGGGTCGCCGGACTGGAGTCGCTGAAGGGCGAGGCGTGGGTCTTCCTGGTGCAGGCCTCCGAGAAGATGACCGGGTTCCTCGTCGCCGGCCTCGCCGTCGTCGGCGTCCTGGTCTTCGCGCGGCTCGGGCTGATGCTGATCCTCTCCGTGGCGCACGCCCGCCGGGTGCGGCGCCGCGGCTTCAGCTGGGGCGATCCCGTCACCGAGCCGGTGTCCGTCCTCGTGCCCGCCTACAACGAGGCCAAGTGCATCGAGCAGACGGTCCGTTCCCTGGTCGCCAGCGACCACCCCATCGAGGTGCTGGTCGTCGACGACGGCTCCAGCGACGGCACCGCCCGCATCGTGGAGAACCTGGGCCTGCCCGGCGTACGTGTCGTCCGCCAGCTCAACGCGGGCAAGCCCGCCGCCCTCAACCGGGGCATCGCCAACGCCAAGTACGACCTGATCGTGATGATGGACGGCGACACCGTCTTCGAGCCGACCACCGTCCGCGAACTCGTCCAGCCCTTCGGCGACCCGCGGGTCGGCGCCGTCGCCGGCAACGCCAAGGTCGGCAACCGGGACTCGCTCATCGGCGCCTGGCAGCACATCGAGTACGTGATGGGCTTCAACCTCGACCGCCGCATGTACGACGTGCTGCGCTGCATGCCCACCATCCCCGGCGCGGTCGGGGCGTTCCGGCGCAGCGCACTGGAACGCGTCGGCGGCATGAGCGACGACACGCTCGCCGAGGACACCGACATCACCATGGCCATGCACCGCGACGGCTGGCACGTGGTGTACGCCGAGAAGGCCGTCGCCTGGACCGAGGCCCCGGAGTCCGTCCAGCAGCTGTGGTCCCAGCGCTACCGCTGGTCGTACGGCACCATGCAGGCCATCTGGAAGCACCGCCGGTCCGTCATCGAGCGGGGGCCCTCGGGCCGCTTCGGCCGGGTGGGCATGCCGCTGGTGTCGATGTTCATGGTCGTGGCGCCGCTGCTGGCCCCGCTGATCGACGTGTTCCTCCTGTACGGGCTGGTGTTCGGGCCCACGGAGAAGACCATCGGCGCCTGGCTGGGCGTCCTCGCAGTGCAAGGGGTGTGCGCGGCCTACGCGTTCCACCTGGACAAGGAACGCATGACCCACCTGATCTCACTCCCGCTCCAGCAACTCCTCTACCGCCAGCTCATGTACGTCGTCCTGCTCCAGTCCTGGATCACCGCCCTCACCGGCGGCCGGCTGCGCTGGCAGAAGCTGCGGCGCACCGGCGCGGTGGGCCTGCCCGGTGCCGGCACCCCCGCCGCCCAGCCGCAGATGGACGGGAGGCCGGTCGGATGACCACCCACGTCACTCCCGCCACCGAGGCCGCGCCCAGCGAGGCGGCCCCTGTCCAGAAGCAGGGCCGCGACCGGTACTTCGACCTGCTGCGCGCCCTCGCCCTGTTCCGCGTCGTGCTCTACCACCTGACGGGCTGGGCCTGGCTGCCGCTGGTGTTCCCGTCCATGGGCGTGATGTTCGCGCTCGCCGGGAACCTCATGGCCCGCTCCCTGAAGCGCCCGGCCGTGCAGGTGATCCGCGGCCGGATGCGGCGGCTGCTGCCCCCGCTGTGGCTGCTCGGCGTCGTCGGTGTCACCGGCATGGTCCTACAGGGCTGGGGCCCGGACGAGGACGGACACCCCGGCTGGTGGCTGCTCCACCTCACCTTCTGGATCGTCCCGCTCAGCGACCCCCCGTACGCGGAGGGCCTGCCCGGCGTCCACGGCTTCATCGGCGAGAACTGGGCCGCCGACCTCGCGGGTCCGCTCTGGTACATCCGCGCCTACCTCTGGTACGTCCTGCTGTCGCCGGTGCTGCTGAAGGCCCTGCGCGCCCTGCCGGTCCTCACGATCCTCATGCCGGTCGCCCTGTCCGTCGCCTTCGAGCAGGGCTGGATCACGCTGCCCGGGGAGCGGATCCCCTCGGCGCTCACGGACTTCTCCACCTTCGGCGCCTGCTGGATCCTCGGCATGGCCCACCAGGAGGGCATCCTGCGGCGGCTGCCGCGCTACATCGTGCCGTCCGTCGCACCCGTCATCGCCCTGGCCGGCCTCTGGTACGCCCTGCACCACGACTTCGGCACCGGCAACGACCTGGACAGCATGCCGCTGGCCCAGGCCCTGTGGTCCTTCGGCACGGTGTTCCTGCTGCTGCACCTCAGCCCGTCCTGGACGGAATGGCCACGCCGGCTGCGCCCCTTCGCGGGCACGATCACCCTCCTCAACTCCCGTGCCGTGACCATCTATCTGTGGCACAACACCTGCATCCTCATCGCCGCCACCCTCTGGGACCAGCTGTGGGGCTTCCCCCTGCTGGAGCAGAACGTGCCCGGGCTGCTGGAGAGCGTGTGGCCGGTACTGGTCCTGGTCTGGATCCTGATCGGCTGCTGCGTGCTGGCGTTCGGCTGGGCGGAGGACCTGGCGGCGAAGCAGAAGCCCCGGTTGTGGCCGACGGGCGAACCCCGGGCACAGTCCCGCGGAGGCCGCAGGCGCGCCTGACGGCCTTTCCCCCGGGCCCGACCGGTGTGCCAGACTGCCCGAGTTGCGGTGGTGGACAGGGTGGCCCGGGGGAGCGGTGAATGAGCAAGCGGCAGACACAGAAGATGCTGCGGCTGATGGCGAGCGGGGAACCGGTCGAGCTGACCAGCCCGATGGCGTCCGTGAAGAAACTCGCCCGGCTGGCCTTCGTGGCCCAGCAGTTCGGCTACGAGTACGCCGACGTACGCCAGAGCAACGGCCGCAACGGTGCGCTCATCATGCTGCTCGTGCCCGACCCGAGCCCGCAGGCCCGGGCCCGGGCCGGGCAGAACTGGGCGCAGTACCCGAACGCCGGTGACGGTGTCTCCCTGCCGCCCCTCGTCCCGGAGGCGTTCGAACTCCTCAAGGCCCGCATCAACTTCGACCTCACCGGCAAGAACGCCGAGAAGCGCATGGGGTACGGGGCCCTGGGGGTGAGCATCGGCTGTGTGATCCTCGCCTTCCGGTTCGGCGGGCAGTCGGACGACTTCGTCGCCGCCGGTGTGGTGTGGCTGCTGCTCATGGCGGTCTTCGGCATCGGCCTCGTGGTGACGCGCAAGCGCAACGCCAAGTTCTCCGCCCGGCTGCGGGCCGCGGGCTTCACGCCGGTGCACGACGAGAACGGGCGGCTGCGGTATCTGCCGCCGGGGGCGCAGCCGCCCGGGCAGGGCAACCCGTTCGCGGGTGCCCCGTACGGCGGGCCGGGCCAGGCAGCGGGAGCCCCGCCGGCCTACGGGCAGCAGCCCCCCGGTCCGTATGCCCAGCCCACGCCGGGTCCCTACCCGGGCGGGCCCGCGCCTGGTCCGTACGCCGGCCAGCCCGTGCCGGGGCCTTACGCCGGCCAGCCCGCGCCGGTCCCCTACCCCGGTCAGCCCGCGCAGGCCCCGTACCCGGGTCAGCCCGCGCCGGGCGGCCCTTACGGTGCGCAGCACCCCGGCCCCTACGCCCAGCCGTACCACCGGCCGCAGTCCCAGCCCCAGCCGAATCCGCACGGGCAGCCCCCGCAGCGCTGAGACGGGAACCTCCCGGAACCTCTCATCCCGCCTCGGCGCGGGGTGAGAGCGAAGTTCCCTCGCGGTCACCGGGTACCACACGACAGGAAACGCGTCCTCCCTACGTTCGGGACCAGTCACTCGCGTACGACCGAGCCCCGGAGCACAGTGGAGGCGTCATGACAGGCCCTGGCACGGCAACCGCACCCCCGAGCAGGGGCGGCCGCTGGATCCGGCACTGGGATCCGGAGAACGAGACGTTCTGGAAAGAGACCGGGGAGAAGGTCGCCCGCCGGAACCTCTTCTTCTCCGTGCTGTCCGAGCACATCGGTTTCTCGATCTGGACCCTGTGGTCCGTGCTGGTGCTGTTCATGGGCCCGGAGTACGGACTGACCCCCGCCGACAAGTTCATGCTGACCTCGATGGTCACGCTGGTCGGCGCCGTCGTCCGCGTCCCCTACACCTTCGCCGTGGCGATCTTCGGCGGACGGAACTGGACGATCATCTCCGCGAGCCTGCTGCTGATCCCCACGGTCGCCGCCTTCGCCGTGATGGAACCGGGGACGTCCTTCTCCACGTTCCTGCTCGTCGGCCTGCTCGCCGGTATCGGCGGCGGCAACTTCGCCTCCTCCATGACCAACATCAACGCCTTCTTCCCGCTGCGGAAGAAGGGCTGGGCGCTGGGTCTGAACGCGGGTGGCGGCAACATCGGCGTGCCGGTGATCCAGCTGGCCGCTCTCGCGATCATCGGCGCGAGCGGCGGGCCGCGGGTCCTGCTGGGGATCTACATCCCGCTCATCGTCCTGGCCGCGGTGCTGGCCGCGGTCTTCATGGACAACCTCGAGAACGTGAAGAACGACACCGGTGCCGCCAAGGACGCCGCGCGCGACGCCCACACGTGGATCATGTCCGTCCTCTACATCGGCACCTTCGGCTCCTTCATCGGCTACAGCTTCGCCTTCGGCCAGGTCCTGCAGAACCAGTTCGGCCGGACCCCGCTCCAGGCCGCGTACGTCACCTTCCTCGGCCCGCTGCTCGGCTCCCTCATCCGTCCCGTCGGCGGCTGGCTCGCCGACCGCTACGGCGGCGCCCGGATCAGCCTGTGGAACTACGTCGGCATGGGCGCCGCGACGGCGGTCCTCATCGGAGCGTCCATGCAGAAGTCGCTGTCCCTGTTTACCGGGGCGTTCGTGGTGCTGTTCGTGCTCAGCGGGCTGGGCAACGGCTCGACGTTCAAGATGATCCCGGGCATCTTCCAGAACAAGGCCCTGGCCAAGGGGCTCCAGGGCGAGGAGGCGGCGGCGTACGGGCGGCGCCTGTCCGGGGCGTCCATGGGGCTGATCGGTGCGGTGGGCGCGCTCGGCGGTGTCGGCATCAACCTCGCCTTCCGCCAGTCCTTCCTCTCCTACGGTTCCGGCACCGGGGCGTTCGTCGCCTTCCTCGCCTTCTACGCGGTCTGCTTCTTGGTCACCTGGGCCGTATACCTTCGCCGCACGGCTCCCCGGGTACCCGTCACCACGACGACCTCGGAGACGAAGCCACAGCTCACCTACGCCGAGGTGTGACGCGGTGCTCAACCGGGGGACGCCCCCCAAACCCGAAGCCCACGGCCGTCGGTCCAGCGGAAACCGGCATCGGTAACACCGTGGACATCACACCGATCCGAGCCTGTCACGAGCCGTTGACAGGCTCGATCGGCATGTAGGTACGCCATGCCCATGAAGTACGACGACTCGAGTGCGGGACGAGAGCCATGTACGAAGAACAGCGACCGGACCACGGACCCCTGGCGGGCTTCACCGTGGGTGTGACGGCCGCGCGCCGGGCCGACGAGCTCGGGGTGCTGCTGCAGCGACGCGGTGCCGCCGTCCTGCACGCCCCCGCCCTGCGGATCGTGCCGCTCGCCGACGACAGCGAGCTGCTGGCCGCGACGAAGGAGATCATCGAGCAGGTGCCGGACATCGTCGTGGCCACGACCGCGATCGGCTTCCGGGGCTGGGTCGAGGCCGCCGACGGCTGGGGGCTGGGGGACGAACTGCTGGCGCGGCTGGGCGACGTACGGATCCTGGCGCGCGGGCCGAAGGTCAAGGGGGCGGTCAGGGCGGCCGGGCTGACCGAGGAGTGGTCGCCGTCGTCGGAGTCCATGGCGGAGGTGCTGGACCGGCTGCTGGAGGAGGGCGTCGACGGGCTGCGGATCGCGATCCAGCTGCACGGGGAGCCGCTGCCCGGGTTCGTGGAGGCGCTGCGGGAGGGCGGGGCCGAGGTCGTCGGGGTGCCGGTCTACCGCTGGATGCCGCCGGAGGACATCACCCCGGTCGACCGGTTGCTGGACGCGACGGTCGCCCGGGCCCTGGACGCGGTCACCTTCACCAGCGCCCCGGCCGCGGCATCCCTCCTGTCCCGGGCGAAGGGCCGCGGACTGCTCGACGAGGTCCTGGCGGCGCTGAGCCACGACGTGCTGCCGGCCTGCGTGGGACCGGTCACCGCCCTGCCCCTGCAGTCCCGCGGCATCGACACGATCCAGCCGGAGCGCTTCCGGCTCGGCCCCCTGGTCCAGCTCCTCTGCCAGGAACTCCCCGCGCGGGCGCGCTCCCTGCCCGTCGCCGGGCACCGCGTGGAGATCCGCGGCCACGCGGTTTTGGTCGACGACGACCTCAAACCGGTCCCGCCCGCCGGCATGGCCCTGCTGCGCGCCCTCTCCCGGCGCCCCGGCTGGGTCGTCGCCCGCGCCGACCTGCTGCGCGCCCTGCCGGGCTCCGGCCGTGACGAACACGCGGTGGAGACCGCCATGGCCCGCCTCCGCACGGCCCTCGGCACCCCGAAGCTGATCCAGACGGTGGTCAAGCGGGGCTACCGCCTGGCCTTGGACCCGAGCGTGGAGACGAAGTACGCGGACGCATGAGCCCGGCCGGAGGTTGAGCCGTATCACGACAAGATCTGCCCCCGGTTCGGCCGCCCGGGCGCCATGCCGGGAGGACTCACGACCCGAGGGAGGCCGGGTGCCGCCCGGCGGCAGCCGCCCACGCGGAACGCTCCGTGCGTTCCCGGCGCCGCAGGGCGGCAGGGCACCCCGTCCGGCACGGCCTGAACCCCTGTCCCTTTTCGGCCGTCCGGCGTGGCGACGTGTGTGCGAGGGGTTTTCGGCTTCGTCGCGGGCAGGCACTGTAAGAGGGAGCGGTCCACCGGCCCTCTCACCGGCGTCCCACCGATGCCCTCGCGACCGGGGTGAACCCGTAGGCGGTGACAGGCACATGGCACTGAGTACGGCCACGGCCTCCCACGAGCTGCGCTTCGACGCCGGGCGGATCTGTCTGGACCTGCTCTCCACCACGCACCCCGAGGAGCGGCTCGGCTCCGTGGACGTGCTGCGCGCCTGGATCACCGGCTCCGGGCTCGTCCCGGCCGGCACCGACCTGGTCCACGCCGACACCGGCTGGCTGCTCGCCTTCCGTGAACTGCGGTCCCAGATCGACCGGTTGGTGCGCTGCCGGCCCAAACCGGGGGCCGCCGTGTACGACCTCGCCCTCGCCCGGGTCAACGACCTGGCCCGCACCGCGCCCCCGGCCCCGCGCGCGGTCCGCGGCGAAGACGGCCAGCTGCTGCGGCGGTTGGACGGCCCGCCCGGCTGCGCCGCCCTGCTCGCGGTCGTCGCCCGGGACGCCGTGGACCTGCTGACCGACCCCGTCGCCCGTGCCGCGCTGCGGCAGTGCGAAGGCGACAACTGTCCCATCGTGTACCTCGACACCTCACGCGGACGCCGACGGCGCTGGTGCTCCAGCGAGGTCTGCGGGAACCGCGAGCGGGTCGCCCGGCATCGCCGCCGCGCGGCACTCACGCGCACGTGAAACGGAATTGAGTGGTCCGTGCACTCAATTTCCCTGTCCTAAATGCGTCTTCTGCGACCGCGCCACCGAAGTGATTTCGGTTACATGCCGTTTACCTACGCCACCGTAGGGAAAGCCTGGCTCGAACGTGCCGATGTGGCGGAAATGTAAAGAACGCGGGGTTGGAATGTGACCCCATGTCCCGCTCGTCACGTCATCCCGAAGAAAAGTGTCAGGTCTCTTTGAACGCCCAACCGCTCGTATCCGTACGGCATGTGGAGCGACCGACTGGGGGAACCCCCGGACATCGGAGGTGGGCGTGCGCAAGGATTCCGTCGTGGCCAATGAACGTGCACCGAGGGCCCGACATCGCATGTCCCAGCCCTCGGAACCCGACGAGGAGCTGATGCGTGCGCTCTATCGCGAACACGCCGGACCCCTGCTGGCATACGTCCTGCGCCTGGTCGCCGGAGACCGGCAGCGCGCCGAGGACGTCGTGCAGGAGACGCTCATCCGTGCCTGGAAGAACGCCGGTCAGCTCAACAGAGCGACCGGATCGGTACGCCCCTGGCTGGTGACGGTCGCCCGGCGCATCGTCATCGACGGCCACCGCAGCCGGCAGGCCCGGCCGCAGGAGGTCGACCCGTCGCCGCTGGAGGTCATCCCCGCGGAGGACGAGATCGACAAGGCGCTGTGGCTGATGACTCTCTCGGACGCACTCGACGACCTGACCCCCGCCCACCGGGAGGTGCTCGTCGAGACGTACTTCAAGGGGCGTACCGTCAATGAGGCGGCCGAGACCCTGGGCATACCCAGCGGCACCGTCCGCTCCAGGGTGTTCTACGCCCTGCGTTCGATGAAGCTGGCACTGGAGGAGCGGGGGGTGACGGCGTGATGAGTGTTTACGGGGGTAACCAAGGGTTCGGTACGGGAGGCATGGGTATGTCTGGTCCCATGCAGGAATCTCCGGTGCCGAACGAGCACGAGACCGTCGGCGCCTACGCCCTCGGCATCCTCGACGACGCCGAAGCGACCGCATTCGAGGCCCACCTCGCCACCTGCGAATGGTGCGCCCAGCAGCTCGACGAACTGGCCGGCATGGAGCCCATGCTCGCCGCCCTCGCCGATCTGCCCGGCTCCGGCAGCACCCCCGCGATCGGCGACTCGCTGTCCGCGAAGCCCCGGCCGCGCCTGGTGGAGAAGCTGGTCGACGAGGTCGCCGACCGCCGCGCCCAGAAGCGCCGCCGCAGCTTCTACATGGTGGCCGCGGCCGGCGCGCTGATCATCGGCGGCCCGTTCGTCGCGGTCGCGACGAACGGCGGCGACAGCGGCGGCGGCGCCGCCGAGAACCGCCCGCTCGCGGCGAGCCCCGCCAAGGCCGCCTTCGACGGCATCTCCGACAAGATCACCGCCACCGACCCGAACACCAAGGTCTCCGCCACCGTCGCCCTTCAGAAGAAGGACTGGGGCACGGGCATGGTCCTGGAGCTGAAGAACGTCAAGGGCCCGCTCAAGTGCGCCCTTGTCGCGGTCGGCAAGAACGGCGAGCGCGAGACCCTGTCCTCCTGGTCCGTCCCGGAGTGGGGTTACGGCCTTCCGGACGCCAAGTCCGACAAGGCCAAGGAACCCCTGTACGTCCAGGGCGGCGCCGCCTTCGAACCGAACGAGATCGACCACTTCGAGGTCGTGACCTTCGACGGCAAGCGGCTGGTCGAGGTCGACGCGTAGAGCTGTTCGGCCGTCCGGCGGGCGCCATTGGGGGCAACAGCCCCGCGCCTGCCGCCGGCCCGTAGCTTCCAGGGGTCCCCTTCGCGTACGGTTGACGGCTGCCCAGCACGTCAGAAGGGGGCCCGGTGGCCGCTCAGGCTCACAGACAAGGCGCGGTCGGTTCGGTGCACGACTCGGTTCGTGACCGGGAGATCCACGTCGAACAGGAACACCTGGACCGGGTGTACCGGCGCCTCGAGGAGAAGATCCACGAGGCGGAGTTCCTGATGCAGGACGCCGCCCGGCGCGGCCAGGTCGGCACCCCCGGCGCACTCGCCGAACGGGACGCGCAGGTCTTCCGCGCGGGCATCCACCTCAGCCGCCTCAACAACGAGTTCGAGGACTTTCTCTTCGGCCGTATCGACCTCCTGACCGGCAAGGACGGCAAGAAGGGCCCCGACGGGGCGTACACCGCCGTCGAGCCGGCGGAGGGCGCCGTACGCCCCGACAACACCGCCGACATCGCCGAGACCCTGCACATCGGCCGCATCGGCGTCCTCGACCAGGACTACGCACCGCTGGTCATCGACTGGCGGGCCCCGGCCGCCGCCCCGTTCTACCGCTCCACCCCGGTCGACCCCGGCCGTGTCGTCCGCCGCCGCGTCATCCGCTCCAAGGGCCGCCGGGTGCTGGGCGTCGAGGACGACCTGATGCGTCCCGAGCTGACGGCGTACCTCGACGGCGACGAGCTGCCCGTCATCGGCGACGGCGCCCTGATGGCCGCGCTCGGCCAGGCCCGCAGCCACACCATGCGCGACATCGTCGCCTCCATCCAGGCCGAGCAGGACCTGGTCATCCGCGCCCCCGCCGCCTCCGTGACCTACGTCGAGGGCGGCCCGGGCACCGGCAAGACCGCCGTCGCCCTGCACCGCGCCGCCTACCTCCTCTACCAGGACCGGCGCCGCTACGCGGGCGGCATCCTGATCGTCTCCCCGACCCCGCTGCTCGTCGCCTACACCGAGGGCGTGCTGCCCTCCCTCGGCGAGGAGGGCCAGGTCGCCATCCGCGCCATCGGCTCCCTGGTCGAGGGCACCGAGGCCACCCTCTACGACTCCCCGTCCGTGGCCCGCGCCAAGGGCTCCTCGCGGATGCTCAAGGTGCTGCGCAAGGCCGCGCGCGGCGCCCTGGAGCTGAACGACCCGCCGGCCCGGCTGCGCGTGGTCGCGTTCGGCCGCCGCCTGGAGCTGGAAGCCGCGCAGCTGGACGGCGTCCGCCGCGCCGCCCTCGGCGGCACCGCCCCCGTGAACCTGCTGCGCCCCCGCGCCCGCAAGCTCCTCCTGGACGCCCTGTGGGAGCGGTCCGGCGCGGCCGGCCGGCACTCCGACCCCGAACTCGCGGCCGAGCTGCGCTCCTCCTTCGACGAGGACATCACCTCCGAGGACGACTTCATCGCCTTCCTCGACGCCTGGTGGCCGGAGCTGACCCCGGCCGCCGTCCTGGACGCCATGGCTGACGAACGGCGCCTCGGCCGCTGGGCCCGCCGGATCCTCAACCCCGGCGAGGTCCGCAAGGTCGCCCGCTCGCTCAGGCGCGAGGGCCGCTCGGTGCACGACATCGCCCTGCTCGACGAGCTCCAGGCCGTCCTCGGCGCCCCGGCGCGCCCCCGCAGGAAGCGCGAACTCGACCCGCTGGACCAGCTCACCGGCCTGGAGGAGCTGATGCCGGTGCGTGAGGAGTCGCAGCGCGAGCGGGCCGAACGACTCGCCCAGGAGCGCGTCGAGTACGCCCACGTCATCGTCGACGAGGCCCAGGACCTCACGCCGATGCAGTGGCGCATGGTCGGCCGCCGCGGCCGGCACGCCACCTGGACGGTCGTCGGCGACCCGGCGCAGTCCTCCTGGTCCGACCCGGACGAGGCCGCCGAGGCCCGTGACGAGGCCCTCGGCACCCGCCCGCGCCGCCGCTTCGAACTCACGGTGAACTACCGCAACCCGGCCGAGATCGCCGAGCTGGCCTCGAAGGTCCTCGCCCTCGCCATGCCCGGCTCGGTGTCGCCGAAGGCGGTCCGCTCCACCGGCGTGGAGCCGCGCTTCACGGTCGTCGAGGAGACCCTGGCCGCCACCGTCCGCGACGAGGCGGCCCGCCTGCTGGAGCGCGTCGACGGCACGGTCGGCGTGGTCGTCGCCATGCAGCGCCGCGAGGAGGCCCGTCGCTGGCTCGCCGGCCTCGGTGACCGGGTCGTCGCCCTCGGCAGCCTGGAGGCCAAGGGCCTGGAGTACGACGCGACGGTCGTGGTCTCCCCGGCGGAGATCGCCGACGAATCCCCGGCCGGCCTGCGCGTCCTCTACGTCGCGCTGACCCGGGCCACCCAGCAGCTCACGGTCGTCTCGGCCGACCGGGACGAGCCCGACGCGGCGGGAGTTCCGGACCTGCTCAGGGAGTGAGGCCCCCTACCCAGTTGTCGGCGAAATGAACTACCGCTACGGGAATGGCCTTACGGGATCCGTTTGTTAGCCTGGATGTGGCACCGGCTCGATCCAAGCCCCCGGGCCCAACCTTCGTCGCTACGAGCGACCACTTGCCGCGAGGCGAGCATGGCGGGTCGGTGCCACTTATTCGTGAAGAGACCCACGTCCACGTGACGTGGGTCTCTTTTTGCTGCCCCATTCCGCGAACAAAACGTTCGCAATCGAGGGCGGCTACCTGATACTCAGCGGTAGGTGCGACGATCGGACGGCACAACTCAGCGTCAGGTGAAAGCAGAGGAAGTCGGCCATGGCAACGGCGCCCAGCGTCTCCTACTCGATGACGGTCCGGCTGGAGGTGCCCGCGAGCGGAACCGCCGTCTCGCAGCTCACCACCGCCGTGGAGTCCTCCGGAGGCTCGGTGACCGGCCTCGACGTCACCGCGTCCGGTCACGAGAAGCTCCGTATCGACGTCACCATCGCCGCCACGTCGACCGCGCACGCGGACGAGATCGTCGAGGAACTCCGCGGCATCGAGGGCGTCACCCTGGGCAAGGTCTCGGACCGGACCTTCCTCATGCACCTCGGCGGCAAGATCGAGATGGCGTCGAAGCATCCCATCCGCAACCGTGACGACCTGTCCATGATCTACACGCCGGGCGTGGCCCGCGTCTGCATGGCGATCGCCGAGAACCCCGAGGACGCCCGCCGCCTCACCATCAAGCGCAACTCCGTTGCGGTCGTGACGGACGGCTCCGCCGTGCTGGGCCTGGGCAACATCGGCCCGAAGGCCGCGCTGCCCGTCATGGAGGGCAAGGCGGCCCTGTTCAAGCGGTTCGCGGGCATCGACGCCTGGCCGATCTGCCTCGACACCCAGGACACCGACGCGATCGTCGAGATCGTCAAGGCGATCGCCCCGGGCTTCGCGGGCATCAACCTCGAGGACATCTCCGCCCCGCGCTGCTTCGAGATCGAGGCCCGGCTGCGCGAGGCCCTCGACATCCCCGTCTTCCACGACGACCAGCACGGCACCGCGATCGTCGTCCTCGCCGCCCTGACGAACGCGCTGCGCGTCACCGGCAGGGCGATCGAGAACATCCGCGTCGTGATGTCCGGCGCCGGCGCGGCCGGTACGGCCATCCTCAAGCTGCTGCTCGCCGCGGGCGTCAAGAACGCCGTCGTCGCCGACATCCACGGTGTCGTGCACGCGGGCCGCGAGGACCTGGTCGACGCCGCCCCGGACTCGGCGCTGCGCTGGATCGCCGACAACACCAATCCCGAGGGCCTCACCGGCACCCTCAAGGAGGCCGTGCGCGGCGCCGACGTCTTCATCGGCGTCTCCGCCCCGAACGTCCTCGACGGCGACGACGTGGCCGCCATGGCCGACGGCGCCATCGTGTTCGCGCTCGCGAACCCGGACCCCGAGGTCGACCCGGCAGTCGCCCGCCAGACCGCGGCCGTTGTCGCCACCGGCCGCTCGGACTTCCCGAACCAGATCAACAACGTGCTCGTCTTCCCGGGTGTCTTCCGCGGTCTGCTCGACGCGCAGTCCCGGACCGTCAACACCGAGATGATGCTGGCCGCCGCGACGGCCCTCGCCGACGTGGTGACCGAGGACGAGCTGAACCCGAACTACATCATCCCGAGCGTCTTCAACGACAAGGTCGCGGGCGCGGTCGCCGGTGCCGTGCGGGAGGCCGCCAAGGCGGCCGGCACGACGGCGCACAGCCCGGCCGGCGTCTGAGGCCGGGGCGGGGCCGGGCCCCCGAGGCGGGGGCCCGGGCGGTTTGTGGGCCCGGACTGTGAGTAACCCCACGGCAGCCTGGAACCCGGCGCGTCGCAAGAACCCTGTCAGCAGCGGAGCTATCGTGGCGCAAGGCTCAGGCCCTCTTTTCGTGTGACTCCCAAGGGTGTTCTCACGACTCCGGCGGGTGCCGGATTGGCTTTCCCGCCGCAGGTAGGGGCAGGATGCGTCTCTGGGCGCGAGGGTCTGACGACGGACCCGGGTCCGGGGACTCAACGAGGACCCTGGCAGCATCGGCTTCGATCTGACGCCTCAACGGCAAGATGAACACGGGAGTAACAACATGAACCGCAGTGAGCTGGTGGCCGCGCTGGCCGACCGCGCCGAGGTGACCCGCAAGGACGCCGACGCCGTGCTGGCCGCGTTCGCCGACGTCGTCGGCGACATCGTCTCCAAGGGCGACGAGAAGGTCACCATCCCCGGCTTCCTGACCTTCGAGCGCACCCACCGTGCCGCTCGCACCGCCCGCAACCCGCAGACCGGCGAGCCCATCCAGATCCCCGCCGGCTACAGCGTGAAGGTCTCCGCGGGCTCGAAGCTCAAGGAAGCGGCCAAGGGTAAGTAAGCGACCCGTCGCGTGCGCCGTGGGCGACTGCGGGCCCGCCTGTGGCCGGCCGCGCAGTTCCCCGCGCCCCTTCGGGCGCGCCACGCACAATCGCACCACATGCCGAGGGGCGGCCACCTGATTCCAGGTGGCCGCCCCTCGGCGTCTGCGCTGTACGACTACCCGAGCGCCTTGCTCGGCAGCTCGACCTTCGCGCCCAGTTCCACGAGTTTCTCCATGCCGTGCCGGCCCGGGGGATGACCCCCGGACCCCCAGCCGGCCGGGCGTGGGTGCGGGGCCGGGATCAGCCGAGCGCCTTGCCCGGCAGCTCGACCTTCGCGCCCAGTTCCACGAGTTTCTCCATGAAGTTCTCGTAGCCGCGGTTGATCAGGCCGATGCCGTGGACGCGGGACGTGCCCTGGGCCGCCAGGGCCGCGATCAGGTACGAGAAGCCGCCGCGGAGGTCGGGGATGACCAGGTCCGCGCCCTGGAGCTTGGTCGGGCCCGAGACGACGGCCGAGTGCAGGAAGTTGCGCTGGCCGAAGCGGCAGTTCGAGCCGCCCAGGCACTCGCGGTAGAGCTGGATGTGCGCGCCCATCTGGTTCAGGGCGGACGTGAAGCCGAGGCGGGACTCGTAGACCGTCTCGTGGATGATGGACAGGCCCGTGGCCTGGGTCAGGGCGACGACCAGCGGCTGCTGCCAGTCGGTCTGGAAGCCCGGGTGGACGTCCGTCTCCAGCGCGATGGACTTCAGCTGGCCACCGGGGTGCCAGAAGCGGATGCCCTCGTCGTCGATCTCGAACGCCCCGCCCACCTTGCGGTAGGTGTTCAGGAACGTCATCATCGAGCGCTGCTGGGCGCCGCGGACGTAGATGTTGCCCTCGGTCGCCAGCGCGGCCGACGCCCAGGACGCGGCCTCCAGGCGGTCCGGGAGGGCGCGGTGGTTGTAGCCGCCGAGCTGGTCCACACCGGTGATGCGGATCGTCCGGTCGGTGTCCATCGCGATGATCGCGCCCATCTTCTGCAGCACGCAGATGAGGTCCTCGATCTCCGGCTCGACGGCCGCGTTGGACAGCTCCGTGACGCCCTCGGCGAGGACGGCCGTCAGCAGCACCTGCTCGGTCGCGCCGACGGACGGGTAGGGCAGCGCGATCTTCGTGCCGCGCAGCCGCCGGGGCGCCTCCAGGTACTGGCCGTCCGCCCGCTTCTCGATCTTCGCGCCGAACTGCCGCAGCACCTCGAAGTGGAAGTCGATGGGCCGGCCGCCTATGTCACAGCCGCCGAGGCCGGGGATGAACGCGTGGCCGAGGCGGTGCAGCAGGGGGCCGCAGAAAAGGATCGGGATACGGCTCGAACCGGCGTGGGCATCGATGTCAGCGACGTTCGCGCTCTCCACGCGCGTCGGATCCATCACCAGTTCGCCGGGCTCGTCACCCGGACGGACCGTCACGCCGTGCAGCTGCAGCAGACCCCGCACGACTCGGACGTCGCGGATGTCCGGAACATTGCGCAGCCGGCTGGGAGCGCTGCCCAGCAGCGCTGCGACCATGGCCTTCGGTACGAGGTTCTTCGCACCGCGGACACGGATCTCGCCCTCCAGCGGAGTTCCGCCGTGGACAAGCAGGACATCGTCGTTGACGGTCATGAATCTCGCGTTCCATGGAGTCGGGCAGGGGCCAGGAGGGAAAGGGTAATCGCCCTCCACCCCCCTTCTGTATGCCTGAGTCGGACCCAGCCACGTCATAGCTTGGTCACAACACGAACCGTTCCGTGCCGGGCACATGGGGTCACGGCCGGTTTCGTGCGCATGGGACGCTTCCTCGCGCCCTGAGCTGCGTTCCCTCTCCGTGCCGCATTGCCTCCCCACACGCGGGGAGAATGCGGGATCATGTCTGCCATGACCGAGGTGTCCTCGCTCACAGGGCGGTTGCTCGTGGCCACCCCCGCCCTGGCGGACCCGAACTTCGACCGTGCGGTGGTGCTGCTCCTCGACCACGACGAGGAGGGCTCGCTCGGCGTCGTCCTCAACCGCCCCACCCCGGTGGACGTGGGCGACATCCTGGAGGGCTGGGGGGATCTCGCCGGTGAGCCCGGTGTGGTGTTCCAGGGCGGCCCGGTCTCACTGGACTCGGCCCTCGGTGTCGCCGTCGTCCCCGGGGGTGCCGCCGGGGAAGCCGCCCCGCTGGGCTGGCGCCGGGTGCACGGCGCGATCGGTCTGGTCGACCTGGAGGCCCCGCCCGAGCTGCTGGCCTCGGCCCTCGGCTCCCTGCGCATCTTCGCCGGGTACGCCGGCTGGGGCCCGGGCCAGCTGGAGGACGAGCTGGTGGACGGCGCGTGGTACGTGGTCGAGTCGGAGCCCGGTGACGTCTCGTGCCCGTCTCCCGAGCGGCTCTGGCGCGAGGTGCTGCGCCGCCAGCGCAACGAGCTGGCGATGGTGGCGACGTACCCGGACGACCCTTCGCTCAACTGATGCGTGTGAGCTTCAGTACCCTTGGCCGTATGAGCACTCTCGAGCCCGAGCGCGGGACTGGTACGGGGACCCTCGTTGAGCCGACGCCGCAGACCTCCCACGGTGACGGTGACCACGAGCGCTTCGCCCATTACGTCCAGAAGGACAAGATCATGGCGAGCGCCCTCGACGGCACCCCCGTCGTGGCGCTGTGCGGCAAGGTCTGGGTACCGGGCCGCGACCCGAAGAAGTACCCCGTGTGTCCCATGTGCAAGGAGATCTACGAGTCCATGAGCTCCGGGGACGAGGGCAAGGGCGACCAGTAGGTCCGGCCCGCGGGGCGTGAGGCCCCCGGGGTGCGTTTTGCGCACCCCGGGGGCCTTTGTGCTGTCCGGGCGTTGCGCAGGGTGCGTCCCCCGGTCACAGAGTGGTGGAGACCTCTTGTGGGCGTGTTCATGCAGTCCCTAGCCTCCGATGTGTTGTGCACAGCGAAACCGTCATTGCGCATGTTGCAACGCCCTTTCGGAGGAGCACTCCATGAAGCTGTCCGTCCGTACCGCCGGGCTCGCCGCGTTCGCCGCCCTGCTCGCCACCGCCTGCGCGCCCCAGACCTCCTCGAACTCCTCCTCCGACGAGGACGAGAAGACCGGCACGCTGCGCGTGTGGCTCTTCCGGGAGGTCGGCAACGCCCCCAAGGAGAAGGTCGTCGACCGTGTCGTCGCCGACTTCGAGAAGACACACCAGGGCGCCGAGGTCGACGTCGAGTACATCCCGGTCGACACCCGCGCCCAGCGCGTCAAGGCCGCCTTCAACGACCCCGGCTCCGCGCCCGACGTGATGGAGTACGGCAACACCGACACGGCCGGCTACGTGAGGGACGGCGGACTCCTCGACGTCACGCGGGAGTTCGGCGACTGGAGCGAGGCGAAGGACACCGACCCGACGGCGAAGCAGTCCGTGACGGTCGACGGCAAGCTGTACGGCGCCCCGTTCTACGTGGGCGTCCGCGCCCTGTACTACCGCACGGACGTGTTCGAGGAGCTCGGGCTGTCCGTCCCGCGGACGATGGACGAACTCGCCTCCACCGCCCGCGAGATCCGCGCCGCCCAGCCCGAGTTGTACGGGCTGGTGGTCGGCGGCGCCTACACCTACGGCGCGATGCCGTTCGTGTGGGCCAACGGCGGTGAGCTGGCGAGCGGCAAGGGCGGCTCCTACGCGTCCGGGATCGACAGCCCGCAGGCCCGCAAGGGCATCAAGGCGTACACGTCCCTCTTCGGCGACGACAACTGCCCGGCCGCCACGTGTGCGGGCATGGGCGGCAACGACACCGTCTCCGCGTTCGCCGCGGGCAAGGCGGGCATGGTGATCGGCGGCGACTTCAGCCACGCCGCCGTCGAGGCCGGGAAGGTCAAGGGCAAGTACGCCGTCGTCCCCCTGCCGGGGGTGAAGGCCGGCTCCATCGCTCCGGCCTTCGCGGGCGGCAACAACATCGGCGTCCTGAAGAGCACGTCCCACCGCACACTCGCCGTTCAGCTGATGAAACGGCTCGCCTCGAAGAAGACGCAGGGCGAACTCTTCGACGCGATGGGCTTCCTGCCGACCTTCACCGACGTCCGGCAGCAGGCCGCGCGGCGGGAGCCGTTCGTGAAGCCCTTCGTGCGCACCCTCTCCGCGGGCACCGAGTTCGTCCCCGCGTCGCCCGCCTGGGCCCAGATCGACTCCTCCCTCGTCCTGCCGACGATGTTCCAGGAGGTCATCAGCGGCAAGAAGGACGTCACCAAGGCCTCCGAGGACGCCGCGAAGAAGATGAACTCCGCGTTCGGTTCCGCGGGGTGAGCCCCGTGAACGACCGCAGTGCCGTGAAAACGCCCGCGGCCGCCACCGAGGCGGCCGCGACCGTCCCCCGGCCCCCGAACAGGACCGCTGACGCGCGAGGCGGGCGCACCACGCGGGGAGCCGCCCGCGGCAGTGGCGGCTGGACCCCCTGGCTGTATCTCGCGCCCGCGCTCCTCGTGCTCGGGGGACTGCTCGTCTACCCGATCTACCAGCTCGGGCTGATCTCCTTCTTCGAGTACACCCAGGCGCAGGTCAGCGGAGGGGAGCCGGCCACCTTCGAGGGCTTCGGGAACTACGGCCGACTGTTCGGGGACCCGCAGTTCTGGCAGGTGCTGCTCGCCACCGTGCTGTTCGCGGCGGCCTGCGTCGTCTCCACGCTCGCCGTCGGCTGCGCGCTGGCCGTGCTCCTCACGCGCGTCCGGGCCGTGCCGCGGCTCGCGCTGATGCTGGCCGCCCTGGGGGCGTGGGCGACCCCGGCGGTGACCGGCTCCACGGTGTGGCTGTTCCTCTTCGACCCGGACTTCGGCCCGGTCAACCGCATGCTGGGCCTCGGCGACCACGCGTGGACCTACGGCCGGCTCAGCGCGTTCTTCCTGGTGCTGCTCGAAGTGGTGTGGTGCTCCTTCCCGTTCGTGATGGTGACGGTCTACGCCGGGATCCGCGCCGTACCCGGCGAGGTGCTGGAGGCCGCCGCTCTCGACGGCGCCTCGCAGTGGCGCATCTGGCGCTCCGTGCTGGCTCCGATGCTCCGGCCGATCCTGGTCGTCGTCACCATCCAGTCGGTCATCTGGGACTTCAAGGTCTTCACCCAGATCTACGTCATGACGAACGGTGGCGGCATCGCCGGTCAGAACCTGGTCCTGAACGTCTACGCCTACCAGCAGGCCTTCGCGTCCTCGCAGTACGGCCTGGGCTCCGCCGTCGGGATCGTGATGCTGCTGATCCTGCTCGCCGTCACGCTCGTGTACCTGCGGCTGCTGCGCCGGCAGGGGGAGGAACTGTGAATCCGCTGCGCGCCCTTGTGCGCCGCCCCGGCCGCCTGGCCGCCGAGGCCTCCGCCCTGCTGATCGCGGTCGTCGTCGCCTTCCCCCTGTACTGGATGGTGCTCAGCGCCTTCAAACCGGCGGGGGAGATCGAGTCGAGCGAAGCCCGGCCCTGGACGCTCGCGCCCTCCCTGGATTCCTTCCGACGTGTCTTCGGGCAGCAGGAATTCGGCCGTTACTTCCTCAACAGCCTCGTCGTGGCGGGCTGTGTCGTGATCGCCTCCGGGCTGATCGCGTTTCTCGCCGCGACCGCCGTCACACGATTCCGCTTCCGCCTCCGCACCACCCTTCTGCTCATGTTTCTGATCGCCCAGATGGTGCCCGTGGAAGCCCTCACGATCCCCCTGTTCTTCCTCATGCGGGACGCCGGTCAGCTGAACACACTGGGCTCACTGATCCTGCCCCACATCGCCTTCTCGCTGCCCTTCGCGATCTGGATGCTGCGGGGGTTCGTGAAAGCCGTTCCACAGGCGCTGGAGGAGGCCGCGTACATCGACGGGGCGAGCCGGGCGCGATTCCTCTGGCAGATCCTTTTCCCGCTCGTCCTGCCGGGTCTCGTGGCCACCAGCGTGTTTTCGTTCATCTCCGCCTGGAACGACTTCCTGTTCGCCAAGTCGTTCATCATCAGCGACACCTCGCAGTCGACGCTGCCGATGGCCCTGCTCGTCTTCTACAAGCCCGACGACCCGGACTGGGGCGGGGTCATGGCCGCCTCCACCGTCATGACGATCCCGGTCCTGGTCTTCTTCGTACTCGTACAGCGGCGCCTGGTCTCCGGACTGGGCGGAGCGGTGAAGGACTGACGTGACCGAACTGATCCCGGCGCCCCGCAGCGCCACCGCCGGATCCGGCGCGGTGCGGCTGACGCGGCACTCCCGGCTCTGCGCCGACCCCGCGACGGAGGGCGTCGCCCACTGGCTGGGCGCAGCCCTCCGGCAGGCCACCGGGCTGCCGCTGCGCGAGGGGCGGGAGCCCGACGACGCCGAGGGCGGCATCGCGCTGCGACTCGGCCCCGGGCTCGGCCCCGAGGAGTACCGCCTCGTCAGCGACGGGTCCGGCGTCCGAATCGAGGGCGGCGGCGCGGCCGGTGTCTTCTGGGGCGCCCAGACCCTGCGCCAGCTCTTCGGCCCCGACGCGTACCGCAGGGCCCCGCTCGATCGCGGGCGCACCTGGAACGTGCCGCATCTGACGATCGAGGACGCCCCCCGATTCCGCTGGCGCGGTCTGATGCTCGACGTCGCCCGGCACTTCATGCCCAAGGAAGGCGTGCTGCGTTACCTCGATCTGATGGCGGCGCACAAACTCAACGTCTTCCACTTCCATCTGACGGACGACCAGGGCTGGCGCATCGAGATCGAGCGGCATCCGCGGCTGACCGGGATCGGCTCCTGGCGGGCCCGGACGAAAACCGGTCACCGCGCCTCGCCCTTGTGGGAGGACAAGCCGCACGGCGGCTACTACACCCAGGACGACATCCGGGAGATCGTCGCCTACGCCGCCGACCGGCATATCACCGTGGTCCCCGAAATCGACGTACCGGGCCACTCGCAGGCCGCCATCGCCGCCTACCCGGAACTCGGCAACACCGATGTCGTCGACACCGAGGACCTCTCCGTCTGGGACACCTGGGGAATCAACCCGAACGTACTCGCTCCCACCGACAACACCCTGCGCTTCTACGAAGGCGTCCTCGAGGAAGTGCTCCGGCTGTTCCCCTCGGAGTTCGTGCACATCGGCGGCGACGAATGCCCCAAGGAACAGTGGCGGCGGTCGGAGACGGCCCAGGCGCGCATCAGGGAACTCGGGCTCGCCGACGAGGACGAGCTCCAGTCCTGGTTCACCGGGCACTTCGACACCTGGCTCGCCGCGCGCGGGCGGCGGCTGATCGGCTGGGACGAGATCCTGGAGGGCGGTCTGGCGAAGGGCGCGGCCGTGTCGTCATGGCGCGGCTACGCCGGAGGCATCGCCGCCGCCCGGGCCGGTCACGACGTGGTCATGTGCCCCGAGCAGCACGTGTACCTGGACCACCGTCAGGCCCCGGGCCCCGAGGAGCCGGTACCGATCGGGTGGGTGCGCACCCTGGAGGACGTCTACCGGTTCGAACCCGTTCCCCCTGAGTTGACGCCCGAGGAGACCCGGCACGTGCTGGGCACACAGGCCAACCTGTGGACCGAGGTGATGGAGGACCAGGCACGCGTGGACTACCAGGCCTTCCCTCGCCTCGCGGCCTTCGCCGAGGTCGCCTGGAGCGCCCTGCCCGCTCCGGCAGAGCGGGACTTCGCCGGCTTCCAGCGCCGTATGACCGGCCACTACCGGCGCCTGGACGCCCTGGGCGTCGCCTACCGGCCCCCCACGGGGCCGCTGCCCTGGCAGCGGCGTCCCGGGGTGCTCGGCCGCCCGCTCGACGGCCCGCCGCCGAACCGGTAGGGCCGGACGCCGCGACCGAACAGCTCGAACAGGCCACGGAAAAAGCGCACAAGGGTCACCGAAAGTGCCAATCGGCACGCACTGGCGAACCTGTGCGAAACCGGACCATCTCGCCGGTGAGGTGGGCGAATGCCTCCTAGCGGACCCGTGTCTTCGGCTCTCGCCAAGATGTGCCAGAGTTGCCACGTCCGCCCTGTCAGCACGTACCGTACGGCAGCACAGGTGGGACCAGGTGGGGCAGCGGGAAGGGGCAGCCGGTTTGACCACGCACGCACCGCAGGCGGCGCAGGCCGTCACGCTGCCCACGACGCTGGACGAGGCCGTCGCGGCGCTCACCGCCGTGCCCGCCGCCGTACCCGTCGCGGGCGGCACCGATCTGATGGCCGCCGTCAACTCCGGGCAGCTCAGGCCCGCCGCCCTGGTGGGACTCGGCCGGATCAGCGAGATCCGCGGCTGGCAGTACCTGGACGGCCACGCGCTGCTCGGCGCGGGCCTGACACACGCGCGCATGGGCCGCCCCGACTTCGCGGCGCTCATCCCGGCGCTCGCCGCCGCCGCGCGCGCGGCCGGCCCGCCGCACATCCGCAACGCGGGCACGCTGGGCGGCAACATCGCCTCGGCCGCCCCCACCGGCGACGCGCTGCCGGTGCTGGCCGCCCTGGAGGCGACCCTGGTCATCGCGGGCCCGGGCGGAGCCCGCCGGGAGATCCCCGTCTCCCACCTGCTCGCCGGGATGGACATGCTGCGCGCCGGTGAACTCATCGGCTACGTGCGCGTGCCGCTGCTGCACGCCCCGCAGGTGTTCCTGAAGGCGACCGGCCGGACCGGCCCGGGGCGCGCGGTGGCGTCCGTGGCCCTGGTGCTGGACCCCGCCCGCCGGGGCGTGCGCTGCGCGGTGGGCGCCATAGCGCCGATGCCGCTGCGGCCCCTGGAAGCGGAGCAGTGGGTCGCCGGCCTCATCGACTGGGACAACAGCCGCGCGCTCGTCCCGGAGGCGCTGAACGCCTTCGGTGAGTACGTCGCCGCGGCCTGCATCCCCGACGCGGCGCCGGCCGAGGACGGTTCGGTCCCGCAGTTGCCGCCCGCCGTACTGCACCTGCGGCGCACCGTCGCCGCGCTGGCCCGACGAGCACTGGGGAGGGCGCTGTCGTGACCGACGACCGGCACGGAGAGGGCACGCCCCGGGGCGGCAGCCGCTGGGACCCGCTGCCCCAGGGCGAGTACGACGACGGCGCCACCGCCTTCGTCGAGCTGCCCGAGGGCGGCGTCGACGCCCTGCTGGCCGCCGACAGCCCCCTGGCCGCGCCCGGCCACGGCTACGTGCCGCCGCAGATAACGGTCGCCCCCGCGACGACGGCCGGAACCGACCCGGCGGCCACCGGCGCCTGGCCGGTGCCCGGCGCGCCGGTCGACGGGGCGCAGTGGCACGACCCGAACGCCGCGCACCAGCAGCACGGCGCGCACGGGCAGCACGGCCCCGAGCACGGCGCCCACCAGCAGGGCCACGACGTGCCCGAGCAGCCCTACGGCGGCCCCGAGACGCCGTACGACCCCGAGGCCTCCTACGGCTCCGACGCGACGGCGCGGCAGCACGGCGGGGACGACCGGTTCACGTACGACCCCGGAGTGACCGGCCAGTGGAACTTCGAGGAGACCGCGGCAGCGGCCGAGGCGGCGCCCGGCCATGACGTGACCGGGCAGTGGTCGATCCCCGTCGCCGGGGGCGACCTTCCGGACGAGTCGGGTGAATTCACCACATCCTCGCTGGTCGAGCAGTGGGGCGGCACCCCACCGGCCACCCTGCCCGGGGGCGCGCCCGCGCCCTGGGCGACGCAGGCCGCCGGCCGGCCGTGGGGGCAGCAGGACCCGGCCGGGCAGGAGGAGGCCCACCGGGGCCACCCCCACGAGCACGGGCCTGAGCCCGACCGGGGTCACGCGCCCGGGCAGCGGCCCGACGCGGGTCCGGCCGCACCGTCGGCCTACGCGCCGGAGGACCCCGGGGCGGCCGGTCACGCGGCGGACCCGTCCGCTTTCGCCGACCACCGGCCGGAGCCGGAGTACGGCCACGGGCCGGGTCCGGCCGAGTACGAGCACGGGGCAGAACCCGCGGAGTACGAGCACGGGGCAGAACCCGCCGAGTACGAGCACGGGCCCGAGCCCGCCGAGTACGACCACCGGCCGGAGCAGCCCGAGTACGCCGCCCCCGGCCCGGAGCAGCCCGAAGCGCCCGGCCACGGGCCGGAGTCCGCCGAGTACACCGACCACGCGCCCGAGTCCGCTGAACGCCTCGGGCACGGCACCGAACCGTCCGGCCCCGCCGGTCACCCGCTGCCCGCCGCCCACGAGCCCGAGCCGCCGTACGCGGAGGCCCCCGGCGAGTTCCCCGGGGAACCCCTGCCCGACGCCCGCCCGGAAGCCGCTGCGCTCCCGCAGGACGCCCCTGACGCCTCACAGGCGGCTCCCGGCGCCAGTGAGGACTCCGAGGACGCACCAGGGGCCCCGGAGGCCGGTGACGGCCCCTCCGAGCCCGCCGCCGGGCCCCTGCCGTCCGAGACGGAAGCGGACGCCGACGCCGAGGCCGCCCACGTCCGGGAGACCGCCGACGGCGGGGCCCAGGACGATCAGGGACCGGACGAGGATCCGGCGGCCCACCCGTCCGGCACCGCCCCCCAAGAGGAACACCCGCTCGCCTCCTACGTCCTGCGCGTCAACGGCACCGAACGCCCCGTCACCGAGGCGTGGATCGGCGAGTCCCTGCTGTACGTGCTGCGCGAGCGGCTCGGACTCGCGGGCGCCAAGGACGGCTGCTCACAGGGCGAGTGCGGCGCGTGCAACGTCCAGGTCGACGGGCGGCTCGTGGCGTCCTGCCTCGTCCCGGCCGTCACCGCCGCCGGCAGCGAGGTCCGGACCGTCGAGGGCCTCGCCGAGGACGGCCGGCCCTCGGACGTGCAGCGTGCGCTCGCCCGCTGCGGCGCCGTGCAGTGCGGCTTCTGCGTCCCGGGCATGGCGATGACCGTGCACGACCTGCTGGAGGGCAACCCGGCGCCCACCGAGCTGGAGACCCGGCAGGCGCTGTGCGGCAACCTGTGCCGCTGCTCGGGCTACCGGGGCGTGGTGGACGCCGTCAAGGAAGTCGTCGCCGAACGGGAGACCCACGCGGCGCCCGGCGACGGCGACACCGACGAGGCCCGCATCCCGCACCAGGCGGGCCCGGGCGCCGGTGGCGTGAACCCGTCGGCCTTCGGGGCACCCCCGGAACCACACGCCCCCGGACCGCACTCCCCTGAAGCGCACGACCAGCCCTACGGCCAGGACGGAGGCCCCGCGTGAGCAACGAAGCAGCCACCGCACAGGCCGCACAGGCCGCGGAGGCCGCCCCCGCCCCGGAACCGCTCCCGCACGGCATCGGCGCCTCGCTCCCGCCCGCCGACGCCCGCGCCAAGACGGAGGGCACCTTCCCGTACGCGGCCGACCTGTGGGCCGAGGGCCTGCTGTGGGCCGCCGTGCTGCGCTCACCGCACCCGCACGCGCGCATCCTGTCCATCGACACCACCCACGCGCGCGAGATGCCCGGCGTCCGCGCCGTCGTCACCCACGAGGACATCCCCGGCGTCGCGTTGCACGGCCGCGGCACGGCCGACCGCCCGGTCTTCGCCTCCGAGGTCGTGCGCCACCACGGCGAGCCCATCGCCGCCGTCGCCGCCGACCACCCCGACACCGCGCGCATGGCGGCGGCCGCCGTCATCGTCGAGTACGAGGTGCTCGACCCGGTGACCGACCCGGAACAGGCCTTCGAGGCCGAGCCGCTGCACCCCGACGGCAACCTGATCCGGCACATCCCGCTGCGCCACGGCGACCCGGAGGCCGCCGGCGAGATCGTCGTCGAGGGCCTGTACCGCATCGGCCGCCAGGACCCCGCGCCCATCGGCGCCGAGGCGGGCCTGGCCGTACCGCGCCCGGACGGCGGGGTGGAGCTGTACCTCGCCTCCACCGACCCGCACGCCGACCGCGACGCCGCCGCCGCCGCGTTCGGACTGGAATCCGAGCGCGTCAAGGTCGTCGTCACCGGCGTCCCCGGAGCCACCGCCGACCGCGAGGACCAGGGCTTCCAGCTCCCGCTCGGCCTGCTCGCACTGCGCACCGGCTGCCCGGTGAAACTCACCGCCACGCGCGAGGAGTCGTTCCTCGGCCACGTCCACCGGCACCCCACCCTGCTGCGCTACCGCCACCACGCCGACGGCGAGGGCAGACTCGTCAAGGTCGAGGCGCAGATCCTGCTCGACGCGGGCGCCTACGCCGACACCTCCTCCGAGGCCCTGGCCGCCGCCGTCGCGTTCGCCTGCGGCCCGTACGTCGTCCCGAACGCCTTCATCGAGGGCTGGGCCGTCCGCACCAACAACCCCCCCTCCGGCCACGTACGCGGCGAAGGCGCCATGCAGGTCTGCGCCGCCTACGAGGCCCAGATGGACAAGATCGCCCGGAAGCTCGGCATCGACCCGGCCGAGGTCCGGCTGCGCAACGCCCTGGCGACCGGCGACGTGCTGCCGACCGGCCAGACCGTCACCTGCCCGGCCCCGGTCGCCGAACTCCTCCAGGCCGTACGGGACTTCGAGCTGCCGCCACTGCCCAAGGACACGCCCGAGGACGAGTGGCTGCTGCCCGGCGGGCCCGAGGGCGCGGGGGAGCCGGGCGCGGTGCGCCGGGGCGTGGGCTACGGCGTGGGCATGGTGCACATGCTCGGCGCGGAGGGCGCGGACGAGGTCTCCACGGCGACCGTGAAGGTCCACGACGGGGTCGCGACGGTCCTGTGCGCGGCCGTCGAGACCGGCCAGGGCTTCACGACGCTGGCCCGGCAGATCGTCCAGGAGACCCTCGGCGTCGACGAGGTCCACGTGGCGCCCGTCGACACCGACCAGCCCCCGGCGGGCGCGGGCTGCCGCGGCCGCCACACCTGGGTCTCGGGCGGGGCGGTGGAGCGCGCGGCGAAGATGGTCCGCACGCAGCTCCTGCAGCCGCTCGCGCACAAGTTCGGCATGTCGACGGAGCTGCTCCAGATCACCGACGGCAAGATCACGTCGTACGACGGCGTCCTCTCCACGACCGTCACCGAGGCGCTGGACGGCAAGGAGCTGTGGGCCACCGCGCAGTGCCGCCCGCACCCGACCGAGCCGCTGGACGAGACCGGCCAGGGCGACGCCTTCGTGGGCATGGCCTTCTGCGCGATCCGCGCGGTGGTGGACGTCGACATCGAGATCGGTTCCGTCCGGGTCGTGGAACTGGCGGTCGCCCAGGACGTCGGCCGCGTGCTGAACCCCGCCCAGCTCACCGCCCGGATCGAGGCGGGCGTGACCCAGGGCGTCGGCATCGCGCTCACCGAGAACCTCCGCACGCCGCGCGGCCTGATCCGCCACCCCGACCTGACCGGTTACGCCCTGCCGACCGCCCTCGACGCCCCCGACATCCGCATCGTCCGGCTGGTCGAGGAGCGGGACGTGGTCGCGCCCTTCGGGGCCAAGGCGGTCAGCGCGGTGCCGGTGGTGACGTCCCCGGCGGCCATCGCGTCCGCCGTCCGCGCGGCGACGGGCCGCCCCGTGAACCGCCTCCCGATCCGCCCCCAGGCGGCGGTGGTCACGGAGCGGGGCTGAGGCTGGGCCCGTGCTGATGCGTGGCGCCCGACGCCTGACGCCTGACGCCTGACGCGTGGCGCTTGGTCCCGCACGCGTGGCGCCGTACGCATGGCGCGTGACCTCTGACGTCTGATGCCTGACGTCTGATGCCCGACGTCGATGCCTGCTGTCCGGCGCCCTGTTCGAGAGGCCCGGGGCGCGCGGTGCTCCAAGCCGTTGGTTGAAAACGGAAGTTGGGCAGGCGAAAAGGGAACGCGCGAGGGTGCTCCGAGCGTCTTGTGAGGTGAGCGCGCCGTGTCGCCGGGCGCGCGTCGCCGGTCCGGGGCGTTGTCAGTGGTGGGGCGTACTGTTCTGGGCAGTGGGGAACGGCTGCCGGGCGGGGCCGGGCGATTCTGACGTGCCCCGCCGGGGGACGGTGAGCGAGCACATGCGGGGGAGCCCATGAGTACGACCGACGCCGGTTGCGCGGTGATCACCCTGACCGAGTCCGACCTGGACCCGTGGGTGACGCACGCGTCCACGAGGCACTGGCTGACCGGCCCCGGACTGCCCGGCGACAGCGGCGTGCTGAGCTTCGCAGAGCTGAGGCGGGACGGCCTGCGCACGGTCGCCGACTCGACCGCCGATCCGGACGACCGCCTCCCGGCCGAGCTGCGCGAGCAGCTGGTGATAGGCGGACTGCTGGGCCCGGGCGGCCTGGAGACGGAGTCGGTCCTGCTGGACGGCGCGACGGGCGAGATCTCGACGGCGTACGTCCTGCACGACCGCCCCGACCTGATGGACCGCCGCCCCCTGGCCCCCTCGCTGCGGACACTGGTCCGCTTCGCCGAGGCCACGGACGAACTGGCCGGCCTGCGCGGCCAGTTCGCCTCCTACGCGGGCCGCTACGGTCCCAAGGCGGTGGCCGAGGCGTCCCAGCACCTGCTGGCGGTGTTCCGCGACGGCGCGGACGGCGAACCGGCTCCGTTCTGGAAGATGGCGGCGCTGATCCGTCCCCTGTCCCTGGTGGCGGGCCGCGGCGGCGCGTCCGGCCTCTCCCTGGACCTCCCGCACCGCCTCCTGGACCAGGAGTTCGGCCCCGGCAAGGTGGCGCGCTTCGAGGACGTCGACTTCCCCGCGACCCTCACGCACGAACCGACCCGCCGCTTCCTGCGCGAGGTCGGCCTGCCGGAGGACGCCCATGTCTTCTCCCTGGACACCGACGTCCCCCTGGCGACGCTCGCCGAGTACCACGCCGACACGGGCACCCCGGCGGAGCTCCCGGCGGGGGCCCACCGCCTGATCCGCCTCGGCTACCTCGTCGAGGACCACAGCCTGGTCGTCGACGGCGCGACGGGCGCGGTCCTGAACTGGAGCGAACCCGAGGCGACCCTGTACCCGCTCAACACGGACGTGTCGACGCTCGCCTTCACCCTCTGGCTCCTGCACCGCGAGCGCGCGATAGACGCCAGGTCGTCCCACGAGCTGACCACCGACACCTACGACCAGCTGGCCATGACGATGCTCCAGGTGCTCTCGACCGTGGACCCCACCGGCGTCACCGCGGACAGAACGGTCCGCCACTACTGGACGGACGCCTTCCAGGACGAGGCCGGCGGGGTGCTCTGACGGGCTGCCGTCAGACGGATCCGGCGGCCCCGGCGGACCTGGCGGCGCTTCGGCGACGCACGGCGAGGACCAGACCGCCGCCGGTCACCGCGGCGGCAGCCGCGGCGCCCGCGAGGAGCGGGGTGCCGTCGGAGCCGGTCGTGGCGAGGCTGCCCCCGGTGGTGCTGCCGGTCGTGGTGCCGGTGGAGCCACCGGTCGAGGTGCCCGCCGAGTCCGATGCCGTGGCGGAGGGAGAGGTCGTGGCGCCCGTACCGCCGGCGGCCTGGCCCTCGGGGTCGTTGCCGTTCCCGCCGTTGCCTGAACCACCGTCGGTGCCGTCCGAGGGGCTCGGCTCGGGCTCGTAGTCGCTCGGCACGTCGATGCCGATCGAGGCGATGTTGTTGGCGCGGTTCTTGTCGTACGCGGGGGCGATGTCGTAGACGGAGGACGCCTTGATCTCGCCCTCGGTGTCCTGCGCGGACTTCTTGATCTTCAGCATGAAGGTGTACGCCATGGACTGGCCGGCCTCGATCGTCCCGTTCCGCGGCCAGCAGACGTACTTGGGCTTGCCCGGGGTGCCCTGCGGTCCGCTCGGCCCGTCGATCCCGAACGGCGCGCAGTCCTTCGGCACCTCGATGGCGGTGGTGCCCGGCGGGATCTGCACCAGCAGGCCGGGGAGGTCGTCACTCTCCTGGTTCTGCACCCAGCCCGGGCCGTCGTTGCGCAGGGTCGCCGTGACCGACTGCTCCCCGCCGGCCAGTGCCTCCATCTCCTGACCGACGGCGACGAGATCGGCGGTGTTGTCCGCGGTCAGGATGTGCCGCCGGTAGCTGTCGTCGAACCCCTCGCCCGGGGCCTCACCGGTGGCGCCGGTGCCGTACTCGACGGCCTCCATCAGGGCGTTGTCCAGCGCCTTGAACCGCACGGGGGTCGTGATCGAGGCACCGGGCTCGATGACGGTGTCCAGCTCACAGACCGCCTGGCGGACCTGGTCCTTGACGGTCGAGTAGGTGCAGCCCTTCACGTGCTCGGGGAAGTCCAGCCCGCGCGTCAGACGCACCCGGAAGGTGACCCCGTCCACGGCGGCCGTGCCCTGGTTGGTGAGGGTGACGGACTTGTCGTAGACGTCCCCCGGCTTGGGAGTAGCGGACGGCAGGGCCGACACCACCAACTGGGGCGCACCCTCCTCGGCGTGCGCCAGGGGAGCGACGACAGCGGGACCGGCGGCGGCGAGCACGACGGCGGCCGGAACGGCTGCCGAGGGGCGGAGGTGCACGGAGTATCTCCTCGTCGAAACAGGGGATGGACGACCGGAGCATCGGCCACCGGTCATGTCCTGGACACCTGAGGGGTGCTTGGGGTTGTGCGGGACTGCCAGCGCGGGACACCGAACGTCACAAGGAAGGCAATGACCTGCGGCATTGGTCGTATTGCCCCGCTGCGCCCTGAACGCGCCCTTCCATACCCCCGGGCCCCCGCACATGCTCGGGCCATGGGGGACACAGACGCATCGCGCATCATCCCGTTACCCGACCCCGACGGCCACCGGCAGCGGCCACCGGACGCGCCGCGCCCCTGGGAGAAGACGGACCGCGCCCAGGCGGCACTGGAAGGCGCCACCGGCCCGGAGCCACCCGCTCCACCCGAGTGCCCCGACTGCGGCCTGGTGGGCGAACGGCACGTCACCTACTACGGCACCCATGTCCTTCTCGAACCGGGCATGGAGGCCCCCGCTCACATGGTGCCGGTCTGGCACCGCTGGTACGTGGACTCCAACGGCACGGCGTGGAACAGCCGCGAGGACGAGCCCGAACCCGGTGCGGTGTGCTGCGTCCCGCACCGGATCGCCTGCCCCGGTCTGAGCCCGGAGGAGGCGGGCCTCTGGCGATGGCTGGACGCCGTGCGCGAGGAGAACGCGCGCGGGGCCCGTCTGCACGCCGACGGGAACACCGACCCGGCCGTATTTCCCGACGCCGGCTGACGCCGCGCAACCACTCCCACTGCAGATCCCCGCCAGGGCGAACAGGCTGGTAAGAGGGGTCGACATGGTCCGATCCGAGGAGCATCCCATGAGGAAGAACAGAACCGGCGTCTGGCGCGCGACGGGAGTGGTCACCGCGCTCGCCACAGCCGCCGCGATCGCCTCCGTCGCCCCGGCCCAGGCACAGACCACCGCTCAACTGTCCGCGTACGTCAGCGACGGCTGGGGAGGCGGGACCATCACCAGTCAGCCGGCCGGTATCAACTGCCACCAGGAGGCGTGGGATCCCGAACGACCCGCAGCCGAACCCGACCGGCACCTGCACCGCGAGCTTCGAGATGGGAACGACGGTCACCTTCACCGCCATGCCCGACACGGGGTCCTACGTCAATGACGGCCCCACCCCGAACCCCGTGACCGTGCAGACCGGTTACAACTACACGTGGGTCATGTTCTGCCCGACCGAGGGCCTCTGCTCGGCGGGCTAGTACTGGAGGCCGTGGCGGGATTCGAACCCACGTAACTCGCTTTGCAGGCGAGCCCCTCAACCACTCGGGCACACGGCCGTGACCGAGTCCGACTGCTCACTGCCGTGGCGGGATTCGAACCCGCGTAACTCCCCGCGAGCGGAGCTCGCTGATGGATGCAGCGCGGGCGAGCCCCTCAACCACTCGGGCACACGGCCTTGTTCGGACTTGATGTCGAACTCGGTGTAGTGACCGTACGGGGCTCTCGGAGGGCGGCTCAAGGGCATCCGGTGGGGTGCAACGTGACTGCCACACGCCGTTCATGAAAGGCGGTGGGTGAAGGGGAGGGCGTACGACCAAGGTCTCAGGCCGGGCCCGTCTCGCGACAGGGGTCAAAGGGCCGCGTGGACCTTACGCTGGCGGGCATGCCTGACTCCGAGCCGCGTGACGTCGATGTCGTGACTGCTGCCGTCCCGTCCTCCCTCGCCCAGGGAGACGAGGGTGTGCTCAGGCCGGGATACCGGGCCTTGAGCGTCGGGATCGTCTCCGTCGTGCTGCTCATCGCCTTCGAGGCGACCGCCGTGGGGACGGCGATGCCCGTCGCCGCCCGGGAGCTCGACGGGGTCTCGCTGTACGCGTTCGCCTTCTCCGGGTACTTCACGACCAGCCTGTTCGGCATGGTGCTCGCCGGGCAGTGGTCGGACCGGCACGGCCCCCTCGGGTCGTTGACGACGGGCATCGCCTCCTTCGGCGCCGGGCTGCTCCTGTCCGGCACCGCAGGATCGATGGGGGTGTTCATCCTGGGCCGGGCCGTGCAGGGGTTCGGCGGTGGGCTGGTGATCGTCGCGCTCTACGTCGTCGTCGGGCGGGCCTATCCGGAGCGGTTGCGGCCCGCCATCATGGCCGCGTTCGCCGCCGGCTGGGTGCTTCCGTCGATCGTCGGCCCGCTCGCCGCCGGCACGGTGACCGAGCAGTTGGGATGGCGGTGGGTGTTCGTGGGGGTACCCGTGCTTGTCGTCCTCCCGCTCGCGCTCGCGCTGCCGCAGATACGGCGTAGGGCGTCCGGCCCGGCGGGGATTGCCGACGGGGCGCAGGCGCCCCGCTCTTTCGACCGTCGGCGTATCCGGCTCGCCCTGGCCGTCTCGCTCGGTGCCGGTCTCCTCCAGTACGCCGCGCAGGACGTGCGTCCCCTCTCGCTCCTGCCGGGTGCGCTCGGCGTGGCCCTGCTCGTGCCCGCCGTGCTCGGGTTGCTGCCGCGCGGCACCTACCGGGCCGCTCGCGGGCTGCCGTCCGTCGTGCTGCTGCGCGGCGTCGCCGCCGGGTCGTTCATCGCCGCCGAGTCCTTCGTGCCGCTGATGCTGGTCACCCAGCGCGGGCTCAGCCCGACCCTGGCCGGGTTCTCGCTCGCCGCGGGCGGTGGGACGTGGGCGCTGGGGTCCTGGGTCCAGTCGCGGTCGCGGCTCGAACCGTACCGGGAGCGGTTGACGACCGTCGGCATGCTCCTGGTCGCCGCGGCCGTCGCCACGGCGCCGAGCGTGCTGGTCGACTCCGTGCCCGTCTGGACCGTCGCCGTCGCCTGGGCCTTCGGCTGCTTCGGGATGGGGCTCGTGATCTCCTCCACGAGCGTGCTGCTGCTCAAGCTGTCCGCCCCCGAGGAGGCCGGCGCCAACTCCGCCGCCCTCCAGATCTCCGACGGCCTCTCCAACGTCGTCCTCCTGTCCGCCGGGGGCGCCGCCTTCGCCGCGCTGGGCGGCGGCACGGTGGCCCACACGACCGCCACCCACGCCTCCGGCTCCCACCCGGCCGCCTTCGTCGTGGTGTTCCTGCCGATGGCGGCGGTCGCGTTGACCGGGGCCTGGGTGTCGACCCGGCTGCGGGAGCTACGGGCGTAGGACGGGTGCCTGCCGTCCCCGCTGCGGGAGCGACGGGCGTAGGACGGGTGCCTGCCGTCCCGGCTGCGGGAGTGGTTGCCGTAGAACGGGCGCCTGACCCGTTCCCCGCTGCGGGAGTGTGGGCCGTAATGCGGTCGCCCGTAGTCTCCGCCCGGTCGTAGCCTCTGCCCATGTCCGAGATCCTCCTGCCCCTCGACCCCGCCCTGCGGGCCGCCCTCGACGACCTCGCCGACGCGCGCGGGTGCGCGCCCGAGGACGTGGTGCTGGACGCCGTACGCGGATACCTGCGGCAGGAGACCGGACGCGTGCGGGCCGTCGCGGACGGGCTCGCGCGGCACCACGCCGACCTGTTGTGGAGGCTCGGCGAATGACCGGGGGCACCCGTTACCTGACCCTCGGCGAGGTCACCGCCATCGCTGAGACCGCCTTCGGCGGGCGGCCGCCCGAGGCGCGTGCGCCGGGGCTGCTCGCGTCCGCCGTGCACCGCCCGCGTGCCCGCATGTTCGGGACGCCCGCCTACGACGACCTGTACGAGCAGGCCGCCGCCCTGCTGCACGCCATCGCCGCCAACCACCCCCTCGTCGACGGCAACAAGCGCACCGCCTGGCTGGCCACCGCGACCTTCCTCGCCCTCAACGGCGTCGACCTGGCCGGGGTGGATCAGGACGTGGCGTACACGCTGGTCGTCGACGTGGCGTCCGGGGTGGAGGCGGACGTGGGCAGGATCGCGGGGCGGCTGAGGGGGCTGTGACGTCGGTCCCACCCCCGGCCGCCCCGGGCCGGTCCGCGCGTCGACGGGCCCGGGGCGCCGGTAGGGTGGCCCGGTTGTCATACGTAGCCGAGCCGTCAGGCTCCCTCGAACGAGCCGCCCGACCCCCAACGGAGACCGTGACTACCACCGCCGGCACCAGCTCTGCCTCGCACCACCTGTCCCCGGCGTTCCCCGGCCGTGCCCCCTGGGGCACCGCCAGCAAGCTGCGTGCCTGGCAGCAGGGAGCGATGGACAAGTACATCCAGGAGCAGCCGCGGGACTTCCTCGCGGTCGCCACCCCCGGCGCCGGCAAGACGACCTTCGCGCTGACGCTCGCCTCCTGGCTGCTGCACCACCACGTCGTCCAGCAGGTGACCGTGGTCGCCCCCACCGAGCACCTGAAGAAGCAGTGGGCGGAGGCCGCGGCCCGCATAGGGATCAAGCTCGACCCGGAGTACAGCGCCGGGCCGCTCGGCCGGGAGTACCACGGCGTCGCCGTGACGTACGCCGGTGTCGGTGTGCGGCCCATGCTGCACCGCAACCGGGTCGAGCAGCGCAAGACGCTCGTCATCCTCGACGAGATCCACCACGCCGGTGACAGCAAGTCCTGGGGTGAGGCCTGCCTGGAGGCGTTCGAGCCGGCCACCCGGCGGCTCGCCCTGACCGGTACGCCGTTCCGGTCCGACACCAACCCCATCCCCTTCGTGACATACGAGGAGGGCAACGACGGCATCCGGCGGTCGGCGGCCGACTACACCTACGGCTACGGCAACGCCCTCGCCGACAACGTCGTCCGGCCGGTCATCTTCCTCTCCTACAGCGGCAACATGCGCTGGCGGACCAAGGCCGGTGACGAGATCGCCGCCCGGCTCGGCGAGCCCATGACCAAGGACGCCATCAGCCAGGCCTGGCGGACCGCGCTGGATCCGCGCGGCGAGTGGATGCCGTCGGTGCTGCGCGCCGCCGACCAGCGGCTGACGGAGGTACGGAAGGCCATCCCGGACGCGGGCGCCCTCGTCATCGCCTCCGACCAGGAATCCGCGCGCGCCTACGCCAAGCTCATCCGGGACATCACCGGCAGCAAGGCCACCCTGGTGCTGTCGGACGACTCCGGCGCCTCCGCGCGGATCGACGAGTTCAGCGGCAACGACGACCGCTGGATGGTCGCGGTGCGGATGGTGTCCGAGGGCGTCGACGTGCCGCGGCTGGCCGTCGGGGTGTACGCCACCACCATCTCGACGCCCCTGTTCTTCGCCCAGGCCGTCGGGCGTTTCGTGCGGTCCCGGCGGCGCGGCGAGACCGCGTCCGTGTTCCTGCCGACCGTGCCCGACCTGCTGGGCTTCGCCAACGAGATGGAGCGCGAGCGCGACCACGTCCTCGACAAGCCCAAGAAGGAGGGCGAGGAGGACCCGTACGCCGAGTCCGAGAAGGAGATGGACGAGGCGAACCGGGAGCAGGACGAGGACACCGGCGAGCAGGACATGCTGCCCTTCGAGGCGCTGGAGTCCGACGCCGTCTTCGACCGGGTCATGTACAACGGCGCCGAGTTCGGCATGCAGGCCCATCCCGGCTCCGAGGAGGAGCAGGACTACCTCGGCATCCCCGGGCTGCTGGAGCCCGACCAGGTGCAGCTGCTGCTGCAGAAGCGGCAGGCCAAGCAGATCTCGCACAGCCGGAAGAAGCCGGACGCGGAAGCCGACCTGCTGGAGGTGCCGGCGGAACGGCGGCCCGTGGTCTCCCACAAGGAGATGATGGAGCTGCGGCGGCAGCTCAACACGATGGTCGGCGCGTACGTGCACCAGAGCGGCAAGCCGCACGGGGTCA
Organism: Streptomyces sp. NPDC007907; assembly: GCF_042959365.1. Lineage (NCBI taxonomy): Bacteria > Bacillati > Actinomycetota > Actinomycetes > Kitasatosporales > Streptomycetaceae > Streptomyces > Streptomyces sp. NPDC007907. Next base: position 111,673 of record NZ_JBIBKR010000004.1, read on the forward strand.
TCCACACCGAGCTGCGGCGCGTGTGCGGGGGGCCTCCGGCGGCGGAGGCGACGGCCGGGCAGTTGCGGCAGCGGATCGCCAAGGTCCAGGAGTGGGCCACGCGGATGAAGTGACGGTGCCCTCCGCGGGGCACGGGGGTGGTGGCTCCCACGCGGGCGGAAGCCGTACACCGACACAGCTCCGCGCCCTTTCGGGGGCGCGCAAACCGCCCGAATACCGACACCACGCCCTGACCCCTGCCCGGATTCTGGACGGAGACTTCCGCTCAGCGAACCTGCTTCGCTACTGTCCGGCTACGCACACGCCCCGTGGCAGCGCCGCCGCGGAGCGCAGCCGTGAAGCGACGCGGTCCGGACAGGCCGGGCCGCCGACCGATCGGCGGCCTCTGAAGCGCGTGACCGACGGGACTCGGTGACGCATTCGCCGACCGGGGAGCCGCCGACCTCACCACTAAGGAGTGGGCGTCGTGACCGCGGAGACCTCTCAGACGCTCGACCGGGGACTGCGGGTCCTCAAGCTGCTCGCCGACACGGACCACGGGCTGACCGTGACCGAACTCTCCCTCCGGCTGGGTGTGAACCGGACCGTCGTGTACCGGTTGCTCGCCACGCTGGAACAGCATGCCCTCATACGCCGTGACCTCGGCGGACGTGCCCGGGTCGGGCTCGGCGTGCTGCGGCTCGGGCGTCAGGTACATCCGCTGGTGCGGGAGGCCGCGATGCCGGCGCTGCGGTCACTGGCCGAGGACATCGGCGCGACGGCGCACCTGACCCTGGTCGACGGGGCGGACGCGCTGGCCGTGGCCGTCGTGGAACCGACCTGGACGGACTATCACGTCGCCTACCGCGCCGGTTTCCGGCACCCGCTGGACCGGGGCGCCGCCGGCAAGGCGATACTCGCGGCCCGGCAGCACCCGATGAGCGACCCCGGCTACATGCTGACCCACGGGGAGCTGGAGGCAGGTGCCTGGGGGGCGGCGGCACCGCTGCTGGGCGTGACGGGCGTCGAGGGCAGCGTGGGCGTGGTGATGCTGGCGGAGGCGGTACCGGAACGGGTGGGCCCCCGAGTCGTCGACGCGGCCCGCGAGGTCGCGGAAGCCCTCCGCTGACCAACGCGCGCCGCGGCCCCCTCGCCCGGCGACCCCAGCGGCCCTGCGCTGAAGGCCTGCGGCCTCCCCCACGCGGGCGGCCCGAAAGCCTCGCGGCGCCTGCGACCTCACGCACCGGCCGCCTGGAGGCCTGGCGCCGACGGCCTGCGGCTGCCGAGCCCCCGGCGCCCTGGTCCCGGTGGTATCGCGCCTCCGCGTTAGATTGATCCCGTGTTCTCTCGCCTCACGCGCCCCCAGGCCATCGCCGTCTGCGCCCTGCCCGTCGTGGCCCTGTTCGCGACGGCGGTGTTCGCGCCGCTGCCGTTCTCGGTGGCGCAGCCGGGCCTGACGGCGAACGTGCTCGGCGAGAACAAGGGCGCGGAGGTGATCACCATCTCCGGTGCGCCGGTCCGGGAGACCGAGGGCCAGTTGCGGATGACCACCATCGAGGCGACCTCCCCGGACACCCGGGTCTCGCTCCCCGACGTCATCGACAGCTGGTTCCGCACCGACCAGGCGGTCATGCCGCGCGACTCCGTCTACCCGAGCGGGGACAGCGTCAAGGAGATCGAGCGGCACAACGAGGAGCAGATGAAGGAGTCCCAGGACGCGGCGACGCAGGCCGCGCTGGGGTACCTCGGTCTCGACGACGAGGACGTCGAGGTCAGTCTGAAGCTCGCGGACGTGGGCGGGCCCAGTGCGGGGCTGCTCTTCTCCCTCGGCATCGTCGACAAGCTCGACGGCGACGGCACGGGCGGGGATCTGACCGGCGGCCGGGTCATCGCCGGTACGGGCACGATCGACGCGGCCGGCCGGATCGGTGCGGTCGGGGGCGTCGCCCTCAAGACGCAGGCCGCGAAGCGGGACGGGGCGACGGTGTTCCTGGTCCCCAAGGCGGAGTGCGGGGACGCTCGCGCCGAGCTTCCGAAGGGGCTGCGGCTGATCCCGGTGACCACCCTGAAGAGCACGGTGAGTTCCCTGGTGGCCCTGGAGACGGGCAAGGGCTCCGTGCCGAGTTGTTAGTGGGCGGGGAGCGGCCCCGGCCGGGTGGCGAGTTTCAGCCCGACTTCTACGAGGGTCCAGCCCAGTCGCGTACGGAGTGCGTGGCGCTGCGCCGGACGGGGTTCGGTCTCGGCACGGAGCTCGGCGGCGCGGGCGTGGTGCAGGGCCAGGTGGATGTCCGGGTGCATGGGCGATGGCCTTTCACTACGTCGTCTGACTGGGGAAGACGTGCGTGTGGACGCGTACCGTCTCGGCGCCCGGGGTGTCCTCGGGCAGGGGGCGGTAGCTCTGGACGAGGTCGTGCATCTTGCCGACCAGCTCACGGGCGAGTTCAGGAGTGAGCCGCAGCGTGAAGTCGCTGAGGTCGGTGGCGCCGTCCCACTCCTCGCCCCACTCACTCGTGTTGCCGAGCCAGGTCGAGATCTCCTGGGTGTGCACGTTGGCGATCTCGTACCGGAACAAGGCGACGGCACCCCGTACGGCCGGATCAGGGTCCTGGATCAGGGTCTCGTCGATCTGGACGCCCCGGTCCACCGCTTTCCACCAGCGCTCCCGTCCTTTGCCCAGCTCCGGGGCGTCGGAGACGAAACCGTGCGCGGCGAGTTGCCGTAGGTGATAGCTAGTAGAGCCGCTGGACTCGCCGAGTTTCTCCGCCAGTTGGGAGGCAGTTGCGGGCCCGCCGCGGCGCAGTGCGACCAGCAGCTGCATCCGCAGGGGATGGGCCAGGCCGCGCAGGGAGCGGGCGTCGAGCAGACGGGGAGCTGGTTCGTCGGGCATGTATGCAAAGGTAGCGTTGCAAAGCTCCCTTTGCAACGGTCTCTTTGTAACTCACCCCTCCTTGACGAACCCCTCCCGCACCATCCAGTCCAGCGCCACCTGATGCGGATCCTCCCCGTCCACATCCACCTTCGCGTTCAGCGTCTGCGCCACGGAGTTGTCCAGCTTCGCCGTCACCGGGTTCAGGACCTCCGCGATCGCCGGCCACTCCTTCAGGGTCTTGGCGTTGATCATCGGGGCGGCGTTGTAGTTGGGGAAGAACTTCTTGTCGTCGTCCATCACCACCAGGTTCATCGACTTGATGCGCCCGTCGGTGGTGAACACCTCCCCGTACGTGCAGTTGCCCTTCGCGGTCTGCGTGTAGATGATCCCGGTGTCCATCTGCGTGATGTTCCGCGCCGGCACGTTCATGCCGTAGGCCTTCTGCATGCCCGGCAGCCCGTCCGCCCGGTTGGCGAACTCGACCTCCACGCACAGCTGCACGGCCCCCGGGTCGGACTTCGACAGCTTCGCCACGTCCGACATGGTCTTCGTGCCGTACTTCTTCGCGTTCTGCTGGTTCATCGCCAGCGCGTACGTGTTGTCGAGCTTCGACGGCGGCAGCCAGACCAGCCCGTTGCCCGCGTCCTCCTTCCTCACCGACTCCCACTGCTCCTGCGGGTCGGTGATCGGCTTGCTGTGCCCGAGGTAGGTGATCCACGCCGTGCCCGTGTACTCGTACCCGGCGTCCGCGTCACCTTTGCGGACCGCCTCGCGGCTGCCGATGGACCCCTGGATGCCGGTGCGGTCGATCACGTCGGCGCCGGCCGCCTCGAACGCGATGCCCATGATCGAGCCGAGGATCAGCTGCTCGGTGAACGACTTCGACGTCACCGTCAGGTGCGCCCCCTTCAACGGCTCGCCCCGGCCGATCGACCCCGGCTTCACATCGTCGGTCAGGGGGGAGCCGCTGGTCAGGCCACAGCCGGCCGCCGCCAGCAGCAGGGCCGCGGCCGCCAGGCGCGTACGCCCCCTCACGGCTGCAACCCCCGTGGCCGCAGCAGCAGTTCGACGATCGAGGCCAGCCAGTCCACCAGCAGCGCCAGCACCACCGTGAGGACCGAGCCCAGCACCAGCACCGGCATTCGCTGGTTGGTGATCCCGGTCGTGATCAGCACACCGAGACCGCCGCCCCCGCCGAACACCGCCAGGGTCGCCGTACCGACGTTGAGGACGAGGGCCGTACGCACGCCCGCGAGGATCAGCGGGACCGCGAGCGGGAGTTCCACCCTCCGCAGCACCCCCGAGGGGGACATGCCGATGCCGCGGGCCGCCTCCAGCAGGGTCGGGTCGTTCGCCCTCAGGCCCGTGATCGTGTTGGAGAGCACCGGCAGGATGGCGTAGACGATCATGCCGATCAGGGCGGCCCTGCGGCCGATGCCCAGCCAGATCACCAGGAGGGCGAGCAGGCCGATCGCCGGGGTCGCCTGGCCCGCGTTGGCGAACGCCATCGCCACCGGCGTGGCCCTGCTCATCGCCCCGCGGGTCAGCAGGATGCCCAGCGGGATCGCGATGATCAGCACGAAGAACGTGGAGATCACGGTCAGCTGGATGTGCTGCCACAGCGCCTTGGTGACCTGGCCGCCCGACAGGGCGTTGCGGGTGAGCGCGTCCAGGTCGGCCTGCTGGAACCAGAGCCAGGTGGCGAGCAGCACGGCGATCAGGGCGACCGGCAGGAACGTCAGCTTCTGCCAGGTCAGGCGCGAGGGCGGGCGCTCCGTCCGGGACGCTTCCGCGACCGGCTCGGAGGGCTCCTCGACCTCCGTGGCCGTCACCGTTCTCCTCCCGGGCCGGTCACGCCCGCCGGGCCTGAGGCCCCCTCTTGCTCCGCGTGTGTCTGCGAGGCCCGCAGCGACTCCAGCTCGTGCTGGTGCTCCATCGCGTCGAGCCGGTCGGCCTCCAGCAACTCGTGCACGGAGTTGATGAGCGTCTCCATGTCGACGACGCCCGTGTACTCGCCGCGCCGCCCGGTCACCACCACCCGCCCCGCGTTGTCGGTGAGCACCGCCTCCAGCGCGTCCCGCAGGGTGGCGTCCAGGCTGACCGTGGCCTGCACCAGGGTCCCGGCGCGGGCCAGTGAGCCCCGGGCCCGCATCAGATCGCCGCGCCGCAGCCACTTGTAGGGGCGGCGGCGCCGGTCGAGCAGCAGGATCTCGTTGCTGCCGCTGGTCCGCAGCAGGTTGAAGATCTGCTGCAGCGGGTCGTCGACCGTGACCGTCGGACAGTCGGTGATCTCCACGTCCCGGACGCGGGTCAGGTTCAGCCGCTTCAGTGCGGCGCCGGCGCCCACGAACCCGGACACGAAGTCGTCCGCCGGGTTCGTCAGGATCGCCTCGGGGGTGTCGAACTGCGCGATGTGCGACCGCTCGCGCAGCACGGCGATCCGGTCGCCGATCTTGATCGCCTCGTCGAAGTCGTGGGTGACGAACACGATCGTCTTGTGCAGCTCGTACTGCAACCGGATCAGCTCGTCCTGGAGGTGGTCCCGGGTGATGGGATCCACCGCCCCGAACGGCTCGTCCATCAGCAGCACCGGGGGATCGGCGGCCAGGGCCCGGGCCACCCCCACGCGCTGCTGCTGCCCGCCGGAGAGCTGGCGCGGGTAGCGGCCGCGGAACTCCGCGGCGTCGAGGCCGACCAGGTCGAGGAGCTCCTCGGTGCGCTCCCTGATCCGCGGCTTCGACCAGCCGATCATCTTCGGGACGATCCCGATGTTCTGCGCCACCGTCATGTGCGGGAAGAGCCCGGCGGACTGGATGGCGTAGCCGACCTTGCGGCGCAGCTTGACCGGGTCCATGTCGGTGACGTCCTCGCCGCCGATCCTGATACGGCCGCCGGTCGGCTCGATCAGCCGGTTGATCATCTTGAGCGTGGTCGACTTGCCGCAGCCCGAGGGGCCGACGAAGACGACGACCTCGCCCGCCTTGATCTGCATGCTCACGTTGTCCACGGCCGGCTGCGCACTGCCGGGGTAGCGCTTGGTCAGGTTCTCCAGCTCGATCGAGGCGCCGTGGTCGCCGGTCTCAGGCACGGATCCCCCTGGGAATGGTCAGCCGCCCGATCAGGACGTACGCGGCGTCGAACAGCAGCGCCAGGATGATGATGCCGAGCGTGCCCGCGAGGACCTGGTTGAGCGCGTTGGCGCTGCCCAGCGAGGCGAGGCCGCGGAAGATGACGTTGCCGAGTCCGGGGCCGGAGGCGTACGCCGCGATGGCCGCGATGCCCATCAGCATCTGGGTGGAGACGCGGATCCCGGTCAGGATGGGCGGCCAGGCCAGCGGCAGCTCGATCCGCAGCAGCCGGGCCGGCCGGGACATCCCGATGCCCGTGGCCGCGTCCACCAGAGCCGGATCCACCCCGCGCAGCCCGACGATCGCGTTGCGCACGACCGGCAGCAGCCCGTACAGCGTCAACGCGATCACCGTGGGCGGCACGCCGAGGCCCACGAGGGGGATGAGCAGACCGATCAGGGCGAGCGCCGGCACGGTCAGGATGGTGGCGGTGGTCGTGGTGGCGAGGTTCCCGGCCCACTCGCTGCGGTACGTGACCACGCCGATCAGCACCCCGAGCGCGGTCGCCACGACCATGCACTGGAAGACCACGCTCGCGTGCTGGTAGGCGTCCGTGAGCAGCTGCTGGTGCCGGTTGACCAGGTACTCCCAGAAGTTCACACGCGCTCACCCCTACACGTCAGGTCTCCTCCGCGGCCTGCTCCACGAGCGGGATGATCCGCAGCGGAACGGGGTTCTCCATGACGATCGCCGTGGAGGCCCGGACGATGCCATCAAAACCGACGACCCGGTCGATCACACGCTGGAGATCGGCGTTGGAGCGGGCCACGAGACGGCACAGCATGTCCCCGGTGCCGGTGGTCGTGTGCAGCTCCAGCACCTCCGGCACGGTCGCCAAATGGGCCCGTACGTCGGGCCCTTGCCCCTGCCGGATCTGCAGCGTGGCGAACGCCGTGACCGGATAGCCGAGCGCGGCCGGATCGACTTGCGGACCGAATCCGCGAATGACTCCGTTCGACTGAAGCCGGTCCAGCCGCGCCTGCGCGGTGCCCCGGGCCACCCCCAGCCGCCGGGACATCTCCAGCACCCCGATCCGCGGCTCCCGGGCCAGCAGCAGAATGATCCGGCCGTCCAGATGATCGATCGCCACAGCAGCCTCCCGGCATGGTCATCCTGTACAGAAGGGCCGCCGATACGGCCGTATCGCTGAACAGATTGCTCATTCAGAACACAAACTATTGCGCACCTTGCCGGGCAGGGAGACCCTGCGGCTATGACGCAGACCACAGACCACACTCCCGACACCGCCCGGCAGGCCGACCCCTTCCCGGTCAAGGGAATGGACGCGGTCGTCTTCGCCGTGGGCAACGCCAAGCAGGCGGCGCACTACTACTCCACCGCCTTCGGCATGAAGCTGGTCGCCTACTCCGGACCGGAGAACGGCAGCCGTGAGACCGCCGCGTACGTCCTGGAGAACGGCTCCGCCCGCTTCGTCCTCACCTCGGTCATCAAGCCCACCACCGACTGGGGCCACTTCCTCGCGCAGCACGTGGCCGAGCACGGCGACGGTGTGGTCGACCTCGCCATCGAAGTCCCGGACGCGCGGGCCGCGTACGCCTACGCGCTGGAGCACGGCGCGCGCTCGGTCGCCGAGCCGTACGAGCTGAAGGACGAGCACGGCACGGTTGTCCTGGCCGCCATCGCCACCTACGGCGAGACCCGCCACACCCTGGTCGACCGCTCCGGCTACGACGGCCCCTACCTGCCCGGCTACGTCGCCGCCGAGCCGATCGTGGAGCCGCCCGCGCAGCGCACCTTCCAGGCGATCGACCACTGCGTCGGCAACGTCGAACTCGGCCGCATGAACGAATGGGTCGGCTTCTACAACAAGGTGATGGGCTTCACGAACATGAAGGAGTTCGTGGGCGACGACATCGCCACCGAGTACAGCGCCCTGATGTCGAAGGTCGTCGCCGACGGCACGCTCAAGGTCAAGTTCCCGATCAACGAGCCGGCCGTCGCCAAGAAGAAGTCCCAGATCGACGAGTACCTGGAGTTCTACGGCGGCGCGGGCGTGCAGCACATCGCGCTGAACACGAACGACATCGTCCAGACGGTCCGCACGATGCGCGCGGCCGGCGTCGAGTTCCTCAACACGCCCGACTCCTACTACGACACGCTGGGGGAGTGGGTCGGCGAGACCCGTGTCCCGATCGACACCCTGCGCGAGCTGAAGATCCTCGCCGACCGCGACGAGGACGGCTACCTGCTGCAGATCTTCACCAAGCCGGTCCAGGACCGTCCGACCGTCTTCTTCGAGATCATCGAACGCCACGGCTCGATGGGCTTCGGCAAGGGCAACTTCAAGGCCCTGTTCGAAGCGATCGAGCGCGAGCAGGACCGCCGCGGCAACCTGTAGCCGCCGCACCCCCGGGTCGTGCGGGTGTCACGGGGCACCCGCGCGACCCGCACCCGTGCCGCCCCGGACGGGCGGCCCGGTGGTGGCGGTGTGTGCCGGCCGTGCCCGGCTATCCCGCCCCGCCGTCCATCTCCGGCACCTCTTCGTCCGGCGGTTCGCCCAGTGCCTCCAGTGCCGTCCGGGCCGCGGGCGCCCCCAGCGGGGAGAAGTGCGGGTTGATCCGCAGGGCCTCCGTGAGGTGGCGGCGGGCCGCGCCGTCGCGGCCCAGCTCCCGCTCGATCATGCCCCGGTGGTACATGGCCACCGCGTCGTACACCCCGCCCCCGCGCACCGGATCCGTCGCCACCAGCGCGAACCGCAGGCCCTCCACGGACTCCCCGGCCCGGTGCAGCGCCCACCCCAGCGCGTCGGCGACCTCCGCTACGGGCCGGCGCCTCCACTCCGCCCGCAACCGCCGTACCCCCGCCCCCGGATCGCCGTGGTCGGCCTCGAACCGCCCCAGCACCAGTTCCTCGTCGGCCCCGCCCGTGGCAGCTGCCCGCACCCGCTCCCGCAGCAGCCCGTACTGCACCCGGGCCGCCGCCGGCCGGCCCAGCGACTCGTACAACTCGCCCAGCTCCAGCGCGTACAGCGGACATGGCTGCCGGGCGAGAGCCGCCCGGTAGACGCCCAGGGCTTCCGTCGGCCGGCTGAGGGCGGCCAGGGCACGACCCTGCCCGGCCTGCGCGGCCCGCTGGCCGGCGTCGAGGCGGACCGCCTCCCTGAAGTGCCGCAGCGCGACGTCGGGTTCCCCCCGTTCGAACGCCAGCCGCCCGGCCTGCTCCAGATAGGCGGCCCGCTCGGCGGGATCCCGCGCGCCCGCCACCGCGTCCGCCAGCGAGGCCGCCGCGTCCTCTCGCCGGCCCCGGTCCCGGTAGACGGCCGCCGCCCGCGCCAGCACGGCGGGACCCGAGTGCAACCCGGTCAGCCGGTCCAGCGCCCGCTTGGCCGCATTCTGGTCACCGAGCCCGGTGTACGCGTCGATGAGCAGCGGATACGTCGTCCACCGCCGCGGCTCCAGCTCCAGCGCCGCCTCAACCCACCGGCGCGCGGCGGGAAAGTCCCGGCGGGCGAGCGACAGCGCGGCAAGACCCGCCAGGGCCCGGGTGTTGCGCTGCGGCCGCACCCTCAGCGATGTCCGCAGCGCCTTCTCGGCCCGCGGGTAGTACGCCGGGTCCGCCAGGCGCCGCCCCCGCTCCGCGTAGGCCGTCCCGAGCACCGCCCAGGACGTCGCGTCCCCCGGCCGCTCGCGCACGGCCCGGGCCCGCTCGTCGATCAGCTCCCCCAGGTCGGGCAGCGCGGCCGGCACCCCGCTGTCGAGCGCCGCCATGGCCGGCGCCCCCGGAGCCGGCGCGGCGGGCCCGGCCGGCCGCTCACGCGGCAGCAGCACCAGCACCCCGCCCAGCACCGCACACCCCGCGACGGCGGCGATCAGCACCGGCCGTGAGCGCACCCGGCGCTTCCGGCCGGTCTCCGGCCCCACCGGGCCCTCCTGCTGGTTCTCCATGGCGCTCACTGTGCGTCAGCACGACCACCCACCCGGGCAGCCGAAGGGTGCCGCCGACGGGGTTCACACCGATGGCCCCGGGTGCGAACCTGTGATCATGAGCCGTATCGAAGCGTCCCGCTCCGAGGACACCACGGCGACCGGCGACCTCGTGGACCTGCTGCTCGGCGGCCTGCCCGCCGAAGCGGTCCTCACCGACCCGGACGTCACGGCCTCCTACGCCAACGACATGGCGAGCTTCTGCCCGGCCGGCATCCCGGCCGTGGTCGTGCTGCCCCGCACGGCCGAGCAGGTCCAGCACGTGATGCGCACCGCCACCGCCCTGCGCGTCCCCGTCGTCCCGCAGGGCGCCCGCACCGGACTGTCCGGCGCCGCCAACGCCTCCGACGGCTGCATCGTGCTCTCCCTGACGAAGATGGACCGGATCCTGGAGATCAACCCGGTCGACCGCATCGCCGTCGTCGAACCGGGCGTGGTCAACGCCGCCCTGTCCCGGGCCGTCGGCGCACACGGCCTCTCCTACCCGCCGGACCCCTCCAGCTGGGAGATGTGCACCATCGGCGGCAACATCGGCACGGCCTCCGGCGGCCTGTGCTGCGTCAAGTACGGCGTGACCGCCGAGTACGTCCTCGGCCTCGACGTCGTCCTCGCCGACGGCCGCCTGATGTCCACCGGCCGCCGCACCGCCAAGGGCGTCGCCGGCTACGACCTGACCCGGCTGTTCGTCGGCTCCGAGGGCTCGCTCGGCATCGTCGTGCGGGCCGTCCTCGGGCTGCGCCCCAAACCGCCCGACCAGCTGGTGCTGGCCGCCGAGTTCGCCTCCGCCGCCGCGGCCTGCGACGCCGTCTGCCGCATCATGGAGGGCGGCCACGTCCCCTCGCTCCTCGAACTCATGGACCGTACGACGGTCAAGGCCGTCAACACGATGGCGCAGATGGGCCTCCCCGAGAGCACCGAGGCCCTGTTGCTGGCCGCGTTCGACACCACCGCCCCGGCCGCCGACCTCGCCGCCGTCGGCGCCCTGTGCGAAGCGGCCGGTGCCATCCAGGTCGTGCCCGCCGACGACGTGGCCGAGTCCGAACTGCTGCTCCAGGCCCGGCGGTTGTCGCTCACCGCGCTGGAGGCGGTCAAGGGCGTGACGATGATCGACGACGTGTGCGTGCCGCGCTCCCGGCTCGGCGACATGCTCGAAGGGGTGGACCGGATCGCCGCGAAGTACCGGCTCACCATCGGCGTCGTCGCCCACGCGGGCGACGGCAACACCCACCCGACGGTCTGCTTCGACCCGGCGGACCCCGACGAGTCCCGGCGCGCCCGTGAGTCCTTCGACGAGATCATGGCGCTCGGCCTGGAACTGGGCGGCACCATCACCGGCGAGCACGGCGTCGGCGTCCTGAAGAAGGAGTGGCTGGCGCGCGAGATCGGCCCCGTGGGCATGGAGATGCAACGGGCCGTCAAGCAGGCCTTCGACCCGCTGAACATCCTGAACCCGGGCAAGCTCTTCTGAGAACCTCGCGCTCACTGGGCGAGCAACTGGGCCAGCTCGTCGTCCAGCCCGAGCTGCTCGTCCTCCGTCCCCGGCGGGACCACCCGCAGCGTGCGCTCCAGCCAGGCCGACACCGCCGCCGCCGGAGCCTCCAGCAGGGCGTCCCCGTCGGGCGAACTGAACGCCATCAGCACGACGCCGCGCCCCTCCGTCTTCGTCGGCCACACCCGCACGTCCCCCTGCCCGCAGGGCCGGAACACGCCTTCCACCAGAAGGTCCCGGGCGAACATCCAGTGCACCGGGTGCCGGGTGTCGATGTGGAAGGTGACGTGGACGGCGTAGGGGTCGTCGCTGAGATACCCGAGCCGGGCGGGCACCGCGACCCTGCGTTCGGGCGACAGGACGAGCTGCAGCTCCAGTTCCCGCTCCACGACGGTGTGCATGGCGGTCTTCCCTTCTCCTGACGGCTGCCCGTTGCGGGCCGGTCAGGAGGAGAGAGCGGGCCGGGGCCGCGGCATTACGCGCCTTGCCGGAAGTTTTTCGCGCGGGGATCCGCGGCGGCGGTGCGGTGCGTAGCACATCGGTGCTCGAAAGGGTCGGGTCCGGTGGGAGCGGCCGTGGGGCTTGCGCTCGTCTGATAGATGTGGAGACCCCCATTTGGCCCCCGAGCAGATACGGGACGACGGACATGAGCGCCCCAACCCCGGCCCCCGGTGACGACAGGCCCCGCGAAGGGTATTACCCGGACCCTTCCATTCCTGGATATGTCCGGTACTGGAACGGTGCTTCCTGGGTGCCGGGCACCAGCCGTCCGGCGCCCGGTGAGGGCGAGTCGCTCGCGCCGCCGCCCGGAGCGGGTGCGGCGCAGCCCGCCCCGGTCGAGGAGACCGGCCCGCACTTCTTCGACGAGGACCCGGTCGAGGAGCCGTCCGAGTCGCCGTCCGCCGCCGACGTCCAGCACGGCAGCCGTCCCGAACCGGCCTCCGCCTGGGGCGCCGACCGCTCCCGGCAGTCCGGCTTCGGCGGCGACCAGGACCGCCGTGTCTCGTGGGGTGCGCCGCAGGGCGCTCAGAGTGTCCAGGGCGCCGATCCGAGGCTCCCGCACGCCGACCGGCGGCCCGACGGGGAGTCAGCACGTGCCGACGGCACGGCTGACGCCTCTCCGGCCGACCTGGAGGCGAGCGCCGCGGCAGCGGGCAGCACGTTCGTGTTCCGCCGCCCGATGGGGAAGTCCGGGGGCGGAACACCGGCCGACGCGTCCGACGACGGCACGATGACGTTCCGCGCAGTGTCCCCGCGCCCGGGGGCGGACGGTGGTGCGGCACCGGCCGGGGGACCGGGAGCCGGGAACCGCGGCGCGGCCGGGGCCGGGTCCGGCGGCAGTGCTCAGGGGCCGGGTTTCGGTCCGGCGGGTGCGGGTGCGGGTGCGGGTGCGGGTGCGGGTGGCCCGGGCGGCTCGGCGGCGTCAGGCGTCGGTGCGCAGGGCGGTGCCGGTGGCTCCGGGGGCGGTTCTCCGAGTCCGGGTTTCGGACCGGCCGGTGCGGGCGGACCGGGCGGCGGCCCGGCGGCGTCCGGGTTCGGCGCGCAGGGCGGAGCGTCCGGCGGTGTCTTCGGGCCGGCCGGCTCGGGCGGCGCGGCGTCCGCCTTCGGCGGCGGGCCCGGTGCGGCGGGCTCCGGCGGGAGCCCGTCGGGACCCGCGTTCGGCCCGCAGGCAGGGCCGAACGGTTCCGGGAGCGGTCCCGCGGGCCCCGGTTTCGGCGCCGGCAAGGCGGCCGCCGCGCAGGCAGGGGCCGGGAGCGCCGGCGCGGCGGCCTCCGGGTCCGCCCCGACCGCACTGTCCGGACCCCAGGCGGCACCCACCGTCCCTCCGCAGTCCGGCGGACCCGGCGCCGCCCCGCCCGCCGCCTCCCCGTCCGGCACCCCGCTCAGCCCGGGTCCCGGCGGCGGCCAGTCCTCCTGGGCGCAGCAGGTGCACCGGCTGGCCGGAGCCGGCGGCGGTGACGAGCAGCCCGTCGCGCCCTGGAAACCACCGGTCGAGGACGTGTTCCAGGCGGCGGCCCGGCGCCAGGCGGAGGCCCGCCCCGCCGGGCTCGGCAAGCGCCTGGCCGCCCGGCTGCTGGACACCGTCGTCCTCGCGGCCCTCACCGCCACGGCCGCCGTACCGCTCGGCACCGCGGCGATCGACCACGTCAACGAGAAGATCGACGCGGCCAGGCTCTCCGGCGAGACCGTCACGGTCTGGCTGCTCGACGGCACCACTTCCGTCTACCTCGGCATCATCCTTGCGGTCCTGCTGGTCGCCGGTGTCCTGTGCGAGGTGCTGCCGACCGCAAAGTGGGGCCGCACGCTCGGCAAGAAGCTGATGGGCCTCGAAGTGCGGGACATCGAGGCGCACGACTCCCCGGAGTTCGGTGCGGCCCTGCGCCGCTGGCTGGTCTACAGCGTGCCCGGGCTCCTCGTCGTCGGGATCGTCGGCGTCGCCTGGTGCCTCTTCGACCGGCCCTGGCGCCAGTGCTGGCACGACAAGGCGGCGCACACGTTCGTGGCGGGCTGAGGCTCCCTCGGACAGCCGTCCGCCGGATGCGGAGCCCGGGGGTTCGCGGTCGACTCGGGCCATGAGCAGTGAACCGCCCCCCGGCCCCGGTCCGGAACCGCCGGAAGACGACCCGTTCAGGAAGCGCCCCCCGAACGAGCCTCCGGGCGAGGGCACGGGAGCACCTCACGGCAACGAACCCCCGCCGTACGGGGGCGGCGGCCAGGACGGTCCCGGTGGCCCCGGAGGTCCTGCCGGCGGCCCGGGCGGCGGCTTCGGTGACGGTCCCCCAGGAGGCGGAGTCCCCCCGGGCGGTGGCGTTCCCCCGGGCGGCGGTCCCTACGGCGGTGGCCCCTACCCCACCGACCCCCTCGCCGGCATGCCCCCGCTCGCCGACAGCGTCCTGCGCACGCTCGCGCGCATCATCGACATGATCCTGGTGGGTGCCGTCGTCTGGCTGCTCACCTGGGCCCTGAACATCGACGAGTACGACGTGGACAGCGACCGCATCGAGGTCGGCAAGTCGCTCTGGCAGGCGGCGGTCGCCGCCGTCCTCTACATCGCCTACGACACCGCCATGACCGTGAGGAACGGCCAGACCCTCGGCAAGCAGCTGCTGCGCATGCGCGTGGCCAACCTGGACAACGGTGCGACGCCCTCCGTGCAGATGGCGCTGACGCGGGCCGCGGTGCTGTGGATCCCGTTCGCCTTCTGCTGCTTCTGCTTCTGGATCGCGGTCTCGGGCGGCTGGAGCTACTTCGACCGGCCCTACAAGCAGGGCCTGCACGACAAGGCCGCCAAGACGGTCGTGGTCAGCACCAAGGGGAGCAGTGGGTGAACGAGAGGCGGTGAGGAACGGTCAGCGGGCGCTCAGGAGGCCGCCCGTTCACGCACCGGCTCCGGGGCCGGCGCCGGGACAGAGGCCCGGAGCGGCTCGACGGGCGCGGGCTGTTCCACCGCGGCCGGGCGCTTCGGCAGGGGGACCGTCATGGCGACCAGCAGTCCCAGGGCGAGCGCCGCGAGGGCGATGACCGCGATCCCCGCACCCGAACGCGTCTGGGACAGCAGCAGCATGGCGAGGGTCGAGAGGATCACGGTGCACGAGCCGTAGGCGAGCTGTGCGGCAGTCGGACGGGGCATGGCCATCATGTCCTCGAAAGTGGGTGGTCCACGGGGTGTCGGCCTGGCATTCCGCCGGCTTCCGGGCGTTCTGCCGAACGACATTCTCTCGGGCAGGGTGCCCGACCGGAACCGGCGGTAAGCGTGACCTAACCAACAAGGGCGGTGCACAGGGGGCGCACGGAGTCATGACGTCCACCAAGTGGACAGATGCACGCGCCCGCACGGCCGGTGGGAGGGCCATGGGACAACCGTTTGGTTGTCCGCAAAACGAACGTTGCCTCCGTATAGTGCACTTGACCTGTCCAAGTCAAGGTCTGTCTTTTCTTCTAAACCTCTAGTCAAATGTCGTCACTTGACTACACGCGTTGATCACGCGCGCGCGGACTTCCATGACCGGGACCCCGCCTGCCGCGCGCAGCGAACGCGGGGGAGGATCTCAAGTGACCAGTAGAACCTGGACGTTCAGAGCGGCCGCCATAAGCGTGGCGCTCACGGCGGCCACTGCCACCGCCTCCACCTACGCGGTGGCCGACGACGCCTCGGCCCCCCGGTCCACCACCGTGGACCGGCACGACCCGGCGGATCGTCACCACGACGAGCACGACCTCGAAGGCCCGCTGAGCAAGACGCAGGACGCTCAGCGCCAGGAGGCCCTGAAGCAGGTCATATCGGGCAAGAGCAAGGTCAAGAACCGCGAGGGCTCGAAGGTCGTCCAGCTCAAGGGCAAGAAGGGCGACGACAAGTACGTCGAACTCGGCCGCGAGAAGACCGACAAGATCTTCACGATCCTGGTCGAGTTCGGGGACAAGGTCGACAGCCGCTTCGGCGGCACCGCGGGTCCGCTGCACAACGCGATCCCCAAGCCCGACCGCAAGAAGGACAACTCCACGGCGTGGAGGGCCGACTACGACCAGGAGTACTTCCAGGACCTGTACTTCGGTCACGGCAAGGGCGTCGACTCGGTCAAGACCTACTACGAGAAGCAGTCCTCGGGCCGCTACTCCGTCGACGGCGAGGTCTCCGACTGGGTCAAGGTCCCCTACAACGAGGCCCGTTACGGCAACAATGCCTGCGGTGACACCAACTGCCCGAGCGTGTGGAACGTCGTCAGCGACGGTCTGAACGCCTGGGTCGCGCAGCAGAAGGCCGCGGGCCGCACCGACGCCCAGATCAAGGCGGACGTCGCCCGGTTCGACGAGTGGGACCGTTACGACTTCGACGGCGACGGCGACTTCAACGAGCCCGACGGCTACATCGACCACTTCCAGATCGTGCACGCGGGCGAGGACGAGTCCGCGGGCGGCGGTGCCCAGGGCACCGACGCGATCTGGGCCCACCGCTGGTACGCCTTCGGCACCGACGCCGGCGCCACCGGCCCCGAGAACAACAAGCTCGGCGGCGCGAAGATCGGCGACACCGGCATCTGGGTCGGCGACTACACCGTCCAGCCGGAGAACGGCGGACTCGGCGTCTACGCCCACGAGTACGGCCACGACCTCGGTCTGCCGGACCACTACGACACCTCGGGTGGCGAGAACTCCACCGGCTTCTGGACGCTGATGTCGTCCGGTTCCTGGCTCGGCACCGGCAAGAACGAGATCGGCGACCTGCCCGGCGACATGACCGCCTGGGACAAGCTGCAGCTCGGCTGGCTGAACTACGACAAGGCCAAGGCCGGCGTCAACTCCTGGCATAAGCTGGGCGTGGCCGAGTACAACACCAAGCACAAGCAGGCCCTGGTCGTCGACCTGCCCAAGAAGGCGGTCACCACCGAGATCGTCGCCCCCGCCGAGGGCAAGACCCAGTGGTGGAGCGGCAGCGGTGACAACCTCAAGAACACGCTGACGCGTTCGGTCGACCTCACCGGCAAGTCGAAGGCGCAGCTGACCCTCGACGGCTGGTACGACATCGAGGCCAACTACGACTACCTCTACACCGAGGTCTCGACCGACGGCGGCGCCAACTGGACCGCTCTCGACGGCACGGTGGACGGCCAGCCGATCCCGCGCGACGGCAGCGACAAGCCGGTCCTGACCGGCACGGTCGACGGCTACAAGAAGCTCGCCTTCCCGCTCGACGCCTACGCCGGCAAGGAGATCGACCTGCGCTTCCGCTACCAGACCGACGGCGGCGTGGCCCAGAAGGGCTTCGCGGCCGACTCGATCACGGTGACCGCCGACGGCACGCCGGTCTTCTCCGACAACGCCGAGAGCGCGGACGCCGCGTGGAAGGCCAACGGCTTCTCCCGCATCGGCGCGTCCTTCACCAAGGACTACGCGCAGTACTACATCGCCGAGAACCGTCAGTACGTGTCGTACGACAAGACGCTGAAGGTCGGCCCGTACAACTTCGGCTTCACGGCGCGCCCGGACTGGGTGGAGCACTACGCGTACCAGAACGGCCTGCTGATCTGGAAGTGGGACACCTCCCAGGCGGACAACAACACCAGCCAGCACAAGGGCACCGGACTGGTCCTGCCGATCGACTCGCACCCGGACCAGCTGAAGTGGGCCGACGGCACGCTGATGCGCAACCGCATCCAGGCCTACGACTCGCCGTTCAGCCTCTACCGCACCGACGGCATGACGCTGCACAAGGCGGACGTGGCGAAGTACATCCCGGGCTCGAAGGGCGTCTCGGTCTTCAACGACCGGAAGAACGACTACTACGACGAGTCGAACCCGACCGCGGGCGTCAAGATCACTGACACCAACACGAAGATCAAGATCCTCAAGGAGGCCAAGGACGGCTCGACGATCGAGCTGGAGGTCGGCGCCGCGGGTAGGTAATCCGCGTCCTTGCAGGTCAGAACATGATCGGCGGTGACCCACTGGCGGGTCACCGCCGATCCGTGTTTAGGTGCGTCCTGTGGCTCTCTTATTGACACCGACCGACACGGGGGGATGAGCGCATGGCCGCAGGAGGCTTCTGCAAACTGCCGAACGGCACGGTGGTGGTGGCACTGAACCTGCCCAGCCCCGCCGCCGACGGCCCCGGCTCCGTCCGGGTCCTCGTCCACTCCGTGAACCGCGCCCGGGCCCTGACCAGGCTCCGCAACCTCGGTCTGCGGTCGGTCTACCTGCGCGGCAACGCCGCCCCGCCGACCCCCGACGAGATCACCGCGGTCCTGCACCACCCCGACGGCCTCATATGGCGCACGGCCCCCGACAACGGTGTCGCGTCGAGCCCGGACCTGGTCCAGGAGCTGTGGCGCCCGATCAGGGCCCTGCTGCGGCGCCCGACGGCCCACACCTGAGCGACCCGTGCCGGGTCGGTCGCGGGCTACTGCACGATCGGCTTGCCCGACAGCTCCACACCCGCCCCGCGCAGCTCCTCCAGGGCCCGCTCGGTGCTCTCCTGGGCGACTCCGGCCGTCAGGTCCAGCAGGACGTGCGTACGGAAGCCCTCGCGGGCGGCGTCCAGGGCCGTGGCCCGCACGCAGTGGTCCGTGGCGATGCCGACCACGTCGACCTCGGTGACGTCGCGGGAGCGCAGCCACTCGGCCAGGGGCGTGCCGTTCTCGTCGGTGCCCTCGAAGCCGCTGTACGCCGCCGAGTACGCCCCCTTGTCGAAGACCGCGTCGATCGAGCCGGAGGCGACCGCGGGGGCGAAATTGGGGTGGAAGCCGACGCCCTCCGTGCCGGCGACGCAGTGCGCGGGCCAGGAGCGGGCGTAGTCCGGGTTGGTGGAGAAGTGCCCGCCGGGGGCGATGTGGTGGTCGCGGGTGGCCACGACGTGCTGGTACCCGGACCCGGCGGCCTGACCGATCAGTTCCGTGACGGCGGCGGCCACGTCGGCACCGCCGGACACCGCGAGGCTGCCCCCCTCACAGAAGTCGTTCTGCACATCGACGACGATCAAGGCGCGGCGCATGGTCGGTGTCCTTCGGCTATGAGGTCTATGAGGTCGGCAAGCCCGGCCGTTGAACCACCGAGCCTAGGGACAAGGGGGAGCGGGCGGGAGGGGTCGCGACTCGGCGCATCACGGCACACCGCAATTAGCTACCCGAGCTGTCGTGCAGGTACTCCGTGGGCAGGACGGGCTCCCCGCGCGAGAGCTGCGTGGCCGACATCGGCAGACCCGCGCGCGCCCTCGTGTGCCGCTCGCGCGCCGCGTCCAGGGGCTCACGCGCCACCACCTCGCCCCCCTTGACCAGCTCGACCAGGAGCTGCCGGTCCGCGAGCTCGCCCGGCACCGGCCCGGTGCCGATCACCTCGGCCTCGGCGACCCCGTAGGAGTCCAGCCGCCGTGCGGCCCACTTGCGCCCGCCGACGGAGGTCTTGCCGCCGGTGGACTTCTTCGCCACCGGCACCAGCGGTGCCTGCGGGTCGGTCGACTCGGCCCGCGCGACCAGCTTGTAGACCATCGAGGACGTGGGGTGGCCGGAGCCGGTCACCAGCTGCGTCCCGACGCCGTACGCGTCCACCGGCGCCGCCGCCAGTGAGGCGATCGCGTACTCGTCCAGGTCCGAGGTCACGACGATCTTCGTCTCGGTGGCGCCCAGCTCGTCGAGCTGCTGGCGTACCCGGTGCGCCACCAGCAGCAGGTCGCCGGAGTCGATCCGTACCGCGCCCAGCTCGGTCCCGGCGACCTCCACGGCCGTGCGGACCGCCTCGGCGACGTCGTAGGTGTCCACCAGCAGCGTGGTGCCGCGGCCCAGCGTGCGCACCTGGGCCTGGAAGGCGTCCCGCTCGCTGTCGTGCAGCAGGGTGAAGGCGTGCGCGGAGGTGCCCACGGTGGGGATGCCGTAGCGGAAGCCGGCCGCGAGGTCGGAGGTGGTCGCGAAGCCGCCGACGTAGGCGGCCCGGGAGGCCGCCACCGCCGCCAGCTCGTGGGTGCGCCGGGCGCCCATCTCGATCAGCGGCCGGTCACCGGCGGCCGCCGACATGCGCGAGGCGGCCGCGGCGATCGCCGAGTCGTGGTTGAGGATCGACAGGATCACGGTCTCCAGCAGGACGCACTCGGCGAAGGTGCCCTCGACCCGCATGATCGGCGAGCCCGGGAAGTACACCTCGCCCTCGGGGTAGCCCCAGATGTCGCCGCAGAACCCGTAGCCGGCCAGCCACTCCAGGGTCGCCTCGTCGACGATCCCCCGCTCGCGCAGGAAGGCCAGCACGGGCGGGTCGAAGCGGAAGTTCTCCACCGCGTCCAGCACCCGGCCGGTGCCGCCGACGACGCCGTAGCGGCGCCCGTTCGGCAGCCGCCGGGTGAAGACCTCGAACACGCTCCGCCGCTCGGCCGTGCCCGCCTCCAGGGCGGCCCGCAGCATCGTCAGCTCGTACTGGTCCGTGAAGAGCGCCGTCGAGGGAACCTCCACCGGCAGCCCAAGGTCCGCTGTGTTCATGATGATGAGCGTACCCCCATTTCGTCAATCTGACGATTGCGGTCCGCGGACCCGCGATCGCCTTACGGCCAGGCCCGTTTGTGCGACTACCCCCCTCGGGTGGCAGCATGGGCAGTGTGACGTCACCCGCGCCCCTGGAGATCGAACGCACCGAGTCGGCGGAGGAGGTCTTCGCCGTACCCGAGCCGGACGTCCCGTGGGTCACCATCGTCCACAACGACCCGGTCAACCTCATGAGCTATGTGACGTACGTCTTCCAGACGTACTTCGGCTACTCCAAGGACAAGGCCACCAAGCTCATGCTCGACGTCCACCACAAGGGCCGGGCGGTCGTCTCCAGCGGCAGCCGCGAGGAGATGGAGCGCGACGTGCAGGCCATGCACGGCTACGGCCTGTGGGCCACCCTCCAGCAGGACCGCAAGTAGCCAGCATCCCGCCCAGCAGCGAAAAGGCGTTCATGCCCGGAACCTTCGAACCGCTCCCCGACGGCGGCGCGGCCGTCGCCCTCGACGACGTCGAGATCTCCATCATCCGGTCGCTGGCCGTCCAGCTCCTGCAGCTCATCGGCCCCGGCCCCGCCGAGGGCGCCCCCGACGACCCGCTCGCCGAGCTGTTCGCCGAGGGCCCGAGCGAGCCGCCCAGCGACCCGGTGCTGCGGCGGCTCTTCCCGGACGCCTACAGCGACCCCGAGCAGCCCGCCTCGCCGCGGGACGCCGAGGAGCAGCGGGCGCTCTCCGCGGAATTCCGCCGCTACACCGAGAACGACCTGCGGGCCGGCAAGCGCGACAGCGCCCTCGCCGTGATCCGCTCCCTCGACGCGCTCTCCTCGGCCTCGGCCGGTGAGGGCGGCGCGGTGCTGAAGCTGTCACCGGCGGAGTCCCAGCAGTGGCTCGCAGCCCTGAACGACCTGCGGCTCGCGATCGGCTCCCGGCTGGAGATCACCGACGACGAGGACACCGACCTCCTCTACCGCCTTCCGGACGACGACCCGCGCAAGCCGATGGTGATGGCCTACCTGTGGCTGGGTGGACTCCAAGAAACGCTGGTCGGCACCCTTATGCCCTGATCGGTGCAGGTTCTGTGACCGGCGGGTGACCGGATGGTGTTCGCTCAGAGGACACTCAAATCCGGATAACGATCGCATCACCGCACGCGCCTTCTATGGCCACTTCGAGTGCGTTTTGTCTGCTTTTACCTATGTCGTGCGCCACATCGCGCTCTCGTGATCAGTGTTGCGGGCGTGATAAATCTTCACGACCGCCCGGCAGAACACCACCCGAATGTTCGGCCGGGTGCGCCACCGAGCCGGCAACCGCCGGCCAGGCACGAGCGGGCTCGCGGGCCCGCTCAGCTCCATTCATTCCGGGGGGATCGAAACCCGATCCGAGGCCGACGAGAGGCCCGGGTCGGCATGGAGAAAGGCGCACCACACATGACCTCTGCGCAGGTCGACACGGAGAAAGCACCTGAAGAGGGCTACGAGCGCGGACTCGGCAGCCGTCAGGTCCAGATGATCGCGATCGGCGGCGCCATCGGCGTCGGCCTCTTCATGGGAGCCGGGGCGAACATCGCCAAGGCCGGGCCCAGCATCATCCTCATGTACGCCCTCGCGGGCGTGATCATCTTCTTCATCATGCGAGCCCTGGGCGAGCTGCTGCTCTACCGTCCGGTCTCCGGCTCCTTCGCCGAGTACGCCCGCGAGTTCCTCGGCCCGTTCTTCGGGTTCGTCACGGGCTGGACGTACTGGCTCATGTGGGTGGTCACCGGCATGGCCGAGCTCACGGCCGCCGCGATCTACATCAACTTCTGGTTCCCCGAGATCCCGCAATGGGTCAGCGCCCTGGTGTTCCTGGTGGTGCTCTTCGGCGTCAACCTGATCTCCGTCAAGATCTTCGGCGAGGTCGAGTTCTGGTTCTCGATGATCAAGGTCACGGCCATCATCGGCATGATCGTCATCGGCCTCGGCGTGCTCACCCTCGGCTTCTCCGACGCCGGTGACACCGCCACCGTCTCCAACCTCTGGGCGCACGACGGCTTCTTCCCGAACGGCATCGGCTCCAGCCTGATGACGCTCCAGGGCGTCATGTTCGCCTACCTCGCCGTCGAGCTCGTCGGCGTCACCGCGGGCGAGTCCGAGAACCCCGAGAAGACCCTGCCCAAGGCCATCAACACCCTGCCCTGGCGCATCATCGTCTTCTACGTCGGCGCCCTGCTGGTGATCCTTTCCGTCGTCAAGTGGACCGAGTTCTCCGCCGGCGAGAGCCCCTTCGTGCACGCCTTCGGCAAGATCGGCATCCCGCTCGCCGCGGGCATCGTCAACTTCGTCGTGCTCACCGCGGCCCTGTCGTCCTGCAACTCGGGCATGTACTCCACCGGCCGCATGCTGCGCGACCTGGCCGCCAACAGCGAGGCCCCGCAGGCGTTCGGCAAGCTCAACGCCCGCAAGACGCCCGCCGTCGGCATCACCGTCTCCGTGGCGCTCATGGGCATCGGCGTCGTCCTGAACTACGTCGTCCCGGAGAAGGCGTTCCTCTACGTCACCTCCGTCGCCACCGCGGCCGGCATCTGGACCTGGATGATGATCCTCGTCAGCCACATCCGCTACCGCGCCGCGGTCGACGCGGGCCGGCTGCGCGCCTCGGCCTTCCCGGCCCCCGGCGGAGCCCTGTTCAGCTGGGTCGCGCTCCTCTTCCTCATCGGCGTGACCTTCATGATCGCCTACGACAAGGACGCCCGGGTCTGCCTGTACGTCGCCGCCGGCTGGGCCGTCGCTCTCGGCATCGGCTGGGCGCTCCTCAAGCGCCGCAACCCGCAGCTCACCGAGCGCCGCGACCCGGAGCTCGAGCAGGTCGGCTGACCAACCCGCGGGACGCCCGCCGCAGGGAGTACTCGTGGCACTCCCTGCGGCCGCCGCTCAGGGCGTCCGGCATATGGGCCGTTCCGTACCAACCCTCGGTACGGAACGGCCCTTCTGCTTATCCTGGCGAGCATGCTGACCATCACCCAGGCCCTCGTCGACCAGATCGTCGCCCACGCGCGCAAGGACCACCCCGACGAGGCGTGCGGCGTCGTCGCCGGACCGGCCGGCTCGGACCGCCCCGAGCGCTTCATCCCCATGCTGAACGCGGCCATGTCGCCCACGTTCTACGAGTTCGACTCCGGCGACCTGCTCAAGCTCTACCGCGAGATGGATGACCGCGACGAGGAGCCGGTGGTCATCTACCACTCCCACACCGCCACCGAGGCCTACCCCTCGCGCACCGACATCTCCTACGCCAACGAGCCCGGCGCCCACTACGTCCTGGTCTCCACCGCCGACACCGACGGGGCCGGCGCGTTCCAGTTCCGTTCCTTCCGGATCGTCGAGGGCCAGGTCACCGAGGAGGACGTCGAGATCGTCCAGGCGTACTGATCCCGCCTGAGCCCGCCCTGAACTCCACGATCTCGACATGCGGATGAATTCCGTCCGAAGTGTGGGATCACACTCCGGGGGCCCGGTCGGGAATCGATACGATGACCCCATGGTTTTCCACGACGTGAGCGAAAAGACGCCGGGCGATCTGCTCGTGGCGCGGCTGCACGTCGACCTGTGCAGGCTCGCCAGCGCCATCTGTTGACGCGGCGCCTGCCGCCGTACGGCCAGTGAGCCGCGGCGAACCGCTCCGCCTGCGTACGACCACGCACCCCCGCGCCGCCGCGCGCCACCACCCGACGACACCTTCCGACAGGAGCCCTACGCCATGGCCATCGAGGTCCGCATCCCCACCATCCTCCGCACCTACACCGACGGCCAGAAGGCCGTGGAGGGCACCGGGGACACCCTCGCCGAGCTGTTCACCGACCTCGAGACCCGGCATGCGGGCATCCAGGCCCGCATCGTGGACGGCGACCAGCTGCGCCGCTTCGTCAACGTCTACCTGAACGACGAGGACGTCCGCTTCCTCGACGGCATCAACACCAAGCTGTCGGACGGCGACAACGTCACGATCCTGCCGGCCGTGGCCGGCGGCATGGTCTGATCGGCGATGCGCTACGACTCCCCCCTGGCCGCGGTCGGCAACACCCCCCTGGTGCGCCTGCCGCGGCTGTCGCCGTCCGCAGACGTCCGCATCTGGGCGAAGCTGGAGGACCGCAACCCCACGGGATCGGTCAAGGACCGTCCGGCCCTGCACATGATCGAGCAGGCGGAGAAGGACGGCCGTCTGACCCCGGGCTGCACCATCCTCGAGCCGACGTCGGGCAACACCGGCATCTCCCTGGCGATGGCGGCGAAGCTCAAGGGCTACCGCATCGTGTGCGTGATGCCCGAGAACACCTCGCAGGAACGCCGGGACCTGCTGGGCATGTGGGGTGCGGAGATCATCTCCTCCCCGGCGGCGGGCGGCTCCAACACCGCCGTGCGCGTCGCCAAGGAGCTCTCGGCCGAGCACCCCGACTGGGTGATGCTCTACCAGTACGGCAACCCCGACAACGCGGGCGCCCACTACGCCACGACCGGCCCCGAGATCCTCGCGGACCTGCCGTCCGTCACGCACTTCGTGGCCGGCCTCGGCACCACCGGCACCCTCATGGGCGTCGGCCGCTTCCTGCGCGAGCACAAGCCGGACGTCCAGATCGTCGCCGCCGAACCGCGCTACGACGACCTGGTCTACGGCCTGCGCAACCTCGACGAGGGCTTCGTCCCCGAGCTGTACGACGCGTCCGTCCTCACCAGCCGCTTCTCCGTCGGCTCCGCGGACGCCGTCACCCGCACCCGCGAGCTGCTCCAGCAGGAGGGCATCTTCGCCGGCGTCTCCACGGGTGCCGCGCTGCACGCCGCGATCGGCGTCGGCAAGAAGGCCGTCAAGGCCCAAGAGCCTGCCGACATCGTCTTCGTCGTCGCCGACGGCGGCTGGAAGTACCTCTCGACCGGCGTCTACACCGCCGCCACGACGGAGGAGGCCATCGACACGCTCCAGGGCCAGCTCTGGGCGTGACGGTCGGCACGGACACACCGAGGGGCTGGAGTCGCGACTCCAGCCCCTTCGCTCGTGCGGATCAGCCCGCCAGGTAGCGCACCTGGTCCCACAGCGTCGGATCCACCACGCCGACCCGCCGCCGGAAACCCCACACCGGGACCTCCCGCAACTCGTCCGTCTCCAGGAAACTCGCGCGGCCCCGGACGTCGCCGACCGAGCCCGGCGGCAGCGGGATCACCCCGCTGCGCTCGTCACGGAACCGTGTCGTGATCTTCGCGACCGTCGCCCGCTCCCCGCGCACCGCCAGCACCAGACAGGGCCGGTCCTTCGTGCGGTTCTCGTCCTCGTAGGGCACGTCGGCCCACCAGATCTCCGCCGGCTGCGGCCGGCCCTCCGCGAGCACGGGCCCGGCCGTCCGGCCCCGCCGGGCCGTCGGCCGCCTGCCCCGGCCCCAGCCGTCGACGAGCGTGGCGATGAGCGCGAGCAGTACCACCGCGGCGAGCGCCAGCCACCAGGACGTGTCCATACTGAGACGTTACCGGCGCCACCCCTGCCACGCGCCCCCCTCACGCGGATCACCCCCGGCCCTGCCAGCCGAACCGGTGACACCACAGGTGAGTTCGCCCACAACAGGCCTTGGCGGAGGAGCTACCGGAGGTTTTGCGCCTTACGCTCGACGGACCGCACGACCCCCGACGCCCCTCTCAGACTTATCCCGCCAGCGGAGGTTTCTGCTTCATGAAGCTCACCGTCGTCGGCTGCTCGGGGTCGTTCCCGTCCGCGGAATCGGCCTGCTCGAGCTACCTCGTCGAGGCCGACGGCTTCCGGCTGCTTCTCGACATGGGCAACGGTGCCCTGGGCGAGCTGCAGCGCCACTGCGGTCTCTACGACCTCGACGCGATCTTCCTCAGCCATCTGCACGCCGACCACTGCATCGACATGTGCGTGTACTTCGTCGCGCGCTACTACCGCCACGACGGCGGCCGCTGCGATCCGATGCCCGTCTTCGGCCCCGAAGGCACGGAACACCGGCTGACCACCGCCTACGCGGACACCCCCTCCGCCTCCTCCATGAGCGAGGTCTTCGACTTCCACACCGTCAAGCCGTCCACGTTCGAACTCGGCCCCTTCACGGTGCACACCGAGCGGGTGGCCCACCCCGTGGAGGCGTACGGCATCCGGATCGAGCACGGCGGCCGGACGCTGACGTACTCCGGCGACTCCGGAGTGAGCCCCGCGCTCGACGAACTGGCCCGGGACGCCGACCTGTTCCTGTGCGAGGCGGCGTTCACGCACGGCAAGGAGAACATCCCCGACCTGCACCTCAACGGCCGCGAGGCGGGTGAGACGGCGGCCCGGGCCGGTGCCCGCCGCCTGGTCCTCACCCACATCCCGCCGTGGACGGACCCCCAGGTCAACCTGGTCGACGCCCGCGAGGTCTTCGACGGCCGGGTCGACCTGGCCGCGCCGGGGCAGACGTACGAGATCTGACGGCCCCGCCCGAAGGCCCACGCGTGCCCGCGAGGCCCCGGAACGCAGGCGGAAGGCCCCGGAGCACACGCGAAGGCCCCGGAACCGAGCGGTTCCGGGGCCTACGCGCCTGGCGGAGTGTTACTTCGCCTCCGCCTTCTGCAGCTCGGCGAGCTCCTCGTCGGACTCGCGGCCCGGCGTCGGCAGGTTGAACTTGGTGATCGCGAAGCGGAAGACCACGTAGTAGACCGCCGCGAAGCACAGACCGACCAGAGCCAGGCCCCACGGATTGGTCGCGATGCCCAGGTTCAGACCGAAGTCGACCGCGCCGGCCGAGAAGCCGAAGCCGTCCTTCATCCCCAGCGCCCATGTCAGCGCCATCGAGACGCCGGTGAGCACCGCGTGGATCGCGTACAGCACCGGGGCGATGAACATGAAGGTGAACTCGATCGGCTCGGTGACGCCCGTGACGAACGAGGTCAGCGCGAGGGAGAACATCATGCCGCCGACGACCTTGCGGCGCTCGGGCCGGGCGCAGTGGACGATCGCGAGGCACGCGGCCGGCAGAGCGAACATCATGATCGGGAAGAAGCCGGTCATGAACTGCCCGGCGGTCGGGTCGCCCGCGAGGAACCGGGCGATGTCGCCGCTCTTGCCCTCGTAGGTGCCGGCCTGGAACCACGGGAAGGAGTTCAGCAGGTGGTGCATGCCGATCGGGATCAGCGCACGGTTGGCGACACCGAAGATGCCCGCGCCGACCGCCCCGGAGCCGACCAGCCACTCGCCGAAGTTGTGCAGAGCCGTGCCGAGGACCGGCCAGATGTACCCGAAGACGATGCCGATGACCAGGCCCGCGAAGGCCGACAGGATCGGCACCAGGCGACGGCCGCCGAAGAAGCCCGCCCAGTCCGGCAGCTTGGTCCGGTAGAACTTCTGGTAGAGCAGCGCCACCACGATGCCCATGACCACACCGCCGAGGACCTTGGCGTCCACGGGCGCGTCGACCATGACGACCTTGCCGTCGACCGCCGTGGCGACCTTCGGCAGGTTCTTGTCGGTGAACGTGGCCAGCACGTTCTTGAAGACCAGGTAACCCACGACGGCGGCCAGGGCCGTGGAGCCGTCCGACTTCTTGGCGAAGCCGATCGCGATGCCCACGGCGAACAGCAGCGCCATGTTGTCGAGGATCGCGTTGCCGCCGGCCGCCATGAAGCCCGCGATCTTGGTGATGAAGGCGGGGAACGACTCGCGTCCCAGCATGTCGGTGTTGCCGAGACGGACCAGCAGGGCGGCGGCGGGCAGCACGGCGACCGGCAGCATGAGGCTGCGGCCGATGCGCTGCATCACGGCCATCACGGCCGAGCCCTTGCTCGGGCTCGCGGGCGCGGCTGTGTCTGTGGACATGAACTTCCTCCAGGGGGCACGGCGCCGCCCAGGAAGCATGCGAAGGGGACGGCGGCGTCTCAAAGAAAGGGGAACGCGGTGACCACCGCGCGACCTCCACCGGTGAGTGGTGTAGACCAGTTGTAGCACGGTAGGCCGAACGAGTGGAACCCGCCAATTCCGCCCGCTGCGGACGATCACGCCTTGGCACTGCCCTCCACGCCCTCCCCGGGCTCCCGCCCCGCAGGCCGCAGATCGAACCTGCTGATCGCGAACCGGAAGATCACGTAAGAGGGGGCGCGAATCCCAGCCCGATCGGAACGATCAGTCACGGCCGCGTGGCCGGATTCCAGTCGATGACGAAGTCGATCAGCCCCGCCCGGAACGCGAACGCCATCACCTCCCGGTCCAGCCCGGCCCGGCGTCCCCGAACGCATCCGGCCGCCCCAGCCGGTTCAGGATCCCCGCCGCCGACAGCACCGCCCTCGGCAACCGCAGGCTCCGGCCCGTCCTCTGCCACCCCTGGACCAGCCGGTTCCAGCGAGCCCGCCCGGGGCCCACGGCCGACGCGGCACCGGCGGAGCTGCCGGCACTCGTCCCGGTCCCCCTCGCCGGAGACTTTGTCGAGAGGCAGGTCGTGGTGTAGACCAGTCGTTCGACGGTCGCACGAACGTGACGCCATCCTTCGGCACACACAACAGAGCCGCTCGCCAAGAGGGGCCAACTGTGGGTTACTGCGACAAAGCGGTTCGGATCAGGGAGAACGAACATGGCCACCAAGGCTGAGAAGATCGTTGCCGGGCTCGGCGGCATCGACAACATCGAAGAAGTCGAAGGCTGCATCACCCGCCTGCGCACCGAGGTCGTGGACCCCGCCAAGGTCGACGAAGCCGCCCTGAAGGCCGCCGGAGCCCACGGCGTCGTCAAGATGGGCACCGCCATCCAGGTCGTCATCGGCACCGACGCCGACCCCATCGCGGCGGACATCGAAGACATGATGTGAAGGACCGGGATCACCCCGGACCTCACCCCCCGACACCCCTGAGGCCACCAGCGCGCACGGCCCCTCCCCACCGGGAGGGGCCCCTCCGCCGGTGCGGATAGGCTCAGCCGCATGTCTCGAATCGACGGCCGCACCCCCCAGCAGCTCCGCCCCATCACCATCGAGCGCGGCTGGAGCAAGCACGCCGAAGGCTCCGTCCTCGTCTCCTTCGGCGACACCAAGGTCTTCTGCACCGCCTCCGTCACCGAAGGCGTCCCCCGCTGGCGCAAGGGCAGCGGCGAAGGCTGGGTCACCGCCGAATACTCCATGCTGCCCCGCTCCACCAACACCCGCGGCGACCGCGAATCCGTCAAGGGCCGCATCGGCGGCCGCACCCACGAGATCAGCCGCCTCATCGGCCGCTCCCTGCGCGCCGTCATCGACTACAAGGCCCTCGGCGAGAACACCATCGTCCTCGACTGCGACGTCCTCCAGGCCGACGGCGGCACCCGCACCGCCGCCATCACCGGCGCCTACGTGGCGCTGGCCGACGCCGTCGCCTGGGCCCAGGGCAAGAAGCTCGTCAAGCCCGGCCGCAAGCCCCTCACCGGCACCGTCTCCGCCGTCTCCGTCGGCATCGTCGGCGGCGTCCCCCTCCTCGACCTCTGCTACGAGGAAGACGTCAAGGCCGACACCGACATGAACGTCGTCTGCACCGGAGACGGCCGCTTCGTCGAGGTCCAGGGCACCGCCGAAGCCGAACCCTTCGCCCGCGACGAACTCAACGCCCTCCTCGACCTCGCCGTCGCCGGCTGCGACGAACTCGCCGCCCACCAGCGCGCGGCGCTCGACAAGCTCCTGGAGAAGTAGCCCCCAAAGTAAAGGGCACGCCAAGAACGGTGCTCGGCCCGGGCAACCGCACCGAGCACACTCGCGTCTCAAGGAGTACGGGCGCACGGCTCATCCCTGTGCGCCCGGCCAGCCGCGCGGGCCCGACCGGCCCGACCGAACGAGAGGGACCGCTCCATGGCCGCGAGCCGCCGACGCCGCACCGCAGCCGTCGCCGCCACCCTGGCGGCCGTCGCGCTGACCGCCGGACTCACCACCGGCTGCGCCGCCGTCGACAAGGCGCTGGACTGCGTCCAGACCGCCGACGCCATCGCCGACAGCGTCACGGAACTCCAGCAGGCGGTCGACAGCGCGTCCAACGACCCGACCCAGCTCGACGAGTCCCTCGACTCCATCGACAAGAACCTCGGCGAGATCGGCGACAAGACCGACAACGCGGATGTCGGCAAGGCCGTGGACGACCTGAACAAGGCCGTCGACAACGTCCGCACGTCGATCAGGAACGGCGACGAGACACCCGACATCAGCCCGGTCACGGACGCCGCGGGCGAGTTGACGAAGGTCTGCACGCCGTAAGCCGCGCCGGCTGAACCGGCTGCGGCTTCTCGTGTGCCGGGTCGCACCGGAGGCCGTCCGCGGGTCCCGTCCTGGTCGCCCGCGCAGTTCCCCGCGCCCCCGACGGGGTGCGGGGGCAATACTGTTGCGGGCATGAGTCGCCTGATCCTCGCCACCCGTAACGCCGGAAAGATCACCGAACTTCGCGCCATCCTCGCCGAAGCCGGGCTGTCCCACGAACTCGTCGGCGCCGACGCCTACCCGGACATCCCCGACGTCAAGGAAACGGGCGTCACCTTCGCCGAGAACGCCCTCCTCAAGGCCCACGCGTTGGCCCGGGCCACGGGTCTCCCGGCCGTCGCCGACGACTCGGGCCTGTGCGTCGACGTCCTCAACGGCGCACCCGGCATCTTCTCCGCCCGCTGGTCCGGCCGCCACGGCGACGACAAGGCCAACCTGGACCTCCTCCTCGCGCAGCTGTCGGACATCGCCGACGAACACCGCGGCGCCCACTTCGCCTGCGCGGCGGCCCTGGCCCTGCCGGACGGCACGGAGCGGGTGGTGGAGGGCAGGCTCCCCGGCACCCTCCGCCACGAGCCCACGGGCACGGGCGGCTTCGGCTACGACCCGATCCTCCAGCCGGACGGCGAGACCCGCACCTGCGCGGAACTGACCCCCCAGGAAAAGAACGCGATCAGCCACCGGGGGAAGGCGTTCCGGGGGTTGGTGCCGGTGGTGCGGGAGCTGTTGGGCTGACGGAACAGCCCCGCACCACGGAGACCGAGGTGCGGGGCTGTGCTTCTGTACGCCCGGTCGGATTCGAACCGACAGACACGACCACCTAAAGATCGCCGCTCAGCCGTTGGCGTACGGGCGCCCGCCAGATCCCTACTCTACTGGGCGAGATTATGTCGCCGTTGCCCTCCCCGGCACCAGGTGCTCGTGACGGCGTGGCAGTTGGGGCACAGCAACCGCAAGTTCTCCAAACGGTCGTCGCTCCAGTCCCCATTGATGTGATCCACCTCAAGCGTCATGGCCTTGCCGAGCCACTCCGGGCCGATCCCGCAGTCGGCGCATGCCTCTGCCACGCCGACCTCATGCAGCGCCCGACGCAGCACAACTGTCCGGGTCCGACGTTTGCCGCCATGCTTGACCAGGACGTCCTCGGGACGTTTGGCCGAGGTCGGGCGGCGCTTCCCACGCTGGTGAGCCTGGCCCAGAAAGTGCTCCGTGGCGAGCTGATCCTCGGCGATCCACAGGCGCAGATGCCTGCGCTGAGCACCGCCGTCCGGGAGCCCCAGGCGGCGTAGTACCTCCGCGACTGAGAAGGACTCGGTGACCGCGTCCCGCAGTTCCTCGGAGGTGGGCCGTGGTCGCCGACTCCTCATGAGGCACGTCCCTTGCCGCGCCCCCGGTAGTTGTCCGTCGTCGAATGGCAGTTGGGGCAGAGGAGCCGAAGGTTCTCGATGCGGTTGTCCCTCCAGTTGCCGTCGATGTGATCGACCTCCAGAGGAAGCGAGCGGCCACGCCACACCGGCGCCGTGCCGCACAGGGCGCATCTCACCGCTACTCCCGAGGACGTCATCGCCCACTTGAGGCGGTCGCTCGGAATGCGCCGGGCGCGATCGGCCGGTTGCTCGACCAGCAAGGCCTCGGGCGTGCGCGGTCGCCACGGTTTGCCTCGCCGAGTCGGCACCCTGAAATGTGATGTGTCGATCCCGTACGCCTTGATCCGGCGGCTGATGTGCGTGTGATGTCCGCCCACCACCTCGAGTCCGAGATGCCGCAGCACCTCGCACATGTTCGTCGACGCCGTGACAGCCCGCTCAAGGACGTCCCTCGACCACCGCACCCCCTCGCGCTCGAAGTGCGACACGTCCACACCGAGCCTCTTCATCCGCTGGGACACGTATCGCCGCGTCGAGCTCCGCGGATCCACCCCCAAAGCCAGCAAGGCCTCCGACAATGTTCGTGCCCCCCGAGCCGCCTCCTCCAGCCGCTCCCTGGTGTACGCACTGGCCCCCATGGCACGCCCCTCCGTCCCCGACCACCCGTTCGTGGTCTCGTACGGAGTAACGAACCGTTTATCGGACAGTCACGCACGGCATGCGGGGGAATGCGGAGCGGCTCGTACCGGAGGTCACCGGTACGAGCCGCTCGCGACGCGATCCGTGGGGTCTCAGACCCCCAGGTCCTTGATGATCTTGGCTACGTGGCCCGTGGCCTTGACGTTGTACAGGGCGCGTTCGACCTTGCCCTCCTCGTCCACGACGATCGTGGAGCGGATGACGCCGACGACCGTCTTGCCGTAGAGCTTCTTCTCACCGAAGGCGCCGTAGGACTCCAGGACCTGCTTGTCCGGGTCGGCCAGCAGCGTGACCTTGAGTGATTCCTTCTCGCGGAACCTGGCCAGCTTCTCCGGCTTGTCGGGGGAGATGCCGATGACGTCGTAGCCCGCGCCCGCCAGCAGCTCCAGGTTGTCCGTGAAGTCACAGGCCTGCTTGGTGCAGCCGGGCGTGAGGGCGGCCGGGTAGAAGTACACGATGACCTTGCGGCCCTTGTGGTCCGCCAGGGACACCTCGGTGCCGTCGGCGTCGGGCAGGGTGAAGGCGGGGGCCACGTCCCCCGGCTGGAGTCGCTCGCTCATCGGACCAGCCTAACCGGGGGTCGAGGCAGTGCTATGAGCCGTGGAGCTGACAGACTGTCCAGCACAGGCTTCACACCGACTTCGGAGGCGACACGGTGGCGGACACGGCGGACACCAGGACCCCGGCGCAGATCGAGGCGGACATCAGGCGCCGCCGCGCGACCCTGGCCGAGACCCTCGACGAGATCGGGGTGCGGGTGCACCCGAAGACGATCGTCGGGGATGCCAAGGCCAAGGTCGCTTCCAACATCGACCACACGCTCGGGCGGGCCTACGTGGAGGTGAACCGGGCCGTCACCGATGTGCGGTCCCGGTTCGTGGACGAGGAGGGCGCGCCCCGGCTGGAGCGGGTCGTGCCGGTCGCCCTCGTCGTCGTCGGAGTGGTCGGGCTGCTCGCGTTCAGCACGCGGCGGCGCAAGGGCTGACCCGACTGCGTACGGATCCGGGGAAGACAGGTAGGTTTCAGGGCGTGAGCGCCAAGAGAAACGAGCAGAGCACCCATCCGGACAAGCTGCCCATCCGGATGCTGCACGACCGCGTACTCGTGCGGCAGGACACCAGCGAGGGCGAGCGGCGTTCCGGCGGCGGCATCCTGATCCCCGCCACGGCGGCGGTCGGCCGGCGGCTGGCGTGGGCCGAGGTCGTCGCGGTGGGGCAGAACGTGCGGACCGTGGAGGCGGGTGACCGGGTGCTGTTCGACCCGGAGGACCGTGCCGAGGTAGAGGTGCGGGGGATCGCGTATGTGCTGATGCGCGAGCGTGACCTGCACGCGGTGGCCGCGGACCGGTTCGAGGGCGCCGAGGACTCGACGGGCCTGTACCTGTAGGGCTCGGATCGTGGCGAAGGGGCCGGTGACGACCGTCACCGGCCCCTTCGCCATGGGCTTTGCTACGTTGGAGGCACCCCCGACGAGACGCGCCGTACCGGGATCAAGGCAAAGACGACGCACCGACACCGTCAGCCCGTTTCCCGGAGGTGCCCGTCATGGCCTGGGTTCTGCTCGTCGTCGCCGGTCTGCTCGAGGTGGGGTGGTCCGTCGGCATGAAGTACACCGACGGGTTCACGCGTCCGCTGCCCAGTGTGCTCACGGGCGCCGGCATCGTCGCGAGCATGCTGCTGCTGTCGCAGGCCGCCAGGACCCTGCCCATCGGTACCGCCTATGGCGTGTGGGTGGGGATCGGTGCGGCCGGGGCGGCGGTGTTCGGCATGGTGGTGCTGGGTGAGCCGGCGACCGCCGCCCGGATCTTCTTCGTGTGCCTGCTGCTGGTCGCCGTGGTGGGACTGAAGGCGACCAGCGGCCACTGAACCGGCATTGCGCAGAAGGCGACCAGCGGCCATGAGCCGTCGTTGAGCCGAAGGCGACCAGCGGCCACTGAGCCGTCACGGCGCCGAAGCCGGCCGGCCGCCCCTGACCGGCCGGGCACCGTCATGTGCTACTCGCGGCGGGCTCCCTGCGGGACCACGCCCCAGCCCGGGCCCGTCGGGCCGC
This sequence comes from Streptomyces sp. NPDC007907, assembly GCF_042959365.1. NCBI lineage: Bacteria > Bacillati > Actinomycetota > Actinomycetes > Kitasatosporales > Streptomycetaceae > Streptomyces > Streptomyces sp. NPDC007907. The sequence continues at coordinate 146,372 of NZ_JBIBKR010000004.1, forward strand.
CCGTCGCGCCGCCGTCGCTCGTGTCGCCGCCGCCCTCCGTGGTGCCGCCGTCCGTCGCGCCGCCGTCGGTGGTGCCGCCGTCGGTGGTGCCCCCGTCCGCGGTGCCGCCGCCCGTGGGGGACTCGCCGCCGGTGCTGCCGTCGGTGGTGCCGCCGTCGGTCTGGCCCTCGGTCTGCCCCTCGGGGGCGCTGGGGCTCTGCTCGGGCGTCTGGGTGCCGGTCTCCTCGCCGCCGGTGGTCGTGCCGTCGTCGGTGGTGCCGGGGGTCGGGTCGGCCGGGGTGTCGCTGCTGGGCGCCTGCGAGACGTCGGAGCCGGGCTGGAGCCTGAGGTCGAACTCCTTGGCCGGCTTGCCCTTGAGGGCGTCCTGGGTGAACTGCGTCCAGATCTCGGCGGGTGCGCCGCCGCCGTTGATGCGCGGCAGGCCCATGACGCCGTACAGCGACTTGTGGGCGGCGGTGACCGGGTCCTGGCCCATGACGGAGACCACGGTGGCCAGGTCGGGGGTGTAGCCCGCGAACCAGGCCGCCGTGTCCTCCTCGGCGGTGCCGGTCTTGCCGGCGACGGGGCGGCCCGCGGCCTGCGCGGCGGAGGCGGTGCCGTTCTGGACGACGCTGAGCAGCATGGAGGTGGTGGTGTCGGCGGCCTCGCGGCTGACGGCCTGCCGGGTGCGCCGCTCGGGCAGGTCGATCGGCGTGCCCCCCTTGGTGACCTTCTCGACGATCGTGTAGGTGCCGTGCCGGCCGTGGTTGGCGAGGGTGGCGTAGGCCTCGGCCATGTCGAGGACGCTGGCGGTGGCGGTGCCGAGCGCGATGGCGGGGCCGTCGGCGAGGTCGGGGGTGGCCTCGGGGACGCCGAGGTCGATCGCGGTCTGCTTGACCTTGGCGGGGCCGACGTCGGCGGCCATCTGCGCGTAGACCGAGTTCACGGAGCTGTCGGTGGCCTCGGTGACGGTGATGTCGCCGTAGGAGCGCTGGTCCTCGTTCTCGGGGGAGTAGGGGTCGCCGGTCCAGCCCTGGACGGTGCGCTTGTTGGTGCCGTCGTAGATGGTGTTCGGGGTGATGACGCGGCCGTCCTGCGTCTCGGAGTGGTTCTCGACGGCCGCGGTGAACACCAACGGCTTGAAGGTGGAGCCGACCTGGAAGTCCCTGCGGGTGGCGTTGGGGGTGTACTGCTTGACGTAGTCGATGCCGTTGTACATCGCCACGACCTTGCCGGTCTTGGGGTCGACGGAGGCGCCGCCGGCGCGGACGTAGGTGTCGACCTTGCGGTCCTTCTTGTCGAGCTTGGACATCAGCTTGTCGTTGACGGCCTTCACGAACGCGTCCTGCTTGCCCTTCTGCAGGGTCGTCGTGATGCGGTAGCCGCCGGCGTCGAGCTTGCTCTCTTCGATGATCTTGTTCTGGACGAGGTAGTCCTTGACGATCCGGACGATGTAGCCGCGCTGGCCGGACATGCCGGTGGAGAGGGTGGACTCCTTCGGCACGGGGAACTTCATGCCGGTCCGCTCCGACTCGCTGAGCCAGCCCTTGGTGACCATGCCGTCCAGGACGTAGTTCCAGCGGGCCTCGGCGGCCCTCCGGTTCTCCGGGTGGGCGACGACGTCGTACTGGCTGGGGGCGTTGACGAGCGCGGCGAGGTAGGCGGCGCGGGCCGGGTCGAGCTCCTTGGCGTCCATGCCGTAGTAGGCCTGGGCGGCGGCCTGGATGCCGTAGGCGTTGCGGCCGAAGTAGCTGGTGTTGAGGTAGCCCTCGAGGATGTGGTCCTTGCTGACCTCACGGTCCAGCTTGATCGCGATGAAGAACTCCTTGGCCTTGCGCGTGACGGTCTGTTCCTGGCGCAGGTAGTAGTTCTTCACATACTGCTGGGTGATCGTGGAGCCGGACTGCTTCCCCTTGCCGAGGGCGGTGTTCCAGGCGGCGCGGACCATGGCCTTGGGGTCGACGGCGGACTCGGTGTAGAAGTCGCGGTCCTCGGCGGCCAGGATCGCGTGCTGGGCGTCCTTGGAGACATGCGGGAGGGTGACGTTCTCCCGGTTGACCTCGCCGTCGCGGGCGATCACGGAGCCGTCGGCGTAGAGGTAGACGTTGGCCTGCTGGGTGGCGAGCGCGTTGGCGGGCGGGATCTTGACGAGCGAGTAGCCCAGGAAGAAGCCGCCGACCAGGAGCAGGACGACGACGATGAAGCCGCCGAGCGTCATGCGCCAGGTCGGGATCATCCGGCGCCAGCCGGTCCGCTTCGGTTTCCCGGCCGCAGTGGCCGCGGGCGTGCCCGGGTCGCCGTCGGCGTCCGCCTGCGGCTCTCTCGATGCCCAGCCCGGATTCGGCTGCTGCGGCTGAGGCTCGTCACTCATGTCGTGCACGGACTCCTGTTTCGCGTCGTACGTCGTTCCGTACGTCTCTGCTCGCTCTTGCGCCCTGGTGATGAAGACTGTCCCATCCGTTGATCAGTTCCCTGATCGAGGGCCGGGCTGTGAGCCGTGTGGTGAGGCGGGCCTCGTGCGTGCGGGTGCGCGGCGGGCACAGGGTGAAACGTGCTGCCGCGCACGTCTGCCCGAATCGTGATCTCGCCTGCGCGAACATTCGCCCGAAGGGGGCTACGACCGTGGATCGCGACGGCTCGTACGCTCCGCCCGGCCGGCACCGCCATCCCGTTGCTCGCCCTGGCCACGGGCGCCTCGGCCCACGCGGACGCAACGGATCGTACCGTCTGGGCCGGTGCGCGCCCGCACCGCGGCGCTCCCGCGGCGGCCCGAAATTGCGTGGCACGCCCGTTCGTCGGAGCACTAGGCTCCTGCGCTTCGGTGCCGGCGGCGAGGAGGGCTGTGGACGTGGGCTCGGCACGGTTGTACGCGGCCGTCGCGGCGGGCGGTTTCAGGCGGTACGCGACGTATCGGGCGGCCACGGTGGCCGGGGTGTTCACCAACACGGTCTTCGGCGTCATCCTCGTCTTCACCTATATGGCCCTGTGGGACCAGAAGCCGCAGCTCGGGGGGTATGACCAGGCGCAGGCGGTGACCTACGTCTGGCTGGGGCAGTGCCTCTACGCGACGCTGGCGATCCAGGGCGGGGGCGCCGAGAAGGACCTGATGGAGCGCATCCGCACCGGGGAGATCGCCGTCGACCTGTACCGGCCGGCCGATCTCCAACTGTGGTGGCTGGCGGGGGACGTGGGGCGGGCGTTGTTCCAGATGCTGGGGCGGGGTGTGGTCCCGTTCCTGTTCGGTGCGCTCTTCTTCCCTATGGCGCTGCCGACGTCGGTGACGCCGTGGGCGGCTTTCACGGTCACGCTGCTGCTGGCGACGGTCGTGAGCTTCGCGATCCGCTATCTGGCGGCGCTGAGCGTGTTCTGGCTGCTGGACGGCATGGGCGTCAACCAGGTCCTGATGGTCACGGGGATCTTCTTCTCGGGCATGGTGCTGCCGCTGAACGCCTTCCCGGGTGTGCTGGGCGAGGTGGTGCGGGTGCTGCCGTGGGCGGCGCAGCTGCAGATGCCGGCGGACGTGCTGATGGGGGAGACGGATCCGCTGCGGGCGTTCGCCTTCCAGGCGGGGTGGGCGGTGGCGCTGCTGGCGGCGGGTCGGCTGCTGCAGTCGGCCGCGACGCGGCGGGTGGTGGTGCAGGGTGGCTGAGCGCGGTGTGCTGCGGGAGGGCCTGCGGGCCTACCGGCTGATCGCCGGGATGTGGGTGCGCTCCAGCATGGCCTACCGCACCTCGTTCGTGGTCACGGTGTTCGGGAACCTGACGGTGACCGGCCTGGACTTCGTGGGCATCCTGCTGATGTTCTCGCAGGTCGACTCGCTGGGCGGCTGGTCGCTGCCGGAGGTGGCGTTCCTGTACGGGCTGTCGGTGACGTCGTTCGGTATCGCCGATCTGGTGCTCGGCTCGATGGACGTGCTGGGCGCCCGGATGCGCGACGGCTCGTTCGACACGCTGCTGGTGCGGCCGTGGCCGGTGCTGGCGCAGGTCGGGGCCGACCGGTTCGCGCTGCGCCGGCTGGGCCGGATCACGCAGGGGGCGGTGGTGCTGGGCTGGGCGCTGGTGTCGGTGGACGTCGGCTGGAGCGTGTCCAAGGTGCTGCTGGTGCCGGTGACGGTGGTCAGCGGCGCGGCGATCTTCTCGGCGGTGTTCGTGGCGGGCGCGGCCTTCCAGATCTACGCGCAGGACGCCGCCGAGGTGCAGAACGCGTTCACGTACGGCGGGACGACGCTGTTGCAGTATCCGCCGACGGTGTTCGGCAAGGACCTGGTGCGCGGTGTGACCTTCATGGTGCCGCTCGCCTTCGTCAACTGGGTCCCGGCCGCCTACGTCCTGGGGCGGCCGTACCCTCTCGGCGTGCCGCCCTGGACGGCGTTCGCCTCGCCCCTGGTGGCGGTGGCCTGCTGCGCGCTGGCGGGGGCGGCGTGGCGGACGGGCCTTCGTTCCTACCGGAGTACAGGGAGTTGAGGTGAGCGGGGTGGACAGCGGTTTCATCGAACTCGACGGTGTCGAGAAGGTCTTCGACGTACGCAGGAAGACCGGCTTCATGAAGCGGGAAGTACGGCAGGTACGGGCCGTCGACGCGATCTCCTTCCGGGTGGAGCGCGGCGAGATGGTCGGCTACATCGGGCCGAACGGCGCCGGCAAGTCCACCACGATCAAGATGCTGACCGGCATCCTCACGCCCAGCGCGGGCCGGCTGCGGGTGGCGGGCATCGACCCCTCCCGGGAGCGGAAGCGCCTCGCCCACCGCATCGGCGTGGTGTTCGGGCAGCGTACGACGCTGTGGTGGGACCTGCCGCTGCTGGACTCCTACCGGCTGATGCACCGCATGTACCGGATCCCCGACGCCCGTTACCGGGAGAACCTCGACCGGCTGGTCGAACTCCTCGACCTGGGCGCCCTGCTGGACGTACCGGTGCGGCAACTCTCCCTGGGGCAGCGGATGCGCGGCGACATCGTGGCGGCGCTGCTGCACGACCCGGAGGTGCTGTACCTGGACGAGCCGACCATCGGGCTGGACGTCGTCTCCAAGTCGAAGGTGCGGGAGTTCCTGCGGGAGCTGAACGCCGAGCGCGGCACGACGGTGCTGCTGACCACACACGATCTGCAGGACATCGAGCAGTTGTGCAAGCGGGTGATGGTCATCGACCACGGGTGTCTGATGTACGACGGCCCGCTCGCGGGGTTGCACGAGGCAGGGGAGAGCGAGCGGACCCTGGTGGTGGACCTGGAGCGGGAACTGCCGCCGATCGACGCGCCGGCGCCCGCGCGGGTCGTGCGCGTGGACGGTCCGCGGCAGTGGCTGGCGTTCCCGGCGGGGGAGTCGGCGGCGCCGCTGGTGGCGCGGATCGCGGCCGAGTATCCGCTGGTGGACCTGTCGGTGCGGGAGCCGGACATCGAGGCGGTCATCGCCACCATGTACGGGGAGCAGGCCGAGCGGGCGATCTCGTAGCCCCCGGCGGGGTGAACTCGTAGTCTGCTGTGTATGACCGACGACGCCGTCCCGGACCTCCGCGCCTCCGACGCCGACCGTGAAAAGGTCGCAGACATCCTGCGGGACGCCCTCGCGGAGGGACGCCTCGACATGGAGGAGTTCGAGGAGCGGCTCGACGCGACGTACAAGGCGCGCACGTACGGGGAGCTGGCGCCGATCACCCGGGACCTGCCGGCCGCGGGCGTGACGGTCCCGGCGGTGTCCCTGACGAAGGACCCGGCGGCCGGCCCGGGCTGGTCCGGGCGGATCACCGGCGGCGAGGGCACCTCCACGTGGGCCGTCGCCGTGATGTCCGGCTTCCAGCGCAAGGGGCGCTGGACGATGCCCCGGCGGTTCACCTGCCTCGCCTTCTGCGGCGGCGGGGAGATCGATCTGCGCGAGGCGGACTTCGCGGACCGGGAGGTCGAGATCAACGCCTTCGCGATCATGGGCGGGGTGGATGTGATCGTTCCGCCCGGGGTCGAGGTCGTCGTCCGCGGCATCGGCGTCATGGGGGGCTTCGACCACCGCGAGGAGGGCGTGCCGGGGGAGCCGGGCGCGCCGCGGGTGATCGTGACCGGGTTCGCGCTGTGGGGCGGCGTCGGGGTCCAGCGGAAGCTGACCCGTGCGGAGAAGCTGCGGATCCGTGAGGAGCGCCGCCAGGAGAAGCTGGAGCGCAGGGCAGGGCGGCGGGAGTTGGACGGCGAGCGCTGAGCAGCGCTGTGCCCGCCGCCTGTGGTCGGGCGACGGGCACGGGTGAGACGGTGCGGGACGGGGTTACAGCTTCGCCGGCGCCGACCCCTTCAGCGTCGACAGATCGAAGGACTCCGCCATCCGCGCGTACCCCGCGTCGCTGGGGTGCAGATGGTCGCCCGAGTCGTACTCGGGCCGCAGCCGCCGCGGGTTGTACGGGTCGCGCAGCGCCTGGTCGAAGTCGGCCACCGCGTCGTACACCCGTCCGGCGCGGATCTGCGCGTTGATCGTCTGGCGGACCGCCTCACGCGCCTCCGTGTACCCGCGGTGCCCCTGGAACGGCATGAGCGTCGCGCCGACGACCTTCACGCCGCGCGCGTGGGCCTGTCCCACCAGCGTGCGCAGCCCGGTGAGGATCGCGTTCGGGTCGGCCAGACGCGGGTTGCGCAGGATGTCGTTGACGCCGAGGTCGATGACGACGACCTTGACGTTCGTCCGCTCCAGGACGTCCCGTCCGAAGCGGTTCAGGCCGCTGGGGTTGTCCGCGGGGCGGCCCAGGCCGTCGGCGAGGACCTGGTTGCCGCTGATGCCCTGGTTGACGACGCTGTAGCGCGGCAGGTCCCGCCCGGAGGCGATCTCGGCGCGCAGCCGGTCGGAGAGCACGTCGGTCCAGCGGCTGTTGGTGTCCGGCGTGGAGGTGATGCCGTCGGTCAGGGAGTCGCCGAGGACGACGACCGTGCCGTCGGACTCGTTGCTCAGCACGTCCAGCGCGGTCAGGTACCGCCAGGACCCGATCCGCTCCGTGTACGGCGTACCCGTGACGTCCTGCGCGTGGTCGCCCTGGGCGACGTAGGAGACCTGCCGGGCGTGCCGGTGGTGGGTCACCGGGCCGGAGCTGCTGGGCGTGTAGGTCGTGATCAGGACGTCGGAGTCGTGCGGGACGACGATGCGTACCGCGTCGCTCATGACCTGCCGGCCGGGCGGGATGACGACCGTGGGGCCGCCGCCGAAGGTCAGCTGCCGCATGGTGTCGGCGAGTGCGGCGGGCGTACCGCTGCCCGCGGAGACGGCGACCGTCGCCCGCGTGATGCTCAGCGGCGACTGGCCGTAGAGATTGGACAGCGTGACGCGGGCACTCGTACCACCGACGCTGGTGTGGACGACGTTGCGTACCGAACGGTCCGCCATGCCCGTGGTCTCGGTGCCGGGTTCGGCGGCGGAGGGAGATGCGGACCAGGTGCCGACCCAGGTGCCGGTGGAGGCGGGGGCGGCGGAGTTGTGGGGGGCGCGGCCGTCGCCGAGGGCGCTTCGGATGCGCAGGCCGTCGTCGGACGCCACGCCGACGTATATGGCGGTGGAAAGGCCCACGATCGCTGCGACGACCAGGGCCAGGAGGGCGTAGCCACGTCCTCGGGTCATGCTGTTCAGTTCTCCTCGGGCGATGGGAGCCCAAGGCTCCGATCTGATGTGCCCATGATGCGGCATGGACCGGGGGAAGCTCACAGCACCCCGTGGCAATACCCCCTCCCGACAGACGCCGGGAACTCCTGTTCCGTTCCAGGAGTCGGTCAGGAAGGGACAATGTGTGTGCGGGATCACCGAGCGGGTGGAGCGGATGGAACAGACGAAAGCAGCTGAAAAAGATGCCGGTGCCGAAGTGCAACATGCCCGTCCCGGCGCCGCGGTGAACCGTGCGATGACGACCTTCAGCCCGGCGGACCAGGAGAAACAGCGCGGCGTCCGCCGGATGAAGCTCACCGCCACCGGACTCCTGGTGTTCGTGGCGCTGGTCTACGTCCTGTCCACCTGGGCGCACAACTCCGGCGCCGGGGCCTGGGCGGCCTATGTCGCCGCCGCCTCCGAGGCCGGCATGGTCGGCGCGCTCGCCGACTGGTTCGCCGTCACCGCCCTCTTCCGCCACCCCCTCGGCATCCCCATCCCGCACACCGCGATCATCCCCACCAAGAAGGACCAGCTGGGCGTCTCCCTGGGCGAGTTCGTCGGGGAGAACTTCCTCTCCGAGGACGTCGTACGGCAGCGGCTGCGCGCCGTCGGCATCGGCAGCCGCCTCGGCGCCTGGCTCGCCGTCCCCGAACACGCCGACCGGGTCACCGCGGAGCTGTCCACCGCCCTGCGCGGCGCCCTGACCGTCCTGCGCGACTCCGACGTCCAGGCCGTCGTCGGCGAGGCCATCACCCGCCGTGCGAACGCCCAGGAGATCGGGCCCGGCATCGGCAAGATGCTGGAGAAGGTCGTCGCCGACGGCGGCCACAAACGCGTCGTCGACCTGATCGTCACCCGAGCGCACGACTGGCTGGTGCTGCACCGTGACGAGGTGATGGACGCCGTGGAGGGCGGCGCCCCGGGCTGGACGCCGAAGTTCGTCGACCGGAAGGTCGGCGAGCGGGTCTACCGGGAACTGCTGCGCTTCGCCACCGAGATGCGCGACATGCCCGGCCACCCGGCGCGCAACGCCCTGGACCGCTTCCTCACCGACTTCGCGGGCGATCTCCAGTCCGACACCGACACCCGCGCCCGCGTCGAACGGCTCAAGGGCGAGGTACTGGGCCGCGGCGAGGTCCAGGACCTCATCGCCAGCGCCTGGACGGCCGTACGGTCCATGATCGTCTCGGCCGCCGAGGACGAGCGCAGCGAACTGCGGCTGCGCGTACGGGCGTCCCTGCTGTCGCTGGGCTCCCGCATGGCGGGCGAGCGCAAGGTGCAGGACAAGGTCGATAAGTGGGTGGAGGACGCGGCCGTCTACGTCGTCACCACCTACCGCAAGGAGATCACCTCCCTGATCACCGACACGGTGGCGAGCTGGGACGCCGAGCACACCACGCGCAAGATCGAGGCCAACATCGGCCGCGACCTGCAGTTCATCCGCATCAACGGCACGGTCGTCGGCTCCCTGGCCGGCCTGCTCATCTACACGGTGTCGCACGCGCTGGGCGCATAAGGCTTCGGGCGTAGGAGAAGCCGGTCAGGGCACCCGATCCGGATTCCGCTCGAAGAGGAGGGGGCCCATGACCACCGCCCAGGCCGACACCGGCCGCACCGTGACCACCGACATCCCGGCACGCCTCGACCGCCTCCCGTGGTCACGCTGGCACTGGACGATCGTCATCGGTCTCGGCACCGTGTGGATCCTCGACGGACTCGAAGTCACCGTCGTGGGCAACATCGCCGGCCGCCTGTCGGAGCCCGGCAGCGGCCTGCCCATCACGTCCGGCGAGGTCACCGGCATGGCAGCCGCCCTGTACGTGGCGGGCGCCTGCCTGGGAGCCCTGTTCTGGGGCCGCCTGACCGACAAGTGGGGGCGCAAAAAGCTCTTCATGATCACCCTGGCGGTCTATCTGGCCGCCACGGCCCTCACCGCGATCTCCTTCGACACCTGGTGGTTCTTCCTCTTCCGGTTCCTCACCGGCTTCGGCATCGGCGGCGAGTACGCGGCCATCAACTCCGCGATCGACGAACTGATCCCCAAGGAGTACCGCGGCCGCACCGACCTGATGATCAACGGCAGCTTCTGGCTGGGCGCGGTCTTCGGCTCGCTGCTGTCGATCGTCGCCCTGGACACGGACATCTTCGCCGCGAACGTCGGCTGGCGCCTCACCTTCGCGCTCGGCGCCGTCCTCGCCCTGGTGATCCTCCTCGTCCGGCGGCACGTCCCCGAAAGCCCACGCTGGCTGCTCATCCACGGCCGCGACGACGAAGCGGAACGCATCGTCTCCTCCATCGAGGACAAGATCGAGGAGGAGAGGGGCGAGCCGCTGCCCCGCGCCCAAGGTGAGATCACCATCCACCAGCGCCGCAGCGTCTCCTTCCTGGAGATCGGCCGCACGGTCTTCTCCGACTACCGCAAACGCTCCATCCTCGGCTTCTCCCTCTTCATCGGCCAGGCCTTCCTCTACAACGCCATCACCTTCGGATTCGGCGCGATCCTGACGACGTTCTTCGACGTCCCGAGCGGCAACACCGGCTACTACTTCGCGGTCATCGCCATCGGCAACTTCTTCGGCCCGCTGGTCCTCGGCAAGCTCTTCGACACGGTCGGCCGCCGCATCATGATCTCCGGCACATACATCCTGTCCGGCGCGCTGCTCTTCGGCACGGCCTGGCTCTTCGACCAGGGCTCCCTGAGCGCGACCACGATGACGGCCTGCTGGTGCGCGGTCCTGTTCTTCGCCTCGGCCGGCGCCTCCAGCGCCTACCTGACGGTCTCCGAGGTCTTCCCCATGGAGACCCGGGCGATGTCGATCGCGTTCTTCTACGCCATCGGCACGGCGGCCGGCGGCATCAGCGGCCCGCTGCTGTTCGCCAAGCTCACGGAAACCGGCGTCGTCGGCGACACGGTCCTCGCCTTCTCCATCGGCGCGACGCTGATGTGCCTGGCCGGCCTGGTGGCGGCCCTCCTCGCGGTGAAGGCGGAACGCCGCTCCCTGGAGGACATCGCCAAGCCACTGACGGCGGCGGGCAGCGGGGCCACGGACGACGCGTCCAGGGGCGGCCCCGGCCGGAGGGAGTCCGCTCGACGACGGCGTAGGCCTGGTGCCCGGGGCGGCGGCCAGCCAGGAGGTGACGGCCCCGGGTGACGGCACGGGCGATCGGAGCATGTGGGCCGCGAACGGCCAGGGAAACAGGGGCGGGGCCGGCCCACATGCTCCGGTCGCGCTGCCCGCCCCCTGTGGGGGACGGCGAGGAGACGGCCGGGCGGTGAGGTGAGGTGAGAACAGAAACTGCGCTATAGTTGATCTGCGTCCAGTCGCCGGAAGTCCGGTAGCAGGACGATGCGTTGGTGGTCCAAGGAAAGACGCCCCACTTCCTGTGGGGAGATGCAGGTGCAAGGCCTGCCCGGCGCTCCGACAAGAACCCGGCCCTGGGATACAGGGCCGGGTTTTCTTGTGTGCGGTTCTTTTGTGTGCCGACCGGGATGAGCCGGCCGGCATGCCCCGGCTCACCGGATCAGCCGGTCGGCATGCCCCGGCTCACCGAGATCAGCCGGTCAGTCGCGCCGGTCCGCCACCGCCCACGACGCCAGCGCCACGGCCCCCGCCACGCCGAACACGGCAGGCCAGGCGCCGACCTTCTTCGCCAGTGGATGCGACCCGGCGAAGGCGGCGACATACGCGGCCGACAACGCCCCCGCGGCCACCCCACCGGCCTGCTGCCGCCACTGCCGCGCCGCGGCCACCCCGGCCGCGGCCAGTACGACCCCGCCGAGCGGCCGCTGCCGGGTCCAGCGGGCCACGCCGTACCCGCCCACGAGCCCGCTCGCGGCGACCACCGCGCTGGGAACCTTCGCCATACGTGCCTCCTGCGTCCTACACCCTGCTCGGGATCTTGAGGCTAGCCCGCACACCCCCGAAACCCGAACCTGAGTCCGGGGTTGTCAAGTTTCCTCCTCCGAGCTATATAAGAAGACGCAGACCGTATGGCATCGCACCCACTGCACCTGGAGAGAGGAGTGACCAGTGATGCTCATGCGCACGGACCCCTTCCGTGAGCTCGACCGGCTCACCCAGCAGGTCTTCGGTCCCAACACCACCCGCCCGACGGCGATGGCGATGGACGCCTACCGCTCGGGGGACGACTTCTTCGTCCACTTCGACCTCCCCGGCGTCGACCCCGAGACGATCGAACTGGACGTCGAACGCAATGTGCTGAACGTCCGAGCCGAGCGCAGGTCCCCCGCCCCCGAAGGCGCGGAGCCCCTCGTCGCCGAGCGCCCCACCGGCACCTTCACGCGCCAGCTGTTCCTCGGCGACACCCTCGACACGGAGCGCATCGACGCCTCCTACGAGGCCGGCGTCCTGACCCTGCGCATCCCGGTGGCCGAGCAGGCCAAGCCGCGCCGCATCCAGATCTCGGGCGGCGACACGCCCAAGCAGCTCAGCAGCTGACCCCACCGCATCACCAGAGGTACGTCGCGCCGCCGGGACGGGCTCCCGGCGGCGCGACCCAGGCTCCCCCCCTCAAGCACCCGGAGGAAAACCCCGCACATGAGCACGACGACGGTGCCCCGTGTGACGACGAGACGCGCCCCGCACGCCGCCGACGACAACGGCTGGCCCCAACTGGTCGAAACGGTCCGCGAGTCGGGCCTGTACCCCACCCGGTCGAAGGCGGAACAGGTCACCCGTACCGTCCTGGCCGCCCTCGGTACGCACGTCACCGGCGACGAACGGGTCGACCTGGCCCGGGCCCTGCCCCCCGAGGCCGCCCGGCTGATCGCCTCCCAGATCCCGGCCACACGGCGCCTGACGGCCGCACGGTTCGTCGACGAGGTCGCGTCCCGCACGCCGGGAGCCACGTCCGCCACCGCCCGCTGGGACGTCAGCTCGGTCCTGGGCGCGCTGCCGCCCCTCGTCGGCGACGACCTGGTCACCCGCATCCTGGCCCAACTCCCCGCCGGCTACGCCCTCCTGTTCGGCCGAGCGGACCTGACCCCGACGTCGTAGGCTCCTCACACCAGGCGCACGACGGCCACCTTTGTGACATGCGGGGGGTGGCCGTCGACGCGGATGCTGTCCGGGCCGACGACGAGGGGAGGGCGCTTTGAGCCGCACGACCTCCGGGACCGGGAAGGCCCTGTGACCCGCATGACGTCCGTGGACCGGGAAGGCCCTGTGACCCGCATGACATGCGGGACCCTCACCACCCCCGACGGCACCCGCATCGCCCACCGGACGTACCACCCCGCGGCCGAGCCCGCGACCACGCTCCTCCTCCTGCACGGCCTGGCCGGCCACCAGGGCGAGTGGGACACCCTCGCCGCGCAACTGTCCGCCGACGGCCACCGCGTGGTGACGTACGACGCCCGCGGACACGGCGCCAGCACCCGCACACCGGCGTCCACGACCCGCGAGGCCCACGTCCAGGACGCCACAGCCCTGATCGAGGCACTGGACCTGGCCCCCGTGACCCTCCTGGGCCAGTCCCTCGGCGGCCACACGGCGATGCTGCTGGCCGCGGCCCACCCCGGCCTGGTGCAGTCCCTGATCCTGATCGAAGCGGGCCCGGCCGGCCCGACCCCCGACCTCCCGGCGCAGATCGCGGCCTGGCTGGACAGCTGGCCGACTCCGTTCCCGTCCCTCCGGGAGGCGGAGGCCTTCCTCGGCCATGAGGTATGGACGAGGACGCTGGAGCAGCGAGCCGACGGCTGGCACGCCACCATGGACCGCACCACGATCGTCGACACGGTTGCTGAACTGGCCACCACCGCCTACTGTGACGAGTGGTCCCGCATCACCTGCCCCACGCTCCTCATCCAGGGCGAACACGGCACGATGCGCCCCGACGAGCCGTCCACGATGCTCGCCCGCCGCCCGGACACCCGCCTGATCCGCATCCCCGACGCGGCCCACGACGTCCACCTGGATCAGCCGGAACGCCTCTACGAGGCGATCGCCTCGGTCCTGCCCGGCTGAGGCGGGGTCGTCTCCGTCCTGCCCGGCTGAGGCGGCGCGGGGCGGACGGGGAGCGCGGGGTGCCGAGAAGGCCAAATAGTTCGACAGGCCCCGGCCTCCCCCCCGGCATCCTGCGAAGCGCCACCGGCGCGCCGGACGACGTGAGGGAGACGACCGTTGCACCCCAACCACACCGCCAACCCCACCGTCCGCCACATCACCTTCGACTGCACGAACGAGCCCTACGAACTGGCACGTTTCTGGGGCGGAGTTCCTGGGCCGCCCCATCTCCGACCTCGACAAACCCGGGGACGACGAGGTCCTGATCGAACTCCCGGACGGCGCGCCCGGCCTCGTCTTCGTCCGGGTCGAGGAGGCCAAGACGACGAAGAACCGCCTCCACTTCGACCTGGGCGGCCCCACCGGCCGCACCCGCTCCGAGGTCGAACGAGCCGTCTCCCTGGGCGCCCGGGTCCTCACGGACCGCACGCACGAACGGGGAGAACTGGGGTGACCGGTGGCGGGGCTGAGCTTGAACCATAAGGGCGAGTGCCCATGAGTGACGACGAACCAACGGTGTAGGAGATCCGGATCCACGGCTGCCCGACCCTGCAAGAGGCCCTCGCACTCCAGGCCCCGATCGAACACCTCCTGTGCCCGGACCCCGGCCACGCCCCACCTTGCGAGGTCCCCTGGAGCTTCACCCTGGCCGGCGAGGACACCGACACCACCACCGCGCTCATCCTGGGCGTGCATACGTCCAGCGCCCGGGCCGCAGATGTGACGGACCGGGTGCGCAGGCTCGTGGGCGAGACGCGCACCGTTGCTGTGAGCGAGGGCGATGCCGGGGAGTGGGAGGAGCTTGTGGAGCAGTACTGGTTCGAGAGAGGGCTGGGCTAAAAGTCCTGGAGCCCCGTACCGAGGGCGCACCCTGTACTGCGTATCCCTCCTATGAAGCACCGCCATGCGTCGCTGCCCACGTGGACGATGGGTCCCTTCGAGATCTTCGAGTCACGTATGAGCGCACCGTTGCCGCCGTACGAACACTCCAGACACTCGGTGGCGTTGCCGCCGCTGTACGACGACTTGAACCATCTGGGCTCGGTGATGATCTGAGGGGCGGCGGGCATTCAAAGCTCCTTGCGGGCGCGATGGATCAGGGTGGAGGAGGCCTCCATGTCCAACGCTTGTGCGCGGAGGTACTCGAACGCAAGCCTGTATCGCTCCAGTTCCGCTTCCTTCTCCAGGAAGAGCGAGCCCGTGTGGATGTCGACGTACACCACGTCGAGGGCCGGTTGAGGGCCTCCGATCATGACGAAGCTGCCGAGAGCCGCGGCGTGCGCCCCCTTGGAGAACGGGAGCACTTGGAGCGTGATGTGTGGGGACTCGTTGGCCTCGAGGAGCCTGTCGAGCTGCTCCTTCATCACGGCCGGTGACCCGACGACCCGGCGGATCACCGACTCATCGAGGATCGCCCACAGATGCAACGGCTTTGGCCGGGACAGGATCTCCTGCCGCTTCATGCGAATGTCGACCAGTCGTTCGACTTCGGAGGGTTCCAGGGGGACTTCGTTGGCCTTCTGGAGCTCTGTGCTGTAAGCACGTGTCTGCAAAAGCCCAGGGACGTAGACGCAACAGAAGTGGTTCTCACGAACGGCTTCGTCCTCAAGCGTGAGCAGCAGGTTCATGCTCTCCGGGATGGAGTCGGCAAAGGAGTTCCACCAGCCCTGTTCCCGGGCGTTCTTGGCGAGGTTGACGACTGCTCGCCGCTCGGCGTCCGTTGCGTCGTACTCACGGCAGAGTGCGTCGATGACGAGCCATTTGACCGGCCCGGCCGTGGTCTCGTACCGGCTGACGGTCGCCTTCGATACGCCGACAAGACGCCCAGCCTCCTCAAGTGTCAGGCCTTTGCGCGAGCGCAACTTGCGCATCATGGCGCCCAGTTGGCGGCGTCTTGTTGTGCTCCGTTCGGGCATGCGGCTCCTTCGCCATGGTCGGGCCTCAGCCCGTAGGACGCCCATCAGGCTAGGTATCCGTGAACCGGGCTCACTACCGGATTCACTCGATCGATTCCCATGAGAAGTTACAAGACGAGATTTCTCTGTGCCATGCTCTTTCCGTAGTCGCTACGTAGCGCAGCTGTATGGTTACGGCACGATGGGCGCGCTGCGTGGCCAAGAAGTCAGGAGCGGTCATGCCCGGCTATGAAGTCACGGAGCCTCGCCTCCGCTGTGTCCTTCCCTTCGAAGCTGCGCCGGCCGAAGTGCGTCTGCTGCGAAGAGCAGCCGTTCAGCAGCTCGGCCTATGGGGCGCATCCCTTGCTTCTGAGGAAGTCGAACTACTCGTTTCAGAGCTGGTCACCAATGTGCTCAAGCACGTGGGCGAAGGTGCGTTAGCGACCTTGATCCTTGAGTGGAAGGGGGAACGGCTGCGCCTCAAAGTCCACGACATGAGCCCGGTCGTACCCGCCATCAGGGCAGCGGAATGCGGTGATGATTGCGGCCGTGGTCTGCATCTTCTCGCGGCCATCGCTGTTGACTGGGGCACGGTTCTGACGGCAGCGGGCAAAGCGGTGTGGTGCGAGCTTGCGCTGACAGGCGGGCGCAGCTGCCGACGGGTCGAGCGAGCTGTGGAGGCACTTGAGAGGTACGAGAGAGTCGGACGCGAGTCAGCTACGCAAGTTCGTAGCCGTGACGTGTGCCTCGTCGAATCCGCGGTAGAGCTGATCGCTGATTTGCTCCACTGGACCGCTGCTCGCGGTCATGACCCAGACGAGGTTCTCGACCGTGCTCAGATGCACTACGAAGCTGAGTCGGAGGCCGCCTGACGGGCTCAGTCCACGGATGTCTTGCACTTCCTGGAACCGGGATGCAAGCAGCGCCCGGATGTGGAGGGCTGTCACTGCCGCTGAGCCAAGGAGCGGGTCACGGATGTGGCCTATTGGCACAGCCGTGAGACAGATCCTTCATTTAGCGCGTGAGCCCCGACCCACTTGGGGAGCCGCTTCGAGCGTAGCGATGATGCGTGCTGCAGCCTCGTCTGGTGCCTCGTGCTCCCAGACACGGACAACTGTCCAGCCTGCGGCTGCAAGGGCCGCGTCGGCCGCCCGGTCTCGCGCAACATTGCGCTGGAGCTTCGGCCCCCAGTACCCGCCATTGACGCCAGGCTGTCGTCCGTGCTCGGGGCAGCAGTGCCAGAAACAGCCATCTACGAAGACAGCTACACGTGCACGGGTGAAGACAATGTCCGGCCTTGGGCGCGCACCCTCTAGCTGCAGACGAAGATCCACGCGGTACCGCTTCCCCGCGGCGTGGAGCAGGGACCGGATGGTCCGCTCAGGCTTCGTGTCCCGCCGTTTGATCGCAGCCATGTTCCGCGAACGGCCAGGAGTAGGCGGTGTCGGCGTTGCGGGGTCAGTGCTGGAGGTCATCGCCTACACCGTAGCCCTACTGTCAGACCCACAGTGTTTGATGGGTCAGGATGGTAGACCTGTGCAAGACAGACATGGAGGTAGGAGCGTGGCTGATCTGTCCGCGGTGGAGATCTGCGCGGGCGCTGGGGGCCAGTCGCTCGGCCTTGAGCTGGCAGGTTTCGACCACGCCGTCGCAGTCGAGCTCGACGAGAACGCCGTCAACACCCTTCGCGAGAACCGTGACTGGAATGTGGTGCACGGTGACGTCGCTGATGAGGACCTCTGGAAACCAGGCGATTACGTCGGTATCGACCTGCTCGCCGGCGGTGTGCCATGTCCTCCGTTCTCGATCGCTGGCAAGCAGCTGGGTGCAACCGACGAGCGTGACCTCTTCGCCTGGGCCGTCGAACTGGCTGGCAAAATGAAGCCTCGGGCGCTCCTTCTTGAGAACGTGCGTGGTCTCTCCATGCCTCGCTTCTCCGCCTACCGACAGCATGTGAAAGACCGCCTTAGGGACCTCGGATACTGGTCCGACTGGAAACTTCTGCATGCGAATGATTACGGCGTTCCGCAGTTGCGGCCGCGATTCGTTCTTGTCGCCATGCGTCATGAAGATGCGCAATGGTTCGAGTGGCCTGAGGAAAAACCCACAACGGACACCGTTGGAACAGCGCTACAGGACATGATGGCTGATGGCGGTTGGCTGGGTGCCGAAGCTTGGGTGAAAAAGGCCAACGATATCGCTCCCACCATCGTTGGCGGCTCGAAAAAGCACGGTGGAGCGGACCTTGGGCCAACTCGTGCGAAAGCGGCCTGGCGCAACCTCGGCGTAGACGCAATGGGAGTGGCTGATGCGCCGCCAGATTCCACGACTCCAGTGGACTTCGTACCGAAACTCACAACCGATATGGTTGCGCGCATCCAAGGGTGGGGTAAGGAGCGTGATTACGAGTGGACTTTCACTGGACGTAAGACAACGAAGTACCGGCAAATCGGAAACGCATTTCCGCCCCCCGTTGCCAGGGCGATTGGTGCTTCGATCGCCAATGCGTTGAATCGCAAGGGTGAACCTAAGAAGCTGGCTGAAGTGGAGAACGAAGTCATGCATGACGCGCTCTACTTGGCTTTGAAGAGCGCGTCAACCGCACTGACGGAAAAGGAACTAGTCAAACTGGCCGGCGAGAAAATGGATTCGCTGGCTTTTGAGCGCCGGATGGCTATCCTTGCGCGGGATTTTGTGATTGACGAGGATGATCAGCTGGGCGGTCGTGCGTACCGCCTCGCGGGCTTCAAGGGGTTCACGGGTCAACAAGACCACGAACGGCACGCACGTTTCGCTGAGCTGCGATCCCGGATCAGCTAGCTGTTGATTTCGGCAGGTGGCCTGCCGCTAGATCGCTAGGTCGAGCGGCAGGTCGCTGATGTCACGGAGGCGTTTTCCGCTAACCAAGGTATTGAGCATACTGATAGCCTCGTCGTTCTCTGTCTCTTTGACTCCGTTGATTAGCTCTGGAAGTGCGAAGTGATAGACGGTGTCGATATCACCGGTGCCTAGAGCCAAGGAAGCAAGCCGAGACGGTGATGGTTCACCAGTGACGACAGCGATGTGTGGAGTGCGTCCCTTCCGGTTTCGGATGACATTGAGAGCCTCTGAACGTGCATTCTGGGCACGGTCGCTGCGAAGCGTCCATTTACATGAAACTATGGCATGGACAACGGGCCGCTCCTGATTGATCATCCTGATGACGGCATATCGACCCGACTCCGAATCCACCAGGTCATAATCGCGGTTGATGGTATCGTCTGGCTCGGGCCTTCGGAGGATTAGAATGTCAGGGCTGATCTCGTACGAATTCCCTAGCACCGAGGCAAGGTTCCGGTCATTCGCAATTGCGCTTGCGAGGTCGGCCAGATGAGTGTAGGGCTCATACCTGGAAATTTGATACTCGCTGCGGGAACCGCCAACATTTTCGATGCTCCAGTCTCCTGGGCGAAGGGACTGGAAGAGCGGAAAGGTCTCTGAGAGAAATCCTTCAACTGCCTCTTCGAACTGTTTCCCAGCTTTTTGCCCATCAAGCTTCTTGGGGATGGTTTCAGCGGAAAGCTCTTTTGCGATGCTCAGAGCCGCACTTACGCTGGTCCTTTGACTCTTGTCGGCATTGGAGGCCACGCCCTCCGGTGAGAGGGCAAGTGTGTGCTTCTCGGTAAGGTCATTGTGGAAGTTCCTCCTGGCTGCCGTAAGCATGGCCGTCACGGGAAGCGCTCCTAACTAGGGCCGCCTGTACTGGTTTTCAAGTACCTTATGAGATCCTCTTGCTCTTTGCGTGTGAGGATCCGAGCTAGATCGTAGACTCGATCCAGCTCCGAACGAGTACGTTCCGCTCGCTGTAGCCAGCTGAGTAGTGTTTGCTTGTTCGCCCGGCCCATGCGCCTGACCTGTGCTAGCACCTCGTCGTACTGCTGAGGGTCGGGGACCTCGTCTCTCACGGGCTCGTTGCAGCGGGCGCACTCGGTTCGCCAGTTGTCGATGTCGTCGGCTGCCCCACGACTCCTCAAGCGTTCCTGCGGCACCCGGTGCCCAATGGTGAGCCGGGCTTTGCTGTCAGGTTCACCTGGGTAGGGCTCACGGGCCGCAGTTCCGCAGACAACGCAACGTCCTCCGTCGCGCTCTATGACATCGCGCCGCACGCGAGCTGATGGTGCGAACCGCTTGTGAGCTTGGCGATCCTCGTCAAGCCAGTACCGCGCCCCCTTTGCCTGGAGCCGGTACTCATCCGAATTCAATGAGCCATCATCCTTATACGACGGGATGATCCATCCCGCCGAGCGCAAGGTGCGGAGACGGCGGTTGAGATGCTCGGACTTGCCGACGATGTCTGAGCCCAGCGCGTCGCGCAGCTCATTCATCGTGAAGATGTCGCCTATTTCCTTATTGAACCAGAGCCACGCTGCTAGGCGCCGTTCCTGGCCAAACGTCTTGTTGCGGGTGCCTGGCTGGATAGTGAGCTCCCACCATGGCGTTCCGTCTGGGGCTATTGGCCCGTCGTTTGCGCTGGCGTCCATACGCTGGAGTATGGCCGGCTGAGTGGATCACCACCTAGGAGCTGGCTGCAATCTTGAGGATCGAGTGCCGTTGACGGGCCGCCAGTAGCGCGGTTTCGCGCCCAAGGAACGGGGCTGTCTCGCAGCGGCGTTACTGGGCATGAGGGCCGCCCGCTTCCTTGTCAGTGTCGTGCCTCCGCGGCCCGCCTCAAGGGCGCTTCACTCCGCTGCGCTGCGTTCCGCGTCGGCTGCGCCGATGGCCCTGCGGGCCACCCTTGACCCGGGCCGCTTCGGCACGGGAGAGAA
This sequence comes from Streptomyces sp. NPDC007907, assembly GCF_042959365.1. Lineage (NCBI taxonomy): Bacteria > Bacillati > Actinomycetota > Actinomycetes > Kitasatosporales > Streptomycetaceae > Streptomyces > Streptomyces sp. NPDC007907. Next base: position 166,685 of record NZ_JBIBKR010000004.1, read on the forward strand.
GCGAGCGGGCGGCCCGGGGAAGCGGAGGCCCGGGACGGTGGCGGCGCCGTGCGCTATGTGGGTGCCCGGCGTGACGGGCGCGTCAGCGGCTCCGCGCACGCCGGGGCTGCTCAGCGGCGAGCTGCCGGTGGTTCGCCTGGACAAGCGCAGCGGGATCTCAGTCCGTGTTGCCGTGGCAGCGGCCGTACGGCTCGCCCGAGCCGCACCAGCAAGCCGCCCCCTGCTGCGGTGGCCATGCCACTGCCCTTCCTCTCGCCGCCAGCGTCGTCGCGTACTGGGGGAGGAGGGTCGGGTCGGTCGGGGAGGAGAGTTCCGATGCTGCGAAGGCCTCGTAGGACGGGACCGTGCCGGTGACGATGCCCAGGTTCGGGGTGCCGGAGGCGGACAGTTCGCGGAGGGCCGTCTCTATCGTCGCGAGGTGTTCCTCGTGGGTCGGGTACTCCGACGCGAGGGTCGGGTACGCCTCCAGGAGCTCCGTGAGTTCCGGCGCCGGCCAGTGCAGGATCGCCACCGGGAAGGGGCGGGAGAGGGCCTCTCGGTACGCGCCCAGTTCCGCTCGGAGGCGGAGGATCTCCGCCTCCAGTTCCGCCGGGTTCTCCGAGCCCAGGGACCACACGCGCTTGGGGTCGTGGAGTTCGTCCAGGGTGATCGGGAGGGAGTGGACCGTGTCCGCCAGGGCGTCCCACTCGTCGTGGGACCTGCCGAGCATGCGCCGTACGCGGTGGCGGCCGAAGAGGAGGGGGTGGGTGGCGTAGGGGGGCTCCTCGACGTCCGCCAGGAGGCGCTGCACGGCCTCCGTGAACGTCTCGTGGGCGGCTTCCAGTTCGTCGTGGGATTCAAGGGACTCCGCGACGATCACCCAGGGGGCCGGGTCCTTGGGGGACGCCGCCCGGATGCCCTCGATGATCGCGCGGGCCTCGGCCTCGTGGCCGTACTCCCAGAGGTTCGAAGCCTTGAGCGCCCGTACCAGGTGGGGGTTCTCCAGGCCGTCGGGGGAGGACAGCAGTCGGTCGTAGAGGGTGGTCGCGGTGGGGCGGTCACCGGCGAGCTCCAGGTGGGCCGCCGCCCGCAGCAGCAGGGCCTCGGCGTCCTCGGGATACAGGCCGGCGGTCCGCTCCAGGCGTGCCGCCTCGGCGGTGTGGTCGACGTTTTCGGCAGGCGTGTCGGGGCGCATGGGGGACACCGTACTGCCGGGAGGTGACGAGCGTGAGAGATGCGCAGGCCAGACCACTCGGCCCACCGACTTTCCCCCGCTCGCCACCGGGGTTTCGCAGTTCGTCCCGAACGTCCGTTGCCGGACCGCCCAGGACCTTGCCGGACCGCCCCGGGACTACAGGGCCACGCCGTCGATTTGCAGGGTTTGTACCGACTTTGCCGTGAAGGGGACGCTTGCGGATTTTTCGGACAGGCGGATGTCCGAGTGTGGCGTGTAGAGGTCGGCGCCGCCCGTCGTGACCGTGTTCCAGCGTGGGACCAGGCCCCCGGCACCACCCGTCACCGTCGCGAAGCGGGAGAGGTCGAACGTGAGGGTCTGGGCCGAGGCGGAGGTGTTCACCGCGACGATCACCAGGCGGCGGGCCGTCGCGTCGTACGCCGCCACCGCGTGGTCCACGCCCGTGTCCAGGATCGTCATGCCGGGGCGGATGTGGCGGCTGAACTGGGCCATCACGTAGTGCTTGGTCTGGACGGTGGTCGGCTGGAGCGTGTTCGCGTCGTAGGCGATCATCGCCCAGCCCGTGGACGGGTCCATGACCTGCCAGTAGCACCAGGCCGTCGGATGCAGCCAGCGGAAGTCGAGGCACAGGTTGGACGCCATCGTCAGGCCCGTGCCGTCGCTGTCGCCCGTCTCGGAGTTCCACAGCTTCTTGCGGGAGGTGGTCACGACGTCCGTGTGGAGGAGGTCGCGGCGGCCGCCCGAGCCCTGGTAGCCGTGCACGTTGACCTGCGAGACCAGGCCCTTCGTCGTCGAGTTGAAGGACGACCAGGTGGAGCGGGCCGTGTCGTAGTTCGTCTCGTCCGAGGCCGCTATGCGGATGCTCGTCAGGCCGCGCTTGTCCAGTTCGCTGCGCATGTACGGGAGGACGGCCGCCTGGACCGCCGGGTCCATGTGGCAGCCCTCCTGGGTGCCGGTCGCGGTCCACCAGGTGGAGGCCGGCTCGTTGAAGGGGTCGACCGTCGCGAAGTTCACGCCCCAGTTCGACTTCGCGTACAGGGCCGTCGCCGCCAAGTGGCCGGCGTGCTGGCGGTAGTTCCACGACTGGAGGTTGTTGCCGCCGCCCGACGCGCCCGAGGGGTTGTGGTTACCGCACATCCACCACATGGGGGAGTTCGCGAACAGCTCGGTGATCGCGCCCCGTTGCGTGGCCTTCACCAGCATCGCGCGCTGGTTGGCGTCCGCCGTCCACTTCCACGCCGAGGAGGTGGGGTCCTCGTTGGTCCAGTCCTGCCAGAAGCCCTCGATCTGCTTGAAGGCGGGGATGTTGGGCGACGTGACCATCGTCTCGCCGCCGACGCTGTTCCAGCTGCACGCGCCGAGGTTGTAGCGGGCGATGGTGAGGCCCAGGCCGGGGAGAGAACGGCCGTTGTACGTCACGGACTTGGTGGTGAAGAACAGGTCGGCGAAGTCGTCCCGGGCGCCGAAGACGTCGGCCCACCAGGCGAGGGAGGTGCCCCAGCCCTCCCAGGTGCCGTACGTCGTCGACGGGTTGACGGCGATGGTGGCGTCCGCGTGCGCGGTGCCCGTCGCCAGGGTGCTGCCGAGGAACGTTCCGCCCGCTGCGGCCAGCAGGCTTCTGCGTCGTATCTCGGCTCCTCCGTAAGGGAGATGAGGGCGCACGCCGGTCCCCGGCCCGGCGTCGCAAAGGAAGCCCGTTGCCGGGTGACGAGAAGCATCGGGTGTGGCGGGTGGGTTGTCGAGGGTTCCGACGCACCTTTCTCAAACCCGTGTACGAAGTCGCGGGTCCGGGCGGGAGGGCGGTCCTGTATAACGGACGACAGGACATACGCAGGGACGAGGGGAGGGGCAGCCGGTGAACCGGAGCTGGGTCACGCTGCGTCCCGCCCTCGCGCTGCTCTTCCTGCTCGTCGAGGTGGCGCTGCTCGACACCGGCAGCCTCTCCGCCACCGTCGCCCTCGCCGCCACCGCCGCGGTCTCGTCCGCCCTCGCGCTCTGCGCCGTCGTCGCCTCCCGCTGCGCGCCCGCCGTGCCGCGCACCCGCGTGCGCACGGCCATCCGCGACCGGGACCGGCGTACGGCCTTTCTGCCCCAGCGCGATCCCGACGCCCGGGGGCGCACCCGGCCCCGGGCACCCGGTCACGCCCTCCGGGCGACCGTCGCGTAGGGGCACCTCCACACCTGTCACACCCGTGAGTGACCCCGCGCGGTCGTCATGCCGTCATGACCTGTTCCCGGCACGACGAGACCCCCGGAGGGCTCACTCATGTCCGTCTTCGCAACCCTGGTCGAGCACCTCGCCGACCTGCTCCAGCCGCTGTTCGGCGCCTCGGCCGCCGCCGCGGCGATCGTCCTGTTCACCGCGCTCGTACGGCTTCTCGTCCACCCCCTGTCCCGGGCCGCCGCGCGCGGCCAGAAGGCCAGGACCGCGCTCCAGCCGAAGATCGCCGAGCTGCGGAGGAAGCACGGCAAGGACCCCGAGAAGCTCCAGAGGGCGGTGCTGGAGTTGCACGCCCAGGAGAAGGTGTCGCCGCTCGCCGGCTGTCTGCCCGGGATGTTGCAGGTTCCCGCGTTCTTCCTGCTCTACCACCTGTTCTCCAGCGACACGATCGGCGGCGAGGCCAACGCGCTGCTCGGCCAGCGGCTGTTCGCGGCGCCGCTCGGAGGGCGGTGGGCGGACGCGCTTCAGGGGGGTGTCCTCAGTGGTGAGGGGCTCGTCTACGGCGGGCTGTTCGTGGTCGTGGCGTGCGTCGCCGCGTTCAGCTACCGGATCAGCACGCGCATGATGGCCGCGAACCCGGCCGCCCGGGCCGGTGACGGGGAGCAGCTGCCCGGGCTGGGAGCGGTGGCGAAGGTGATGCCGTTCATGTCGTTCTTCACGCTCGTCACCGTGGCCGTCGTGCCGCTGGCCGCCGCGCTGTACGTCGTCACCAGCACGACGTGGGCTGCCGTCGAGCGGGCTGTGCTCTACCGGTGACCGGTGGCCGGTGGCCGGTGGCCGGTCCAGTACGTGAACGGGGTATTGCGGAGTGCACGCCCGGCTTGGAGGATCGACCAGTCCTCCGATGGCTGCCCCGCCGCATCCGGGTCGCGCTCATCGGTCGGGCGCCCGCGACAGAGGGAGACTGATCATGAAGCTGCTGCGAGTCGGTACGGCGGGGGCCGAGCGGCCGGCGCTGCTCGACACCGGGGGTGCCCTGCGGGACCTGTCGGGCGTGGTGGCGGACATCGACGGCGCGCTGCTCGCCGACGAGGAGGCACTGGACCGGGTCCGGGCCGCCGCGGACTCCGGGGAGCTGCCCCTGCTGGACCCCACCGGGCTGCGGATCGGGCCGCCGCTCGGCAGCATCGGCAAGATCGTCTGCATCGGGCTGAACTACCACGACCACGCGCGCGAGACCGGCGCCGAGCCGCCCGCCGAGCCGGTCGTCTTCATGAAGGCACCGGACACCGTGGTCGGCCCGCACGACACCGTCCTCGTGCCGCGCCGGTCTCTCAAGACGGACTGGGAGGTCGAACTGGCCGTCGTCATCGGGCGTACGGCCAGGTACCTGGAGTCCGCGCAGGAGGCGCTCGGGCACGTCGCCGGGTACGCCGTGGCGCACGACGTGTCCGAGCGGGAGTTCCAGATCGAGCGGGGCGGGACCTGGGACAAGGGGAAGAACTGCGAGACGTTCAACCCGCTCGGGCCCTGGCTGGTGACGGCGGACGAGGTGCGCGACCCGCAGGACCTGTCCCTGAAACTCTGGGTCAACGGCGAGCTGAAACAGGACGGGACCACGGCCGAGCAGATCTTCCCGGTCGGGGAGGTCGTGCGGTACCTCAGCCGGTTCATGACGCTGTACCCGGGCGATGTGATCAACACGGGGACGCCGGCGGGGGTGGCGATGGGGGCGCCCGACCCGAAGCCGTTCCTGCGGGCCGGGGACGTCGTGGAGCTGGAGATCGAGGGGCTCGGTCGGCAGCGGCAGGAGGTCAAGGACGCCTGACGGGCCGGAGGGCGCGGATCGGTGAAAGGCGCCCCCGGCGCAGTCGAGCGCGAGAGGAGCGCGTGCGGTGCGCGTGCTCCTGTTCGGCCTCTCATAGCGCTCGATGTGGGGAAATCAGCCAGTACGGTTGGCGACCGGGTGGACTGATGCACGGCGCGCTCCGAAGCGGCGACTCCCGCGCCGGTCTCGCACCTTGACGCGAACGGGGAGCACCATGCGGGTACTTGCGGACCGCTACGAGCTGATCGAGGAAGCAGGACGGGGCGGCATGGGCCAGGTCTGGCGCGCCACGGACCGGGAACTCGGTCGCGTCGTCGCCGTGAAGATCCTGCCGCCGGAGCTGACCCGGCACGAGGAGTTCCGGGTCCGGTTCCGCCGGGAGGCCCGCACGATCGCCTCGCTCAGCCACCGCAACATCGCCGTCCTGCACGACGTCGGCGAGGACGTCCGGGACGGCGGCGAGACGACCCCCTTTCTCATCATGGAGTTCATCGACGGCCGCACCGTGGCGGACGCACTGGCCGAAGGGCCGTTCACGGTCGAGCGTGCCCTCGACGTCAGCCGGGGCATCGCGGAGGCTCTCGCCCACAGCCACGGTCAGGGCCTGGTCCACCGGGACATCAAGCCCTCCAACGTCATGCTCACCTCCGAAGGCGGCGTCAAGGTCCTGGACTTCGGGATATCCAAGGTCGTGGCCGAGACCACCACCCGCCTGACCGCGACCGGGATGACGGTCGGGACCCCGGCCTATCTGTCACCGGAGCAGCTGACCGGTGGTGGGGTCGACGGCCGCTCCGATCAGTACTCCACGGGCTGCCTGCTGTACGAACTGCTCACGGGACGGCCGCCTTTCGCCGGTGACTCCCCGTTCGCCGTGATGCACCAGCACATCAGTAAGGAGCCCGTCGCCCCGTCCGAGCTGCGGCCGGTGATCCCGGCGGCGGTCGACGAGGTCGTCCTGCGGGCGCTGTCGAAGGACCGGGAGCAACGATTCGCCGGCATGGGCGAGATGCGGCAGGCGCTGGCCCGCGCGGGCACCGTGACCCCCGCCCTGCCGGCGATGCCCCCGGTGCCGCCGGTGCCTCCGCCCTCGGGATCCGGGCCGGGCCGGACGATGCTGGCCGAACAGCCGACCCAGGCCGCGTCGGTGCCTCGGCAGGCCGCTGCCGCACCCCCGCGGCCTCCCAAGGAGCCGGGCGAGGCGGCGGCAGGCCACGGCGATCAGCAACCGACCGCCGGCTCCTCCGAAGCGACGACCACCGGCCCCGAGCGGACCGGGCCCGAGGAGACCGGCCCTGAGCAGACCGACCGTGAGCAGACCGACCGTGAGCAGACCGACCGCGAGCGGACCGGCCCCGGGCGGACCGGCCCCGACGAGGCCGGCTCCCGGGCCGATGTGCCCCGGCGCAGATGGCGTCGGCTCCCGGCCAAGAACCGTGCGATGGCCCTGCTGGGGCTCCTGGTCTCGGCCGTGGTCGTCCTCGTCCACCAGGACGTCGAACCGTCGAGCGACCACCTCGTGCCGTTATCGGTGGTCGCGGCGCTGGGTCTGGCCGTGTTCCGCTGGCTCCCCCTGACGTCCACGCTCGCGTGGTGGGGGGCGGGAGCCCTGGTCATCGCGAGTGTCCCCGCGGGCGCGCCGGTCGAGGAGAGCGACTACACCTTCGCCTCCGACGCCGACTTCAACGGCACCCTCTACTACTACGGCACCTACTACAAGGACTACTACCAACTGTCCGAGGACCCCTCCGGGCACACCCTGTTCGAGCAGGGGTACGACGGAGGTTACGAGCCCGCGTCGGCCATGGTCTCCATGGACTACACGGGGCACGAGCCGATGTCCTTCCTCGCCGTCCCGGTCCTCGTCCTCGCCGTCCTCTGCCTGGCCCGGACGCTGCTCACCCGGCGGCACTCCGCTCTCCTCGCGGCCTCCGGCATCACGCTGGGCGGGCTGGGAGTCAGCTGGCTGGCCGCCGGAACGGACGACCAGGTGGCGTGGTTCTCCCTCGCCTGGGCCCTGACCGCGTTCGTGGCCGTCGTCCAGGAGGTGCGGGGCCGCAGACACGGCCCGGGCCCGCGACGGCCCCGACGCCGACTCCGGTTCGTCGTCGCCGAGTAGCAGCAGGGCCCGCGCCCCTGCGAGGTCAGCCCAGCAGGGCGGCCACCTCGCGCCACGCCTTCCTCGGGAGGGCGTCGCGCGGTGCGCCGTCCAGGACCTGGAGGGCGACGTGGTCGGCGCCCGCCTCGAAGAACGCGTCGATCTTGGCGCGGATCGCCGTGTCGTCACCCCAGGCGAACAGGGCGTCGACCAGGCGGTCGCTGCCGCCGTCCTTGAGGTCGTCCTCGGTGAAGCCGTGCCGGAGGAAGTTGTTGGTGTAGTTCGGCAGGGGGAGGTAGATCTCCAGGAACTCGCGGGCCAGGGCACGCGCACGGTCCGGATCGGTCTCCGGGACGACGCCCAGCTCCGGGGCCAGCAGCGGGGCCTCGCCGAGGATCTCGCGGGCGTGCGCGGTGTGTTCCGGGGTGACCAGGTACGGGATCGAGCCCGCCGCCCGGTCCCGGGCCAGCCGCAGCGACTTCGGGCCCAGCGCGGCCAGCAGACGGCGGTTTGCCGGCACTCCGGCGGCGTCCAGCCCGTCCAGATACTCGACCAGGGCCGAGTAGGGGCGGGCGTACTGCTCCACGCGCTTGGCGTGGCTCACTCCGAGGCCCAGCACGAAACGCCCCGGGTGGGCCGCCTCCAGCTCGGCGAAGGCCGCGGCGGCGGTGGCCGGCTCGTGCTGCCAGATGCTCTGGATGCTGGTGCCGAACGTGAGCTTCGAGGTCGCCTCGATGAGCGGGGCGGCGTGGGCGGCGGAGCTGTTGCCGCCCAGCCATACGGCGCCGTAGCCGAGTTCCTCCAGTTCGGCGGTGGCCTCGGCGAGTTCGCCGCGCCGGTCCGGGTCCTCCGAGCGCAGGCCTACGCTCCAGATGCCGTACCGGCCGACGGTCTCCTTCAGGGGGCTGGTCATCAGGGGGATCCCTCCGGTTGGGGCGCCGTGCTCGATCACGCGTACGCAGGTGCCAACCGGAGGGAGTCTCCGCTCATTCCATGGGGGCCTAGGCGCCCAGAAAGCGCTCCAGTGCCTCCACCACGAGCCGGTGGTCCTGGAGTTGGGGCAGGCCCGAGACCGTCACCGCGCCGATCACGCCCACGCCCTCGACGGTGATCGGGAACGAGCCGCCGTGGGCCGCGTAGGTGTCGGGGTCCAGGCGGGAGGACTCCTCGAACGTGCTGCCCTTGGCGCGGAAGCGGGCGCCGACCAGGTAGGAGGCGGAGCCGTAGCGCTCGACCACCCGGCGCTTGCGGGCGATCCAGGCGTCGTTGTCGGGCGTCGAGCCGGGCAGCGCCGCGTGGAAGAGCTGCTGTCCGGCGCGGTGGATGTCGATGGCGACCGGGGCCTGCCGCTCCCGGGCCAGTTCGACCAGGAGCGAGCCCAGCGTCCAGGCGTCGTCATACGTGAACTGGCGGAACACCAGCCGGCGTTCCTGCTTCTCCAGCTCCTCCAGGCTCGGCGTGAGCTCCGGGTGGAACTTCGGGGTGAGCCCCTGGCTGTGGGAGGGGTTGCTCTTGTGGGTCACAGCGTCACCGTCACCTTCTCGAGGGCCGAACGACGAGCGGCCTCCAGGACGTCCAGGGCGGCCGCCGCCTCCCGTGCGGTCACCGGGTTCGGGGCGCCCTCCAGCAGGGCCTTCGCCACGGCCGCATAGTAAGCGGGGTAGTCGCCCGGGAGGGTGGGTTCGGGGCGGCCGCCGCCGGTCACCGGGGACTCGCCGGAGCCGACGCGGCCCCACAGCGACTCGGGCTCCACGCCCCAGTCGGGGCCGGGGCGCAGACCGTCCCGGAGGGCCGCCTCCTGGGGGTCGAGGCCGTACTTGACGTAACCGGCGGCGGAGCCCAGGACGCGGAAGCGGGGGCCGAGTTGGGCCGTCGTCGCGGAGACGTAGAGGTGGGAGCGGACGCCGTTGGTGTGCGTGATCGCGAGGAACGTGTCGTCGTCCGTCTCGGCGCCCGGGCGGCGGATGTCCGTCTCCGCGTACACGGAGGCCGCCGGGCCGAAGAGGACCAGGGCCTGGTCGACGACGTGGCTGCCGAGGTCGTAGAGCAGACCTCCGATCTCAGCGGGGTCGCCGGACTCCCGCCAGCCGCCCTTCGGCTTCGGACGCCAGCGCTCGAAGCGGGACTCGAACCGCCACACGTCGCCCAACTCGCCCTCGGCCAGCAGCTTGCGCAGGGTGAGGAAGTCGTTGTCCCAGCGGCGGTTCTGGAAGACGGAGAGGAGCAGGCCGCGCTCCTCGGCGAGGGCGGCGAGTTCGCGGGCCTCGGCCGCCGTGCCCGCGACGGGCTTGTCGACGACGACCGGCAGGCCGGCCTCCAGCGCGGTCCTCGCGAGCGGCACGTGCGTCTTGTTCGGGGACGCGACGACGATCAGGTCCAGCTCGGCGGCCCGGGCGAACAGCTCGTCCGGTGTGGCGGCGAGGCGTACGTCCGGGAACTCGGCACGGGCCTGCTGCTGCCGTTCCGGGTGGGAGGTGACCACCGTGTCGAGGGCGAGGCCCTCCGTGGCGGCGATCAGCGGGGCGTGGAAGACGGAGCCGGCGAGGCCGTAGCCGACGAGGCCGACGCGGAGGGGCGAGCCGGGGGCTGTGCCGAGGGGTGTGCCAGTCATGCCCTCCACTTTCGCAACGCTGTTGCCAAAGTGCAAGCGCCGGGGACAATGGGGGCGTGGACAGGGCGGACGACCGTACGGGCGGAGTGGGCGGCATGCGCGGGGCGCCAGGCGCGGGAGCGGCCGGAGCGGGTGGGGCAGGCACGCGTGGTGTCGGAGCGGGTGGGGGCGACATGCAGGGGGCCGGAGCGGGTGGGGTGGGCAAGCAGGGGGTCGGCACGCGTGGGGCAGGCACGGGTGCGGTCGGTGCCGGTGGGTCAGGGGGCGGCGGGGTGAATCTGCTCGCTCTGCGCAGCCACAACGCCGCGCTGGTGCTCGACCTGCTGCGGACGGCCGGGGACGAGGGCATCAGCCGGCTCGAACTCGCTGAGCGGACCGGGCTCACCCCGCAGGCCGTCAGCAAGATCACCGCCCGGCTGCGGGAGGACGGACTCGCGGCGGAGGCCGGACGCCGGGCGTCGACCGGGGGCAAGCCGCGCACGGTGCTGCGGCTGGTACCGGAGGCCGGGCACGCCGTCGGGGTCCATCTCGACCGGGACGAGGTGCGGGTCGTGCTGGTGGATCTGCGGGGGACCGTGGTGGGGGAGCGGCGGGCCGCGCTGGATCTGGGCGCGGGGTCGGAGGCAGTGCTGGGGGCGGTGCGGGAGGCGGTGGCGGGAGTGCTGCGGGGCGGGGGCGACGGAACCTCCGGGCAGGGGACGGCCGCTGGTGAGGAGGTCTCTCGGGAGGGGCGGTCGGCTGGGGGCTGTGGGGGTCTCGGGCGGGGACGGGCTGAGGGGGAGGCGGGCTTCCGGCAGGGGTGGGCCGAGGGTGAGGAGGTCTCTCGGGAGGGGCGGTCGGCTGGGGGCTGTGAGGGCCTCGGCCGGGGACGGGCTGAGGGGGAGGCGGGCTTCCGGCGGGGGCGGGGCGAAGGTGAGGCGGGCCTCTGGCGAGGGCCGGGTGGGGCGGGGGCAGGCTTGTGGCAGGGGCTGGTCGGGGGCGGTCCGGGCCTTCTCGGGGTCGGTGTCGCGTTGCCCGGGCCGCTCGATCACGGCCGGGGCGTGCTGCACCGGGTGACCGGATTCCCCGAGTGGGACGGCTTCCCGCTGCGCGATGCGCTGGCGGAGCGGCTCGGGGTGCCGGTCGTGGTCGACAAGGACACCAACGCGGCGGCGCTCGGTCTCGCCGCCGGGGGTGAGCGCGGTTCCTTCGCGTACCTGCACCTCGGCACGGGGCTGGGCGCCGGGCTGGTCATCGGTGGCAGCGTGCACCGGGGGGCCAGGACCGGAGCGGGGGAGTTCGGCCACCAGGTGATCCAGCTCGACGGCCCGCCCTGCACCTGCGGGAACCGCGGCTGTGTCGAGGCCCTGTGCCTCGCCGCGGTGGCGCGCGGCGATCTGGACGAGGCGGCGCGGGTGCTCGGGGCCGGGGCGGCGAACCTCGTCGGGCTCCTCGACATCGACGTCGTCCTGCTCGGCGGCCGCACGGTGGCGGCGGCGCCGCGTGTCTTCACGGACGGGGTCGGCGCGGTCCTGCTCGCCCGGGCCCGCCGCACGGGCCAGGACGCCGTCCCGGTACGCGTCGCGGCCGGGGGAGACGGAACCGTGGCGGTGGGCGCCGCTCAGCTGGTGCTGGGGCCGGTGTTCGGACGCGGCGGAGGCTAAGACGGGGGCGCGGGGACGATCCCGGCCGGGTGGTGGTCCAGCACCGTCCGCGTACCCCTGACGACCCCACCCGGGACGGTCCCACCCCGGACGGTCGCACCCGGGACGGTCGCACCCCGGACGGTCCGCACCCGGGACGCTCCCACCCGGGACGCTCCCGCCCGGGACGGTCCGACCGGGACTGGTCCGCCGGATGCCGTCGGGGACGGTCCGACCCGGGACGCTCCCGCCCGGGACGGTCCGACCCGGGACCTCCCGCCCGGGACGGTCCGACCCGGACTGGTCCGCCGGATGCCGTCGGGGACTGTCCGCCGACCGGGCGGATCCGCGCCGCCGTTCGGGGCCGGTGCGCGGCGGTGACGTCTCGCGGGCCCCTCCGCTCGGAATGTCACATCATCATGCGACTCTGCACGCCCGCTCACCTCTGCCTGGCGGCGGCAACGGCGACCGCCGTCCTGCTTCCCGGCGCACACCCGGCGCTCGCGGACGCCCCGGCGCCCGCCTGCGCCGCGCCCGACGACCACACCTTCCCGCTCACCACCCGCATCCACGGCGGGCCGGCCTCCTACACGGCCGGCGGCGGGTTCGGCACCTGGTCCGTCGACCTGACCAACACGACCGACCGGACCTGCGCCGGGATCCACCCCGTCGTCGTGCTCGTCGACGACAAGCGGACCCTGGAGCCGTCCCAGCCCCGCCTCGAGTTCTTCGAGGGGGAGAACGCCCACCCCGTGCGGTTCGAGAAGACCGGCGAGGACGAGCTCGTCGCGGCGTTCGCCGACGAGGAGGGCGGCTTCGCCGGGTTCACCGTCGCCCCCGGCGACACCGTCACCGTGAAGGTGCGGCTCACCCTCACCTCGGACGCCGAGCCCAACGAGGTCACGGCCAACGCCGCGGTGGTGCAGCGGCACGACGACGACGGCGACTGGGTCGGGCAGTCGAACGACTACCGCTTCCGGATCGACGGCGGCGAACAGGGGACGGGCACGGACACCGACCCCGGCACCGGCAAGGACACCGGCACCGACACGGGCACGGAGCCCCGCCCCGACCCCGACGCCTCCGTCCCGCCCCGCGAGGACCGGCTCCCGTTCGCGGAGGAACTGGCCCGTACCGGCACCGGCACCCAGGTCAGCGCGGCCGCCGCGGCCCTGCTGCTGGCCGGCGGAGTGACCCTGCTCGTCGCACGCCGCCGCCGCTAGGCCGTCCCGCCAGTCGGGACGTCGTACGCGGAGCGTTCCGCAAGATCCCGGCTCTGTTTAGGCTGGGTCGCAGGCTGGACCGCGTACGGCAGGAGATTCCGCACATGGCAGACCGCAAGCCCATCGCGTCGTGGCTCACCGACATGGACGGTGTGCTCATCCACGAGGGCGTACCGATCCCCGGCGCCGACGCCTTCCTGAAGAGGCTCCGCGAGTCCGGGAAGCCGTTCCTGGTCCTCACCAACAACTCGATGTACACCCCGCGCGACCTGCACGCCCGGCTGCGCCGCATGGGCCTGGAGGTGCCGATCGAGTCCATCTGGACCTCGGCGCTGGCCACCGCCCAGTTCCTGGACGACCAGCGGCCGGGCGGCTCGGCGTACGTCATCGGCGAAGCCGGGCTGACCACCGCGCTGCACGACATCGGCTACATCCTGACCGACCACGAGCCGGACTACGTCGTCCTCGGCGAGACCCGCACGTACTCCTTCGAGGCCATGACGAAGGCGGTGCGGCTCATCCTCGGCGGAGCCCGGTTCATCTGCACCAACCCCGACGAGACCGGCCCCTCCACCGAGGGCCCGTTGCCCGCGACCGGCGCGGTGGCCGCGCTGATCACCCAGGCGACCGGCAAGAAGCCGTACTTCGCGGGCAAGCCGAACCCGCTGATGATGCGGACCGGGCTGAACGCCATCGGGGCGCACTCCGAGACCAGTGCGATGATCGGCGACCGCATGGACACCGACGTGCTGGCCGGCATGGAGGCCGGGATGCAGACGTTCCTGGTGCTCACCGGCCTGACCCGGCCCGAGCAGGTCGAGGACTTCCCGTACCGGCCGTCTCAGGTCGTGGACTCGATCGCGGACCTCGTCGACCGGGTCTGAGCCCCGGGCAGGCGGCGGGAGGGGCTCAAACCCCAGGTCACCCGTACGGAGCAGCCGCCGCGTCCCTGAGGATGCGGCGGCCCACCGGGCGGGGGAGGCTCCAGGCGTCTGGAGGTTCACGATGGGTTCCCTGAAGGTCACTTTCTGTACGAGCGTCCTGGCCGTCGTCGCCCTCGCACCGGCGGCGTACGCGGCGGACGCGGGGAGTGTGTCGGTGAGCCCGGCGGCCCCCGTACCCGGCAGTGAGGTCACGCTGCGCGTGACCGGCTGCGCCCAGCGCACGGCCGTGGCCGCCTCGTCGGCGTTCGTCGCGGACGCGCGCCTCACCGCCGGCGGCGCGGACGAGGTCACCGGCGACAGCCGCGTCCGCTCCACGCTCAAGGCTGGTTCGTACACCGTGCGGGTCACCTGCGGTGCCGTCCGGCGGACCGGCACGCTCACCGTCCGGGACCACGAGGGCGGACCGTCCGGGTCCCCCCGTGCGTCCGTGCCCGGGGCCGGTGGACAGCCGCCCGCGCCCGCAGTGGGCGCACAGCCACCCGTCTCCGGGCTCGGTGGGCAGCCGCCGGCGCCCGGCATGGGCGCACAGCCACCCGTGCCCGGGAAGGGCGGCGGGCAGACCGCGACACCCGGCGTCGACGACGAGGCGTCCGAGGCGTCACCCTCCCGCCCGCCCGGGGCGCCCGCCTCGCCCGTCGCCCCCGTCGCCGCGGGCGGTGGCGGTGCCGCCGTCGCCGCGCAGGAGCGCGGTGACGGTCCCGGCGCGGCGCAGGGCGTGACCGGGCTGGTGCTCGCGGGGGTGGCCGCGGTGGTGGTCGTCGTGCTGCGCGGTGCCCGCCGGGGCCGCGGGACGGACTGACCATGCACGATCGCGATCACGAGCCGAGACGCTTCTCGGGCACCGGACGCCTGCTGACCGGCATGGCCTGGGTCGTACTGCTGCTCGGACTGTGGCTGTGGGGCCGCGAAGTCACCGAGATGCGGCACGGCATCGCGGCGCCCGCCACGGGTGACATGGCCGCGGCCGGACGGCCCCCGGACATCAAGCTGCCGCCGGAGCACCGCCCGCTGCGCGACGCGCTGCCGCAGCGGATCGACATCCCCGGGCTCGGCGTGCAGGCCCCCGTGGTGGCACGCGGTCTCGACGCGCGCGGGGCCCCCGACCCGCCGCCGTACGACCAGCCGGGCGTGGTCGGCTGGTACGCCGGCGGCGTCGCGCCCGGGGCGCCCGGCACCGCGCTGATGGTCGGTCACGTCGACACCGAGACCCGGCCCGCCGTCTTCTACCGGGTCAGTGCCATGCGGCCGGGCCAGACGATCCGGGTGGTCAGGGCGGACGCCAAGGTCGCCGAGTTCACCGTCGAGTCCGTTCAGGTCCTCACCCGCGACCACTTCGACGCCCACCAGGCGTACGGCGCCCGTGAGTCGGGGCGGGCGGAACTCCGGCTGGTCACCTGCGGCGGCAGCTTCGACCGCACGACCCGCAGCTACACGGCGAACGTGGTCGTCTCGGCGTACCTGACGGGAACCGGCCGCTGAAGCCCCCTGCGGCAGCCCTGCGCGGCAGCCGTGTGCGGCCACCCAACCCGGTCGGCGACCCGCTCCCCCTGAGGCCGCCGACCGGGCCGGTCCTCGACCGCGCGCGCACGGGCTGCGGGAGTGACCCGGCGAGCTGCGCGGGAGGCCACGGGAGCCACGGTGGGTGAATCTCTGGCCGAAGGCCGGGCATGTGCTGTGAAGACTCTAGAACCAAAGCGCCGCCCAGGCCTAGGGGTTGGATAACGCCAGGTCCCGGTACGGTGGCGCTGCGTCATCGACGGGTGGGCCTCGCCGCATGGACGTCGCGGGACGTATGTCAGGATTGAGACTTGGAACGGTGCACCCAAGGGGGAGTTGGATGTACGGCAGCAGGGGGGTTCGGACGTTCGCCGGGAGGCGGATGTCCGCAGCGGTGCTGGGGGCGGCACTGCTGGTGACGGGATGTTCCTCCTCCGATGGAGGAGACGGCTCGGACGACCGCGGTGACGCGGGCGCCGGGATCACCCAACAACCCAAGGACAAAGCGCCCTTCTGGGTCAACCCGGACGGGACGGCGGCCCGGGAGGTCGCCGAGCTGGAGAAGTCCGGCAAGAAGCAGGACGCCGAGCAGATTCGCAAGATCGCCGAGCAGCCGGTCGCCGAATGGGTCGGCCCGGACAACCCGGAGGGGCAGACCCGGGGCTTCACCGAGGCCGCCGACAAGGCCGGCCGCACGGCTCTGCTCGTCCTCTACAACATCCCGCACCGCGACTGCGGCCAGTACTCGCAGGGCGGCGCCGCCGACGGCGACGCCTACCGCGACTGGCTCGACGGCGTCGCCGCGGGCATCGGCGACCGACCCGCCCTGGTCGTCCTGGAGCCGGACGCCCTGCTGCACCTGGTCGACGGCTGCACCCCGGAGCAGTTCCACGAGGAGCGCTACAACCTCCTCAAGGGCGCCGTCACCAAGCTGAAGTCCCTGAAGAACACCAAGGTCTACCTGGACGCGGGCAACGCCGGATGGCAGAACCCGGACCAGATCTTCGAGCCGCTGAACCGCGCGGGCATCGCCCAGGCCGACGGCTTCTCGGTCAACGTCTCGAACTTCTACTCCACCGAGGACTCCATCGCCTACGGCAAGCAGCTCTCCGCCAAAGTCGGCGGCAAGCACTTCGTCATCGACACCAGCCGCAACGGCAAGGGGCCCTACAGCGACGGCAAGCCCGACGAGCGCTGGTGCAACCCGCCGGGCCGCTCCCTGGGCGAGACCCCGACGACGAAGACGGCGGACCCGCTGGTCGACGCCTACCTGTGGGTGAAGCGGCCGGGCGAGTCGGACGGTGAGTGCAAGGGCGGCCCCAAGGCGGGCGAGTGGTGGGCGGACTACGCCCTGAAGCTGGCGAAGGCCACCGGCTGACGCACGGACGCACATGACGAGGGGCGCTCTCCCACAGGGAGAGCGCCCCTCGTCGCCGGTCCCGGGGCCGCTAGGGCACCTTGACCCACTGCGCCTTGCTCGGGGTGCCGTCGGCGTCCGTCACGAACAGCATGTACCAGCCCGCCTGGACCAGGTTCCGGTTCTCCGGCACGGTCACCGTCAGCTTGTCGCCGGACGCCTTGAAGTCCAGGGCGATCGACCGCTGGTCGACGTCCGTGACGTGCGTGGCGGCGCTCGGCCGGATCAGCCGGACCTTCTTCACCTTCGCCGCGTCCGACGAGGTGAACGTCCCCGTCCCACCGCGCTCGATGGTCTGCGGACCGCCCGACAGCGCGGGCTGTTCCTTGTCGCCGTACAGGTAGGGCGGCGTGTAGATCTCGATGCGCTGCTCGAACTCGCCCGGCTTGGTGTTGGCCTTGTCGGCGTAGAGCGAGTCGGAGCCGAAGAACATCACGCGTCCGTCGGGCAGCAGGATCGACCCGGAGTGGTAGTTGCGGCCCACGAGCGGGTCGGCGACGCGCCTGAGCTCGTTCTTCTCCGTGTCGTAGAGCCGCGCCTCGAAGATGTTGGAGTCGCCGCGGCCGCGGTAGTCCTCCGAGCCGCCGGAGATCAGCACGCTGTCGTCGGGCAGGATCGAGGCGTTCGGGTAGCGGGTGCCCTTGTCCAGGGACGGGCCGTCCACGAAGCGCGGGTCCGGCTTCTTCAGGTCGACGATCCGGGTCTTCTCGCTGGACTTCTCGGACTCGCCGACGCCGCCGCCGCCGACCACCATGTACTTCTCGTCCTGCGCCGGCGGCAGCAGCACCGTGCCCGACGTCTCCATCAGGGTGGGGTCGCTCAGGCCCGGGATCTTCGAGAACTTGTTGGTCTCGACGTCCCACACGCCCGGCTCACGGCCCACGTTGTCCGGCCCGTAGCCCGCGTTGGACCCGGAGTAGAAGACCTTGCCGTTCTGCATGAGGAACAGCGCCGGGTACGTCGGGAACTGCCGGACCTTGCCGGTGTAGGCCCACTTCTTGGTCTTCGGGTCGAAGACCTCGTTCTTGCCCGGGACCAGCTGGCCGATGTCGTCGAGGCCGGAGACGCTGAGGATCTTCCCGTCGCTCAGGGTGGTGAGCGTCGGGTACCAGCGGGCCTCCTTCATCGGGTCGACCTTGATGTACTTCTCGGCGACCGGGTCGAACTCGAAGGCGTCCCGAATCCCCTGGAAGTCCTTCTTGTCGAGGGCGAGCTTCTGCGCGATGCCGTAGGTGTTCTTGGCGTCGGCGCCCTTCAGGCCGTGCACGCGGTAGTTGTCCTGCGTGCCCGTCTCGTACTTCTTGCCCCGCTTCTGCGCCTCGACGTAGATCCGGCCGAGACCGGGGTCGTTGCGCAGGAACTTGCCGGTCGCCTTGTCGAACACCTTCTTCGCGCGCGGCACGAGGACCGGGTCCTTCGAGACGAAGGTCTTGCCGTTCTTCTTGCCGGTGAACGTCGTGCCCGCGGGCAGGGTGATCGGTTCGTCCGGGTTCTCGTTGTGGACGATCATCAGGCCACCGGCCTTGGTGACGTCACCCTGGAGCTTCTCGTAGCGCTTGGTGCCGCCGGCTATCAGGAGATTGCCGTTGGCGAGCTGGGTGTGGCCGGTGCAGAACAGGTCGGCCGGGGTGGGCACCTTCTTGATGGTGCCCTTGACCGGGTCCCATATCCGGGTGTCGAACTTCTTCGCGTCGAAGTTGTCCTGGTTGTTGCCCGACCCCGCGACGAGCAGCACCTTGCCGGTGCGCAGCAGCGCCGCGTGGATGGTGTTCTGCCGGTACTCCTCGGGGAAATCGACGATCTCCCACTTGCCGTTCGCGGCCTTGTACTCCGGCTTGTTGATTGTGTACTGGTGGTATTTCTCGGTGCTGAAGCGGTAGAGCCACGGCCCGTTCATCCCGGCCAGCGCGAGTACCACCGCCGTGCCGATCGCGAGTCGACGGGCCCGGCGGCGGCCTGCACGGTCGTTCATTCCTTACGTCCCCCAAGTCCACCAAGGGCGATGTGCATGGTCTGGTCGGATCCCCCGACCTCCCCGTGTGCGCCCGGGGTGGCGGCCCAAGTGGGCTTCTGCTGCGGGGTGTGAGCCGACGGCTGCTGCGGGATGGGCAGCGACTGCGTCCGGTTCGGACCCGCAGGGTCCTGCGGCTGCCCCGCGGCGTGGGCAGCGGGCTTCTTTGCGTCCTGCCGCAGCTGCCAGCGCCAGGCGAACACCGGCGAGGCGGTGATCAGCAGCGCGAACGTGGCCCAGATGATCATCGCCGGGTGGGAGTGGCCGAAGACGAAGCCGGCCACGATCGACGCACCGAAGATCGCGACGAAGTACCAGTGGTAGCGGAACGTGCCGAACCAGCGGTCCGGGCTCGCCGAGTCGCCCTTGGGCGTCACCACGAACTTGCTCTTGCGCCGCAGCACGGAGTCGATCAGCGCCTTCGCGTACAGCGGCGCCGAGAGCGCGGACATCACCATGCCGGCCACACCGCCGGAGCCCTCCGGCTCGTGCGGCGAGACGTTGTGCCGGCGGTTCCAGACGTACAGGCCGATCTGCAGGGCGGAGGCGTTGCCGTAGAGCATCAGCCACACGGCCGGGTCGATGTTCACACCCGAGGCGCCCAGGCCCAGGAACAGCGCGCAGCTGAGCGCCGCGAGGATCCAGTTGAGGGCCGACATCGGGTAGAAGATGATCATCATCGTGTAGTTGAAGAGCTTGCTCGGCGGCAGCGAGTACCAGCCCTTCCAGTACTGCCCGATGATCGTCTCGTACGTCCCTCGCGACCAGCGCATCTGCTGGGTGAAGAAGTCCGTCCAGGCGCTCGGGCCCTCACCGACGGCGAGCACGTCCGGCGTGTACACCGAGCGCCACTTGCGTCCCGTCGCCGGGTTCTTGTGGCGGTGCATCTCGAAGCCGGTCGCCATGTCCTCGGTGATCGAGTCGTACAGACCGCCGATCTGCTTCAGCGCCTTGATGCGCACCGCGTTGGACGTGCCGACGAACATCGGGGAGCCGTAGCGGTTGCCGGCGCGCTGGATCAGCGCGTGGAAGAGGAACTGCTGGGACTCGGCGGCCTTGGTGATGGGGTTGTCGTAGTTGCCGTAGACCTGCGGGCCGATGACGAAGCCGACGTCCGGGTCGCGGAAGAAGCCGAGCATCCGCTCCAGGTAGTTGGGCAGCGGCACGTGGTCGGTGTCGACCGACGCGAAGAAGTCGTAGTCGTCGCCGTGCGCCTCCAGCCAGGCGTTGTAGTTGCCGTGCTTGGTCTTGGCGCGGTGCGGGCCCTTGGCCTGGTTCCACTTCGCGACGCCCTTGCGGGAGAAGTGGTGCACGCCCAGGCGCTCGCAGACCGCCTTCACATCGGGGTCGTCGCCCTCGTCGAGCAGCCAGACGTGCATCAGGCCCCGGTGGCGGATCTTGACCGCGGCCTCCAGGGTCTTCGTCACCATCTCCAGCGGCTCCTTGCCGGGCACGAAGGAGGTGAGGAAGGCCACTCTGGTGCCGGTCTCGGGCACCACCGGGATCGGGTCGCGGGCCACCAGCGTGGCGTGCGCGTTGGACAGCACGTTCATGCAGCGGAAGAACTCGATCAGACCGATCGAGACGAGCATGACCATGTCGAGCGCGGGCAGCCAGTCGAAGGCGGGGTAGTCGCGCTCGGTCCAGTGCTCGGGCTGGAGCAGCCAGAACAGCAGCACCAGCGACAGCACCGGGGCCGCGGCCAGCATCAGCGCGACCCGGATGCGGTGCGGCTCCTGCGAGATGAGGGAGCGGTACTGCACCTTGTACGGCTTGTTCGGATCCGGTTGGGTGAGGGGACCCGCGAGCCGGCTGTAGTGCTCGTAGTCGTATCTCGGCAGCGTCTTCTTGATCCGCCGGAATGTCCCCGTGGTGCTCATCCGGTGCGCCGGCACCCTGAGCTGGGTGGTCTGGGACGGGTCGTTTTCCTGCCGGGCACCCGTGGGCCTCGACGTCATGAGTCATCCCCCCACACGCGAAAAGCGCGTGTTTCGTAGCTTCGTACCGTCTGGTGCAGGTCCCCCTCGACCTTCACAGACGTCTCAGTGGTGGATCGCAGTCACCACGTCATCCACACCCTATAGACACGGCAACGCGACCTTCCGGTTGCATGATGCCCCCCACGGCATCGGCTCATGGACAGGGCCCCTACCCCCGCCCGGTCCGCAACCGGTTCCGAATCCCCCCAACTGCCGCGTAAGCGCAGCATCCTGTAAAACGAGAAGACCAAGGTTCTACGGCGTCCATCATGATCGCAAGATGCGAACGCGGCGGTAACCGGTCATACGCGTTCATTGTGGCGGGTGTGGGGGGCCTGCGGAGCCGTTGTCGACAGGCGGGCGCGGATGTTTCCGAAGTGCTCCCTTATGGCCTCCTCCGCCCGCATCGCGTCCCCGGACCGCACCGCGTCGAGGATCTCCCGGTGCTGCCGGCAGGTCACCTTCGGGTCCTGCGGCTCGCCCCCGAGGTCCGTGCGGACCCGGTGGAAGGCGTCCCAGAACGCCTCCAGGACCTCGCACAGCAGCACGTTGTCCAGCCCCCGGTAGAGGGTGGCGTGAAAGGCCCGGTCGGTCTCGGCGAGGCCGGCGCCGCGCGCGGCCTGCTCTTCCATACGGTCGATCAGCGCGTCCAGTTCAACGAGGTCCGCTTCCGGCATCCGCCCGGCGAGCCGGGACACCAGCCCCGTCTCCACCGCCTCCCTCAGCTCCAGCAGCTGGAGCAGGGAGTCCTCGCCCCGGGAGTGCCCGGCGACCGTGCGGAAGGCGAGGCCTTCGATCATCGGGGCCAGGGACATCGGGCCGACGTAGGTGCCGAAGCCGTGCCGGATCTCCACGATGCCCATCGCCTGGAGCGCCTTCAGCGCCTCCCGCACCGAGTTCCGGCTCGCGCCGAGGTGCTCCATCAGCTCGGGCTCGGTCGGCAGCGGGGCCCCGGAGGCCAGCCGGCGGTCGAGGATGAGCTTCTTGATCCGCTCCTGTAGGTCACGCGCTGCCATGGCCAGAGGGTATCCGGCCAGGACCGGAGGGGGACCTCGGACGGACATACGAAGACAAACAGAAGGCCCCTCGCTGCTGCGAGGGGCCTTCCGGTCGGTGCGCCGCCAGGGACTCGAACCCCGGACCCGCTGATTAAGAGTCAGCTGCTCTAACCAACTGAGCTAGCGGCGCCTGCTGACGTCGTAACCCTACAGGACGCCGCGGGGTGCTCCCGACCACCCGGCCCGGGCGCGGGCCCCCGCCGAGGCGGCCGCGTACATCATTCGGACCGTCAGCATGCGCGTGCGGAAGACAGTTGCGAAACTGACGACGCGGGCCCTCCGGTGCACGGGCGCCGCATTTTCCGCCGGAAGTGTGAGGGGAATCGCATGGAGTCTCCGGTATTCGAGGAAATCGACCCCGCGAGCGATTGCGACTGCCCCGGCTGTGTCCACTGGCGCCGCGTCCTGCCGCGTTCCCGGGCGGGCCGTACCAGCGGCCACCCGGCCGCCCACCGGGCCCTCGCCCTGGCCGCGGTGGCCTCCGCGGCCCTCGGCGCGGGCCACGCCGTACCGGCCGCGGCCGCCTCGTACGCCCCCCACCGTCCCGGTGTCCGCGCAGGTGACGAGCCCGACAGCCCCCAAGGGGTGACGGCCCCGCTGTACGGCCCGGGCGGTCCGGCGACGACCTCCGTCGCCCCCAAGCCGGCCTCCCTCACCCGCACGGAGATCATCGACCGGGCCAAGACCTGGGTCGCCGCCACGGTGCCGTACAGCATGAGCGCCTACTGGTCCGACGGATACCGGCAGGACTGCTCCGGCTATGTGTCGATGGCCTGGAAACTGCCCCGAAACGAATGGACGGGCAGCCTCGCCCAGTACGCGGAAAAGATTTCCAAAGAGGAACTCCAGCCGGGCGACATCCTGCTGTTCCACAATGCGGCCGACCCCGCGAACGGCTCGCACGTCACCATTTTCGGCGGCTGGACGGACAGCGCGCACACCACCTACACCGCCTACGAGCAGACCCGCCCGCACACCCGCCGCGCGTCCACCCCGTACGCCTACTGGAGCAACTCCTCCCGGTACGTCCCCTACCGCTACAAGGGCGTCGTCCCGGAGGAGCCGGTGCCGGGGAAGGACGCCGGCACGCCCGGCGCCCCGGCCGCCACGCCGTTCCCGGGAGCGGCGTATTTCGGCCCCGGCGCGAACAACAAGTACGTCACAGAGCTCGGCCGCATGCTCGTCGCGCGCGGGGCCGGCGGCTCGTACGCGTCGGGACCGGGGCCCCGTTGGACCGACGCCGACCGGCGGGCGACCCGGGCGTTCCAGACGGCGCAGGGCTGGACGGGCGCGGAGGCCGACGGTCTGCCCGGACCGCACACCTGGGAGCTGCTCGTCACCGGCAAGGGCAAGGACGTGAAGGACGGAGCGGTCGGCCCGCCGCCCGCCTCCCACGGCGTCCCCGGCTACCCGGGCCGGGCGATGTTCCGCCCCGGCGCGAACAACGCCTACGTCACCCAGCTGGGCCAGCAGCTCGTGAGCAAGGGGTTCGGCAGGTTCTACCAGGTCGGGCCGGGGCCGCTCTGGAGTGAGGCGGACCGGCGCGCCGTCGAGGCCTTCCAGCGCGCCCAGGGTTGGCGAGGCGGAGCCGCGGACGGCTACCCGGGGCCGGAGACCTGGCGGCGCCTCGTCTCGTAGGGCCCCGGTTCTCACAGGGCCAAGGCCCCTGATCGGCCCCCCTCGGGCGGGCCCCGAACCCCGGCCGGGTCCCCTTCCGCGGGCCCGCACCCGGGACCACCGTTGTGACGCATCTGGCGCGGAGGCTGGAGGCACGCATGAGTACGACCACTTCCCACCCGTCCGAGCCCGACGGGCCGGCCGAGGGCCCGGCCCGGCCCGCCCGGCTCATCCAGAACGAGGCCACCACCGAGATCCCCGTCCACCTGCTGTTCCGTGACGACCCCGACCCGGCCCCGGTGCCGCTGAAGCCGGCGGTCGTCGGCCGCAGGCAGGGGACGGGGGAGCAACCGCGGCTGCGGCGCCCGGCGGTCACGCCGCAGTGCCCGGTGCCCCAGGTCGATCCCGACCTGGTGGAGCGGCCCGCCCGGGTGCTGCCCGGAGCGGCGGGCGTACTGGCCGGGGCCTGCGGCGCGGCCGGGTGCGTGGCCACCTCGTGGTGGGCTGGGGCGCTGCCGCCGCTCGTGCTGGAGGCGCTGCGGCTGCCCGCGTACGCCGGGGCCGGGCTCGGCCCCGCGCAGTGGGCCGCGTATGCCGGGGCCGGGGCGCTCGGGCTGTTCGGGATCGGCGGGCTGGCCCGGGGCCGCACCGGGCGCGCCTGGGTGCTGGGCCTGTTCGGGCGCTACCGGGGGACCGTCCGGCGCTCCGGTCTGCTGTGGGTGAATCCGCTGCTGCTGCGCCGCCCGGTGGACGTACGGCTGCGGCACTGGCGCAGCGAGCCGGTGCCGGCGGCCGACGGGGGCGGCGTCGCGCTGCGGGTGGTCGTGCTGGTGGTGTGGCGGGTGCGGGACACCGCGCGGGCCGTGCTGGGCGTCGAGGACCACGAGACGTATCTGCGCGAGTGCGTCGAGGCGGCGCTGGCCCGGGTGCCGGTGGAGATGCCGGGCGGGCCGCGGGGAGCCGGGGAGGCGGCGGGCGAGACACTGACCCGGCTGGTGGCGGCGGACGCGGCCCCGGTCGGCCTGGAGGTGTTCTCCGTGCAGCCGGTCCGGGTGGAGTACGCCCCCGAGATCGCCGCCGCGATGCACCGCCGCCGGATCGCGGCGCTGGACGCGCGGCACCGGGCGAGCGTGCTCACCTCGGTCGTGGACTCGGTGGAGGACACGGTGACCCGGCTGACCGTGCGGGGGCTGGTCGAACTCGACGACTACGAGCGGAAGGCGCTGGTGAAGGACCTGACGGTGGCGTTCTGCGCGGGCCGGGGAGAAACAGCTCCGTGATTGGTATGGACATGTTCAACTAGCGCCCATAATCTCGAACTTGGTCTAGACCTACACGCACGGCTCACCGAACTTCCCCCACGTTCTCCAGGAGCGGCAGCATGCGTACCAGGACCAAGTTGTCCGCAGTCGCGGTGGGACTGGCCACGACCGGAGCCCTCGTGCTCTCCTCCGGCGGTGCCAGCGGCCACGGCTACACCGATCTCCCCATCAGCAGGCAGAAACTCTGTCAGAACGGCACCGTGACCAACTGCGGCTCGATCCAGTGGGAGCCGCAGAGTGTCGAGGGCCCGAAGGGATTCCCCGCCTCCGGGCCGGCCGACGGACAGATCTGCAACGCCGGCCTCGGCCAGTTCAGCCAGCTCAGCGCCCCGCGGACCCCGTCCGGCGGCGCCTGGCCCACAACCCGGGTGACGGGCGGCCAGAACTACACGTTCCGCTGGCAGTTCACGGCCATGCACGCCACGACCGACTTCAAGTACTACGTCACCAAGCCGGGCTGGAACCAGAACCACAACCTGGCCCGGTCCGACCTCAACCTCACCCCGTTCTTCACGGTGCCGTACAACGGGCAGCGCCCGCCGTCCACGCTCTCCCACAGTGGCAGGCTGCCGACCGGGCTGAGCGGCCGGCACGTCATCGTGGCCGTGTGGACGATCGCCGACACGGCCAACGCGTTCTACGCCTGCTCGGACGTGACGTTCTGAACCTCTGAGGTTCCCTTGAGTCACCGGTGCGGCCGGCGCGGGTAGGTTCCTCCCACGTCGGCCGCCCGGGTCGGCGCATCGACCTCGGGGGATGCGCGATGGACGTGGTCTTCTACGTCGTGCCCGGCCTGATCATGGTCCTGGCCCTCTTCATGGCCTGCCGCGTCGTGCGGCGCTGGCTGGAGATCCGTGGCGCCTGGAACAGCGGGCTGACGGCGGAGGGCCGCTGCCTGCGCACCTTCACCAACGTCAGCGGCGGCCACGGCGACACCTCCGTGCGCAGCACCCTCCACCACGTCTACGAGTTCATCGCACACGACGGCCGGGTCATCCGCTTCGAGGAGGACGGCGGCCCTGCGACGACCGTCGAGGGCGACTACGTCACGGTGTACTACACCGACGGCCGGCAGGTCGTGGCCACGGCCCAGACGCCGAGCCGCACGAGGCAGGCGGTGAGCGCCGTCGGCATGCTGGCGTTCCTCGGGGTGGCCGTGGTGTTCTGCGCGGGGTTCGTCGCCGCGTACGGACAGGCCTTCGGCGAGTACGGCGACGTCGTCTTCAGCGTCGACAGCCGGACGACGGTGCGGCCGTGAACCGTGCGGCCGCGGCCCTCCACATCTGACGATACGTCAATTACTCTGCCCGCCCATGAACTTGACGGCGAGCACGGTCGCGGAGCTGGTCACCGCCCGGTGGGGTGACCACCGCCCCGGTCTGCGGTGCGAGGACCGGACCCTGACGCACCACCAGGTGGCGGCGGGTGCCGCGGCCCGGGCCGCACTGCTCAGGGACCTCCTCCCGCCGGCCGCCGAACCCCACCTCGGCCTGCTGCTCGACAACACCCCCGAGTTCCCGCTGTGGCTGGGCGCGGCCGCCCTGGCCGGGGCGGCGGTCGCCGGGATCAACCCCACGCGCCGCGGCGCCGAACTCGCCCGGGACATCCTGCACACCGAGTGCCGTGTCCTGATCACCGAGCGGGCTCACCTGCCGCTGATCGAAGGCTTGGACCTGCCCGGGGTGCGGCTCCTGGTGACGGACACGGCGGAGTACGCCGAGCTCCTCACCCCGTACGCCGGCGCCCGCCCGGACCCGTGCCGGGCCGCTCCCGGCGACCGGCTCCTGCTCTACTTCACCTCCGGCTCGACCGGTGCCCCGAAGGCCGCGCTGTGCTCCCAGGGCCGCCTGGCAGCCGCCGGCCGCTCGCTGGCGGACCGGTTCGCCCTGGCCCCGGACGACGTCCACTACGTCTGCATGCCGATGTTCCACGGCAACGCGGTGATCGCCGACTGGGCACCCGCGCTGGTGACCGGCGCGACGGTGGCGCTGCGCCGCCGTTTCTCGGCGTCCGGGTTCCTGCCGGACGTGCGGCGGTACGGGGCGACGTACTTCACGTACGTGGGCCGGGCGATCCAGTACGTCCTGGCCACCGAGCCGCGCCCGGACGACCGGGACACCTCCCTCCGCCTGGGCTTCGGCACGGAGGCGGGCGCGGTGGCCGCGGCGGCCTTCGAGCGGCGCTTCGGGGTGCGGCTGGTGGAGGGCTACGGCTCGTCGGAGGGCGGGGCGGCGATCACGTGGTCGCCGGGCACGCCGTCGGGTGCGGTCGGCCGGGCGGCACCCGGGCTCGTCGTCCTCGACCGGGGTACGGGGAAGGAGTGCGCGCCGGCCGTGTTCGACGGGGCGGGGCGGCTGCTCAACGGGGACGAGGCGATCGGCGAACTCGTCAACCGCGGTCCCAGCCTCTTCGAGGGCTACTGGCGCAATCCGGGGGCGGAGGCGGAACGCGTCAGGGACGGCGGGTACTGGACGGGCGACCTCTTCTGCCGCGACACCGACGGTTACCTCTACTTCGCCGGCCGCACCGACGACCGCCTCCGCGTCGACGGGGAGAACCTGGCGGCCGCGATGATCGAGAACATCCTGGCGCGCTACGAGGGGGCGGAGGCGGTGTGCGTGTACGCCGTGCCGGACCCGGTCACCGGTGACCAGGTGATGGCGACGATCGCCGGATCGTTCGACCCGGAGTCCTTCGCGGCCTTCCTCGCCGCCCAGCCCGATCTCGGGACGAAGATGGCGCCGCGGTTCGTCCGGGTGGTGCGGCGGATGCCGGTGACGGCGACGAACAAGATCCACCGGGCGTCCCTGCGCCAGCAGGGCGTGCGCTGCCCGGATCCGGTGTGGCGGCGGGGGCCAGGGGGCGCATACCGGTTGCTGTCCCGCACTGACGGCGACGTCGAAGGCGGGCAGGACGAGTGAGGAGACCAGGGCGGGGACGGGGGCGCTCCAGATCAGCTCGCCGAACTCGGGTTAGGTGCGCGTCCCGGCGGTGATCAGGAACCGTCTCGCTCCGGCGCTCACCTCGGGAACCGTGGGTCCCGCCTGGGCTCCTCCCCGACGTCCGGCTACGACGAGAAGGGGCCCCTCGCTCCCACGAGAGGCCCCTCATCCGTGCGCCGCCAGGGACTCGAACCCCGGACCCGCTGATTAAGAGTCAGCTGCTCTAACCAACTGAGCTAGCGGCGCATGACTCTCGCCTGCCCTCGGAACCGTGTTCCGCGGCGGGCGACGCAGAAAATACTACCCAATGCCGAGGGGTGCTCCTGACCACCCGGCATCCGGCTAGATCGCCATGGAGAGCAGCATCGGTGCCGCGTGGCGGTTGAGGGTGTCCGCGGCCTGACGCAGGCGGTGGGCGTGTTCGACCGGGAGGGACAGGGCCAGGCAGCCGACGGAGGAGCCGGCTGTGATCGGGACGGCCGCGCAGACCGTGCCGACGGCGTACTCCTGGAGGTCCAGGACGGGCACGGTGGGCGGCTGGGACTCCAGGCGGGAGAGCAGGAGCCGGTCGCTGGTGATGGTGCGCGACGTGAGGCGGGCCATCTTGTGCCGGGCGAGGTGGTCGCGGCGGCCGGCGTGGTCGAGCTGGGTGAGCAGGCTCTTGCCGATGGCGGTGGCGTGGGCCGAGGAGCGGAAGTCGACCCACTCGTGGACCTTGGGCGCGGCCGGGCTGTCGGCGTACTGGGTGATGCTGATCTCACCGTCGATGTACCGGCTCATGTAGACGGCGGCGCCGACGGAGTCGCGCAGCCGGTCGAGGGTGCGCTGGAGCTTGTCGCGCAGGGCCTGCTCGCGGTGGTGGGCGGAGCCGAGGCGGGTCAGGGTCTCGCCCGTGACGTACGCGCCGTCGGTGATCTGCTCGACGTAGCCCTCGCGGCGCAGCATGCGCAGGAGCGTGGTCAGGCGCTCCGGGGTGATGCGGGTGTGGCGGGCCAGCTCGGTGTCGGTGACACCGCTGGTGCTCCGCGCCACCGTCTCCAGGACGCGCAGGGCTTCCTGGGCCGAGTGGTACGGGGTGGTCGGCTCGTGCTTCAGCGCCACGGTGGTCTCCCCCTGCGCTTGCTGTAGGGCCGTAATCCGGTCAGTGAACCTCTTCCAGGTTAACCGGCAAAAGGCTTGCGGGGAGCGGGGGTTGACAAGATTCCCGGGGCCCCGGACTGGGGCAATGACACTCTGGCATATGCCAGAAGCATGCCCCAGTCACGCCCTCGTCACGAGGTGGGAGTTCTGCCTGTTCACGGGGTGTAGTCAGAGCACTGCGCTGAGGAACTCCCGTGTCCGGTCGAGCTCGGGGTCGCTGAAGATCTTTTCCGGTGTGCCCGACTCGATGATCCGGCCGTGGTCGAACATCAGTACCCGGTCCGAGATGTCCCGGGCGAAATTCATCTCGTGGGTCACACAGAGCATCGTGATGTCCGTGGAGCGGGCGATGTCCCTGAGGACGTCGAGGACGCCCGCGACCAGCTCGGGGTCGAGCGCGGAGGTCACCTCGTCCAGGAGCAGCACCTGCGGGCGCATCGCCAGGGCCCGGGCGATCGCCACCCGCTGCTGCTGGCCGCCGGAGAGCTGGGCCGGGTGCGCGTCGCACTTGTCGGCCAGGCCCACCAGGTCGAGCAGCCCCTTGGCCCGCTCCACCGCCTCGTCCTTGGACAGGCCGAGGACCGTGACCGGCGCCTCGGTGATGTTGCGCAGCACCGTCATGTTCGGGAACAGGTTGAACTGCTGGAAGACCATCCCGATCTTCTTGCGGACCTCGCGGACCTGCTTGTCGGAGGCCGGGAACAGCTGCTGCCCGTCGACCGTGATCGTGCCCTCGTCGGGCTTGAGCAGGGTCATCAGCAGCCGCAGGATCGTGGTCTTGCCGGATCCGGACGGACCGATCAGGGTGACGTGCTTGCCGGCGTCGACCGAGAAGTCCAGGTGGTCCAGGACGGTGTTGCTCCCGAACCGCTTGGTGACCTGCTCCAGCCGGATCAGCTCACCGGTGCCCCGGGCGGGGGTCTTCTCGGGGTCGGTGCCGGGATTGGGGAGGGTGTCAGTGGGCAAGGCGTCGCTCCAGGGCTCGCAGGGCAAGGGAGGCCAGGTAGGAAATGACGATGAAGGCCACGCCGATCACCGTCAGCGGCTCGGTGAACTGGAAGTGCTCCTGCGAGTACAGGCGCGCCTGGCCGAGCATCTCCAGCACGGTGATCGCCATGACCATCGGCGTGTCCTTGAGCATGGAGATGACGTAGTTGCCGAGTGCCGGCACGACCCGGCGCACCGCCTGCGGCAGGATCACCGCGGTCCACGTCCGGCGCAGCGGCAGGTTCAGCGCCGTCGCCGCCTCCCACTGGCCGACCGGCACGGCCTCGATACCGGCCCGGTAGACCTGCATCGTGTACGTCGAGTAGTGCAGCCCGATCGCGAAGACGCCGGTGGTCAGCGCCGAGAAGGTCAGGCCCCACTCGGGCAGCACGTAGAAGAGGAAGAACAGCTGCACCAGCAGCGGGGTGTTGCGGACGAACTCGGTGACCACGCCGACCGGCCAGGTCACCCAGCGCGAGGGCACCCGCATCAGCAGCGCCCACACCAGGCCCAGCGCGAACGAGATCAGCGAACCGAGGGCCAGGATCTGCAAGGTGACCAGCAGACCGTCCCAGAGGTGCGGCAGGAAGCCGCTGACAGCGCTCCAGTCCCACTTCATGCGACTGCACCTCCCACACCGGTGGTCTGCGCACGGTCCAGCTCCTGGTCGGGTGTGCTCCCGACGGGCTTGTTCGTGCCGGTCTTGAGCTTGCGCTCCAGGCCGCGCATGCCGCGGGTCAGGACGAAGGCGATCACGAAGTAGATCAGCAGCACGATCGTGTAGATCTCCGCGCTCTCCTGGAGCGCGAGCCGCACCAGGTTGCCGCTGAACGCCAGGTCACCCATGCCCATGATGGACACCAGGGCGGTGCCCTTGAGCAGTTCGACGAGCAGGTTGGAGAACGGCGGGATCATCTCCGGCACCGCCTGTGGCAGCAGGATCAGCCGCAGCCGCTGCCAGGGCGTGAAGCTGAGCGCGATCCCGCCCTCCTTCTGCGCCGGGTCGACCGCGTTCAGCGCGCCGCGCACGATCTCGGAGCCGTACGCCCCGTACGTCAGGCCGAGCGCGAGGGTGCCCGCCCACAGCGGCACCAGCTGCCAGCTGAAGGCGATGGGCAGCACGAAGTACACCCAGAAGATCATCACCAGCGCGGACGTACCGCGGAACACCTCGGTGTAGAGGCCCGCGAGGAAGCGGACGATCCACAGCCGGTGGGTGCGCGCCACGCCGACGGCGAAGGACACCGCGGCGCCCAGCAGGGCGCTGCAGACGAGCAGCTGGACCGTGACCCAGACGCCCTTGAGCACGAGTTCCCAGAGTCCCGAGGTCATCCGCCGCAGAGCTCCTTCGCGGTCAGATCCGTCATCTCGGCCTCGGTGAAACCGAACGGCTTGAGGATGCGGAGCAGTTCGCCGCTCTTCCTGAGTTTGCGCAGCTCCACGTTGAAGGCGTCGCGCAGCTTCGTCTCCGTCGGCCGGAACGCGAAGGCGCCTCCGTCGACGTGCGGCTTGCCGTCGACGATCGGCTTGAACGGGTCGGTGGCCTCCGCCTTGGCGGACTTCTTCACCACCTCGCGCACGGTGAGCGCCGTACCGGCGAACACGTCCACGCGCCCCGCCTCGACGGCGTTCAGCCCCGCCACCTGGTCCGGGACGATGAGGATGTCGCTCTCCTCGTACCCCGCGTCCACGGCGTACTGGATCTCGGCGTAGCCGGTCCCGGTGGCGAACTTCGCCTTCTTCCCGACGACGTCCTTGTAGCTGTGCAGCCCCTTCGGGTTGCCCTTGCGCACGATGAACGCGTCGAGCATCTGGTAGTCGGGGTCGGCGAAGATGACCTGCTCGCAGCGCTCGGGATTCACGTACATCCCGGCGGCGACGACGTCGAACTGCTGGGAGTTCAGGCCCGGGATGAGCGAGCCGAACTCGGTCGGCACGGGCTGCACCCGGTCGACTCCGAGCCGCTTGAAGATCACCTTGGCCAGTTCCGGTGCCTCACCGGTCAGTTCGCCGTTCTTGTCGATGAAGCCGAACGGGATCTCGCCGGCGATGCCGAGCCGGACGACGCCCGCCGCCCGGAGCCGGCCGAGCAGGTCACCGCCCTCGGCGTCCGACGCCGTGGCGACCTTGCTGCATCCGGCGGCGCCCAGCGCGCCGAGCGCCGCGACCCCCGCGAGCAGCGACCGGCGGGCGGGCCCGGAGCCGGGCCGGAGTATGGGTTCAGGAACTTTGAGTGGGCTTCTCTGTGGTGGAGCCATGGGCGCGCGGCTACCCGACCGCCTGCGGGTTATGCCGATCTTTTCAAGCCCCGCACGTACCCGGTGCGCCCTTGACCGCAGCGGCGGCGGGCACTCCCATGGAGGGCATGGCTGATCGCTACATCGAAGTCTCGCTGGTCAAGCGTGACGTGACCTGCACGGCCAGGCTGCTGGACGACCGCGCGCCGATCACCTGCGCGGCCGTCTGGGACTCCCTTCCGCTGGCCGGCGACGTCTACCACGCGAAGTACGCACGCAACGAGATCTACGCCCTTTTCCCGCCCTTCGCCGCAACCGAGCCACCCCTGGAGAACCCGACCATCACCCCGATCCCCGGCGACCTGTGCTATTTCACCTTCGCCGGGGCGGAGTTGGGGACCAAGGCGTACGGCTACGACCGTGAGGTCCGCGCCGGGACCACCCTCGTCGACCTGGCCCTGTTCTACGAACGCAACAACCTGCTGCTGAACGGCGACGTCGGCTGGGTCCCCGGCATCGTCTGGGGCCAGGTCGTCGACGGCCTGGAGACCATGGCCGAGGCGTGCAACGACCTGTGGAGGTCGGGAGCGGCGGGGGAGTCGCTCAGCTTCCGGCGGGCGTAGGCCGGCCGGCGGAGGCCACCCCCGCCCCGTACAGCGCGTGGGCCGCCCGCAGCACCAGATCGTCGCGGTGCCGGGCGGCCACGAGCTGAAGCCCGATCGGCAGACCGTCCGTGTCGGCACCGACCGGCACGCTCGCCGCGGGCTGCTGCGTCATGTTGAACGGGTAGGTGAACGGGGTCCAGCCCGTCCACCGCCGATGGCCGGAACCCTTCGGCACCTCGACGCCCGCCTCGAACGCCGTGAGCGGCATGGTCGGCGTGACGAGCAGGTCGTAGCCCTCGTGGAAGCGGCCCATCCGGCGGCCCAGGTCCATCCGGACGTCCACCGCGGCCAGGTACTCCAGCGCCGTGTGGCGGGCGCCCCGCGCGCAGATCTCCCGCAGGCCCGGGTCCAGCAACTCCTTCTGCCGCGGGCCCAGATGCTGGGTCACCCGGGCCGCCCCGCTGAACCACAGGGTGTGGAAGGCCTCGACCGGGTCGGTGAGGTCCGGGTCGGTCTCCGTGACGTACGCGCCGAGGTCCGCCAGCCGCTCCACCGCCCGCCGCACCGCGCTCGCGACCGCCGGCTGCACCGCCACCTGCCCGCCCAGCGACGGCGAGTACGCCACCCGCAGCCCGCGCATCCCCGCCCCGCCCGCCAGGGCGTCGGTGTACGGACCGGCCGGGGCCGCGAGCGCCGACCAGTCGCGTGGGTCCGGATGCCCGATGACGTCCATCAGCAGCGCCGCGTCGGCCGCGTCCCGGGTCATCGGCCCGACGTGCGCCAGCGTGCCGAACGCGCTCGCCGGGTAGAGCGGCACCCGCCCGTACGTCGGCTTCAGCGCGAAGATCCCGCAGAACGACGCCGGGATGCGGACACTGCCGCCGCCGTCCGTGCCGAGCGACAGCGGCCCCGCGCCCAGCGCCACGGCCGCCGCGCTGCCGCCGCTCGACCCGCCCGCCGTGCGCGAGGGGTCGTACGGGTTGCGGGTGATCCCGCTGAGCGGCGAGTCCGTCACGCCCTTCCAGCCGAACTCGGGCGTCGTCGTCTTGCCGACGAACACCGCCCCGTGCTCGCGCAGCCGGGCCACGGAGGGGGCGTCCTCGTCCCATCGCCCCGCCGCCGGGTCCACGGCCTTCGAGCCGCGCAGGGTCGGCGTCCCGCGCTGCAGCAGGATGTCCTTCACGGTTACCGGCACCCCGTCCAGCAGCCCCCGCGGCTCGCCGCGCCGCCATCGCTCCTCCGACTCCCGGGCCTGCTCCAGCGCGTCCTCGGCGGTCAGCCGGACGAAGGCGTTCACCTCCGGCTGGATCGCCTCGGCCCGCTCCAGCACCGCCCGCGTCGCCTCCACGGGACTCCACTCGCCCTTGCGGTACCCCGCGAGGAGCCGTACGGCGGTCAGCTCGGTGAGCTCGGTCATCCACCCTCCCAGGAACGTCAGTGACCAGGTACGTACCCACGCTGCTTGTCGACCACGTTCCTCAACGGCTCCCCGGCCGACCACTGTTCGAACAACTCCACGAACTGGGAGCCGAGTTCGTCGCGCCAGCCGATGATGTCGCCGCTCATGTGCGGGGACACGATCAGGTCCTGCGCCCCCCACAACGGGCTGTCGGCGGGCAGGGGCTCGGCCTCGAAGACGTCCAGGGCGGCGCCCGCGATCCACCGCTTGGCCAGGGCCTCGGCGAGCGCGTCCTCGACGACCAGCTGCCCACGGCCGATGTTGACGAACCGGGCGGACGGCTGCATCAGGCCGAAGCGGCGGGCGTCGAACATCCCCCGCGTCTCGTCCGTGAGCGGCGCCGCCGCGACCACCCAGTCGGCGCGCGCCAGCAGCCGGTCCAGGTCCTCCGGGCCGTGCACGCCGGAGCGCGCGGCGCGGCCCACGAGCGCGGTCGTGATGCCCAGCGCCCCCAGGGTGTGCGCGATCGCCCGGCCGATCGGCCCGGAACCGACCACCACGGCACGGCTCCCGGCGATCCTGTGCGACTCGCGGTGCCGCCAGGTCCGCTCCCGCTGCAGCTCCAGCGTCCTCGGCAGATCCTTGGCCATCGCCAGCACGAGCGCGGCGACGTACTCCGCGATCGGCTGGTCGAAGACGCCGCGCGCGTTGGTCACCACCGCGTCGGAGGCGGCGAGTTCCGGACACATCAGATGGTCCACACCGGCGCTGGCCGTATGCACCCAGCGCGGCCGCGGACCCTCGCCCGGCCAGGCGTCCCGCACGGCGCGCGAGGTGAAGTCCCACACCAGGAGTACGTCCGCACGCGGGAGGCGCTCGGCCAGATGGGCCGCGTCGGTGTGTTCGATACGGGCGCGGCCGGTGAGGCGGCCGAGGCGGGGGAGGGGTTCGGCGTCCAGGACGAGGAGCGTGGGGGTGGGCATGAGCAGCCGATTCTCCAGCCGTTCGGCGGGGCCGGCGGCCGTGCGGCGGCCGCCGGTGACGACGAGTTAACCCGGTGTTGACCAAGGAGTGATCCGGGCGGATTGACCACGCTCGCACCCGAACCTACCGTCGTCAACACGGGCGTTCCCACGATCCGTTGCACACTCGTTGCCCAGCGTGAGGCCGGTGCTTGCCATGGACGTCTCTTTTCTCGGCGGGCCCGGCCCGCAGCGCGGGGTCGGTGTCGTCGCCCCGTTCGACTTCGCACTCGACCGCGAACTGTGGCGCTGGGTGCCGGACGAGGTCTCCCTCCATGTGACCCGCACACCGTTCGTGCCGGTCGAGGTGAGTCTCGACCTGGCCCGCCTGGTCAGCGAGCACCAGACGCTGAGCGAGGCGGTCCGCACGCTCACCGCGATCGCCCCCGAGGTCGTCGCCTACGCCTGTACGTCGGGCAGCTTCGTCGGCGGCATGATGGGCGAGCGGGCCATGTGCGAGGCGATGAGCCGGGCCGGTGCCGTCCCCGCGATCACCACCTCCGGCGCGCTGCTGGAGGCCCTGGTGGAACTGGACGTACGCCGGGTGGCACTGGTGACGCCCTACACGGTCTCGGTGACACAGTCGCTGGAGGCCTATGTCGCCCAGGCCGGCGTGACGATCTCCGGCTGCGCCTTCATGGGGCTGACCCGGCACATCTGGAAGGTGCCCTACCGGGATGTGGTGGACATGGCGCGGCAGGCCGTCCGCGACGACGCCGACGCGCTGTTCATCAGCTGCACCAACCTGCCCACGTACGACGTGATCCCCCAGCTGGAGGCCGAGCTGCGCATCCCCGTGATCTCGGCCAACCAAGTGACGATGTGGGCGGCACTGCGCCGACTGGGTACCCGTGCGGTGGGGCCGTACCAAGCGCTGATCAATCCGGCGGCGCGTTCCGGCCCCGCAGCGCCGGGGGCGGACCCCGGTCCCGTAGTGCCGGAAGAAGAGCAGCAGCAGGAAGGCTGGACATGACAGCACTGGGATTTCTCTACCCGGGCCACTCCGCCGAGGACGACTATCCGCGCATCGAGCAGTTGCTGGGCAGCGACATCCGGGTGGACCTGGTGCACACCGACATCGGTGAGGACGCGCACCGGGTGGACGCGCTGCTCGAGATGGGCTCGGCCGGCCGGCTCGCGGCGGGCGTCCAGGAACTGCGGCACGCCGGGGCGGACGCGGTGGTGTGGGCCTGCACCAGCGGCAGCTTCGTCTACGGCTGGGACGGCGCCCAGGAGCAGGTCCGCACCCTGGCGCAGACGGCCGGCATGCCGGCGTCGTCCACGTCCTTCGCCTTCGCCCACGCCGTACGGGAGGTGGGCGCGGGCAGGGTCGCGATCGGCGCGACCTACCCGGAGGACGTGGCGCAGCTGTTCGCGGAGTTCCTCCGCGCGGCGGGTGTGGAGGTCGTGTCGGTCAACAGCTCCGGCGTCATCACCGCCGCCGAGGTCGGCACCTGGGGCGAGGCCGAACTCCTCGCCCTGGCCCGGAACTCCGACCACCCCGACGCCGAGGCCGTCCTGCTGCCCGACACGGCCCTCCACACGGCGGCCCACATCCCGGCCCTGGAGAAGGAACTGGGCAAGCCGGTCCTCACCGCCAACCAGGTCACGGTCTGGGAGGCCCTGCGCCTGGCCGACCGACGGGTGAACGCGCCGCAACTGGGCGCCCTCTTCACACGGGAGCCGATCGTCCAGGTGTGAGTCCGAAGCCCTGATCCTCGCCGCCCGTGGCAGCGGTCGCGGGCGGCGAGGAGGCCGCGGTTCATGGCCTCCGCTCCGGTGGTGGGGGCGGAGGATACGGCGGTGGCGGGAGGGTGGGCGGCTCCGGGCGGCCACGCCGAAGGACCGAGGGGAACGCGAAGCCGACGGCTGAGCCGGCGACGGCTCCGACCACCAGGGCCAGGAGGATCTCCCGGCCCACGCCGGAGTCGAGCAGCTCCTGCGGTCCGGCCACCACGGCCCCGAAGCAGCCCCCCGCGACCGCGCCGCGCAGGCGAGTGCGCAGGCCGCCCCCGTCCCCGCTCATGGACGCTCGCTCCGCGAGCGCCGCCGGCGGAGCACCCACAGCACGACACAGGCGACGAGGGCGACCAGGAAGAGCACGCTCGCCGCCGCCCTGGCCGCCGTCCAGAGGACTCCGTCCGGCTCCCAGAGGGCCTCCGCCAGATTCATCGCGACGGCCACCGCGAAGGCGGCCTTGAGGCAGTCGCCCGCTCGCGCCGCCCGGTACGCACCAGTGTCCATGGGGCCCGAGTGCCCCGGGGCGGCCGGGGGAAGGGGGCCGTTCCCTCGAACGCGTGCTTCACGGGGGCCGGAATCGGTCCCGCCCCTTCTTCGGTGGAGAACGGGGCAAAGCCGTCCCAACTCCCCGCCCGATGCTGACGAATGCTCAACTCCGCCACCTCACATGCCACGTCGGTTGACCGAAAGCGCGTTCCCCCTCTGCCGCCGATCCCGTGCACACTGACCACGTCCGCAGCCAGTCG
Organism: Streptomyces sp. NPDC007907; assembly: GCF_042959365.1. Taxonomy (NCBI): domain Bacteria; kingdom Bacillati; phylum Actinomycetota; class Actinomycetes; order Kitasatosporales; family Streptomycetaceae; genus Streptomyces; species Streptomyces sp. NPDC007907. The sequence continues at coordinate 204,065 of NZ_JBIBKR010000004.1, forward strand.
TGCCGTGAAGGACTTCCGATGGCCGAACCGGGCCCGTTCAGATCCGATGCAAGCGTTGTCCAGCTGGCCGGGCGCCTGCTGTGCTGGAGCCTGGCCGCGGCCATGGCCTCGGCCGCCGCGGACGCCTCCCTCCATCCCCACCTGAGCTGGTGGGGTGCTGTGTGGCCGCTGCCCTGGTGGTCCGCCTCCCTGGCCGCCCTCGCGTGGACCGTCCTGCGGGCCCGCGAGAAGGCGCACCGCACGCCCCCGCAGGACAGCGCCCGGAGCGATTGGGAGCAGGCCGCCTGACGGCCCCGGGCGCAGTGGCCGGGAGGCCGCCTGACGGCCCCCGGCGCAGTGGCCGGGAATAACCGGGGACAGTCCCCTGTTAGAGCCGGAACGACAGCACCCGGTCCACAGCAGGAGGCACCCCACCGTGGCGGCAGACGACACACGCGGCGACGAGATCCGCGGCGCGGCGCGGGGCAGCGCCCCCGTCCCCCTCTCCGTACTGGACCTGGTCACCGTCGGAGCCGGCCGCACCGCCTCCGACGCCCTGCGCACCAGCGTCGACCTGGTCCGTCTCGCGGAGAATCGGGGCTTCCACCGCTACTGGGTCGCCGAGCACCACTCCATGCCGGGCGTGGCCTCCTCGTCCCCGGCCGTGATCCTGGCCCACCTCGCCGCCCACACCGACCGCATCCGCCTCGGCTCGGGCGGCGTGATGCTGCCCAACCACGCCCCGCTCGTGATCGCCGAGCAGTTCGGGACGCTGGAGGCCATGGCCCCGGGCCGGATCGACCTCGGCCTCGGCCGCGCCCCCGGCACGGACGGCGCCACGGCCGCCGCCCTGCGCCGCACCGACCGGCTGAACGAGGGCGCCGACGACTTCCCCCAGCAGCTCGCCGAGCTGACCCGCTTCCTCGACGACGACTTCCCCGACGGGCATCCCTACCGCCGTATCCACGCCGTACCGGGCCCGGTCCAGGCGACCAGCCCCGGCGGCGTCCAGTCCCCGCACCGCCCGCCGCTCTGGCTCCTCGGCTCCTCCGGGTTCAGCGCCCGCCTGGCCGGCGCCCTGGGCCTGCCCTTCGCCTTCGCGCACCACTTCTCGGCGCAGAACACGCTCCCGGCGCTCGACCTGTACCGGGAGTCGTTCCAGCCGTCCACCGTGCTCGACGAGCCGTACGCCCTCATCGGCGTCTCCGCGTTCGCCGCCGACGAGGAGCGGGAAGCCCGCCGGCAGGTGCTCGCCGCCGCGCTCAGCATGGTCCGGCTGCGCACCGGCCGCCCCGGCCTCGTGCCCACCCCGGAGGAGGCGGAGGCCTACGAGTTCAGCCCGATGGAGCGCGACTTCGTCGACTCCTGGAACGCCAACGTCATCCACGGCACCCCGGACGAGGTCCGCTCCGGCCTGGACGACCTCGCCAAGCGCACCGGCGCCGACGAGCTGATGATCACGGCCAACGCACACGGCGGCGACGTCCGCGTCCGCTCCTACGAACTCATCGCCGACGCCTACGGCTTGCCGGCGCCCGCCTCCGCCTGAACGTCCGGCGTGCCCAGCAGCTCGGAGATGCGGTCCGGTGACACCGGACGGGAGTAGAGCCAGCCCTGTCCGGTGTCGCAGCCGATGCTGCGCAGCCGGGTGGCCTGCGCCGAGGTCTCGACGCACTCGGCCGTGACGGTCAGCCCGAGCCGGTGCGCGAGCTGGATCATCGCCTCGACGACGACCTCGTCGGCCGGGTTGGCGCGGGCCGCCGCCTCCCGGTCGTCGTACTGGAAGCCGCGCACGAAGGACCCGTCCAGCTTCAGCACCGACACCGGCAGCCGGCTCAGGTACGCCAGGTTCGAGTAGCCGGTGCCGAAGTCGTCGATGGCGATCCGCACCCCCATGTCGCTGAGCGCCTTCAGGGTCTGCAGCGGCCGGCCGGCCGAGCCCATCACCGCCGACTCGGTCAGCTCCAGCTGGAGCAGGTGCGGCGCGAGGCCCGTCGCGTCCAGCGTCTCCGCCACGTCGGCCACCAGGTCCGAGTCCCAGACCTGCCGCACGGCCACGTTCACACTGACGAAGATCGGCGGCTCGTCCGGGTGGTCCAGCTGCCACCGCCGGGCCTGCTCGCAGGCCGTGCGCAGCACCCAGCGGCCCAGCGGGACGATCGAGCCGTCCTCCTCGGCCAGTCCGATGAACCGATTCGGCGTCAGTACGCCGAACTGGGGATGGTTCCAGCGGATGAGCGCCTCGACGCCGTGCAGCCGGTCGTCCTCCATGCCCACCAGCGGCTGGTACTCCAGCTGGAACTCACCGCGGTCGATGGCCGGCCGGAGTGTGGAGGCGAGGGCCTGGCGGGTCATGCGGTGGGCGTTGCGCTCCGGGTCGAACAGCGTCCAGCGGGCCTTGCCGTCGGCCTTCGCCCAGTAGAGCGTCGTGTCGGCCGCCTGCATCAGCGCGGTGGGCGTGGTGCCCGCGGCGTGCCGCTCCACGACCCCGATCGACGCCGAGACCGACAGCCGCTGCCCGGCGATGTCGAACGGCTCCTGGACCGCCCGCAGCACCGACTCGGCCAGCTCGGCCAGCTGTTCGGTGCCCGTGGAGTCCTCGACGAGCAGCGCGAACTCGTCACCGCCGAGCCGGGCCACCAGCGGGATGCTGGTCCGTGCGTGGCCGGCCTCGTCCGCGCAGCGCGTGAGGCGCTCGGCGACGGCGGCCAGCAGCCGGTCGCCGACCCGGTGGCCGAGGGTGTCGTTGATGGCCTTGAAACCGTCCAGGTCCAGGTAGCACAGCCCGATCCGGCCCGTGCCGCTCTCCTCGTACGACTCCGCCTCCAGCGCGGCCGACAGCCGTTCGAAGAACAGGGTGCGGTTGGGCAGCCGGGTCACCGGGTCGTGCATCTGCAAGTGCCGCAGCCGGGCCTGGAGTTCCCGCCGGGCGCTGATGTCGGCGACGGCCAGCAGGACGCCGCTGTCCTCGACGGGCAGCGGGGTGACCGTCACCTGCACCCACAGCGAGTGCCCGTCGGGGTGCTTGAGCCGGCGGGTGCAGCGCAGCCGGGACTGCCGGCCGCGCAGCACCTCGCGGTAGGCGTGCCAGGTGCGGGCGTCGGAGGTGAGGTCGACGAGGTCGGCGGCGACGGACCCGGTGAGCTCCTCCGGGTCGCCGCCGAGCAGCGCGGCCAGTGCGTCGTTGGCGCTGACGACCGCGCCCTCGCGGTCCACGACCGCCATGGCGATCGGGGCGGCCGTGAAGGCTGCGCGGTAGGGCTGCCGGGACGGCGGCCCGGTACGGGCAGACGTATCGATCTCACTCTCTGTGACGATCGGCCGGTCCAGTTCTGCTGCGGGCGCCGGCCCTTCGGAGGTTCCGCTCACCGCTCGCTCCCGCATGTATTCGATCTCTGTCCGTGCAGGAAAGGTCAGGAAAGTGTGCCGATCATAGAGGCTGGCACCAGCGCCTTCCAGCCGGTGTCCAGTCTTCCCGGCCAACCGGCCCTACAGCCAGATCGTTTCTGCGCACACCTGGGCGGCTTCTTCAAGCCCCCGACCAGTTGTGACGTTCTGTGAGTGCTTCGGGGGTGTCGGCTTCCGCGATTTTTCGACCCCTTCACCCGACCGGTGCAGGCAAACAGGGCGCAGTACGACAAATCATCACAGGCTGGGTGCGGTGTCCCGCGAACCGTACCCGGAGGTACCCGTGCCGCGTCCGTTTCCGCGCGCCCGACTGCGCAGTACCGCGGCCGTGTTCACCACCATGTCGGCGCTCGCCGCCACCTCCCTCGGCACCGGGCCCTCGGCCGCCGAATCCGACTCGGCCGCGCCCTGCGCCCTGACCCGGACCGACGCCCATCACTCCGAGGGCCTGGATACCTGGAACGCCGCCTATCCGCGCCCGGCCCGGTCCCTCGACGCGGTCATGGTCTTCCTGTCCTTCCCGGACGCCCACCCGCTGACCACCCCGCAGGAGCTGACCGCCGACCACTTCCCGGCCACCACCCGTTTCTTCGAACGGGCTTCCTACGGCCGCTTCACCCTGCGCCCGCACGCGCTGCGGCAGTGGATCCGGATGCCGAAGCCGTCGACCGCGTACGACATAAAGCGGGACTGGAGCCCCGAGCGCCGGTCCGCCTACCTGCGCGACGCCCTCGCGGCGGCCGACCCCCGGGTCGACTTCTCGCGCTACGACGTCGTGTACTTCGTCGCCGACCCCGACGCGCCCGGCGTCGACTCGGACGCGACCAAGGTGGTGAATCTGACGAGCCCCCTGCGGGCCGACGGCACCGACCTGCGCCGGATCGTCACGGTGTTCGAGCAGCACCCACCGGACCGGCTGGTGCTCGCCCACGAGACCGGGCACGTGTTCGATCTGCCCGACCTGTACCACCGGCCCGCGGACGGCAAGGGCGACTGGGACACGCACGTCGGCGACTGGGACCTGATGGGCAGCCAGTTCGGGCTCGCGCCCGACCTCTTCGCCTGGCACAAGTGGAAGCTGGGCTGGCTGGACTCGCGGCAGGTGCGGTGCGTGCAGGACGCCGGGCCCGCCCGGCTGACCCTGGAGCCGCTGACCGCGGGGCCGGGGGCACCGGCGACGGGGGCCGCGGGGGCGCAGGCCTTCGGGCTCGGGCGGGGCGCCAAGCTCGCGGTGGTGCGGACGGGGGCCGACAGCGTGCTCGCGTTCGAGGTGCGGGGGCCGGTGGGCAACGACGCGACCGCGTGCCGGCAGGGGGTGCTGGTGTACCGGGTGCGGGGCGGTGCGCAGTCCGGCGGCGGGCCCATCGAGGTGATCGACGCCCATCCGCACACCGACGCGTGCTGGGCGAGCTCCGTCTACCCGCCCCTCGCGGACGCCCCGATCGGCATCGGGGAGAGCTTCACGGTGCCGGGCGAAGAGGTGCGGGTGGAGGTGGAGGGGCGCACGGTGTCGGGGGCGTGGACGGTGAAGATCACAGTGGGGCGCTGAGGGCGCCTGCGAAGGGTCAGCCGGGCATGCGAAAGGCCCCTCGTTCTCACGAGGGGCCTTTCACCGTCTGGTGCGCCGCCAGGGACTCGAACCCCGGACCCGCTGATTAAGAGTCAGCTGCTCTAACCAACTGAGCTAGCGGCGCCTGCTGACGTCGTAGACCTTAGCATCCTGGTCGGGGGGAGGAAAAATCGAAATCCGCACTGCTGAGCGGGCCGCTCGGACGGCCGCCCAGAGCAGTACCTCGGGGCCGGGGAGCCAGGGCTGACGGGTGTCGGGCGCGACGAGCCAACGGGTGGCGGAGCGGCCGGGAGTGCCGGCCCCGGCGGGCGCCGGATGGGTGGGAGCGGGGCTGTCCGCGAGGGCCGGGCGAGTGCGTTCCGGGTAGGCCGGGGCGGCGGGGGCGGTGAGCTCCGGCGGGGTAGGGCCGGTGGGGAGGGGGCGTTCCGACGGGGCCGGGACGGTCACCGCGTCGCCGGTGCCGTGGCACAGCAGCGGCGGTACGGAGTCCGTACGGCGGTCGTCCCGGTTGCGCGTGCCCCACTCCTCCCACTCCAGCAGTGCGGGGAGCCGCTGTGCCGTCCCCGGGGCGGCGAACAGCAGCATCCGGCCCCGGAACTCCGCGACCGGCCCCGAGCCGGGGCCGTCGTCCCACAGCCGGTCGAGCATCCGCCGGCCGAACAGCGCGGGGGCGCTGACCACGTCGAAGACCGACCCGCAGGGCAGTACGACCGGGGCGTCCGGCCGCTCCTGCCAGAGGGCGAGCGTGCTTCGCGGATACGTTCCTGCCGAGGCGAGCCAGGCGGCCCCGTCCGGGGTGACATCGGAGGCGTTCCATGCGCTGCTCATGACGTCCAGGTCTACCCGCCGTGAGCGTGCGATTCCCGAGGGTTGCGGGAAATCGGGACAGGAGGGGGTGGCAGGGGGTATCTTGCCCGCCTGGCATATGCCAGGTGATCGGGAAGGGGCGCGCGGCGCGTCTCAGACGGTGCCGCCGGGCCCCCGGCCCTCCACGCCGCCCCGCATCAGGTCACGCCCGAACTCGACCATCTTCTTGGCGTAGTCCTCGGTCCACTCGGCCCGCTCGGCGATGTCGGCGGTCGTCAGCCGGTCGAACTTCCGCGGATCGGCCAGCTGCGCCGCCGCCATCGCCTGGAACTCCACCGCCCGGTCCGCCGCGGCCCGGAACGCCAGCGTCAGCTCCGTCGCCCGGGCGAGCAGCGCACGGGGATCGTCGATCGACTCGAGGTCGAAGAAGTGCTCAGGGTCGGAGGCCGCCTCCGCCGGCTCGAAGAGCAGGGGCGCGGGGCGTAGCCGCGGTTCGTTCCGACGCGGCGTGGGCTCCGCCATGTCTTCTCCTCCTCGTACGTCGCGCACGGCCCTCCCGGTGGATGGGCCACCGTCCATTGTCTCGCGGGCGCGCAAGTGGGCATCGCGGTAGTGGGTACGGCTGTCACGCCACCCGGTGTTCGTCAGGGCGTCGGCGACGGGCTGCTTTCCGGCCAGATTTGCGGCCGCCAGCGCACCCGGTGCTTCGCCAGGTGCGCCAGGACCGCGTGGTTGGCCTCCCAGCCGTCCGGGCTGTGTTCATCGGCCGCCTCCGGCGGCGCCCGGCCTCCGGCCGGTGGGGGGTGGGGCGGGCGCGGGTGGGGGCGGGGGCACGGTTCACGGCCGCCAGCGCACCCGGTGCTTCGCCAGGTGCGCCAGGACGGCGTGATCGGCTTCCCAGCCGTCCGGGCTGTGTTCATCGGCCGCCTCCGGCGGCGCCCGGCCTCCGGCCGGTGGGGGTGGGTGCGGGGGGACGGTTCACGGCCGCCAGCGCACCCGGTGCTTCGCCAGGTGCGCCAGGACCGCGTGGTTGGCCTCCCAGCCGTCCGGGAACTTCACCACCGTCCCGAGCTGGACCGGCTCCGTCGACGGGTAGTCGTCCAGGAGGTCGGTCACTCCCGCTCGGCAGACCACGATGCAGGCGTGCCGGTGGCGGGAGGCCAGGACGCACAGGCGGCCCGTCTCCAGGTGGAAGGCCGTGGCGTCGGGGCGGCCGGAGAGAGGATGCAGGACCACCGTGACGTCGTACTCGCGGCCCTGCAACCGGTTCGCCGTGTCCACGACCACGTCGGTGACGCCGAGGCCGGCCAGGGCCGCGCGGACCGCGGCCGCCTGGTCCCGGTGGGCCGTGCCGACGGCGATCCGGTCCGCCGTCAGGGGCGACGGGGCCGAGGAGCGCTCCGAGGTCGCGGCGCCCGCCCGGTCCAGCAGACGCCGTACGACCACGGCCACCGCCCCGACCGCCTCCGGGTCCGTGCGCGGCGTGTGCCGGGCGGGCAGCTCCAGCAGGCCCCAGCCCGACTCGGCCGCCTCGTCGATCACCCGGTCGGGGCCCGAGCCGTCCGACGGCACGCCGAAGGCCAGGGTCCGGTCGCCGGGGCCGGTGCCGCTGCGGAACGGCGTATAGGGGTAGAACGCGTCCGAGACCAGGGGCGCCGCGGAGGCCGGGAGCCGCCAGGACACCGGCAGCCGGTGCTGGGGCAGGTCCGGGTTGTGCGCCAGCAGGGTCGTCACCGCCGAGGCCGACGGGTCGTACGCCAGGCCCGCCCACTGCTCGCTGCCCACGACCGCGAACGGGTCGAGCTGCCCCGGGTCGCCCACGAACAGCGCCCGCTCGAACAGCCCGGCCACGGCGAGCAGGGCGTCCGAGCGCATCTGGTACGCCTCGTCGACGATCGCGTGCCGCCAGGGCTCGTCGACCTTGACGTGCGCCCACTTCGCCGCCGTCGAGATCACCACCGCGAGCCCCGCGAGGTCGGCCGCCTTGGCGGACGTGCGGACGTTCTCCAGACCGTCGAGCGCCTTGTCGTACGGGTCGGAGTCGCTGCTGTGCAGCCGCCCCACCGGCAGTTCGGGGTTCTTCTCGGCGAGCCGCAGGACCAGGTCGTCGACCTGGGCGTTGGTCTGCGCGACGACCATCAGCGGGTGACCCGCCTCCGCCAGCTCCAGGGCCGCCCGGACCACCAGGGTCGACTTGCCCGCGCCCGGCGGGGAGTCCACGACGACACCGCGGGCGGTGCCGTGCAGCGTGTCGTGCAGGATCGCCTCGGTGGCCTGCGCCGCGGCGGCCGAGGGGTCGAACACCGTGGTCACAGCACATCCTCCTCGGTCACCGGGTCGGCGGCCTCCAGGGTCGCCTCACCCGGCGGCCCGCCGTGCGTCCATGGCGTCTGCTCCGGGTCGGGCAGCTTCGCGCCGCCCCGCTGCTCGTGCTCGAACAGCGTGAAGCAGACCCGGTCGCCCTTCTCCGGCACCGAACCCGGTTCGGGCTCCTTGCCGCGCCCCATCTTGTCGAGCACCCGCAGCACCACGACCGCGCCGTCCTCCTCGGCCGTGACGAACTCCGCCGACTGCGGCTTCCCGCCCAGCGACCGGTACACCTTCGTGCGCTCACCGAGATGCGGCCGGTCGTCCGTGCGGACCGTGACCAGGGGGCGCGGGCTCGGCCGCTTGCCGTCGCTGTACGCCATCACGACATCGGTGACCTCACCCGCGAACGCCTCCCCGGACAGCCGCCGGCCCGCCATCACCAGCGGATCGTCGAGGGCCTCCTGCGCCTCCAGCCGGGCCTGCTCGCGCTCGCGCGTGGCGAGCTTGTTGGCCGCGGTGACCGCGTCGTCGCGGCGCGGCTGCGGGGGCTCACCGGCCAGGACGCGGTCGCGGTGGCCGGTGAACGACCAGCGGTCGCGGGTCCACCGCTCCTCGACCCGCGCCCCCTCCGGCAGCTCGCGCAGCAGGTCCAGGCCCCGCCAGACCGCGTCCCAGGTGGGCCGGGTGCGGCTGAGCACCAGGGCCCGGATCTCCCGCTCGGCGGCGGTCAGCGCACCGAGCCGGTCGTCCGCCTCCGTGCCGTCCTCGGCGGAGGCGAGAGCCGTGCGGGCCCGGTCGTAGCGCTCGATGGCCGGGGCGAGCAGCTTGTTGTCGAACGCCGGGTCGGTGGCCGGACCGGCCGGGGGACAGGTCAGCTGGCCCTGGGCGTCCCGTTCCAGCTCGGCCCGCAACGCGGCCTCGGCGCCGGTGGTGCCCTCCGGCGGGTCGATCCAGGCGAGCAGTGCCCCCAGATGCTGGTCCTCCAGGGTGGACTGCCCCGTCACCCAGTGCCGGCCCAGGGCGTCGGTCATCGCCAGCAGCAGCGAGGAGCCGGGCACCCGGGCCCGCTCCCCGAAGTGCGTCAGCCACCGCCCGAGCAGCGGCACCCGCGGCGGCGCCGGGTAGGGGGCCTCCGGATCCTGCTCCGCCGTACGCCGGAACCGCATCGAGCGCCCGAGCAGCCGCACCAGGTCGATGCCCGCCCGGCTCGGCACGATCAGCTGCGGCGCGTCCGCGCACAGCTCGACCTCGACCTTGACGCGCTTGCCGGTCTCCGGGTCGGTCTCGGTGCGCTCGGCGGCCTCCACGGTCTCGGCGTAGGAGTCGACGTAGGGCAGCACGACGTCGGCCAGCTCGGCCAGGAACGCGAACCTCAGGTCGCGGTCACGGGGCTGCGGGACGACCAGCAGACGCGGCGCGTCCCGGTCGGTGCCGACCAGCGCGCCCAGCGGGGCGCCGGCCTCACCGGCGGTGGTCAGCGGCACGAACACCAGCGGACGGTCGCCGAGATGCCGGTGCCGGACGGTGGCGGAGGGCTGGGCGCGGCCCGTGCTGACGGCTTCGAGGCGGGCGAGGGTGGAGATCAGCGACACGCCGCCTCCAGCGCCTCGGCACGCAGGGCGGCCGCCCGCCGCAGCGCCGCCACGGCCGGGTCGTCGGGATCGCCCGCCTCACCGCGCGCGGCGGCCAGGACGTCCTCCACGGTCGTGAGGCCGCCCAGCTCCGCCCGCACCGGGCGCCCGAGGGAGGTCACCGCGCCCGCCTCGCGGGACCGGCTGCGGCAGTGGAAGGCCAGCTCGCACGCCGACAGGCACTCGGGCGCGTAGGTCGCCGGGACCGACTCCACGGCCTCCGCCAGTGCTTCGGCGGGCAGCTCGGGCGAGAAGCAGGTGCCCTCGGGCAGCGCGTCGGCGATGTCCTCGATGCGGGTCAGCCGGGCCAGCTGGCGGGCCGTCACCGCCCGCTGCTTGCGGATGTCGACGGCGGACGCGGCCGGCTGATTGGAGAAGTCCCTGGGACACACCAGCAGGATCCGGTGCCGCACGCGCGGTGCGGACACGGAAGTCCCCTCGGCACCGGCGTCGCCCTCCGGCTCCGCGTCGAGCCGGGCGGCGAGCTCCTCCAGCGCCAGGACGTACACCGCCGCCTGCCGGGCCGCGGCCCCGACCTTCGCCGGATCGGCCGAACCGTCCAGCAGGGGGAAGGACTTGATCTCCACGACCGTCCAGCTGCCGTCCGGGTGGACCACCACCGCGTCGGGCTCCAGGAACGCGGGGGAGCCCGCGACGTCCAGCGCGAGCATCGGGTGGTCGAGCAGCGTCCATACGCCCGGGTGCGCTGCGGCCTCCCGCAGCTCCAGCTCCGTACGGGCCGTGCGCCCCCGGGGGCCGGTCGCCGTCAGGTCGGGCACCCGCGCGCCGACGGGCGGCTCGGCGGACCGGTCGAGCCTGTCGTGCACCAGCCGCAGCAGCTCCGCCCCGCCGTCGGCCTTGACCTTCGCCTCGAAGGCGTTGCCCCGGGTGAGCGCGAACTGCGACTGCCCGAAGGCCGACGGCGAGCCCAGCGCGCTCGCCAGCGCCGCCTTGTTCACCCCGGCGCCGTCGAGGATCGCGCGCCGCGCACAGCCGGGGTTGGCGGCCAGCGCCGCCAGGGCGCGCGCGTCCAGTGCCTTCGCGGGTACGTCGGGGCCGCGCAGCTCAGCGAGCCGCTGCCGGAGCGCCGTCCCCCGCGTCCTTGGGGGAGGCACCCGGTTCGGCTCCCGCTCCGAGCCGCGACTCGCGCTGCCGTGGAATTCGCTCACCCGCGGAAGTCTGGCATCCGGCACTGACAATCGAGGAACCTGCGGCGGGAGAGGCGGCGGCGGAGCCGGCGGGAGACGTGGCCGGGAGGTCGGCGGCGAGGCCGGCCGGAGCGCCCGCCGCGACCGGTGCCGGCCGTACGAACCGCGCCTTGGCCCGGTCCGCGGTGCGCATCACGAGCGGCGCCAGCAGCAGCCCGGCGCCCATGACGGCCGCGCCCGCGACCGCGTCGAGGAAGTAGTGGTTGGCGGTGCCCATGACCACGATCGTCGTGATCAGCGGGTAGGCGACGGCGGCCACCTTCGTCAGGCGCGTACCGCCGAAGCGCCACAGCATCACGCCGCACCACAGGGACCAGCCCACGTGCAGGCTCGGCATCGCCGCGTACTGGTTGGTCATGTTCCCCATGCCGCGCGGCGCGCTCGCCGCGCCTCCCCACCAGCCGTAGGAGCTGTACTGGGCCATCGTGTCCACGAAGCCGTGGCTCGCGTCGAGGAGCCGGGGCGGGCAGGTCGGCAGCAGGGTGAAGCCGATCAGACCGATGAGGGTGGACGTCATGAGCCAGGTGCGCGCGGCGCGGTAGCGCACGGCCCGGGAGCGGAACAGCCACACCAGCACCGCCGGGGTGACCAGGTAGTGCAGCGACGCGTACCAGAAGTCGGCGGGTATGCCTATCCAGGCCTCGCGCGTGAAGAGGCGGTTGAGCGGGTGCTCGAAGTTGAGATACAGCGCCTTCTCGAAGCGCAGGATCGTCAGACCGTTGTCGACGGCGCCGGAGACGTCGCCGCGGGCGAGGAGCCGGCCGGCCGAGTAGCACGCGTACACCAGCAGGATCAGCGGCAGCTCGGTCCACCAGCGCAGCCTGGACGCGGGGGCAGCCTCGGTGCCCGGTGTATCGGTGTGCGGCATCCGATCGTCCTCCCCCTTCGTCATCACGCGTAACCCGTTCGGCCGTGTCACTTTACGGTGTGGGCGCGCGTCAGGGGGCGCGCCTCCGGCCCTCGAAGACGCAGGGATCGCCCCCCGGGTTGCCCGCGACGGGCGTGCGCGATGATGGGGGTGTTCCCCTTGCGTTGTTCTTCCGGAAAGGTTCCCCATGGCCGCGCGCATCCTGCTGGCCCGCCACGGACAGACCGAGTGGTCCCTGTCCGGGAAGCACACGGGCAGGACCGACGTGCCACTTCTGGAGGAGGGCCGGCGCGGCGCCAAACTGCTCGGCGAGCGCCTGCACCGGGCGCCGTACGAGGGCCTCGACGGCGTCGAGGTGCGGACCAGCCCGCTGGCACGCGCGCGGGAGACCTGCGAGATCGCCGGCTTCGGTGACCGCGCGCGCACCTGGGACGCGCTGCTGGAGTGGGACTACGGGGCGTACGAGGGGATGACCCCCGCGGACATCCAGGCCGTCCGGCCCGGCTGGCTGATCTGGCGCGACGGCGTGCCGGGCGGGGAGTCGCTCGCCGAGGTCACGGCCCGGGCCGACGAGGTGGTTTCCTGGGCCCGCTCCGAGGACCGCGACGTCCTGCTCTTCGCCCACGGGCACATCCTGCGCTCCATCGGGGCGCGCTGGCTCGGCCTCCCGATCGACTTCGCGGCCCGGATACGGCTGAACCCCACGTCGCTGTCGGTGCTGGGCTGGGCCTACGGAGAACCGGCGATCGAGAGCTGGAACGACCTGGGGCACCTCGCCTAGGCGGCGTCGCGGGGCAGGACGGTGCGGACACGGCTCAGGTCTCACGCCCTGCGCGGCGTCGAGGCGTGCCGGTCCAGGAACGCCGACACCCCGCAGGCCCGGCGGTGCGGCAGCAGCACCCGGGCCGTCGCCGCCAGCATGGTCTGCACACGGGACGACTGGACCTCCTCCAGCAGGTCCAGCACCCGCATCCCCGCCACCGCCGCCTCGTCCGGCCGGCCCCCGCGCGCGAGGTCGTCGGCCAGCTCCGCCGTGTACAGGGCGATGTTCCGCGTGAAGTGCGGGTCCTGCAGCTCGGCCGCCCGGCGCGCGTGCCGTGCCGCCCGGGGCCAGTCCCCGAGCGTGGACCAGCACTGCGCCTCCAGGCCCTCCAGTTCGGCCTCGCCGTAGAAGCTCATCCACTCCGGGTCGGCGTCCGACGGGCCCCGTTCGAAGAAGGCCTGCGCCCGGGCCAGTGCCTGTTCGCAGCCGACGCGGTCGGCGAGTCCGGCCCAGCCGCCCGCCTCGCGCAGCGCGAGCAGCGACATCAGCCGCGCCGAGCCCACGGGCCGGGCGACGCGCTGCGCGGCCTGGGCCGCCCGGACCGCCTCGCGCGGCCGGCCGGCGTCACGCGCCAGGAACGCCGTGTTGCAGAAGGCGTGCGCCTCCAGACCCGGGTCCCCGGTCATCCGGGCCGTCGCCAGCGCCTCCGCGTAGTGCGAGCGGGCGTCGTCGAAGCGCCCGGAGTCGTGGGCCAGCCAGCCCACGGAGATGGCCAGTTCACCGGCGCCCGAATAGAGCCGGTCCGCCGTCGTCTGCCGGGTCGCGCCGGCGTCGAGCAGGGCGTAGGCGGCACGCAGCGGGGCGGCGGCGCGCCGGTAGAGGCCGTCGGCCCCGTGCCGGTCGTCGAGCAGCCTGATCCGGCGGACGGCTTCTTCCAGGGCCCCCGCGTCGCTCGCCCCGGCGCGGCGCGCGGGGCGCTGCGCCGCCGCGGCGTCGAGGGCGAGGCCGACGGGCCCCAGTGAGGCGGCGGCCACCGTGGCGCCTCCGCCGGTCATGAACGCGCGACGTAGCACGTCGCTCTCCTCGTAGGTGTCGTGCGGGTGGTACGGGTCGTACGGGTTCCGCGTTTCATACGGCTCGCACGCCCTGCTGGCCTCACTCGTGGCTTTCGCCGGGTTCACGGTGCGCGGCAGGGGCGCGTCCTCGGCGTCGCGCGCCCGGCGTCCGCGTACGGACGAGCGGGGGGCGAACCCCAGGTCGGTCAGCGTGCGGCCGGGGAACATGTGCAGGAACACCCGTTCGTACGCGTAGTTGGGACAGCGGATCTCGCCCGCTTCGACCCGGCCGATGTAGCGCGCGTCACAGCTGACCTGCTCGCCGATCTCGAGCCCGGCGCGCCGGATCGCCGCGGCGAACTCGGCCGGCGAGCGCTGTCCGCGCAACCGCCGGAAGACGAGATTCGGCCGTGGCGGCCGGTTGGGTTGAGACGAGGTCACCGTTGACGACGCCATGGCCGGGTCCTCCCGTGCGAACCGTCGAACCATGCCGGATATGGGGCGACTTGTGGTGATTTGACCACAGGATCTACCTCGTGTCCGGCGAGCAAGAACGTACCTGCTGTGATGGAGTCGCCACGCTGGGTTTGGCTACAAACCGGATATCTCATCCCTGATCTGCCATGAAGTGCCATCCTTTGCGGCTGACTTCCGCCGTAGCCGTTGACGCCGAGCCGCGTTGAACCTCGCGGACCGGGAGGCCCCCGACTCCCGACCGCTCGTTCAAGCAGGGGTTCTCGTGGTGGAGGCCGGATGGAGACCAGCCGGATCAACGATCCTCGTACGCCGCCGATTACACCGGCGGCCGGCTGCGATGTGGTGACGGTGCCGGCGCGGCACGGGCTGGAGGCGGTCGACATCCTGCGCCGCGGACCGGCGGACGCGGTGGGACCCGTCCTGCACGACGGCGGCGGCGACACCCTGGGCTTCCTCGTGCCGCCGGGGACGGCCGCCGCGTGGGACGTGCCGGGAAGCACCTGCACGGAAACCGGCGGAAGCGGACAGGCCCTGGCGCCCGAGCCGCCCGTCGCGGGCTCGGACTGGCTGCTGCCGCCCGGCGAGGCGGACCTCGCGACCGATCCCGCGGTGCTGCGCGAGGCCCTGGGGGAGGCCGCCCGGATGATCAGGGCGGCGGACAGCTGCCGCTGAGCCCGCGCCCCGTCCCTGCGACGGCTGCCGCTGAGCCCGCGCCCCGCCCCTGCGACGGCTGCCGCTGAGGCCCCTCTTCCGCCGGGCGGCAGGAGCGTACGCGGCGCTTAACAGACCACCCCGATAATGACCCCATGGGAAAGTCCAAGGGCGGCCGACGCAGACAGGCCGGTGCCGAGCCCGTCGTGGAGAGCGTCGACGGCGGCCTCGCCGAGCTCATCCCCGACCGTGAGCGCGCCCGGGCCTGGACCCTGGTGATCGACGGCGCCCCGCAGTCGCACGTCGACCTGGACGACCCGGCGTACCTGTCCTTCGAATACCAGCGCCGCCTCGGCCACGTGATCGACCTCGTCGCCCCGCCCGGCCGGCCCGTGCAGGCCGTGCACCTGGGCGGCGGCGCCCTCACCCTCGCCCGCTACGTCGCCGCCACCCGTCCCCGCTCCACCCAGCAGGTCGTCGAACGGGACGGCACTCTCGTCCAACTGGTGCGCCGCGAGCTGCCGTTGGACCCGAACGCGCGCATACGGGTGCGCTCCACCGACGCCCGCGCCGGCCTCGCCAAGGTGCCGGACGGCTGGGCCGACCTCGTCATCACCGACGTGTTCAGCGGCGCGCGGACCCCGGCCCACCTGACCTCCACCGAGTTCCTCGACGACGTGCGCAGGGCCCTCGGACCCGGCGGTGTCTACGCCGCCAACCTCGCCGACGGACCGCCGCTCGCCCACCTGCGCGGCCAGATCGCCACCGCCGCAGCGCGTTTCGAGCACCTCGCGCTGGTCGCGGATCCGGCGGTGCTGCGCGGCAAGCGCTTCGGCAACGCCGTCCTGGTCGCCTCCGACCGCCCCCTGCCCGTCGCCGAGCTGACCCGCCTCGCCGCCTCCGACCCGCACCCCGCCCGGGTCGAACACGGCAGGACGCTCACCGACTTCACCGGCGGGGCCGCGCCCGTCACGGACCTCGCGGCAGTGGCGTCACCGGCACCGCCCGCTTCGGTGTTCCGATGACCGGCCAGGACAGCCCCAGGGTGCCGATGGCCGCCCTCGGCACTCAGTAGGTCCCGATCTCCACCCGCGGCGGCCCGTCGTGCCAGGTGCAGAACACCGACACCCGGTCCGCGCCCGAGGAGAACTCCACGCGGATCCACGACTCCGTCTTCCACACCTGCATCGACCAGCCCGCCCCCGGCGTAGCGGAGACCAGCGAAGCGGAGGTCCTGCCGAGGTCGAAGACCGCCCGGCCGCCGTCGGTGTCGTAGCTCTTGACCCGGCCGGAGGTGGCGAGGGCCGTGCCGGGCGATGGTGTGGGGGCGGAACTCGGCTTCCCGGACGCCGGAGGCGTGCCGGGCTGCCGCCGCCTCGGCGGAGACGTCCGTTCCGACGGTGAGGCGGGCGCCTTCGGCTCCCGCGTGGACGGCGCGTCGGCGGCCTTGACGGGCAGGGCGCGCGGCGGGTCGTAGGCCGTTCCCGCCATCACCGTGTGGACACCCCACCACGACAGCGTGACCGCCGCGCCCGTGGCGAGCAGCCATGCCAGTACGTGTACGAGTCCTCTGCGCATCGCGGGCCATACTGCCTCACGCGCCCCACGTGTCGCCCGCAAACGCACTCCCTCAGGGGCGAGTTGTCCACGGCCGGGGAGTTGTCCACAGCCCCGCACCCGGCTGTTCGAGATGGCGTACGGTGCGGCGCATGGCAAGTGTGCTCGTGGTCGAGGACGACCAGTTCGTACGTTCCGCGCTGATCCGGCACCTGACCGACGCCTCGCACACGGTGCGCAGTGTCGGGACGGCGCTGGAGGCGCTGCGCGAGGTCGCCCATGTCCGCTTCGACGTGGTGATCCTGGACCTCGGACTGCCCGATCTCGACGGGTCCGAGGCCCTGAAGATGCTGCGCGGGATCACGGACGTCCCGGTGATCGTCGCCACCGCCCGGGACGACGAGACGGAGATCGTCCGGCTGCTCAACGCCGGGGCGGACGACTACCTGACCAAGCCCTTCTCCGTCGAGCACCTCTCGGCCCGCATGGCGGCCGTGCTGCGCCGTGCCCGCTCCGGCGCCGCCGACGCCGAGCCGTCCCCCGCGATCCGCGTCGGCGGCCTGACCGTCGACCCGCTGCGCCGCCAGGCCGAGCTGGACGGCACCCGACTCGACCTGACCCGCCGCGAGTTCGACCTGCTCGCCTTCCTGGCCCGCCGGCCCGGCGTCGTCGTCCCCCGCAAGGAACTGCTCGCCGAGGTGTGGCAGCAGTCCTACGGTGACGACCAGACCATCGACGTCCATCTGTCCTGGCTGCGCCGGAAACTGGGCGAGACGGCGGCCAACCCGCGCTATCTGCACACCCTCCGGGGCGTCGGTGTGAAGCTCGAACCCCCGGGGGCGCCGCGATGAGGTGGGCCCTGGTCAAGGTGTCGCTGGCGGTGACCACCATGGTCGTGGTCGCCTTCGCCGTACCGCTCGGACTCGTCATCCGCGAGATGGCCCGCGACCGTGCCTTCTCCAACGCCGAGCGGGAGGCCGCGGCGGTCGCCCCCGCCCTGTCCATCACCACCGACCGCGACCAGCTCGAACGCGTCGTCGCCTCCGCCGGTTCCGACGCCGGAATGGCCGTGCACCTGCCCGCGGGAGACGGCCGGGCCGCCCTCGAACTGGGGCGCCGCCGCGCCGCCGACGAGGACATCGCGGCCGTGCGCGAGCTGGGCCGCGCCTCCACCACCGGCGTCACCGGCGGCTGGACCCTGCTCCAGCCGGTCGCCCTCAGCACCGGCCGGATCGCGGTCGTCGAGGTGTACGTGCCGGAGTCCGACGTCACCAACGGCGTCGGGACCGCCTGGGCGGTGCTCGCCGGGGTCGGGGTGGCGCTGATCCTCGGCTCGGTCGCGGTCGCCGACCGGCTGGGCGTCCGCATGGTCCGCCCCGCGCGGCGCCTGGCCGAGGGGGCGCACGACCTCGGGGAGGGCCGGCTGGGCGCCCGCGTGCCCGAGGACGGCCCGAGCGAACTGCGCCTCGCGGCGGCCGCGTTCAACTCGATGGCCGACCAGGTCGTCCAGCTCCTGGCGAACGAGCGGGAGCTGGCGGCCGACCTGTCCCACCGGCTGCGCACGCCCCTGACCGTGCTGCGGCTCAACACCGCCTCGCTCGGTGAGGGACCGGCCGCCGACCAGACCCGGACCGCGGTCGAGCAGCTGGAGCGCGAGGTCGACACCATCATCCGCACGGCCCGGGAGGCCAAGCCGCAGACGGCGGCGGCCGGGCCGGGTGCGGGCTGTGACGCCGCCGAGGTGGTCCGGGAGAGGATGGCGTTCTGGTCGGCGCTCGCCGAGGACGAGGGCCGCAAGTGGCGGGTGGCCGGGGCCGACCGGTCGGTGCGCATACCCGTGGCCCGCGCCGACCTGGCCGCCGCGCTCGACGCACTCCTCGGGAACGTCTTCCGGCACACCGCCGAGGGCACCGCCTTCGCGGTCGACGTGCACAACGGCGAGGACGCGGTGATCGTCCTGGTCTCCGACGCGGGCCCCGGCATACCCGACCCGGAGGCGGCGATGGCGCGCGGCCGCGGCTCCGGGAACGACGGCTCGACCGGGCTCGGCCTGGACATCGTGCGCCGCCTCGCGGAGTCCACCGGCGGGGACGTACGGATCGGCTCCTCGGTGCTCGGCGGGACCGAGGTGCGGATCTGGATCCAGCTGGACGGCCGCGCCCCGGCCGGCGGCGGACACCGGCAGCCGCGGCGCCGCCGTCCCGGCAGGCTCGCCGCCGTGTACAACCGCGCCCGCTCCCGCTGAGCCCTCCCGACCTCACGTCGCCCGCTCACCCCGATCCCCACCCTGATCGTGTACTTCGCACTCCCGCGCCAGTTCGTCAGCGGCCTCACCCTGGGCGCCAACAAGGGCTGATCCGGCTGACGGTCTGCCAGGGGCAGACGTCGCCGAGGCGCGGCCGGGGCGCGGCACTCCCCTGAGCGTGCCGCGCCCCGGATCCCCGTCCCCCGCCGGTCAGACCGCCTCGACCTCCGGCAGCGTCCCGGTCCGGGCCGCCCGGCCGTACCACCGGGCGCTCGTCTTCGGCGTGCGTTCCAGCGTCGCGTAGTCCACGTACACCGCGCCGAAGCGCTTGCCGTAGCCGTACGCCCACTCGAAGTTGTCCATCAGCGACCACAGGTAGTAGCCCCGGACATCCGCGCCGTCGGCGATGGCACGGCGGACCGCCGACAGGTGGCCGTGCAGGTAGGCGACCCGCTCCGGGTCGTGCACCCGGCCGTCCGAGTCGATCTTGTCGTCGTAGGCCGCGCCGTTCTCCGTGATGTACAGCGGCAGCCCCGGCGCCTCACGCGTGTAGCGCATGATCAGCTCGTGCAGGCCCGTCGGGTCGATCGTCCAGCCCATCTCCGTGCGGTCGCCGGGCGTCTGGTGGAACGCCACGTCGTCCGCGGCCGGCCACGGCGAGTGGTCGCTCGCCCCGTGACCGTCGGCGCGCGGCGCCTTCGCCGACACGTCCGCCGCCGAGACGAGCGAGGGCGTGTAGTAGTTGAGCCCCAGCGCGTCCAACGGCTGGTTGATCAGCTCCAGGTCGCCGTCGAGGACGAAGCCCCAGTCCGTGAGGCCCGCCGTCGCCACGTACAGCGACTGCGGGTACGCCCCGTGCAGCATCGGCCCGTGGAACACACCGTTGGCCAGGTCGTCGATCCTGCGCACCGCCTCCAGATCCGCCGGATCCTGCGAAAGCGGCCGCACCACCGAGGAATTGAGGCTCACCGCGACCGTGTTGCGGGCCGGCATCACCGACCGCAGCGCGGACGCGCCCAGCCCGTGCGCCAGATTCAGATGGTGCGCGGCACGCAGCGAGGCCGCCGGATCCGTACGGCCCGGGGCGTGCACCCCGGAGGCGTACCCCAGGAACGCGCTGCACCACGGCTCGTTGAGCGTGATCCACTGCTCCACCCGGTCGCCCAGCGCCTCCCCGGCGATCTGCGCGTACTCCGCGAACCGGTACGCCGTGTCACGCTCCGGCCAGCCCCCCGCGTCCTCCAACTCCTGCGGCAGGTCCCAGTGGTAGAGCGTGATGGCCGGCTTGATGTTCTTCGCCAGCAGTTCGTCCACCAGCCGACGGTAGAAGTCCAGACCCTTCTGCACGGCGGGGCCCCGGCCGGTCGGCTGCACCCGCGACCACGACATGGAGAAGCGGTAGGCGCCCAGGCCCAGCTCCGCCATCAACGCCACGTCGTCGCGGTAGCGGTGGTAGTGGTCGACAGCGATGTCACCGTGGTCGCCGCCGACGGTCTTGCCCGGCGTGTGGCTGAAGGTGTCCCAGATCGACGGCGTCCGGCCGTCCTCCCGCACCGCACCCTCGATCTGGTACGCGGACGTCGCCGCGCCCCACAGGAAGGCGGGCGGGAAGGTCACCGGAGTGGCCGGGTTCTCGGAGTCAGGCATGGAAGCGCTCCCAAAAGGGGTCGTGTGGACCGACGAGCGGATGGGGGGAAAGGGGCCGAGGCGGCAATGGCTCGGCCCCCGGGAAAGCAGGGCTCAGCCCTTGACGGCGCCCTGCATGATGCCGCCCACGATCTGCTTGCCGAAGATCGCGAAGACCAGCAGCAGCGGCAGCGTGCCCAGCAGCGCGCCCGCCATGATCAGGGACTGGTCGGGGGTGTAGCCGCGGCCCAGACCCGCGACCGCGACCTGCACGGTCGGGTTTCCCATCTGGGTCAGCACCAGGAAAGGCCACATGAAGTCGTTCCACGTCTGCACGAACGTCAGCATCCCGAGCACGGCCATCGCCGGCCGGGCCGCCGGGAACACCACGTGCCACACCACACGCCAGCTGCTCGCGCCGTCCACGCGGGCGGCCTCGATGATCTCGTCCGGCAGCGCCTGGATCAGGTACTGCCGCATGAAGAACACACCGAACGCACTCACCAGCGACGGCAGGATCACCGCCTGCAACTGGTCGGTCCAGTCGAGCTTGGCGACCATCATGTACAGCGGGATCACACTCAGCTGCGGCGGCACCATCATCGTGCCGATCACGATCAGCATCAGCGCGCCACGGCCCCTGAACCGCAGCTTGGCGAAGGCGAAACCGGCGATCGTCGACAGGAAGACGATGGTCAGCGCCGACGTGCCCGCCACGATCGTGGTGTTGAAGAACGCCTCACCCAGATTGGCGTCCTTCCAGGCGATCTCCAGCTTGTCGAACAGACCCGAACCGAACCAGAACGGCGGCGGCGTCTGCGCCAGCCGCTGGTTGTCACGCGAGGCGGCGATCGCCGTCCACACCAGCGGGAACAGCGACACGAAAGTGAACACGATCAGGATCGCGTACGCGATCGGACCGCCGTGCAACTGCCCGCCCGCCCGCGCGGACTTCGGCAGCCGGGGGCGTTTGGGCGTCTCGACGGACTTGGTGTCCGGGGGCGTCACAGTCGTCGTCACGGCCACACTCCTTAACTACTGGCGCGCAGCCGGCGCGAGATGACGTAGTTGACGATGCCGATGACGATCAGCATGAGGAACATCGTCCAGGCGATCGCCGAGGCACGGCCCAGGTGCTGGGCGACCCAGCCCTGCTCGTACAGATACAGACCGAGCGTCTGGAACTGGTGCTCCGCGCCACCGGACGTGCCCTTGTTGGCGTCGAACAGCAGCGGCTCACCGAAGACCTGGCTCGCCCCGATCGTCGAGACCACACAGGTGAACAGGATCGTCGGACGCAGCGACGGCAGCGTCACATGGATGAACTGCTGCCAGCGGTTGGCCCCGTCCAGGGCGGCCGACTCGTAGAGATCCTGCGGGATCGCCTGCATCGCGGCCAGGTAGATCAGCGCGTTGTAACCGGTCCAGCGCCAGATGATGATCGACGAAACGGCGATCTGTGAGGGCCATTTGTCGTTCTGCCAGTCGACCGGGTTGATGCCGACCATGTCGAGCACCCAGTTGATCACGCCGTAGTCGCGGCCGAAGAGCAGCACGAACACCAGCGAGGCCGCGGCGATCGACGTCGCGTACGGCGCGAGCATCGCCACCCGGAAGAAGGTCGAGGCACGCAGCTTGTAGTTGAGGATGTGGGCGATGCCCATCGCCATCAGCAGCTGCGGAACCGTGGAGATGATGCCGATGGTCAGGGTGTTCTTCGCCGCGTTCCAGAAGAAGTCGTCGTCGAAGATCCGGGTGTAGTTGCGCAGCCCCACCCAGTCCATGTCGGTCGGCGCGGTCAGCTCGACCTGGTGCAGCGACGCCCAGCCCGTGTACAGCAGCGGGAACAGGCCGAACGCGACGAACAGCAGGAAGAACGGCGACACGAACGCGTACGGGCTCCAGCGGATGTCCCGCTGCCAGCGCCGGGACAACCGGTCCCGGCGCCGCCGCGCCTTCTCGGCGGCGGCGTCCTCGGGTGGGCGGCCCGGGGCCGCGCCCCCCTGCATGGGGAGCGCGGCGGTGTCGTGACGGGTGTCCATCCGGGTCACTGGTCCAGCTTGTTGTCGATGGTCTTGACCGCGGAGTTCCAGGCGTCCTTGGCGGACTTGCCCTTCGTCACCAGGATCACGCCGTTGTCCGTCAGGCCCTGCATGATGATCTGGTCCTTCGGGCCGATCACCTGGACCGGGGCGGCCTTGGCGGCCTCGGCGAAGATCGGGCCGATCTTCTGGTCACCGGTCATCTCATTCGTCGCGCCGGTCACTTCGGGCATGGCGTAGGCGGACGGGGCGCTCGGGAAGCTGGCCTGCACCTTGAACAGCTTCGCCTGCTGCTCCGGAGCGGTCAGCCAGGCCACGAACTTCTGGGCCTCCTTCACGTTCTTGCCGCTCTTCGGCACGGTCAGGAAGGTGCCACCCCAGTTGCCGCCCTTGGGCGCGGTGGCCACGGCCCACTTGCCGGCCGCGTCCGGCTTGGAGTTGCCCTTGATCGTGCCCAGCATCCACGGCGGGCAGGCGATGGCGGCGAACTTGTTGTTGGCGATCGTCGAGTTCCAGCCCGGCTGGAACTGCGTCTGCGACTGGACGAGACCCTTCTTCGCCGCGTCCGACGTCAGGTCGAAGGCCGCCTTCACGGCCGGGTTCGACTTGTAGATGATCTCGCCGGAGGAGTCGTAGAACTTCTCCTTCTCGCTGCCCAGGATCGCCTGGATCAGACCGCCGGGGGAGTCCATGAAGAAGGTGCCCTTGGGGGCCTTCGCCTTGTACCGCTCGCCGACCTCGACGAGCTTGGCCCAGTCACCCGACCACAGCTTGCCGACCTCGGCCGGGTCCGTGGGCAGACCGGCCTGCTTGAAGAGGTCCGTGCGGTAGCAGATCGCCATCGGGCCGACGTCGGTGCCGAGGCCGACCGTCTTGCCGTCCTTGGTGGTGGCCTGCTGCCACTTCCAGGGCAGCCACTTGCTCTTGTCCACGCCCGGCGCCTTGGACATGTCCTCGAGCTTGTCGGCCTGGGTGGCCGTGACCTCGGCGATGTTGGCGACTTCGACGGCCTGGACGTCCAGCAGGCCACTGTTGGTGGTCAGGTGGTTCAGCAGCGCCGGGTAGTAGTTCTCGTTGCGCTCGACGACGTTCTGCTCGATCTTGATCTTCGGATTGAGCTTCTCGTATTCGGCGTAGAGGCCGGCTTCCTTGAACCCCATGGTGCCGAACAGGCCCACCGAGATCGTGGTCTTGCCGCCGCTGTCGCCGCCCGACGAGGAACCGGAGCCGTCGTCCTTGCCGTCGTCGGCACAGCCGGCCAGCAGCCCGGCGCCCAGCGACGCGACGGCCGCGACGACCATCGCCTTGCGGGCGGTTCGGATGCGTGCTCGCATGTCGTCCTCCTGTTGCCCTGACGTGCCGACCCCCCGGCCAACTGCTGTGTCGGACCGTTTTACGCGCTTAAGGCTCGGGCGGGGAACGTGCGGGTTGTGTATGTGTCAGGTACTGTGGGAGCGCTCCCACCAGTGATGTGTTGAAGAGTCCCCGGTCGCGGCGGGGGTGTCAAGGGACCGGACAGGGAGAGATGTGTTCAGTTACCGGGCTGTTAACTGGACCCAGGACCGGACTCGGTCGGGGGCCGGGCCCATGGAATCGAGCCAGTCGGACCGCCGGTCGCACCGGGGCGTTCGGCCGAAACGGAAGACCGGGGCGGTGAGTCCTCGGCGGAGGCCGGCACGGTCGACGGGCCTGTTAAATTCCAGGCCAGTCGCAGAGTGCGGGTGTGGACGGGAAGGCGGAGCCCATGGCAACCCACGGAGCGCGGGGGCGAAGTGGTGGCCGGCCCACCCTCGAAGAGGTGGCGGCGCGCGCCGGTGTCGGCCGGGGCACCGTCTCACGGGTGATCAACGGCTCGCCCCGGGTGAGTGACGCGACCCGGGCCGCCGTCGAGGCGGCGGTCGCGGAGCTCGGCTATGTCCCCAACACCGCGGCCCGTGCCCTGGCCGCCAACCGTACGGACGCGATCGCGCTGGTCGTGCCCGAGCCGGAGACCCGGTTCTTCGCGGAGCCGTACTTCTCGGACATGCTCAAGGGTGTCGGGGCGGCGCTGTCCGACACGGAGATGCAGCTGCTGCTGATCTTCGCGGGCAGCGACCGGGAGCGCGCCCGGCTCGCCCAGTACCTGGCGGCCCACCGTGTGGACGGCGTCCTGCTGGTCTCGGTGCACGCCGACGATCCGCTGCCCGATCTGCTGGCGCAGCTGGAGATCCCGGCGGTGATCAGCGGCCCGCGCTCGGCGGCGGAGACCCTGCCCTCGGTCGACTCGGACAACTACGGCGGTGCCCGCCAGGCCGTCGAGCACCTGCTGTCCCGGGGCCGCAGCCGGGTCGCCCACATCACCGGCCGCCTCGACGTCTACGGTGCCCAGCGCCGTGTCGACGGCTACCGCGACGCCATGAGCGACGCCGGCCTCGGGGTGGACGAGGGGCTGATCGAGGCGGGGGACTTCACGGAGGAGGGCGGGCACCGGGCCATGACGGTCCTGCTGGAGCGCCACCCCGACATCGACGCGGTTTTCGCCGCCTCCGACGTCACGGCGGCCGGGGCCCGGCGGGCGCTGCGCGACGCGGGCCGCCGCATCCCGGAGGACGTGGCGCTCGTCGGCTACGACGACTCCGCCATCGCCCGCCACATGGAGCCGCCGCTCACCAGCGTCCGGCAGCCCATCGAGGAGATGGGCCGCCGGATGACAGACCTCCTGCTCACCGAGGTCGCCGACCGCCGCCCCCTGGCGTCCCGCGGCCTGGAACGCCGCCAGATGGTCCTGGCCACGGAACTGGTGTCCCGGTCGTCGTCGTGAGCGGCCTTCCGCCCACCGGCCCGTCTTTTCGCACCGCTCACACCCGAGCCGGCACCAGTCGTCGTACCAGGTACACCCCCGCCACCACGACCAGGACCGCCATGGACGCGATGAACACCAGTCCGGCGCCCTCCAGGCCGATCGGGTCGGTCAGGAGGCCGACGCCGATCACCGGGACGGAGATGCCGGCGTAGGCCACCACGAACAGGGTCGAGATCACCGCCGCGCGCTGGTCCGCGGGGGACGCCTCGGCCACGTCGGACAGGGCTCCGCGGAACGCCAGGCCCTGGCCGATCCCGCCGACGAGCGCGCTGGCGATCAGCAGGGCCATCTGGTCCCAACGCAGCGCACCGGCGAGCAGCGCGAGTCCGGCGAGGAGCCCGGCGCAGCCGAGCGGCAGGGAGCGCCGCACGCCGACCCGGCCGACCGCCAGTTGCCCGGCCGTGGAGGAGAAGAAGGCCAGCGCGACGATCAGCCCGCTCACGGCGTGGTCGGCCACGTCCAGGGACTCCACGAGGAAGGCCGGGCTGACCGAGGTGAACACCCCGAACAGGGCGAATCCGACGAAGGATGCGGTCGCGGCGGGCCCGAACACCGCCCGCACCCGCGGTGGCAGCGCGGGCCGCTGCGGTCGTACGGTGCGCAGCGGCTGCCGCTCCCGTACGGTCTCCGCGAGCCACAGCAGCACGGCGGCCGAGGCGGCGACCAGGGCGAGGTGGGTGACGAACGGCAGGTACAGCGGCCAGGGGGCGTACTGTGCGAGCAGTCCGGAGAGCAGGGGACCGCAGCCCAGCCCGCCCATGTTGGCCGCCGTCGCCACGAACGTGGCCCGGGAGGCACCGCCCGGCGGCGCGAGTTCCATGACGTACGCCGTGGCGGCCCCGGTGAACAGCCCGGCGGACAGCCCCGACAGCAGCCGCCCCGCGTACAGCCAGCCGAGGCCCCCGGCGCTGAGGAAGCAGACGGCGCTCGCCGCCGCGCACGCCAGGCCGCACAGCAGCACCGGTCGCCTGCCGACGGCGTCCGAGGCGTTGCCGACCAGCAGCAGCACAGCGATCACCGCGAAGGCGTACAGGGCGTACACCACGGTCACCGTCAGCTCGGAGAAGCCGAACTTGTCCTGGTAGAGGGGATAGAGGGGAGTCGGCAGCGTGGTGCCGGCCATGCAGACGGCGAACACCGCCCCGCCGAGCACACACGCACGCCATCCGGTCCGCCCAGCGTCCATGCCGCCGACGGTAGCCCCGGCCCGTGGACGCCACGCCGAGCGGCACGCTGAAAACGCTTCAGCCGGTGGCCTCTTTCGAGGCCACCGGCTGAAGGCTCAGGGTGAGTGACGGGACTCGAACCCGCGGCATCCTGGACCACAACCAGGTGCTCTACCAGCTGAGCTACACCCACCATGACCGGCTTGGAGATCAGTGTGGTCCCCGACCGGCCGAGAAAAAGTGTACAGGGTCCGAAGGGGTGCTCGCGCACGCCTTTCTCCGGGCCCCTCCTCGTGTCCCCGTCCTGCCTACTGACCAGGCAGGACGTGCTTCGCGGCGATCGTCCGCGCGGTGTCCGAGTCGGGGCCGGGCTGCGGGACGAACACGGCCTCGCGGTAGTACCGCAGCTCCGCGATCGACTCGCGGATGTCGGCGAGCGCGCGGTGGTTGCCGTTCTTCTGCGGGCTGTTGAAGTAGGCCCGCGGGTACCAGCGGCGCGCCAGCTCCTTGATCGAGGACACGTCGACGATCCGGTAGTGGAGGTAGTTCTCCAGCGTCGGCATGTCCCGCAGCAGGAAGCCGCGGTCGGTGCCGACGGAGTTGCCGCACAGCGGGGCCTTGCCGGGCTCCTTGACGAACTCCCGCACGTACGTCAGGACCTGGTCCTCGGCGTCCTTCAGGGTCGTCCCGGCGGCGAGCTCCTCGAGCAGCCCGGAGGCGGTGTGCATCTGACGCACCACGTCCGGCATCGTCTCCAGCGCCTGGTCCGGCGGCCGGATGACGATGTCCACGCCGTCCCCGAGCACGTTCAGCTCGGAGTCGGTCACGAGGGCGGCCACCTCGATGAGCGCGTCGTCCGACAGCGAGAGGCCGGTCATCTCGCAGTCGATCCACACCATGCGATCGTTCATGTGTCTAACCTTACGGCCCGCCGCTTCCGGCGGGGCCGCCCCTACCGCGAAAGCCGCGGGGCCCGCGGGGAGGGGTGCTCCTCGCGGGCCCCGCGGCTACCGGTTCACGGTGCGCTGCGCTGCCCGGGCAGGCTCCCCGACAGAGCCGGGGACTGGCCGACCGCGCTCGCCGCCGCCGCACGGCGGGACTGCAGCGGCACCGGGTGCTCCGGGTGGAGCGGGGCCGGTGCCTGGCCGGGCTGGCCGGGGTGCCCGGCGTGGCCCGGATGGCCCGGCATGCCGGGCCCGGGGCCGCCCGGAGCGCTCTCGGTCTCCTGCGGCCGCTCGCCCTGGGGGCGCCGGGCGCGGTAGGCCGCCCGGTACGCGGCCGGGGACGAGCCCAGCTGGCGGCGGAAGTGCCCGCGCAGGGCGACCGGCGACCGGAAGCCGCAGCGGCCGGCCACCTCGTCCACCGAGTAGTCCGACGTCTCCAGCAGGCGCTGCGCCTGGAGGACCCGCTGCGTGATCAGCCACTGCAGCGGAGCGCTCCCGGTCAGCGAGCGGAAGCGGCGGTCGAACGTACGCCTGCTCATGTACGCGCGTGCCGCCAGGGTCTCCACGTCGAACTGTTCGTGGAGGTGCTCCAGCGCCCAGGCGACGACCTCGGCGAGCGGGTCGGCGCCGATCTCCTCCGGTAAAGACCTGTCGAGGTAGCGCTCCTGCCCGCCGCTGCGGCGCGGTGGCACGACGAGTCGCCTGGCCAGGGCCCCGGCGGCCTCGTTCCCGTGGTCCGTGCGCACGATGTGCAGGCACAGGTCGATGCCCGCGGCCGTGCCCGCCGACGTGAGCACGTCGCCGTCGTCGACGAACAGCTCACGCGGGTCCACGTGCACTGACGGGTAGCGCTTGGCCAGCGTCGGTGCGTACATCCAGTGGGTCGTCGCGGGACGGCCGTCCAGCAGGCCGGCCGCCGCGAGGACGAAGGCGCCGGTGCACAGTCCGACGATGCGGGCGCCCTCCTCGTGGGCGCGGCGCAGCGCGTCGAGCGCCTCCTCCGGAGGCGGGGAAGTGATCGAACGCCAGGCCGGTACGACGACCGTGCCCGCGCGTGAGATCGCTTCCAGGCCGTGTGGTGCGGTGAGTTCGAGGCCCCCTGTGGTCCGCAGCGGGCCTTCCTCGCCTCCGCACACGAGTAGTCGGTAGCGCGGTACGCCGGCGTCCTGGCGGTCAACCCCGAACACCGACAGTGGTATGGAACTCTCGAAGATGGGGCCGCCGCTGAACAGCAGCACCGCGACGATCTCCTTGCGACGTCGCCCGGAAAGCTTCCGGGCCGCGGCTTCCGGCGCGGCAGTGGAGTCGTGGCTCATACTGCTAAGCCCCCCTCGGTGGTCGCGGCTCCTCGGTTGTGTCGCTCCTGCACGTTTCCCCTCGGTCCTGCACGAGTCCCCCGCCGTAGTCAAGATCGAATCTACTGTGTGCCGTCGTGCCGAAGTGGCCGGTATGGCCCTCGGCACATTGTCGACTTGGCAACTTGGCGTGAAGCATTCGATCACGAAGCGTTGCACTCGTGGGGCGTGCAGGGAAGTGCGCCTTGTCGCAGTGGCCAATCCACGTAGGGTGCGCAGACCCCCCGGGGTCCTTTCCGTGCAGGTCGAACGGGGGTTGGGGGGTGGTCGGGCGGGGTGATGCACAGGTATGAGAAGTTGGCTGAAAACCGCTGTGTGCGTGCGCGGAAACCGGTCAGCCGACCGGTGTATCTCCGCCGGTACGCCGTCCGCCGCGGTGCGAGCCCGTTCCGGTGCGGTGGCGCCGTCCCCGGTGCGGTGCCCGGTCCTCCGCCGCGAGGCGCGCCGCGCCGCGCTCGGACTGGCGCAGCAGGATCCGGCAGGCGCCCGTGACGGCCGCGAGCCCGAGGGCGGTGCCCGCGGCGCCGGCGAGAGAGGTGCCGTAGCCGAGGAGCACCACCGGGACGAGCAGGCAGCTGAAGGCCGCCCAGCGAACCACATCCGTCACGGTGTCCCGCGGCGGCGGGGTCGCGCGGTCCGCCTCGGCGGCGGGGCGTGGTGCGGACATGCGGGCTCCCTGTGGCGTGACTCACGGAGTTCAACGCGCGGCCCGGGCGTCGGTCACTGGCTGCACCGATCACCGTCACGGGTCAGTGAATCCCGTGCAAACCGCCTGTACAGCGCAGCAACCATTGCGTTACGGGCGGTGCCTCGTGCATGCTCCCTGGAACCCGCACGCACAGTGAGCGGGATCTGGGCTAAGGAGGCGTGCCGCCGTACCCTTGGGGGTATGGGGTCGGGAAGACCAATCCCGGACACAGCTCCGCCGCACATGTTGTCCCTCCCGTATAAGGATCACGACGCCGAGACAGCCATGGCCGGTCACGAATTCTTCGAACCCGCGGACCGCAAGCGGCCCGTCGCCGATCCCACGGCGGCCGAGCCCCTGGCGGCGGAAGAGCCACGCCATTCCTGCGATCCCGCGTTCAAGCACGGGGTCGTCGTCGGCTTCGACGGCTCCACGTCCAGTGAGCGCGCCCTGGCCTACGCGATCGGGATGGCCCATCGTTCCGGATCGGGCCTGATCATCGTCCACGTCGCCAACCGGCTGCCGACCACGGTGTGGGCCGGCTGTGAGCCGCCGGTGTTCGTGGACGTGCCGGACCACCGCACCGAGGTGCTCGGTCTGGAGCTGGCCTGTGCGGACTACCTCGCCGAGGTGCCCTGGATCCTGGTCGAGCGCGGCGGCGACATCTGCCACGAACTCGAAGAGGTCGGCCGTGAGTACGAGGCCGACGCGATCGTCGTCGGCTCCACCCACGGCATCGTCGGGCGCATCTTCGGCTCGGTCGCGGGGCGGCTCGCCAAGCGGGCGCAGCGGCCCGTCATCGTCATTCCCTGAGCTTCAACTCCCTTGGTGCACCGCGCGAATCTCCTCGCGCGCAGAGGTGTTTGTGCCCTTGTGAAGGGCATATACGGAGCACCGCACAACTGCACGTGCACGAAGGGAGCCCGCCGTGGACGAAGACGCCTCCGCGGGACGCGGAATCACGACCGTGGCCGGTCGACTCGCCCTCGCCATCACCCTGTTGGCCTTCGGGCTGGGGCACACCGCGGTGATCGACGGCGTCTCGGCCGCTGACGCAGTGTCAATCGCCCAGTACGTGGGCGGAGTCGCCCTGTTCGTCGCGGGCCTCGTGGCCCTGCGGGAAGGGGACGCCGCCGGTGGTCCGGCGTTCTCGGTGCTCGGGGCGCTGTGGTTCACGTGGGCCGTGTCCGACGGCGCCCGCGGCAACGGGGCAGGGGTGTTCCTGCTGTTGTTCGCCCTGGTGGCCCTGTCGTTGACGCTCGCGGGCGGGGACCGGCTGGGGCGCGGCGTGTACGGGCTGTTCTTCGTCGCCCTGTTGCTCATGGCGGTCGCCGAGTTCGCGGGCAACGACGGGCTCACCAAGGCGGGCGGCTGGTTCGCCGTCGCCGCGGGTGCGGTGGCCTGGTACGCGGCGACTGCGGCGTCGGCGCACTGGCCTGCGGCGCTTTCGCGGCGGGCTGCCGGCCGGGGGGTGACGGCCACCGGCTGAATCGGCAGCCGACGTCGGGGAGTTGGGCGGCTTCCCGACGATGAAAACGGACCCCCTGTGCCTTGGTGGCAGCACATGGGGGTCCGTCCCCTTTTTGCGCCTAAACCGGCGCCGCTCTCGCGGACGTGGTGGCTCGCCGCGGGGGTTCCTCAATGACCGCTTCGGTGGGGAGAGCTTTTATTCCACCGTCACCGACTTGGCGAGGTTGCGGGGCTTGTCGATGTCGCGGCCGAGTACCAGTGCCGTGTGGTACGCCAGGAGCTGGAGCGGGATGCCCATCAGGATCGGGTCCAGCTCGTCCTCGTTCTTGGGGACGACGATCGTCTCGTCGGCCTTCTCCTGGGGCTGGTGGGCCACGGCGAGGATCTTGCCGCTGCGGGCCTTGATCTCCTCCATGGCGGCGCGGTTCTTCTCCAGCAGATCGTCGTCGGGGACGATCGCCACCGTCGGCAGGGCCGGCTCGATCAGGGCCAGGGGGCCGTGCTTGAGTTCCGAGGCGGGGTAGGCCTCGGCGTGGATGTAGGAGATCTCCTTGAGCTTCAGGGAGGCCTCACGGGCCACGGGGTAGCCCCGGACACGGCCGATGAAGAGCATCGAGCGGGCCTCGGCGAACTGCAGGGCCAGCTTCTTGACCTCCTCCTCCTGCTGGAGGATCTCGGAGATCTGGGCGGGCAGCTTGCGCAGGCCCTCGATGATCCGCTTGCCGTCGCTGACCGAGAGGTCGCGGGTGCGGCCCAGGTGGAGGGCGAGCAGGGCGAAGGCGACCGTGGTGTTGGTGAAGCACTTGGTGGAGACGACGCAGACCTCGGGTCCGGCGTGCACGTAGATGCCGCCGTCGGCCTCACGGGCGATCGCCGAGCCCACGACGTTCACCACGCCGAGGACACGCGCGCCCTTGCGCTTGAGCTCCTGCACGGCGGCCAGCACGTCGTAGGTCTCGCCGGACTGGGACACCGCCACGTAGAGGGTGTCGGGGTCGACGACCGCGTTGCGGTAGCGGAACTCCGAGGCCGGCTCGGCGTCGGCGGGGATGCGGGCCAGCTGCTCGATCATCTGGGCGCCGATCATGCCCGCGTGGTACGAGGTGCCGCAGCCGAGGATCTTCACGCGGCGGATCCGCCGGGCCTCGCGGGCGTCCAGGTTGAGGCCGCCCAGGTGCACGGTGGAGAAGCGGTCGTCGATGCGGCCGCGCAGCACGCGGTCCACGGCGTCGGCCTGCTCGTGGATCTCCTTGTGCATGTACGTGTCGTGGCCGCCCATGTCGTAGGAGGCGGCCTCCCACTCCACGGTGGTGGGCTCGGCGGTGGTGCGGGTGCCCTCGGTGGTGTAGGTGCGGAAGTCGTCGGCCTTCAGAGTTGCCATCTCGCCGTCGTCGAGGGTGACGATCTGCCGCGTGTGGGAGACCAGCGCGGCGATGTCGGAGGCGACGAACATCTCCTTCTCGCCGATGCCGAGGACGACCGGGGAGCCGTTGCGGGCGACGACGATCCGGTCGGGGAAGTCGGCGTGCATGACGGCGATGCCGTACGTGCCCTCGATGACCCGGAGGGTCTCGCGGACCTTGTCCTCCAGCTTGGTCGCCTGCGAGCGGGCGATGAGGTGGACGAGGACCTCGGTGTCGGTCTCGGAGAGGAACTCGATGCCGTCCGCCTCGAGCTTGCGGCGCAGGTCGGAAGCGTTGTCGATGATGCCGTTGTGGACGACGGCGACCTTGCCCTCGGCGTCCAGGTGCGGGTGGGCGTTCACGTCGGACGGGGCGCCGTGGGTGGCCCAGCGGGTGTGGGCGATGCCGGTGGTGCCCTTGAAGCGGGCCGGGACCTTGGCCTCGAGGTCGCGGACGCGGCCCTTGGCCTTGACCATCTTCAGGCCGGACGTCTTCGGGGACGTGACGACGATGCCCGCGGAGTCGTAGCCGCGGTACTCCAGGCGCTGCAGGCCCTCCAGGAGCAGGGGCGCGACGTCACGCTTCCCGATGTAACCGACGATTCCGCACATGTATACGTATTCCTAGCCGTAGACGATGCGCCGCAGCTGCCGGAGCGAGAGCTCCGGCGGGGCCACCGCGCGGTATTTGAGGTCCGCCTCGATCCGTTCGAAGATCGCCGCGTTGACCAGGCCCTGGGCCTGGAGCTCGCGGTGGCGGCGACGGACGTACTCCTCGGTCGTCTCGTCGAAGTAGGCGAGCACGTCCTGGATCACACGCAGCGCCTCGCCCCGGCCGAGGGCGGTGGACCGCGTCAGGTGATCAACGAGTTCGTCGTGCACTCGCTAGATCCTGAGCTACCGAAGCCGCTTACGCAAGAATCCTGCCCGATTTCAGGCAGATGTCTGTGGGGAGTCCTTGGGGGAACATTGAACCCGTCATGAGCGCTTGTTCGTGGCCCGTCCACCGGACGTCCGGCATCCCGTTGCCCGAGGCGTCGATTTTTGGACGCCATGGACACTCCTCGTATGGGCGTACCCGAGCCGCTCGCCGAGCGCATGAGCATGGCCGAGCAGCACGAGTACCTGCGCACAAGATTCTCCAGGCGCACGATGATCAGAGGCGGTGCCGTCACACTCGGCGCCGTCACGGGTGGCGCGTTCGTGCCCGGTGCCACCGCCCGGGCCGCCGTGCCGACCGCCCGCACCGCCCCGGCCGCCGAGGCCGTCGACGGCGCTCACGTCGCCCCCTTCGGCCGCCACCTCGCCTACGGCGCCGACCCGCGCACCGAGATGACCGTCTCCTGGCAGGTTCCCGTCGCCGTCAAGAAGCCCTTCCTCCGCATCGGCGCCCACCCCGGGGACCTCTCCCGCACGATCGACGCCGAGGTCCGCACCCTGTTCACGCCCGCCGGCATCGGCGCGAGCGGCAACCACACTCAGTACTACGTCCACGCCAGGCTGAGCCGTCTCAAGCCGGGCCGGACCCACTACTACGGCGTCGGCCACCAGGGCTTCGACCCGGCCGCACCGCACCTGCTCGGGACCCTCGGCACCTTCACCACCGCCCCCGCGCACAAGGCGCCGTTCACCTTCACGGCCTTCGGTGACGAGGGCGTCGGCTACCACGGCCTCGCCAACAACATCCTGCTGCTCGGCCAGAACCCGGCCTTCCACCTGCACGCCGGCGACATCGCCTACGCCGACCCCTCCGGCTCCGGCCGGACCTCCGACACCGGCTTCGACTCCCGGATCTGGGACCAGTTCCTCGCCCGGACCGAGTCCGTCGCCAGGTCCGTCCCGTGGATGCCCGCCTACGGCAACCACGACATGGAGGCCTGGTACTCGCCCAACGGCTACGGCGGCGAGGAGGCCCGCTGGACGCTGCCCGACAACGGCCCCGACAAGAAGAACCTGCCGGGCGTCTACTCCTTCGTCCACGGCAACACGGCCGTCGTCTCGCTCGACGCCAACGACATCTCCTTCGAGATCCCGGCCAACCTCGGCATCTCCGGCGGCACCCAGACCAAGTGGCTGGAGGCTCAGCTGAAGAAGTACCGCGCCTCCCGCGACGTCGACTTCATCGTCGTGTTCTTCCACCACTGCGCCTACTGCACCTCCACCGCCCACGCCTCCGAGGGCGGGGTCCGGCAGGAGTGGGTGCCGCTGTTCGAGAAGTACACCGTGGACCTGGTCGTCAACGGCCACAACCACCAGTACGAGCGCACCGACGTCATCAAGGGGAACAAGGTCGCCAAGAAGCTCCCGATCGGCGGCACGGCCTACCCCGAGACCGAGGGCGTGGTGTACGTGACGGCCGGTGCGGCCGGCCGCAGCCTCTACGCCTTCAGCGCCCCGCTGTCGTACGAGGGCAACGAACACGACGTGGACTCCGTCGCCTCCTTCGTCAACGTCGAGGGCGGCAAGCAGAACGAGACTGTCGCCTGGTCCCGGGTGCGCTACCTCGACTACTCCTTCCTGCGCGTGGACGTCACCCCCGCGCCGAAGGGGCACCTGGCCACGCTGACGGTGCGCGGCATCGCCGAGAGCGGTGACCAGGTGGACCACTTCACGGTGGTGCGCCGGGCGAAGTAGCCGCGTGCTACATCCGCTTGAGGATCGCCTGCTTGGCCAGGGTGAACTCCTCGTCCGTCAGCACCCCCGAGCGGTGCAGCTCGCCGAGTTCGCGCAGGCGGCGCAGCAGGGCGTCGTGGTCGGCCTCGGACGACGCGACCGAAGCGGAAGGCGGCTCCGGTCGCGCGTCCACCGGGTCGGCGGCGGCCCGGGCCGGGTGCGGAAGCCTGGCCTGGACCGCCGCCGCGACCAGCGCCATCAGCGGGTCCTTCTTGAAGCCCCACAGTTCCACCGCGTTCGGGTCGTACTTGGGCGGGGCCTTGGTGGGCGCGTTCCGCACGGTGAAGCGCAGATGGCCGTTCTCCAGACCGGCCGCCGGGTGCCACTCCACGCCCGTGATGTCGGCGAGGGCGAGCGTGCGGGTGCCGGCCGCGGCCTTGGCGTCCTCCGTCTTCCAGTTCCACTCCAGCCGTATGCGCTCGCCGTCGAAGCCGGCGGTGCCGTCCCCGGCGGAGACCGACAGGGGGACGGAGGGGCCCGGCAGCAGGTACGCGTCGACCGGCCCGGCGGGGACCTGGTCGAGGAGCAGGGCGCTGCGCACCTCGTCCACGAAGTACTCGGCGACGCCGTACCGGTCGGACTCCACGACCAGTTGGTACGGGTCGTGCGGCTCGGTGAGCCGGCCGCCGGTGGCGTGCAGCAGCGGGTCGGCGCCGTCCCGCAACCGCAGCCTGAGCCGCCCCGACTTCTTGCCCTGCTCCAGGGAGACACCGGCCAACGCCCCTAACGGAACGACCAGTTCACCCAGTTCTCTGCGCAACAGACTGACGTTCTTGTCCCGTCCGGGAGTCAGCCGCAGCGCGTCCCCGTCGAAGGCCCATGTGCCGTCCTTCTGGATGATTTCCGCCATGGGGTGGATTGTTCCACCCGACTCACGAGAGTCTGGTCCAGACCTCTTGGAGCTCGACGGCTCGTGAAGGGACACGCTTGTGAGAGATGGCCGTGTGAGACAGCACCGCAGAACGCTCCGCCTGCTCGGTCCCCTGCTGCTGGTCGCGATGGCCGCCTCGGTCACCGGGGCCGCCCCCGCACCGCCGGCGCCGACCACCCCGCTCGACCGGGTGGTCCCCGCGCCCGCCTCCGTCACCCCGGGCGGATCCCCGTACCGGATCACCCGCGGCACCCACATCCGCATCGACGGAACCCGCGAGGCCCGGGGCGTCGGCGAGTACCTCGCGACGATCCTGCGCCCCTCGACCGGCTATCCCCTCCCCGTCACCACCCGGGGAGCCGGAGGCATCCGGCTGCGCCTCGCCGAGGGCCCCTTCGGTGCCGAGGGCTACCGGCTCGACAGCGGACGGAGCGGCCTCACCCTCACCGCCGCCCGGCCCGCCGGCCTCTTCCACGGCGTGCAGACGCTGCGTCAACTGCTGCCCGCGGCCGTCGAGAAGGACACCGTCCAGCCCGGCCCCTGGCTGGTCGCGGGCGGCACGATCAAGGACAGTCCGCGCTATGGCTGGCGCGGCGCCATGCTCGACGTCTCCCGGCACTTCTTCACCGTCGAGCAGGTCAAGCGCTACGTCGACCAGCTCGCCCTCTACAAGATCAACAAACTGCATCTGCACCTCAGCGACGACCAGGGCTGGCGCATCGCCGTCGACTCCTGGCCGCGGCTTGCCACCTACGGCGGTTCGACCGAGGTCGGCGGCGGTCCCGGCGGTTTCTACACCAAGGCCGACTACAAGGAGATCGTGCGGTACGCCGCCTCCCGCCACCTGGAGGTCGTCCCCGAGATCGACATGCCCGGCCACACGAACGCGGCGCTGGCTTCGTACGCCGAGCTGAACTGCGACGGTGTCGCGCCCCCGCTCTACACCGGCACCGAGGTCGGCTTCAGCTCGCTGTGCGCCGGCAAGGAGGTCACGTACGACTTCGTGGACGACGTGATCCGGGAGATCGCCGCGCTCACCCCGGGCGCGTACCTGCACATCGGGGGCGACGAGGCGCACTCCACGAGCCATGAGGACTACGTGAAGTTCATGGACCGGGTGCAGCCGATCGTCGCGAAGTACGGCAAGACGGTCGTGGGCTGGCACCAGCTGACGGGAGCGTCCCCGGCGAAGGGGGCTCTCGCCCAGTACTGGGGGCTGGACGGCACCGGTGCGGAGGAGAAGGCGCGGGTGGTGAAGGCCGCGCAGGCCGGGACGGGGCTGATCCTGTCTCCGGCGGACCGGGTGTATCTCGACATGAAGTACACGAAGGAGACGCCGCTGGGGTTGTCGTGGGCGGGGTACGTCGAGGTGAAGCGGTCCTACGACTGGGATCCCGGGGCGTATCTGCCCGGGGTGCCGGGCGGGGCCGTACGGGGGGTCGAGGCGCCGATGTGGTCGGAGACGCTCGAGAACTCCGAGCACATCGAGTTCATGGCGTTTCCGCGGTTGCCCGGTGTCGCCGAGTTGGGATGGTCGTCGGCGGCTTCTCATGACTGGGAGCGGTACAAGGGGCGGCTTGCCGCGCAGGCGGAGCGGTGGGACGCGCTGGGCATCGACTATTACAGGTCGCCCCAGGTGCCGTGGGGCACTGCGGGGCGGTGAATCGTCTGCGGGTGCGTGGGGGCTGGGCGCGCAGTTCCCCGCGCCCGTGAAAGACGCGCACCCCCGGTGGACCGTACACCGGGGGTGCGCGTCTGTCTGTGGGGTCAGAAGTCCGCGATCGGGTTCCTCAAGCTGCCCACCAGCTGGAGGGCGCCCGACGGGTCGGACAGGTCGACCATCTGTTCGTTGTTGCGGAGTTGGAGGCGGTTGAGGCAGGAGAGGGCGAACTCGGGGGCGAACATGTCGTACTGACGGAACTTGTCGGCGAGTTCGGGCATCGACTCCTGGTAGGCGCGGGTCACCTCCGCGACCGTGCGCCAGAAGTCGTCCTCCGCCAGGATCCCCTCGGTGGCGAGGTTCGCCGCGAGGAAGCGGAAGAAGCAGTCGAAGACGTCCGTGAAGATCGACAGGAGCTTCTTGTCGTCCGGGACCTCCACCCGCAGCCGCTCGACCGTCGGCGGCAGTACCGCGTCCGGGTCCATGACCGCGATCTCCTCGGCGATGTCCTTGTAGATCGCGCGCTGCACGACCCCGTCCTTCAGCACCAGGATGACGTTCTCACCGTGCGGCATGAACACCAGGTCGTAGGCGTAGAAGCTGTGCAGGAGGGGCGTGAAGTAGGCCTGGAGGTAGCGGCGCAGCCACTCCGTCGGGGCGAGGCCCGACTGCTCGATCAGCGCGCCCGCGACGGACGCGCCCTCGTGGTCGACGTGCACCAGGGACGCCATGGTGGCCAGGGACTCGCCCTCGCCCAGGGACGGCACCGGGCTCTCCCGCCACAGCGCGGCGAGCATCTTGCGGTACGGCGAGTAGCGGTCCGTGGCCCGCTCGTACTCCAGGTGCCGGTAGCCGACGGCCGCCCGCTCCCGGATGATCGACAGTCCGGTGGACTTGAGCACCGGGTCACCCTCGATGAGCTGGGCCAGCCAGTCGTTGATGGCCGGGGTGGCCTCCATGTAGGCCGCCGAGAGTCCGCGCATGAAG
This sequence comes from Streptomyces sp. NPDC007907, assembly GCF_042959365.1. Lineage (NCBI taxonomy): Bacteria > Bacillati > Actinomycetota > Actinomycetes > Kitasatosporales > Streptomycetaceae > Streptomyces > Streptomyces sp. NPDC007907. The sequence continues at coordinate 242,320 of NZ_JBIBKR010000004.1, forward strand.
CCCATGTTGATGACCGACAGCGCCGTTTTGACGTAGTGCTTGCCGGGGCTGGTGCGGTTGAAGAAGGTCCGGATGGACTGCTGCGCCAGGTACTCGTCGTCGCCCTCGCCCAGGCACACCAGGTGCCGGCGGGCCACCTCGGCGGCGAAGGTGACGCTGAGCTTGTTCCACCACTGCCAGGGGTGGACCGGGATCAGCAGGTAGTCGCCGGGGTCCAGGTCCTGGTCGCGCAGCACGCCGTGGAAGCGCTCGACGGTCTCCGCGCCGAGTTCCTCGCGCAGGAACGACTCGTACTCGATGCCGACACCGGCCGTGAACGCGGCGCGGGACCGGTGCGCGGCCAGCCACACCAGGCGGACCGGGCTCGCCGTCTCCGGTGCGTAGGACAGGTACTCGTGGATGCCGAAGCCGAGCCGGCCGTTGTTGGCGACGAAGCAGGGGTGGCCCTCGGTCATCCCCGTCTCGATGGCCTGGAAGTCACCGCGGGCCAGTTCGGCCGCCGTGGTCCTCGGCTTGGTGAGTTTGTAGCAGGTGCCGGAGAGCGTGGAGGAGATCTCCTCCAGGTACACCGGCAGGATGGCGTCGCTCAGGCCCAGGGACTTCCGCAGTTCGATGAAGAAGTCCAGCGCGGCGAGCGGGACTTCGGTGCCGTCGCGGTGGCGGGTGATCGACTCGGCGTCGACCTGCCAGTGGTCCAGGGCCCGGCGGGTGGCGGTGAAGCGGTAGCTCGTCAGGCCGTCGTCGCTGTGGACGACGTAACCCTCACCGTCCTGCTCGGGGGTGATCAGCCGCTCGTGCGCGAACTCGGCGAGGGCCTTGCGGATCAGGAGGCGGTTGGCCCGCGCCCAGCGGTGGGGGGACAGGTGCGCTACGGCGTCGGACAGGGTCATACGGCTACTCCTCGGGCGGCCAGGAACTGCGCACGCGTGCAGAAGCTGAGCAGCGCGCGCTTCTCCGGCTTGTCGATCTCGCGCTCGGCCACGAAGCCGACGGCCTCGTTCAGCGCGTGTACTGCCTTGTTGGCGACGTCGGGCTCCACCACGACCCGGCGGGTGCGCGGGTCGGCGAACAGCTCCTCCATCACGGTCGTGATGACGGCCCGGGTGAAGCCGTGGATCGGCCGGTCGGTCGGCGCGACCAGGAAGTGCATGCCGACGTCGCCGGGCTCCGGGTCGTACAGCCCGACCAGCTCCACGTACCGGGGGTCGTACTTCTCCATGAGGAACGCGGGCCGGCCCTCGTGCAGGCCGATGAAGGCGTCATGGTGCTCGTGTGCGGCGATCCGCATGTACTCGCGCTCGACGTCCTCGAGTTTCGCGTCCTGCATCATCCAGTAGGCCGCCTTGGGGTGGGTGACCCAGGAGTGCAGCAGCTCGGCGTCCTTCAGCGGGTCGAGCGGGCGGACGGTGAGCGTTCCGATACCGGTGGCGGCGCTCATACGGCGAACTCCTGGAAGGCGATCGTCTTCTCCACCGGGTAGTACTCGCTGCCGAGCAGCTCACGGATGATGTACGCGTTCCGGTACGGACCCATGCCGAGGTCGGGGCTGGTGATGCTGTGCGTGTGGACGCCGGCGTTCTGCAGGAAGACGCCCCGGCCGGTGACGTCGATCGCGTAGTTGCGGGCGACGTCGAAGTTGCCCTGCGAGTCGTAGACCAGGCGGTCCTTGACGGGGGCCAGGAACTCCGGCTCGGCGTACCGGTAGCCGGTCGCCAGGACCAGGCCCTGCGACTCCAGCTCGAAGTCCTTGCCCTGCTCCTCCTGGCGGAAGCCCAGGGTGTAGGTGCCGTTGTCGTACCGGGCGGTGTGGAGTGAGGAGTTGGTGAGCAGCCGGGTGGGGACGGGGCCGCCGAGGTTCTTCTGGTAGAGCAGGTCGAAGATGGCGTTGATGAGGTCGCCGTCGATGCCCTTGAACAGGCCCTTCTGCTCGGCGGTGAGGCGGTAGCGGGTCGCCTCGGGCAGCTCGCGGAAGTAGTCGACGTACTCGGGGGACGTCATCTCCAGCGTGAGCTTGGTGTACTCCAGCGGGAAGAAGCGCGGGGAGCGGGTCACCCAGTTCAGCCGGTAGCCGTGGACGTCGATCTCGCTGAGCAGGTCGTAGTAGATCTCGGCGGCCGACTGGCCGGAGCCGACCAGGGTGATGGAGTCCTTCTTCTGCAGCTCCGCCTTGTGGCTGAGGTAGCGGGAATTGTGGAGGAAGTCGCCGTCCAGGCCCTGGCAGGCCTCGGGTATGTAGGGCGGGGTGCCGGTGCCGAGGACCAGCTGACGGGCCCGGTAGATGTCGCCGGCGGTGGTCCGCACGACGTAGAGCTCGTCCTCGTACGTCACCTCGGCGACCGTCGTGCCGAAGCGGATGCTGCTCAGTTTGCCCGCGGCCCAGCGGCAGTAGTCGTCGTACTCGACGCGCAGCGGGTAGAAGTTCTCACGGATGTAGAACGAGTAGAGCCGGCCCTTCTCCTTCAGGTAGTTGAGGAAGGAGTACGGGGACGTCGGGTCGGCGAGGGTGACCAGGTCCGACATGAACGGCGTCTGGAGGTGGGCACCGTCCAGGAACATGCCGGCGTGCCACTCGAAGTCGGGCTTCGACTCCAGGAAGACACCGTCGAGTTCGTCGATCGGTTCGGTCAGGCAGGCCAGGCCGAGGTTGAAGGGGCCGAGCCCGATGCCCACGAAGTCATGGGGTCTGGTGGGGTTTTCAGGACGCGCGGTCAAGGGACTCTCCCAGGTACTGCTCGGCGTGGCCGGCGATCAGATCGAGGACGGCGGCGATGTCGGACGCCTGCGTCTCGGGGTTGAGCAGGGTGAACTTCAGGTAGTGGCGGCCGCCGACCTTGGTGCCCGCGACGATGGCGTCACCGGAGGCGAACAGGGCCTTGCGGGCGTAGAGGTTGGCGCGGTCGATCTCGGCGGGGTCGGTGACGGCCGCCGGGATGTAGCGGAAGACGAGGGTGGACAGGCTCGGCTCCACGACGACGTCGAAGCGCGGGTCGGCGGCGATCATCCGCCAGCCCTCCCGGGCCAGGTCGCACACCTCGTCGAAGAGCTGCCCGATGCCGTCGGCGCCCATGGTCCGCAGGGTCATCCACAGCTTCAGGGCATCGAAACGGCGGGTGGTCTGCAGGGACTTGTCGACCTGGTTGGGGATGCGCTCCTCCACCATGCGCCGCGGGTTGAGGTACTCGGCGTGGTAGGTGGCGTGGCGCAGCGTGGCGGCGTCCCGCACGAGCACGGCCGAGGAACTCACCGGCTGGAAGAAGGACTTGTGGTAGTCGACGGTGACCGAGTCGGCGCGCTCGATGCCGCCGATGCGGTCCCGGTGCTTCAGGGAGGCCAGCAGACCGCAGCCGTAGGCGGCGTCGACATGCATCCAGGTGCCGAACTGCTCGCACAGCTCGGCGATCTCGGGCAGCGGGTCGATGGAGCCGAAGTCGGTGGTGCCGGCGGTGGCGACGACGGCCATGGGGACGAGGCCGTCCTTCGTGCAGCGCTCCAGCTCGCGGGCGAGGGCGACGGTCTGCATGCGCTTGTCGTGGTCGACGGGTATGGAGACCACGGCGTCCTGGCCGAGCCCGAGCAGCTTCGCGGATTTCTTCACGCTGAAGTGGCTGACCTCGGAGGCGAAGATGCGCAGTTTCGCCGACGAGTCGGTCTTCGCCTCCTCGCGGGCGAGCAGCAGCGCCTGGAGGTTTGACTGGGTGCCGCCGGAGGTGAACACGCCGTCGGCGGCGGGGCCGAGACCGATGCGGTCGGTTGTCCAGTCGATCAGCTTCCGCTCGATGAGGGTGCCGCCGGCCGACTGGTCCCAGGTGTCCAGGGAGGAGTTCACGGCGGACAGGACGGCCTCGCCGAGCACGGCCGGGATGACGACCGGGCAGTTCAGGTGGGCGAGGTAGCGGGGGTGGTGGAAGTAGATCGCGTCCCGGAGGTAGACGTCCTCCAGTTCGTCGAGCACCGCGGTGGTGTCGTGCAGCGGCTTGTCGAGGTCGATCCCGTCGATGCGGGGGGCGAGGGCGTCGACGCTGATGCCGGTGAACGGCCGTTCGGTGGCGGCGAGTTTGGCGGCCACCCGCTCGACTCCGTCGGTCACGGAGCGGCGGTACTGCTCCGCGGTGGTGTCGTTGAGCAGGTGCGAGCGCATGTGGGGGTCCTCCGGTGGGGACGGTCCGGTGTGGGACGGGGTGGGCTGGTCTCCGGCGTCCAGTACTTAGGTAAGCCTAACCTAAGTTGATCGGGCTGTCGGTGGGCTCTGCCGTGACCGTGGTCACTCGTGTCACTCGGGTCGCGGCGGGGCAGCGGCGGGGTCGTGGCGTGGCTGCGGCGGGAGCCCTGGCCGGGTCGCGCCGTGGGCCTGTCGGGACCGCGGCGGGAGTTCCGGCAAGGCTGCGGCGGGAGTTCCGGCAAGGCTGCGGCGGGCTGCGGTTACGCCTCCGCCCGCAGCTGCTCCTCGCTCACGCCGCGCCGCCAGTAGCCGACGAACGTCACCCTGCGGCGGTCGATCCCGAGCTCGCGCACGAAGTGCCGGCGAAGCTCCTTCACACACCCCGACTCGCCGGCGATCCAGACGTACGGCCGCTCGGCCGGTGGCAGCGGGGCGTTGCGGAGGACGTCGAGAGCCTTGGGGGAGCCCTCGGCGTTCCCCTCTTCCCGGACCAGCCAGGTGATCTCGGCGTCGGCCTCGGTCACCAGGTCCTGGATGTCGCCGGCGTGCGGGACCTCCAGCCAGACCCGGGCGCGGGTGCCGGCGGGAAGCGACTCGACGATGGCGGAGGCGGCGGGCACGGCGGTCTCGTCACCCCAGACGACGACGAGGTCGGTGTCCTCGGGCGGCCGGAACCGGATCGCCCGGTTGTCGGCGATGGCGGGGCCGAGGAGCAGGACCCGGTCACCGGCGGCGGCCCGGGCGGCCCAGCGGGAGGCCGGGCCGGCCTGGACGGAGGCGTCCGGTCCGATGCCGTGCAGGGCGAAGTCGATGTCGATCTCGTCGGGGTCCCGGCGCAGACCGCGCAGGGTGTAGGAGCGCATCACGGCCCGTACGTCGTCCGGGAGTTCACGCCAGCCCTGCCACCAGCCGTCCCCGAGTTCGAGCGGGACGACCGGCTCGGGCTGCCCGGGGTGCGGCAGGAACAGCGACAGGGACTGGTCGCGCCCGTCGGAATGGAAGGCGTGCAGATCGGGCCCGCCGAAGGTGACACGGACCAGGGACGGACCCAGCCGCCTCGTCCGCAGGACCTGGAGGGAGAAGAAACGGAACGGGGCGGCCACGGCGGTGGTCACGAGGACTCCTGAGGGGTCTTCGGGCAGAGGGTGGAGGCACCTGAGGGGCGCGGGGAACGGCGCGCACGGCCACGACGGGCCCGCACGCGCCGCTGCCGTTCAGGCGTCACCGGCGGAAGGCGTCAGGCGACCTTCTTGGCGCTCTCGATCGCCTTGGCGAGGTTCTCGACCAGGGGCGTGCACTTGTCGTACGACAGGATCGGCTCGGGCGAACGCGAGATGACCTGGCCGGCCTTGACCGCGGGGAGCTTCTTCCAGGTCGCCTCGGTGATGTCGGCCGGCTGGATGGTCGAGGCGCGGTCGTCCATCATGATGATGTCGGCCGGGTACTTGTCGACGTTCTCCCAGCTGAGGTTCTCGAACCAGCCGCCGTTGGCCTTCTTGGCCTTCTCCGGGGGCTCGACGAGGTTCACGCCCAGGGCCTTGAAGTACTCCAGGTCGATGGAGAAGTTGGAGCCCGAGACGTAGAAGATGGCGTCCGAGGCGGAGCCGGCCAGCACCTTGATCTCGGGGCGGGACTTGGCGGCCTTGCGCAGTCGCTCGGAGGCGGCCTCGAAACGCTTCTTCGCCTCGACGACCTTCGCGGCCTTCAGGTCGGCGCCGAGGGACTCGGCCAGCTCGGCCATGCGCTGCAGCGGCTTCGGTATCTGCCGGTCGAAGACCGAGATCGCCACGCTCGGGGCGAGCTTGGCGATCTTGTCCTTGGAGGCCAGCGGGACGTACCAGAGGGAGCCGGCGGCGTCGAAGGTGGTGGTGATGAGCACCTCCGGCTGGAAGGCCGCGTACTGCTCGACGTTGAACTGGTCGAACCGGTTGCCGAAGACGGTCAGCTTGCTGACGTCCATGTCGCCGGCCTGGACGTCCGCCTTGCCGTCCTTGGTCCTGGTCGGGCCGAAGACGCCCTCGACCTCGATGCCGTAGTCGTACAGGGCGGCGGCGACACCGGTGAACGCGACGATTTTCGTGGGGACGTGGTCCAGGCTCACGGTCTTGCCGCGGTCGTCCTTGAAGGACCAGGGGCCGGACTTGGCGGCACCCTTCGCGTCCGAGCCGCCGTCCTTGGAGTCCTCACTGCCACACGCGGTCACGAGGGCGCCGAGCCCGAGAGCACCGCCGGCGGCGAGCAGGCCGCGGCGGGAGAAACGGGCGGTTGTGGCGTTCGACATGACTGGGTCTGCTTTCGTGCGTACGGAGCCACTGCGGGCATGGCCGACAACCCCGTGGCTGAGATCAATATTAGGTTAGCCTAACCTGAGATCTTGTCCAGGGGGTCGGGGGTCGGGGGTCTGTGCCCGGGGATGGGGGTGGGGATACGGAAGGGGGCGGTGATCCGCATCACCAGAGGCCCAGAGGCCCAGAGGCTCCGCTCGGCGCGCCCCCTACGACGTGAAACGGCCGGTCACGGCCCGGACCAGTGCGGTCCGGGCGACCGGCAGCACGGACTCCGCACCGCGACCCGGCGCGGGCTTGGCGTACCAAGGAAGGCCACGGCGGCCCCATTTGGCCGACGGAAAGTCCCGAGGGAGCGGCGGCAGGCTCAGCGCCCACGGCCCGACGGCTGTCCCGTCCACGCTCCGGCTGGGAGCTCGGTGACCGGCATGCGCACGATGAAGTCACCGTCGGCTGGTGAGCCCAGGTCGGTGGGGAAGGCGGCGGTCCTGCCCGTGCCGTCCTCGAGGTGGACGGCCAGAGCGCCGCCGGGGAGGGCGGCGAGCGTGCAGCGGCATCCGGATGCTCAAGGGATTCTGGATATATTGCCACCACCACTTCAGAGTCTGTGGCGATCAAGCGTGGCGGAAACGTCTACGAGATTCGCGGTGTTGATGGAGTGGACGTAAGCAAGGAATTTCCCGGGAACCCATTTGCGCATAAAACGGAGATTGCAATTCCAGGGCGGGTCGACACGAGTTGCATCGTTGCTTGCAGGCTTCGAGACGGAACTAGGGTTCCGAACCCCAACTATGGCGGGGGATGATTGTGGAAGAGCTGGCTCGGACTGGAACCAGGGTAAGCGGGGAGGTGGTGAAAGTGTTGCTCCAGGTTTCTACACCACCTTCGACTCTTCGGGTGAGATTGCCCGATGAAGAGTTTGAGCGCATCTACGAAGAGGTTGATTTGCTGGAATGCCTCAAATCAGCCCGCCGCGATCTCGAAGGCATGGGTCTGCTTCTGTGTTGCCAGGGTGCGAGATTGAATGTCTTCCCGTCAGGGATGACTAGGCAGATGACGGAAGGTCGATTGGCCTACTCGTTGCAAGCCGGAAAAGCGCCCTCTGATGACGACCTCGTGGATATCTTCGCTCCAGCAGACTGCTCCGAGGTCGGAACGCTAGAAGACCAGCTAGCGGCGATGCGGAAACTGTTTCGCATGAAATGAAGTTGATTCACCTTAGGTGAATCTGATGGCAACGCCAGCGGACGACGGCTGGGGTGGGTGGGTCGTCGGGGTCGTCGCCGGAGGGGCTGAGTGCGTCGCAGAGGGTATCGATGGCCTGCCGCTGGAGGCGGAGGCAAACGTGGGCATAGACGCCGGCGGTGATGTGGGCGTGGCCGAGAAGTTCTTTGATGACCACGAGGTCGATGCCCTGTGCGAGGAGCAGGGTGGCGGTGGAGTGCCGGAGGTCGTGGAAGCGGATCATCCGGAGCCCGGCACGGTGGAGGAGATGGCGGGTGAGGGTGGTGGTATCGAGAGGTCTACCGGTGGTGGTGGTGAAGACGAGCCCGTTGTCCGTCCTCCAGCCCGCCCGTTCCGGCTGCCCGACTTCTTCCTGGTGGCGCTCCTGATGGATCTTGAGGGAGTTGATGCATTTCGTCGGGAGGGCGATCCGGCGTTCGGAGGCGCGAGTCTTGGTGTGCAGGATGGTCAGGCCGCTGGTGGGTGCGCTGGAGGGAGCGGTGGATGCTGGCGGTGCCAGTGTTGAGGTCGAGGTATTCCCAGTGCAGCCCGAGGAGTTCGCCCTTGCGGAGCCCGGTGCGCAGGGCGAGTTCATACAGGGCCTTCAGCCGGTCGCTGCTGGCTGCGTGGAGGAACTGCCGGGCCTCGCTCGCGGTGAAGGGCTTAAAGCGCCGAGGGCGGGGTGCTGGGGTCTTGATGTTGCGGGCGACGTTGCGGGGCAGGTCGTCTTCGCGGACGGCGTGCTCCAGGGCGGACTTGAGGACGGAGTGGACATAGGCCACGGTCAGGGGGAGAGAATGTTCTGCTGATCCTTGTCCGGGCGGGGTCCGTTGCTGTGAGCTGCTTCAATGATGCTGCGCGGACGCTCGACGACTCTGTGCAGCGGGAATTGGGTGAGCTCGTGATTTTTCACGAGTCCGAGGAGTGGCTGTCTGACGAGGCTGTTCGGAACAAGCTCCTGCTGCCGCGATGGTGACTTGACGAAGGCTCCACCGTGCGTGGCAGGTGATCGTCGCGGTGGCAGGTCGTCGATCAGGCTGCGAATGGTTTGTACGGGCGCTCGGCTGGGAGTTTCCCAGCCGAGCCTTTAGCGTAGGCGGCCGTTGAGTTCTATGGCGACGATGTCGAGGCACTGGCGTCTGCGGGCGTACAGGCCGGTACTGCTAGGGAAGTGCTGCCGCAGATGCCCGTTCCTCAACGCAAGCGCGACCGGCGGCCTTTCAAGTCTCAGGTTGCGATTACCCAGCACGCCTCACACCAGTGCCTAATTGTTTGCGTCAGCCCACCAGCCCCAACTCCCGTGCGATCAGCATCCGCTGGACCTCGCTTGTGCCCTCGCCGATCTCCAGGATCTTGGAGTCTCGCCACATGCGGGCCACCGGGTACTCGTTCATGAAGCCGTAGCCGCCATGGATCTGGGTGGCCTCTCGGGCGTTGTCCACCGCGACCGTGGAGGAGTGGAGCTTGGCCAGGGCCGCCTCCTTCTTGAAGGAAGCGCCGGTCACCAGGCGGGCCGCCGCGTCACGCCAGGCCAGGCGGGCCGTGTGGGCCTTCATCTCCATGTCCGCGATCTTGAACTGGATGGCCTGGTTCGCCGCGATCGGCTTGCCGAAGGCGTGGCGTTCCTTCGCGTACTTGACCGACTCGTCCACGCAGCCCTGCGCCAGACCCGTCGCCAGGGCCGCGATCGCGATCCTGCCCTCGTCGAGGATGCGCAGGAACTGGGCGTAGCCGCGGCCCTCCTCGCCCAGGAGGTTCTCCGCCGGGACCCGGACGTCCGTGAAGGACAGCTCTCGGGTGTCCGAGGCGTTCCAGCCGACCTTGGAGTACGGGGCGGCGACCGTGAAGCCCGGTGTGCCGGACGGGACGATGATCGAGGAGATCTGCGGCCTGCCGTCGGGCTTGCGGCCCGTGACCGCCGTGACCGTCACCAGGCCCGTGATGTCCGTGCCCGAGTTGGTGATGAAGCACTTCGTGCCGTTGATGACCCACTCGTTCGTGGAGGCGTCCAGGCGTGCCGTCGTGCGGGTCGCACCCGCGTCGCTGCCGCCGTCGGGCTCCGTCAGGCCGAACGCGCCCAGGATCTCGCCCGAGCAGAGCCGGGGGAGCCACTCCTGTTTCTGCGCCTCGGTGCCGTAGAGGTGGATCGGCATCGCGCCCAGCGAGACGCCGGCTTCCAGGGTGATGGCGATCGAGGAGTCGACCCGGGCCAGCTCCTCCAGGGCCACACCCAACGCGAGGTAGTCACCGCCCATGCCGCCGTACTCCTCCGGGAACGGCAGGCCGAACAGGCCCATGCGGCCCATCTCGCGGACGATCTCGTACGGGAACTCGTGCCGCTCGTAGAAGTCGCCGATCTTCGGCGCCACCACCTCGTGTGCGAACTCCTCAACCGTGCGGCGGAGTTCCTCCAGTTCGGGGGAGAGACGGTAGTCCATGGTGATCAGTGCTCCTCGGTGTCCTCGTGGGACAGGGCTCGGACGGTGCGGGACGGGCTGGATCGGCCCAGGTGGGCGGCCATCCACGTGCTCGTGGCGACGAGGCGGCCGAGGTCGATTCCGGTGTCGATGCCGAGGCCCCGCAGCATCCACACGAGGTCTTCGGTGGCGAGATTGCCCGTCGCCGACTTCGCGTACGGGCAGCCGCCGAGGCCGCCCGCCGAGGCGTCGATCGTCGTGACGCCCTGCTGGAGCGCCGCCAGGGTGTTGGCCAGGGCCTGGCCGTAGGTGTCGTGGAAGTGGACCGCGAGCGTGGCGGGCGGGATGCCCGCCTCGTCCAGGGCCGCCAGGAGTGCGACCACGTGCCCGGGCGTCGCCACGCCGATCGTGTCGCCCAGGCTCAGTTCGTCGCAGCCCATATCCAGCAGGGCCCGGCAGACCCGCACCACCTGGGGGATCGGGACACCGCCCTCCCAGGGGTCGCCGAAGCACATGGAGAGGTAGCCGCGGACGTGGACCGCATCGGCCTTGGCGCGCGTCACCACCGGCTCGAACATCGCCAGGGCCTCGTCCACCGTGCGGTTGAGGTTGGCCTTGGCGAAGGACTCCGTGGCGCTGGCGAAGACGGCCACCCGGCGGGCGCCCAGCGCCAGGGCGCGGTCCAGGCCCCGTTCGTTCGGGACCAGGACCGGGAGCGCGACGGGCAGGTCGGCGACCACCGGGAACAGCTGCTCCGCGTCCGCCAGTTGGGGCACCCACTTGGGGTGGACGAAGCTCGTCGCCTCGATCGTCGTCAGACCCGCGCCGGCCAGGCGGCGGATGAACTCCGCCTTGATGACCGTGGGGACCGTCGCCTTCTCGTTCTGCAGGCCGTCCCGGGCGCCGACCTCATGGATGCGGACGCGGGTGGGGAGATCCCTGCTCGGGACGGTCATGGGAAGCCCTGGGACTGTCATTCCGCCGCCTCCTCGTGCGGTGCGATGACCGCCAGCACCTGGTCCATGGCGACCGTGGTGCCGGGTGCCACGTCCAGTTCGGCGACCTTGCCGGCGTGCGGTGCGGAGATGACGTGCTCCATCTTCATCGCCTCCACCACCAGCAGGCTCTGACCGGCGCTCACCTCGTCGCCGACCGCGACCTTCACCACCGTCACCGTGCCGGGCATGGGCGCGGTGAGGGAATCGGCACCCGCGTGCGCCGAACGGGTCAGGGACGCGGCCACCGGGTCGTGGTCGCGGACGTGCCAGGCGTCGCCGTCGCGGCCGAGCCAGTCGGCGGCGCGGTGGAAGGTGTGCCGGACGCCGTCCACGGTCACCGTCACCCGGTCACCGGCGACCGTGGCCGTGCCGCGCGGGGTGTACTCCAGGGGCTCCTGCACGCGCAGGGGGAAGGCCGGACGCTTCGGCTCGCCGCCCAGGCGCCAGCCGCTCGGGACCGAGAAGGGGTCCGTCCAGCCGCCCGGCTCCGGCTTCAGCGCCTCCAGACGTACGGCCGCGGCCGCCTCGTACACCTCCTCGGGGACGCCCGTGGCGACCAGGTCGTCCACCTCGCGCTCGACCAGGCCGGTGTCCATGTCTCCGGAGACCACCGCCGGGTGGGCGAGCAGACGGCGCAGGAACCCGGCGTTCGTCTGCACGCCGAGCGTGACCGTCTCCGCCAGGGCCGAGCGGAGCTTGCGCAGGGCCGTCGCACGGTCGGGGCCGTACGCGATGACCTTGGAGAGCATCGGGTCGTAGAGGCTGCCGACCTCCGTGCCCTCGGTGAGGCCGGAGTCGGTGCGCACGCCGTCGCCCTGCGGCTCGCGCAGCCGCAGGATCGTGCCGCCGGAGGGGAGGAAACCGCGGGCCGGGTCCTCGGCGCAGATACGGGCCTCCACCGCGTGACCGGTCAGCCGTACGTCCTGCTGCGTGAAGCCGAGGGGCTCGCCCGCGGCGACCCGCAGCTGCCACTCGACCAGGTCCAGGCCCGTGATCAGCTCGGTGACCGGGTGCTCCACCTGGAGGCGGGTGTTCATCTCCATGAAGTAGTACGACGACGGGTCGCCGCCGGGGACGATGAACTCCACCGTGCCCGCGCCCCGGTATCCGCAGGAACGGGCCGCCTGGACGGCCGCCTCGCCCATCGCGGAGCGGGTCTCCTCGTCGAGGAGGACGCTCGGCGCCTCCTCGATGATCTTCTGGTGGCGGCGCTGGAGGGAGCACTCGCGCTCGCCCAGGTGGACCACGTTGCCGTGGCCGTCCGCCAGGACCTGGATCTCGATGTGGCGGGGACGGTCGATCCAGCGCTCCACCAGGAGCGTGTCGTCGCCGAACGAGGCGCGGGCCTCGCGGCGGGCCGACGCGATCTCGTCCTCCAGCCGGGTCAGGTCCCGCACCAGGCGCATGCCCTTGCCGCCGCCGCCCGCGCTGGGCTTGAGCAGCACGGGCGCGCCCAGCGCGCGGGCCGCCTCCGCCAGATCCGGGTCGCGCCCGCCGGGCACCACCGGCACCCCGGCCTCCTGGACCGTCTCCTTGGCGCGGATCTTGTCGCCCATCAGGGCGATCGCGTCCGCGGGCGGGCCGATGAAGACCAGGCCCGCGTCGGCGCAGGCGCGCGCGAAGGCCGCGTTCTCCGCGAGGAAGCCGTAGCCCGGGTGGACGGCCTGCGCGCCGGTGCGGGCCGCGGCCTCCAGCAGGCGCTCCACCGACAGGTAGCTCTCGGAGGCGGGAGGCGGGCCGATCCGGACCGCCGTGTCCGCCTCGCGCACGTGCCGGGCGTCGGCGTCCGCGTCGGAGAAGACGGCCACCGAGCGCACGCCCATCGACCGCAGCGTCCGGATGACGCGTACGGCGATCTCGCCGCGGTTGGCCACCAGTACTGTCTCGAACATCGTCGTCCGTCCCCTCACATCCGGAAGACGCCGAACTGGGGGTCACCCAGGGGCGCGTTGGCGCACGCGGTCAGGGCCAGGCCCAGCACCTGACGGGTGTCCAGCGGGTCGATCACACCGTCGTCCCAGAGGCGGGCCGACGCGTAGTAGGCGTTGCCCTGACGCTCGTACTGGGCGCGGATCGGGGCCTTGAAGGCGTCCTCGTCCTCGGCCGGCCAGGACTCGCCGCGGGCCTCCAGCTGGTCGCGCTTGACGGTCGCGAGGACCGAGGCGGCCTGCTCGCCGCCCATGACCGAGATCTTGGCGTTCGGCCACATCCACAGGAAGCGGGGGGAGTACGCCCTGCCGCACATGGAGTAGTTGCCCGCGCCGTACGAGCCGCCGACCACGACCGTGAGCTTCGGGACGCGCGTGCAGGCGACTGCCGTGACCATCTTGGCGCCGTGCTTGGCGATGCCGCCCGCCTCGTAGTCCTTGCCGACCATGAAGCCCGAGATGTTCTGCAGGAAGACGAGGGGGATGCCGCGCTGGTCGCACAGCTCGATGAAGTGCGCGCCCTTCTGCGCCGACTCGGAGAACAGGATGCCGTTGTTGGCGACGATGCCCACCGGGTGGCCGTGGATCCGGGCGAAGCCGGTGACCAGGGTCTGACCGAACTCGGACTTGAACTCGGCGAAACGCGAGCCGTCGACGACCCGGGCGATGATCTCGCGCACGTCGTAGGGGGTGCGGGAGTCGACCGGGACGGCGCCGTAGAGGCCGTGCGGGTCGACCTTGGGCTCCGTCGCCTCCGTGACCTCCCAGGGGAGCGAGCCGCGGGAGGGGAGGGTCGAGACGATCGTGCGGACGATGCGCAGGGCATGCGCGTCGTTCTCCGCGAGGTGGTCCGTGACGCCCGAGACGCGGGAGTGGACCTCGCCGCCGCCGAGCTCCTCCGCCGTGACGACCTCGCCGGTGGCCGCCTTCACCAGGGGCGGGCCGCCCAGGAAGATCGTGCCCTGGTTGCGGACGATCACGGCCTCGTCGCTCATCGCCGGTACGTACGCCCCGCCGGCCGTGCACGAGCCGAGGACCGCGGCGATCTGGGGGATGCCGGCGCCGGACATGCGGGCCTGGTTGTAGAAGATGCGGCCGAAATGGTCCCGGTCCGGGAAGACCTCGTCCTGCATGGGGAGGAAGGCTCCGCCGGAGTCCACCAGGTAGACGCAGGGGAGGCGGTTGTCGAGGGCGACCTCCTGGGCGCGGAGGTGCTTCTTGACCGTCATCGGGTAGTAGGTGCCGCCCTTGACCGTGGCGTCGTTGGCGATGACCACCGTCTCGCGGCCGCTGACCCGGCCGATGCCGGCGATGACGCCGGCGGCCGGGGCCTGCCCGTCGTACATCCCGTCGGCCGCGAGCGGGGCCAGCTCCAGGAACGGCGAGCCCGGGTCGAGGAGGGTGTCGACGCGGTCGCGGGGGAGCAGCTTGCCGCGCGCGGTGTGGCGGGCGCGGGCCTTCTCGCCGCCGCCCTGTGCGGCGGTGGCGAGCTTGGTGCGCAGCTCCCCCACGAGGGCGTGGTGCGCCTCCTCGTTGGCCCGAAAGGCCTCCGACGCGGGGTCTGCCGCGCTCGTGAGCTCCGGTGCCTCGTGCATCCTGCGGGTCCCCTCACCTTGTTAATGAGCGTTAACGCATTTCCTTCAGGTTAACGACCGCTAACCTCGCTGTCTAGAATTGATTTCATGGCCACCAGAACCGACGCCCCCACCCGCCGTGAGCAGATCCTCAAGGAGGCCGCTCGGCTGTTCGCCGAGCGGGGCTTCCACGGGGTCGGAGTCGACGAGATAGGCGCCGCGGTCGGGATCAGCGGGCCCGGGCTGTACCGGCACTTCGCGGGCAAGGACGCGATGCTCGCGGAGCTGCTGGTGGGGATCAGTGGGCAGTTGCTGACGGGGGCGAAGCGGAGGGTGGCGGAGGCGGACGGGGGTGGGGCGGAGCAGGTGCTGGACTCGTTGATCGAGGGGCATATCGACTTCGCGCTCGACGATCGGCCTCTGATCACCCTGCACGACCGGGAGCTGGATCGCCTCCGGGACAGTGACCGGAAGATGGTGCGGCAGCTGCAGCGGCAGTATGTGGAGCTGTGGGTGGCGGTGGTGCGGGAGGTGTACCCGGGGCTGGGGGAGCCCGCGGCTCGGTCTGCTGTGCACTCGGTGTTCGGGTTGTTGAACTCGACTCCGCATCTGGGGAGGGCGGGGTCGTTGCCCGGGCGGGGGGCTACGGCGGAGTTGCTGCATCGGATGGCCCGGGGGGCGTTCGCGGCGGCGGTCGATTAGGGGCCTTTGCCCACCCGCCCGCCCGTAACTGCCGGACAGGGGCCCCTGCTCGCCCCGGGGCTCCGCCCCGCGCCCCGGCGGGGGCTCCGCCCCCTGCGCCCCCGGGGGTTTCCCGCCGCCCGCCCGTGACTGTCGGGCAGGGCGGCCCTGGTCGTCCCGGGGCTCCGCCCCCTGCGCCCCCTTGGGCTGAGCCCCCCCGTAACCCCCTTGGCCGAGCCCCTCCCGTAACCCCCTCAGGCTCCCCCTCCCCCCAACGCGTGACGAGCATCTCCCCGCCCCCACCCTGGACGGTCGTTGATACTCGCCGGTATCTTAGGCTGAGCAAGCGCTTAGACATGTGGAGTCCTGGAGGTGGCGGCGTGCGCCGTACGGTGTTCAACGAGGATCACGAGGCGTTCCGGGAGACCCTTCGCGCCTTCATCGAGGCCGAGGTCGTACCCGTGTACGACGAGTGGTTCGCGGCGGGCCAGGCGCCCCGCGACTTCTACTACAAGCTCGGTGAGCTGGGCATCTTCGGCATCAACGTGCCCGAGGAGTTCGGCGGCGCGGGCCTGGACAGCCACAAGTTCGAGGCCGTGCTGTACGAGGAGACCGCCCGTGCGGGCGTCGCGTTCGGCGGCTCCGGCGTGCACGTGCTGCTCGCCCTGCCCTACATCAAGATGCTCGCCACCGACGAGCAGAAGAAGCGGTTCCTGCCCAAGTTCGTCTCCGGCGAGGAGATGTGGGCCATCGCGATGACGGAGCCGGGCACCGGGTCCGACCTCGCGGGCATGAAGTCCACCGCCAAGCTGAGCGAGGACGGCACCCACTACGTCCTCAACGGCGCCAAGACCTTCATCACCGGCGGCGTCCACGCCGACCGCATGATCGTCTGCGCCCGTACCTCCGCCCCGACCGCCGAGGACCGCCGCCACGGCATCTCCCTCTTCGCCGTCGACACCAAGTCCGAGGGCTACTCCGTCGGCCGCAAGCTCGACAAGCTCGGCCTGAAGACCTCCGACACCGCCGAGCTGGCGTTCGTCGACGTCAAGGTGCCCGTCGAGGACCTGCTCGGCGAGGAGAACAAGGGCTTCTACTACCTGGGCCACAACCTGGCCTCCGAGCGCTGGGGCATCGCCTTCGGCGCCTACGCCCAGGCCAAGGCCGCCGTGCGGTTCGCCAAGCAGTACGTCCAGGACCGCACCGTCTTCGGCAAGACGGTCGCGTCCTTCCAGAACACCAAGTTCGAGCTGGCCGCCTGCCAGGCCGAGGTGGACGCCGCCGAGGCCGTCGCCGACCGCGCGACCGAGGCCCTCGACGCCGGCGAGCTGACCCCCGCCGAGGCCGCCTCCGCGAAGCTGTTCTGCACCGAGGTCGCCCACCGCGTCATCGACCGCTGCCTCCAGCTGCACGGCGGCTACGGCTTCATGAACGAGTACCCCATCGCCCGCCTGTACGCGGACAACCGCGTCAACCGCATCTACGGCGGCACGAGCGAGATCATGAAGTCGATCATCGCCAAGAACATGGGCCTGTAAGGTCCCCGCAACCACTGGCCTATACAACTGACTCCATGAGCCAGGCACTCCAAGATCTCCTCGATCTGCTCGACCTCGAGCCGATCGAGGAGAACATCTTCCGCGGCCAGTCCCGGTCCGCCGTCGTCCCCCGGGTCTTCGGCGGCCAGGTCGCGGCCCAGGCGCTGGTCGCCGCCGGGCGTACGGTCCCGGCGGACCGGCCGCCCCACTCGCTCCACGCGTACTTCCTGCGCATGGGCGACCCCGGCGCGCCCATCGTCTACGACGTCGAACGCATCCGCGACGGCCGCTCCTTCACCACCCGCCGGGTGGTCGCGGTGCAGCACGGCCGGCCGATCTTCTCGCTCTCCGCGTCCTTCCAGGAGCACGAGGAGGGCATGGACCACCAGGCGCCCATGCCGCCCGCCCCGGACCCGGCGGCGCTGCCCACCTCGCAGGAGCGGTTCCGCGGCTACGACCACCTCGACCCGAGGGTCGTCGAGCACTTCCTCGCCGCACGTGAGGCCATCGACCTGCGCTATGTCGAGGAACCGCCCTACGGGCAGTACGGCGAGCCGCGCGAGCCGCACTCCCAGGTGTGGTTCCGCACCAACGGCAAGCTCGACGGGCCCGTCGACAATGCCCTGCTGCACATCGTCCTCGCCACCTACGTCTCCGACATGACGCTGCTCGACTCCGTGCTGCTCGCGCACGGGCGCGGCGGCTGGGCCGTCGGGGACGTCGTGGGGGCCTCGCTGGACCACGCGATGTGGTTCCACCGGCCGTTCCGGGCCGACGAATGGCTGCTGTACGACCAGGAGTCCCCCTCGGCGTCCGGCGGCCGCGGCCTCGGCCAGGCCCGCATCTACACCCAGGACGGCCGGCTCGCGGTGTCGGTCATCCAGGAGGGTGTCGTGCGCGTTCCCCGCTAGGTCGTGTCCGCACCGTCCCGTCGTCCGCTCGGAGGGCGGGCCCCGCGGCGTCTGGTGTGTGGTCTCGGCGTGCCGGGCGGAGACCCTCGTACCGGGCGTACTCGGGGCTTCGTCCGGTGCGGCGAGGGGGAGCGCCCCCTGCTGGAGCGGAGTCGAGAGCTTGGGGGAGCGTGCCGGGCGTCGCGGGGCGGGCGGGACTGTGCGGACACGACCTGGGCCCGCCCGGGGACGCCGGGCCGTCCGCCGGTCAGTCCAGCCCGGCCGCCGCCAGCAGGTACGCCGTCATCGGGTCGTAGTGGCGGGGGCTGACCACGTGGTCGTCGAGGGGCACCGTCACCTGCACGGTGCCCTCGGCCTCGGCGATGAACAGGGCCGGGTCGTTGCAGTCGGCGTAGCCCACGGAGTCCACGCCGTGCTGTCCCGCGTACCCCGCCCAGCCGTGGTCGGCGACGACCAGGTCGGGCAGCGGGCGGCCCTGGCGCTCCAGGCCCTTCAGAATCGCCTTCATCGGTTCGCCCGAGTGGGTGTGCCACAGCGTCGCGCCGTGCTCCAGCACCGCCACGTCGGCGAACTGCATGACGTAGCCCTCCTCGGTCGTCAGACCGTCGGGGATGACGACGATCTCGCAGCCGGCGGCGCGCAGCGCGGACGCGGTGGCGCGGTGCACGTCGAGGAGGCCGCCGGGGTGGCCGGTGGCGAAGAGGACGCGCTGCTGCCCGTCCGCGGCCTTGCGCAGCCGCCCGGCCATCCGCTCCAGGCCGTCGACGGTCAGCTCGGGGTCGATGGTGTCCTGGCCGTACCGGTACTCGGGGTCGTCGTTCACACCGACCCGTTCCGCCATCACCGCGAGGACGTCCTGCTCGTCGTTCCACCGGTCGCCGAGTTCCAGCCCGAGCCAGTAGTGGCGGTCGCTGTTCGCCAGCTTGCGGTAGTGGGAGAGGTTGTTCTCGCGAGGGGTGGCGACGTCGCCCGCGATGCGCGTCCTGACGAGGTGTTCGACGAGTTCGGCGCGGCTGGGTGTCCCGGATATCGGCATGGGATCCATTGTGAGGCAGCCGACCGGGGGCGTCCCTGGCGTATCGAGCGCTGGGACGTGCGTCACGTACTCAGAGGGACTCCGCTCACCTCCTCGGATCACCGGGCGGATGTGCCGGTCCCGTTCACACGTGCCGCAGCGCGAACCAGAGTTCCATCCGGACGTCCGGGTCGTCGAGGTCCGTCTCCAGCAGGGTCGCGCAGCGGGCGACGCGCTGCCGCACGGTGTTGCGGTGTACCGACAGGGCTACGGCCGTGCGGTCCCAACTGCCGTGCAGGGACAGCCAGGTGCGCAGGGTCTCGGTGAGCGCGGGGTGGGCCGTGACGGGGGCGAGGAGGGCGCGGGCGTGGGCCTGCGCCTCCCCGGGCGGCACCAGGCCGGCGAGGGACGGGCGTGCGCTGTGCCGCAGCAGCGGGGAGCGGGTGGCGCGGGCGCGGGCCAGGGCACGGGCGGCCTGGGTGTCGGCGGCGGGCCAGTCGTGCGGGGCGACCGCGGCGCTGACGCCCAGCGTCCAGCCGGGCAGCGGGGCCGGTGCCCGGCCGGCCGGGACCAGGACGCGGACGACCTCGCCGGCCGGGTCGACCAGGGCGGACCCGAGTGCGGCGCCCAGCGCGGAGGCCGCGACGGGGTCGGGGGTGCCGTCCCCGTCCGGCCGGGCGTGCACGACGGTCCACGGTCCCTCGCCGAGCAGCGCGGCGACCTCCTCGGGCGGCGCGCCCAGCAGCAGCCGTACCAGGGCGGCGGACCGGGCGGCTCCGGTGCCGCTCTGCTGCTCGCCGGTGAGCAGGGACAGCAGGACGGCCGCGACGGAGACGACGGTGTGGTCGCCGGAGACCCGCTGCGGGGCGGCGGCACCGAGCACGAAGCCGTGTCCGGCGCCCAGGCTGTAGGCGGCGAGGTGGGAACCGGCGGCGGAGTCGGTGGCGGATGCCGGAGCGGGGCGCTCACCCGGGCCGTCGGCCGGGCGTACGACCTGCGCCAGCCGTGCCAGCGCCGCCCGCACCTCCCCTCCGGGCTCCCGGCCCGCGCCCGCGATCTCCGCGCCCTCGGGCCCGTACAGCACCGCCCACCCGCCCAGCCGCTGCGCCAGCTGCCGCAGCACCGACGGGACCGGGTCGGGGCGGGACGCGGCGGCGGCGAGGGCCTGCTGGGCCTCGGTCACGCGGCGCAGTTCGGCGAGGCGGGCCCGGGCCATGAGCTGCCAGACCGCGCGGGCGACCCCCGAGAAGGTGGTCCGGCGCGGTACCTCCAGCAGTGGCAGCCCGTGCGCCGCGCAGGCCGCGATCAGGCCCTCGGGCACCGTGTCGTGCACCGGCGCCACCCCGAAGCCCAGGGCCGCACCGCCCGCCGCGACGATCCGCGACACGTAGCCGTCGAAGTAGGCGGAACCCGAGTCCGGCGTGTGCGCGGTGTCCGGGCCCACCGTCTCCGGGATGTGCACTCCCGCCGAGAGCAGCAGTTCCCCGCCCAGGAGATACGGATACGGGTCCGCCATCTCGGAGGTGTGCACCCAGTGGATGACCACGTCCTCGGCGGACGGCCCCGCGATCTGCCGCAGCGCCAGGTCCTCACGGGCCAGCAACGCGGTGAGCGGTACGGGCGGGGTGGGCGGGACCGCCGACTCCGGCATGGTGTGCGTTCCCTCCGTCCGGGGAGGCTCGAATGGATGAAACGTACACTTCGCAGTCGCTTTCCGGCCACCTAAGGTCAGTCCTCGTCACCCGCCGGCGACACCGATCGAAGGAGGCCCCGTGGCCGTCGACTACATCGTCATCGTCGTGTACCTGGTCGGCATGCTGGCCATGGGCTGGTGGGGCATGCGCCGCGCCCGCTCCAAGAGCGAGTTCCTCGTGGCCGGCCGCCGCCTCGGCCCGTCCCTGTACTCCGGCACCATGGCCGCGATCGTCCTCGGCGGCGCGTCCACCATCGGCGGTGTCGGACTGGGCTACCAGTACGGCCTGTCCGGCGCCTGGATGGTGTTCACCATCGGCCTCGGACTGCTCGCCCTGTCCGTCTTCTTCTCCGCCCGCATCGCCCGCCTGAAGGTCTACACCGTCTCCGAGATGCTCGACCTGCGGTACGGCGGAGGCCGCGCCGGGATCATCTCCGGTGTCGTCATGTGGGCGTACACGCTGATGCTGGCCGTGACCTCGACCATCGCCTACGCCACGATCTTCGACGTCCTGTTCGACATGCCCCGCTCGGTCGCGATCGTCCTCGGCGGCTCGATCGTCGTCGCGTACTCCACCCTCGGCGGCATGTGGTCGATCACCCTGACCGACATGGTGCAGTTCGTCGTGAAGACCATCGGTGTGCTGCTCCTGCTGCTGCCCATCGCCGTCGTGAAGGCGGGCGGGTTCGCCGAGATGAAGGCGCAGCTGCCCACCGAGTACTTCGACCCGCTGGGCATCGGCGGCGAGACGATCTTCACCTACGTGCTGATCTACACCTTCGGCATGCTCATCGGGCAGGACATCTGGCAGCGCGTCTTCACCGCGCGCAGCGACCGGACGGCCAAGTGGGGCGGGACCGTCGCCGGCACCTACTGCCTCGCCTATGCCCTCGCGGGCGCCGTCATCGGCACGGCGGCCAAGGTGCTGTACCCGAAGCTGGGCAGCCCGGACGACGCCTTCGCGACCATCGTGAAGGACGAACTGCCCGTCGGCGTACGCGGACTCGTGCTGGCCGCCGCTCTCGCCGCCGTGATGTCGACGTCCTCCGGCGCGCTGATCGCCTGCGCCACGGTCGCCAACAACGACATCTGGTCCCGGCTGCGGGGGAACTCCCCCGGAGGGGAACGCGACGAGGTGAAGGGCAACCGGGCCTTCATCCTGCTCATGGGCCTCGCGGTGATCGTCACGGCCATCGCCATCGACAACGTCGTGGAGGCCCTGACCGTCGCCTACAACCTCCTCGTCGGCGGCCTGCTGGTGCCGATCCTCGGCGGCCTGGTGTGGAAGCGCGGGACGGTGTACGGGGCGCTCGCCTCCGTGGTGGTCGGCGGAGTGGCGGTCGTCGTGCTGATGGCGACGTACGGCATCCTCGCCAACGAGCCGGTCTACTACGGCCTGCTGGCCTCCCTCGCCGCCTACCTGGCCGTCTCCCTGGTCACCCCGGCCACCGACACCGCCGTCCTCGCCGCCTGGCGCGAGCGCCTCGCCGGGCGGCCCGGCGAACTCGCGTCCGAACCGGTCGCGGCTCCCCAGTAGAGTCGTAGTACAAGCAGCGCATAGCAGTGCATACGCGATGAAGCGTAGGAAAGAAGGCAGTACGTCATGAGCAGCAACGAGACTCCGCGCGGACCCGTCGACTCCTCCCGCGTCCCGCGGTACGCCGGTCCCGCGACCTTCGCCCGGCTGCCCCGGCTGGACGAGGTCGGCCGGGCCGATGTCGCGGTCGTGGGCGTGCCGTTCGACTCGGGCGTCTCGTACCGGCCGGGCGCCCGCTTCGGCGGCAACGCCATCCGTGAGGCGTCCCGGCTGCTGCGCCCCTACAACCCGGCGCAGGACGCCTCGCCCTTCGCCCTCGCCCAGGTCGCGGACGGCGGCGACATCGCCGTGAACCCGTTCAACATCAACGAGGCCGTCGAGACCGTCGAGGCCGCCGCGGACGAGCTGCTCGGCACCGGCGCCCGCCTGATGACCCTCGGCGGCGACCACACCATCGCGCTGCCCCTGCTGCGCTCGGTCGCGAAGAAGCACGGCCCGGTCGCCCTGCTGCACTTCGACGCCCACCTCGACACCTGGGACACCTACTTCGGCGCCGAGTACACGCACGGCACCCCGTTCCGCCGCGCGGTCGAGGAGGGCATCCTCGACACCTCCGCCCTGTCCCACGTGGGCACCCGCGGCCCGCTCTACGGCAAGCAGGACCTCACCGACGACGAGAAGATGGGCTTCGGCATCGTCACGTCGGCCGACGTCTACCGGCGCGGCGCCGACGAGGTCGCCGACCAGCTCCGTCAGCGCATCGGGGACCGGCCGCTGTACATCTCCATCGACATCGACTGCCTGGACCCGGCCCACGCCCCCGGCACCGGCACCCCCGAGGCCGGCGGCATGACCTCGCGCGAACTCCTGGAGATCCTGCGCGGCCTGGCATCCTGCAACCTGGTTTCGGCCGACGTCGTCGAGGTGGCCCCCGCGTACGACCACGCGGAGATCACGTCGGTGGCGGCCTCCCACACCGCCTACGAACTGACCACGATCATGTCGCGCCAGATCGCCGCGGCCCGGAAGGACTCGGAAGCGAAGTGACTCACGACCACGATCTGGTGCTCCGCCCCACGCCCGCCCAGACGGAGGCCGCGCTCAACCCTCCTCCCGGCCGCAACGGCGGAGACCTGGTCGTGGAGACGCTGGCCGGGCTCGGCGCGACGACCGTGTTCGGACTGCCCGGCCAGCACGCCCTCGGCATGTTCGACGCGCTGCGCCGCTCGGACCTGAGGTACGTCGGCCTGCGGGTGGAGAACAACGCCGGGTTCGCGGCGGACGCCTACGGCCGGATCACCGGCGAGGCCGCGCCGCTGCTGCTGTCGACCGGGCCGGGCGCGCTGACGTCCCTCGCCGCGCTCCAGGAGGCGGCCGCCGCCTCCGCGCCCGTGCTGGCGATCAGCAGCCAGGTCCCGACGGCCGGCCTCGGCGGCGGCCGCCACGGCTACCTGCACGAACTCCCGGACCAGGCAGCCTCGTTCCGGGGCGTGGTCAAGTCCGTCCACACCGTCCGCACCCAGTCGCAGATCCCCTCGGCGATCGAGGCGGCCTGGACGTCGGCGCTGACCGCCCCGCACGGCCCGGTGTGGGTGGAGATCCCGCAGGACGTGCTGCTCGCCGAGACGTCGATCCCGGTCGTCACCGGCGGGGACGCCTTCCCCGAGGAGCTGCCGCCGCGCCCCGAACTGACCGCCGTGGCCGCCGACCTGCTGTCCAGGGCCGCGCGCCCGGCGATCATCGCGGGCGGGGGAGTGGTCCGGGCGGACGCCTCGGGCAAGCTGAAGCAGCTGGCCGAGTTGATCAAGGCGCCGGTCGTCACCACCCCCGGCGGCAAGGGTGCCTTCCCCTGGAAGCACCCGCTGTCCCTGCAGTCCTGGATCGAGGACCGGCACACCACGGACTTCCTGGAGGACGCCGACGTCCTCCTGGTGGTCGGCTCGGGACTCGGTGAACTCTCCTCGAACTACCACACGTTCAAGCCGTGCGGCCGGGTCGTCCAGATCGAGGCGGACCTCGGCAAACTAGAGTCCAACCACCCGGCCCTCGGCATCCACGCTGACGCCCGCCTGGCGTTGCAGGCGCTGCTGGAGACGGTGTCCGAACGACAGGACCCGGGGGCCCCGGAGCGCGTACGAGAGGTGCTCGCGAAGGTCGGCGAGCGCATCGCCGCCCAGGAACTCACCCTGGAACAGGACGTCCTGGCGTCGGTCCGCAGGGCACTGCCCGCCGACTCCCCGTCCTTCTGGGACATGACGATCCTCGCGTACTGGGCCTGGTCGGCCTTCGACGCCCAGGGCCCCAACCGCATGCACTCCGCGCAGGGCGCCGGCGGCCTCGGCTACGCCTTTCCCGCCGCACTCGGCGCAGCGGCGGCCGACCCGACCCGCCCGGTCCTCGCCGTCTCCGGCGACGGCGGGGCTCTGTACTCCATCGCGGAGCTGGCCACGGCCCGCCAGTACGGCCTCGACGTCACCTGGCTGATCGTCGACGACGGCGGCTACGGCATCCTGCGCGAGTACATGACCGACGCGTTCGGCGAGGCGACCGCGACGGAGCTGACCCGCCCCGACTACGTGGCTCTGGCGGAGTCCTTCGGGGTCCCCGGGGTGCGGACGACCCCGGAGACCCTGGAGCAGGACCTGGCCAAGGCGCTGGGGACGCCCGGGCCCTCGGTCGTCCTGCTCCCGGCCGTGCTGCGGATGTTCGCGCCGACGCACCTGGGCTGAGCGCGGTCCCGGCGGCGGGCTACAGGCCGTCGCGGACCGTCGCGGCGACGATGCGGATGTGGCGGTCGGCCCCGTGCCGGACCATTCGTTGTCCTAGTTCAGGACCCTTCTCGGACACGGCATTTGGCGCGCTGTGGGCCGCAAGTATCCCGGCGGGGAAGGGGGCGTCAACAGTTCCGGCAGGGGTCAGTGGAACCAGAAGAGCAACGTGGCAGGGTTCGTCCCGGCCGTCCGCGCGCTGCCCCCCTCCCGCGCCTCGGCACGCAGGGCGTCGGCCAACCGGCGGGCCGGCCCGCGGAATTCGGGGTCGAGCCGGTCGAGCACCCGCGCATAGGCATCGGCCAGGGCGGTGGCCCGGCCGGCCGGCAGCGTGCCGATCGCGGGCACCACGTCGCCGGGGTGGGGCAGCCGCAGCGGCGGGCCGCGGAAGAGGAACGTGCCCGGGAGCAGGTCGGACGGCACACCGTGCCGGGCCAGTTCGTCGTCCATGGCGCGGAACCACGAAGGCCGGCGCCACGCGCCGAGGTCCGTGGGGTCGGAGAAGTGCGCCGCGACGGCCTGGTAGAAGGCGTAGCTGTACGCGGGGCAGGGGTCGGTGCTCGGGGTGCCGTCGATCAGCTCGTCCAGGGCCCGGCTGATGGAGACGTCGAGGTCGATGCCCTGCTCCCGGAAGCGGGCGTCGGTCCGCTCGCACTCCGTACGCACCCGGGCGAGCGTGCGCTCCTGCCGCTCGGTCCGCTCCACCGCCGTGAGCAGCCGCACCACCGTTCTCATGTCGCCGGTGCTCATCTCCAGGCAGTGGCCCACCGCTGCGTTTCCCTTCACCCGTCCGCTCACCCGTCCGCCGGACACCGGTGTCCATGATCGGGGACGCGCGAACGGCCCCGGGCCGAGAGCGCGAGGCCGTTCGTATGTGCGGATTGTGGGGGATCAGCCGACGTCGGACGGGTCGAGGCGGTAGAGCGCGGACTGGTTCGACTGCCTCAGTGAGGGAGCTCCCGGCGTCCAACGAGCCGAAGAACCAGGCCTTCCAGCTCTCGGTGCCGCTCAGCACGGCGGCGCTGTAGAGACGGTTGAGGCCGGCCTCGGACAGGTTCCAGGAGTGGAGCACCGCGGCCAGGGCGAGGGGCGCGAGCAGCGCGGGCAGGGACCAACGCAGGGCGGGAGCACCCGACTTCGGGGGGACCTGCGGGGGCCCGGCGGTGCGTGGCTTCGGTGGCAGATGTCACCCCGGCACGGTGGCGAGCCCGGGTCGGAGGCCGCTGTGCCGGACCTGGCCGCCACCTGTGAAAGCGGGCAGCTCCCGATAACGACTCGTGCAAGGCTTTGCGGCCCGTGCAACCTTTCGTCCGTGTCCGCGAGTCAAGGGGTGCATGACTTCTGGGATATCCCGCCGCGCGAGAGTGCTGGCGGCGGCCGTGGGTACGGGCGTTCTCGTGCCGCTCGTCGCCGCTGCCACGCCCGCTTCCGCCGCCCCGCCGGCCGTGACCTGCACCTCGGCCAGGGCCGGGCTCGCCGCCAAGCTGCAGAAGGACATCACCGCCGCGCTGGCCACCCGCCAGGGCACGGTCGCCGTCGGCCTCTACGACCGCGGCACCGACACCACCTGCACCCTGCGCGCGACCTCCGCCTACGACTCGGCCAGCGTCGTCAAGGTCACCGTCCTCGCCACGCTGCTGTGGGACGCGAAGAAGTCCGGCCGGTACCTCACCGACCGCGAGAACACCCTCGCCAGGGCGATGATCACCAAGTCGGACAACGCGGCGACCTCCACCCTGTGGAAGCAGCTCGGGATGACGAAGATCAAGGGCTTCCTCGCGGCCGCCGGCATGACGCAGACCAAGCCCGGGGCGGACGGTTACTGGGGCCTGACCCAGATCACCGTCACCGACGAGCAGAAGCTGCTGAAGCTCCTCACCGCGAAGAACGCGGTCCTGAGCGACAACTCCCGGTCGTACATCCTCAAGCTGATGGGCCAGGTCGTCTCGTCCCAGCGCTGGGGCACTCCGTACGGTGTGCCCTCGGGCGTCACCGTCGCCGTCAAGAACGGCTGGCTGCAGCGCTCCAGCAACGGATGGCGGGTGCACAGCGTCGGCGCGTTCAAGGGCGGCGGCCACGACTACGTGATGACCGTGCTCAGCCACGGCAACAGCACGATGAACTACGGCATCGCCACCATCCAGGCCGTGGCCAAGGTCATCCACAAGGACCTGGTGGCGAGCTGACGGGGCCGGTCCGCCCCGGACCGTGCCGCCCGCCCGCACTCGAACAGGAATCGAAACTGTTACAGCGGGATGAAATCGGCTCCCGAGCGCGTTGGTGCCTTCCGGCAGAGCAGGACGACTGGAAGGCACCGGGGTGACACCGAAACGGGGATGGGCACGACGACTGTGGGCCTACGCATGGCGCCACCCGAAGGACGTCGTACTCGCCCTCGGCTCCTCCCTGGCCGGCATGGCCGTCATGGCCCTCGTCCCGCTGATCACCAAAGTGATCATCGACGACGTCATCAGCGACCACACCAGGGACATGACCACCTGGGCCGGCCTCCTGATCGCCGCAGCCCTGGTCGTCTACGTCCTCACCTACATCCGCCGCTACTACGGCGGCCGTCTCGCCCTCGACGTCCAGCACGACCTGCGGACGGAGATGTACGGCACGATCACCCGGCTCGACGGCCGCCGCCAGGACGAGCTGTCCACCGGCCAGGTCGTCGGCCGCGCCACCAGCGACCTCCAGCTGATCCAGGGCCTGCTCTTCATGCTCCCGATGACCATCGGGAACTTCATGCTCTTCCTGCTCTCCCTGGCGATCATGGCGTGGCTGTCCGTGCCGCTCACCCTGGTCGCCCTGGCCGTCGCCCCCGCCCTGTGGTGGATCGCCAAGCGCAGCCGCACCCGGCTGCACCCCTCCACCTGGTACGCCCAGGCCCAGGCCGCCGCCGTCGCGGGCGTGGTCGACGGCGCCGTCAGCGGCGTCCGCGTCGTGAAGGGCTTCGGCCAGGAGGAGCAGGAGACCGGCAAGCTCCGCGAGGTCGGCCGCCGGCTGTTCGCGGGACGGCTGCGCACCATCCGCCTGAACTCGGTCTACACCCCGGCCCTGCAAGCCGTCCCGGCGCTCGGCCAGGTCGCGATGCTGGCCCTCGGCGGCTGGCTGGCGGTGCGCGGGCACATCACGCTCGGCACGTTCGTCGCCTTCTCCACCTACCTCGCCCAGCTGGTCGGCCCGGTCCGCATGCTCGCGGTGGTGCTCACCGTCGGCCAGCAGGCCCGGGCCGGCACCGAGCGCGTCCTGGAGCTGATCGACACCGAGCCGTCGATCGAGGACGGCCACAAGGACCTGCCCGCCGACGCCCCCGCGACGGTCGAGTTCGACGACGTCTCCTTCGGCTACGACGCCGACCGTCCGGTCCTCGACGGGCTGAGCTTCGAGATCCGCCCGGGCGAGACCCTCGCCGTCGTCGGCTCCTCCGGCTCCGGCAAGTCCACCGTCTCCCTGCTGCTGCCGCGCTTCTACGACGTCAGCCGCGGAGCCGTCCTGGTCGGCGGCCACGACGTGCGCGAGCTGTCCCTGGAGTCCCTGCGGGCGGCGATCGGCCTGGTCCCGGAGGACTCGTTTCTCTTCTCCGACACGGTCCGCAACAACATCGCCTACGGCCGCCCGGACGCGACCTCCGAGGAGATCGAGAAGGCCGCCCGCGCCGCCCAGGCGGACCGTTTCATCACCGAGCTGCCCGAGGGCTACGACACCACGGTCGGCGAGCACGGACTCACCCTCTCCGGCGGTCAGCGCCAGCGCGTCGCCCTCGCCCGCGCCATCCTCAGCGACCCGCGCCTGCTGGTCCTGGACGACGCCACCTCCGCCGTGGACGCGAGGGTCGAGCACGAGATCCACGAGGCCCTGAAGGGTGTCATGCGGGGCCGCACCACCCTGCTGATCGCCCACCGCCGCTCCACCCTGAACCTCGCCGACCGCATCGCCGTCCTGGACGGCGGCCGCCTCGCCGACATCGGCACCCACGAGGAGCTCCAGGAGCGGTCCGCCCTCTACCGGCGCCTGCTCACCGACCCCGACGAGCTGGGCGCGGTCTCCCCGGGCCACACCCAGCCCGCCTGCCCGCAGGAGGACACCTCCGTGCGGGACGAGCTGGACGCCGAGTTCGACGCCGAGCGCGGGGTCACCCCGCGGCTGTGGACCGGGGACCGGGAGCGCAAGGACACCGCCCTCGCGGAGAGCCCCGCCACCCCCGAGCTGCTCGCCCAGGTCGAGGCGCTGCCCCCGGCCACCGACGTCCCGGACGTCGACGAGGCGAAGGCCGTCCAGCCGGAGGACTCCTACGGCCTGCGGCGGCTGCTGCGCGGCTTCGGGCTGCCGCTGCTGGTCAGCCTCGCCCTGGTCGCCACCGACGCGGGCATGGGCCTGCTGCTGCCTGTGCTGATCCGGCACGGCATCGACTCGGGCGTCACCGAGGCCGCGCTCGGCGCGGTGTGGGCGGCGGCCCTGCTGGGGCTGCTGACGGTGGTCGTGCAGTGGGCGGCCCAGATCGGGGAGACCCGGATGACCGGCCGCACCGGCGAGCGGGTCCTGTACTCGCTGCGGCTGAAGATCTTCTCCCAGTTGCAGCGCCTCGGGCTCGACTACTACGAGCGTGAGCTGACCGGCCGGATCATGACCCGGATGACGACCGACGTCGACGCGCTGTCGACGTTCCTGCAGACGGGCCTGGTCACGGCCTTCGTCTCGGTCGTCACCTTCTTCGGGATCATGGTCGCGCTGCTGGTGATCGACGTGCAGCTCGCGTTGGTCGTCTTCGCGACGCTGCCGCCGCTGATCATCGCCACGTTCTTCTTCCGCCGGGCGAGCGTGAAGGCGTACGAGCTGGCCCGCGAGCGCGTGTCGGTCGTCAACGCCGACCTCCAGGAGTCGGTCTCCGGGCTGCGGATCGTGCAGGCCTTCCGGCGCGAGGGGGACGGCGGGCGGCGGTTCGCCGAGCGCAGCCACAGCTACCGGCAGGCCCGTATCCGGGGCCAGTGGCTGATCTCGGTGTACTTCCCGTTCGTGCAGTTCCTGTCGTCGGTGGCCGCGGCGGCCGTGCTGATCGTGGGCGGGGCCCGGGTCGACGACGGGACCCTCGCCATCGGCTCGCTGGTCGCGTACCTGCTCTACATCGACCTGTTCTTCGCACCCGTGCAGCAGCTCTCCCAGGTCTTCGACGGCTACCAGCAGGCGACCGTCTCGCTGGGCCGCATCCAGGAACTGCTCCGGGAGCCGACGTCGACGAAGTCCGCCGCCGAACCCGTCCGGGTCACGTCCCTGCGCGGCGAGATCGCCTTCGAGGACGTGCACTTCGCCTACGGGGACGACGAGGAGGCCCTGGTCGGGGTCGACCTGCGCGTCCCCGCCGGGCAGACCGTCGCGTTCGTCGGCGAGACCGGCGCCGGCAAGTCGACCCTCGTCAAGCTCGTGGCCCGCTTCTACGACCCCACCGGCGGCCGGGTCACCGTCGACGGCACCGACCTGCGGGCCCTGGACCTCACCTCGTACCGGCACCGTCTGGGGGTCGTCCCGCAGGAGGCGTACCTCTTCCAGGGCACCGTCCGCGACGCCATCGCCTACGGCCGTCCCGACGCCACCGACGCGGAGGTCGAGGCGGCGGCCCGGGCGGTCGGCGCGCACGACATGATCGCCACCCTGGAGGGCGGTTACCTCCACGAGGTCGCCGAGCGCGGCCGCAACCTGTCCGCCGGGCAGCGCCAGCTCATCGCGCTGGCCCGCGCCGAGCTGGTCGACCCGGACGTGCTGCTGCTCGACGAGGCCACGGCCGCCCTGGACCTGGCCACGGAGGCCCAGGTCAACCAGGCCACCGACCGCCTCGCCGGCCGCCGCACCACCCTCGTCGTGGCGCACCGCCTCACCACCGCTGCCCGCGCCGACCGGGTCGTCGTCATGGACCACGGCCGGGTCGCCGAGGACGGCACCCACGACGAACTGCTCGCCCGCGGCGGGCGGTACGCCGAGCTGTGGCGGACGTTCATCGGCGCCGCCGAGCCGGAGGAGCCGGTCGGCGCGTCCCGCTGACGGCGGTGAGCGCGTTTTCATAACGCTCGTGCAACCGTCCGACATACGTCATGCGTCCGTACAGACGTACGCCGATGGTCGCGGACGACGCGGTACGGGAGGACGACAGTGCACAGTGGAGCGATACGCCGGCGGCTCGCGCTCGGGCTGGCCGTGCTGACCGCCTCCGGGCTGCTCGCCGTCGTGGCACCGGGCGACGCCCAGGCCGCGACCTCCGCGCTCTGCCCCGGACGCAAGGTCCGCACCCTGCCGTTCTCCACCGGCACCGTGCTCGTCTACAAGCGTGGCGGCTACGTCTGCGCCGTCACCCTCACCAAGAGGCCCGGCGCCAAGCGCACGATGTCGGTGAGCGTGCAGGCGCGCGGCAACCGGCCGGTCGTCGACCTGGGCACGTACGCCCACCACGCGGGCCCGGTGACCGTGCACGCCGGGCGCCGCTGCGTCTGGCTCAAGGGCCGGGTCGGCCGGGGGAAGTTCAGCTCCGGCTGGGTGCTGTGCTGACCCCGGGCGCCCGGTGACACGCCCCCCGCGCGCACAGGGTTTTCCCTATGTCCCCTGGTGCTCCGGTGAGTTGGTCCGCTAGCTTCCGGCGCACATCTGTCTCACAGGGGAGTGCGCATGCGCAAGGCGCTCAGATGGCTGCTGGCGCTCACGGTGCTCATAAGCACACTGGGCACGGCGGGAGCGGCCACCGCCGCCGACGCCGCCGGCACCGATGGCACCACCGACATCAAGGAGAGACTGCTCTCCATACCGGGCATGAGCCTGGTCGAGGAGAAGCCGTACACCGGCTACCGCTTCTTCGTCCTGAACTACACGCAGCCGGTCGACCACCACAAGCCCTCCAAGGGCACGTTCCAGCAGCGCATCACCGTGCTGCACAAGGACGTCGCGCGCCCGACGGTGTTCTTCACCAGCGGCTACAACGTCTCGACGACACCCCGCCGCAGCGAGCCCACCCAGATCGTGGACGGCAACCAGGTCTCCCTGGAGTACCGCTACTTCACCCCGTCCCGGCCCGCCCCGGCCGACTGGTCCAAGCTGGACATCTGGCAGGCCGCCAGCGACCAGCACCGCGTCTTCAAGGCCCTGAAGGGCATCTACTCCAAGAACTGGATCTCCACGGGCGGTTCGAAGGGCGGTATGACCGCCACCTACTACGAGCGCTTCTACCCGCGGGACATGGACGGTGTCGTCGCCTACGTCGCCCCCAACGACGTGGTGAACAACGAGGACTCGGCCTACGACCGCTTCTTCGCCCGCGTCGGTACCAAGGAGTGCCGCGACCGGCTGAACGCCGTGCAGCGCGAGGCGCTGGTGCGCCGCGAGCCGCTGGAGAAGAAGTACGCCGCCTACGCCGAGGA
This sequence comes from Streptomyces sp. NPDC007907, assembly GCF_042959365.1. NCBI lineage: Bacteria > Bacillati > Actinomycetota > Actinomycetes > Kitasatosporales > Streptomycetaceae > Streptomyces > Streptomyces sp. NPDC007907. The sequence continues at coordinate 274,451 of NZ_JBIBKR010000004.1, forward strand.
GAACGGCCTCACCTTCACCACCATCGGCAGCCTGGACAAGGCCTACGAGGCGACCGTCCTGGACTACGTGTGGGGCTTCTGGCAGTACAGCCTGCTGGCCGACTGCGACCAGATCCCGGCCGACGCCAAGAACGCCACCGACGACGCGATCTGGGACTCCGTCGACACGATCTCCGGCTTCTCCGCCTACGCCGACCAGGGCCTGACGACCTACACGCCGTACTACTACCAGGCCGGCACCCAGCTCGGCGCGCCGACCATCCACTTCCCGCACGTGGAGAAGCGGTACATCCGCTACGGCTACCAGCCGCCCCGGAACTTCGTCCCGCGTGACATCCCGATGAAGTTCCAGCCGCACGCGATGCGCGACGTGGACACCTGGGTCCGGCACAACGCCCGCCACATGCTGTTCGTCTACGGCCAGAACGACCCGTGGGGCGCGGAGTCGTTCCGCGTCGGCAAGGGCGCGAAGGACTCCTACGTCTTCACCGCCCCCGGCATGAACCACGGCGCCAACGTCGCGGGCCTGGTGCCCGAGCAGAAGGCCCTCGCCACCGCCCGCATCCTCGAGTGGGCCGGCGTCGCCCCCGGCGCGGTGCAGGCCGACCCGCAGGCGGCGAAGCCGCTGGCGAAGTTCGACGCGAAGCTCGACAAGCGGGACGTGCAGCGCGAGATGACGCTGCGTCCGTAACCGCCCGACACGCGCACACCACCGCCCCCCGGTCCCGGACCGAGGGGCGGTTCGCATGGTCCTGCGCTCGCCGTGAATGCTCCGTACGGTGACCGGATGGACAGTTCTGTCGTCTTCAACATCGTGACCACGGCCATCGCCGTCGTCGCCGTGGTGACCTCCATCGTGTTCAGCGCACGGCAGGCGCGCACCGCGCAGCACGCCAACCACATCGCGGTGCTGGTGGACCTGCTCAGAGAGTTCCGGTCGGCGGAGTTCCACGAGCAGCACGACTACGTGTGCACCCGCCTGGGAGCCGAGCACGACCCGGAGCACGGGGTGCGCGGGTTACCCGCCGAGGCCAAGGCGGCCTTCTGCAGCGTCGTGTACTACTACCAGTCGTTCGCCAACCTCGCCGTCTTCGGTCTGCTCGACCGGACCCTGCTGGTCACGGTCCTGCGCACCCGGATCGTCTCGGTCTGGAAGGCCGTGCGGCCGTTCGTGGAGCGGGAGCGGGCGTTGCGGGGGGAGGGCGGCGACGGAACCTATCTGTCGACCTTCGAGGAACTGGCCCGACTCGCGGCCGACCTGCCCCCCGAGCACGTCCGCGACCAGATGGCCGAGGCCCGGCGCCGGCCGTCGCGCAGGGGGCTGCTGCGGTGAGGCGGTGAGGGCGGACACCCGTCACAGCCTCCGGGCACACCCCACGGGCCGCTTCCCGCCCAGGCGGACGTACAGGGCGGTCGGGCCGGGGCAGTCGGCCCGTTCGGCGACCGCCCGGACCACCTCGTACTGCGGCCGTCGTGCGCCCGTGCCGTCGCAGGCCGTCTCGCGGACCTTCCCGTCGCCGGAGCCGTAGACGCAGTCGCCGACGATCGTGCGGGGCCCGCCCCCGCCGCCCGGGTCGCCGGGGTGCGGCGGCTGGAGATTGCGCATACAGGCGTAGCCCTGCGGGACCACCCCGTCGCCGTCCTCGTCGGAGGCGGGCCGCTGCTCGCTGATGTGCAGCACGAAGTCGGTGGTGGGCGGGCAGCGCGGCCCGTCCCGCACCGTGCCGTCGTGCCGAGCCGCGACCCGGGCCGCCGCCCGCTCACCGGCGCACGGCACCTCGGTGAAGCTCGTCGTGCCGAACGAGGAGCACTCGCCGACCGCGAGGAACACCGCCCCGTACCCGGCGGGCCGGGTCGGCGCCGGCGACACCGTGGTGGTCCGTCCCGGCGTGCCGGTCACCGGTTCGCCCAGCCGGCCGTCCTCCGCGACGCCTCCCGCCGGACTCTGGCAGCCGGTCAGCAGTGCGCCGAGCAGTACCAGGAGCCCGCAGACCACCCCCACAACACTTCGCTCACGCATCGCCGACCCCCCGAGTGTGCTCGTCCAGCGTGACCCGCCGTAGCGGGCGCACGCCAGACACATGGGGCGGTTTGCGCACGTTGGGGGTGGTGCGCACGGTCCGTGGCGTACGTCTAGTACGACAGTCCGTAGCCGATGGGGTACAGCACCTGCTCCGGATCGTCCGCCCGCTGTACGGCCACCGGCAGCTCCCCGCGAGGCTTCACACGCCCGGCGATCACCCGGGCGGCGGCCCGCAGTTCGACGTCGGTCCAGGAGTAGGTGGCCAGACAGGCCGGAGCGGACGGCAACTGGGCCACGTCGTACGGATTGCGGATCGCCACCGCCACCACCGGCCGCCCGGTCGCCACGAGTTGCTCCACGAGCGTCCGCTGGCCGCTGCTCGCGGTGACGTTGTACGTGGCGGCCACCACCGCGTCCGCCTCCCGCGCCGCCGCGACCGCCCGGGCGACGGTCGCGGCGGAGGGCGCCGTGCCGGTCGGCAGGGCCGTGGCCGTGAATCCCAGCTCGGTCAGCGCGCCGGCCAGCACGCCCGTGGGCGGGCCCGTCGTACCCGACGGCGAGGCCGGATCGGCGCCCACCACCAGCACCTTGCGGTGCCGACGCCGGGACAGGGGCAGCAGCCGTCCGTCGTTGACCAGCAGCGTGGTCGTGCGCTCGGCGATCCGGTCGGCCGCCACCCGGTGCGCCCGGGTCCCGACGGTCCGGTCCACCCCGCCGTGGCTCACGTACGGCGCACGGAACAGCCCCAGCTTCGACTTGAGCCGCAGCACGCGCAGGATCGATTCGTCGAGCCGGGCCTCCGTGAGCTCGCCCTCGCGCACCGCCGTCAGCACGGCGTTCCAGGCGAGGTCCAGGTCGGGCGGGTTGAGCAGCTGGTCCACGCCCGCCTTCAGCGCCAGCACCGGCACCCGGGCGTCGCCGTACTTGGTCCGCACGCCCTCCATGCCGAGGGAGTCGGTGACCACGACCCCGTCGTAGCCGAGGCGTTCACGCAGGACGCCGGTGAGGATCGGGCGGGAGAGGGTGGCCGGGTCGCCGGAGTCGTCGAGGGCGGGGACCATCACGTGGGCGGTCATGATCGAGTCGATGCCCGCGGCGATGGCCGCCCGGAACGGCGGTGCGTCCAGCTTCTCCCACAGCTCCCGGCTGTGCGTGATGGTGGGGAAGCCGGTGTGGCTGTCGACGTTGGTGTCCCCGTGCCCGGGGAAGTGCTTGGCGGTCGCGGCGACCCCGGACCCCTGGTATCCGGCGACCTCGGAGGCCACCAGCGCGGACACGGCCCGCGGGTCGGCGCCGAAGGAGCGTACGCCGATGACCGGGTTGGCCGGGTTGACGTTCACGTCGGCGACGGGGGAGTAGTCCTGCCGGATGCCCATCGCCCGCAGCTCCGCGCCCGCGATCCGGCCCAGGGTGCGCGCGTCGGACCGCGACCCGCCCGCGCCGACGGCCATGGCACCCGGGAACAGGGTGGCGGGTTCGCCCACCCGGGCGACGATGCCGTGCTCCTGGTCGGTGGAGATGAGCACCGGCAGCCCGCGCGGCAGTTCCAGGGAGGCCTGCTGGATGCCGTTGGACAGGTCGGCGATCTGGTGCGGCTCGCGGGTGTTGTGCGCCCAGGCGAAGTAGATGATGCCGCCGACCCGGTACTTCGCCACCAGCTCGGCGGCCGTACGGACCCCGATCTCCTTGAGGTTGGCGTCGATGTCGGCCTGGTCGGGGGCGGTGGCGGAGTGGCCGTAGACCCGCATCACGAAGAGCTGGCCGACCTTCTCCTCGAGCGTCATGCGGGAGACGAGGGCGCGCAGCCGGCTGTCGTCCAGGGCGGCGGCGTGCGCGGGCCCGGCGGCCGCGAGCGCGGCGGTGACGCCGGCCGTGGCGGCGAGGACGGTGCGTCTGGACGGTCGTGCGGTGTTTCCCGTGCTTCCCGTGCCGGTGTCGTGCACGTGCGCTCCTTCCGGAGGTGATCCGCTCGGATCCACTGAAGGAAACTTCCAAGATGTCACGAATATCCGGGAAGTTTCTGCCAGTCAAGGGAACGCGCAGCAACGCGAAAGGGCCGCCACCGGCGCGGTTGGAGGGGGACGCGCCGATGGCGGCGGGTGCCGCCGGCCGCGGTACGGCGGAGAGGGTGGTCAGCGATCGCAGCCAGTGGCGAGGGCCGACACCGCACCGTGGTGACTCTCCGGTGGCCTGCCCTTGGACGGGGGCGGTCCGCTCCGGGTTCCCGACTCGCCCCGGATTCCCGCAAGTCGGTACGCGGGAGGAACCAGGGGATCAGCGGGGCGGATGAGCCGCCACGTCCGGCCACTGCTCACCGAGCACCCGTACGCACTCCGCGATGGCCGGGCGCCGGGCCGCCCCCGTCCGCCACAGCGCGTACAGCCGCCGTACCGGCATCGGATCGAGCGGCACCTCCACCACCCCGGCGGGCACCGGCCCGCGCCCGAGCCGCGGGATGAGCGCGACCCCGAGCCCGGCCGCGACCAGGGCCACGAGTGTGGGATTCTCGTCGGCCTGGTGGACGATGTCCGGCTCGTGCCCGGCCGCGCGCAGCGTCCGCAGCAGCCAGTCGTGGCAGACCCGCCCCGGCGGCTGGCAGATCCACCGCTCGCCGCCCAGCTCCTCCCTCCGTACGGCGGTCCGCCCGGCGAAAGGGTGCCCCTCGGGGACGAGCAGGTCGCACAGGTCGTCACCGATGACCGCCTGTTCCAGACCCGGCGGTGCGGGCAGCGGCGCGATGTCCCAGTCGTGCGCGACGGCCAGGTCGACGGCGCCCTTCGCCACCAGGTCGACGGACAGATGCGGGTCGACCTCCGAGAGACGGGCGTCCAGGGCGGGATGCCGGCGGCCGAGCTCCGCCAGCACGCCCGGCATCAGCCCGCGCGCCGCCGAGGCGAACGCGGCGACGGTCAGCCGTCCCGAGGGCCGGCCCCGGCGCTCCTCCAGCTCGGTCTCCGCGCGCTCCACGATGGCCAGCAGCTCCTGTGCCGCGACCACCAGTTGACGGGCCTCGTCGGTGAGCCGGACGCCCCGCCCCTCCCGCTCCAGCAGGACGGTCCGGGTCTCCCGCTCCAGCTTGGCGATCTGCTGGGACACCGCGGAGGGCGTGTACCCGAGCGCGAGCGCGGCGGCCCCCACGGTGCCGTGCACGGAGACGGCGTGCAGGGCGCGCAGCCGCTGGAGGTCGAGCACGGCATGCCCCTTTCTGCTTAGCGATGCTTCATCCCACCGTGCAGCAATCATCGCTGGTGCTTCACGGTCGTGGGGGGTGATGCTCACCGCATGCGACCGACCCACTGTGCTCTCGCCGTTCTCGTCGCCGCCGTCTGGGGCGTCAACTTCACGGTCATCGAGATCGGCCTGGACCACTTTCCGCCCCTGCTCTTCTCCGCCCTGCGCTTCCTCGCGGCGGCGCTGCCCGCGGTGTTCCTCGTGGGCCGCCCGAAGGTGGCGTGGAAGTGGATCGTGGCGGTCGGCCTGGTCCTCGGCGTGGCGAAGTTCGGCCTCCTCTTCGTCGGCATGGACGCGGGCATGCCGGCCGGCCTGTCCTCCCTGGTCCTGCAGATACAGGCGGTGTTCACAGCGGCGATCGCCGCCCTGACCCTGGGCGAACGGCCCTCCCGCGTCCGTCTGCTGGGCATGCTGATCGCCCTGGCGGGCATCGCGGTGGCGGCCGTGGACGAGGGCGCCTCCGGACCGCTCGGCGCGTTCGCCCTGGTCGTCGGGGCGGCGGCGTGCTGGGGCGCGTCGAACGTCCTCACCCGCAAGGCCGCTCCACCCGACGCGCTGAACTTCATGGTGTGGGTCAGCACGGTCCCGGTCCTGCCCCTGCTGGGGCTGTCCCTCCTCACGGAGGGCCCCTCCCGCGACCTGGCTGCCCTGCGCGGCCTGGACTGGCAGGGCACGGGCACCGTCCTCTACGTCGCCTGGGTCACCACGGTCTTCGGTTTCGGCGCGTGGGGCTACCTCCTGCGCCACCACCCCGCCTCCACGGTCGCCCCGTTCTCCCTCCTGGTCCCGGTCTTCGGAATGTCGTCGGCGTTCCTGTTCCTGGGCGAGCCGGTGAGCCCGCTGCGCTGGTGCGCGGCGGCCCTCCTGGTGGGCGGTGTGGGGCTGGCGTCGCTGACCCCGCGCCGCCGCGCACCCGAGGCGGCTCCGGCCCCGGCGACGCCCACCGTCAGGACGCCTCGACCAGCATCCCGGGCGGGCTGATGTGGAACGTGCGGGCGCGGACGCCGAAGCCGGTGTCGCCGTCCAGGTGACTGTCGTCGTCCCAGGTGATCAGCGCGCTCTCCGGGCCGTTGCCGAAGGCCGTCGCGGTGCAGGTGTGGGACCGGTTGCCGGGGTCGGCCGTGCTCACCCGCACCGGGTCGCCGAGTGAACCCTGGCTCTCCGAGCAGACCTTGGCCATCACCGTCGGCACGGTGTCGTGCGTGTCCGCGCTCTCCTCGACCCACGCCATCAGGAAGCGCCCGCCCGGCAGCCGGGACAGGGCCGGGGCGCTCCGGGTGAACCCCCTGGGGTGGCCGGCCGTGATGTCGAAGGTCTCCGTGCCGTCCGGCTGGAAGATGCTCGCCGCGACCGTCGTCTGCGGTTTGCCCAGGTCGCTGGGCTGGATGTGCTCGATGTGCGCGGCGACGAACCGTCCGCTGTCGAGCAGGGTGATCGCGTTGACGCCGGTGAAGCCGCCGACGTCCGGCTGGATCTCCCCGCCCAGCGGATTGCCCTCGAAGTCGAAGAACCGCAGGGTGAGCCGGCCACCGCCGATCGACGAGGGATCCGTCGACCATGCCACGACCACGTTGCCGTTGGTGAGGATCGAGGCGGCGGGCTTCTCGTGGAAGCCCTCGGTGGTGCTGACCGTGAACTCCGGCGTCGCCGGGGTGCCGTCCGCGTGGAACCGCCGCGCGCGGATGCGCCGGTCGGGCCGCCGGCTCGCCCAGGTGACCAGCACACCACCGTCGATCATGAACGCCAGACACGGCCTGACCTGCGGATCCGCATCCGCCGTGACGAGCGTCTCCGGGCCGGCCTTGCGTCCCTCGGTGAACCGCTGGAGCTTCACGGAGGGGCTGGGCCCGGGCGGGGTGAAGGGGGTCTCCAGCCAGACGGCGAACTGGCCGCTGACCCCGGCGGACAGCACGGACGGCCACAGCGGCCGCACCGCGGGCCCGTCCGCGGGCTGCGCACTGACCGCGAACTCGTCCCCGAGCTTGTCGCCGTCGTCGCCCAGGAACTGGCCCTTGATGACGAAGTGGCTCTCGTCCGACCACAGCTCCAGGAACTCGGTGCCGAACAGGGCGTCGACGGTGGGCTGGTGCTGGTCGCCCGCCTTGGTGGTGTTCACCAGGAAGTCAGCCATGGCTGCTCTCCGAATCGGGAAGCGAGGGGGTGAGAGAGCACTGCGACCGGCCGAGTCCTTGCGAAAAGCGTGTCACGCCCGTGGGGCGGCTGCATCCGGAGCGGCAGCGGCACCGGCGGCCCTTGCACCGGGGTGCGGGACCCTGCACCGGCCGCCCGGCACGGGCCCGGGCATGCCGCCGCCCCGCCCCCGGGCGCGCGGGGCGGGGCGGCGGGTGTGGCTCGGGGCGCCCCCGGTGCGCGGGGCGGTGGTTCTCGGGGCGCCCCCGGTGCGCGGGGCGGTGGTTCTCGGGGCGCCCCCGGTGCGCGGGGCGGCGGCAGGTGTGGCTCGGGGCGGATCAGCGGGTGTGTTCGGCGAACCTCTTCGCCGTTTCGGCCAGGACCTCCTGGCCGTCCCGTGCCCACAGCACGTCGTTGAACAGCTCCACCTCGATGGCTCCGGTGTATCCGGCCGCCTCCACGTACCCCTGCCACTCCCGCATGTCGATCGACCCGTCGCCGATCTGGCCGCGGCCGGTGAGGACGCCCTCCGGGAGGGGCGTCGTCCAGTCGGCGAGCTGGAAGGTGTGGATGCGGCCGCCCGCACCGGCCCGGGCGATCTGCGCGGGCGCGGTGTCGTCCCACCAGATGTGGTACGTGTCCACGGTGACGCCGACCTGGTCCGCCGGGAAACGCTCGGCGAGGTCCAGGGCCTGGGCCAGGGTCGACACCACACAGCGGTCCGAGGCGTACATCGGGTGCAGCGGCTCGATGGCCAGCCGCACGCCGTGCTCCCGCGCGTAGGGGCCCAGTTCCGCCAGGGCGTCCGCGATGCGCTCACGGGCGCCGCGCAGGTCCTTGGACCCCGCGGGGAGCCCGCCCGAGACCAGGACCAGCGTGTCCGTGCCCAGCGTCGCCGCCTCGTCGATCGCCCGGCGGTTGTCGGCCAGGGCCCCGGCCCGCTCCGACGGGTCGATCGCCGTGAGGAAGCCGCCCCGGCACAGCGTCGTCACCGTCAGCCCCGCGTCCCGGACCAGCTTGGCCGTGGCCTCCAGGCCGTACTCCCGCACCGGCTCGCGCCAGAGCCCCACGTTGCGGATGTCCAGCCGGGCGCAGCCGTCGGCCAGTTCCGGCAACGACAACTGCTTCACCGTCATCTGGTTGATGGAGAAGCGCGCCGGCGACCCGCTCACTGGGTCACCCCGTACACGCTCAGCAGCGTCTTCATCCGTTCCTCCGCGAGCTTCGGGTCGGGGAACAGGCCCAGCCCGTCGGCCAGTTCGTAGGCCCTCGCGAGGTGCGGCAGCGAGCGGGCCGACTGCAGGCCGCCGACCATCGTGAAGTGCGGCTGGAAGTCCGCGAGCCAGGCGAGGAGGACGACCCCCGTCTTGTAGAAGCGCGTCGGAGTCTGGAACAGGTGCCGGGAGAGCCCGACCGTGGGGTCCAGCAGCGCGCGGAAGCCCTGAGTGTCCCCCGTGTCCAGTACCCGGACCGCCTCGGCCGCCAGCGGGCCCAGCGGGTCGAAGATGCCGAGCAGCGCGTGGCTGAAGCCCTGCTCGTCACCCGCGATCAGCTCCGGGTAGTGGAAGTCGTCGCCCGTGTAGCAGCGCACGCCCTTCGGGAGCCGGCGGCGGATGTCGATCTCGCGCCGGGCGTCCAGGAGCGAGACCTTGATGCCGTCGACCTTGTCCGGGTGGGCGGCGATCACCTCCAGGAACGTCTCCGTCGCCGCGTCCAGGGAGGCCGATCCCCAGTAGCCCTCCAGGGCCGGGTCGAACATCGGGCCCAGCCAGTGCAGCACCACCGGCTCGGCGGCCTGGCGCAGCAGGTGGCCGTAGACCTCCAGGTAGTCCTCGGGGCCGGAGGCCGCCGCCGCGAGCGCCCGGGACGCCATCAGGACGGCCTGCGCGCCGGACTCCTCCACGAGGGCCAGCTGCTCCTCGTAGGCCGCGCGGACCTCGGCGAGGGTCGCCGGGCCGGTCAGCTGGTCGGTGCCGACCCCGCAGGCGATCAGACCGCCGACGGCCTTGGCCTCAGCGGCGCTGCGGCGGATCAGCTCGGCCGCCCCCGCCCAGTCCAGGCCCATGCCGCGCTGGGCGGTGTCCATGGCCTCGGCGACGCCCAGCCCGTGCGACCACAGGTGGCGGCGGAAGGCGAGGGTCAGGTCCCAGTCGACGGCGGCGGGCGCGTCGGGGGAGACGTCCGCGAACGGGTCGGCCACGACGTGCGCGGCCGAGAAGACCGTGCGGGAGGTGAAGGACCTCCCGGGGTTCACCGCGAACGGTTCGGTGCGCGGCTCGTACGTCCGCAGGCGGTCCGGTCCGTCGGGCAGTCGGATGGTCACAGCCGGACCTCCGGGACGTCGAGGCGGCGGCCCTCGGCCGAGGACTTCAGGCCCAGCTCGGCCAGCTGCACACCGCGCGCACCGGCCAGCAGGTCCCAGTGGTAGGGGGCGTCGGCGTGGACGTGCTTGAGGAACAGCTCCCACTGGGCCTTGAAGCCGTTGTCGAACTCGCTGTTGTCCGGGACCTCCTGCCACTGGTCGCGGAAGACCTCCGTGGCGGGGATGTCCGGGTTCCAGACCGGCTTGGGGGTGGCGCTGCGGTGCTGGACGCGGCAGTTGCGCAGGCCCGCGACCGCGGAGCCCTCGGTGCCGTCCACCTGGAACTCCACCAGCTCGTCGCGGTTGACGCGCACGGCCCATGAGGAGTTGATCTGGGCGATGGCGCCGCCCTCCAGCTCGAAGATGCCGTAGGCGGCGTCGTCGGCCGTGGCGTCGTAGGGCTTGTCGTTCTCGTCCCAGCGCTGGGGGATGTGCGTGGCGGTGAGCGCCTGGACGGACCTCACCCGGCCGAACAGCTCGTGCAGCACGTACTCCCAGTGCGGGAACATGTCGACGACGATGCCACCGCCGTCCTCGGCGCGGTAGTTCCAGGACGGGCGCTGGGCCGTCTGCCAGTCGCCCTCGAAGACCCAGTAGCCGAACTCGCCGCGCACGGACAGGATCCGGCCGAAGAAGCCGCCGTCGATCAGGCGCTTCAGCTTCAGCAGGCCCGGCAGGAACAGCTTGTCCTGGACGACGCCGTGCTTGATGCCGGCCTCGTCGGCCAGCCGGGCGAGCGCCAGGGCGCCGTCGAGGCCGGTGGCGGTCGGCTTCTCGGTGTAGATGTGCTTGCCGGCCGCGATGGCCTTCCTCAGTGCCTCCTCGCGGGCGGAGGTGACCTGTGCGTCGAAGTAGATGTCGACGGTCTCGTCGGCGAGGACCGCGTCCAGGTCCGTCGAGACGTGCTCCAGCCCGTGCCGCTCGGCCAGTGCCTTCAGCGCGTGCTCGCGGCGGCCGACCAGGATCGGCTCGGGCCACAGCACGGTGCCGTCGCCGAGGTCGAGGCCTCCCTGTTCGCGAAGGGCGAGGATGGAGCGGACCAGGTGCTGGCGGTAGCCCATGCGTCCGGTCACGCCGTTCATGGCGATACGCACCGTCTTGCGTGTCACGTCATTCCCTTCGTACGCGGTCTTCGCGCCGCGTACGCCCCACCTTTCACAGGAGGCCCGGTGAGCGGCGCTTGACTGGTGAGCGTTCAGCAAGCGCTTTCTACATAGGGAGAAGCTAGCCTCTGAACCGCTGTCCGGACAAGACCGTGACCAGGACGAGTTGTTCGAGGGGGCGAACAAGGCGGTGTCGGGGGCTTAAGGTCTGCTCGGAACCATGGCCAGGGGTTCGGTGGGACGGGGGCGGACGACCTGCTGTTCCGTGCGGAACCGCGGCCGGTGGTCCAGGTGTGTACGAGGGCGGAGACGAGATGCGCGACCGGAGGACGACGAGATGACGGTGACCCTGGCGGACGTGGCGGCCCGCGCCCAGGTCTCACCCGCGACGGTGTCGCGCGTGCTGAACGGGAACTACCCCGTGGCCGCGTCCACCCGGGAGCGGGTGCTGAAGGCCGTGGACGAGCTGGACTACGTGCTCAACGGGCCTGCGAGCGCCCTGGCCGCCGCCACCTCCGACCTGGTCGGGATCCTGGTGAACGACATCGCCGACCCGTTCTTCGGGATCATGGCGAGCGCGATCCAGGCGGAGATCGGCGGACCCGGCGGCCGTGCGGGCGGGGAGAGGCTGGCGGTGGTCTGCAACACGGGGGGCTCGCCGGAGCGGGAGCTGACGTACCTCACGCTGCTGCAGCGGCAGCGGGCCGCGGCCGTGGTGCTGACCGGCGGGGCGATCGAGGACGCGGAGCACCAGGCGGCGATGGACGCGAAGGTGCGCAAGCTGACCGAGGCCGGGACCCGGGTCGTGCTGTGCGGACGGCCGCCGGCGCCGGACACCGGGGCGATCGCGCTGACCTTCGACAACCGCGGTGGCGGGCAGGAGCTGACCGAGCACCTCATCGGGCTCGGGCACCGGCGGCTCGGGTACATCGCGGGCCCCGAGGAGCGGACCACGACGCGGCACAGGCTGGAGGGCCACCGGGCCGCGCTGGCCGCGCACGGCATCGAGGAGGACCCGCGGTGGACGGTGCACGGGCGCTATGACCGGCGGTCCGGTTACGAGGCGACGCTGGAGCTGATGCGGCGTGACCCGTCGCTGACGGCGGTCGTCGCGGCCAACGACTCCGTCGCGCTGGGCGCGTGCGCCGCGCTGCGGGACTCGGGCCTGCGGATCCCCGAGGACGTGTCGGTTGCGGGCTTCGACGACCTGCCGTTCAGTATCGACGCGGTGCCCTCGCTGACGACGGTACGGCTGCCGCTGGCGGACGCCGGGGCCCGGGCCGGCCGCATCGCGATGGGCCGCGAGGAGGCGCCGCCCGGGGGGATCGCCTCGGTCCGGGGCGAGTTGATGGTCCGGGGCTCCGCGGGGACGCCGCGCGCTTCTTGAGTCACTGGGCTTGAGGGGGGTCTTCAGACGCCGGACCTGAAGGGGGCTTTGAGACGTCCGGGGCTTGGAGGGGGCTTCGAGACATCGGGTGTGAGGCGCGAGCCCGGCCTGGAGCCGGGGTGCGGACGCGGTGGCTCGCGGGCGCGGGGCCGGGCATGGCACGGGCACACCCGCCCCGGCACCCGGCCCGCCCGCCCTCGGCCGACGCACCCCGTGTGCCGGCTGATGTGCCCCCGCGCCGGCGGCACACCCCCTCGCCGGTCCGAATGCCTCCGCATCGGCTCGGCGCTCCCCGCATCGGCACGGCGCCCTTGCCTCGGCTCGGCGCCCCCTGCCTCGGCTCGGCGTACCCTGCCTCGGCTCGGCGCACCCGTCTGCGTCGGCTCGCACGCCCCGCTTCGACCAGGCGTGCCCTGCGTCGGCTCGCACGCTCCCGCCTCGGCCTGAACACCCTGGCCCGCTCGTCACCCACCGGCGGGGTCGGCTCCGGCCCCGGTGCGGGGGCTAGCGGACGACGTCGAAGACGTTCTTCTGGAGCCCGTTGGCGTAGGCCTCGTGCTCGACGAGCCGCAGCTTCTGGGCGTCCTTGTCCGTCGCGCTGAACAGCCGCTTGCCCGCTCCGAGCAGAAGCGGAAAGACGAGCAGGTGGTAGCGGTCGATCAGCCCGGCGTCCGAGAGGGCCTGGTTGAGGGAGGCGCTGCCGTGGATGATGATCGGGCCGCCCTCGGTCTCCTTCAGGTCGGCGACCTCGTCGAGCGAGCGCAGGATCGTCGTCTCGCCCCAGTTCGACACCAGGTTCTCCTCGGCGAGGGTGGTGGAGACGACGTACTTCGGCATCACCTTGTAGTCGGCGAAGTCCTCCATGTCGGGCCACACCGCACTGAACGCCTCGTAGCTGGTGCGGCCCATCATCATCGCCGTGGCCTCCTTCTGCTCCCGCCCCTTGATCTCGAACGCCTCGGGAAGGAACTCGGTGTGCTTGAAGGTCCAGCCGGAGTTCCGGTATCCGGGCTCGCCGCCCGGGGCCTCCACGACGCCGTCGAGCGAGATGAAAGCGGTGCTGATCAGAGTACGCATGGGAGGTTCCTGTATCTCTCGTCGGGTTCTCGGCTGAATTCGTCGCTGCACGCTTCCACAACCCACGCGGCTGCGACGCACCAACACCCCCTATGACTGCGGAACGCGCGGAAACTCATCGGCCATCGCCGTCCCGTCCGGCGCGTCCCGCGCCTGGCTCCATGATGCCCCGGAGGTCTAAGCTCGACCCAGGACATCTCTGACTGAGTCAAACATCGGTGGTGGGCGCCATGACCGTCCAGGACATCCGCTCCTTCAACCGCTTCTACACCAAAGTCATCGGCGCCCTCGACTACGGCCGCCGGCTCTACGCCCCCTACACCCTCACCGAGTCCCGCGTGCTCTACGAGCTGGCCCACGCGCCCCGCACGGACGCCGCCGACCTGCGGACTCAGCTGCACCTGGACGCCGGGTACCTGACCCGCATCCTGAACAAGTTCGAGGAGGACGGCCTCGTCGAGCGCGGACCGTCCGAGACGGACCCGCGCCGCCGCCGCATCACCCTCACCGCGTCCGGCAGGGAGACCGCCGCACTGCTCGACGAGCGAGCGCGGCAGTCGGTCGGCGCGATGCTGGCCACCGTCCGGGCCGCGGACCGGCCACGGCTGGCGGACGCCCTGCGGACCGTCCGGACGATCCTGGGCGACGGCCGGGCCCCACGCCCCGAGGACGTCGTGCTGCGCGATCCCGCCCCCGGCGACCTCGGCTGGATCGTGCAGCGCAACGCCGCGCTGTACGCGGCCGAGTACGGCTTCGACACCGACTACGAGGCGCTCGTGGCGAGGATCGTCGCCGACTACGGCGAGGACCACGACCCGCGCCGGGAGCGGACCTGGATCGCCGAGCTGGACGGCCGGCCGGTCGGGTGCGTGATGTGCGTACGGGACGACGCGAAGCCCGGCGCCGCCCGGCTGCGGCTCCTGCTCGTCGAACCGGACGCGCGCGGCCTCGGCATCGGCGACCGCCTGGTCGGGGCGCTCGTCGACTTCGCGCGCGAGGCCGGCTACCGCGAGGTCGTCCTGTGGACCAATGACATCCTCGCCGCGGCCCGCCGCATCTACCGGCGCCACGGCTTCGTGCTGGTCGCGGAGAAACCGCACCACTCCTTCGGCCAGGACCTGACCGGCCAGGACTGGCGGCTGGATCTTGACGCAACACAGGAGTGACGGAGGGGAGTCGCAGGCGGGAGTGCCGGGTAGGGTCCGTCCATATGAAGCTGGCGTTCTCCACCCTCGGTGTCCCCGGCCTGCCCCTGCCCGACGTCCTGCGGCTCGCGACCGCCCACGGCTATCACGGCGTGGAGCTGCGCACCCATCCCGAGGAACCGGTCCACACCGGCCTCGGCCCCGCCGAACGGGCGGACGTCGCGGCCGAGTTCAAGGGAGCGGGCGTAGAGCTCCTGGGCTTGGCGGGCTACGCACGGGTCGCCGCGCCGGGCGACGACGAGCCCGTCCTGGCCGAGATCCGTGCCCTCGTCGACCTGGCCCACGACCTGGGAGCCCCGTACGTCCGCGTCTTCCCCGGCGGCGATCTCGACGTCCAGAGCCCCGAGGAGGCCGACGCGACGGCCGCCCGCCGCCTGGGCACGGCCGCCGAACATGCCAATGACCTGGGCGTGCGCATCCTCCTCGAAACCCACGACTCGCACCGCACCGCCGCCGACGCGATGCGCGTCCTCGGCCTCGTCGGGCACCGCCAGGTCGGCGCCCTGTGGGACGTGATGCACACCTGGCTCGGCGGCGAACAGCCCTCCGAGACCTACGCGGCGCTCTCCCCCCACCTGGGCTACGTCCAGGTCAAGGACATCGCCTCGGTCGAGGACACCACGCCCCTGCCGCTCGGCGCGGGCGTGCTGCCCCTGGCCGAGTGCGTCGAGGTCCTCTCCCGCCACGGCTGGGACGGCTGGCTGTGCTGGGAGTACGAGAAGCGCTGGTACGAGGACGCGGCCCCCCTGCCCGACCTGCTGGGCCCGGGCCGTGAGCACCTGAGCAGGTTGCTGAACGAGTCGGCGTGAGATGTCGGCCCCCCGGCGGCCCCGGTCGCCGGGATCCGGCCGGACAGGGGCGAGTCGGCGGCGAGAGTTACCCGCCGCTCGGCCTCACGCTGTCTTCCCAGGCCCTATGTGCCCGTCCTTGACGGCGGCGACGAACGCCGCCCAGTCGCTCCGCGAGAAGACCAGGGCGGGGCCGAGGGCGGTTTTGCTGTCCCGCACCGGGACGTGGGGGTGGCCGGGGGCGACTTCGAGGCACTCGGCTTGACTGCCGCCGCTGTAGCTGGACTTGAACCACCTGGTGTGCTCACTGCTGATCATTAGCGTGATCCTCTGCTGCCGCCCTGACGAGGGCCAGTGACTCCTGCTGCGACAACGCGTCGCTCAGCGCCAGAGCGTAGGCGGTCTGACAGGCACTCACCAGAGCCGGATCGTCCATCAGACGTCCGGTCTCGTACGCGTCGACGTATGCCACCGGAGCGGAATCCTCAAAGCTCATCAGGGTGAGCAGGCTCTCCATGAGCGGATGCGCACCGACGCGGTACGGGAGGACGTGCAGCCGAATCCGTCGCGACCCGGCCAAGTCCGCGATCTTGTGCAGTTGCTCCGCCATGACCTTCGAGCCACCCACAGCGCGTCGCAGCACCGCCTCGTCGAGAAGCGTCCAGATGACCGGAGCCGAAGGTCCGTCAAGGATTTGGGCACGCTCTGTTCGAATGAAAACTTGCCTGTCAAGTTCCTGCTCCGTGGTGGTGGGGCGGTACGCCGCGAACACGGCCCGGGCGTAGTCAGGCGTCTGAAGCAGGCCGGGGACCAAGGCGAGCGCGAATTGCTGGATCAGCGTTGCCTGTCGCTCCAGTTCGGCGGCGGCTGCGAAGCGGGGGTCGTACGTGTTCTCCAGGTCCTCCAGCCATCGCGCGAAGAACCCGTCCGTTCCCAGTGCCCGGTCGATCCGTTGCGCGTCATCCGGCTTGGGGAGACGTCTGCCCGCCTCGAAATGGCTGATCAGCGTGGGCGAGCACACCACCTGGTCGCCCAGCTCCTCCTGGGTGAGGCGGGCGGCGGTCCGCCTCAGCCGCATCTCCTCCCCGTACTTCTGACGCGGCGTTCGAAGCATGCGGCGTTCGTCCATCGGCCAACTCCTCTTCTTGACAAGCCCGATGTCAAGCTCCACCCCCTGGCAGCGTAGCCAGGGCCGGCCCCACGCTGTGAGTGATTCAGCACAGAACGCAGTCACCGCAGGTGAGAAGGCAGGCAGACAGACGTGGTAGATCTCATCGCCCGGCTCCTGGACCCGTTTCTCCGCTCCCTCCTCCCGCCCCGGGGGAGGCGACGGCGATCGGCGGCACCACCCCCGCGCCCGTACGCGTGCCCGGCGCCCTGCTGTCGTCCGGACGAGCGTCCGCTCCGGGGAGAGGACAATCGGCTGGTGCGCCCCTACCTGATGGCGGAGGCAGGCGCATGACCGGCGGGGCGGGCGACAACGCCGTGGCCGGACGGCTGTTGCCGTGGAGCGGCACCGACGGCAGACCGTGCTACCTCGTGGGCGACGGAACCGGCTACGTCTCACGGCTCGCCGACGAGATCGAGGACGTGCAGATCGACATGGCGGACCGGCTGCTCGGGCACGCCGCCGAACTCCTCGAGGAACGCCGGGTGACCGGCGCGGAACTGCGCTACTTGGCCCGGCGGCTCAGTGAGTCCCTGCGGGACGTCGTGAGGATCGCGGAGAGCAGAGGGGCGCGGCTCGTCCGTCCGCCCCGGCCATGACGGGGGCGGGGTCAGCGCTGCTCGGTGCGGCGGGCGTACGCGCGGGCCGCTCGGGCGCGGTCGCCGCAGCGGGTGGAGCACCAGTGGCGGCGGCCGTGGCGGAGCAGGAAGCGATTGCAGGGCGGGGACCCGCAGGCGGTCAGGCGCTCGGCCTCCGGTGAGGTGAGCAGGTCGGCGGCGTCGGCGGCGAGGGTGGCCAGCGCCAGGTCGACGATCGCGGTCGTGGGGTGGGGGGCGGTGCGATAGGGGCCCGTCTTGTCGTCCCACCGCAGCAGCGGGGCCGTCGGGACCCTGGTCATCGCGTCGTTGACCGCCGCCACCGCCGCGGGCAGCGCGGGCACGCCGTCGGTCCGGGCGGCGAACAGCGATCTGATCTGCTCGCGCAGCGACCGCAGTTGGGCCGCGCACATCTCCCGCATGCCGGCGTCGACCGGGGCGAGGCCGCGCAGGGTCAGCCAGTGGTTCGCCTGCGCCGGGGTGCCGATGAGGTCGAGCGTGCGTCCTCCGGGCAGGGCGACGGCGCTGTTGGCGAGGGCCAGGGAGAGGTGCTCCTCCTCGCCCTGGGCGGGCGGCGGGGCGGGCTGTTCGGTCACGGGCTCCTCCATATTTCTCATGTTAAGGCTTGCCTGTATCCGTGAGAAGCGGCTACGTTCTTCTCACGGTTCGATCGCATCTATCCGTGAGGTGATCCATGTCTTCCCTTCCCGTGACGGCCGACTTCCCCGTCCGCGTCGTCGGCGGCCCCACCGCCCACTTCGTTTACGGCGGCCTGCGCTTCCTGACCGACCCGACGTTCGACGGCCCCGGCGACTACGGCCGGCCCGGCCGCCCGCAGCTGACCAAGACCGCGCCGGCCGCCTCCGCCCCCGGTGACCTCGGACCCGTCGACGTGGTCCTGCTCTCCCACGACGAGCACCCCGACAACCTCGACACCGCCGGCCGGGCCCTGCTCGCCGACGTCCCCCTGACCCTGACCACGCCCGGCGGCGGTGAGCGGCTGCGCAAGAGCCTCGGGGAGCGGGTCCGGGGCCTGGCCGACTGGGAGTCCGTCGCCCTGGACCGCCCGGGCGGCGGTACGGTCACGGTGACCGCCGTCCCCGCCGTGCACGGCCCCGGCCCGCGTGAGCAGGTCGAGCCGGTCAGCGGCCAGGTCGTCGGCTTCGTCCTGACCGGCGAGGGCCTGCCCACCGTCTACGTCAGCGGCGACAACGCCTCACTCGATGCCGTCCGCGAGATCGCCGGCCGCTTCGGGCCCGTCGACACCGCCGTGCTCTTCGCCGGTGCCCCCCGCATTCCCGTCCTCTTCGACGCCCGGGTCCTCGTCCTGGACAGCGCGATGGCCGCCGAGGCGGCGCGGATCCTCGGCGCCCGGCGGGTTGTCCCCGTCCACTACGACAGCTGGGCGCACTTCACCGAAGGGGGCGACGAGTTGGCGGCCGCCTTCACCGCCGCCGGGCTCGCCGACCGCCTGGACTGGGGCAAGGGCTCCTGACTCGCCGTCACTTCCGCCAGAACAGGTGGTGCACCACCCCGCTCGGGCTCGGCACCACATCGCAGTGGAAGCGGTCGAACAGTTCCTCGGGGGACTCCCACAGCCGTGAGCCGGACCCGAGCACCACGCCGGGGGACACCGCCACGTGCAGCGTGTCGACCAGGTCGGCGTCCAGGAACTGCCGGACGGTCGTCGCCCCGCCGCCGAGCCGTACGTCCTTGCCCCCGGCCGCCTTGCGCGCCTGGGCGAGGACCTCGGCCGGATCCCCGCCGACGAAGTGGAACGTGGTGTCGGAGAGGGTGAACGAGGGACGCTCGTGGTGGGTCATCACGAACACCGGCGTGTGGAACGGCGGCTCGTCGCCCCACCAGCCCTGCCACTCGTGGTTCTCCCAAGGGCCGCGCTGCGGGCTGAACTTGTTGCGGCCCATGATCTCGGCGCCGATGTTGTGGTGGAAGTCGCGCACCAGGTAGTCGTCGAGGCCGCGGCTCCCGCCCGGGTCGGTGCGGTTGGGCCAGCTCGCCGTGGCACCGGCCCAGGCGAACATCGTGCCGGGATCGGCATGGCCGAACGGTCGTTCCAGGCTCTGGCCCTCACCGGCACCGAAACCGTCACTCGACACGTTGAAGTTCTGTACACGCAGCAGCTGGGACACCGTTCTCCTCCTGAGGTCGACAGGGGGTGGACCGTCCGGGCCGGCGAAACTCATCGCCTCCGGTCCGGCGAAACCGCCGTGGAAACGGAACTCCTTCCTCCACCCTGAACCGCCGGGGAGCCTCCCGCGACATCACGATCCGGTTGCGACGTGCCGCCGGGGGCTTGATCTACCGGCGTGTAATCGATTCCATCCACCCGTCGGTGTAATCGATTCCACGGGCGCTCACCCGGCGCTCCCACGACTGATCCACAAGGAGGTGGAGCGGCGGTGGCCAGCATCAAGGACGTCGCAGCCGAGGCCGGCGTCTCCGTCGCGACGGTCTCGCGCGTCCTGAACGACCACCCGTCGGTCAGCGCCGACGCACGCACCCGCGTGCTGGCCGCCGTCGAGACCCTGGGCTACCGCCCGAACGCCGTCGCCCGCTCCCTGCGCACCGACCAGACCCGCACCCTCGGCCTGGTCATCAGCGACGTACTGAACCCGTACTTCACCGAGCTGGCCCGCTCCGTCGAGGAGGAGGCCCGCGCGCTCGGCTACAGCGTCATCATCGGCAACGCCGACGAGCGGCCCGACCTCCAGGACCACCACGTACGCACCCTCCTGGACCGCCGTATCGACGGCCTGCTCGTGTCACCCACGGACGGCGGCTCGCCGCTGATGCTGGACGCCGCGCGGGCCGGGACGCCCATGGTCTTCGTCGACCGGTGGATCCCGGGCGTGGACGTACCGGTCGTGCGGGCGGAGGGGCGGGCCGCCGTACGGGACCTCGTGGCGCATCTGCACCGGCTCGGGCACCGCCGGCTCGCCATCATCGCGGGCCCGGCGGCCACCACCACCGGCCAGGAACGCGTCGAGGCCTTCCGGGAGGCGCTCGGCGCCCACGGGCTCGAACTGCCCGACGCCTACATCGGGCAGGGCGATTTCCAGGCCGAGAGCGGCCGGTGGGTCACCGAGGGGTTCCTCGACCTGGCCGAGCCGCCCGAGGTCGTCTTCGCCGCCGACAACCTGATGGCGCTCGGCGCCCTGGACGCGGTCCGCGCGCGTGGCCTGCGCGTCCCCGACGACCTCGCGCTGGCCGCGTTCGACGACATCCGGTGGTTCGTGCACACCGATCCGCCGATCACCGCGATCGCCCAGCCCACGGGCGAGCTGGGCCGGGCAGCCGTACGGGCCCTGGTCGACCGCATCGAGGGGCGGCCCGGCGAGTCCGTCACCCTCCCCGCCCGGCTCGTCGTACGCCGCTCGTGCGGCGAGCACCCCACCCCAGTGCAAAGGAGCACGACGTGAGCGACGCGGACGAGTTGCTGCGCATCGAGGGCATACGGAAGACCTTCCCGGGCGTGGTCGCGCTGGACGGCGTCGACTTCGACCTGCGCCGGGGCGAGGTGCACGTGCTGCTCGGGGAGAACGGCGCCGGCAAGAGCACCCTCATCAAGATGCTCTCCGGCGCCTGCACCCCCGACGCCGGGCGGATCCTGGTCGGCGGCGAGGAGACCCGTATCCAGGGTGCGCAGGACTCCGAGCGGCTCGGCATCGCCACGATCTACCAGGAGTTCAACCTGGTACCGGATCTGACGGTCGCCGAGAACATCTTCCTGGGGCGCCAGCCGCGCCGGTTCGGGATGATCGACCGGAAGAGGATGGAGGCCGACGCCGAGGTCCTGCTGAAGCGGGTCGGCGTGGAGGTGTCGCCCCGCGCGCGGGTCCGCGACCTCGGCATCGCGCGCCTTCAGATGGTCGAGATCGCCAAGGCGCTCAGCCTGGACGCCCGCGTGCTGATCATGGACGAGCCGACCGCGGTGCTCACCTCCGAGGAGGTCGACAAGCTCTTCGGCATCGTGCGCACGCTGCGCGAGGACGGCGTCGGGATCGTCTTCATCACCCACCACCTGGAAGAGATCGCCGCCCTCGGTGACCGCGTGACGGTCATCCGGGACGGGAAGAGCGTGGGCCGGGTCCCCGCCTCCACGCCGGAGGACGAGCTCGTACGGCTCATGGTCGGGCGCTCCATCGAGCAGCAGTACCCGCGCGAACGCGCCGACCGCGGCCGCGCGTTGCTCACCGTCGAGGGACTCACCCGGGACGGCGTCTTCCACGACGTCGGCTTCGAGGTGCACGCCGGCGAGGTCGTCGGCATCGCGGGACTGGTCGGAGCCGGGCGCACCGAGGTCGTACGGGCGGTCTTCGGAGCCGACTCCTACGACAAGGGCACCGTGAGGGTCTCGGGCGCCCCGGTCGCCAAGTCCGACGTCAACGCGGCCGTGACCGCGGGCATCGGGCTCATTCCCGAGGACCGCAAGGGCCAGGGCCTGGTGCTGGACGCCTCGGTCGCGGAGAACCTCGGTCTGGTGACCCTGCGGTCGGCCACGCGGGCGGGCCTCGTCGACCTCAAGGGGCAGCGCGAGGCCGCCGAGCGGATCGCGCAGCAGCTCCGCGTGCGGATGGCCGGGCTCGGCCAGCACGTGCGCACGCTCTCCGGCGGCAACCAGCAGAAGGTCGTCATCGGCAAGTGGCTGCTCGCGGACACCAAGGTGCTGATCCTCGACGAGCCGACCCGCGGCATCGACGTCGGCGCCAAGGTCGAGATCTACCAGCTGATCAACGAACTCACCGCCGCCGGCGCGGCCGTTCTGATGATCTCCAGCGACCTCCCCGAGGTGCTCGGCATGAGCGACCGGGTGCTGGTGATGGCCCAGGGCCGGATCGCCGGTGAACTCTCCGCCGACGAGGCGACCCAGGACGCCGTGATGGCCCTCGCCGTCAGCACTCCCACAACCCCGAACACGACCACGACCGGAACGGAGGCCTCCCGTGGCCACTGAGACGCTCAAGAGCACGACGGGCGCGGGTGGCGCCTCCGGGGGCCTGCGCCGCCTCCTGCTCGACAACGGGGCGCTGACCGCGCTCATCGTCCTCGTCATCGCGATGTCGGCGCTGTCCGGCGACTTCCTGACGACGGACAACCTCCTCAACGTCGGTGTGCAGGCGGCCGTGACGGCCATCCTCGCCTTCGGCGTGACGTTCGTGATCGTCTCCGCGGGCATCGACCTGTCGGTCGGCTCGGTCGCCGCGCTGTCCGCCACGGTCCTCGCCTGGAGCGCCACCTCGGCGGGCGTGCCGGTCCTCCTCGCCGTGCTGCTCGCCATAGCCACGGGCATCGTCTGCGGCCTGGTCAACGGCATCCTGATCTCCTACGGCAAACTGCCGCCGTTCATCGCCACCCTGGCGATGCTGTCCGTGGCCCGCGGTCTGTCCCTCGTCATCTCCGAGGGCTCCCCGATCGCCTTCCCCGACGCGGTCTCCCACCTGGGCGACACCCTCGGCGGCTGGCTGCCCGTGCCGGTCCTGGTGATGATCGTGATGGGCCTGATCACGGCCTTCGTGCTCGGCCGGACCTACATCGGCCGCTCCATGTACGCGATCGGCGGCAACGAGGAGGCCGCGCGGCTGTCCGGCCTGCGGGTGAAGCGGCAGAAGCTCGCCATCTACGCCTTCTCCGGCGTCTTCGCCGCCGTCGCCGGTGTCGTGCTCGCCGCCCGGCTCTCCTCCGCGCAGCCTCAGGCCGCCGACGGCTACGAACTGGACGCGATCGCCGCCGTCGTCATCGGCGGCGCCTCCCTCGCGGGCGGCACGGGCAAGGCGTCCGGCACGCTGATCGGCGCGCTGATCCTGGCGGTGCTGCGCAACGGGCTGAACCTGCTGAACGTCTCGGCGTTCTGGCAGCAGGTCGTCATCGGTGTGGTCATCGCGCTGGCGGTGCTGTTCGACACGCTGCGGCGCAAGGCGGGGGCGACCCCGGTGGCGGCCGGTGCCGGCGGCCCCAAGGGGAGGCAGGCGGCGACGTACGGGCTCGCGGCCGTCGTCACCGTCGCGATCGTCGGCGCCACGTCCTTCCTGCACAACGGCTCCTCCTCCTCGGACAAGCCGACGATGGGCCTGTCGCTGTCCACCCTCAACAACCCCTTCTTCGTGCAGATCCGGTCGGGCGCCCAGGCCGAGGCGAAGAGGCTGGGCGTGGACCTGACCGTCACCGATGCCCAGAACGACGCCTCCCAGCAGGCCAACCAGTTGCAGAACTTCACCAGTTCGAACCTGGGCGCGGTCATCGTCAACCCGGTGGACTCGGACGCGGCGAGCAACTCCGTCAAGGCCGCCGACCAGGCCGACATCCCGGTCATCGCCGTCGACCGGACCGTCAACAAGGCGGCGGTCGACACCCTGGTCGCCTCCGACAACGTCGCCGGCGGTGAGCTCGCGGCGAAGTCCATCGCCGACAAGCTGGGCGGCAAGGGCAAGATCGTGATCCTCCAGGGCCAGGCGGGTACGTCAGCGGCCCGGGAGCGCGCGCAGGGCTTCGCGAACGGCCTGAAGGCCTACCCGGGCATCCAGGTCGTCGCCCAGCAGCCGGCCGACTTCGACCGCACCAAGGGCCTCGACGTGATGTCGAACCTGCTCCAGGCCCACCCGGACGTCCAGGGCGTCATCGCCGCCAACGACGAGATGGCCCTCGGTGCGATCAAGGCGCTGGGGTCCAAGGCCGGCAAGTCGGTCTCGGTCGTGGGCTTCGACGGCACGCCTGACGGACTGAAGGCGGTCGAGGGCGGCACGCTGTACGCGTCGGTGGCGCAGCAACCCTCCCAGCTGGGGAAGATCGCCGTGGACAACGCCCTGAAAGCGCTCCGGGGCAAGAAGGTCCAGGAGACGGTGAAGGTGCCGGTGAAGGTGGTCACCAAGGAGAACGTGACCGGCTTCAGCGGCTGACATCGGGGAACGGCGGGCGGCCGCACCGCGTGTGCGGACCGCCCGTCCATGTCACTCACGTGGGGAGACGACTCATGTACGACTACGACCTCCTGGTCGTGGGGTCGGCCA
This sequence comes from Streptomyces sp. NPDC007907, assembly GCF_042959365.1. Taxonomy (NCBI): domain Bacteria; kingdom Bacillati; phylum Actinomycetota; class Actinomycetes; order Kitasatosporales; family Streptomycetaceae; genus Streptomyces; species Streptomyces sp. NPDC007907. The sequence goes on from NZ_JBIBKR010000004.1 coordinate 298,546, forward strand.
ACGCCGACCTGGTGATCTCAGTGCAGCGGCGGCCCGGGGCCGGCGAGACCGTGCTCGGCTCCGACCTGGCCGTCCACCCGGGCGGCAAGGGCGCGAACCAGGCGGTCGCCGCCGCCCGGCTCGGCGCCCGCACGGCACTGCTGGCCCGGGTCGGCGACGACGCGCACGGCCGGCTGCTGCTGGACTCGCAGCGCGCGGCGGGCGTCGACACGGTCGGTGTCCTGGTGGGCGGTGCGCCGACCGGAGTCGCGCTGATCACGGTCGACCCGTCGGGGGACAACAGCATCGTCGTCTCGCCCGGCGCCAACGGCCGCCTCACGCCCGCGGACGTCAGGGCCGCCGGGTGCCTCTTCCAGGGGTCCAAGGTGGTGTCGGCACAACTGGAGATCCCGCTGGAGACGGTGGTGGAGGCCGTACGGAACCTGGCTCCCGAGAGCCGTTTCGTGCTGAACCCCTCGCCGCCCCGCCCCCTTCCGCGAGAGGTGCTGGCGGCGTGCGACCCGCTGATCGTGAACGAGCACGAGGCGAAGGTGATCCTGGGCGACTCCGCTGTCGGGGACAGCCCCGAGGGCTGGGCGCGGATCCTGCTCGCCAAGGGCCCGAGGTCGGTGGTGGTGACGTTGGGCGGCCAGGGCGCGCTGGTGGCGTCGTCGGCGGGTGTCTCCCGTGTGCCCGCGGTGAAGGTGGACGCGGTGGACACGACCGGAGCGGGCGACTCCTTCACCGCCGCGCTGGCCTACCGGCTGGGCGCGGGCGAGTCGTTGGCGGAGGCGGCGGCGTACGCGGCTCGCGTGGGTGCCGCGACCGTCACGAAGGAGGGCGCGCAGGCGTCCTTCCCGACGGCGGCGGAAGTCCCCGCACCGTGAAGAAGACCGGGATACTCAACCGGCACCTCGCCGGTGCGCTGGCCGAACTCGGTCACGGCGACGGGGTGCTGGTGTGCGACGCGGGCATGCCCATCCCCGACGGACCCCGGGTGGTGGATCTGGCGTTCCGGGCCGGGGTGCCGGCGTTCGCCGAGGTGCTGGACGGGCTGCTGGCCGAGCTGGTGGTCGAGGGCGCCACGGCGGCGCGGGAGCTGCGGGAGTCCAACCCGGAGGCGTCGTCGCTGCTGGAGGGGGTGTTCCCCGGGCTGGACCTCGTGTCGCACGAACGGCTCAAGGAGTTGTCGGCGGGGGCCCGGCTGGTGGTCCGCACGGGCGAGGCACGGCCGTACGCGAACGTCCTGCTGCGGTGCGGCGTCTTCTTCTGACAGCTCCGAAGGGCCGCTGAACAGCCCTGAGCGGCCCCGAACGGTTTCGAGGGGGCCCGGTCCGTCGACCGGGCCCCCTCGGCTTTTCCCCTCCCGTCAGAACCCCCGCGATCCCCCCGGATCCCCCTCCAGAAGTCCTGACGCCCAGTACGACCGCCGTGGGGCGGGAAGGGTTGCACGGCGGAGTAAGAAATTCTTGCCAGTCCCTTGGAGAACTCGCCCGCGCCACAGCGGCGTACGCTGAACGCTATGGTGCTTCTTCGTCCCAGAAGCGGGCATATGGGACAGGAATCGTCAGGTGATCCGAGCCTTCCTGTGTTCGTCGACGCCTCGGGTCGGCGTGCGCGGTATCTGCGGCGCATCGGCTACGGGCTGGCCGCCGGTGCTGCCACGTACATGACGGTCCTGGGGCTGAGCCTGATGGGCGCAACGCCCTTTGCGCCGGGAGCCATCCTGCCCGGCGACATCGCGGCGCCCACCGCTCCGGGACTCCGCACCCCCGGCCGGACACCCCCGGCGCCCGGCGAGCCCCCCGCGTCGGGCCTCTCGGAACCCGGCGGCGGCCCGAGCAACCTGCTCGTTCCGCAGTTCAGCGAGCCCGGCCCTCCCGTCGCTTCGCCCCTGGTACCGGGGGACCCACCCGTCGGCCCCTCGGCACCTTCTGACACACCGGAACCGCAAGCACCGACGACTCCACCTGCCCAGCCAGTTCCCGGTGATGCCGCCACTCCTTCCGCCCCCGCGCCGGGCACGGGCACCGCGCCCGCCCTGCCTCCGCCCTCTCCCGCTCCGCCGACCACAGCCCCAACGGCACCCGAGCCCCCGGTGCAGACGCCGCCACCGGCACCGGCACCCGAGCCCACAGGGCCGGCAGCCGGCTCCTCGACGCCGTCCGGTGTCACACCCCCGCCCACCGACCCATCGGTGGCCGAGGCCCCCTGATGCGGCGGCGCCCCGACCGTTCACCCGGCCCCTCACCGAGGTCACCCGGTCCGCGACGGACGCGAGCGCCCTTGTCGTCACGGCATCGGTTCCGCGTGGTCGTTCCCCTCGTCCTGCTGGCCTTCGTCGCCTCCGTCCTCCTGGTCGAGGGGTACACCACGCGCGGTTTCGCCGGGGACCAGGAAGGGCGCGGCGGGCGCCCCACGACCGGCGTCCCCCGCAGGGTCACCGGTGGCGGCCCGGTCGTCAACACCACCGGCGATCACCTGCGGACCTTTCGCACACCGGCCAAGACGATCGTCCTGACCTTCGACGACGGCCCCGACCCCACCTGGACACCCCGCATACGGGCCGTGCTCGACCACTACGGCACGCCCGGCACCTTCTTCGTCACCGGTCAACAGATCGTCAGACACCCGGACGTGCTGCGCGGTGTGATCCGTTCCGGCCACGAAGTCGGTGTGCACACCTTCTCCCACCCGGACCTCACCGCCCAGTCGGCGAGCGCCGTCGACCGTGAGCTGGCGCTGACGCAACTCGCCCTCGCCGGGGCCGCGGGCATCAACACGTCGTTGATGCGGATGCCCTACTCCTCGACGACCTCCGCCCTCGACGCGCCGGCCTGGGCCATGACCCGGCGTCTGGGCGCGAAGGGCTATGTCCTGGCGTTCATCGACCAGGACACCAACGACTGGCGGCGACCGGGCGCCCGGGCGATCGCCGACGCGGCCACGCCCGACGTGCCGGGCAGGGGCGCGGTCGTCCTCCTGCACGACGCGGGGGGAGACAGATCACAGACCGTCGAGGCGCTCAAGACCTTGATTCCCCGGCTGAAGGCCGAGGGTTATCGCTTCACCACCCTCGCCGATCTCGTGGGCACCGACAGTCTCACCAGCCCCGTCGGAACAGGGGAATTGCGGCAGGGCCGCATCTTCGTGGCCGCTGTCACCGTGTCGGGGGCAGCGGTCTCCGCCGTCAGCCTGCTGCTGTTGGTGGTCGGTTCGCTCGTCCTCGCACGGTGTGTGCTCCTGCTGGCCCTGGCCTGCCACCACGCCCGTCGGTACCGGCGCCCGCCCAGCGGCCCGCACCGAGCCGTCACCCGGCCCGTCAGCGTCGTCATACCCGCCTACGACGAGGCGTTGTGCATCCCCAAGACACTCCGGTCGCTCGCGGCGAGCGACCACTGCGTCGAGATCATCGTCGTGGACGACGGTTCCCACGACGGCACCGCCGACCTCGCGCAGTCCCTCGCCCTCGCGAACGTCACCGTCATCCGGCAGTCCAACGGCGGCAAACCCTCCGCCCTCAACACCGGTGTCCTGCGGGCCTCACACGACATCGTCGTCATGCTGGACGCCGACACCGTCTTCGCCCCCTCGACCGTCGGCCGCCTGGTCCAGCCGTTCTCCGACCCCCGTGTCGGCGCCGTCGCGGGCAACGCCAAGGTCGGCAACCACCGGCGTCTGCTCGGCCGGTGGCAGCACATCGAGTACGTCATGGGCTTCAACCTCGACCGCCGTGTGTACGACCTGCTGCGCTGCCTGCCCACCATTCCCGGTGCCGTGGGGGCGTTCCGCGTCGAGGCCCTGCGGGACGCCGGGATGATGAGCGCGGACACCCTCGCCGAGGACACCGACATCACCATGGCCCTGCACCGGGCAGGGTGGGAGATCCGCTACGCCCCGGACGCACTCGCCTGGACCGAGGCACCGGCCTCGCTGCGGCAACTGTGGCGCCAGCGCTACCGATGGAGTTACGGCACGATGCAGGCGGCGTGGAAGCACCGGCACGCGCTTCTCGAGCGAGGCACCGCGGGGCGCTTCGGCCGCCTCGGTCTGCCCTTGCTGGCCGTCTTCCAGATCTTCATTCCGCTGCTCGCCCCGCTGATCGACATACTGGCCCTGTACGGCCTGGTGTTCGGAAACCCGCTCACCACGGTCCTGGCCTGGAGCGGCGTGCTGGCCGTCCAGGCCATGTGTGCCGCGTACGCCTTCCACCTCGACGGCGAGCGGCTCCGGCCCCTTTGGGCGCTCCCTCTCCAACAGGTCGTCTACCGCCAGGTGATGTACCTGGTCCTTGTCCAGGCCTGCCTGACCGCGATCAACGGCTACCGACTGCCCTGGCAACGGCTCAAGCGCAGCGGAGACGTGATGCTGCCGCCCCAGCCCTCCACCCGCCGGACGTGAACGGCGCGGCGAAGTCAACACACGGTGGCCGGGGCGGCTGCCGCGATGCGTGCGACGGACTCCCTGACCGAATCAAGCGCCGCTGCTCGTTCCAGCTCGGTCATACGGGCCGGTCCGTACGTGATGACCGGGTCGAGAACCTCGAAGCCGACGAACTCCAGCATTCCGCGGTGGATGTGGAACAGGAAGTCGTCCATCGGGCCGAAGGCGCCGCCGGGCCGGAACGACTCGTCGGAGCCACCGGTCGTGAACAGCAGCATCGCGCGCTTCCCGGCGAGCGCCGCCTCACCGAAGAGCCCGTGGGCGCCGCCGAAGACCCCGCCCATCACGAAGACCCGGTCCACCCAGCCCTTGAGCACGGCGGGCAGCGAGAACCACCACAGAGGGAACGACAGCACGAGCAGATCGGCGGCGAGCAGCCGGTCGAGATGGTCCCGGACGGCAGCGTCCAGCGTCCCCAGCTCGACCGCGCGCAGCTGCTCGGCCTGCGGCTTGAAGGGGCCGTCCACCGGCCCGAACTCCTCACGGGCGAGGACCGGGGCCCAGCCCTCGGCGTAGAGGTCGAGGACGTCGACCCGGTAGCCGGCCCCGGCAAGGGACTCGGCAGCGGCGGTCATCTGGGCGGAGCTGAACGACAGGGGCTCGGGATGGGCGTGCACGATCAGGGCCGTGGGCACGGCAGCGAAGGTCGACATGAGGAAATCATATCGACGTATCGCGATTCGTCAATGCGTTTGTCCCCTGTCGGCCCTCAGACCGTGGTGCCGATCGCCCGCGCCAAGCGAGTCAGCCGTTCCTCGTCGCGTCGGTAGTGGGTCCACTTGCCGATCCGGGTGGGCCGGACGAGCCCCGCCCGTTCGAGTGTGCTCATGTAGCTGGAGACCGTGGACTGCGCGAGACCCGCCTTCGCCTGGATGTGCGTGACACACACCCCGACCGTCCGCCGGTCCGCGATCGGCTCGTACGCGCCGAAGTGCGCCTCGGGGTCCTTCAGCCACTGCATGATCTGCAGCCGGGCCGGGTTGCCGAGGGCCTTGAACACCTCGATCAGCTCGTCCGGTTCGAGTTCCGCCGTCGCGGCCATGCGCCACCCTCCCTGCCGAGAACCGACACACCACGATATCTCGATGCGGGCAGCGACCTTCGGGTCGGCGCCCTCACCGCCGCAGGCTGTAGCTCACCATCGACGCCCCCACCACCGATCCGAACGCCGGCGGCAGGAACTGCGCGAAGGCCTCCCAGCCCCAGACGATCCCCGCGCATGCCGCCGTGATGTTGATGGCCAGGGACATGATCCACAGGGCGACGCTCTGGGCCTGGGGTGACATCGTTCCTCGTCGTCATTTCGGGGCCGGATGGAAGCGAACGGGCAGGGTGATAATCAACCCGGCCCGGGACCCGGAAGGGGCTGGAATTCCGGTAAGGGTGCCCGCTGGTGCGGGGGAGTTCCGGGTGTCTTCCCGTGCGGCACGGAAGTCCGGGCGCCACGATCACCCGCTCCCCGGACATCGCCGCAGCCGTCACCAGCAGCCTCAACGTGCCGACGGCGCATGGTCCGACGGGAAGCGTGCCCGCGAGGGGCGCGCCCGAGGGCGCTCGGGCCAGGGGGACGCATCGGCATCACGGTCGCTCCGGAATCGAGTCCGCCCCCCGTTTCTCGAACCCCTGAATTCTTCCACGGCAAGGAATCCCAAAAGGGGAGGCCGGGATGCTTGAACCGTAAATCTTCAGGCTCTCTTGTGAATTCGAGGTGAAAGCTGAACCCCCGGTGCGCATCCTGATCGGCCGCCCTCTGCGCGGGTCACCGGCGTTCCGCCCCCGCCGCACTGTCGTACCCGGGCGGTACCGTCGGATCATGACCGATCAGGCGGGGGCCGCCCAGACGGGCGAGCGGCGACTGGCCACGCTGGAAGGCGTACTGGAACGCATCACGTACGCCAACGAGGAGAACGGCTACACGGTCGCCCGGGTCGACACCGGCAGAGGCGCCGGTGACCTGCTCACGGTCGTCGGTGCCCTGCTCGGCGCGCAGGTCGGCGAGTCCCTGCGCATGGAGGGCCGTTGGGGCTCCCACCCGCAGTACGGCAAGCAGTTCCACGTGGAGAACTACACGACCGTCCTGCCGGCCACCGTCCAGGGCATCCGCCGCTACCTCGGATCCGGCCTGGTCAAGGGCATCGGTCCGGTCTTCGCCGACCGCATCACCCAGCACTTCGGCACGGACACCCTCCGGATCATCGAGGAGGAGCCCAAGCGCCTCATCGAGGTGCCCGGGCTCGGCCCCAAGCGGACGAAGAAGATCGCCGACGCCTGGGAGGAGCAGAAGGCCATCAAGGAGGTCATGCTCTTCCTCCAGACCGTCGAGGTGTCCACGTCCATCGCCGTGCGCATCTACAAGAAGTACGGCGACGCCTCCATCTCCGTCGTGAAGAACCAGCCCTACCGCCTCGCCTCCGACGTCTGGGGCATCGGCTTCCTCACCGCCGACAAGATCGCCCGGTCCGTCGGCATCCCGCACGACAGCCCCGAGCGCGTCAAGGCGGGCCTGCAGTACGCCCTGTCCCAGTCCACCGACCAGGGCCACTGCTTCCTCCCGGAGGAGCAGCTGATCAAGGACGCGGTGAAGCTTCTCCAGGTCGACACGGGCCTGGTCATCGAGTGCCTGGCGGAACTGGCCGAACCCCCGCAGGACGGCGAGGACCCCGGCGTCGTACGGGAGAAGGTCCCCGGCCCGGACGGCGGGGAGCCGGTCACCGCGATCTACCTCGTCCCCTTCCACCGCGCCGAACTGTCCCTTTCCGCCCAGCTGCTGCGCCTCCTGCGCACCGAGGAGGACCGCATGCCGGGCTTCGGGACCGTGTCCTGGGACAAGGCGCTGACGTGGCTGAAGGGACGTACGGGCACCGATCTGGCCCCCGAGCAGGAGGCCGCCGTCAAGCTGGCGCTGACCGAGAAGGTCGCCGTCCTCACCGGCGGCCCGGGCTGCGGAAAGTCCTTCACGGTCCGCTCGATCGTGGAGCTGGCCCGCGCCAGGAAGGCCAAGGTCGTGCTCGCCGCCCCGACCGGCCGTGCCGCCAAACGCCTGTCCGAGCTCACCGGCGCCGAGGCCTCCACCGTCCACCGCCTGCTGGAGCTCAGGCCCGGCGGCGACGCGGCCTACGACCGGGACCGCCCGCTGGACGCCGACCTGGTGGTGGTCGACGAGGCGTCCATGCTCGACCTGCTCCTCGCCAACAAGCTGGTGAAGGCCGTCCCGCCGGGGGCGCACCTGCTGTTCGTCGGGGACGTCGACCAGCTGCCCAGCGTCGGCGCGGGCGAGGTGCTGCGGGACCTCCTGGCCGACGGCGGCCCGATCCCGGCGGTCCGGCTCACCCGGGTCTTCCGGCAGGCCCAGCAGTCCGGTGTGGTGACCAACGCGCACCGGATCAACGCCGGCCACCATCCGGTCACGGACGGCATGAAGGACTTCTTCCTCTTCGTCGAGGACGACACCGAGGAGGCCGGCCGGCTCACCGTCGACGTGGCCGCCCGCCGCATTCCGGCCAAGTTCGGGCTGGATGCCCGCCGTGACGTCCAGGTCCTCGCCCCGATGCACCGCGGCCCGGCCGGCGCGGGCACCCTCAACGGCCTGCTCCAGCAGGCCGTCACCCCGGGCCGTCCCGACCTGCCCGAGAAGAGATTCGGCGGACGGGTGTTCCGTGTCGGCGACAAGGTCACCCAGATTCGCAACAATTACGAGAAGGGCAAGAACGGTGTCTTCAACGGCACCGTCGGCGTGGTCACCTCGCTCGACCCGGTCGACCAGCGCCTGACGGTGCTCACCGACGAGGACGAGGAGGTGCCGTACGAGTTCGACGAGCTCGACGAGCTGGCCCACGCCTACGCCGTGACGATCCACCGCTCCCAGGGCAGCGAGTATCCGGCAGTCGTCATCCCGGTCACCACGGGCGCCTGGATGATGCTCCAGCGCAACCTGCTCTACACGGCCGTCACCCGGGCCAAGCAGCTGGTCGTCCTGGTCGGTTCGCGCAAGGCGATCGGCCAGGCGGTGCGCACCGTTTCGGCGGGTCGGCGGTGCACGGCACTCGACTTCCGGCTCGGTTCAGCAAAAAATGATCGATCAAATGAGTCGTGAAGGTCACAAGCCACTTCCAGAAGGGGAGCGCAGGGGGCAGGATGAGCAAGTTGACGGCACTCAGTGCCGTCAATAGGCCCGATGGTCGACCCCGAGTGCACTCTCCTGAGCCAAGTGGGGGATGGTAGAGACAGTCAGGGCAACCTCGAAGATGAGGCACAACGTCGGTGAGGGAAGACGTGAGCGACAACTCTGTAGTACTGCGGTACGGCGACGGCGAGTACACCTACCCGGTGATCGACAGCACCGTCGGTGACAAGGGCTTCGACATCGGTAAGCTCCGCGCCCAGACCGGTCTGGTGACGCTGGACAGCGGGTACGGCAACACCGCCGCGTACAAATCCGGCATCACCTACCTGGACGGTGAGGCGGGCATCCTGCGCTACCGCGGGTACCCGATCGAGCAGCTGGCCGAGCGCTCCACCTTCCTGGAGGTCGCCTACCTGCTGATCAACGGCGAGCTGCCGACCGTCGACGAGCTCTCGGCGTTCAAGAACGAAATCACGCAGCACACCCTGCTGCACGAGGACGTCAAGAACTTCTACAAGGGCTTCCCGCGCGACGCCCACCCGATGGCCATGCTGTCCTCGGTCGTCTCGGCGCTGTCCACGTTCTACCAGGACAGCCACAATCCGTTCGACGAGCGCCAGCGCAACCTCTCGACGATCCGTCTGCTCGCCAAGCTTCCGACGATCGCCGCTTACGCGTACAAGAAGTCGATCGGTCACCCGTTCGTCTACCCGCGCAACGACCTCGGCTACGTCGAGAACTTCCTGCGCATGACCTTCTCGGTCCCGGCGCAGGAGTACGAGCTGGACCCGACCGTGGTCTCCGCGCTCGACAAGCTGCTGATCCTGCACGCGGACCACGAGCAGAACTGTTCGACCTCCACGGTCCGCCTGGTCGGATCCTCGCAGGCGAACATGTTCGCCTCGATCTCCGCCGGCATCAACGCCCTGTGGGGTCCGCTGCACGGCGGCGCCAACCAGTCCGTGCTGGAGATGCTGGAGGGCATCCGCGACTCCGGCGGCGACGTCGACACCTTCATCCGCAAGGTGAAGAACAAGGAGGACGGCGTCCGCCTGATGGGCTTCGGCCACCGGGTCTACAAGAACTTCGACCCGCGCGCCAAGATCATCAAGGCCGCCGCGCACGACGTGCTGTCCGCCCTCGGCAAGTCCGACGAGCTGCTGGACATCGCGCTGAAGCTGGAGGAGCACGCGCTCTCCGACGACTACTTCGTCTCGCGCAGCCTCTACCCGAACGTCGACTTCTACACGGGTCTGATCTACCGGGCCATGGGCTTCCCGACCGAGATGTTCACGGTCCTGTTCGCCCTCGGCCGACTGCCGGGCTGGATCGCCCAGTGGCACGAGATGATCAAGGAGCCGGGCTCCCGCATCGGCCGCCCGCGCCAGATCTACACGGGCGTGGTCGAGCGCGACTTCGTTCCCGTCGAGAAGCGCTGAGCGCTGGGCAACAGCGCGTCGGTCCCCGTATCCGCTTGCCGGGTGCGGGGGCTTTTGCGTGCTGTCGCGTGATCGTTCCCGGGAATTCCTGCGCAATGAAGAAGGCGCCCCGACGTCGGTCCCCCCACGGGCCGACGACCAGGGCGCCTTCCCAGTCCCGGTTCGGATTCCCCCCACGGGATCCGGCCGGGCGTCTGTGAGGACAGCGCCTGAACCGCTGTTGAGCAGAACGAGCAGAACTCGCCGTACTTCTGTGAGGTGCGATCTGCCGGGACAGCGTACGCCCGGGAGGGCCGCTCAAAGCTTCCCGGTGTACGTGCCCCGGCAACGCTCCCCCAAGCTCTCAACTCCGTTCGAGCAGGGAGGTACCCCCAACTGGGGAAGTCCCCCAAGACATCCCCAGATGCCAGGTGGCGCCCCCCAAGACGCTCCCCGACATCGTCAACTTAGACCGTCGAACCTCTCAGATGGTTACGTTCACATCACTGTGATCTGCGTCTCTTGCATATGTCCGTTAGATGCGCAAGAGCCCGGATATCCCGTCCGGGGCTCAAGCGTAAGGATGATGCGCGAGCCTTGTGAAGAGCTTATGTGAGCCCGGCTCGGGACTCCAGAGGGGCTCAAATCGCGTTCCCCATGAACGTAGGGGGAATTCGGGCGACTTCACCGAAATGTCCGCAGTCGCAGACTGTTCGTGACGACGAAGACCGACGAGAAGGCCATCGCGGCCCCGGCGATCATCGGGTTCAGCAGGCCCGCGGCGGCCAGCGGCAGCGCGGCCACGTTGTAGCCGAAGGCCCACACCAGATTGCCCTTGATCGTGGCCAGGGTCCGGCGGGACAGCCGGATCGCATCCGCCGCCACCCGCAGGTCGCCGCGGACCAGGGTCAGATCACCCGCCTCGATCGCCGCGTCCGTGCCGGTGCCCATCGCCAGCCCCAGATCGGCGGCGGCGAGCGCGGCCGCGTCATTGACGCCGTCGCCCACCATGGCGACGACCCGCCCCTCGGCCTGCAGCCGCCGTACCGCGGCGACCTTGTCCTCGGGCAGGACCTCGGCCACCACCTCCTCGATCCCCACGGCGGCCGCCACCGTCTCGGCCACCGTCCGGTTGTCCCCGGTCAGCAGCACCGGAGTGAGCCCCAGCGCGCGCAGCTCCCGCACGGCCTCGGCACTGTTCTCCTTGACCGCGTCCGCCACCGCCAGCACGGCCCGTGCCGTCCCGTCCCAGCCGGCCAGGACGGCCGTGTGCCCGGCCCGCTCGGCCTCGTCCCGCGCGCGGGCCAGCTCGGGCGGCACGTCGTCGAAGAGCCGCCCCACGGCGACCTCACGGCCCTCCACGCGCCCGCGTACGCCCCGCCCGGTGACGTTCTCGAACCCCTCGACGTCCGGCAGCGGACCCGCGCCCTCCTCGGCGCCCCGCGCGATCGCACGGGCGACGGGGTGCTCCGAGGCGTGCTCGACGGCGCCCGCGAGCCGCAGTACCTCCTTCTCGTCGGTGCCCTCGGCGACGTGGACCTCCTGGAGGGTCATCCGGCCGGTGGTGACCGTGCCGGTCTTGTCCAGCACGACGGTGTCGACCCGTCGGGTGGACTCCAGGACCTCCGGGCCCTTGATCAGGATGCCGAGCTGGGCGCCGCGGCCGGTGCCCACCATCAGCGCGGTCGGGGTGGCCAGGCCCAGCGCGCACGGGCAGGCGATGATCAGGACCGCGACGCCCGCCGTGAACGCGGCGACGGCGTCCCCGGTCAGCCCCAGCCAGGCCCCGGTCGTCGCGACGGCGATCAGCAGGACCACCGGCACGAAGATCCCCGCGACCCGGTCGGCGAGCCGCTGCACCTCGGCCTTGCCGTTCTGCGCGTCCTCCACCAGCCGTGCCATCCGCGCGAGCTGCGTGTCGGCGCCGACCCGGGTGGCCTCGACGACCAGCCGGCCGCCCGCGTTGACCGTCGCCCCCGTGACCGGGTCCCCGGCCGTCACGTCCACCGGCACCGACTCGCCGGTCAGCATCGAGGCGTCCACCGCGGAGGTTCCCTCGACGACCGTGCCGTCGGTGGCGATCTTCTCCCCGGGCCGTACGACGAACCGGTCGCCGACGGCCAGCCGCTGCGCCGGGATCCGCACCTCGCGCCCGTCCCGCAGCACGGCGACGTCCTTGGCGCCGAGTTCCATCAGCGCCCTGAGCGCGGCTCCGGCACGGCGCTTGGAACGGGCCTCCAGCCAGCGGCCCAGCAGGATGAACGCGGTGACGCCGGACGCGACCTCCAGGTAGACGGCGGAGGCGCCGTCCCCGCGCGAGACGGTGAACTCGAACGGGTGCCGCATGCCCGGCATGCCCGCGTCGCCCAGGAACAGCGCCCACAGGGACCAGCCGAACGCGGCCAGGGTGCCCAGGGAGACCAGCGTGTCCATGGTGGCGGCGCCGTGCCGGGCGTTCGTCCAGGCGGCCCGGTGGAAGGGGAGTCCGCCCCAGACGACGACCGGTGCTGCGAGGGTGAGCGAGAGCCACTGCCAGTTGTCGAACTGCAGCGCCGGGACCATCGCCAGCAGGATCACGGGCAGGGCGAGGGCGGCGGAGACGGTGAGGCGCCGCCGGAGGGCGGAGAGCTCGGGATCCTCGTCGGCCTCGCCGGTCTCCTCCCGCGCGGGTGCGGGCTCCTCGGCGGTGTACCCGGTCTTCACCACGGTGGCGATCAGGTCGGCGACCTCGGTGCCCTCGGGGTACGCGATCCGTGCCTTCTCCGTCGCGTAGTTCACCGTGGCCGTCACGCCGGCCATGCGGTTGAGCTTCTTCTCGACGCGGGCCGCGCAGGAGGCGCAGGTCATCCCGCCGATGAGCAGCTCGACCTCGGCGAGGGCCGGTTCGCGGTCGGCCGGTGCCGGGACGGTGGTGCTGGTCATGTCCTCACTCCAGTGATGCGCGCGCCCGGGAAGCGCGAAGGGCCGTACGGGCCGGGGCGGCGGCGTACGGCCCGTACACGGGTACGAGTGCCAGGACCGGCGCGTCTCAGACCTCGCCGGTCGCGGAACTCGTGGGGCTCAGGCCCGGCCGGCCAGTTCGAAACCGGCCTCGTCGACGGCGGCGCGCACGGCCTCGTCGTCGACCGGGGCCGCGGAGACGACGGTGACCTCGCCGGACTTGGCGACGGCCGTCACCGAGCTCACGCCCGGGATCCGGGAGATCTCGCCGGACACCGCGCCCTCGCAGTGTCCGCAGCTCATGCCGCTCACCTTGAAGACGGTGGTGACGGGGCCCGTGGTGTCGGTCTGGGCGGTCATGTCGTTACTCCTCGCAGAGGCAGGTGGGGCTGTGGGGTCCGCTGGGGGCCCGCACCGCCCACTGTACCCCTAGGGGGTATCGGCGCACGACGCCCCCGCCAGCGGTCGCAGATACCGCAGGAGGGCGTCCTTCAGCTCCTGCACGTAGGCCTCCCGCTCGGCGCCCTCGTGGGCCAGGATCAGCTCCAGGCCGGCCTTGTAGATGCCGACGCACATCTGGGCGGTGCGGGTGACGGCCGGAGCGGACGCGTCGGGCACGAACGGGACGAGGAGGGCCTCGACCCGGGCGACGAGGGTGGTGTGCAGCGCGTCGTGCTCCTCGGCGATGCGGCCCGGGATGTCGGGGCCGTGCATGAGCGCGAAGAAGGCCGGGTGACGGCCGTTGAACTCGATGAACCGGTCGACGGCTCCGGTGATCACTTCCTCCAGCGGGGTCACCATGGGGTCGATCGGGGTCAGGATCTCGTCGTACGACTGCCGCATCTCGTGCATGAGCCGGCTGCCCAGCTCGATCGCGATCGCTTCCTTGTTCGGGAAGAACTGGTACAGCGTGCCCGGGGAGACGCCTGCCTCGCGGGCGATGGCGTTGGTGCTGGCGGCCGTGTAGCCGGTCGTGGAGAAGACCGCGGCGGCGGCCTCGAGCAGCTGGGTGATGCGGCGCTCGCCGCGGGCCTGGCGGCGGCGCGGGCGGTCCTCGGCCGTCGCCGTCGTCGTCTCGGTACCGGCTTTCTCGGGCTTCTCGGGCACGCGTTATCCCCAGGTCTGATCACGTGATTGACAAACGCGAGCGGTCACTCGCATTCTGGAGCCAGAAATGCGAGCGATCTCTCGTGTTTGCCGGTTCTTGGCAGCTCCATGCTGTCAGGCTGCGCCTGGACACGGGTCTCGGTGAAGGGGACACCGCACGATGACCGAAGTCAACACACGACCGCGCGTCCGGGGCTGGACCCGTTTCGTCACCGCCCGGCCCAGACTGTCGCTGCTGGTGGCGCTGGTGCTCACCGCGCTCGCGGTGCTGGCCGGCAGCGGTGTGGCCGACCGGCTCGGCGCGGGCGGCTGGGAGGATCCGTCCGCCGAGTCCACCCACGCGACCAAGGCCCTGGAGCGCGAGTTCCCCGGCTCCCAGCCCAATCTGCTGCTCCTGCTCGACGCGGGCGACGCCTCGGTCGACGACCCGGCCGTCGCCGCCGAGGCCGAGCGGCTCACCGAGCGCCTGGCAGGCGAGCGGGGTGTCACCGGCATCGGCTCCTACTGGCAGTCCCGTGCCGCGGCCCTGCGCTCGCAGGACGGCCACGAGGCGCTGATCGCCGCGCGCATCACCGGCGACGAGAAGACCGCCGGCGAGACCCTGGAGCGCATCGCGCCCCACTACCGCGGCGCGCACGGCCCGGCCGAGGTCACGGTCGGCGGCCCGGTCGCCGTACGGCACGAGATGCAGACGGTCATCCAGGAGGACCTCACCCGGGCCGAGCTCATCGCCCTGCCGATCACACTCGTCCTGCTGGTGATGGTCTTCGGCAGCGCCGTCGCGGCCCTGCTGCCACTCGGCATCGGCATCGTCGCCATCCTCGGGACCAACGCGATCCTGCGCGCCCTCACCGAACTCACCGACGTGTCCGTGTTCGCGATCAACCTCACCACGGCCCTCGGCCTCGGACTCGCCATCGATTACGCCCTGTTCATCGTCCGCCGCTTCCGCGAGGAACTGTCGACCGGTGCCGAACCCGTGACGGCGATCGGCACCACCCTGCGCACAGCGGGCCGCACCGTGCTGTTCTCCGCCCTCACCGTCGCCGTGTCTCTGGCCGCGATGCTGGTCTTCCCGCAGTACTTCCTGCGCTCCTTCGCCTACGCCGGGATCGCGGTCGTCCTGCTGGCCGCGGCGGCCGCGCTGATCCTGCTCCCGGCCGCGCTGACGCTGCTCGGGCACCGGGTCAACTCCTGGGACCTGCGGCGTGTGTTCCGGCGGCGGGGGCACCGTCCGAAGCCGGACGGGGAGGAGGGCGGTGCCTGGGCGCGTACGGCGACGCTCGTCATGCGCCGCGCCCCCGTCTTCGCGCTGGGCACGACTGCCGTCCTCGTCCTGCTGGGACTGCCCTTCCTGGGCGTGAAGTTCGGCACCGCCGACGACCGTCAGCTGCCCTCGGCGTCCGAGTCCCACGTCGTGCAGCAGCACATCCGGGAGGGCTTCCCAGGAAGCCCCGGCGGCGGCCTCGAAGTGCTGGCCGAGGGCCGTGCGACCGAGGCCCAGTACGGCGCCTACAAGGAACGGATCGCCCGGCTTCCCGATGCGCTGCGGGTGGACGGGCCGCTGGTCAAGGGCGACTCCGCGTACTTCACGGTGCTGCCGAAGGGCGAGGCGGTCGGCGATCCGGCGCAGCGACTCGTCGGTGAACTGCGCGCCGTGGACGCCCCCTTCTCCACCGAGGTGACCGGCACGGCGGCGGTCCTGGTCGACTCCAAGGACGCCATCGGGGAGCGCCTGCCCCTCGCGGCCGTCTTCATCACGATCGTCACCCTGCTCCTGGTCTTCCTCCTCACGGGCAGCGTGCTGATACCGGTCCAGGCGGTCGTGCTGAACGCGCTCAGTCTGACGGCCATGTTCGGCGCGGTCGTCTGGGTCTTCCAGGACGGCCACCTGTCCGGCCTGCTCGGTTTCACCAGCCCCGGCTCCATCGAGACGACCCTGCCGGTCCTGATGTTCTGTGTGGCGTTCGGCCTGTCCATGGACTACGGGGTGTTCCTGCTGTCCCGCATCAAGGAGGAGTACGACCACACGGGCGACCACGAACGGTCCGTGCGGTATGGCCTGCAGCGCACGGGCGGCCTGATCACCGCGGCGGCGGTCATCCTGGCCGTGGTCATGGTCGCCATCGGCACCTCCCGGGTGACCAACACCAAGATGCTCGGGCTGGGCATCGCCCTGGCGGTCCTGATGGACGCGATGATCGTCCGCAGTCTCCTGGTCCCCGCAGTCATGCGCCTCACGGGCCGCGCCACCTGGTGGGCCCCGGGCCCGCTGCGCCGCTTCCACACACGCTTCGGCCTGAGCGAGGCCGATCCGGCACCGGCGGAGGACGGGAAACCGCTGACGTACGGGGAACCACTGACGGACGGGGAACCGGCGACGAGCGAGGAACCGGCGACGAGCGAGGAATCGGCCTCGGATGAGGATCCCTCGAAGGACGAAGGACCGGCGAAGGGCGGGGAACCGGCGCGGGACAAGGTCGCCCCCCGGAGCTGAGGCCCGCTGCCCGGGCCTCGCCGACCACCGCAGCCGTGCCAAGGGGTTAGCGTGCCCCCGAGGCGCGACGGTCCGGGACCGCGCGGGAGCGATCGGTCCCGGGTCCCCGGGTACGAACGGAAGGCGGGCAGGTCATGCGGGCCGTGGTGTTCGAGCGGTACGGGGAGCCGGCCGAAGTGCGGGACGTGGCGGATCCCGAGCCCGCGGAGCACGGAGTCGTCGTGCGGGTGGAGGCCACGGGGCTGTGCCGCAGCGACTGGCACGGCTGGCAGGGCCACGACCCGGACATCACACTGCCCCACGTCCCCGGGCACGAACTCGCCGGGGTCGTCGAGGCGGCGGGCGCCCGGGTGACCCGGTGGCGGCCCGGCGACCGGGTCACCGTGCCGTTCATCTGCGCCTGCGGCACATGCCCGTCCTGCGCGGCGGGAGCCCACCAGGTGTGCGAGCGCCAGACCCAGCCCGGCTTCACCCACTGGGGGTCCTTCGCCCAGTACGTGGCGCTGGACCACGCCGACGTCAACCTCGTGGCACTCCCCGGGGAGCTGTCCTACGCGACGGCGGCCTCGCTCGGCTGCCGGTTCGCCACTGCCTACCGGGCGGTGGTGCACCAGGGCCGGGTCGCGGCGGGGGAGTGGGTGGCGGTCCACGGGTGCGGCGGGGTCGGCCTCTCGGCGGTGATGATCGCGGCGGCGTCGGGCGCGCGGGTCGTGGCCGTCGACGTGTCGGCCGCCGCCCTGGACCTGGCGCGCACGTTCGGGGCGGCGCGGTGCCTGGACGCCATGTCCGTGCCCGACACCGCGGTGGCCGTCCGGGACCTGACGGGCGGCGGTGCCCACCTCTCCCTCGACGCCCTGGGCTCACCCGTCACCTGCGCCGCCTCGGTGAACGGCCTGCGCCGCCGCGGCCGCCACGTCCAGGTCGGCCTGCTGCCCTCGCCGGACGGCACCACACCTGTGCCGATGGCCCGCGCGATCGCCCTCGAGCTCGAACTGCTCGGCAGCCACGGCATGGCCGCGCACAGCTACCCGCCGATGCTGGAGCTGGTCCGCGACGGTGTGCTGCGCCCCGACCTGCTGGTGACGTCGACGATCGCGCTGGACGACGCCCCGGCCGCGCTGGCGGCGATGGGCACGGCACCGGGAGCGGGAGTCACGGTCATCGAGCCGTGGAGCTGACGCACCGGTGGACGGCCGTGCCCCACGCGAGGGCGGGGCACGGGGACGGGGCCGGGCTAGGTGGTCAGTCCGCTCTTCGGCCGCGGTTGCCGGGCCGGGAGGCGACCCAGGCCCGGACCGTGTCGGCGTACCAGTAGGGCTTGCCGCCCTCGACGTGGTCGGGCGGGGGCAGCAGCCCGTGTTTGCGGTAGGACCGCACGGTGTCCGGCTGCACCCGGATGTGCGCTGCGATCTCCTTGTAGGACCAGAGTCTCCGGTCGGTCATGACGTGCACCTCCCCGCGCGCACCACGGCGGCGACCGTGGGCGGCCGTCCGAGGGAGCCGGGCACTGCGCTGGCGATCAACAAGCCTGTGTCCGGTCAACGACGCCCGGCGAGACGGGGCAGGCCCTGTGGGCCGGGTGTGACGGAAGACCCGCGTACACGCGACATGTGTGACAGAAGAGGGGCGTTTGTGACATAGCCGGGGCAAAGATGCCCGCGGGACGGGCGGCGGGGTGCCTTGACGCCGTACACGCCGGTGCCCGGCCGTCCGGAGAGGCGGGCGGGGGCGCGGGGCTGAAGACTACGGAACTGTGAGGGCACCAACGCGGACCCGGGTGCGGCCCTGGATACGGACGCCGGAGAGCGCACAGCGGACGTGACAGACGGACGGCCACAGACGGAAAGCGCTGTCATGATCTGGTCCGAATGTCTGGACAAAACATTGACAGGGCTTCGAGAGGGGGCTAGAAAGCCGGGGAGAGCCGAGCATCGAGGGGACACCGATGACGTACGACCTGATCACCATGGGGCGGATCGGAGTGGACCTGTATCCGCTCCAGACCGGCGTCCCGCTGCCGCAGGTCACGTCCTTCGGCAAGTTCCTCGGCGGCTCCGCGAGCAACGTCGCGGTCGCGGCGGCCCGTCTGGGACGGCGGACGGCCGTGATCACCCGCACCGGCGACGATCCCTTCGGCACCTACCTCCACCAGGCCCTGCGGGACTTCGGCGTGGACGACCGCTGGGTCACCCCGGTGCCCGGCCTGCCCACCCCGGTCACCTTCTGCGAGGTCTTCCCGCCGGACGACTTCCCGCTGTACTTCTACCGCCGGCCCAAGGCCCCCGACCTGGAGATCGACGCCCACGAACTCGACCTCGACGCCCTCCGTGACGCCCGCGTCTTCTGGGTCACGGGCACGGGTCTGAGCGAGGAGCCCAGCCGCACGGCGACCCTCGCGGCCCTCGCCCACCGCGCCAAGGCCGGCACGACCGTCTTCGACCTCGACTGGCGTCCGATGTTCTGGACCGACCCCGACACGGCCCGCCCCTTCTACGCCGAGGCCCTGCGCCACACCACCGTCGCCGTCGGCAACCTCGACGAGGTGGAGGTGGCCACGGGCGTACGCGAACCGCACGCCGCCGCCCGGGCCCTCCTGGACGCCGGCGTCGCACTCGCCGTCGTCAAGCAGGGTCCCAAGGGCGTCCTCGCGGTGAACAGCGCCGGTGAGAGCGCCGAGGTCCCGCCGCTGCCGGTGAACGTCCTCAACGGACTCGGCGCCGGAGACGCCTTCGGCGGCTGTCTCGTCCACGGCCTGCTGGCCGGGTGGGACCTGGAGAAGACCATGCGGCACGCCAACGCCGCCGGCGCCATCGTCGCCTCCCGCCTGGAGTGCTCCTCGGCGATGCCCACCCCGGACGAGATCGAGGCGGCCGTCACCGCGGGGGCCGTCCAGTGAGCGTGAACATCTCCGAACTCGTCCACCTGCGCTGCCACCGCCCGGAGGCGATCGCCGAGGCCGCCGCCCGCCGCACCCGCCGGCCGCTGCTGAACGGCAACGGCCGCCTCATGGTCGTCGCCGCCGACCACCCGGCCCGTGGCGCCCTCGGGGTCGGCAGCCGCAGCATGGCCATGGCCAACCGCGCCGACCTCCTCGAACGCCTCTGCCTGGCCCTGTCCCGCCCGGGCGTCGACGGCGTCCTCGCCACCGCGGACATCCTCGACGACCTGCTCCTGCTCGGCGCGCTGGACGACAAGGTCGTCCTCGGCTCGATGAACCGCGGTGGGCTGCAGGGCGCCAGCTTCGAACTCGACGACCGCTTCACCGGCCACCGCCCCGAGGACATCGAGCGCCTCCGCTTCGACGCCGGCAAACTGCTCCTGCGCATCGACTACGACGACCCGGGCTCCCTCACCACGATGGAGTCCACCGCCCGCGCGATCGACGACATGGCCGCCCGGAGGCTCCCCGTCTTCGTCGAGCCGTTCCTCAGCCGCCGCACCCCCGAGGGCAAGGTCGGCAACGACCTCTCCGCCGAAGCCGTCACCAAGTCGATCGCCATCGCCTCGGGTCTGGGCGGCACCTCCGCCTACACCTGGCTGAAGGTGCCGGTCACCGAGAACCCCGACGACATGGCCGAGGTCATGGCGGCCTCCACCCTGCCCGCCGTGCTGCTCGGCGGGGAGGTCGGGGACGACCAGGACGGGGCGTACGAGAAGTGGCGCGGCGCCCTGCAACTGCCCACCGTGCGCGGGCTGGTGGTCGGCCGTTCGCTGCTGTATCCGGCGGACGGCGATGTGGCCGCCGCCGTGGACACCGCCGTCGGACTGCTGTGAGGGCCGCCGCATGACCACTCACGCCTCCACCACGGCCGACCGCACCGAAGCCCGAGGGTTCCCTCTCCCGGGCGGCGGCGCGGAGGTCCGGCAGATCTCCCTTCCGGGCGGCCCGCAGGTCCCGCAGGCCCTTCCTCCGGGCGGCGCGGAAGTCCGGCCGTTCCCTCTCCCGGGCAGGTCCCGGGCCCAGATCGCCTCCGGCGCGGGACGCCGCTTTGCTTTGGCAGGAGCGAAGTGCGAGCGACAACTCCCCGCCCGCTACGGCCCCGCGCCGGAGGTCTCCCGCACAAGGCGCACCTCGGAGGTGCACCGCACAAGGCGCACGCCGCTCAGCCGTGTGAACGTTCGCGGTGACCGTCGCGTATCCGTGACCACCCAGAGGGAGGGACACCGATGACCTCGACGACGCGACTGACAGTCGCACAGGCGCTCGTGCGCTTCCTTTCGGCCCAGTACACCGAACGCGACGGCGTCCGACAGCGGCTCATCGGCGCCACCTGGGGCATCTTCGGCCACGGCAACGTCGCCGGCATCGGCCAGGCGCTCCTGGAGCACGCCGAGGAGATGCCCTACCACCAGGGCCGCAACGAGCAGGCCATGGTGCACGCGGCGGTCGGCTACGCCCGCCAGTGCGGCCGCCTGTCCACCCACGCGGTGACGACGTCCATCGGCCCGGGCGCGACCAACCTCGTCACCGGGGCGGCCCTCGCCACCGTCAACCACCTCCCGGTGCTGCTCCTGCCCGGCGACGTCTTCGCGACCCGCCCCGCCGACCCGGTCCTCCAGCAGCTCGAAGTGCCGTACGCGGGCGACGTGTCGGTCAACGACTGCCTGCGCCCGGTGTCGAAGTACTTCGACCGGATCACCCGGCCCGAGGCCCTGATCCCCTCGGTGCTGAACGCGATGCGCGTCCTCACCGACCCCGTCGGGACCGGCGCCGTCACCCTCGCCCTGCCCCAGGACGTGCAGGCCGAGGCGTACGACTGGCCCGAGGAGTTCTTCGCCGAGCGCGTCTGGACCGTACGGCGGCCCGGCGCCGACCCGGCCGAACTCGCCGAGGCGGTGCGGACGATCCGGGCGCCCCAGCGGCCCCTGGTCATCGCGGGCGGCGGCGTCCACCACAGCCGCGCCGAGGAGGCCCTCGACGAGTTCGCCCGGGCCACCGGCATCCCGGTCGCCTCCACCCAGGCCGGCAAGGGCTCCCTGCGCCACGACCACCCCCAGGACGTCGGCGGCGTCGGCCACACCGGCACCGCCACCGCGAACGAACTCGCCCGCACCGCCGACCTGGTGATCGGCGTCGGCACCCGCTACACCGACTTCACCACCGCCTCCGGCACGCTGTTCGGCAACCCCGGCGTGCGCTTCCTCAACCTCAACATCGCGCCCTTCGACGGTCACAAGCTGGCCGGTCAGCCGCTGGTCGCGGACGCCCGCAGCGGTCTGCAGGAGCTCACCGACGCCCTCCGGGTGCACGCGCACCGGGTCGCCGGCCCGTACGCCACCGAGTACACCGACGACAAGGAGCGCTGGGAGCAGCGTGTCGACGCCTGCTACGAGGTGGACGAACCCGACACCCGCCCGACCCAGCCCCAGATCCTCGGCGCCCTGGACGAGATCGCCGACCCGTCGGACATCCTGATCAACGCCGCCGGCTCCCTCCCCGGCGACCTGCACAAACTGTGGCGGACCCGGTCGCGCGACCAGTACCACCTGGAGTACGGCTACTCCTGCATGGGCTACGAGATACCGGCCGCCATCGGCGTGAAGATGGCCGCCCCGGACCGGCCCGTATGGGCGCTGGTCGGCGACGGCACGTACCTGATGATGCCCACGGAGCTGGTGACGGCCGTGCAGGAGGGCATCGCGATCAAGGTCCTGATCATCCAGAACCACGGCTACGCCTCGATCGGCGGTCTGTCCGAGTCGGTGGGCGGTGAGCGGTTCGGCACCGCCTACCGCTTCCCGGCCGAGGACGGCTCGTACACCGGGGCGCCGCTGCCCGTCGACCTCGCCGCCAACGCGGCCAGCCTCGGCATGCGCGTCCTGCGCGCGAAGACCGTCCGGGACCTGCGGGAGGCCCTCGCCGAGGCCCGGGCGGCCGACACTCCCACATGTGTCTACGTCGAGACCCAAACGGCAGACACAGTGTCGGGCGCGCCTCCCGCGCAGGCCTGGTGGGATGTACCCGTGGCCGAGACCGCGACACGGCCGTCCGCGGTCAAGGCACGTGAGCTGTACGAACGGCACGTCTCCACCCGACGCCGCCATCTGTGAAGGAGTTCCCGGCCATGACGAAGATCGTCAACCACTGGATCGGCGGCAAGACCGTCGAAGGCGCCTCGGGCACGTACGGGCCGGTGACCAACCCGGCGACCGGCGAGGTGACGACGAAGGTCGCATTCGCCTCGGTCGACGAGGTGGACGCCGCGGTCGCCGCCGCCAAGGAGGCCTACCTGACCTGGGGCCAGTCCTCGCTGGCCCAGCGCACCTCGATCCTGTTCACGTTCCGCGCCCTGCTGGACGCCAACCGGGACGCGATCGCGGAGCTGATCACCGCCGAGCACGGCAAGGTCCACTCCGACGCCCTCGGCGAGGTCGCCCGCGGCCTGGAGATCGTCGACCTGGCCTGCGGCATCAGCGTGCAGCTCAAGGGCGAGCTGTCCACGCAGGTCGCCAGCCGCGTCGACGTGTCCTCCATCCGCCAGCCGCTCGGCGTCGTCGCGGGCATCACGCCGTTCAACTTCCCGGCGATGGTGCCGATGTGGATGTTCCCCATCGCCATCGCGTGCGGCAACACGTTCGTGCTGAAGCCGTCCGAGAAGGACCCGTCGGCGTCCGTCAAGATCGCCGAGCTGCTCGCCGAGGCGGGTCTGCCCGACGGTGTCTTCAACGTCGTCCACGGCGACAAGGTGGCCGTGGACCGCCTCCTGGAGCACCCGGACGTCAAGGCCGTCTCCTTCGTCGGCTCCACCCCGATCGCCCGCTACATCCACACCACCGCCTCCGCCAACGGCAAGCGCGTCCAGGCCCTGGGCGGCGCCAAGAACCACATGCTGGTCCTCCCGGACGCCGACCTCGACGCAGCCGCCGACGCGGCGGTCAGCGCCGCCTACGGCTCCGCGGGCGAGCGGTGCATGGCCATCTCCGCGGTCGTGGCGGTCGGCGCGATCGGCGACGAGCTCGTGGAGAAGATCCGCGAGCGCGCCGAGAAGATCAAGATCGGCCCCGGCGACGACCCGACGTCCGAGATGGGCCCGCTGATCACCAAGGTCCACCGCGACAAGGTCGCCTCCTACGTGGAGGGCGCGGCCGCCGAGGGCTGCGAGGTCGTCCTGGACGGCACCGGCTTCACCGTCGACGGCTTCGAGGACGGCCACTGGATCGGCATCTCGCTGCTCGACAGGGTGCCCACGTCCGCGAAGGCCTACCAGGACGAGATCTTCGGCCCGGTGCTGACCGTGCTGCGCGCCGAGACGTACGAGGAGGCCCTGGACCTCATCAACGCCTCGCCGTTCGGCAACGGCACCGCGATCTTCACCCGGGACGGCGGCGCGGCCCGCCGCTTCCAGCTGGAGGTCGAGGCCGGCATGGTCGGCGTGAACGTCCCGATCCCGGTCCCCGTCGGCTACCACAGCTTCGGCGGCTGGAAGGACTCGCTCTTCGGCGACCACCACATCTACGGCAACGACGGCACGCACTTCTACACCCGCGGCAAGGTCGTCACCACCCGCTGGCCGGACCCGGCCGACGCCCCGGCGGGCGTCGACCTGGGCTTCCCGCGCAACCACTGAACTCCCGTCAAGCAGTCAGGCAGTCAAGCAGTCAGGCGCGAAGGCCACACCGGACCCGGCCCGTACTCACGGACCGCCTTCGACACCTGATCTCTGGAATCGATCAGCTAGGGCACGAGTCTGAGAAGCCTGTTGGGCGAACCGGGCCCGACGTTGTTGAGGACTCCGGGTGTGGCCCCGTTCACCAGGGCGCTGTGCACGGTCGCCGGACCGGCGCTGGGGTGCGAGGTGAGGTAGACGGCCGCGGCTCCCGCGACATGGGGGGTCGCCATGGAGGTGCCGGAGAGCGTGGCCGTCGCCGTGTCGCTGGTGTTCCAGCCGGCTGTGATCAGGGAGCCGGGCGCGAACATGTCGAGCCGGGCACCGTAGTTCGAGAAACTGGCTCTGCTGTCCGTCAAGGTGCTGGCCCCCACCGTGAGGGCAGCACCCACCCGGGCGGGTGAGAAGGAGGTGGCGTCCGTGTTCGAGTTGCCGGCGGCCACCGCGTAGGTCACACCGGAGGCGATGGAGTTCCTCACCGCGGTGTCCAGCGACGTGCTGACGCCTGCGCCCAGCGACATGTTGGCGACGGCGGGCCGGACGCGACGCACCGTGACCCAGTCGACGCCCGCGATGACACCGGAGAGGGTGCCGGCCCCGTTGTTGTCCAGCACGCGCACCGACACGATCTTGGACTGCTTCGCCACGCCGTAGGTCTTGCCGGCGACCGTGGTGGCGACGTGTGTTCCGTGCCCGTTGCCGTCAGAGGCGGTGGTGTCACGGTCGACGAAGTCGTAGCCGTATCTGGCGCGTCCTGCGAACTCGGTGTGAGTGATGCGCACTCCCGTGTCGATCACGTACACGGTCGCGGACTTGCCCGCCGTATCCGGGTAGGAGTACGTCAGGTCACGCGGGAGCCGGGGCTGGTCGATGCGGTCCAGGCCCCACGGGGGGTTGTACTGGGTGGCCTCGAGGTGGACCATCCGGTCCTGCTCGACGAACTCGACGGCCGGGTCCTCCGCCAAACTCCTCGCTCCGGAGGCGCTGATACGGGCCGCGAAGCCGTTGAGTACGGCGTCGTAGGTCCAGTCCACGGTGGCGCCGTACTTGGCTGCCAGATCTTCGCCTTTCGTGGAGTTCGCCCTGAACCCGGCGGACTCTTTCAGTACGACGATGTAGCTGTTCTCGACCGCGTTGGCGGAGCCCTCTTGCAGAATCCTTCCTGCAGAGGGGGTGGCTCCGGCGGGCAGAGCGGTACCGCTCCCGATGGCGGCCGCCGCGGCCACAGCGGAGATCGCTGCGACGATCCGCCGTCGGGCGGTGAAGATTTCGCGCATCCTGAAGGGCCTTCCTGACGTGTTGGGTGACGCTATGTCGAGGATGACCTGGCCGTTGGTCAGTACAATGCGGTATTAGTCCAGTTGATCCCTATTGGCCACTAAGGGCTTACAGATCACCAACAGGTCCTCCTGGCCTTGTCGGTTGCGCACGCGGCATCGGACGCCGACCCGGCCTGACGGGACGTGAGCGTTACGGTCGGCTCTCCGGGGGGCGCAGCGGGCGGAGCGGAGCCCCCACTCCGCCTGACAGCCGCTCAAGAAGGCGGCCCCCTACCACGCCTGCAGTACGCGCACAGAAGCCGTACTCCTTGGGGAGGGGTCGGGGTTCGCTCTCCGGTCGACAACTTGCCGACGGATCGAGCCCTTACCGTTGACGCATGAATCCTCGACTGCCCGGACTGCGGGGACTGTGGTCACGGCGACGGCGACGGTTCATCGCTGCCGCGTCCGCCACCGTCCTGCTCGCCGGTGCGGGTACATGGACGGTGACGTCGGCCGTCGCCTCCGACGACCCGCCCCCGGTGCACCGCGCCGACCGGCTCATGACCGTGGGCGAAGGGGTACGCATCGACACCTCGTACTTCACCGCGGGTTCGGGTGGCCGCCGCCCCGCCGTCCTGCTCGGGCACGGCTTCGGCGGCAGCAAGGACGACGTGCGGCAGCAGGCGGAGGACCTCAGCCGCGACGGGTACGCGGTGATGACCTGGTCGGCGCGCGGCTTCGGACGGTCCACGGGGAAGATCGGGCTGAACGACCCCGAGGGCGAGGTGGCCGACGTCTCGAAGCTCATCGACTGGCTGGCCGAGCAGCCCCAGGTCGAGCTCGACAGGCCCGGCGACCCGCGCGTGGGCATGGCGGGAGCCTCCTACGGCGGCGCCGTCGCGCTGCTGGCGGCGGGCCACGACGACCGGGTGGACGCCATCGCCCCGTCGATCACGTACTGGAACCTCGCGGACGCGCTGTTCCCGAACGGCGTGTTCAAGAAGCTGTGGGCCGGCGTCTTCGTCAACACCGGTGGCGGCTGCCGGAGGCTCGAGCCCGTGCTGTGCCGGATGTACGAACGCGTCGCCGCGTCAGGGAAGCCGGACGCCGAGGCGCGCGAACTGCTGGAGCAACGCTCACCCACCGCCGTCGGTGACCGCATCAAGGTGCCCACCCTCCTCGTGCAGGGCCGGACCGACTCCCTCTTCCCGCTGAACCAGGCCGATGCGGCGGCGAAGACGATCCGCGAGGGCGGTGCCCCCGTCGACGTCGACTGGATCGCCGGCGGTCACGACGGCGGCGACACCGAGACCAGCCGCGTCCGGGCCCGGGTACAGACGTGGTTCGACCGCTACCTCAAGGACGAGAAGGGCGCCGGCACGGGCCCCGCCTTCCGGGTCACGCGCACCGTCGGCACCGGCACCGGCGACGGCAGTCCCAGGCTGACCGGAGTGGCCGAGGACACCTACCCCGGCCTCACGAGCGGCCGGCACTCCGTCACCCTCACCGGGCGCGAGCAGCGCTTCGACAACCCGGCCGGTGCCAGCCCGCCCGGCGTCTCCTCCCTGCCCGGCCTCGGCAGCGCGGGCGGCCTGTCCCAGCTGTCCTCGCTCGGCATCGGGGCGACCCTCGACTTCCCGGGCCAGTTCGCCGCATTCGAGTCGGCACCGTTCCGCAAGAACGCGCAGATCACCGGCTCGCCGACCGTGACGGTGCGCGTGACCTCGACCAGCGACGACGCCGTGCTCTTCGCGAAGCTGTACGACGTCGGCCGCGACGGCACCCGGCCGGTACTGCCCTCGCAACTCGTCACGCCCCTCAGAGTGGAGGGCGCGAAGGCAGGCAAGGACGTGAGCGTCACCCTCCCGGCCGTCGATCACGAGGTGGCCGAAGGTCACCGGCTCCGCCTGGTCCTCGCCTCGACCGACCTCGCCTACGCCTCACCGACGACTCCGGCGACGTACACCGTCTCCCTCAAGAGCGAGCTCGAGGTGCCGATGCCCCTCGGCCGGACCGGCGGTGCGGGCCCGCTGCCCGCCTGGGTGTGGTGGATGCCGCCGGCCGGTGCGGTCGTCGCACTGGCGCTGCTGCTGAGCGGACGGCGCCGCACGGTAGCGCCCGCCCCCGACCCCGCGCTGGCCGAAGTGCCGCTGCAGATCACGGACCTGTCCAAGCGATACGCCGGGTCGACGGACCGTTACGCGGTCAAGGACCTGTCCTTCCGCGTGGAGAAGGGCCAGGTACTGGGTCTCCTCGGCCCCAACGGTGCGGGCAAGACAACGACCCTGCGCATGCTGATGGGCCTCATCAAGCCCGACGGCGGCGAGATCCGCGTCTTCGGCCACGCGATCCGGCCGGGCACCCCCGTGCTGTCGCGGGTCGGCGCCTTCGTCGAGGGCGCGGGCTTCCTGCCGCATCTCTCCGGCCGCGAGAACCTCGAACTGTACTGGTGCGCCACCGGCCGCCCGCCCGAGGACGCGCACCTGGACGGAGCGCTGCAGATCGCGGGCCTCGGCGATGCCCTCGCCCGCCCGGTCCGAACCTACTCCCAGGGGATGCGTCAGCGCCTCGCCATCGCCCAGGCCATGCTGGGCCTGCCGGACCTGCTCATTCTCGACGAGCCCACCAACGGCCTGGACCCCCCTCAGATCCGCGAGATGCGCGAGGTCATGATCCGGTACGCGGCGGCCGGCCGCACGGTCATCGTCTCCAGCCATCTGCTGGCCGAGGTCGAACAGACCTGCACCCACCTGGTGGTGATGGACCACGGGCGGCTCGTCCAGGCGGGCCCGGTGACGGAGATCATCGGCTCGGGGGACACGCTGCTGGTGGGCACGGCCACCCCCCTGGACGTGCCCCTCGTCGAGAAGGTCGGGGCACTGCCGGGCGTCGCCTCGGCCGTGCGCACCGACGAAGGACTCCTCGTCCGCCTCGACGCAGGCGGAACCCCGGCACGCCTGGTCGCCGGGCTGGTACAGCTGCAGGTCGCCGTGGAGTCCGTAGGCCCCCACCGGCGCCTCGAGGACGCCTTCCTCACTCTGATCGGAGCTGAAGCATGAGCAGCGTCGTGGCCGGTCCCCCTCAGGTCGCGTCCGGCTACCGCGCGGGCCGCACGCTGCCCCTGCGGGTGGAGCTGGTCAGGCAGGTGAAGCGACGGCGCACCCTTGTCATGGGGGCGATCATGTTCGCCCTGCCGTTCGTCCTGCTCATCGCCTTCCAGATCGGTGGTGAGCCGGACCAGGACAACGGCCGGGTGAACCTCATGGACTCGGCCACGGCGTCCGGCGCCAACTTCGCCGCCGTGAACCTCTTCGCCTCCGCCGGTTTCCTGCTCGTCGTCCCCGTGGCGCTGTTCTTCGGGGACACGGTCGCAGCGGAGGCGAGCTGGTCCTCCCTGCGCTACCTCCTCGCGGCGCCGGTGCCCCGAGCACGCCTGCTGTGGTCCAAACTCGTCGTCGCACTCGGCCTCAGCCTTGCCGCCCTCGTGCTGTTGCCGGTCGTCGCCCTTGCCGTCGGGACGGCCGCTTACGGCTGGGGCCCGTTGCAGCTCCCCACCGGAGGCTCACTGCCCTCCGGCACCGCCGCGCAGCGCCTGGTGATCGTCGTGGCGTACGTCCTCGTCTCCCAACTCGTCACCGCCGGGCTGGCGTTCTGGCTGTCGACCAGAACCGACGCGCCTCTCGGCGCCGTCGGCGGTGCGGTGTTCCTGACCATCATCGGAAACGTCCTCGACGAGGTGACGGCCCTCGGGGACTGGCGGGACTTCCTGCCCGCGCACTGGCAGTATGCGTGGCTCGACGCGGTCCAGCCTCAGCTCCAGTGGACGGACATGATCCAGGGCACGGCGCTCTCCGTGACATACGCGCTCGTGCTGTTCGCCCTGGCCTTCCGCGGTTTCGCCCGTAAGGACGTGGTGTCCTAGGGGGCCTTTCACCCCTTGGCCAGTGCGGGAGTTCTCAGGCCTCCGTCGAGCGGCTGGTGCCGGCGTGGCCGGTTCCTTCGGCCCTCCACGCGTCATGCGCCGGGGTCTTCGGCAGCTTCAGCTCGCGGAGCGACGACGTCCGGCCCTGGGATCTCGAACGCCCGTCACCCGAGTGGCGGATCTGCGGGGTTCGCGTGTTGCAGAGCTCGTACCGAGCGTGGTCGGATCTTCCCGCCAAAGGCGCTTAAGGAACATTTCGCGCCGAGATCGAGCGGCCGGCCGCCCGTGCGGTCGGCCGAATTGAACACCCTGGAGAACCAATGCCTCCTCGCATGCTCCGTTGTGCGGCCACCGCGCTGCTGGCTTCAGCACCGCTCATCGCTGCCGCGCCCGCGCAGGCCGCTCCTCAGGAGCCCTTTCCCTGCAGCGTCGGCAGCCACGCGGTCACCAACAACCTGACCAAGCAGTTCACGGTCAGCGTGACCTGCGACCAGGCGCGGACCGTCAGTGTCCGCATCACCTCGGGCGACATGGAACTCGCGAAGGTGGAGAAGACCGTCAAGGCGGGCGTCGAGGAAAGCGTCACGGTCACCGCGCCCAGGGCCCCGGTCTGCGCAACGCTGAAGACCGATGGTGAGAGCTTCCAGATCTGCGGCTGACGTAGCTCCTCTCCGGCAGTCCTCTGACGACACCGCTGCCGCCCACTCGGCGATCCCCAAGGCTTGAGTGGGCGACGGCCGTCACCGGCACTCAGGTACAGTCCAGGACCGCCGGCGCCATGCGGCCGATGGCAGGACCGCCGTGAGGTGGTCGATGCGAGCGGGTCCTCCTCGGTGACGGCCCAGGCCGACGCCGACGAGGACCTGAACCGGCCCCCAGGTGCTCCAACACCGCACGGGCTCACCGACGCGTGGCCGGGGCCCGTCGAACGGGCCCCGGCCGACGAGCCGGACGACTGCCCCCTGCGCCGGTCCCGCGGTGGACCGACCACTGAGACCCACCGCGCAGCCGACGGCAACTGCCGCCCCTCGTCTTCGTCCCCACCGCCGGACAGGCCGGTTCGGCCTCACCGCCGGACAGGCCGGCGATGCACCCGCTTCGACTTACGCGATGGCCGTCCGTGTGTACCCCCGGCGCGCCGCGAACGGTCCCGCCCCCCGCCGGACACCGGCTTCGCCGGGGAAGCCGGGCAGCAGGCCACCGGCATTCGACCGCGAGGCCCCCAGGCAGCGCACCACCGTCCAGCGGTGCGTCAACCGCCCGAGCGGCCGTGAGGCAGGGCCGGCCGCCATGAGAGGACCGCGCCCTTCCAGCTGGCCGGTCCCCATGTCTCAGGTGTGGCGAATCCTGTCGTATACAGTCCGGCGGCAACGACCGACCGGGCGGCCCATCCTCGTCCACGCCCAAGTCGGCGTACCCCGCCCCAGTTTCAGCCGCAGGAGCGCCTCACCGGTGACTGCCGGCGCGGCAGCTCCCCACACCCTCCGAGCGTCACCAGCCTTCACCGGCACAAGATCACGTCGAGACGGTCCTCAAGTCCGATGTACGTCAGGCGTATCGGCAGCACTGTCACCGTGGCGCACGACCGGCCGCGCGATCGGTCGAGGGATGAGGGCGTGGTCCAACTCTGTCGGTTAACCGGTGTGTCATTACTCCGAAGGGCTGAGCGACCCGTCGCGACCTGGGAATTCCGCATTCATATGATCTGCCTCAGAGGGCCATGTGGATGAAGTTCCGGGTATACGCGCATTCCAAGTGGAGCGTGCCCCGGAGTTGAGGCAATACTGGTTTCGTCCTTCCAGCCTGGAAGACACAGAACGGAGATATCAATGCGCACGAACGTGAAGCGCGGGGCCGCGTCGGCTCTCGCTGCCGTTGCCCTTCTCGCGGGTTCCGCCTCGGTTGCCAGCGCCAACGACTACGACGACGAGCCGGGCATCGTCATCGTCAACGAGAACGAGAACACCAACTCGAACAGCAACGACAACGACAACACGGCGACGGCCACCGCCTCGATCGAGCTCCTCGACGAGGCCG
This sequence comes from Streptomyces sp. NPDC007907, assembly GCF_042959365.1. Taxonomy (NCBI): domain Bacteria; kingdom Bacillati; phylum Actinomycetota; class Actinomycetes; order Kitasatosporales; family Streptomycetaceae; genus Streptomyces; species Streptomyces sp. NPDC007907. Next base: position 329,881 of record NZ_JBIBKR010000004.1, read on the forward strand.
ACGTCGCTCCCGCTCCCGCTGCCGCCCCCGCGGCCGCTCCGGCTGCGGCGCAGAGCGCCTCGGACCCGAGCCTCCTGGGCTTCCTGCTGGCGGTCCTGTAACACTGGGCTGAGCCCAATGCAGTCGGCTGGTGATCGTTCGAGTCCAGTTCAACGGCCATTCGATTCTCTCGGGGATCGTGGCTCGACCTACAGCGTTCCTCTCTGACTGGCGGATGGGGTCACATCCTCATCCGCCGAAGAAGAGGAGCTCCTCTCGAACGGTGGCAAGCTAAGCGAATGCGCGGCCTCGAGCCGCGCATTTCGTTTACCGTCGCCCCCGAGTGGTTCCAGGGTAATTCGATGTGTCCTCAGAGACCGGTCGCCTGTGGCGGTCGGTCCTCTTGGTTTATTCGTGTGATTCGCCGTTGCGGTGCGGCCGTTTCCGTCGGCCGGCCTGAGTGCTCGAGCACCAACAGCAGCTGCAGCACAGGGCCATATGAGTGAAGTTCGGGGCTCAGAGGCCTTTCAAGTTGTGCGGTCTCCGGTGTCGCGGCAATATCGGTTTCGTTCTTCCAACGGGGAAGAAAAAGGAACGGAGACAATAATGCGCATGACCATGAAGCGCGGAGCTGCGTCGACCCTCGCTGCGGTGGCCCTCCTCGCGGGTTCCGCCTCCGCTGCCAGCGCCGCCTGCGACAACGACGACAACGGCTCCGAAGACTCCATTGTCATCGTTAACGAGAACAACAACACGAACACCAACACCAACACCAACACCAACACCGCTACGGCCACGGTCACGGTGGAGCTCGCGGACCTCATCGACGCGGCTGTCTGAACGGCCTGAGTCCACTGGGGCCGGGGGTTGATCGTTCGAATACCGTTCGGCGGTCAGGGGCCTCATCTCGATTCCTCGGGATGGAGCCCGACCTGAAAGCGTCTCTCCCTGACGGGCGGATGAGGTGAGCATCCTCATTGACGGAGGGAGGGGCGCTTTCCGTTCCATTGCGTCAATCACATGAAGTGCCGGAGGCGACCGTCCTTCCCGATGGCCGCCTTTTAAGGCGGCCGGGGAATCCGTGAACCGCGGGCCGGGCGAGCTTCTGTCATCCGATTAACGCACCCTCGCATCATCTTTCAAATAGGGGCCGTACGGACGAAGTTTGAAGACCGTTGGTCCGTAAGAGTGTCACCCGCTTGATGCACCATTCCTGCGGATGCACCATCGGTTCCGCCCTTCAGTTGAAGGGCGTTGTGAATCGCATATTGAGGGCGTGTGAGTGGTATGATCATCTTGCCGCGATGCCCGGATACACGGAAAGCGTCGTTCCGTACCAAATCCGAGGCGAGGGTCTGGCTGGTCAAGCAGTCATTTTTGGAGAAAACCCCTGACCGCATCTACCGGTGCTCGGGCTGTCGGTACTGGCACTTCACCGCATCCCACCACTGGACCAGCCAGAAAATCAGGCGGAGGAGAAACTACGGGAGGAGAGAAGCCTCCCCGGGCCCCCGCCGCAAGAAGAGAGGGAAACGCTGACGAATTCCGTACGCCGTGGCACATAGCTCGGTGATCCGGAACTCGCCCAGCCGCTCCCTAATCGATTTCTCGGTGCACCTGTACCGGATTCCCGCAGCAGCTGCCGGTCCGTCAGTGGTGAAGAGCCGTTGACGCGTCGGCTGAATGGCTGCGGCACGGGCCTACCCTGACGCTTTCCTCCTCTGGGCCAGGGTCGGCTGTTCCCCTTTCCTCTTTCCTGAGCAGGAAGACGACGATGCGAAAGAAACTGAGCAAGGGGCTGGTTGTGGCTGCGGCCGCGACGAGCTTTCTGCCCCTGTACGGCATTCCGGCGTTGGCGGACTCGCATGGCGAGGCCCTCACCCAAGCCTGCGGCAACTCCTCCGGTGAGGCAGCCGTGAATGGCCCCTCCTCCGGGAACGGCTGCACCAGCGGCACCACCACACAGGGGTCGAACGATGCCCCCGACACCGCTCGCATCGACGGCTTGGACGAGCACAAGAGCCGCGCCGACGCGGCGGTCGAGCACGCCCTGGCCACGCTGAAGGACAAGCAGTCGGCCGCCGCATCCGCTGTCGACGACAGCGATGACACGGACGGCAGCAGCCGCGTCGCTGCCGTGAGCGGGGACGAGGACGGCGCTGAGGCCGAAGGTTCTTACGGCAGTGAAGGGTCGGAGGAGCCGGACGGCTCCGCTGCGACGACGTCCGCGCAGTCTCCCAGCACGCTGCCGGCCGAGGTGAAGCCCTCGGCGTCGTCCCAGGACAGCGACTACGGCGACGACGAGCGTGGCGACGACGAGCGTGGCGACGACGAGGGTGACGACGAGAGCGTCGCCGTCGTGAGTGGGGACGAGGACGGCGCTGAGGCCGAGGGTTCTTACGGCAGTGAGGAGCCGGAGGAGCCGGACGGCCCCGGTGCCACGCAGTCTCCTAGCCCGCTGCCGACGCAGGTGAAGCCCTCGGCGTCCGAGGACAGCGGTTACGGGGACGACGACGGCGGTTACGGCGACGAGGAACCGGGCTACGGCCACGAGAAGCCCAGCTACGGCGACGACGGCTATGGCCACGAGAAGCCCGGCTATGGCCACGAGAAGCCCGGCTACGGCCACGAGAAGCCCGGCTACGGCGACGACGGTTACGGCCACGAGAAGCCCGGCTACGGCCACGAGAAGCCCGGCTACGGCGATGACGGTTACGGCCACGAGAAGCCCGGCTACGGTGACGACGGTTACGGCCACGAGAAGCCTGGCTACGGTGACGACGGCTATGGCCACGAGGAGCCCGGCTACGGCGACGACGACGGGTACGGTGACACGCCGTCCACGCCGGAGCCCTCGACTCCCCCGCACACCAAGCCTCCGACGGACCGCCCCTCCCTCCCCGACACCGGAGGTGGGGAGATGATCGCGGCCTCGGGCGCAGCGGCGGTCCTGCTGGCGGGTGGCGTCATCCTCTACCGGCGAGGACGGGCCTTGTCCCGTCGGTAGCGGTTAATCCCTTCCGGGTGCCGGACGCGTGACGTCCGGCACCCGAGCCGGTTCCGGACCCAACGGCCAACCAGGGGCCGACGGTGGCTTTGAGCCGACTCCTGCTGTCCGGCGGCGAGCGCTCACGCCTCGCCCCGGCCGCCGTTGGACCGCCTGGCGCCGAGCGCAGCCGACCGGATGCCGGTCCTCAACTCGCCTGCTGATGGCCGCAACCGTGCCTTTCCCCTGCGTGCTGATGCGGGATGAGGAACGGATATGACGTGCCCTTCATTCGGGTGACCTTCCGCGTGGGGCGGCGCAATCTTCGGCGAGCACGGTTTCCGCTCGCGCGAGGGCTCGTTGTAAGCGGTGTAGCAATTCCCCCTGGTGGTCCGAGTCACCGCAGGCATGCGGACCGCGGGCGCAGGGCTGAGAGGGAACCCCGGGCCGATCACGTCGCGCAGGCGAGTGGCCCGTCGAGCGTGTGTCATGTGGACCGCCCTATTCAGGGCGAGGAAGAGGCAGGCATTGCGAACCGGCAAACCACTTCGGCCACAACCAGCGCGCCCCGAGGCGCCCGCGACGGTCACCCCTGTGGCATCCGGCTCCGCGCACCCTGCGCCGTCGCCCGCCCACGCGGCCAGGACCACGGTGCGACGCCGGGTGCTGTGGGGGCTGTGCGCATCGGCGTTCTCGGTGGCGCTCGCACCGGTACTGGCGGCGTCCGGGACAACCCCGAGCGAGTCGGGAGCGGACGAGAAGGGGCCGGGACCGGCCGGCGGCGAGGAGCGCTTCGACGAGACGTATCGGGGACGCCGCATCGCAGGCGTCAGACATGACGCCGGGCGGCCCGGGGAGGGCGGGCCGAGCGAGTGGCACGTCACCGTGGACGGGCGGCCGTTGCACTTGATGCGCCGGGCCGACGGCAGCTGGATGAGCATGGTCGACCACTATCAGTCGTACGCGACTCCGCTCGCCGCCGCGCGCGCAGCCGTCGACGAACTCGGCCCCGACGCACGGCTGGTCACGATGGGTGAGCGGCACAGTCGCATGGAGGACAGCCATACGGTGAACCGGAACAAGCACGCCGAGGGGGAGCATCGCCGTGGTGTACACGCGTAAGGACGTCAGCACACTCACCCGGTCCGAACGGCGCCGGTTCGTCAACGCGCTGCTGGAGCTCAAACGGCGCGGTGAGTACGACGACTTCGTGCGTACGCACATCGAGTACTTCACCCCCGACGGGGAGGCCGGCCTGCGCGCCGCCCACATGGCGCCATCCTTCCTGCCCTGGCACCGCAAATTCCTGCTGGACCTGGAGAGCGCGCTGCGGCGCGTGGACGATTCGGTGACCCTGCCGTACTGGGACTGGACGCGCGACCGCAAGCGGACGGCCGTACCGTGGACCGACGACCTGCTCGGCGGCACCGGGCGGCGTTCCGACCGGCAGGTGATGTCCGGCCCCTTCGCCCACCGCAACGGCAAGTGGACGATCAAGGTGGGAGTCACGGACACCGAGTTCCTCACGCGTGAGCTGGGCCGTCCCCGGGATCCGATCGCGCTGCCGACGGCCAAGGACCTGGAGGCGGCCCTCAAAGACCCCGTCTACGACACGGCACCGTGGCACTCCGGGTCGGCCAAAGGGTTCCGCAACAAGATCGAAGGGTGGGGGCCCGGGCGGGGCTCCGCTTCGTGGCGCACCCACAACCGGGTCCACCGTTGGGTCGGCGGCCACATGATGGGTGGCGCATCGGTCAACGACCCCGTGTTCTGGATGCATCACGCCTTTGTGGACCTTCTCTGGCTCCGCTGGCAGCGGCGGCACCAAGGCGCCCGCTATCTCCCCGCCAAGCCGCTGGCCCGGGGCGACGCTCAACGCGGCCGAGTCGTCGCGCGGAATCAGAAGATGCCGCCGTGGGACGTCACGCCGGCCCAGATGGAGGACCAGAGCCGGATCTACCGGTACGCGTAGTCCGAACGAGCCGGGTACGGTCGCGGCTGCGTACGCGCGGCACGCGAACGGGCACGGCGAGACCTGTGGGCGCTCACCGCGGTGACTTGCGGTCGCAGCCGCCGCCGACACAGGCGCCATGACCACCGTGCAGGACGGTTCCCGGGCGGCACACACACCTCACTGTGCCAGGAGCCGTATCGGCGAACCGGCCAGAAACGCCTGGATGTTCTCGACCGCCTGGCCGTAGTACGTCGCGTAGTTGGCCCGGGAGACGTAGCCGAGGTGCGGGGTGGCGAGGAGGCGAGGGGCCGTGCGCATCGGGTGATCGGCGGGCAGGGGCTCGATGTCGAAGACGTCGACGCCGACGCCGGCGATCCGGCCCTCGTGCAGAGCGGCGAGGAGGGCCTCCTGATCGATGATGGCCGCGCGTGAGGTGTTGACCAAGTACGCGGCCGGTTTCAGGAGGGCGAGTTCGGCGGGGCCGAGCAGGCCGCGGGTGCGGTCGCTCAGCGCGAGGTGGACCGAGACGAAGTCGCTGCTCGCGAGGAGGTCCTCCTTGGAGGGGGCGAGCTCGACGCCGATCTCGTCGGTGCGCTCGCGGGCGAGGTTCTGACTCCAGGCGCTCACGTGCATGCCGAAGGCGAGCCCGACCTGAGCGACCCGGCTGCCGATCTTCCCCAGGCCGAGCAACCCGAGCCGCCGACCGTACAGATCGGCACCGACGGTGCTCTGCCAGGGGCCACCGGAGCGCAGGGCGCTGCTCTCCTCGACGATGCCCCGGGCGAGGCCGAGCAACAGCGCCCAGGTCAGTTCGACGGGCGGCGTGGAGGAACTGGCCGTGCCGCACACCGTGACGCCGTGCGCCTCGGCGACCGCGTAGTCGATGACGGAGTTCCGCATGCCGGAGGCGACGAGCAGTTTCAGCCGGGGCAGCCGGGCGATCAGCGAGCCGGGGAACGGCACGCGCTCGCGCAGGGTCACCACGATGTCGAAGCCGGCCAGGGCCGCGGCCAGGGCGTCCTCGCCCTCGATGTGCCGGTCGAAGACGACGACCTCCACGTCGTCCGCGACGAGTGTCCAGTCGGCGACTTCGACCGCCACCTTCTGAAAGTCGTCCAGTACAGCGCAGCGCAGCCGCATGGCGTGCCCCTTTCACGGCCTGTGAGTCAGTACCCGGAGCGACAAACGGATCGGTCCGTGATCCGGTTCCAGGGGGCCATGATCGCGCCGGAGGCGGTGGTGCCGGAAGCCTCTCGCTGGGGCAGGTCCGCGCGTCGCGCGGGCATCGTTTGTCCGGTACCGGTCGGGTTCTTCGTGGCCTCGGTCGTGGCGATGGCCGCCGACCGTGACGGGGCAGGGGACCTGGCCGGCCCGCCACCGCTCCCACCCGTCTCGAGGCCCACGGTGCTCCTGACGAACTGTTCCAGCGCATACGCCTGCTGGGCGGATCCGCATCGGCCCGGCTACAGGTACTCAGGTAATCAGGGCAGGGGACCTGTGTTGCTCATGTGACGTATGCGCACGCAACGCCGCTGTACCTACCGAGCAGTCGCATGGGACTGCCCCGCTGCCGTGGAGGCCATGGCAGCCCTGGAAGGGATACAAGAGTGGCACCTCAGGCAGCACGTCACCGGCGTTCGGTAAAGCGCCGCCTCATCGGCGCAGGCGCCGTGGCGACCGTGGTCGGAATCGCGCTCACCGCGACGCTCGTAGTGAACGCCGGCGCCGCGTGGACGTCCGCGTGGAATGTCACCGCGTCCGGCTGGTCCGGCCAGGACGACCCCCAGGTCTCCATCGACCGTTCCGGCGATGCACTGCTCGCCTGGGCAGCCATGGACAATGCGAACAGCTCCTACTTCCGTGTACAGACCCGGGTGAAGTACGCAAACGGCACCCTGGGTGCGACCCGCACCCTGTCCCCGGACGGCCGCGCCATCAGCTGGGTGCGGGCCGACTCCGATGACACCGGCGACTCGTCGGTGGTGTGGCAGCAGGACAGCACCGTCGTCGGCCGCCGGGTCGCGTCCTCCGGCAGCCTCGTCGGCTCGCTGCAGATGCTCTCCACTCCCGGGTCGCCCGCAACCACGCCCTCGGTCGCCGTGACGCCCGGCGGCAGCTCGATGGTGGCGTGGACGGAGATCCGCGACGGCAGCTGGTACGCGGTGGCCCGTCGGCTGAAGCTCGACGGCACGCTTGGCGCGGTGCACACACTCGGCTCGGGCTCGGCGGAGCCGCCGGCCATCGGCGTGGACCGCAATGGTCAGTTCGTCGTCGCCTGGGTACGCGGCTCCGAGGTGGTGGCCAAGCGGATGACCGCGACCTCGATCTCCACGGCGAAGGTACTCACCACGCCGATCGCGGCGTACGGCGGCTTCGGCATGGTTCGGGTCGGCGTGGACCGGGACGGCGACGCGGTGATCAGTTACCACTCCGGCGGCGGCGATCGCTCGCAGGTCTGGGCCTCGCGCTGGAGCCACACCGGCACGCTGTCGAACCCGCTGCGTATCTCGACATCCGCGGAGAACGTGGACTTCCACCACACCCTCGGTACGGACCTGGACGGCGACTCGATGATCGTGTGGGTCCGCAACAACGCCGGCAAGCGCGAGCTGTACGGCCGCAAACTCTCCGCCGGCGGCACCCTCGGCGCCATCACGTCGCTGGGCGCCGGCGACCGCCCCGACCTCGCTCTGGACGACGACGGCGACGGCATGCTGGTGTCGCAGACCACCACGGCCATCTCCACGCCGCCGTACAGCGTCACGAAGGCCACCGCCCGGCTGGTCAGCCGCTCCGGCACCTTCGGCAGCGCGAAGACGCTCACGACGGACGGCCGCGTGCCACAGGTCGCAGCGCGTCCGACGGCCGTGTTCACGACCACCTGGCAGCAAGAGTCGTACCCGTACACGATCAAGGCGATCACTGGTCCCTGATCTGTCTTGGTCAGGCCGGTGGCCGCCTGTGGCAGTGATGTCACCGTGGTTCAAATCCCACCGCCTCCGCTCTGAGAGCAGTGACAACGGCCCCTGACCGGGTTAGTAGGTCGGGGGCCGCTCTCGTGTCTCGCTCTCGTGAGTGGCCGTTGTCCTCCGTGGTTTCCCGCTGGACCGGGCACGCGAAGGGCACGGGCTGCAGTCGATCACCGCTTTGGGAGTGAGGTTGGGCGGTAGGCGGCGTGAGCTGCGGCGACCTGTCTTGGGTGAAGTCCCCGCGCGTGCTCGGTTGTTGCCGCTGACTCACCGTGAGTCGCCCCTGGTTATGGCACGAGAGTGGCACGGGACGCCCTGATCTGGTGCCGCATCAGGCGACGCTCGCCCTGTCGATGGTTACTCTCACGACGTGGCCGATGAGAAGGACAGCGGGAGCGGCTCGATCCGACGCCCCTCGTGGGACCACCCGGTAGTGTCCACCGTCGCGCTGGAACTGGTCGGCCTCGCTGTCTCCGGGTTGATCGCTCTGGGCATCCCGCCCTGACACGCATTCTCCGGCAGCACATCGAGGACGAACAGCTCAAGCCGGGTGACCTGCTGTTCCAAGGCGAGTCGGGCCGCATCCTCGCCGGTTCCGTCGGGCGTGGCGCAGCACGCGTAAGGCCGCACTGCCTCCGCACGTCTTCGAGTCGCCTACCGGACAGCGCGTCCTCGGCAACCGGAACACGCGCCTGACGAAGTGGCTGAACGACGGGATCCCACCCGTCCAGGTAGCCGAGTGGGCCGGAAACAGCGCTGCCATGCTCCTGGCGACCTACGCCCGCTGCGTCGAGGGCCAGCTACCTGACCTGAAGTGGCGGCTCGAAGCTGCCGGAGATCCTCCCGAGCGGCCGTCCGCCGACTGACCTCGCGGCCCGCAGGATGCCGACTGGTATGTGCCCTGACCAGCAAAAAGCCCTCCCAGAAGGGAGGGCGGAGACTTGCGCCCCCGGCAGGACTCGAACCTGCGGCCAAGCGCTTAGAAGATGCGGGCATGTTGTGGTAGGCCAGTCAGATCGTCTCGTGTCTCTATCGTGCCGGGTCGCCGAGTGCTGCTGCCGTCCGTCGTCGTTGCCGTCAGCGTTGCCGTCACTGCCGTCAGATGCGACCTAGTGGGGCCTGCCATACCGGTCTACTGATCACCGGTCGCGCTGACCAGCGGGACTGACGAGGCCCACGACTCTGCCTTGGTCGGATGCCGTGGGCTCCTATCAGCGTGGGGCGACGTCGACTGGCCTCGGACGGCCCGAGAGTGGTCGCTCGGCAGGGGACTCCCACCTATGCAGCCGTAACCTCACCCGAGCCTCCAGCGAGCCCAATACCTTCTGCCTGAAGTCGAGATACGGCAGCAGTCGGCTGATCCGCCGCAGCGTCCGCCCGTCGCTGATAGGCGATCAGGTCGGGAGGCTCTGACCTGGGGATCTTACGGCGATTAGCTGACTTGCTGTCATACATCCCTCACAATGAGGCCATGGACGTCAACAACTTGCGCATCCCGGACCGGTTCGAGCGGCTTCGCGACCTTGGAGACGAGGCGCTGACCTCCATCATCATTCCGGTCGAACCCATGCTCGACGAGATCGACGAGCGCTTCATGGACATGCGCGCCGCCGATCGCGGTTCGCTCATGATCCTGCGAGGGACGTCCGGAGCGGGGAAGTCGACTTTTCTTGACACCGTCGGCTTCTTTCGTCAGCGCATCTCGACTCTTCGCATCGCCCGAGATGCGAATGTGGGCCAAGCTCTCCGTGAAGCCGCAACCTCAGAGAACACTGTGATCGTATTTGAGGGGCGAGAGGCCCTGGGCGACGTCTCTGGATCGGAGATCGAGTCCGCTATGCATGAGATCAATCAATTCGTCAGGTCGGAGGCTGGGAAGCGGTCTCTTGTTGTTTGGCCCACTAACCGGGACGATCTAACGGACATGCTCGTTGGGATCGGCGAGAGCCTCGGGCGGGAAGCGCTTTTCGGCGTCTCAAGTCCTGTCACCTCCTTTCAGGGGCCCCCCAAGACGGAGTACTCGAGGATCGCCCAGCAGACCGTATCTGTCTTGAACGAAGGTGCGTCACTTGACGCACTGGGTATCTCTGCGGATCTGGCCGACGATCTCGCCCAGCAGTCTGACACGATTGGTAACTATCTCGCTCGGATCCGATCGGCCGCAGTTCGTGCTGGAGCCCGTGTGGAGAAGCTCCTCACGAAAGAACGCTACCGCCTGTGGACACTAACCGTCTCCGGCAATGACGTGGAAGGCGACGTTGCGGCCTTGACGAGGGGAGGATTCTCCGCTGCCGACGTCGATCGCCTCTTGAGCTCCACCGGTGCAAACGTCGTCAGCGACCTTAAGAGGCACCCGGAGCAAACGGGTATTTTGGGTACGGTTCTAGATGCCCGCATTGTTAACATGGACATGGTCTGCATGCTTGCCGTGACGAGGACCTATGGTAGTTCTGAGCTGCATAAAGTGATGCAGTCTAAAGATATGATCACGGCAAAGGATGGTAGCGCAGCTAGACGGCTTGTTGAGAGTGATTTGGGTATCTTGTTGCAAGATAAGCCGCTGGGCACTAGGAAGCGCGGACCCAAGCCTGGTTCCAATACCAAGGAAGCGTTCGCAAAGCTCTCTGAAATTTCGAGGACTAATGACGGCCTCTTGAATGATGCTCTAGGGCGCGGTTTGGTTGAAACAGGGCTAATTGATAGCTATGAGACTGAAAGGAACCTGGGGACGGATCTCGTCTTCAATAGCGATATTTATTGCCTCAAAGGCGGGGCGCCTATTCGCCTGGAATTGATGTGGCGCGCCAAGACGGGTCGAGCGGCCATCGCGAATTATGTACTCGGAAAAATCAATAATTACGGAAGGGCGATCGGAGTCATTCAATAGCTGCAGTCGGAATGGCAAGGTCGGTGGAGCGGCTTTGGGCTGGAGCTGCTTTGGGGCGAGTGATCATGGCCCCGTAAGCTTCCGGCGAGTCGGGCAGTCTGTGGACCTGCCCGTTAAAGCACGACGTTGGGGCCATGATCTTAGAGGCTCGCCCCAAAGTGGCTGCCTAAAGCCGTGGAGCCGACCGCCCCAGCCACAGAGGGTGTCTCCCATGCATGCCCGCAGCCGCCGAGCGCGCCGCCGGGCGCGGCCAGCCGGGGCGGAGACAGGAGGCAGGCCGCGCCGTAGAGGCGGCGCGCGCCCGCGCCGTGCGCGGGCCTTGATGAAGTAGGGAAAGTTCTATCCCGCTGGGATGAGTTGCTTGCCGTCGTGGCTTCGAACGTGGGGGCCAGCGCCGTCTAGGGCGTCCAAGAGCCTGATCGCATAGACCTCGGACATGCGCTCACTGACCTCGTCGGGCGTGAGCCAGGAAACGGCTGTCGACTCGCTGGACGTGCGCTCGACGCCACCGGAGGGCTTGCAGCGGAAGACCAGGGCAACCACGCCTCGGGTCGTGTTCTTGTAGACGCCGGTGAGTTCGTCCACCTCGACGTGGATGCCTGTCTCCTCCCAGACTTCGCGGGCTACGCCAGCCTCTGGGGTCTCGTCCAATTCGAGCACACCGCCGGGGAGCTCCCACGTTCCGTTGTCCGCTCGGCGGATCGCCAGGAGGCGTCCATCTTCGCGCACCACCACTCCCGCAACGGATACGGAGTGCAGCGGCGGCGAGGTTGCTTCCTGTGATTGACTCATGTACAGGAGCATAGGAGGCGGGAAAGGACTATGGGAACCGCAGTAGAAGGAGGCAGGTCCGGGCCTCGATACGTGCAGATCGCAGACGAGATCGTGCAGCAGATCCGGGCGGGCGTGCTCAAGCCGGGCGACATGGTGCCGAGTGAGTCGGAACTGGTGGAGCGCTACGGCGTCTCCGGCGGCACGATCCGCAAGGCCATGGTCGAGGTGCGGGCCAGCGGGCTCGTCGAGACCCGGCACGGCAAGGGCTCGATCGTGAAAGACCGGCCGCCGGTACGGCACCGCTCCTCGGACCGCTTCCGGCGCTCGCTCCGCCAGGGCGGCAAGGCCGCGTACCTCGCGGAGTCCGCACAGTCCGGCGCCACCGCCAAGGTGAGCGTCCTCTACATCGGACCCATGGAGGCCCCCGCGGACGCCGCCCAGCGGCTGGGCGTCCCCGCCGGCACTCAAGTGCTCGCCCGCCGACGCCTCTACTTCCGCAACGGCACTCCGGTCGAGACCGCTTCCTCGTACCTCCCGTGGGACGTCGTCAAGGAGATCCCAGAGCTGTTCGCCGAGAACCCGGGCGGTGGCGGCATCTACGCCCGACTCGAGGATCACGGGCACGAGTTCGCCGAGTTCGTCGAGACGCTGCAAGCCCGGCCAGCTTCAAAGGCGGAAGCTTCCGAACTCGCCCTCAGCCCGGGTGCACCCGTAGTTCACCTGATCCGCGAGGCCCGTACCACCGCAGGGCTCGTCGTCGAGGTCTGCGACACCCTCATGGCCGCTGACCAGTTCGTTTTCGAGTACCGGATCCCCGCCGCCGACTGACGCCCGCTCAACTCACCGCAGCCCGTCGCGAGTTCTCTCTCGCGGCGGGTTGACTCATGTATAGGAGTCATGCACTCTTCTCTATGTCACTCATGTACATGAGTGACGAAGTCCAGCATCTGTAGAGGAGTGTTCTGCTGTGCGTCAGATCCCCGTTGAGACCTCCGGCGCGACCGTGATGGTCGCGAAGGCCCCGCAGCCCAAGGTCAAGGATCGCCGTACCGGCGAGATCGCCATCGACGCCGACGGCGTCAAGCTGATGACCGTGGACGTGATGTTCGCGGCCAACGACGAAGTCGAGATTCTGTCCATCACCGTCCCGGAGCCCGGTATCTCCAGCGACCTGGCCATGGGCACCCCGGTCGCCCTCACCGGTCTGATTGCCCGGCCGTGGGAGAACGAGTTCAACGGCCAGAAGCGGCACGGCATCGCGTTCCGCGCGGTCGCGGTCACCTCGCTGGCCGCTACCGGCTCGGCGTCTGAGGCGGCCTGATCATGACCTGGTTCATGGTCGCTGTGGTTGTGGTCGTCGCCGCTGCGGGTCTCCTGCGGTGGCGGCGCCCCGCCTGGTACTGGCTGACCTTCGGGGTCATCGTCGCCACGGCGCGGGTCCTGGTCCGCTACGCCTCGGTCATGGACGCCTGCGGCCTGGCGGTCCCGCCCTCGCGCTGGCGCCTGGCCCTGGCCCGGGTAGCCAACCGGCCCGTTCCTGAGTCCCGGGTACCGCGCATCCTGCGCTTACGACCGACCAGGACCGGCCTGGTCCTGCGGCTCAAGCTCCGCCCCGGTCAGGATGCCTTCGACGTGTCGGCGGCCACGGACCGGCTGCGCCACTCTTTCGGCATGTACGGCGTGACCTCCCGTGAGGTCCGCTCGGGTGTGGTCGAGGTGCGGATGACCGGCTACGACGTGCTCAAGCAGGTCCAGATGCCCGCCAAGACCGACACGCGTCCGATGCGGGTTCCTGTCGCGCTGCGGGAGGACGGCTCGGTGCATTACCGCGACTACCGCGCCGTTCCCCACGGCCTGACCTTGGGGGCTACGGAGTCCGGCAAGTCCGTCTACCAGCGCAACCTGGTCGCCGGGCTGGCCCCGATGGACGTCGCCCTGGTCGGTATCGACTGCAAGCAAGGCGTTGAGCTGTTCCCGCTGGCCCGCCGGTTCTCCGCCTTGGCCGACAACCCCGACACCGCCCTGGAGCTGTTGGAGGCGCTGGTGTCGCACATGGAGGAGGTCTATCAACTGATCCGGGCTGAGCAGCGGATCAGTGTCGCGGTGCCGGATGCGGAGATCGCCGCCGACATCTGGGACCTGCGCGAGGACCTGCGGCCGGTGCCGGTCGTGGTCTTGGTCGATGAGGTTGCCGAACTCGCCCTGTTCGCCAGCAAGGAGGAGGAGAAGCGCCGGGACCGGATCATCACCGCCCTCGTGCGGCTCGCCCAGCTCGGCCGTGCCGCTGGCATCTACCTGGAGATCTGCGGGCAGCGCTTCGGTTCCGAACTCGGCAAGGGCATCACCATGCTTCGCGCCCAGCTCACCGGCCGCACCGCCCACCGCGTCAACGACGAAACGAGCGCGAACATGGCCTTCGGTGACATCTCCCCGGACGCCGTCCTGGCCGCCATCCAGATCCCCGCCGAGACACGCGGCATCGCGATCGCCGGGGACTCCACCGGTGGCTGGCACCGCATCCGCGCCCCGCACACCTCGCTGCGCCAGGCCGTGAACATCTGCAACAAGTACGCCGACCGCACCCCCGACGTGCCCGCCCTGGCGGCCTACCGGCCCGTGTCTGGCTCGCTGCCCTCGGCCCGGGTGCCGCTGTCCAAGACAGCCCCCGCCACCGCCTGACCTTCCCGCCTGCCCGGTTGGCGCGACCGCTTCGCGCCAGGTCCCTACCCCTCCCATGCCTAACGACAGGAAGGAACCGTGATGACTCGCCCCGCTCTCCGCTTCGACGCCGTCATGGTCCAGGCCGTCATCGCCGGGGCGCTGTCCTTCGCCCACCTCCACGACCTGGCCGCCGCTGCCGGACAGGACGGCTGGAAAGCCTGGGCCTACCCGATCAGCGTGGACCTGCTCCTGGTCGCCTCCTGGCGGCGGCTGCGCTCGGACGGCCCGTCCCGGCTGGCCTGGTGCTGGTTCGTCATCGCTTTGGTCGCCTCCCTAGGCGCCAACGTCGCTACCGCCGGACTCCTCGACCTCGACCACGTCCCGGCGTGGCTGCGGATCCTCGTCGCCGCCTGGCCCGCCCTGGCCTTCATGGGCGGCACGCTCCTCGCCCACTCCGCCACAGAGCAGGTGCCGGATCCGCCGGCACCCACGGGCCCGGTCACCGAGCCGGACCCTGAGCCGGTTGCCGAGACCGAACCAGAGCCTGAGCCGATTCCGGCTGTCGACGACACTCCGGCTCTTCCGGCTGCCGCTGCTCCGGCTGTGCCGGTCCCGGCCGCGCTGGTCGACCACGCCCGCAAGGTTGCCGACGACCACCACGCCCGCACCGGTACGCCGATCGACCCAGACACCCTGCGCGCCCGTCTCGGCGTCCCGCCCCAGCTGGCCGACGCCATCGCCGCCCAACTCGCCTGACAACGACGGGAGACACGCCATGACCAGTGACCCGGCCGACCTGACCGCCGCCGACCACCTCGACGCCGCCCGCGAGATGGCCGCCGCAAACCGGCCCCTCCTCGCGCACCTGCTCGCCGAGGAAGCCGCCCGCCGCACCGCCGACCCGGCCATCGCCGCCGGTATCCGCGCCGCATTCCCTGACCCGGCCCTGACCCGAGAGGAGACCGACTGACATGCCCGCTCGTGACCACTTCCACTCCGTGATGCGGATCGGCCCGGTGCAGATCGGCACCCACCGCGACCGCAACGGCCGCACCAAGTACGCCGCCGTGTGCACCTCCGACCGGTGCGGCTGGTCCTCCGACTACGGAAGCCAGTCCGCCGCCCAGCTCGCCGCCCGCACCCACCGCTGCCGCGTCCGCTAGGAGGCCCTCCGCCATGGAAGTACCGCTCTGGCTCGCCCTGCTCGCCGTCGGCTACCTCGGCGTCAAGCTCATCCGCCCGCCCGCCTGGCTCATCGCAGTACTCCTGCTCGGCGGCTTCCTCCTCGCCGACAGCGTTCTCGCCCCCGCCATCGACACCTTCATCAAGTAACCACCCCCGGAAGGGAGTTCACGATGTTCCGTCCAAAGATCCCGACCATGCCCACCCCGACCGGCCATGTCACGCCGCCTGCCGTGGTCGAGCCGACCACCGTTGTTCCGGCCGCTCAGGTCTCGCAGCCCGCCCCGGTGGCCTCGGCCCCCGCGCCCGCACGGCCGACGGTGCAGCTCACCCCTGGAACTGCGCTCGCCTTTGTCGGCGGCGGCACCGCCGTGGTCCTGGTCGTGGGCGCCGTGCTGGTCTCCATGCTCCTGGCGGTCGCCATCACCGGCGTCTCGGTCGCCGTCTGCGCCGTCGTCCTGCGCTCGCTGCTCGCCTCGGAGACGAAGCGGCGCTGACCGGCCCCCGGAGCGGCATCAACCGCCAAGTCTCGTCCGCTCCGGGCGCCGTCCCTGTCCGATCCACTGAACCGGAAGGAACACCCAGCATGACGCACCCCACCGCCACACTGACCCCCCGCATCTGCCCCAATTGCGACGGCTTCGCCACCGCCGCCATCACTACCGGCAGCCGCGACCGGCACGGCCACCTGCCCACGCTCACCGCGAACTGCCCGGCCTGCCAGGGCCAGGGCACCGTTCCCGCCCGCCGCGTCCGGGAGGCTGCGCGTGCCTGACCTGCTCGACCCGACCACCCTCGGCGACCTGCTGAGGGTGGCTTCGGCCTCTGACTACGACCGCTGGCACGAGCAGATCCGCCGCACCGGCGGCTGCGCCGACCCCATCCACCTGACCGGCTGGACCCTCACCAAGGACAAGACCACCGGCGAGACCCTGCACCACTACACCACCGCCAACGAGCCGGGCGGCCGTCTCCGGGTCGCCTGCGGCAACCGCCGCGCCTCCCGCTGCCCCTCCTGCGCCTGGACCTACGCCGGAGACACCTACCACCTCATCCGTGCGGGCCTGGTTGGCGACGACCGCCGCGACATCTCCGCCACCGTCCGCGACCACCCTCGCGTCTTCGCCACCCTCACCGCCCCCTCTTTCGGCCCGGTCCACAACCGGCCCGACCACGGCGTCTGCCGCTGCGGCACCCGCCATCCTGCCGACGACCCCGCCCTCGGTACCGCCCTCGACCCGAGCACCTACGACTACGCGGGCGCTGTGCTGTTCAACAACCACGCCGGGCAGCTCTGGCAGCGCTTCACCACCCGCCTCCGCCGCGAGATAGCCGCCCGCGTCGGCATAGCCCGCCGCGAACTCGCTCACCACGCGCGCGTCTCGTACGGCAAGGTCGCCGAGTTCCAAAAGCGCGGGGCACTGCACTTCCATGCCGTCATCCGCATCGACGGCCCCGACGGGCCAGAGACCACCCCGCCGTCTTGGGCGACGGTCGATCTCCTCGCCGACGCGATCCGTGCGGCTGCCGCGCACTCCTACACCTCGGTCTCCGTCCCGGCCGCCGAGGACCAGCCCGCCCGGACCTTCTGCTGGGGTCGACAGCTCGACGTGAGGCCCGTGAAGGCCTTCGGCGACGGCTCCGACATCACCGAACAGGCCGTCGCCTCCTACGTCGCCAAGTACGCCACCAAGGCCGCCGAGAACACCGGCACCCTCGACCGGCGCATCGGCGAACTCTCCGAACTCGACCGGCACGGCGTCCCGGACCACACCCGCCGCCTCATCGAGGCCTGCAAGCAGCTCGACCCGCTCTACCCCGACCGGCGCCTGTGGGCCTGGGCTCACATGCTCGGCTTCCGCGGCCACTTCTCCTCCAAGTCCCGCCGCTACTCCACCACCCTGGGCGCCCTCCGCCAGGCACGCGCCGACTACCGCGCCGCCCAGGAACACGCCGCCCTCGGCCTGGACGACCGCGAGCCGGACACCGTCCTGGTCCTGGCCGACTGGCAGTACGCCGGACACGGCCACACCCCCGGAGAATCCGCCCTCGCCGCCACCATCGCCCGCGACCTCCAACTCAACCGCGAAACCGCCCGCGAAGCCCTACGCGATCAACTCGCCCTGGAAGGAGCCGCAGCATGACCACCGCCACTCCCGAGCTGCTGACCGTGCCCGAAGTCATGGCGCGGCTCCGGCTCGGCCGTTCCACCGTCTACGACCTGATCCGCTCCCGCCGCCTGGTCTCCATCACGGTCGGCCGTTGCCGCCGCATTCCCGCCGATGCCCTGAGTGACTTCATAACCCGCGAACTCGAGGAGGCTGCCTGATGGCCAAGCGCAATCCCAACGGCGAAGGCACCATCTACCGCCGCAAGGACGGCCGGTACGAGGGAGCGGGCTATGTCCTGATGCCGGACGGCACGTACAAGCGCCGACGGGTCTACGGCCACACCTGGGAGGAGGCTCGGAAGAAGCTCACCGAGCTGCTCTCCAAGAGCGACCAGGGCATTCCTGCGGCCGACACGACCGAGAGTCTCGGTACCTATCTCCCGTACTGGCTTGAGCACGTCGTGAGCCACAAGGTGCGGCCTTCGACGGTCTACAGCTACAGCAAGTGCGTGAACGCGTACATCGTGCCCCGACTTGGAAAGAAGAAGCTCGCCCGGCTCTCAGCCAAAGACGTACGCCTCTTCCTCGACTGGGCTCGTCAGGCCTGCCAGTGCTGCGCTCAGGGACGTGATGCCGCCCGTCCGACCGGTGCCCGTCGCTGCTGTGCTGCCACTCCTAAGCGGTGCTGCGAGCGTCGGCTGTCGCCTCGCATGGTCCAGTACCTGCATGCGGTGCTGCGGAACGCCCTCCAGCACGCGGTCCGTGAGGAGCTGGTGCAGCGCAACGTCGCCAAACTCGTGCAGGTCCAGACTCCTCGGTACCGGGTTGGTCGCGGCCTGTCCGTCGCGGAGGGGAAGAAGCTCCTGGACGACGTGCGTGACGACCGGTTGAGTGCGGCCTACGTGCTCGCGCTGTACCTGGGGCTTCGGCGCGGCGAACTGCTCGGGCTCCACTGGTCGGACGTTGACCTGGATGGGGGATCGCTGGAGATCCGTACGGCCCTGCAGCGAGTCAACGGAGAGCTGACGCTCACCGCGCCCAAGACGCGTCGCTCGGAGCGTCCCGTGCCGCTCCCGGCCGTGTGTGTCGACGCGCTCCGCCGGCACCTTGAGCGCCAGGCGGAAGAGCGTGAAGCCGCGGGGGAGCAGTGGCGGGAAACCGGTCTGGTCTTCACCACCCGGCGGGGGACTCCGATCGAGCCCCGGAACCTGAACCGGCACTTCTACCCGATTCGCGAGCGGCTCGGCCTGGACGTCCGCTTCCATGACCTGCGCCACACCTGTGTGACCCTGCTGCTGGGCCTCGGGATCCCGCCGCACATCGTCCGGGACATCGTCGGGCATAGCGCCCTGGACGTGACGATGAACATCTACGCGCACGCCGAGATGTCGGAGAAGCGGGCCGCTCTGGACAAGCTGGGAGACCTGCTGTCCGACGAGTGACGGGGCCGTTGCCGTCAGCGTTGCCGTCAGAGACACGAAACGCCCTGGAGGGGAGATCCCCTCTGGGGCGTTTTTGCTGGTAGGAGGTGGCGCCCCCGGCAGGACTCGAACCTGCGGCCAAGCGCTTAGAAGGCGCCTGCTCTATCCACTGAGCTACGGGGGCCGGGTGTGGTGGCCTCTGTCGTGGTGCCCTGGTGTGGGCCGATCCGTGACGTTGCCGGGGACAAGGATAGGGCTCCCGCGTCCTTGTCCCTGTTGCTTCGCCTCCGTGGCTCGATGTGGAGGTTCGGTGAAGCGGTCCTGATAATCGCAGGCAGGTACGAATCGTGCATCGCTTTTGGCGTCAGAGGCATCGGGTGTTGTGCACTCGTTATGCCTGGAGTGGACCTGTGTCCCACTCGTCCCTTCCATCCCTTGTGTTCCGTCGGCGCGCAGACATACTCATATGCTTCAGAATTCCCCTAAAATTGGGCATTCTTCACATGTGGTGACCTTGGACGTACGGCCTCAGCTGCTCGACGCACTCTCCGCCCTGCGCGACCGTGTCGCCGCCGCACGCTTCCCGCTGCCCCTGGCGGGGGCCCCACGCGCGCGTGCCAACCGCGACGAACTCCTCGCGCAGCTCGACGACTACTTGGTGCCCCGCTTGCGGGAGCCCGAAGCGCCGCTTCTGGCCGTCGTGGGCGGGTCCACCGGAGCCGGGAAGTCGACGCTCGTGAACTCCCTCGTGGGACGGCGGGTCAGCGAGGCGGGCGTGCTGCGGCCGACGACACGCACCCCCGTGCTGGTCTGCCATCCGGAGGACCACCACTGGTTCAGCGGTATGAGGGTGCTGCCCGATCTCACGCGCGTGTGGGTGCCCCAGCAGGACTCCACCGACGACCTGTTGCTCCCCGGCGAGAACCCCGCTCGCGTGCTGCGCGTCGAGACCGCCGAGACACTGCCGCCCGGCCTCGCCCTGCTCGACGCGCCCGACATCGACTCACTGGTCTCCGACAACCGGGTCCTGGCCGCCGAACTCATCTGCGCCGCCGACATCTGGGTCATGGTCACCACCGCCGCCCGCTATGCCGATGCGGTCCCCTGGCACATGCTGCGCACCGCCAAGGAGTACGACGTCACCCTGGTGACCGTGCTCGACCGCGTGCCCCATCAGGTGGTGCACGAGGTGTCGCGCCAGTACGGTGCCCTGCTCACCAAGGCCGGGCTCGGCGAGGTGCCCCGTTTCACCGTGCCCGAACTGCCCGAGTCCGCCTGGGGTGGCGGGCTTCTGCCGGCCTCCGCCGTCGCCCAGCTGCGCACCTGGCTGATCCATCAGGCCCAGGACCCCGCGGCCCGGCAGCACGTCCTCGCCCGCACGGCCTACGGCGTCCTGGACTCCCTCAAGTCCCGGATGCCCGAACTGGCCGGTGCGGCCGCCGCGCAGTACGCCGCCGCGCTGCGCCTCACCTCCGCCGTCGAAGGGGCGTACGACAGCGAGCAAGCGCGCGTGCGGGGCCGATTGCAGTCCGGGGCGGTCCTCGCCGGGGACGCGCTCAAGCGGTGGCGCGCCTTCCCGCTGGACTGCACCGCCGGTGAACTCCTCGACGCCCTGGTGGAGAGCCTGAGCGCGCTGCTGGTGTGCGCCGTCACGGCAGCCGACGAGCGCGTCGACGACGCCTGGCGGCGCGAACCGGCGTCCGCCGCCCCGGAGCTCGCCGCACGCGACTCCGGGGCGGACAGCGCCGAGCAACGCATCGGCCTGGCCGTACGACGATGGCGGCGGGAGCTGGAGGAGCGCGCCGAGGACGAGGTGCGGGAGCTCGACCGCAACCTCGCGCCCGACCCCGAACTGGTCGCCGCCCTGGTCGCCACCGCCCTGCTGGGCGGCCGCCGGGGCCGGATGGCCGGGGAGGGGCTCGCCGAACGGATCGGCGCCCATGGCGCGCTGCGGCTGCGCGACCGGGCCGGGCGGCTGCTCACCGAACACGTGGACCGCGTCCTGCACGCCGAGCGCGAGCGCCGCCTCGCCCCGCTCGACGCGCTGGCCGTCCAGCCCGAGCCACAGGCCGAACTCATCGCCGCGCTGTCCGTACTGCAGAAGGAGAGGTGACCGGTGTCCGCCGTCACTGATCAGGACCCCACCGAGCACTCCGACCAGCCGGACGACGACGCCCACGAGGCGGGCAGCCCGGCCGGCCGGGGCACGCCGGACGGGGAGCGTGCGAGGCGTACCCACTCCTCGACGGCATGTACCGACCCCGCGACCGCCCATACCGGTTCCGCGGAGGCCTGGGACGACGGGCTCATCGCGCGCCGGGTCAGCGAGACAGCCGAAGGAAGCCGGTTCCCCCTGACGGACAGCCGCTCCGCCGCCCCGTCGACGGTGACCCCCCTGACGTACGAGGGACAGCTGCGCGACCGGCTCGAGGCGCTGCGCGAACTCGTGGGGCTCTCCCGCACCCGGCTCGACAGCCGGACGCTGTCGGAGGCCGGCCGGGTGCTCGACGAGGCGTCCGCGCGGCGCAGGCTCTCCGGGCAGCACACCGTCGTGGCCATCGCGGGCGCCACCGGAAGCGGCAAGTCACAGCTGTTCAACGCGCTGGCCGGAGTGGCCATCTCGGAGACGGGCGTACGCCGTCCCACCACCGCCGCGCCCATCGCGTGCAGTTGGAGCGACGGGGCGGCCGGCCTCATCGAACGGCTGGGCATCCCGCCCCGGCTCCGCCGTCGGCCGCTGCCGACCG
This sequence comes from Streptomyces sp. NPDC007907, assembly GCF_042959365.1. Classification (NCBI taxonomy): domain Bacteria; kingdom Bacillati; phylum Actinomycetota; class Actinomycetes; order Kitasatosporales; family Streptomycetaceae; genus Streptomyces; species Streptomyces sp. NPDC007907. The sequence goes on from NZ_JBIBKR010000004.1 coordinate 351,551, forward strand.
GGGACGGCGAGTCGCCGCTGCGCGGACTCGTCCTGATCGACCTGCCCGACCACGACTCCGCCGCCGTGCAGCACCGCCGGCACGTGGACCGCATCCTGGGACTGGTCGACGCGGTCATCTGGGTGGTCGACCCGGAGAAGTACGCCGACGCCGTCCTCCATGAGCGCTATCTGCGGCCGATGGCGGCCCACGCCGAGGTCATGTTCGTCGTACTCAACCAGATCGACCGGCTGCCCGGGGAAGCCGCCGAGCAGGTCCTCGACGATCTGAGGCGGCTCCTGGACGAGGACGGCATCGCCCTCGGGGAGTACGGCGAACCGGGTGCGACCGTGCTCGCGCTGTCCGCGCTCACCGGGGACGGCATGGGCGAACTGCGGGAGGCCCTCGGCCAGTTCGTCTCCGAGCACGGGGCGCCGAACCGTCGTATCTCGGCCGACGTGGACATGGCCGCGGCCCGCCTGTGGCCCGTCTACGCCACCCAGCGGCGGACCGGGCTCAGCGAACAGGCCCGGGAGGAGTTCTCCGACCGGCTCGCGGACGCGGTGGGCGCCACGGCGGCGGGCGAGGCGGCCGAGCGGGCGTGGCTGCGCAACGCCAACCGCGCTTGCGGCACGCCCTGGCTGCGGTTGTGGCGCTGGTACCAGGACCGGGGCGAGCCCACCACGGGCCGGCTCCCCTCACGCTCACAGGCCGACGAGGAGGCCACCGCCCGTCAGCGGGTCGAGCAGGCGGTGCGGACCGTGGCCGACCGGGCGTCGGCCGGGCTGCCCGCACCCTGGGCGCAGGCGGTGCGCGAGGCCGCCGTCCGCGGCTCGCAGGGGCTGCCCGAGGCGCTGGACGAGCTGACCGTGCGTGCGGGCGTGCCGACGGGGAGGCCGCCGCGGCCCGGGTGGTGGCCGTTGGCCGTGCTGGTCCAGGCGTCCATGACGATCGTGCAGTTCCTGGGCGGGCTGTGGCTGCTGGGCCAGATCATCGGGGTCATGGCGCCCAACCTGGGGGTGCCGGTGCTGCTGATGGTGATCGGCATCGTGGGGGGCCCGCTCATCGAGTGGAGCTGCCGGATGGCGGCCCGCGGCCCGGCCCGGCGCTACGGCCTGGAGGCGGAACGCCGATTGCGGGAGGCGGCGTCCGGCTGCGGCAGGGCCCGGGTACTGGACCCGGTGGCGGCGGAGCTGCTGCGCTACCAGGAGGTCCGGGAACAGTACGGGAGGGTGGTGGGAGCGGGGCGTTGAGGTGCCGGTGGGGCAGTGAAGTGCCGGCCGGGGACTTCCACGGTGGTGAAGCGCCCGGTCAAGGGCCTCTATAAGGGCCTCCACAAGGGCCTCTCCGGCGGTGACTTCGGGGAGCTGTGACGGGCCGCAGCCGCCGGCGTTGCCGATGCTCCGCCGCCTCCACCCGCCGTCGCCCCCGACCGGGCACCGGGTCACTCCCAGGGGTGGCGGCGTTGTCCACAGGCCGGGGGCGGTCCACAGCGCTCAGCGGGCCCGGCCCGGCGGCGGCAGTCTGGCAGACGCAGCCGTACGGGACGGGCCCGTACGCGTGTCGGCCCGGTGCGTTGTTCGTGGTCCGGGCGAGGGAGGGTTCGCGATGAACGAGACGATGGTCTGCGCGGTGGGCAGGGTGGCGACGCAGCCGGTGTACCGGGAGATGGCGTCCGGCCCGTCGGCGAGGTTCCGGCTGGCGGTGACCGCGCGCTACTGGGACCGCGAGAAGAACACGTGGACCGACGGGCACACCAACTTCTTCACCGTCTGGGCCAACCGCCAGCTGGCCACGAACACGGCGGCCTCGCTGACGGTCGGTGAGCCCGTGATCGTGCAGGGCAGGCTGAAGGTGCGGACCGACGTGCGCGAGGGGCAGAGCTGGACGTCGGCGGACATCGACGCCGTCGCGATCGGTCACGATCTGGCGTGGGGCACCGCTGCCTTCAGGCGCGCGAGCAAGGCGGAGACGGCTCCGTCGTCGACCCAGCCCGAGCCCCATTGGGAAACCCCTCCCGAGGGTTCTCCGGAACCGGATCAACCCGCGGCGTCGGCACCGGCTCTGACATGACGTCAGCCATCTGCTGACTCTGCCCGAACTGCGGCTTATCGGCGAGTGCGCACCGAACGACCAGGGGTGGATTTGTCGATAAGCCCTGCTCGCAGGGATCTTGGCGATAACGATTCCGAGTCGGATCACTCGTCCGACCATCTGACCGGCGGGTGGCGTCCCCCGCGTCCCTAGGATGCCGGACATGGCTCTCGGGACACTTGTGTCCGGTGAGGCCTCTGATTCTGCAGGTGGGACCGTCCCCCCACGTCAACAGGTCCTGCTCGAAGGGGAATTTGGTGTTTGCTTCGTTCTCTGAGCTGTTCGTACACAGGCGAGGCGCGGCCCGCCTCGCCACCGCGACGGTGGTGTCCGGGCTCGTCGCCGCGAGCGGGCTGGCCGGTGCCGGCCGGGCGGCCGCCGACGAGACGACGCAGAGTCAGGGCGGGGCGGCCGCGACGATAGGCGGCCTCAAGACGTTCGGCGCGGCCGTGATACACGCCGGTAGCGGCGACCAGGAGATCTCGGCCGGCCTGTTCGAGATGTCCGTCGACGGCGGCGGCATGCTGCAGACGTACTGCGTCGATCTCCACAGCCCCACGCAGCGGGACGCCAAGTACCACGAGACGCCCTGGAGCAGCACGTCCCTGGGTGCCAACGAGGACGCCGGCAGGATCCGCTGGATCCTGCAGAACTCCTACCCGCAGGTGAACGACCTCGCGACGCTGGCGCGCAAGGCGGGCGTCCGGGGCCCGCTGACCGAGCAGGACGCGGCGGCCGGTACGCAGGTGGCGATCTGGCGCTACTCGGACGAGGCGGCCGTCGACGCCCTCGACCCGCAGGCCGAGCAGCTGGCGGACTACCTGGAGAAGCACGCCCGCAACCTGCCCGAGCCCCGCGCCTCCCTCACCCTCGAACCTCCCGCGGTCTCCGGCCGGCCGGGGGAGCTGCTCGGGCCGGTGACGGTGCGCACCAACGGAGGCAGCGCGACGGTCACCCCACCCGCGGACGCCGCCACGAGCGGGGTGCGGGTCGTCGACAAGCAGGGCAAGGCCGTCACCTCCACGACCGACGGCGGCCAGGTGTTCTTCGACGTCCCGGAGGACGCGGCGGCGGGCACCGCGGATCTGACCGTGCAGGCCTCGACCACCGTGCCGGTCGGCCGGGCCTTCGCCTCCGAGAGCCGCAGCCAGACGCAGATCCTGGCCGGTTCCAGCGAGTCGACGGTGTCCGCGACGGCCGGGGCGACGTGGGCGAAGCAGGGCCCGGTCCCGGCGGTGTCGGCGGCGAAGAACTGCGCCGAGGGCGGCGTCGACATCATCGCGTCCAACAAGGGCGACGAGCCGTACACCTTCGAACTGGCCGGTCTGCAGCACACCATCGCCGCGGGAGAGTCCCGCACGGTGACGGTCCCGCTCCAGGAGGACCAGTCCTACGACTTCACGATCCACGGCCCCGGCGGTTTCCAGAACCGCTTCACCGGTCTGCTGGACTGCCTGACCCGCGGAAGCGACACCGGCACCACGACCCAGACCCTGAGCGGACCGAGCCCGGCGACGGTGGGCGGCACGGCCACGGACACCAACCTCGCCGAGACGGGCGGCTCGGTCATCACGCCCATGATCGCGGGCGTGGCCATCGGCTTGGTCGTGATCGGCGGGGCGACGCTGATCGTGCTGCGGCGCAAGGAGCACACGGCGGGGGAGTGACCAGGGCGAACGCCGTTCCCTTCCCCCAGGTTCGCTGGTCCGGCCGTGGTGAGGTCAGGCGGCGAGAGGCACCTGCTCTCCCTCTGCCGGGATCTGGTAGTGAGCCCAGATCTGGTTCATCTCGTGCTGGTAGTAGAGCGGGTACAGACCGGCCACGATGAAGAGGATGAGGCCGATCCAGGGGTTGCACTCCTGCTCCATCCCGGCGGACCGCTCCATGCGGGCGATGCGCAGACCGGTGTTGTAGACGGAGACGAAGGGGGGAACGATCAACAGCCAGCCGAGGGTGATGGCCACGACCGCCATGGCCGGGTTGACCTCGATCCGGCCGTCGAAGTCCCGGGCCTCACGGTTGATCTTGTAGTACCAGACCAGGTGGTAGATGCCCAGAGTGATCAGGGGCCAAATCAGCCAGACGAGAAATATGTTGCGGGTTTTTCCAGCGCGACCTGACATGACACACCTCCCATATATCCAGTTCAACACGGTCAGCACTGGGGCGCGCGGGGTGAGATGAAACGCCTGAGGCGCAGGTCAGCGCGTCACGACGCCGTCAATGCGGGCGGCGAGCGCGGAGCAATCACGCGGCAGGGGTGAAGCGCCATCCCGCCGCGGGCAGCCGAGTGATCACCTCCGGGCCCGTCCCTGGGCCGCGCGAGGGTGCCCGAGGCCGGCCGACGGCTACCGGCAGTGACTCTCAGCCGTCCATGACAAAGAACCAGGTCAGGCGCCCCCGGCCAGACGCGTTTCCGCCCAGGGGTGGCGGTACGGCAAGATGGGGTGTATCTGCCCACTGCCAGTTTCAAGCTGCCGGACGGTTTCTCTTGGCTGAGTTCATTTACACCATGCGCAAGGCGCGCAAAGCGCACGGCGACAAGGTGATCCTCGACGACGTGACGACGAGCTTCCTGCCGGGGGCGAAGATCGGCGTCGTCGGCCCGAACGGCGCCGGCAAGTCGACGATCCTGAAGATCATGGCCGGCATCGAGCAGCCGTCCAACGGTGACGCCTTCCTCACGCCCGGTTACACGGTCGGCATCCTGCTCCAGGAGCCCCCGCTGACCGAGGACAAGACCGTCCTGGAGAACGTCCAGGAGGGCGTCGCCGGGATCAAGGGCAAGCTCGACCGGTTCAACGAGATCGCCGAGCAGATGGCGACCGACTACACCGACGCGCTCATGGAGGAGATGGGCAAGCTCCAGGAGGACCTCGACCACGCCAACGCGTGGGACCTGGACGCCCAGCTGGAGCAGGCCATGGACGCCCTGGGCTGCCCCCCCGGCGACTGGCCCGTCACCAACCTCTCCGGTGGTGAGCGCCGCCGCGTCGCGCTGTGCAAGCTGCTGCTGGAGCAGCCCGACCTGCTGCTGCTCGACGAGCCCACCAACCACCTCGACGCCGAGTCGGTGAACTGGCTGGAGCAGCACCTCGCCAAGTACCCGGGCACCGTCGTCGCGGTCACCCACGACCGGTACTTCCTCGACAACGTCGCGCAGTGGATCTGCGAGGTCGACCGCGGTCGCCTCTACCCCTACGAGGGCAACTACTCCAAGTACCTGGAGACCAAGGCCGCCCGCCTCAAGGTCGAGGGCCAGAAGGACGCCAAGCGGCAGAAGCGGCTCAAGGAAGAGCTGGAGTGGGTGCGGTCCAACGCCAAGGGGCGTCAGGCCAAGTCCAAGGCGCGTCTGGCCCGCTACGAGGAGATGGCCGCCGAGGCCGACAAGATGCGGAAGCTGGACTTCGAGGAGATCCAGATCCCGCCGGGCCCGCGCCTGGGCAACGTCGTTGTTGAGGTCAGCAACCTCACCAAGGGCTTCGGCGAGAAGCTGCTCATCGACGACCTCAGCTTCACGCTGCCGCGCAACGGCATCGTGGGCATCATCGGCCCGAACGGCGCCGGCAAGACCACCCTGTTCAAGATGATCCAGGGCATCGAGGAGCCGGACTCCGGCGCCATCAAGGTCGGCGACACCGTCAAGATCTCCTACGTCGACCAGAGCCGCGAGAACATCGACCCCAAGAAGACGCTGTGGGCCGTCGTCTCCGACGAGCTGGACTACATCAACGTCGGCCAGGTCGAGATGCCGTCCCGTGCCTACGTCTCCGCCTTCGGGTTCAAGGGTCCGGACCAGCAGAAGCCGGCCGGCGTGCTCTCCGGCGGTGAGCGCAACCGGCTGAACCTCGCGCTCACCCTCAAGCAGGGCGGCAACCTGCTGCTCCTCGACGAGCCGACCAACGACCTCGACGTCGAGACGCTCTCCAGCCTGGAGAACGCGCTGCTGGAGTTCCCCGGCTGCGCCGTCGTCGTCTCCCACGACCGGTGGTTCCTGGACCGCGTCGCCACGCACATCCTCGCCTACGAGGGCGAGTCCAAGTGGTTCTGGTTCGAGGGCAACTTCGAGTCGTACGAGAAGAACAAGATCGAGCGGCTCGGCCCGGACGCCGCCCGTCCGCACCGCGCCACCTACAAGAAGCTGACCCGGGGCTGATCGATCTTGCGGCACCTCTACCGCTGCCCGCTGCGCTGGGCGGACATGGACGCGTACGGCCACGTCAACAACGTGGTGTTCCTCCGCTACCTGGAGGAGGCCCGTATCGACTTCCTGTTCCGCCCGGAGAAGGACTTCAAGCAGGGGTCCGTGGTGGCGCGCCATGAGATCGACTACAAGCGGCAGCTCGTCCACCGGCACCACCCGGTCGACATCGAGCTGTGGGTCACGGAGATAAGGGCCGCGTCCTTCACCCTCACCTACGAGGTGAAGGACGACGACCAGGTCTACGTGCGGGCCTCGACGGTGATCGTGCCGTTCGACTTCGAGGCCCAGCGCCCGCGCCGGATCACCGCGGAGGAGCGGGAGTTCCTGCGCGCGTACCTGGATGACGCCGAGGAGGAGGCCGTCGCCGCATGACGGTGCTCCACCTCGCCGACGAGGGGGAGGCGGCTGATCTCGCCGCCTTCCTCTCCCGGCTGCTCCACTACGACCGTGGGGCCGCGGTGCGTCTGCAGGCCGCGGGCACCGCACTGGCCGTCTTCGGGCGGCCGCCGTCCTTCGAGGTGCTCGCCGTGCGGGCGGTGCGGCTGGCGAAGCCGTACGAGAAGGGTCTCGAGGTCACGCTGGACGTGACCGTGTCCGCCGGGGAGTTCCTGGAGACGGTGGACGAGAAGGCCTGCACGGCCGTCGTGCCGAGCGCGGTGACCGGGCCGCCGTGGGCGGGTGTGCTGCCGCCCCGCAGCGGCTGGCGGGCCGAGCCGGGGCTGCCGGCGCCGGAGGCGTTGCGCGAGCTGGTGACCGCCGTCGTCGCCGAATTCCGATCGCGTACGCAGGAGTTGCCCCCCGAGGCGCGCACACGGACCGAGCTGGACCGGATCGGGCGGGACGTCTGGTCCCGTACGGTCGGGGACACCCGGCTGCCCGTCCGGGCCGTGCACGCGGCGCATTCCCTCGGTTTCCTGCGGCCCGGGGTGCCGCCGGCCCTGTTCTCGTCGGGCGCGTGGCTGAGGCTGCGCACGCCGTACGGGTCCGTCGCCGTACGCCGCGCCGGGCTCGGGGCTCTGGACGTCAGCGTCCGCTGAGCAGCGCGCCCCGGACACGCGTCACGGGCGTCAGCCGGCCGTGTTGACCATCGATGCCGCCGCGTACGTCAGGTACTTCCACAGCGTGTGCTCGTGCTCCTCGGACAGGCCGAGTTCCTCGACGGCGACCCGCATGTGCTTCAGCCACGCGTCGTGCGCCGCCCGGTCGACCGTGAAGGGCGCGTGCCGCATCCGCAGCCGGGGGTGGCCGCGGTTGTCGCTGTACGTCGTCGGGCCGCCCCAGTACTGGATGAGGAACAGCGCGAGGCGCTCCTCGGCCGGGCCCAGGTCCTCCTCGGGGTACATGGGCCGCAGCAGCGGGTCCTCGGCGACTCCCTCGTAGAAACGGTGGACGAGCCGACGGAAGGTCTCCTCCCCGCCGACCTGCTCGTAGAAGGTCTGCTCCTGAAGCGTGCCGCGCCGAATCTCATTCACGCGATCCATGGTCTCAGACGCTCCGGCATAGGACTCAAGACCTAGGACCCGGCCCCGCCGTCGGGCCGCTGCCGTCGGGACTCGGCCGTCGGGCCCTGCCCCTACTGTGGAGACATGGGCGGGCACGCACCCGGCAGTGAACCCGACGGTCTCGCGGACGCCGCGCGAGCGGCGCTGGTGCGGCGGATCGAGGCGAGCGGCGCCTGGTCCGGCGACCCGGGCTGGCGGGAGGCCTTCGCGGCCGTCCCACGGCATCTGTTCGTGCCGTACTACTACGTCGGTGTCGCTGGCGGCTACGAGCGCCGCTGGGCGGAGAGCACCGACCCCAGGGCGCGGGAGCGGTGGCTGCGCGGCGCCTACGAGGACACCCCGCTGGCCACCCGGCTGCGCGACGGCGAGCTGCTGTCCTCCAGCAGCCAGCCGTCGCTGATGGCGGACATGCTGGCCGCGCTGGAGGTGCGGGACGGTCACACGGTCCTGGAGATCGGCGCCGGCACCGGCTACAACGCGGCGCTCCTGGCCCACCGGCTGGGCGACGACAACGTCACGACCGTCGACCTCGACCCCGAGATCACCGAGTCGGCCCGCCGGCACCTGGCGGCCGCCGGGTACCACCCGGTGGTCGTCACCGGCGACGGCGCCCGGGGCGTGCCGGAGCGTGCGCCGTTCGACCGGATCATCGCCACCTGCGCCCTGGGCGGCGTCCCGCGCGCCTGGGTGGCCCAGAGCCGCCCCGGGGGCCGGATCCTCGTGCCGCTGGCCACCGGGCTGGTCCTGCTGACGGTGAGCGGTACGGGGCACGCCGAGGGACGCTTCCTGCACACGCCCGCCTACTTCGTGCCGCTGCGCGGTGCCGGCCGGCCCGGGGGCGAGCCGATGCAGCTGGGCGGGGTGCCGCACCGGGCCCGGGAGGACGACCTGTTCCGGTTCCTGCTGGCCCTGACCCGGGGCAGCCTGGACCCGCAGGAGGCCCACGCGCTGTGGGAGCAGGAGGGCAGACCGCAGCGCGAGCGTTACGGCATCACGGTCGGCGAGGAGGCGGAATGGGCCTGGCTGGACGACCCGGAGGGGCCGTACGCCTGGCCCCTCCCGTCGTGAACGATCCGGTGAGCGGTCTCAGCCGCGGCGGATCGTGATCGTCGTCCAGGCGCCCACGTGCACCCGGTCGCCGTCCTGGAGCGGTACGGGGACGAAGGGCTGGATCGGTTCGTCCGAGCCGTTGACCGTCGTGCCGTTGGTCGAGTTCTGGTCGACGACCGCCCAGTTGCCGTCCGGCTGCTGCACCAGCACCGCGTGCTGGTGCGAGACGCCCGGGTCCTCCGGCGGCGTCGACAGGTCGATGTCGGGGGTGTCGCCGGTGGAGTGCCGGCGGCGGCCGATCGTGAGCTGGTTGCCGGTGAGCGTGCGCTGCTGCTCGGGCGAGTACGCGGGCAGGTTGAGGCCCGCCGCCTCGGGGCCGGAGCGCTGCATCATCGCCATGAAGTAGTCACGGTCCGGGCCGATGGTCGCGGTCCACGTCGCGGGTCCCTGCGGCGCCTGGGGCTGCTGCGGGAAGCCGCCGGGGCCGGGCGGGGCCTGGGTCCCGCCGGGCTGCGGGTAGCCGTAGCCGCCCTGACCGGGACCACCGGGGCCGCCGGGACCACCCTGGCCGCCCGGGCCGGACGTCGGCGGGGAGATCACCCAGTCGTCGTCACCGCCGCCGAAGGACGGACCGCCCTGCTGCGGGGGCCGCCGGGTCTCCTGGGGGAACCCGGGCGGGGCCGGCGGACCGGACGGGTGGAACGCCTGCGGGGCACCGGGGCCGCCGGGACCGGGCGGGGTCGGCCGCGAGGGGTCGGCACCGAAGCCGCCGGGGCCACCGGGGCCGCCCGGGCCGCCGGGGCCGGGCTGGGTCTGCGCGGCGCCGGGCTGCGGGTAGCCGTAGCCGCCGCCCTGCGGACCGCCGGGGCCGGGGTGGCCGGACGGGGCGCCGCCGAACGGCGGGATCGGCTCGGCCGGGCGGTTCACCTGGGACGGGCGGGAGCCCTGGTACTCGTAGGAGTCACCGCCGCCGTACGACGGACCGGGCGGGCCCTGCCGGCCCGGCGGCGGGAAGTGCGCGCCGGGGCCGGACGGCGGGGCCGCGGGGGTGTACGACGTCGCCGTGTTCGTCAGGAAGTTCCACCGGCACTCCTCGCAGAACGGCGCGCCGCCCTCACGGGGCGTACGGCACTGCGGGCAGAGCTCCGGCTCGGCGTTCGGTACGGCGGACAGGTGCGGCGGGCGTCCACCGGGCTGGCCGCCGGGGCCCTGCGGGCCCCCCTGGCCGGCGGGGGGCGGGAAGCCGTAGCCACCGGGCGGCGGCGGGGGAGGAGGCGGAGGCACGGCACCCGCCATGCGGTGACCGCAGACCTCGCACCAGTCGTCGGAACCCGACTGGTGTCCGTTCGGGCAGGTCGGCATGTCGGCGCGTCCCTCCTTCGATCTCTTCTAGGTCACTTCTTGACGCGAACGGTCTTGGTGGAACGGGTTTCGAGCGTCATCTCGTCAGCCTCCGCGACCTTCGCCTTCAGTCGCACAGTACCTGTCGCGGCGTCGACCACGTCCACCACCTTCGCAAGCAGTTTCGCAGTATCGGCGTTCCCGGAGGCACTCGCGAGCTGAACGGCCCTGCCCAGTTTGGCCGTTGCTCCATCCATATCGCCCGACTTGCGAAGATCCAGACCTTGTTGGATGACTTGCGCCAGTTCGGCCTGCCCGGTGTAGTGGGCGACCTGAGGGTTGATCGACGTCGAGGCGACCATGTCGTCCGTCCACACGGCCCGCACCAGACCCTGCGCGCCGAGGTTGTGGACGCTGCCGTCGGGCTGCGGAACGACCAGTGAGATCCGGGCCGCGAGCATCTCCTGCCCGATGTGCGCGACCGGGACCTGGACGCAGACGTGGTAGTCACGCGACTCGTCTCCCCAGGAACCAAGGGGGTAGTCGCCGGCGCGCGGGCCCGCCTCGGTGCGTCGGCCGGTCAGTTCCTCGACGGTCGGCGCGACCTGTTTGACGAACTTCACGGTCGTGTCGACCGGGGTCCACAGCCGCAGCGAGACGTCCGCGACCTCCTTGCCCATCGCCGTCTCCATCATCCGCGTGAAGTCGGCGGCGAGCGCGGCCGGGTCGGCGACGATGTCGGCGGTGCCGAGCAGGGCGGAGGCGATCCCTGTGACTTCTTTCACTTCCCAGTCGGTGCCCACACCCCGCGCGTCACACGTGAAGCGCCCGGCGCACGCGTCGAGCGCGGCTTTGAGGTCCTCGGGCGACTCGTGCTCGTTGCGGCCGTCGGTGAGCAGGATGCCGTGCCGGATCGCGACGTCCGCGGAGGACAGCAGGCGGTCGGCCAGCTTCAGCCAGGTGCCGATGGCCGTGCCGCCGCCCGCGCTGAGCGAGCGCAGCGCCTGCTTGGCCTGCTCCCGGGTGGTGGCGTCGGCGACCGCGACGCGGCCACCGCCCGGGTAGACCTCCTTCGCCACGTGCGTCCCGCCGATCACCGCGAAGTGCACGCCGTCGCGCAGGGTGTCGATCGCCGCGGCGGTGGCGTCCCGGGCGTTGCGCATCTTGGTCGGCGGGTAGTCCATCGACCCCGAGCAGTCGACCATGATCGCAACGGCCGCCGACGGGCCCTGGCCGGGCGCGTAGAGATGGGGCGCCGTGACCGCGCTGCCGATGGTGCCGCCGCCGGTCGCCGTCACCGTGACGATGGCGTTGACCTCGCCGGCACCTTCCGGCAGGTATTCGTTCTGGTAGACGTCCACCGAGAACTGGGGCGCGTTCGACTTCGAGAAGTTGGCCATGCCTGCTTCGATCCCCCTCCAAAGCCCCCGCCGCGGCGGGGTGATCACGGTAGGCGGACCGGTCCCCTCCGGTCCGCCGAGGCGTCCCCGTACGTGGCCTCAGGCCGATCCTGCCCCCTGGGGCTCGGCCGGGAACGGCACGAGCGCCACTGTTACGTTGTCGTGGCCCCCGCCGTCCAGGGCGTGACCGACGAGGACCCGGGCGCCGTGCAGCGGATGCGCGCTCGCGTCGAGGGGGACGACCCGGGCCATCTCCTCGGCCGCCTCCGCGTAGTTCCACAGGCCGTCCGTGCAGACCACGACCACACCGGGCCGGTCCGGCTTGAACGCGGCGGTGTGCGGCTCCAGTTCGTAGGCGTCGGCGCCGAGCCAGCCGGTGATCGCGTGGGCGCGTTCGTCGGCGTAGGCCTCGGCCTCGTTCATCAGGCCTGCGGCGACCATCTGCGCGGCCCAGGAGTCGTCCTCGGTGAGCCGGGCGGGGGGAGCGCTCCGGTCGACCGGCACCCAGTAGGCGCGGCTGTCGCCGACCCAGCCGACGATCAGCAGGCCCGACGTCACCACCGCGCCGACGATGGTGCACGCCGGGGCGTTCTGGTGCGGGGCCTGCTCGCGGACCGTGGCCGGTTCCGCGGCGAGCGAGTTGACGGCGCGCGAAGCGGCGAGGATCGCGTCGTGCATCGCCTGCTGCGGGTGCGTGCCGCGCGGCAGGGCCGCCAGCAGCGTGTCGCCCGCCGCCCTGGACGCCGCCGCGGAGGCGTCGTCGGGGCGGGTCGCCGAGGAGACGCCGTCGCAGACGATCGCGACGGAGGCGGGTGAGCCGTCGGGCAGCGTGGTGGTGCCGATGGCGAACGCGTCCTCGTTGCGGTGGTGGCGCAGACCGCGGTCGCTGACCGCGGCCAATGGGCCGGACTCCTGCTCCATGTGGTCCCGTTCGCGCGGCTGGGCGTGGCCGCAGTTCTCGCAGTAGCCGTCGTCGTCCACGCGGCCGGCCCGGCAGGCGACGCAGACCTTGCCGCCGGCGCCCGCGGCCTGCGCCGCGGGGTCGGCGGACACCCGTGGGTCCGGTGCCTGGAGGAGGTACTCGTCGGGCTGTGTCTGATAGATCTCCGGCGACGCGGCGTGCTCGTCGGGCCGCGGCGGCCGGTCGAAGCGCACACCCCCGGCCGCGGCCGGCGGGGCGCTCGGCGGCGGAGGTGCCTCCGGCGGCAGGGCGGAGCCGCCCGAGTCGGTACCCGGGAGGTCCGACGGCAGGTGCACCGCCTCGGGGGTTCGCGCGCCGTCCGGCCCGGGAGCGGGCCAGGCCGCGCCGGCGGGGGGCGCCGGCGGGGGCTCGGGATACGCGCCGGCCGGAGCGCCCTGGGCGGGCACCGAGCCGTTCAGGGCGATGGTGGGGTTGTCCTGCGGCCGTTCCGGCACGGCGGACAGGTCGTATCCGCACGCGCCGCAGAAACGGTCACCCGACTCGAGGGGTTCCTCGCAACTCGGGCAGGCGGACAACTGGGGCATCTGCGACATCAACTACACCCACGTCCGGGGGCGGTAACGATTGGCACGTTCCACCAGGTCGATCCTCTCCTCGCCGCCCCCCGCCAGCCGGGCCAGCGTGCGGTACGAGCGTTCCAGACCGAAACGCAGGCCCCGCTCGTCCAGGCCGCTGCCGAGCAGCGTCCGTCCCCCGGCGGCGGGAGGGGCGGAACCCTGGCCCCCGGAGAGTACCCAGTCCAGCGCGCATCCGAGGACTTCGGCCGACAACCGCTCCCGGCGCGCCGGATCCAGACCGTACGCCTCCAGCGCCTCGACCTGCGCGGCGGCGGCCGTCAGATCCCCGAGGAACGCCGCGTCGGCGGCGGTCGGCGTGCGCTGCCGCAGCCGCGCCCGGACGGCCGCGACCCGCGCCGCCGTGTAGTGGATGGACGACTCCGGGACCGACTCCAGCGTCCGTACGGCACCGTGCCGGTCCCCGGTCGCCAACTGGACGCGGGCCAAGCCGAACGCGGCGCTCACATGGCTCGGGTCGGTGGACCACACCAGCCGGTAGTACTCGGCGGCGTTGTCGAGCTGGCCCAGCACCTCCGCGCACAGGCCGAGCGCCAGCTTGGGCGCGATCTCGCCGGGGAAGGCGTCGTAGATCGCGTCGAAGGCGAGCGCGGCGCCCTCGTCGTCGCCCGTCACCAGCGCCGCCACGCCCCGGTACCAGACCACCCGCCAGTCGTCGGGCCGCTCACCCTCCAGCGCGACCAGCTCCCGCAGCGCCGCGGCCGGGTCACCGGTCTCAAGCCACGCCCGGATCTGCCGCAGCCGCGTCTCGATCGACGGGGCCGGGGCGGCCGCCAGGGCGCCGAGCAGCTCGCCCGGCGCCGAGGTCATCAGGCCCGCCAGGAAACCGGCGTTGGGGTCGGACGGATCGACGCGCGGGACGGGCAGGGAGAAGGCGGCGGCCGGGGTGTCGACCGGCCTGACGAGACCGTGCGAACCCTCGGTCCCCTGCGGGGGCGGCAGCACGGCCGCAGCGCCGGTGCCGGCCCGGGCGGGCACCACCCGCGCCCCCAGGCGGGACACCTCGCCGTCCAGCCGCGGGAACAACTCGGTGTCCGTCACACGCAGTTCCGGACCGAACAGCGTGGACAGGGCGGGGCGGGCGCGGCCCGTCTGGAGGGAGACGACCTCCCGCAGGACACCCGTCAGCTGCTCGGTCATCTCCTGCGCGGAGGCGAACCGGCGGGCCGGGTCGGGATCCGTGGCGCGCACCAGGAGCCGGTAGAACGACTCGTACTGCCGGAACACCTCGATGTGGTCCGGGTCGGGCAGCGAGTCGGCGTAGACGTTCGTGTAGCCCTGGAAGTCGAAGGTCATGACCGCGAGGGTCCGGGCGACCGTGTACAGGTCGCTCGCCACCGACGGGCCCGCCTCGGCCACCTCCGGGGCCTGGTAGCCGACCGTGCCGTAGATGGCCGACTCCTCGTCGTCCATCCGGCGCACCGCACCCATGTCGATCAGCTTGAGCTGGTCCTCGGTCTGGATGGCGTTGTCGACCTTGAAGTCGCAGTACAGCAGGTTGCGGCTGTGCAGGTGCCCGAGTGCTTCCAGCGCCTCGATGCCGTACGCGCAGGCCTGCTCCACCGGCAGCGGGTCGCGTCTGCCCTGCGGGGTGCGGCGGGCGTTGGCGATCTCCTTGAGGGACTTGCCGCCGACGTACTCCATGACGATGTAGCCGTCGAGCGAGCCCGTGCGCGGGTCCAGGTGCTCCACGAAGTTGTAGATCCGCACGATGTTGGCGTGCTCGATCTCCGCGAGGAACCGCCGCTCGGAGATCGCCGCCGCCATCGCGTCCTGGTCGCCCGTGTCCAGCAGGCCCTTGAGGACCACCCAGCGGTCCGAGACCGCCCGGTCGACCGCGAGGTAGATCCAGCCCAGCCCGCCGTGCGCCAGGCAGCCGACCACCTCGTACTGGCCGTGCACCACGTCCCCGGACTTCAGCTTCGGCGCGAAGGAGTACGGGTGGCCGCACTTGGTGCAGAAGCCCTCCGTACGGCCGGGCCGGTCGCCGCGCGCCCGGCCCACCGGGGCGCCGCAGTCGGAGCGCGAGCAGAACCGCTTCCGCTCGGGCACCTCCGGGTGGTCCAGGACCATCTCGCGCGGGTCGGGCCGCGGGATCGGCGGCACCTGCACCAGCCCGGCGCCCAGCCTGCCGCGCGATCCGGAACCGGTGGTCGAGCCGGAGCTGCGCACCGACACCGAGCGGCCCGTCGACTTGCCCGACAGGGACCGTGACAGGCGTCCCGACACCGAGCGGCGGGACCTCGACGACTGGGACGACGTGCGCGAACTGCGGCTGCCGGCGCGGGAACCTTCACTGCCGGACCCGCGGGAGCCGCCCCGGCCCCCGGCGGTGACGCCGGTGGGCTGCGAGCCGACCGAACCTCCCCCAAAGGAGGGACCACCAGCCGCGACGACCGGGGCCAGACCGCAGGTGTCGCAGTACAGTTCGCCGCCGCCCACGTCCTCGTACGCGCCCTCGCAGCCGGGGCGCTGGCAGGCGCGTGGCGGCGCGCCGGCGGGCTCCTGCGGTGCCTGGGTCATGGACTCCCTCTCGTCGCTCATGCGCCCGGCTCCCTCCGGTCGTCCTCCGGCACGTCCTGCCCCGGTACTCGCGGGCCGCCGAGCAGTTCCGCGGCCGCGTGCTGGAAGCGCAGCACCGCCTGCTCGGCGGCGCGCAGGTCGCAGGGGGCGCTCCAGAGCATGCGGCGCGCCTTCTCGTACCGCTCCACCAGCAGCGTGTCCTCGGCGAAGCCGTGCCGGGCGACCTTCGCCTTGTACGCGTCGAGACGGCCGCGCAGCTCGGCGCGGACCGCCAGCGGGGCGGTGACCGCCGTCAACGACTCGCGGGCCCGCAGCAGTTCGTCCTCGGCCTTCTGCTCCAGGGACTCCAGCAGCGGTGACAGCCGGTGCCACTGCGCCTGCCTGCGGTACTCGGCCGCGGCCGCCAGCTGCTCTTGCAGCACGGTCGGCGGCCCGCTGACGACCGGCACCTCCGTCGCCGCGATCTTCGCGAGGACCTCGCCGCGCGCCGTGCGCGCCTCGGCGAGCGTGCGGTCCGCGCGGCTGAGGATGTCCCGCAGCCTCACGATCCGCTTCTCGGCGTCCTGGCGGACCGTCAGCACGGCGTCGATCTCGCGGCGGACGTCCTCCAGGGCGCGCGCCTCACGGTCGTACACCGTCGTGTCCGGCCGGCCGCCGCCGGGTGCCGAACTGCCCTCCGCGGCGAGCCAGAACGCCAGCGGGTCCGAGACCACCTGCTCGCGCAGCTTGGTCAGTATCCGCGTGATGCGCTCCAGGTCGTCACCGGCCGGGTGCTCGCCGGGGCGCACGCCGACCGAGTGCGCGAGCCGGCGGGTGCGCTGGAGTTCGGCCGCGAGCAGGTCGATCCGGGCCGGCAGGGCCGACCAGACTGCGTCCGCGGCGACCACCATGTCCAGGCTCGCCGCGTACAGCTCGTTCATCCGGTCGACGAGGGTGCTGAGCGAGTAGCGCTCGCTCAGCTTCGTCGGACTTCCGTTCAGAGTGGGGGCGTTGGCCGTCGCCGTGGCGCTGCCCGCGACCGTGACGGACTCGCCGTTCAGCAGTTCCGTCAGTTCCACGAGGTCCTCGCGGCTGGACCAGCGGCGGCGGGACCGGATGTCGCGGGCGGAGCGCAACGCGTCGGTGTACGCGTCGAAGTACGTCCACAGCAGCGTGATCGACGCCTCCGTGGACGTCCAGCGCTCCCGGGTGACGCCGGTCAGTTCGGCGCCCTCCAGGAGTCTGCGGCCCGCGTGGTCCTGGAGGGCGAGGAGGGAGGTCTCGATCGCCTCGTGTTCCGCGCCGAGCCGCGCCAGCGCACGGTCCACCTCGTCCCGGTCCATCACCGGCCCGGTGGGTCCCGTGACGCCCATCGATCACCTCTCGCTGCGGTCGTGCCCGTCGGGGGCTTGTCGTCGTGGTCCGGTCGTGTGCCGGTCGTCAGCTCGTGCGGAGGTACTGCGGTGCCGGGGGTTCCGACTTCTTCGCATCCTTGCCCAGTGTGGCCGCCAGCCATTGGTCGTACGACGCCTGCCAGCCGTTCGCGCTGTCCTTGCGGTAGTCCACGAGGATCCGGTTGACCCGGCGTACCAGATCGTCCGCGTCCTTCTTCATCGCCACGCCGTAGTACTCGGCAGTGAAGGCGTCACCCTTGAGCTGGACCGTCGGATCCTGTGCCGCCTGGCTCGCGGCGAGCGCGCCGTCGGTGACCACGGCGTCGACCTCGCCGAGCTGGAGCCGTACGAGGCAGTCGAGTTGGTTCGGGACGGTGGTGGATATGTCGGTGCTGGCGGGCAGTTCGCCGGCCTTCTGGTCCGCCTCCAGCGTGGAGTACGCCGTGGAGCCGGCCGCCGTGCAGACCTTGCGGCCCGCGAGCGTGTCGTCGTAGCCCTTGACGGGCGAGGACTTCGGGGCGAGGACCTGCTGGCCCGTCTTGAAGTAGGGCGCGGAGAAGGCTACGTCGGCGATGCGGGCGCAGTTGATCGTCATCGTGCGGACGACCATGTCCACGGTGCCGTCCTGGATCGCCGGGATGCGCTGGTTGGTGGGGATCGCCTTGAACTGGACGGCGTCGGGGTCGCCGAGGATGTCCTCGGCGATGCGGTGGACCAGGTCGATGTCGAAGCCCTCGAGCTCCGCGGTCTTGCCGCTGTTGGGGTTGCGATAGCCCCACCGGTAGCTGTTCTGGTCGACACCGACGACCAGTTTGCGCTTCTCGCCCTCACGGTCCTTGATCGCCCGGATGGTGTCGCCGTCGGCGGACGAGGGGGAGAGCGTCTGCTTCTCGGGGGCCTCGCAGTCCTCCTCCGCCCTGGTCTCGGCGGTACGGGTGGTCGCGGTGGTGTTCTGGGCGGCCCCCGTGCTCGCGGTGAGCGGCAGACACAGGGCCGCCAGCGCCACCAGGGCGCAGACGACTGCCATCGCGGTCACTCCGCCCCAGCCCCTGAGCGTGTCTCGCACGGTCGTTCCTCCCTTCGCCCCCGGCCCGTTCATCGGTACTCCGACAGCCTGCGCCCGATGCCCAGGACCGCGCCCGCGGCGCCCAGCACCGCCAGCACGGCCACACCCGCGGGCATGCCCGTCAGCGCGTCACGGCCGTCGCCCGCCGCGCGCTGGAACTCGGTCTCCTCGTGCGCGAGTGCCCTGCGCAGGTTGTCGTCGACGCTGTCGAAGCACTCGCCGGTCGCGCCCTTGGCGCCGATGACCCTGTTCAGCGCCTGCTGGTAGTTGCCGTTCTCGTCCTGCTCGCGGGCCGCGCCGTGCCGCTTCTTCCACTCCTGCATGTTGCCCATGGCGGCGGTGACGGGGCGTTCGCCCGAGGCGTCGTCGGCGAGCTTCTCGGCTGCCGCCAGGTGGGTGGCGAGGGCCTTGATGTCGGTGCCGAAGTCGTAGTCGTAGGCGTCGTAGGTCTCTTCGCCGACCTTCTTCGTCTCCGCGCCGCGGGCCACCAGGGTCAGGTTCTCGTTGCCCCGGGCCTTGAGGGAGGCGATGCGCGCGTCGTGCAGGACGTTCAGGGAGCGGACGCCGTGGTCGAAGGAGTCGTTCAGGCCCGCGCGGGCGAGGGTGTGTCCCACGACCAGCCAGAGCAGGACGACCGTCGCCGTGGCGGTCGCGGCGACCAGGCCGTGGTTGAGGACCCTGTTCGTCCGCCGGTAGTTGCGGTGCTGGGCCCAGGCGAGGGCGGCCAGGGCGGCGACGCCGAGGGCGATGGCCGCCCAGGGGTAGGGCGTGGCGGCCGCGTAGTCCGCGCCGAGGCGCTGGTTCTCCTTCTTGTAGAGGTCCTCCGCCGCCGGGAGCATCTGCTGCTGCATCTTCTCGTTGGCGTAGCGGAGGTAGGCGCCGCCGACCGGGAAGCCCTGCCGGTTGTACGTGCGGGCGCGCTCCACCAGGCCCTTGTACTCCGGCAGGAGCCTGTTGAGCTTCGCGATCGTCCTGGTGGAGGGGGAGTCCGGGTCGGCGTTCGCGGCGGCGTTGACGAGTTTCTCCGCGGCGGTGTGGATGTCCCGCTCGTAGCGGTCGCGGGTGGCGGCCGACTCCTGGCCGCCGGCGAGGAAGCCGCTGGAGGCGGCGGTGTTGGCGTCCGCGAGGGAGCGGTAGATGTCGGCGGCGTCCGAGCTGAGGGGCTGGCTGCGGGTGAGGACGTCGTCGGCGGCGGCCGCGCGGTCGGTCATCTGCCAGGCGGTGACGGCGCCGAAGGCGAGGACGAGGCAGGCCAGGAGGGCGCCGATGATGCGCAGACGGCCCGGCTCGGTGGTGGCGGCGGAGCGGAGCTGGTCGATGCCCTCGGCGAAGGCGGTGCGGCGGGGGCCCGTCGGGGGAGTGGAGGGCGCGGGGGTGTGTGCGGGGGGCCGGGAGGGGGGTGCTGATGCTGGTGCTGCCTGCGCCGGGACCGCCGGCAGGACGGGCAGGCCCGGGCCCGGTGGTGGCGGGCTGCTCTTCGGCGTGTACGTCACTGTGACCTCCCCCATGGTCATCCGTCGCCGCAAGTATCGCTGCCGGGGCCGACATCCGCACCGGGCTTGCTCCGATCTTGATCGGATCGCAGTGTGCGGCGTGCCGGCCTCGCGGAGCGCGCCCCCTCGCACCACCCCTTGTCCAGGAACACGAGCGGGGGGTTGATTCGGTTCCCGTGCGGCGTGGTGGGGGTGCGGGTGCCTGCGCCTTCCGCCGGGTGTGGGTCGGGGCCGCGTCGGGGGGTGTCCGTCCTCGGAACGGTGCGGTTGACCTTCGTACCGACGGACTGGCGTTGACGCGCCAACCGCTGCGGGCGGACACCCCCGACACGTCCCCTTGCGTCTGACGGCGGCCGCGGGTGCGTCGTGGCTCGCCCCTCGCTGCGCGCAGTCGTGCCGCCGGGTTGCGGGCCCCCCGGCCTCAGCGGCGACAGTAGTTGCGGTTCATACGCCGTAGTGCCTCCGCAACCGTCCCTGTGCTCCCTCGTCCGCGCCCACTCTGTCCAGGCCCAGCAGCGCCGCCCCCAGCACGGGGCTCGCCGTCACCACCTGCGGCATCGCCTTCGGGGCGCGGGCCGTCAGCAAGTGTTCGACGTGGTCGTTCAGTTGGGCGTGCCGGGCCGCCAGGACGCCGCCGCCCAGGAGGACCGGTGTCGGCTCGTCCAGGAGGTCCAGGCGAGTCAGGGCGACCACCGCCATGTCGACCACCTCCTCGGCCTGGCGTTCCACGATCGTGCGGGCGATCGGGTCGCCGTCGGCGGCCGTGGCGAAGAGGACCGGGGTCAGCTCGTGGCGCCGGAGCGCCGGGATGTGCTCCAGGTGCAGTGCCTCGACCAGGGCGTACACGGACGGCAGGCCGAAGTGGGCGGGGAGGGTGTGGGACAGGGCGGTGGGGGCGCCGCGGCCGTCCTCCGCCCGGGAGGCGTGCCACAGGGCCTCCTCGGACAGGCCCCAGCCTCCGCCCCAGTCGCCCGAGACCCTGCCCAGTGCCGGGAAGCGGGCCGTGCGGCCGTCGGGGCGCATGCCCACGCAGTTGATGCCCGCGCCGCAGACGACGGCTACACCCCGGGGTTCGGTCGCACCGGCCCGCAGGATGGCGAAGGTGTCGTTGCGGACCGTCACCGTCGTGCCCCATGCGCGGGCCCGCAGCGTCGCGGCCAGCCGCTCCTCCTCCACGGGGAAGTCGGCGTTCGCCAGGCACGCCGAGACGTGCGTGACCGAGGTGAGCCCCGCGGTGGTGAGGGCCTTGGTGACGGTCCCGGCCAGGTCGTCCATCGCCGCGGCCACTCCCACGGCCGGTGGACGGAAACCGCCCCCGCGTGCCGTGGCCAGGACCTCCCCGTCCGCCGTCACGATCGCGACGTCCGTCTTGCTGTTGCCCGCGTCGATGGCGAGGACTCGTGCGCTCAGGCCCACGCGAGGTGCTCCCGGTTGTGTGCGATCAGCCGGTCGGTGAGCGTCTCGGCGTACGCGTACTGGCCGACGAGGGGATGGGAGAGCAGGGCGCGGAAGACGCGGTCCCTGCCGCCGTGCAGGGCGGCCTGGAGGGCCAGGTCCTCGTAGGCCGTCACGTTCGCCATCAGGCCGGCGAAGAGGGGGTCCACGGGGTGCACGGGCAGCGGGGACGCGCCCTTGGACCCCACTGCCGCCTGCACCTCGATCACCGCGTCGTCGGGCAGGAACGGGAGCGTGCCCCGGTTGTACGTGTTCACCACCTGGTACGGCGAGCCGCCGCCCAGCAGGGCCGCCGCCAGGTCCACCGCGGCCTCCGAGTAGAAGGCGCCGCCCCGCCGGGCGAGCAGCTCCGGCTTCTCGTCCAGGGCCGGGTCCGCGTACATCGCGAGCAGTGTGCTTTCCATCGCCGCCACTTCGGCCGCTCGGGACGGTTTCGTCCGCAGTTCCCGTACGACCTCGTCGTGCGCGTAGTAGTAGCGCAGGTAGTAGGAGGGGACCACGCCCAGGGTGTCGAGCAGGGGGCGGGGCAGGCGGAGGTCGGCGGCGATGGTGTCGCCGTGCTCGCCCAGCAGTTTCGGCAGGACGTCCTCGCCTTCCGGGCCGCCCAGGCGTACGGCCGTCTCCCAGGTGAGGTGGTTGAGGCCCACGTGGTCGAGGTGGACGTCCGGCGGCGTCACGTTCAGCAGGGCGGCGAACGTGCGCTGGAGGCCGATCGCCACGTTGCACAGGCCCACCGCCTTGTGGCCCGCCTGGAGCAGGGCGCGGGTCACGATGCCCACCGGGTTGGTGAAGTCGATGATCCAGGCCCCGGGGTTGGTGCGGCGGACGCGGTCCGCGATGTCCAGGACGACCGGGACCGTGCGCAGGGCCTTCGCCAGGCCGCCGGCGCCGGTGGTCTCCTGGCCCACGCAGCCGCACTCCAGGGGCCAGGTCTCGTCCTGCTCGCGGGCCGCCTGGCCGCCCACGCGCAGTTGCAGCAGGACCGCGTCCGCGCCGTCCACCGCCTCGTCCAGGTCGCTGGTCGTGGTGACGCGGCCCGGGTGGTCCTGGCGGGCGAGGATACGCCGGGCGAGGCCGCCGACGAGGTCGAGGCGGCCTTGGGCCGGGTCCATCAGGACCAGTTCCTCGACGGGCAGGGTGTCCCTCAGGCGGGCGAAGCCGTCCACGAGTTCGGGGGTGTAGGTCGAGCCTCCGCCGACCACGGTGAGTTTCATGGTGTTCAACCCTTTACTCCGGTGAGCGTGACACCCTCGACGAACGCCTTCTGGGCGAAGAAGAACACGAGGATCACGGGGGCCATGACCAGCACGGTGGCGGCCATGGTGAGGTTCCAGTCGGTGTGGTGCGCGCCCTTGAACGACTCCAGGCCGTAGGAGAGCGTCCAGGCGCCCGGGTTCTCCGAGGCGTAGATCTGGGGGCCGAAGTAGTCGTTCCACGCGTAGAAGAACTGGAACAGCGCCACTGCGGCTACGCCCGGTTTCGCCATCGGGAGCACCACCCTCAGCAGGGTGCGCAGATCGCCGCAGCCGTCCACCCTGGCCGCGTCCACGTACTCGTCGGGGATCGTCGTCAGGAACTGGCGCAGCAGGAAGATGGAGAACGCGTCGCCGAACGCCATGGGGATGATCAGCGGCCACAGGGTGCCGGACAGGTCCAGCTGCTTCGCCCAGAACAGGTACATCGGGATGACGATCACCTGCGGCGGCAGCATCATCATCGAGATGACCAGCATCAGTGCGAGATTGCGGCCGCGGAAGCGGAACTTGGCCAGGGCGTAGGCGACGGGGATCGAGGAGACGACCGTGAGGACCGTGCCCAGGCCTGCGTAGACGAGGGTGTTCTTCCACCAGGTGAGGAAGCCGGGGGTGTCGAAGACCTCGGCGTAGTTGCCCCACTCCCAGGTGTGCGGGATCAGGTCGCGGCTCAGCGCCTGGCTGTCGCTCATCAGGGAGGTGAGGAAGACGAAGACGAAGGGCAGCGTGAAGAACAGGGCCGCCGCGACGCCGAATGAGTGGATCGCGATCCATTCCAGCAACGCCCTGCGGTGGGCCGTGCGTTGTGCGGGCGAGGGCGGGGCTTTCAGCTCCAGGGGCTTGTCGAGCAGCTGTGTCATCGTTCACCTGCCTGGATCAGGCCGCCCCGGCGGCGCATCAGGAGTGCCGTGAAGGCCATGGAGAGGGCGAAGAGGACCAGGGCCACCACACAGGCCGAGCCGTAGTCGAAGCGCTGGAACCCCAGGTTGTAGACGAGTTGGGGGAGGGTGAGGGTCGACCTGTCGGGGTAGCCGGGCTCGAACTGGGTGCCCGCCCCCTGGATCACGCCCGAGGCGACCTTCCCGGCGATCAGCGGCTGGGTGTAGTACTGCATGGTCTGGATCACGCCCGTGACGACGGCGAACATGACGATCGGTGAGATGTTCGGGAGCGTGACGTAGCGGAAGCGCTGCCAGGGGCTCGCGCCGTCCAGCTCCGCCGCCTCGTACTGCTCCTTCGGCACGTCGAGCAGGGCCGCCATGAAGATGACCATCAGGTCGCCGATGCCCCACAGCGCCAGCAGGGTCAGGGCCGGCTTCGACCAGGTGGGGTCGTTGAACCAGCCGGGCGTGGGCAGGCCGGCCCTGTCGAGGAGTGAGTCGACCGGGCCCGTGCCGGGGTTGAGGAGGAAGGCGAAGGCCATCGTGGCCGCGACCGGCGGGGCCAGGTAGGGCAGGTAGAAGAGGGTGCGGAAGACACCCGTGGCCGTCTTGATCCTGGTGATCAGCAGGCCCACGCCCAGGCCGAAGGCGACCCGGAGCGTGACCATCACGACGACCAGCCACAGGGTGTTGCGCAGGGCGGGCCAGAAGAGGGGGTAGTGCTCGACGACGTACGCCCAGTTCTTCGTGCCCACCCACGCCGGCGGCTTGAAGCCGTCGTAGCGCATGAAGGAGAAGTAGACGGTGGAGATCAGGGGGTAGGCGAAGAAGACCGAGAAGCCGATCAGCCAGGGGGACAGGAAGGCGAGGGTGCGCAGGGCCGAGCGGCGGTGCTTCGCGCGCAACGTGAGAGTGCTCATGGCCTACTTCGCCTGCGCGATGTCCGTGTCGATCTGACGGGCGGTCTGCTGCAGGCCCTTCTTCAGGTCGGTCGCCTTGCCGCTCTCGTAGTCGTAGCCGAACTGCTGGATCGTCGTCAGGTAGACACCGCCGTTGACGGAGGCGGGGGCCGTGGTGGAGTCCGGGTTCGCGGCGATCTCCAGGAACGTCTTGAAGCGGGGGTCGTACTTCAGCTTCGGGGACTTCAGGGCCGCCAGCGTCGAGGGCACGTTGTGGATGGCGTTGGAGAAGTCCACCACCGCGTCCGTGTCCGTGGTCATGTACTTCACCAGCTCCCAGGCCGCGTTCTGCTTCCGGCTGGTCGCGGCGATGCCGGCGATGGTGCCGGTGATGTATCCCTTGCCGTACTCGTCGGCCCGGTCGTCGGGGACGGGCAGCGGGGCCACGCCGATGTCGAACTTCGGCTTGGTGTCCAGAGCCATGCCCAGGCGCCACTCGCCGTCGAGCTGCATGGCGACCTGGCCGGTGTGGAAGGGGTGCTTGGGGCCCCATTCGTCGCCCAGCTCGGAGCGGTAGGTCTCCAGCCTGCGGTAGCCGCCGAGCGCGTCGACGAGCTTCTTCTGGACCGTGAAGGCCTGGGCGAACGCCGGGTCCTTGCCGACGTTCGACTTGCCGTCCTTGTCGAAGTACGTCGGGGAGAACTGGCCGAGGTAGTGCTCGGTGGTGGTCTCCCAGCCGTGGTAGTTCGGCATGAAGCCGAGCTGCCGGTACGTCTCGCCCTGGCGGATCGTCAGCTTCTTCGCGTCCTTCTCGAACTCCGACCAGGTCTTCGGCGGGGCGGTGATGCCGGCCTTCTCGAACGCCGTCTTGTTGTAGTAGAGGCCGTAGGCGTCCCCGAGGAGGGGGACCGCGCAGCGGTTGCCGTCGAACTGGGTGTACTCGTTCATCGCCTTCGGGAAGGTCTTCCCCGGGTCGACGCCGGACTTCTCGAAGAACGGGTTGAGGTCCACCAGGGCGCCCGACGAGCAGAACTTCCCGACGCTGTTCGTGGTGAAGGACGAGATCACGTCCGGGGCCTTGGCGCCACCGGTGCGCAGGGCCTGGTTCATCTTGTCGTCCGTCATGTTGCCGACGACGTCGACGTGGATGTTGGGGTGCGCCTTCTCGAACCCCGCGACCAGGTCCTGGACGGCCTTCACCTCCGACGGCGCGCTCCAGGCGTGCCAGAAGGTGAGGGTCGTCTCCTTGGACGCGTCGTCGCCGGCACCGGCGCCGGACTGACCGGTGCACGCGGTGGCGAGAAGGGCGAGGGATGCGGAGGCGGCGAGGGCGATGACTGAATTTCTGGACATTCCGGGCATGGCGGAACTCCCTGAGGACGGGGAAGAGGGGGAGACGGGAAATGCGGGAGGGGGGCGGGATCAGCGGGAGGTGTCGAAGACCTCGTCGCGCGTCGTCGCGAGGGCGCTCTCCAGGGCGCCGCGCAGCACGGGGTGTTCACGCACGTCGCCCACGACCAGGCGAGGGCGCGAGGCGGCCAGTTCTTCCAGCTCGGCCTGGACGAGGGCGCGCAGCGGCTCGCCGCCCGAGGTGAGGGAGGCGCCGCTCAGCACGACGAGTTCGGGGTCGAGGACCGAGACCAGCGAGGCCAGGCCGGTGGCCAGCCGGGTCGCGTAGGTCCCGAGCAGGCGCCGGTGGGCGTCGTCGTCCGACCGGGCCGCCCTGGCGAGCAGTTCGGCGGCGGCCTCGGCGTACGGGCCCTGAGGGATGTCCTCGATGCCGAGCTCGGCGGCCAGCCGGGGAACGGCCTGCGAACCGGCGAGTTCCTGGTAGCCGCCGCTGTTGGCCTTGGTGACCTGGCGGACCAGGGGGGTGCCCGGCACCGGCAGGAAGCCGACCTCGCCGGCGCCGCCCGTCCAGCCGCGGTGCAGCCGGCCGCCCAGCACCAGGGCGGCGCCCAGGCCCTCCTCGTTCCACAGCAGCACGAAGTCCGTGTGGCCCCGGGCCGCGCCGAGGCGCTGTTCGGCGAGCGCGACCAGGTTGACGTCGTTCTCGTACTCGAACGGCATCGGCAGTGCGGCGGCGAGCTCGTTCAGCAGGGTGGGGGAGTGCCAGCCCGGGAGGTGGGAGGCGTAGCGCAGCCGGCCGGTGGCGGGGTCGAAGGCGCCGGGGGTGCCGATGACCAGGCGGTGGATGTCGTCCCGGGCGAGGCCTGCCGCCTTCACCGCGCCGTCCAGGGCGTCGGTGACCTGCTGGACGACCGGGGTGCCGGTGCGCCGGCCGGGGGTGGGCAGCTCGTGGCGGCCGACCGTGCGGCCGGTGATGTCGGCGACGGCGGCGAGGATCCGCTGGGGGGTGACGTCGAGCCCGGCGGCGTGACCGGCCGCCGGGTTGACCTCGTAGAGCTGGGCGCTGGGCCCCGGCCGGCCTTCGGTGGTGCCGGTGGCCAGGACGAGGCCCGCCGCCTCCAGGCGGGCCAGCAGCTGGGAGGCGGTCGGCTTGGACAGACCGGTGAGCTTGCCGATCCTGGTGCGGGAGAGCTGTCCGTGCTCCAGCAGCAGGTCGAGGGCGGCGCGGTCGTTCATGGCGCGCAGGACGCGTGGGGTGCCCGGCGTGCCGGCGGTTCCTGCCATGCGTGTCCACACCTGCCCTTCGGCTGCTCAGCTTCTCAGTGATCAGGCGGGGAAGTCCATCGGAGGCCGTTCCCTGGAGATCATTGTTAGGAAAGTTTCCTATCGGTGGGAGGAAGGTAGGCCCGGCGTCGCACGGGCGTCAAGAGGGGCCGGCCTGCCGTGGGCCGGGCATACCTGCCCGACATGCCTGCCGGACATGCCGAGAGGGCGGTGTCCGGCAGAACCGGACACCGCCCTCTTTCGTCGGGGGGCTGCTACTTCGTGGTGCTCGTCGGAGTGGGAGGAGTGAGCGGGGACGCCGCCGCCGACTGCGGGGACGACGAGTTCGCGTACACCGACGGCGCGGCCATCCCCGCCGTCGGGTCGACGGGCTGCTCCTCCACCGAGGCCGTGGCGCCGCCCACGATCCGGATGTTCGCCGCGTCGAAGGCCCGCTTGACGCGCCAGCGCAGCTCGCGCTCCACGGTCAGGGACTTGCCGGGCATCGTCTTGGCCGTGACGCGCACGACCATGGAGTCCAGCAGCACGCTGTCCAGGCCGAGGACCTCGATCGGGCCCCACAGCAGTTCGTTCCAGGGCTCCTCGGCGCTCATCTTCCCGGCGACCTCGTCCAGGGTGGCCTTCACCTTGTCCAGGTCCTCGCCGGCGTGCACGGTGACGTCGACGTTGGCGGTGGCCCAGCCCTGCGAGAGATTGCCGATGCGCTTGACCTCGCCGTTGCGGACGTACCAGATCTCACCGCCGTCGCCGCGCAGCTTGGTCACGCGCAGGCCGACCTCGATCACCTCGCCGGAGGCGACGCCCGCGTCGATCGTGTCGCCGACGCCGTACTGGTCCTCGAGGATCATGAAGACGCCGGACAGGAAGTCCGTGACGAGGTTGCGGGCTCCGAAGCCGATCGCGACACCGGCGACACCGGCCGAGGCCAGCAGCGGGGCGAGATTGATCTGGAAGGTGCCGAGGATCATCAGCGCCGCGGTGCCGATGATCAGGAACGATGCCACCGAGCGGAGCACCGAGCCGATGGCCTGCGAGCGCTGCCGTCGGCGTTCGACGTTGACGAGGAGCCCGCCGAGCGCGCTGCCGTCCACGGACTGGACGGTCCGGTTCATGCGGTCGATCAGCTTGGTGATCGCCCGTCGCACGAAGACCCTCAGCACCGCGGCGATCACCACGATGAGCAGGACCCTCAGGCCGATCGCGAGCCAGGTCGACCAGTTCTGCTCGACCCAGCCCGCGGCGTTCGTCGCGCTCTCCTGGGCGTCCTGGAGTGAAGGCACTCTCGGGGACT
The DNA here is from genome assembly GCF_042959365.1 of Streptomyces sp. NPDC007907. Classification (NCBI taxonomy): domain Bacteria; kingdom Bacillati; phylum Actinomycetota; class Actinomycetes; order Kitasatosporales; family Streptomycetaceae; genus Streptomyces; species Streptomyces sp. NPDC007907. Next base: position 379,546 of record NZ_JBIBKR010000004.1, read on the forward strand.
GGGTATCCGAGGGGGTCGGCGACGGTGACGGGTCGGCGGCCATCAGGACGGCGTCCGCGAGGGACAGGGACACGGCAGGTACCTCCAGGTGCAGCGGTCCGCCCCGGTGCGGTGGTTCTAGGGGGTCAAGGTCACGGCAGGGTCACCGAAGGGGCAGAACCACCACACTAACGGGGCATTGTGTGTGCTATCGCGGATTGTGTGAAGGAGAGACCGTGCTCACCTGGGCTTGAACAGGCCATGATCCGGGGGATGAATGGGGTGTGGTCGAAAACACTCCCAGCCCGTTACGGGGACATGGTGGCGCTTCCACCAGGCATGAGGGGAGACTGGCTACGAATCGTCCCGGCGCGAGCCACGCGCCGCCGGCGTCCAAGGAGGCATCCGTGCCGCATGTCCTGGTCCTCAACGCGTCGTACGAGCCACTCGGTGTCGTACCGCTCCGCCGCGCGCTCGTCCTCGTCCTCGAGAACAAGGCCGTCTGCCTCGAGGAGTCCGGCGCCTATCTGCACAGCGCGACCGTCACAGTCCCCGCACCCAGCGTGGTCCGGCTCAAGCGATTCGTCCGGGTTCCCTATCGGGGGCCCGTTCCTCTCACCCGCCGGGCGCTGTTCGCCCGCGACGGGGGCCGGTGCATGTACTGCGGTGGCGTCGCAACCAGCGTCGACCACGTCATCCCGCGCAGCCGCGGGGGCAAGCACGTCTGGGACAACGTGGTGGCGTCCTGCCGCCGCTGCAACCACGTGAAGGCCGACCGGCACCTCTTCGAGATCGGCTGGCGGCTGCGCCACAAACCCGCCCCGCCGTCGGGCCTGGCCTGGCGCATCATCGGGACCGGCCATAGGGACCCGCGCTGGCTGCCGTACTTGCAGCCGTACGGCGCGGACGACGCCATGGCCCGGATCGACGGCATTTCCGCCTGACGAGGATCCGGGCCTTCGTATTGCCGCGTGCGGTGAGCCGGCCCCGGGAGTCCCCTGTTCCCCCGGGGCCGGCCGGTCACGGGCCGGCCGCGGTGGCGCTCACGCGTACCGCAGCTCCGCCGGCCGCACCGAGCGGCCCAGCAGGGGCAGCGAGGTCGCCGCGGCGAGCAGACAGGCGGCGTAGACGGCGACGGGCACCAGGGCCGCCGCCCAGGGGAACGGGTGACCGGTGAGCAGCGCGTAACCGGCGGCGACGGCCGTCCCGCCCAGGCCCGCGAGCAGCACCGCCGGTGCCAGCGGCAGCGCGGTCTCCAGCAGCAGGGCCCGGCCGAGCACCGCGCGCGGCACGCCGGCGGCGACCTGCGCGGCAAGACCGCGTCGGCGGGTGGCGAGGGACTCGGCCGTGCCGACGGCGAGGCCCGACAGCGTGATCGCGAGAGCGACCGCGATGGCGACGCCGGTGAGATCGAGGCCGGTGATGTAGTAGTCGGGGCTCTCGGCGAGCTGCTTGCCGGTGCGCACCTCGTCGAGGAGCACCGCACGCACGCCCGTGAAGCCGCCCCCGACGACCGTCACCAGCAGCACCGCCGCGTGGGTACGGGCCGCAGCCCACGGGTCATCGCGCAGCCGCTCCGCCGCGATCAGCGCCGCCGCCGACCGGGCCCGGGCCGCAAGGATCCGTCCGGTCACCCTGGCCGCGGCACCGGAGAGCCACACCGCGCCCGCGCCGACCGCGAGCACCGTGCCCACCATCATCAGTGGCGGCCCGGCGTACGGCCGGTCGGGAGCGGCCGAGGACGTGCTGAGCACGGCGACCAGCGTCACCACCCCGACCAGCACGACCCCCGCCAGGAACAACAGCCCCGGCCCCCGCCCGGTGCGCGGCCCGAGCCGGCGCACCCAGCCCAGGGGCGAGGCGACCACCCGGCGCAGCGCCAGCGCGCCCGCCGCGGCGCCCAGCAGCGGTACGCCGGCCGCGACCAGGGCGATCCCCACCCAGGCCAGGACGGTCGGCCGGTCCCACAGGCGCAGCAGGAGCGGCACCGAGAAGACGGTGGCGACCGCCGAGCCCAGCAGACAGGCCAGGCCGGTCTCCAATGCGGCGATCCGTCGCACCTGCCAGGCCGTCGCCCCGGCCAGCCGCAGCCCGGCCAGCCGCCGGTCGCGGTGCACCGCCCCGATGCGGGCGCACTGGCCGAGGAACCCGAGCACCGGCACGAGCAGGAGCATCAGGCTGACGATCACGCCCGCCCGCGTGCCCGGCTCGTCCAGAAGCCCGGCGGCGACGGGCACGTCGTGACCGCCGCGCAGCGATGCCAGGGCGACGGCGGCCAGTGCGAACCCGGTCGCGAGCGCCGCCCCCGTCGCCGTGAGGGTCACGCGCCACCACTCGCCGCGGTCGGAACCGCGGGTGAGTTCGAAGGCGAGACGCAGATCGGCCTTCAGTGACGTCACGCCTTCACCCCCAGTGCCGCCACGGCCCCGTCCCGCAGCTGGACCTCGCGGTCCGCGTAGGCGGCCACCTGGGCGTCATGCGTGATCAGCAGGACGGCCGTGCCCGCGTCGCGGGCCGTGTGGACGAGGGCCGTCATGAGCTGCTCGCCGGCCAGGGAGTCCAGCGCGCCCGTCGGCTCGTCGGCGAACACCACCCGCGGGCCGGTGACCAGGGCCCGGGCCATTGCCGCCCGCTGTGCCTGGCCGCCGCTCAGCTCGCCGGGCCGCAGGTCCTCCTGGCCCCGCACCCCGAACCGCTCCAGCCACTCGCCGGCCCGGGCCCGGGCCTCGGCGCGGCCGGTGCCCGCCAGCAGCAGCGGCAGGGCGGCGTTGTCCAGGACCGTCAGCTCGGGGATGAGCTGGCCGAACTGGAACACCACGCCGAACTCGGTGCGCCGCAGCTCGCTCAGCCGCTTCTCGGGCAGGTCCTCGAGCCGCCGGCCGTCGTAGGTCACCGAGCCGGCGTCCGGGCGGACGATGCCGGCCAGGCAGTGCAGCAGCGTCGACTTGCCGCTGCCGCTCGGCCCGGTCACGGCGAGGATCTCGCCCGCGTGCAGCTCGACCGAGGCGCCGCGCAGGGCCGGGCTCCGGCCGTGCGCCTTGGTGAGGCCGGTGGCCGAGAGGAGGGGCACGGGTCTGCTCATGCTGCGTCGACCTCCGCGGTCAGGGTGGTGAGCCGGGCCGCCGTGGTGTTCATCCAGCGGAGGTCGGCGTCGAGGTGGTTGAGGGCGTAGTCCGCCGAGAGCACGGTCGTGAGGTCGGCTCCCTTGGCGGCCTTGACCGCCGTGAGTTCCCGCATCCGCTCCATGTGCGCGGCGCGCTGGGCGCTCAGGTACCGGGCCGGGTCGCCGCCCGAGAGGATCGCGACCACGACCTTGGCGAAGATCTCGTTGGCCACGAAGGGCGCGGGCGGTGCGATCTCCCCGGCCCACCGGGTCAGTTCCTCGGTGCCCTCGTCGGTCGTCCGGTACGCGGTGCGCTCCGGACCGCCGTCCGAGCCGGTGCCGTCGACCTCGGCGAGGCCGTCCCGTACGAGGCGCTGCAGGGTCGTGTAGACCTGCCCGTAGGCCAGCGGGCGGGCCTGCGGGAAGCGTTCGTCATGGCGTCGCTTGAGGTCGTAGCCATGGCTCGGACCTGTCGCGAGCAGGCCCAGCAGGATGTGGCGGGTGCTCATGGAGATCATTATGTACTGAGTACATGTACTGAGTGAATAGTGGGCGGCGAGGAACTTCGCGACCCGACCTGCCGAGGTTCACTCGGAGACCGCGTACGCCTCCGCCGACCACAGCGAATAGCCGTACCGCGTCGCCCGCTCATCGCCCTGCACCCGCACGAAGCGCACGTCCCGCTCGTCCATCGGGACGCTCTCCCGGCCGCCCTTGCCGTCCCGCACGGTGGCGGCGGTGCGCCAGCGGCGGCCGTCCGGGGAGACCTGGACGCGGTACGCCGAGGGGTGCGCGTCCTGCCAGTGCAGCGCGACCCGGCCGAGCCGCGCCGGACGGGCCAGTTCGACCTGCCACCAGGCGCCGTCGTCGACCGGGGACGACCAGCGGGTCTCCGGGTCGCCGTCGTTCGCCGCCGACGCGGGGAAGTCGGGCGTCTCGTCGCCCGAGGAACGGGCGGTGCCGCCGCGGGCCAGGTCGGGGCCGCCGGTGGGCGGGACGGCCCGGACGGTGAGCGTGCGGTCCGTACCCGCGAACGCCAGCCGGACCTCGTACGACCGCATCGGGGCGCCGCGTTCCACGGTCACCTCGACGGGGACCTCCACCGTCGTGCCGCGCCGCACGGTCAGCTCGCCCTCCGGCACCCGGACCCGGACGCCGTCGGGCGCCTCGGCGGTCAGCCTGCCGCGCACGTCGGCGGGGCGCAGCGACCCGAGCCGGGCGGTCAGCCGCTCGGTCCGCCCGGTTTCGACGTCCGCCCGGTCGCGGGGCAGGCCCAGGGAGGTGGCGGGGGATCCGGTGAACCAGGGGATGAGGTGGTGGACGCGCGACGGGGCGGGGCCGGTGACCCGCAGGGCGTCGGCCCGTGCCGCGATCCGCACCTCGGTCGCACCGGACGCGTCCAGCCGGCCCGCCTCATGCCAGCCCCGCCCCGGCACGTGCACCTCGACCGCTCCCTCCGTGCCCGGCTCGGTCAGGGCCGTCACGGCGGTCAGCGCCCGCGCCCGCTCCAGGCGCAGGGTGCGGCCGTCACCGGGGTTGCGGGGCGGCTCGTGGTGGATGCCCGACCAGGCCGCGTACGACTTCTGCGCCCGCTGCAGGAACGGGTCCAGCACGCCCGTGCCGACCTCGACCGGCGCCGACCCTAGCCGCGCCCGCAGCGTGCCCAGCCTGCGGTACGCGTTCCAGGCCGCCGCCGCGTCCCCGGCGCGCTGCGCCTCCAGCATGCCGAGCGCGGCCGTGCCCGCCTCGCCGTAGTGGGCGAGCTGCTCGGACCAGGGGGCCACTTCGGCACCGAGGCCGGTCCCCGACAGCCGCCGGGGCAGCTCGCGCAGCACGGTGAAGGCCTCACGCAGCCGCCGCGCGGCGGCGTCGCCGGTGCCCGTGCCGCCCGCCGCGCGGGACTCCCAGTACGCCTCGGTCAGCGGGCGCAGATACGCCGACTCCCCGTCGTCCAGGACCGACGAGGCGTCGTTGCCGGCGAGGGCGGCCAGGGCCTGCTCCCGCCGCGTGTCCCCGCCCGCGAGGTCGGCGATCGCCGCGCGCCAGGACTCCCCGTGGCGGTAGGCGCGCGGGTTCCAGGCGTAGTCGGCGCTGGTGAACAGCGGGATGCGGGAGGCCTCGGGCTGCTGCATCGCGTTGGCGAGCAGGCCGGCCGAGCCGGTCGCGACGGCCGGCTCACGGCCGCGGTACGGGCCGAGGAAGACACGGCCGGGGGCGTAGTCGTTGACCGGGTAGTTGTCCATGGTGACCAGCGGGTGCCCGAACGCCCTGCGCGCCCCGGCCAGTTCGCCGCCCGTGATGGTGCGGGGCACCACCCCGACGCCGGTCCACGCCACCTCGACGCGCGCGGCCAGCTCGCTCGCCAGTGCGCGCCGGTAGTCGGTCGTGCCGTCCTCGTAGTACTCGGTCGGCATCAGGGACAGGCCGGCGGCGCCGGGGTGGCGCTGCGTGAGGTGCCGGGCCACCGCGTTCGCCACCCGGGCCTGCGCCCGAGCCGCCGCCTCGGGGCCGGAGCCGAACCGGTCGGCGTCCGCCCCGCAGTGCCACTCGCTGTAGCTGACGTCCTGGAACTGGAGCTGGAACGCCCGGAAACCCAGCGCCCACATCGCGTCCAGCTTGCGGGTCAGCGCCCGCACGTCGGCGTCCGAGGCGAAGCACATGGCCTGGCCCGGGGCCACCGCCCAGCCGAGCGTGACGTGGTTGCGGCGCGCCCGCTCGGCCAGCTCCCGGAACCGGGCCCGCTGCCCGGCCGGGTAGGGCTCCCGCCAGCGGGCCTGCCGGTAGAGGTCGTCCCCCGGGGCGTACAGGTAGCGGTTCTGCTTGGTGCGCCCCATGAAGTCGAGCTGCGCCAGCCGCTGCCCGTGCGTCCACGCGGTGCCGTAGAAGCCCTCGGTGATGCCGCGCACGGCGCTGCCGGGCCAGTCGCGGACCACGGCCGACGTGATCGTCCCGTCGGGGCGCAGGAGCTGCCGCAGGGTCTGGACGGCATGGAAGAGGCCGTCCTCGCCGGTGCCGGTGAGGAGGACGCCGCCCCGGCCGACGGTCAGCTCGTACCCGCCGGAGGGCAGGGCGTGGCGGTCGCCCGGGCGTACAGGCTCCGTACGCGCGTGCACGGCCAGGGCGCCCGGACCGGCGGTCTCCGGTCCGGCGGTGTCCGTGATCCGGCGGGCCCCGGCCCGCCGCAGCAGCTCGCGCAGGGTTTCCACTGCACGGGGGTCCGCCTGCGCGTCGGTGACGAGGGCGACCTCGTCCGGCACCGCGACCGGGGCGCCGTTCGCGCGCAGCGACTGCGGGCGCGGCCAGACGGAGAGGTCCGCTCCGGTGGTGTCGGGGGCCGGTGTCGCGGCCGGGCCCGGGGGAGAGGGAGCCGCCAGGGCGGCGGGCGGGGCGACGAGGCTCCCGGCGACGACGGCGACCGCGAGGGCCACGGTCCGCTTCCCACGCCGCAGTCCCACAGGCCCCCTCCAGATGCGTTCGACCGGGGGAACGAGCCCACCACTCGTCCGGTGAGGGTGTCAACGAGAGTGGCCTTTGTGACTGAAATGCCGGAATCTTGACTGTGTGGAGGGCAGTGGAATGTGAGCAGAAGCACGATGTGGGATCCAGGGCGTCTGCCTTCGCGTCGACTGGGTAGGGCTGCGATGACCCGTTGAAGTCCCACCCGACAAGGAGGCCCCCGTGGCTGCGATGACTTTCCTTCCGCTCCCGGCCCCGTCCAAACCCGTGGCGGACCCGTCCGCCGACCTCGACGCCCACCACCACGCCGACCCGCGCTACTGCGTCTTCAGCTCCGAGAGCACCCACACCGAACTGCCGCTGACCAGCGAGCCCCCGCTGCCCGACGCCGAGCCCCTCACCAGTGAGCCGCCGCTCGCCGAAGCCGCCCCCCTGACCAGCGAGCCCCCGGCCTTCGTCCCGGACTTCACGAGGATGTAGATGACCGCACCCCGGCCGGCCGACCCGCCCTCCGAGGACCTGTCCCGCCTCGCCGCCCTGCACGGCGTCGCCACCTCCTACAGTCCGTCCCCGGACCGCTCGGTCGCGGCCTCGGCCACCGCGGTCACCCTGACCCTGGCCGCCCTCGGCGTGGACGCGAGCACGCCCGGCGCCGTCCGCGCCGCGCTCGCGTCCCGCGAGAGGGAACTGGGCGAACGGCTGCTGCCGCCGACCGTCGTCGGCTGGGGCGGCGGCCCCCCGGCCGCTCTGACCGCGCTCCCCGCGGGAACCCGGCTGCGGATCGACACCGAGCAGGGCGAGAGCCGCACCGACGCGGACGGCCTGCCGCCCGGCGTGCACCGGCTGACCGCCACCGCCCCCGACGGCCGCACCGCCACCGCCCACCTGATCGCCGCCCCGCCCCGCCTGCCCGCCCCGCCCGGCCGCTCCTACGGACTCCTCGTCCAGCTCTACTCCCTGCTGTCCCGCCGCTCCTGGGGCATGGGCGACCTCGCCGACCTCGCCGAACTGGCCGGCTGGGCCGGACGCTCGCTGGGCGCCGGATTCATCCAGGTCAACCCGCTGCACGCGGCCGTGCCCGGAACCCCCACCGACCCCTCCCCCTACCGCCCCTCCTCGCGCCGCTTCCCCGACCCCGTGCACCTGCGCGTCGAGGACGTCCCCGAGGCCGCCTACGTCGAGGACCCCGGACGCCTGCGCGACCTGCTGGACCGGTCCGCCCGGCTGCGCGAAGCGGTGCTGCGGCAGGGCGCGTTGATCGACCGGGACGCCGTGTGGGAGCTCAAGCGGGAGGCACTGGAGCTGCTCGGCGAGGTCCCCCTCGGTCCCGGCCGGCGCGCCGCCTACTGTGACTTCCTCGCCGGGCAGGGCCAGGCCCTGGAGGACCACGCCACCTGGTGCGCGCTCGCCGAGGTGCACGGCTCGGACTGGCACCGCTGGCCGGCCGGCCTGCGCGACCCGCGGTCCGCCGAGACCGCCCAGGCGCGCAACGGCCTCATGGACCGGGTCGACTTCTGGTCCCGGCTCGCCTGGCTCACCGACACCCAGCTGACGGCCGCGCAGCGCGCTGGGCGTGAGGCCGGGATGCCGGTGGGGATCGTCCACGACCTCGCGGTCGGCGTGCACCCCGGCGGTGCCGACGCCTGGGCGCAGCAGGAGTACTTCGCCGCGGGCATGTCGGTGGGCGCCCCGCCGGACGCCTTCAACGCCCGCGGCCAGGACTGGGGCCTGCCGCCCTGGCGGCCCGACCGCCTGGCCGCGTCCGGCTACGCACCCTTCCGCGAGCTGCTGCGCGCTCTGTTCCGCTACGCCGGAGCCCTGCGCATCGACCACGTCATGGGCCTGTTCCGCCTCTGGTGGGTCCCGCAGGGCCATCCGCCCACCGAGGGCACCTACGTCCGCTACGACGCCGAGGCCATGCTCGCCGTGCTCGTCCTGGAGGCGTCCCGGGCCGGGGCGCTGGTGATCGGGGAGGACCTCGGCACCGTCGAGCCCGGCGTCCGCGAGGCGCTGCGCGAGCGCGGTGTGCTCGGCACGTCCGTGCTGTGGTTCGAGCGCGACTGGGAGGGCGACGGCCGTCCGCTGTCCCCCGAGAGCTGGCGCTCCGACTGTCTGGCCACCGCCACCACCCACGACCTTCCCTCCACGGCGGCCCGCCTGACCGGAGAGCACGTCGAACTCCGCGACAGCCTGGGGCTGCTGACCCGCCCCCTGGCGGAGGAGCGCGCCGAGGCCGCCGCCGACACGGGGGAGTGGCTGTCCCTGCTCTCCCGGCTCGGCCTGCTGCGCGGCACGAGCGGCGGCGGCGACACCTCCTCGGAGGAGGCGGAGATCCAGGCCGTCCACCGCTTCCTGTTGCACACCCCGGCCCGCATGATCGGCGTCTGGCTCCCCGACGGCGTCGGCGACCGCCGCCCGCAGAACCTCCCCGGGACCTGGGACCAGTACCCGAACTGGCGCCTGCCCATCGCGGACGCGCAGGGGCGGCCGGTGACGCTGGAGGACCTGGCGGCCTCGCCGCGTCTGCACGCGCTGATGGAGGTGCTCAGGGAGGGCGGGTCGTGAGCCCGGGGGCTCTTACGGCACCCCGGGCGCGCGGCCCCGGTCGGCGTTGGATATTTTGACACCGTGGACAAGAAGAACGCCCTGCGCGCCGGCGCCCTGGCAGCCGGTACGACGCTGATGATGCTGCTCCTGTCGTCGCCCGCCTCCGCGCTCGCGCGCGACGACGGTGACGACCCCGGCTCGGGCCTGAACGTCATCGAGACGCTGGGCCTCTTCGTCTTTGCCCCGATCGTGCTCTACCTGGTCATCGCCGGACTGGTGATGGTCGGCGACAAGACGCACAAGAAGAAGGACCCGACCAGCTCGAACATCGCCACCAAGGCCGAGGCGAAGAGCGAAGTCAAGGCCTGATCCGCGTTCTCCACGAGGGCGCCGCCGCGAACACCGCGGCGGCGCCCTCGTCGTGTCGGGCCTGCCGCGCCCGGGTGTGTCAGGCCTGATACGCGCCCGCGCCGCGGCGGGGGCCTGTGTCAGGGCCTCTCCGTGCCCTGAAGCAGATCGCGCAGCAGATCGGCGAGCTGCCCGGCCCGCGGCGCGCCCAGGACGGACAGTGCCTCCGTCTGGACCGCCAGCCCCGCCCCGACCGCCTCGTCGACCAGTGCGAGGCCCTCGTCGGTGAGCGTGACCTGCAGCCCGCGCCGGTCGTGCGGGTCGGGGGAGCGGCGCAGCAGCCCGGCCCGTTCCAGCTTGTCCAGCCGCCCCGTCATGCCGCCGGTGGTCAGCATCAACGTCGCGGACAGCTGCCGGGGGGAAAGTGTGTAGGGCTCGCCGGAGCGGCGCAGGGTCGCCAGGACGTCGAACTCCCCGCGGGAGACGCCGAACGCCGCGTACACCCGCCCCACCCGCTCGCCGATCGCGTGGGAGAGCCGGTTGATCCGGCCGAAGACCTCCATGGCGGCGGTGTCCAGGTCGGGCCGGACCGTCGCCCACTGGCCGATGATCGCGTCGACGGGGTCCTTGCGCTGCTCCGGGCGTTCGCTCATGGCACGAGTATCGGCCGCACCTCGGTCACCCGCAAGAAAGTAGCTTGACGGAAAGTTGCTTAGCGGTAAGCTACTTTCTGCTGACCTACTCAGAAGGGTGTCTCCCATGGCCCTCTCCCGCCCGGCCCTCATCACCCTCACCGCCCTCGCGCCCGTCTCCTGGGGCACGACCTACGCGGTCACCACCGAGTTTCTCCCGCCCGACCGCCCCCTGTTCACCGCCCTCGTGCGCGCCCTGCCCGCCGGCCTGCTGCTGCTCGCCGTCGCCCGGGTGCTGCCGCGCGGCGCCTGGTGGGCGAAGGCGGCGCTGCTCGGCGCGCTGAACATCGGTGCCTTCTTCCCGCTGCTGTTCCTCTCCGCCTACCGGCTGCCCGGCGGCCTCGCGGCGGTCGTCGGCTCGGCCGGTCCGCTGTTCGTGGCCGGACTCTCGGCGCTGCTGCTCGGACAGCGGCCGTCGGCGCGGACACTGGCGGCCGGGGCCGTGGCCGCGTTCGGGGTCAGCCTCGTCGTCCTGCGGGCGGCCGGGGCGCTGGACGCGCTCGGCCTGCTGGCGGCCGTCGCCGCCACGGCGTCGATGTCCACCGGCACCGTGCTCACCCAGCGCTGGGGCCGCCCCGAGGGCGTCGGGCCGCTGGCGCTGACCGGCTGGCAGCTGACCGCGGGCGGCCTGCTCATCGCGCCGCTCGCCTTCCTGGTCGAGGGCGCCCCGCCGGCGCTGGACTGCCGGGGGGTCGGCGGCTACCTCTACCTCGCCCTCGCGAACACGGCCCTCGCGTACTGGCTGTGGTTCCGCGGCATCGGCCGGATGACCGCCACCCAGGTCACCTTCCTCGGCCCGCTCTCCCCGCTGACCGCGGCCGTCGTCGGCTGGGCGGCGCTCGGGCAGGCGCTGACGCCGGTGCAACTCCTCGGGATGGGCCTGGCGTTCGGGGCGACGGTGGCGGGGCAGTTCGTCACCAGGCCGCCACGCACCCCGGACCGCGCCGCGAAGGTCCTCGCCGAACCGGTGGGCGTGGGCGTGCGGGACCGCGCCGCGCAGGCTCTCGCCGAACCGGTGGGCGTGCCGGACCGCGCCGCGCAGGGTGGCCGTACCGAACCGGCGCGCGTGCCGGACGGAGGGCTGCGACGGTAGGGGGGAGCTCCGTCCGCCGCGGCCGGAACAGGCGGAAGGGGCGCCCGGTACCCACCGGGCGCCCCTTCCGTAGTACGGGAATCCGCCGGGACTACTCCCCGGCCGCCGCGTCCGCCCGCTGGGCCCGCAGGGCGCGCTCGACGCCCGCGCGGGACTCCGACACCAGGCGGCGCAGGGCCGCGCTCGGCTCGGCGGAGTCCAGCCACGCGTCCGTCTTGTCCAGGGTCTCCTGCGAGACCTGGACCGTCGGGTAGAGGCCGACAACGATCTGCTGGGCCATCTCGTGGGAGCGGGACTGCCAGATGTCCTTCACCACCTCGAAGTACCGGTCCGCGTAGGGGGCGAGCACCTCCCGCTGGTCGGTCTGGACGAAACCGCCGATGACCGCCTCCTGCACGGCGTTCGGCAGCTTGTCGGAGTCGACGACCGACGCCCACGCATCGGCCTTGGCCTCCGGTGTCGGACGGGCCGCCCGGGCCGTGGCGGCGTGCCGCTCACCGGCCGCCGTCCGGTCCCGCTCGTACTCGCCCGCGATCTCCGCCTCGTCGAACCGGCCGACCGCCGCGAGCCGCTGCACGAACGCCCAGCGCAGCTCCGTGTCGACGACCAGACCCTCGATGGTCTGCGAGCCGTCCAGCAGCGCGTCCAGCAGGTCCAGCTGCTCCGGTGTGCGGGCCGTCGCCGCGAACGCGCGCGCCCACGCCAGCTGATGGTCGCTGCCGGGGGCCGCCGCCCGCAGGTGCGCCAGCGTCGCGTCGGTCCAGCGGGCCAGCAGCGCCTCGCGGGCCGCCGGGTCGGCGTACAGGTCGATCGCCAGCTTCACCTGGCGCTGCAGCGACTGCACGACACCGATGTCGGACTCCTTGCCGATGCCGGACAGCACCAGCGACAGGTAGTCGCGGGCCGCGAGCTCGGCGTCCCGCGTCATGTCCCAGGCCGACGCCCAGCACAGGGCGCGCGGCAGCGAGGACTCGAAGTCGCCGAGGTGCTCCGTGACGAAGGCCAGCGACTGCTCGTCCAGGCGGACCTTCGCGTACGACAGGTCGTCGTCGTTGAGCAGGATCACGGCCGGGCGCTGCTGTCCGACCAGCTGCGGTACGGCCGTCAGCTCGCCGTCCACGTCCAGCTCGATCCGCTCCCGGCGCACCAGCTTGCCGCTCGCCTCGTCCAGGTCGTACAGGCCTACCGCGATGCGGTGCGGGCGCAGCGTCGGCTCGCCCTTCGCGCCGGCGGGCAGGGCCGGGGCCTCCTGGCGGATGCCGAACGACGTGACGACACCGTCGGCGGCCGTTTCGAGCTCCGGGCGCAGCACGTTGATGCCGGCCGTCTGGAGCCACTTCTCCGACCAGGTCTTCAGGTCGCGGCCGGAGGTCTCCTCCAGCGCGCCCAGCAGGTCCGACAGGCGCGTGTTGCCGAAGGCGTGCCGCTTGAAGTACGCCTGCACGCCTCGGAAGAACTCGTCCATGCCGACGTAGGCGACGAGCTGCTTCAGGACGCTGGCGCCCTTGGCGTACGTGATGCCGTCGAAGTTGACCAGGACGTCGTCCAGGTCACGGATCTCCGCCATGATCGGATGGGTCGACGGCAGCTGGTCCTGCCGGTACGCCCAGGTCTTCATGGAGTTGGCGAAGGTGGTCCACGCGTGCGGCCACCGGCTCCCCGGCGCGTGCGCCTGGCAGGCGATCGAGGTGTACGTGGCGAACGACTCGTTCAGCCACAGGTCGTTCCACCACTCCATGGTCACGAGGTCGCCGAACCACATGTGGGCCAGCTCGTGCAGGATGGTCTCCGCGCGCATCTCGTACGCCGCGTCCGTCACCTTCGAGCGGAACACGTACTGGTCGCGGATGGTCACCGCGCCCGCGTTCTCCATCGCGCCCGCGTTGAACTCCGGCACGAACAGCTGGTCGTACTTCTCGAACGGGTACGCGTAGTCGAACTTCTCCTGGAACCACTCGAAGCCCTGCCGGGTCACCTCGAAGATGGCGTCCGAGTCGAGGTACTCGGCGAGCGAGGGACGGCAGTAGATGCCGAGCGGGACGGACTGGCCGTCCTTCTCGTACACGCTGTGCACGGAGTGGTACGGGCCGACGATCAGCGCCGTGATGTACGTCGAGATGCGCGGCGTCGGCTCGAAGACCCAGACGTTGTCCTGGGGCTCCGGGGTGGGCGAGTTGGAGATGACCGTCCAGCCCTCGGGCGCCTTCACGGTGAACTGGAAGGTCGCCTTCAGGTCCGGCTGCTCGAAGCTCGCGAACACCCGGCGGGCGTCCGGCACCTCGAACTGGGTGTAGAGGTAGGCCTGGTCGTCGACCGGGTCGACGAACCGGTGCAGGCCCTCGCCGGTGTTGGTGTACGCGCAGTCGGCGACGACCCGGAGGATGTTGCGTCCCTGGAGCAGACCGGGCAGGGCGATCCGGGAGTCCGCGAAGACCTCGGCCGGGTCGAGGGAGTCACCGTTCAGGGTCACCTCGTGCACGGCCGGCGCCACCAGGTCGATGAACGACTCCGCGCCGTTCCCGGCCGTCACGTCGAAGCGCACCGTGGTCACGGACCGGTAGGTGCCGCCCTCCTGCGCGCCGGAGAGATCGAGCTCGATCTCGTACGAGTCAACGGCGAGCAGCTGCGCCCGCTGCTGCGCCTCTTCGCGGGTCAGGTTTGTGCCAGGCACGCGGTCATCTCCTCGTTATGGGTGGGTTGCGTCATCCTTCCACGGAGGCCGGGCGTCAGGCGACGACCTGGGCACCTGCTAGGGATACCCCTCGGGAGGCGAGGGTCCGGGCGAACTCACGCACCCCGGCGGTCGCACCGTCCCGGCGCCGGACCAGGCCGAGCACCGACTCCGGCACGCCTTCCACCGGCATGAACGTCACGTCCTCGCGCCGGCGGTACGCGGCCGCCGGCCGGCACACCAGCGTGCCCGCCCGCCCGGCCGCGATCGTCCGGGGCCGGCCGGGGAACACCGGGCCCGGCACGAGGTCCGGTTCCTCGACGGGCAGCAGGACGACCGTCGGGAGGAGAGCGACGTCGGGAATCCGCCGGTGCCCCGGCCCCGCGCGAGTGAGCCTGAGGGGCATGACGACGACCGCGTACACCGCCCGCCCCATCGCCCCGCCCGCGCTGAAGGAACTCCGCTCGGCGGACGACGCGGGCCGTCCGACGGCCCCGTTCACCGACCGCGAGGGCGGCGCCCCGCTCCGCTGCTGCCTGCGCCACAGCGCACCGGGCGAGCGCATCGCCCTGGTCTCGTACGCACCCCTGCGTCGCTGGGCGGCGCAGACCGGCGCCGCACCCGGGGCGTACGACGAACAGGGCCCCGTCTTCATCCACGCCGAGGACTGCGGGGGGCCGGACACCGACGCCCTGCCCTTCACGCACAGCCACCGCACGGTCCGCCGCTACTCGGCCGACGGGCGCATCCTGGGCGGACGGCTGGTCGAAGGCACCCCCGCCGCCTTCCCGCACGCCCTCACGGAAGCATTCGACGACCCGGCCGTGGCGCTCGTCCACGTCCGGGCCGTCGAGTACGGCTGCTTCCTCTACGAGGTGCGCAGGGGCTCCGAGAAGGGCGGGGACTAGCCCTTCAGCTCGGCCGCCACCAGCTCCGCGATCTGCACCGCGTTCAGGGCCGCGCCCTTGCGGAGGTTGTCGTTGGAGACGAACAGGGCCAGGCCGTTGTCCACCGTCTCGTCGCGGCGGATGCGGCCGACGTAGGACGGGTCCTTGCCGGCGGCCTGGAGGGGGGTCGGGATGTCGGAGAGCTCGACGCCCGGGGCGTCCTTCAGCAGCTCCGCCGCGCGCTCCGGGGAGATCGGGCGGGCGAAGCGGGCGTTGACCTGGAGGGAGTGGCCGGAGAAGACCGGGACGCGCACACAGGTGCCGGAGACCTTCAGCTCGGGGATCTCCAGGATCTTGCGGGACTCGTTGCGGAGCTTCTGCTCCTCATCGGTCTCGTTCAGACCGTCGTCGACGAGGTTGCCCGCGAAGGGCAGCACGTTGAAGGCGATGGGGCGCTTGTAGACGCCCGGCTCCGGGAAGTCGACCGCTTCGCCGTCGTGGGTGAGCTTCTCGGCGTCGGCGACGACCTTCTGCGTCTGGCCGTGCAGCTCGGCGACGCCCGCGAGGCCGGAACCGGAGACCGCCTGGTACGTGGCGACGACCAGGGCCTCCAGGCCCGCCTCGTCGTGCAGCGGACGCAGCACCGGCATCGCGGCCATGGTCGTGCAGTTCGGGTTGGCGATGATGCCCTTGGGGCGGTTCTTGATCGCGTGCGGGTTGACCTCGGAGACGACCAGGGGCACCTCCGGGTGCTTGCGCCACGCGGAGGAGTTGTCGATCACGACCGCGCCCTGCGAGGCGACCTTTTCGGCCAGCGCCTTGGACGTGGCACCGCCCGCGGAGAACAGCACGATGTCCAGGCCGGTGTAGTCGGCGGTGGACGCGTCCTCCACGGTCACGCCGTCCAGCTGCGACCCGGCGGAGCGGGCCGAGGCGAACAGGCGCAGCTCGGTGACCGGGAAGTTCCGCTCCGTGAGGATCCTGCGCATGACCGTGCCCACCTGTCCGGTGGCTCCGACGATTCCGACCCTCACGGTGACTCCCTCTCCTGCGTCTCTTCACGTACTCGTTGCTTGGCCGAGGCTTTTCCATCATGCGGCCGACCACGGCCCGCCTGTCCACTTCTTTCCCCGGTCTGCCCGGAGAGTGGGACGGCCTGTCCCGCTCCATGATTGCGGACCTGCGGTGTCAACCCCGCTGAGCTGGAGGAATTCGTCCGGCAGGGGTCGTGCGCCGCAAGCTCGCCTGCCCATGCCGGTCCCGGCCACACGGAAGTGTGATGTACGCCTCTGCCGCTCGGTGGCCGGATCCGGGCGGCCCGCGACGGAACTCGACCGAAAGAACACCGAACGTTCCGGGCCGTGCCGGCGTCGTAGGAGAAACACGGCTAGGGGGGTGGCTTGTGCTGCTGCGCGGGAGGGCCCGGCGGGCCCGGGAGGCGCATACGGGGTCCGGTGACGTGCCACCGAGAGCGGGCGATCACCGGAGCGAGTCCGATCCGCTGTCCGATCCGCTGGACGCGGCACAGGAGCGCCGGGTGCGGGCGGTGCTCGCACTCGGGGGAGTGCCGCAGGCGGACCTGCCGGACGGGGTGCAGCAGGTCCGCCTGCGGCTGCTGGAGCGGGCCGCGAGCGGCCGGGAGGCGCCGCGGGACGTCTCGGCGTGGGCGGCGGTCGTCGCCTCCAACCTCGCCATGGACTGGCACCGGGCCAAGCGCCGCCAGGAGCGCCTCGGGGAGCGGCTGGCCGCCCTGCGCCAGACGGAACACCCCTCGGGGGAGGACAGCAGCGTGCTGTCCGTCGCCGTCGCCCAGGGCCTGGACGAGCTGCCCGACGCCCAGCGGCAGGTCGTCGTCCTGCGCTTCTACGCCGACCTGCCCGTCCGGTCCATCGCCGAGCAGCTCGGCATCCCGGAGGGCACGGTCAAGAGCCGGCTGCACACGGCGGTACGGGCCCTGCGCGCCCGCCTGCACGAGGACGAGGTGGTGTGACGTGAGCGCCCCGCACGACAAGGCCGGGTACGACGGGCCCGACGCGCTCATGGCGGCCGTCACCGGGGAGGCGCCACCGCGCGAGGCCCGGGCGGACGACGCCTTCATGGCCGAGTACCGGTCGGCGGCCACCGACGTGGCGCTGCTGCGCGAGCAGCTGGGCCTCATCGGGCAGGCACTCGCCGAGCCTCGCGAGGAGCCGGGTACCGAGACCGGCGCCCGGAAGGAGCCCGGCTCCGGGACCGGCGCCCGGAGTGAGCCCGGCTCCGGGACCGGGCACCGGAGTGAGCCCGGCTCCGGGACCGGAGCCCGCAAGGACCCCGGCTCCCGGACCGACGGTGCCGCCTCCGTGACGCCGCTGTCCGCGCGCCGCAAGCGGCCCGAGCCCCTGGCCGTGGCCCTGAAGGGCTTCGTCGCGGCCGTCGGGGCCAGTCTGGTGATCGGCATGGGCTGGCTCGTCGTGCACAGCGGCGACATGGGCGCCGCCGACGACCGGGGCGGGTCGGCCGCCTCCGACAGCTCCGCCGACCGGCCGCACACCGAAGGCGACGCCAAGCTCGGCCACGCCGGGTACCTCGCCTGTGCCCGGCTCGTGGTCGAGGGCACCGTCGCCGAGGTCGAGCCCGTTCCCGGCGCCGGCCAGAACCGGATCACCCTGGACGTGACGCGCTACTACAAGCCCGACAAGGGCCGGGCGCGGATCACCTTCCCCCTGGAGCCCGGCGCCGAGCCCTCGCTGCGGGCCGGTGACCACATGCTCGTCGGGATCTCCGGCGGGCAGGCCCAGCCGGACATGTGGGCGACGGAGGAGAAGGAGATCGCCCGCGACCGGGCGTGGATCACCGAGGCGCTGCCCGCCTCGCGCACCTTTCCGTGCCGGTGAGGAGCAACGAGAAGGGCGGGCGCCCGTAAGGACGCCCGCCCCGCGCTCGCCGTGGTACCGCTACGGCAGGACCTTCTCGATCTTCACGCTGCCCACGCCCGCGGCCGTGCCGCGCGCGTTGACCAGCTGGACCTGGCCGAAGAACTCACGCCCCTCGGGAGCGGCCGCGGCGGCGGTGACGCTGCCCGAGACGGTCGCCGAGTCGCCCGTGCCGAGCTTCACCGGCGCCGATCCGTCGACGGTGACGCTGCCGAGGGAGGGGGAGAAGAACACGTCCCGGTAGTCGTACTCGGTGGTGCCGGCCGGCACGGCGTAGCCGACGACCTGGATCGAGTACGTGCCGGCGGCCGGGGACGGGATGGAGACCGACTCCTCCGAGTCGCCGTCGGCGGAGCTGCCGACCTGCGTGCCGGACGCGTCGTACACGGCGAGGTCCAGGTCGGCGGCGTTGTCCGACACCGAGCCGATGGCGACGTCGAGGGACTTGGCGCCCGCGGGCACCTCCACCTTCGTGGTCTGCGTCTCGCCCTGCTTGATCGAGGGGCGGGCCGCCTTGGCCGAGCCCAGCGGGCCGCCCACCAGCTTGCCGTCGAGCGCGGCGAAGCCGTTAGTCACCTTCCAGGAGGCGGCGGCCGGAGTGCCGACCTTCGCCTCGGGCACGGTCACCGTCTCCGGGTCGAAGGCCGCGCCGAGCACGGCGACGTCCAGCTGGTACGGGTTGTCCAGCAGCGGCGACGTGCGGCGCGACTCGACCTCGATCTCCCAGACGCCCGGCTGCGGGTCGGCGTAGGAACGCACGTCCGGACGGCAGGTGTTGGCCGGGTTGACGTAGTTCGGGTAGCAGTTGACCGTCGACGACGGGTCCGACGGCGTGCCGTACGGGTGGATGGAGATGAACCGGGTCTGGCTCTTGTCCTTCAGCCCGCTCATCGCGACCTCGAGCGTCTTTGCGCCCTCGGGGACGGTGACGAAGTAGTGCCGGGTGCTGTTGCGCTGCACCGAACTCTTCGCCGTGTACGTGTACTTCAGCGGCGCGGCGACCACGACCGTGCTGAGGACCTGCCGGTCGATGCCCTCGGTCCTGGGGTCGTCGACCTCCAGGATGGCGCTCTTGATGCCCGCGGACTTCGGCGCGGCCTGGACCTTGACGGTCACCGGCTGGTTCAGCGGCAGCTTCACCTCGTCGGAGCCGACGACGCGGAACGTGCCGCCCGCGTTGTTCTCGAAGTGCAGCTCGTGGCGGATCGCCTTGTCGGCGCCGGACGTACGGGTCAGGGTGATCTCGTACGTCTTCTTCTGGCCGGCCTTCAGGCCGCCCTCACGGTCGTACAGGCCCGTGCCGAAGCCCGGGGTCTTCAGGAACTGGTCGATCGCGGTGTCGACCGGCGCCTTGACCGTGTAGGAGTGGGAGGTCGCGTCGTCGCGGATCGCGTCCCAGGCGTCGGGGATGTTCATCAGGCCCGCGCCCTCCTCGTACGCCTGCACACCCTTGATGTGGTCGGCGGTCGAGGTGAGGGCCGTGCGCAGGGTCGCCGGCGTGAGGTCGATCTTCTTCTGCTTGGCGGCCGACACCAGCAGCGCCGCGGCGCCCGTGGCCTGCGGGGAGGCCATCGAGGTGCCCTGGAGCATCGAGTAGCCGGCCGGCAGGGAGTAGCCCGCCTCGGCGACCGGGGAGCCCGGCAGCCAGGTCTGCGTGGTGTTGATCGCCGCACCCGGGGCGACCAGGGTCGGCGTGAAGCCGCCGTCCTCACGCGGGCCGCGCGAGGAGAACGGCATCATCGCGTACTTCTTCTCCACGACCGAGCCGTAGTTGGCGGCCCAGGTCTCCTTGGAGACGGACGCGCCGACCGAGATGACCTTGTCGGCCAGGGCCGGGTCGCCGATGGTGTTGGCGCCGGGGCCGGAGTTGCCCGCGGAGATCACCAGCTGGACGCCGTAGGTGTCGATGAGGCGCGTGTACAGCTCGGCGCGCGCGTTGTTGCCGTCGTTCAGCGCGGGCAGGCCGCCGATGGACATGTTGACGATGTCGACGCCGCGCTTGGTGACGAGGTCGATCATGCCCTCGGTGAGCGCCACGTTGGTGCAGCCGCCGGACCAGGTGCAGGCGCGCGAGGAGACCAGCTTGGCGCCGGGGGCGGCGCCGTTCATCCTGCCGCCGAACAGGCCGTTGGCGGCGGTGATGCCGGCGACGTGCGTGCCGTGCTCGGACTCGATGACGCCGATGTTGACGAAGTCGGACTTCTTGCCGACCCAGGAGCCGCCCAGCGGGTCCATCGGGACGTCCTTGCGGATCTCCACGACGAACGGCTGCCGCTCGGCGACGTCGGTCTTCGGGTCGTCGGTGCCGAAGTACCCGACCTGCTGACCGTCCTTGTACGGCTTCATCGGCGCGTCGTCGCCGAAGTCGTTGTTGTTGTTCAGGTCGACCCGGACCGTGCCGGTCGTGGCGTCGTACAGCACGCCCCAGACGTCGGTGGTGTCGCCGTCGCGGTTGGCGTCGCCCTTGGCGTCGCCGCCGGCGGTGTACGACTCCTTGAAGAGGCTGACGGCGTAGGAGCCCGCCGGCGCCTTGTACGACTGGCCCTGGTAGCTGAAGGCCGGGCCGGACACGGCCGTGACCATCGGACGCCAGGTGCTGTCGTTGTCGATGATCGGATCGGTGGCCGTCACCCAGTCGACGATCTTCCGCTCACCGGTCGTCGTCTTCTGCAGCGCCGGGTGGCCGAGGTCCACGCCGGAGTCGAGGATGCCGATGGTGACGCCGCGGCCGTCCGCCTTCGGGTGGTCCTCGACGAAGTCGACCGCGCCCGTCTCGAAGGACGGGTTGTACGGGTTCTCGGCCGGGGTCTTCTTCCCCGGCGCGGGGTACGTCCCCTGCGCGGCCTCGGCGCCCTTGGCGGTGTCCGCGCTCGGCGTCGGGTCGTCCAGCGGGATCTCCTCGCGCAGGTCGATGCCGTGCACGGAGGACAGCTTGGCGGCGGCGGCGATCGCCGCGTCCGCCTTGGCCGTCGGGACGGTGGCGCGGACGTAGCCCAGCTTGTCGTCGGCCCGGCCCACCGAGCCGCCCTTGACCGCGTCCAGCTGCCCGGCGACCTGCTCGGTCTTCCCGGGCGCGGTGGCGATCATCATCGTGACGGTCTTGTCGCCGTCGGCCTTGGCCTCCGAGAGCAGGTCCGCGTCGTCCGAACCGAGCTTGGCGGGTGCGGACTTCACGCCCGGGTCGGCCGGGGCGTCCGCGCCCGGGCCGTCGGCGGAGAAGGCCAGCGGGATCGGCCCGGCCGCGGAGAGCGCGGCGACGAGACCGGCGGCCACGGCGACGCGGACCACGCGTCTCGGGCCCGATATCTGATCGCGCGGAGTGGGAGGGGTCATCGGCATCCCTTGTAGGTAAAGGAACGAGCGGGAAGCGGCCGGGGCCGATCAGCCCTGGTCGCACACGGTCCGAACGGCAGGCCCGGACGATCGCACAGCCTTACGTAAGGGGGACTCCTATGGGGAGAGTTGACCCAAACGAAATGGATGTATGGGGAAAACCCGCGATGCGATTTGTGGACATCAGTCCCGAAGGTGGTGAAGAAATCGGTTAACGTCCCGGAGTGCGACAGAAGTTGAGGGTGGCGGCCTACGCCATATGCGTCCGGGACGGACAGATCCTCCTCGCCCGCTCACCCGCCCAGGACGGCACGCCCGAGTGGGTCGTCCCGGGCGGCGGAACGGAGCACGGCGAGGACCCCTACGACACCGTCCGGCGGGAGGTGGAGGAGGAGACCGGGTACCGCATCGAGGTGACCGGGCTGCTCGGCGTGGACTCCTCGCACCGCGTCTTCCGCAAGGGCTTCGGAGCGCCCGTCGACCACCACGGCGTCCGCCTCGTCTACGAGGGCCGGATCATCGGCGGCGCACTGCGCAACGAGGTGAACGGCTCCACCGACCTCGCCGCCTGGCAGGACCTGGAGGCGGTCCCCGGCCTGGTCCGGGTGTCCCTGGTCGACGTCGCCCTGCGGATGTGGCGCGAACGCCCGCCCACCGGACGGCTGGCCGACACCCCGAACCGGGCGCGGTGACACGGAGCCCGAACCAGGTGCGGTACCCCGCAAGATGAACGCCGCGTGACCGGCTCCGGGCCGTATCCGGAGCGCGCGACGACACACCGGGTGGGCCAAGATCCACGTACGGTGATCGGCGTTGCGCGTTGCCACCTCGTTCACGCGCAGGTCATCCCCGCTGCCAACGATCCAGTACGAGCGGGGTGTTCACGTCAAGAACACCCCGCGACCACTGCCGACGCGTTCGCACTCGGGGAGAGAAGCGCATGTCGCGCATACGCTCAGTCGCCGGCTCCGGCCAGGGCATCCACCGTCGTTCCGTCCTCGCCGCCGGAGGAGCGGTCGCCCTCTCCGCGGGCGTCGGCTACGCCCTGCGGCCCGGCGACAGCCAGGCCGCCACGGGCACCCGGCAGGCCACCCAGGCCGTCGCCGCCTCCTCGCGGCAGGCCCCGGCCGCGCCGCTCGCCCCCTACACCAAGGGCACCACCGTGGCGAACGTCGCCACCCCGCGCGGCGCCTCCGGCTACCGGCGTCTCGGTGACGGCCCCGGCTGGAGCAGAGTCGTCCGCTCCGACCTGGCCGCGCCCAAGTCCGGCCGTGCCGGGCGCCGTACCGCGCTCGCAGCGTTCGTGCAGCTCACCGACCTGCACATCATCGACGCCCAGCACCCGCTGCGCCTGGAGTACCTGCGCGCGGCGGACATCCACGCCTGGCGGCCGCACGAGGCGCTGACCGTGCAGGGCGCGATCGCGCTCGTGGAGCGGATCAACGCGCTGCGCGGCGGACCCGTCACCGGCGCCCCGCTGCACTTCGCCATGACCACCGGCGACAACACCGACAACAACGCCAGGTCCGAGCTGGACTGGTACATGAAGGTCATGAGCGGTGGGCGCATCACACCCAACACCGGGGACCCGCGCCGCTACGAGGGCGTCCAGAACAGCGGCCTCAAGCAGTACTGGCAGCCCGACGCCGCCGTCCGCGACAGCGACAAGCAGGTCGGCTTCCCCCACCTCGACGGCTTCCTGAAGGCCGCCATCCGTGAGGTGCGCAGCCCCGGCCTCAACCTGCCCTGGTACTCGACCGTAGGCAACCACGACTCCCTGCCGATGGGCTGCTACGCGTCGCACGGCGACTCGTACCTCACCGAGCTCGCCGTCGGCGGCAAGAAGCTGATGAACGTGACCGCGGCCGAGGCGCAGCAGCTCCAGGCGCAGATCAAGAAGGCCCGCGACCCCCGGGGCGTCCGCTACCACGACTTCCTGAAGTCCCATGCCCGCTCGATGCGTTCGGTGACCCCCGACGAGCGGCGCGCGCCCTACACGCCGGCCGAGTACCTGAAGGCGCACCTCGACCCGGCCCACCGCGGTGTCGGCCCGGCCGGCCACGGCTACTCCTCGGCCAACGTGGACGCGAACACCCAGTACTACGCCTTCCGCGTCTCCGACGACGTGATCGGCATCAGCCTGGACACCACCGACTCCGGCGGCCATTACGAGGGGTCCATCGGCACGGCCCAGCTGAAGTGGCTCGACAGGACACTGCGGGAGAACAAGGACTCCTACGCGGTGATCTTCAGCCATCACACCAGCAAGACGATGACCAACCTGCGCAGCGACCCGGCGAGGCCCGGCGAGCGCCGCCACGACGGCCAGGAGGTCCTCGCGCTGCTCGGCAACCACCCCCGGGTGCTGGCCTGGGTGAACGGGCACATCCACAAGAACGTCATCACACCGCACGCGATGTCCGGCGGCGGCACCTTCTGGGAGATCTCCACCGCCTCCCACGTCGACTTCCCGCAACTCGCCCGCGTCATCGAGCTGACCGACAACAAGGACGGCACGATCTCCCTGTTCACCACGCTGGTGGAGTCCTCGGCCCCGCACCGCACGGACTTCTCCGACCTCTCCCAGACCGGACTCGCGGCGCTCTACCGCGAGTTGTCCCTCAACGCCCCCGGCGCGAGGAAAACCCTCGGCGGCGACCCGGAGGACCGCAACACCGAGCTGGTGCTGAAGAAGGGCTGAAAACCGCTCAACCGCCCGGCCCCGGTCAACCCCCGGCCGGGCAGCCGGGGTCCCCTCTCCCGATACAACTCGAGAAGAGCGGCGCGATCATCGAGGCGGAGTTCTGCGGCACGTAGCCGCCACAGGCAGGAGGAGGGGCCGCCGGCGTGTTCCGGCGGCCCCTCCTCGCCCCTCCTGGTCCTGCCCCCGTGTCCGTCGCTAACGGGGCAGCACCAGGACGTGCGCGGCCGGTTCGCGGTCGGCGGAGGCCATCAGGGCCGTGCGGAGCACCGTCGCCTGCTGCTCGGGGGCTTCGCGCAGCTTCCTCGGGGTGATGTGGACGACCGTGATGCCCAGCCGCTCCAGGTGCTCGCGCTTGCGCGCGTACTCGGAGCACAGGGCGTCGTCGTCCGGCCGGGGAGCCCGGGTGTCGATCTCCACCGCCACCGCCTGCTCGGGCCAGTACGCGTCCAGGCCGCCGAGGTAGGGGCCGCCCGGCAGGCGCAGATCGACGTTCCAGACCGGGTCGGGCAGGCCGTACTCGGCGATCATCCGGTACAGCCGGTCCTCCGCGCGGGCCCGGCCCTCGGCGAGCAGGGACTCCACCGCGTCCACGACGTGCGGGCGGCCCAGCAGCCGGGCCTGGACCAGTTCGCGGACCACGGCCGCCGGGTCGCAGTGGGCGCCGCGGACCGCCTCCGTGAGCAGCCGGCGGACGGTGCCGGCGTCCGCGAGTCCGGCCACCGCGTCGGCCAGGGCGCGGGCCACCGGTGCCACCGGCACCCCCGTGACCTGCTCGGGTTCGGGCATGACGGGCGTGCGGACGACGCGCGCGCAGCCCGTGGAGCGCAGCCGCCGCATCCGCGGGACCAGGACGTCGATCGCGTCCAGGGACGGCAGCGGGGGACTGGAGGAGAAGCCGCGCAGCGTCAGCGCGGCCAGGCCCGTGATCATCACCTCGGGGTGGGCGGGGGCGTGCGGCCGGCTCGCCCCGGGCTGGGTGGGCACCCCGGTGCCGCGTTCCCGCGCCGCGTACATCAGCACCGCGTGCAGCCGCTCCTCGCTGGTCGGCGGTCCCGGATGGAGCAGGACCACGCCCGGGAGGAACAGCTGCCAGGGGCCGCCCGCACGGCACTGGTCGTTCGTCTCGGCCGTGGACACACCGTGCGAGCGGAGCTGTGCCGTCGTCATCACGCGGGGGCGGCCACCGCCGGACAGCTCGTGCAGCGGGCGGGGGGAGAGCGGGGTGTTGTGGGTCATGCCCCGCAATTTCCCGCGCCCCGGCCCTGCTTGAACCGCTGTTACAGGTCCGTCGACAAAAACGGACAACCCAGCGCTGAAGGACGGATGTTCGGATGCCGAAATCCCCTGGTCCGTTCGGGTGCGGGCCAGGGGTTACGGCTCACGGGGCATGCGTCTCGTAACGAAGACGGAACGCCCCGATCTCAGGCCAAAGCTACTGGTCAGCGGCCTCGTCGCACGCCTGTCCACGCAACGCCCGTGCCAGGTCGTCACGGGACTCCAGCACCAGCCTGCGCAGCGCCGGAGCCGCCTCCTCGTGGGCGTCCAGCCACGCGTCCGCGGCGTCCAGCGTCTCCCGGGACTGCTGCAGCGAGGGGAACAGGCCCTGCACCACGTGCATGCCGATCTGGATCGACCGCTCGGCCCACACCCGCTCGATCGCCGCGAAGTACTTCCCCGCGTACGGCGCGATCAGCTCCCGCTGCGAGCCCTGGGAGAAGCCGGAGATGGTCGCCTCGACCATGGCGTTGGACAGCGCGTCCGACTCCACGACCTGCGCCCACGCCTGCGCCTTGACCGCCTCGGACGGCCGGGCGGCCAGACAGCGCACCTGGTGCCGCTTGCCGGAGGCCGTGTCGTCCCGGGTCAGCTCCTCGGCCAGCGCCTTCTCGTCCACCACGCCGTGCGCGGCCAGCGGCTCCAGGAACACCCAGCGCAGCTCCTGGTCCAGGTCGAGGCCCTCGACCGCCACCGTGCCCGCGAGCAGGTCCCGCAGCAGCGCGAAGTCGGCCTCGGCGGCGGCCGTCCGGGCGAAGAAGCGCGCCCAGGCGAGCTGGTGCTCGCTGCCCGGCCCGGCCGCGTACAGCTCCCGCCGGGCGCCCTCGGCGAGCAGCCGCGCGGCCGTCTCCCGCCGGGCGGGCGCCGTGTAGTGCGTGACCGCCGACTCCGCCCACGCGTGCAGCATCTGCACGACGCCGATCTCGGACTCGCGGCCGCCGAAGCGCAGCACCAGGTCCACGAAGTCCCGGGCCGGGAGCAGCGCGTCACGCGTCATGTTCCACAGCGCCGACCAGCACAGGGCACGCGCCAGCGGGTCGGTGATCGCGCCCAGGTGCTCGCGCAGCGTCGCCAGCGACGTCTCGTCGAAGCGGATCTTGCAGTAGGTCAGGTCGTCGTCGTTGACCAGGACCAGATCGGGCGCCTCGGACCCGGCGAGTTCCGCCACGACCGTCCGGGGGCCGTCGACGTCGGTCTCCACGCGCGCGTAGCGCTCCAGCACCCCGCCGCCCGTCACCCGGTACAGCCCCACCGCCACCCGGTGCGGACGCAGTTCGGGGTGGGACTCGGCGGCCTCCTGGACCACCGCCAGCTCATCGACGCGGCCGTCCGCGTCCAGCAGCACCTGCGGCGTCAGCGCGTTCACCCCGGCCGTCTGCAGCCAGGACCGCGACCAGGCGCTCATGTCCCGGCCGCTGGTCTCCTCCAGCACCGACAGCAGGTCGCCGAGGCGCGTGTTGCCGTACGCGTGCCGCTTGAAGTAGCGCCGGGCGCCCTCCAGGAACGCCTCCTCACCGACGTACGCCACGAGCTGCTTGAGCACCGACGCGCCCTTGGCGTACGTGATGCCGTCGAAGTTGAGCTTGGCGTCCTGGAGGTCGCGGATGTCCGCGGTGATCGGGTGCGTGGAGGGCAGCTGGTCGGCCCGGTAGGCCCAGGCCTTGCGGCGGTTGGCGAAGGTGATCCAGCCGCCCGCGAAGCGGGTCGCGCCCACGAGCGAGAACGCGCCCATGAAGTCCGCGAAGGACTCCTTCAGCCACAGGTCGTCCCACCACTCCATGGTGACCAGGTCGCCGAACCACATGTGCGCCATCTCGTGCAGGATGACGTTGGCCCGGCCCTCGTAGGACGCCTGTGTCACCTTCCCGCGGAAGATGAACTCCTCCCGG
The DNA here is from genome assembly GCF_042959365.1 of Streptomyces sp. NPDC007907. Classification (NCBI taxonomy): domain Bacteria; kingdom Bacillati; phylum Actinomycetota; class Actinomycetes; order Kitasatosporales; family Streptomycetaceae; genus Streptomyces; species Streptomyces sp. NPDC007907. Next base: position 406,435 of record NZ_JBIBKR010000004.1, read on the forward strand.
AACGTCACCAGGCCCGGGTTCTCCATCGCGCCCAGGTTGTACTCGGGCACGAACGCCTGGTCGTACTTCCCGAACGGGTACGGGAAGTCGAAGTGGTCGTGGAAGAAGTCCAGACCCTGCTTGGTGACCAGGAACACGTCGTCGGCGTCGAAGTGGGGCGCGAGGCCCTTGCGGCACAGGGCGCCGAGCGGGATCTCCAGCGTGGTGCCGTCCGCGAGGGTGCGCGTGTAGGAGTCCGTGACGTAGTGGTACGGGCCGGCCACCACGCACGTGATGTACGTCGAGATCGGCTTGGTCTCGGCGAACCGCCACACCCCGTCGGCCTGCTCACCGGCCCCGTTGCTCCACACCGTCCAGCCCTCGGGCGCCCGCACCTCGAAGCGGTAGGGGGCCTTCAGGTCGGGCTGCTCGAAGTTCGCGAAGACCCGGCGGGAGTCGGCCGGCTCGTACTGCGTGTACAGGTACACCTCACCGTCCTCGGGGTCGACGAAGCGGTGCAGGCCCTCGCCGGTGCGGGAGTAGGCGCACTGGGCGTCCACCACCAGCTCGTTGTCCGCGGCCAGGTCCTCCAGCGTGATCCGGGAGCCGTCGAAGACCTCCCCGGGGTCCAGATCACGGCCGTTGAGTGAGACGGCCGTCACACTCGGCGCGATCAGGTCCGCGAAGGTGCTCGCCCCGGGCTCGGTGCAGCGGAAGCGGACCGTCGTGACGGAGCGGAAGGTGCGGGGCCCGTCCCCCCGGTCCTCACCGACCGCGGAACGCAGGTCGAGGGACACCTCGTACCCGTCGACGCTCAGCAGGGCGGCCCGCTCGCGGGCCTCGTCGCGGGACAGATTCTCACCGGGCACGGGCGGCACTCCTCGGTTGTCGTGGGGTACGGCTGAACAGGACCGATCCTGCCACGCGCACCTGACACGGGGCAGCCGGGAATGAGGCGAGCGCATACCGGCGTTGCCGGAGAAACGGTTGCCTCCCGAGGAGAGACATGTCGGACAAGACCCCCGTCGACTTCTGGTTCGACCCGCTGTGCCCCTGGGCCTGGATGACCTCCCGCTGGGTGCTGGAGGTGGAGAAGGTCAGGGACATCGAGGTCTGCTGGCACCTCATGAGCCTCGCCGTCCTGAACGAGAACAGGCTCGACGAGCTGCCCGAGGAGTACCGCGAGCTGCTGGAGACCAAGGCGTGGGGCCCCGTCCGGGTCGTCATAGCGGCGCAGCAGGAGCACGGCCCCGAGGTGCTCGGCGACCTGTACACCGCGCTCGGCACCCGCATCCACAACCGGGCCGAGGGCCCCGGCAAGGAGACCGTCGCCGCCGCCCTGAAGGACGTCGGCCTGCCCGAGTCCCTCCTGGAGCACTGGGACTCCACCCCGTACGAGGCGGAGCTGCGCGCCTCCCACAAGGAGGGCATCGAGAAGGTCGGGCAGGACGTCGGCACCCCGGTCATCGCCGTGCCCGGAGCCGACGGCGAGCAGATCGCCTTCTTCGGCCCCGTCGTCACCCCGGCCCCGCAGGGCGAGGAAGCCGGCCGCCTCTGGGACGGCACCCTCGCCGTGGCCTCGGTCCCCGGCTTCTACGAGATCAAGCGCACCCGCACCAAGGGCCCGGACTTCTCCAACCTGTAGGGCTCACTCGGCGGGGACGGCCTGGATCTTCAGCTCCTCCGGGAGCAGGCCGTCCTCGCCGCGGTTGAGGTAGCGCTGGTACCACCGGCAGCCGACGGCCGTGCAGCGCCAGTAGTCGTCCACGAAGTGCCCGGCCCCCTTCTCCGCCCGGACCGCCGCCCGCTCGGCGGCGTTGAACATCCGGAACTCCTGCATGCTGCCGCAGGTCCGGCACGCCCGGCTCACCGTCATCAGCCCCTCCTCGCGATCACCGCCAGGTCCGGGAAGTCGGTGACGACCGCATCGACCCCCATGTGGTAGTACAGCGCGTATTCGGCGAACGCGTCCCCGAAATCGTTCGATCCGCTCCCGCGCCGGAACCGCTCCGGCAGGAACTGGTTCTCCGCGCGGAAGGTGTACGGGCCGATCCGCAGCCCCGCCGCGTGCGCGTCCGCGACCAGCGAGGTGCCGACCAGCGACGACTTGTCCGGCCCGATCCAGTCCGCGTACCGCGCGATTCCCCTCAGGCCCTCCGGCGTCATCATGTCCCGGTACGTCGTCGAGGGCAGGTCGTGGGGTCCGCCCGTCGTCCCCAGCGCCTGCCACAGCGGTACCCCCAGGCCCGTCATGCGCTGCAGGCTCGTCGGCTCGAAGGACTGCACCACGCACTCGCGCCGGCCGAGCCGGTTGCGGCGGACCGCCGCGGCCAGCTTCGGCTCCAGCGGCAGGCCGATCGAGCGGAAGTACGTCGGATGCTTGGTCTCCGGGAACACCGCGACCGTCCGGCCGTGCTCCCGCGACAGCCGCCGTGCCAGGTCCACGACCTCCTGGAACGTCATCACCTCCGCGCGCCCGTCGAACACGGTGTTGCGGTTGCGGACCGCGGGCAGCCGCTCCACCGCCCGCAGCGTCTTCAGTTCGGCCAGGGTGAAGTCCTCCGTGAACCAGCCGGTGACCGGCCGCCCGTCGACCGTCTTCGTCGTACGGCGGTCCGCGAACTCCGGGTGCCGGTCCACGTCGGTCGTCCGGGAGATCTCGTTCTCGTGCCGGACCACCAGCACGTGGTCCTTCGTCGGCACCAGATCCGGCTCGATCCAGTCGGCGCCCGTCTGCACCGCGTAGGTGTACGAGGGCGCCGTGTGCTCCGGGCGCCAGCCGGCCGCGCCGCGGTGACCGATGACCACGGGGCCGTCGCTCCTGCCGGGCGCTGCGCCCGCCGTGGTGGCCGTGGCGGTTCCCGCGGCCGCCGCGAGCAGGAGGGATCTCCGTCCGAGCTGCATGCAACTCCCCTTCCCGGAAGGCGGGTTCACTGGCGGGCCCGGTCCCGGGCCTGTGACAGCCGGTCCAGGTGCTCCGCGTACCCCCTCGTGTAGAAGGCGGCCCGCTCCGGGTCCGGCTCGACGACCGCCGTCGGCTTCGTCCAGGCCACCGCGTCCAGCCCGACCCCGTACCGCTCGGCCGCCGCCAGGACCGCCCCCCGAGCGCCCACCTCGCCCTCGACCACCCGCAGCGGCCGGCCCAGCACATCGGCCAGCAGCCGCGTCCAGGCGGAGCTGCGGGTGCCGCCGCCGCACACGGCCAGGCTCCCGGTGAGGCCCGCCGCCTCCAGGCAGTGCCGGGCCGCGTACCCGATGCCCTCACAGGTGGCGCGGACCAGATCGCCCCGGGTCGACTCCACGGAGATGCCCGTGAGTTCGGCCCGCAGCCGAGGCTCGACGAAGGGGGCGCGTTCGCCGGAGGGCGCGAAGTACGGCAGTACCCGGACGCCGTGCGCGCCCGGCGGGGTCCCGGCCAGCAGACCGTCCACCTCCTCGTGCCGCACCCCGGTCGTCGACAGCACCCAGTCCAGCGCCGCCGTGCCGACCATGGCGGGCATGGCGCGCAGCCAGTGCCCGGGCCGGTCGGTGGAGATGTACAGACCCGCCGGCTCACCGCTCAGGTCCAGTTCTGTGGTGGCGACCAGACTGGCCAGACACGTGCCGACGATCAGCAGACCGTCGCCCGGGGACGTCACCCCGGCGCCCAGCGCGCAGGCCGGCAGGTCGTACGGCCCGTTCGCGATCCGGGTCCCGGACGGCAGGCCCTCGCCCCGCGTCTCGGCGGTCGCGACCGGGTCACTGACCGGGGCGAGCAGACCGCGCCGGTGGGTCAGGCCCAGCAGTTCCACGACCCGGTCGTCGTACGTCCGGGTTCGCGGGTCGAGGAACGGCATCGACGCGTCCGACACATCCGTCGTCGCCGCGGCTCCCGTCAGCCGCTGGAACACCATGTCCTTGCAGTACAGGGCGGCCGTCGCGGCGTCCAGCGCCTCCGGTTCACGACCATCCAGCCATGCCAGCAGGGGGCCCGGGCAGCCGGGGAACATCGCGCTGCCCGTGCGCCGGAACACCGTCTCGAACGTGCCGTCCGCCAGCCACCGGTCGACCAGCTCGTGCGCCCGCCCGTCCATCCACGAGGCGGCGGGGCGCACCGGCCGGCCCTCGTCGTCGACCAGCCACACCCCGTCGCCCTGCCCGGTGAGCCCGGCCAGCTCGACGGGCTCGGCCACGGCGGAGGTCAGCGCCCCGAGCACCGCGACGACCTCCCCGTACACCTCCTCCATGTCCTGCTCGACGACACCGTCCCGCAGGGTCAGGCCCACCGGGCGGGACTCCACCGCCAGTTGGCGGCCCGTGGCGTCGAAGGCCGCCGCCTTGACCACGGACGTCCCCACATCGATCCCCACGTACATGCGGCTCTCCTCCCGGTCCTCAGGTCAGACAGTGCGCGAGCGGCTCCCCGCGCACCCAGCGGCCCACCTCTCCGGCGGCGATCCGGGCGGCCTTCTCCGCGACCGCCCGCGACGCCCCGCCCAGGTGAGGGGTGAGGACCACACGGTCGGCGAGTTGCAGCAGCCGGGAATCGGGCGGCAGCGGCTCCCGCTCGTAGGTGTCGAGCGCCGCCGCCGACACCCGGCCGCTCACCAGCGCGTCGCACAGCGCGCCCTCGTCCAGCAGCGGCCCCCGGGCCACGTTCACCACCACCGCGCCGGACGGCAGCAGCGCCAGCTCCCGGGCGCCGATCAGCCCCCGCGTCTCGGGCGTGAGCCGGGCGTGCAGGGTGATCACCTGCGAGCGGCCGAGGAGTTCGTCCAGCGAGGCCATCCGCAGACCGTGGATCTCGCCGTGCACATACGGGTCGTGCACCATCACCCGCGCCCCGAACGCGCACAGCACGCGTGCGACCCGGCTGCCGACCGCCCCGTACCCGACCAGACCGACGGGCAGGTCCTCCAGCTCCAGGCCGCTGTGCTCGTACGTGTAGTACGTCGCCCCCTCCCAACTGCCGCGCCGGGCGAGCGGATCGTGGGCCTGGGGGATGCGGCGCAGGGCGGCCAGCATCATCCCGACGGTGAACTCGGCGGTGGCGGCGGCGTTGCGGCCCGGCGCGAAGCAGACCCGCACGCCACGGTTCTTCGCCGCGTCCAGGTTGACGTTGACCGGCCCTCCCCGGCAGACCACGACCAGCTTCAGCTCCGGGCAGGCGGCGAGGACCTTCTCGGTGACCGGGCCCATCTGCGTGACCAGGACCTCCGCCCCGGCCAGCGCCTCGATCACCGCGTCCTCGGCGTCACTGGCCTCCTGCACCTCGGCGACCGGCCCGAACGGCTCCAGCGGCCAGCCGAGCCTCAGTTCCGTCACGTCGGCGCGCGCCACCTCGTGCCGCACCGCACGCGCGATCAGCGACGGCAGGACGAAGTGGTCACCGGCGGCCACCACCCGCACACTGTTTCCGGCAGTCATCGCAGGGAGTCTCCCGTCTCGGCGTCGAAGACATGGGTGTGCTGTGGATCCGCGGCGACCCGGACCCGTTCGTCGTGGGCGAGTCGTACCTCGGGGTCGGTGAGGACGACCAGCGGCCGTTCGACCCCGTCCAGGGCGAGGGTCGCCAGGCCCGACTCCAGAAGCGGTTCGTGGGCGACGACCCGGGCGGGCAGACCGCCCTCCCCGGTGAGCCGGACGTCCTCGGGGCGGATCCCGACCACCACCTCCCGCCCCCGTTCCACCCGCACGGGCAGCGCGATGCGCACCGCTTCGGAGAGACGTGCGTGGCCGTCGCCGCCGGAGATGCCGGGCAGCAGGGTGATCGCGGGTTCGCCGACGAAGTCCGCGACGAACACGTTGGCCGGGCTGTCGTAGATCTCGTAGGGGGTGCCGAGCTGCTGGATGACGCCGTCCTTCATCACGGCGATCCGGTCGGCGAGGGAGAGGGCCTCCTCCTGATCGTGGGTGACCAGGATCGTGGTGTGGCCCAGGTCCTTCTGGATGCGCTTGAGTTCACGGCGGGTGGTGTCGCGCTGGGCCGCGTCCAGGTGGGAGAGCGGCTCGTCGAGGAGCAGCACGTCCGGTTCCCGGATCAGGGCCCGGGCCAGCGACACCCGCTGCTTCTGGCCGCTGGAGAGACCGGCCGGGCGGGCGTCGAGGAGGCCGGTCAGACCGACCCGCTCGGCGATGTCCTTCACCCTGCGCTCGACGTCCCCCTTGGACCCCCGGGCGGCCCTGCGCCGGGCCTTCAGGCCGAACGCCAGGTTCTCCGCGACGGACAGCGGCGGATAAAGGGCGTAGTTCTCGAAGGCGACCCCGATGTTCCGCTGCCGGGCGGGCCGTTCCACGACCGAGGTCCCGCCGACCAGGATGTCCCCGCCGGTGACGGACTCCAGGCCGGCGATCATCCGTAACGTGGTCGACTTGCCGCAGCCGGAGGGGCCGAGCAGTCCCAGCAGCTCTCCGGAGCGCAGGCTCAGGTCGATGCCGCGGACGGCGTCCACCGCCGGCCGGCCCCGCGCGGTGTAGGTCTTGCGCAGCTCACACAGCTCCAGTCCCGTTCCCGTCATGGCCGTCCCCTTTCATGGCTCGTTCGCCTCCAGGGCGCCTTCAGCCGGTACCGAGGCCGCGAACGTGCTCGTCCCTCCGGGCCTCCGCGTGCTCGCACCCTCGGCACCGGCGCGCCCTACGGCTCACGAGCAGGCGTGCCGCACACCTCGTAACGGACCTTGTGCTCGTCCAGGTCCCGCAGTGCCTCCGGCGACGCCCCGTCGTCGACGAGGACCGTGTCGAAGCGGGACAGCGGGACGACCCGGTGCAGGGCGACCCGGCCGAGCTTGGTGTGGTCGATCAGCAGGACGTTGCGTGCCGCCGCGTCGAGCATCGCCCGCTTCACCGACACGATGTGCTGCTCCTGGTGGTAGGCGTAGCCCCCCTGCACGGCCGACGTCGACGCGAAGCACACGTCCACCCGGAGCTGCTCGACCGCCTCCACGCAGGACACCCCGAGGAACGAGGAGTGCAGCGGGTCGTAGTCGCCGCCGAGCGCCATCAGGTGGATGCCCCGCTGGCCGGACAGGAGGTTGATGGCCTCCAGGAAGTTGGTCACGACCGTCAGCGGAGTGACCTCGGCCGTGCGCAGCCGCCTGGCTATCTCCAGCGTGGACGTGGAGTCGTCCAGCAGGATCGCCATGCCGGGCTCCACCATGCGCAGCGCGTGCCCGGCGACGGCTGCCTTCTCGGCCCGCATGGTCTTCAGCCGGTACTGCACGTTCGACTCGAAGACCCCCGACGGCTGCGCGGTCACTCCGCCGCGGAACTTCCGTACGATGCCCTGCCGTTCGAGCTCGTCGAGGTCCCGGTGGATGGTCATCAGGCTCACCCCGAACCGCTCGGCGAGCTCCGCCGCCGTCGCCGAACCGTCGGCCAGCACCTGCTCGGCCATGGCGGCCTGGCGCGCCGCGGGCCCCTGCTGTCCACCACTGCTGCTGCTCATGACTCTGTCTCTATCCGTCGTCCCGGTCGCTCCGGCCGGTCGGCCTCGAACAGCAGCAGGTTCTCAGGCCGGACCACGAGCCGTACCGGATCGTCCGGACGAAGGCGCGCCGCGTCCGCCCGGGGGGCCACGAGCGACACCCGCTGCTCGCCGGTCCCGAGCCGGACGGTCACCTCGACGGACCGGCCGAGCACCTCGGTGACGTACACGGTTCCCGTCAGTGCGTGGCCCTCGCCGTGCAGGGTGATGTCCCGGGGCCGCAGCCCGACCAGGACATCCGTGCCGGGGGCGGCCCGCGCGCGGACCGGTAGCAGGACACCGCCGTCCGCGGCGACCCCGCTCTCCGTCACCACGCCCGGCAGCAGGTTGATCCGGGGCCGGCCGAAGGCCCGCGCGACCTCCGTGTCGTACGGCTGGTACCAGATCTCCTCCCGCGTGCCCGTCTGCACGATGCGACCCTCCCGGATGACCCCGATCCGGTCGCCGAGAGCCAGCGCCTCGACCGAGTCGTGGGTGACGTACAGGGTGGTGGTGTGCTGCACGGCCCCGATCGCCTTCAGCTCGGCCCGCATCTGCTGGCGCAGCTTGGCGTCGAGGTGGGAGAGGGGCTCGTCGAGCAGGAAGGCCCGGGCCGGGCGGACCAGCACCCGGCCGAGGGCGACCCGCTGCCGCTGGCCGTTGGACAACTGGCCCACGGGCCGGTCCAGCAGCGCGGAGATGCCCAGCAGTTCGGCGATCGCGCCGATCCGCTGCCGGGCCTCGGCGGCGGGCAGCCGGTAGCGGGGCGAGCGCAGCGGCGAGGCCAGGTTGTCGTAGGCGGAGCGGTGCGGGTAGAGGGCGTAGCTCTCGAAGCACATCGCCACCCCCCGGTCGTACGGCTCGACGCCCCGCATGTCCTCGCCGTCGAGCTCGACCGTGCCGGAGTCCGGCTGTTCGAGCCCGGCGACGGTCTTCAGCGTGGTCGTCTTGCCCGCGCCGGAGGGGCCGAGCAGGCAGAAGAACTCGCCGTCCCGGATCTCCAGTTCGAGCCCGTCGAGCGCGACGGTCCTCCCGTACGCCTTCCGGATGCCGCTGAGCCGGATCACGACTTCACCGCCCCGAACGACAGGCCCCGCACCAGATACCGCTGGATCGTCAGCGCCAGCAGCAGCGGCGGTACGACGGACACCAGCGCGGCGGCCGCCGTGAGGTTGTACTTGGGCCGGTCACCGCCGAGGAAGGACAGGGCGCCCACGGTCACCGTCTGGGCCTCGTTGGAGGTGAGGATCAGCGGGAACACGAAGTTGTTCCAGGCGAAGATGAACGCCAGCAGCGACACCGCCGCGATGCCCGGCTTGACCAGCGGCAGGGCCACCTTGAAGAACGCCTGCTTACGGGTGTAGCCGTCCAGGAGGGCCGCCTGCTCCAGCTCCGGGGTGAGGTCGGCGAAGTAGGACCGCATGATCCACACGATCAGCGGCAGCGTGACGAGTTGCAGCACCCACACCATGCCGACGTACGTGTCGAACAGCCCGAGCTTCTGGTAGAGCACGAACAGGGGGATGATCACCGTCAGTTCGGGGGCGAAGCGGAACGACAGCAGTGTGAACATCAGGTTCTCGGAGCCCTTGAACCGCCACCGGGCCGAGGCGTACGCCGCCGGCAGGCCCACCACCAGCGACAGCGCGACCGCCCCCACCGACACCACCAGGCTGTTGACGAAGAACCGCACGAACGGGATGCCCTCGCTCCCGCCGAGGACCGTCCGGTAGCCGTCGAGGGTGGGGGAGAAGGCGAAGTACGTGGAGAAGAGCTGGTCGGCCGGTTTCAGGGACAGGATCACCATCCAGGCGATCGGGAACAGCGCGAACACGAAGTAGAGGATCAGGGCGGCGTCCCCCAGCCACCCCAGGGCACGTTTCCTCATGTGGTGACCTCCGCGGCCTTCCGCTGGATCTTCCCCAGGTGCTTCACCAGCACCATCGCGGCCAGGTACACCACCGCCCACAGCACGATCGTGTAGGAGATCCCGAAGGAGTAGCGCTGGAAGCGGATGGCCTCCAGATACGCCCGGATCTGCAGGACGACCGTCGCGTCACCCGGCCCGCCCTCGGTCAGGGCGTAGATGATGTCGAACACCTTCAGCGAGTCCATGAACCGGAAGATCACCGCGACCAGCACGTACGGCCACAGCATCGGCAGGGTCAGCCGCCGGAAGGTGTACCACCATCCCGCGCCGTCCACGGCCGCCGCCTCGAACGGGGAGGCGGGCAGCGACCGCAGCCCGGCCAGGGCGAGGATCGCCACGAACGGGGTGTAGACCCACACGTCCACCGCGATCGACGACAGCAGCGCGCCCGTCGGGGTGTCGGTCCACTGCACGCCGCCCAGCCCGAAGGGGCGCAGCAGGTGGTTGACCACCCCCACCGAAGGCTGGAGCATCAGCTTCCAGATGATCGCCGCGATCACCGGGGCGATCATCAGCGGCAGGATCAGGATTTTCTCCAGGATCCGGCCGACGATCGTCGACCGGTGCAGCAGCAGGGCGACGGCCACGCCGAGCACGGTCTCGGCGAGGGCCGCCCCGACCGCGTACAGCACGGTCACCCACGCCGAGTTCCAGAACGCCTCCTGTGCGAAGACGGTCGTGTAGTTCTCGAACCGCACCATGTCCGGCTGCGGTTTGCTCGCCGAGAAGTCGAACAGCGTGTAGTACAGGCCGAGTCCGAACGGGTAGAGGATCCCGCAGGTCAGCAGCAGGGCCGGGACGATCAGGAGATACGGCCGCAGCGCGAGCCGCATGGCTAGCCCACCTTGCCGGCGAGGTCATCCGCCAGCCCGTCCAGGACGGACTTCGCTCCCTTGCCCCCGTAGATCTCCTGGAGGGCCGCCGCCCAGCTGGTCGTCGCGTCGAAGAACTGCGCCTGCGGGGTGAACTGGATCTTCGTCTGGTCGACGACCGTCTCGAAGGTCTCCAGGAAGCCCGGCAGGTGCCGCATCTTGTCCTTGTACGCGGCGTCGTCCGCGACCGACTTGCGCACCGGGTCGATGTGGTTGTGGGTGACGGCGCTCTTACGCAGGTGCTCCTTGCCGGTCGCCCACTGCAGGAACAGCCAACTGGCGCTCTTCTTCTTGCTCTTGGCGTTCATGCCGAGCGACCAGATCCACATGTTGGTGGCGAGCGAGCCGTCCCGCCCCTTCGGCCCGGGGTGGAAGGCGATCTTCCCGGAGGCGGGGCTCGCGCCCTTCACCGCCTGGAAGTAGGCGGCCGTGTCGGCGTCGAACAGCATCCCCGCCTTCTTCGCGCCGAGGTCGCTGGAGCACTGGTACCAGGTGTACGACGTCCAGGACGGCGGCCCGCCCCGCTTGACCATGCCGGCCCAGTCCTCGGTGAAGGCGACGGCGTCGGAGCTGTTCATGGCGGGGGTGAGCTTCCCGCCGTCGACCGTGAAGTCCCGCAGCCCGTTGCGGGCGTACATCGTCATGAACCCGGGATGGATGGTGGCCCAGCTGCGGGACCCGCGTACGGCGATGCCGTACATGCCGTCGAAGCCCGCGCCCGGCGCCCGCTGTGTGATGGTCCCGGCGAGTTCGGTCAGCTCGTCGAACGACTCGGCCGGTTTCAGGCCGAGCTTGCGGAACACCTCGGTGTTGTACGCGACGACGTTGGTCTCCCAGCCCCACGGCAGCGCGTACTGCCCGCCCCGGCCGAGCGGCGCGCCCGCCTTCAGGGACCACTGGTCGGCCCGGAGCAGGTTCGGGAAGAAGTCCGCCTGGTCCCATTCGGCGCCCGTCGCCGCGGAGTTGCGCATCCAGGGCCCGAGGTCCTCCAGCCAGCCCGGCGGCCCGTACTGCCACACCATGTACGCGCCGAGCATGAAGACGTCGTAGGAGGCACGCCCGCTGGACAGGTCCACGGTGAGCTTGTCGAAGTAGTTGTCCTCGGGGAAGACGTCGTACTCGACCTCGATGCCGGTCTTCGCGGTGAAGGACTTCAGGTCGGCGATGAGCGCGTTCGTGTACGGGTGCTTGTTGAGCAGGGCCTTGACGGTGGTGCCCTTCTCCCGCTTCCAGTCGAAGGAGCCGGTGACGTCGTCCGCGGCGGACCCGTCGCTCTTGCCGTCGTCCCCGCCGAACCCGGCGCCACAGGCCGTGAGCAGGGGTGCCGCGGCAGCCCCGGCGGCGAGCGCGAGGAACCTCCGGCGGTCGTGCACGTGCGTGTCCATCCGTACCTCCACCTGGAAGCTGGTTAACACGTCGAGTCGACTCGTTAACAGAGGGTGGAACGGCTGAAGTTGGGCGTCAATCCCTCGCGCAGGGGAAAATATCGGGGCACAGTGAGAAGTTCACAGATCCGGCTGCGACGGTGTGGGAGGTTCCGGATGGTGGGCGACGGTGCGGGCGAAGGCGAGGGTGCGGGCTGGCTGGGCGTCGACCTGGGCACGCAGAGCGTCCGCGTGCTGCTGGTCACCGCCGACGGAACCGTCCTCGGCCGCGGCACGGCCCCGCTGACCGGGCGGCGGAACGGAGCGCGGCACGAGCAGGACCCGCTGCGGTGGTGGGCGGCGCTGTGCGAGGCGTCGAGGGCCGCCCTCGGCTCGGCGCCCCCGGGCCTGCCGGTCGGCGGACTCGCGGTGTGCGGCACCTCCGGCACGGTCCTGCTGACCGACGGGTCCGGCCGGCCCGTGAGCCCCGCGCTGATGTACGACGACGCGCGGGCGAAGACCGAGGCCGCACGGGCCCGCCATGCGGGGCTCGCGGTCCAGGACACCTGGGCGCTGCCGAAGGCACTGTGGCTGCTCGGCGAGTACGGCGGCAGCTCGCTGCGCCTGACGCACCAGCCCGACCTGATCGTCTCCCGCCTCACCGGCGAGCCGCCCCCGGCCGACTCCAGCCACGCCCTGAAGACGGGCTACGACGTCGAGGGCGACTGCTGGCCGGCCGCCGCCCTGGCCGAACTGGGCGTGCCCGACGGCCTGTTCCCCGGTGTCGTCCGCCCGGGGACCCGTCTAGGCGAGGTCGTCCCGACCGCCGCCGACGCCACCGGCATCCCCGCCGGCACGCCGGTGCTCGCCGGGATGACCGACGGCTGCGCGGCGCAGATCGCCTCCGGTGCGCTGCGGCCCGGCGCCTGGAACTCCGTGCTCGGCACCACCCTCGTGCTGAAGGGCGCCGCCCGCGACCCCGTCCGCGACCCCACCGGCGTGGTCTACAACCACCGCGCACCGGACGGCACCTGGCTGCCCGGCGGGGCGTCGAGCGTCGGGGCGGGGGCGCTCGCCGCGCACTTCCCGGAGGCCGACCCGGCCGCCATGGACGCGCGGGCCGGGGCGTTCGAGCCGTCGCGCGCGATCGCCTACCCCCTCGTCTCACCGGGGGAGCGGTTCCCGTTCCGGGCGCCGGAGGCGGTCCCGCTCGTTCTGGGCGACCCCACCGGCGACGCCGACCTGTGGGCCGCGCTGCTCCAGGGCGTCGGCTTCGCCGAACGCCTGTGCCTGGACTACCTGCACCACCTCGGCGCACCCCTGGACGGCCCGCTCACCTTCACCGGCGGCGGCGCCCGCAGCCCCTACTGGAACCAGCTGCGTGCCGACATCCTGGGCCGCCCGGCCCGCGTCCCCGAGCAGACCGAACCGGCCCTCGGCATGGCGGCGCTGGCCGCGTACGGGGTGCGGGGCGCCGGCGCGCTCGCGGACGTCACCGCGCGCATGGTCCGCGTCCGCACCGTCGTCGACCCCCGCCCCGGGCGCACGGCGGTCTTCGCCGAGCCGTACGCGCGTCTGGTGGACGCCCTGCAGGACCGCGGCTGGCTGCCCGGCCCGGTCGCCGCGCACGCGCACAGCCGGCTGAACCGGGATACTTCCGCCTCATGAGTACGACCCTCCTGCTGGTCCGCCACGGGCAGACCGTCTGGCACGCCGAGAACCGCTACGCCGGCATCAGCGACATCGGCCTCACCGACACCGGCCGCGCCCAGGCCGACGCCCTCGGCCGGTGGGCGGCCGCCCACCCCGTCGACGCGATCTGGACGTCCCCGCTGTCCCGGGCCGTCGCCACCGCCGAGCCCGCCTGCCGCGCCCTCGGTCTCACCCCGCAGAGCGAACCCCACCTGCGCGAATGCGACTTCGGTGTGCTGGAGGGCCGGACCCTCGCCGAGTTCGAGGCCGAGGACCCCGAGTGGGCCGCGGCCTACCGGGCCGACCCGGTGGAGCACTCCTTCCCCGGCGCCGAGGACCCGAGGGCCGCGGCGGCCCGGGGCGTGCGCGCCCTGCGGGACATCGCCGCCGCCCACCCCGGCGGACGCGTCCTGGTCGTCGCCCACAACACCCTGCTGCGGCTGGTGCTGTGCACCCTGTTGTCGATCCCGGTGCGCGAGTACCGCAGAGTGCTCCCGCGGCTGCGCAACGCGGCGATCAGTGAACTGCGCATGAACCCCGACGGTTCCGCCGCACTCCTCTCACTCAATGTGCCGTGCGAGAGCGATGTGCCGTAGCACGATGGGGCCCAACGCGGCGGCCTGGGCCGCCCGGAGCCCCGCACACGGGAAGACCCCCGCGAGTCACGTCCTCGCGGGGGCCTCCTTCTTTCCGCCTGCCGCCGTGAAGGGTGAGAAGACGATCACGAGGCAGGACGCTTCACGGCCTCAGGGGGCCGGCAGCAGCACGTCCGCGCGGGACGTGGCGGCCTGGTGACGCCGGGCCACGTCCTGCCAGTTGACGACCTGCCACATCGCCTCGATGAAGTCGACCTTCTGATTGCGGTACTGCAGGTAGAAGGCGTGCTCCCAGGCGTCGAAGACGAGGAGCGGGGTGGCGCCCTGTCCGACGTTGCCCTGGTGGTCGTAGACCTGCTCCACGATCAGCCGCCCGCTCAGCGGCTCGTGGGCGAGCACGCCCCAGCCCGAACCCTGTGTGGTGGCCGACGCCTTGGACAACTGCGCCTTGAACCGCGCGAAGGACCCGAAGGACTCGGTGATCGCGTCCGCGAGCTCACCCACCCCGTCCTGCGCGAGCGGCTCCCCGCCACCGTCCTTCGGGCCGGTCATGTTCTGCCAGTAGACGCTGTGCAGGATGTGCCCGGACAGGTGGAAGGCCAGGTTCTTCTCCAGCCCGTTGATCGCCCCCCACGCCTCCTTGTCCCGCGCCTCGGCCAGCTGCTCCAGCGTGTCGTTGGCGCCCTTCACATAGGCGGCGTGGTGCTTGTCGTGATGCAGCTCGATGATCTCGGGGCTGATCACGGGGGCGAGCGCGGAGTAGTCGTAGGGCAGTTCAGGCAACGTGTAGACGGACATGGGCGGGATCCCCTCCGGACCTTATTGCAACTAGCTTGCAGGTACACGCTAACAGCAAGAATGGTGGGGGCGGGGTGGACGCGCGGAACGGCGGTGCGTGAGGGAGAAGCGCGACCTACTATCGGTCCCCGTAGGAAAGGGGGGCGGCCATGGGGCCCGAGATCGCCGAACTCGCCAGAACCGCGGGAACGACGATGGTGACGCTGATGGCCACCCAGGCCTGGGAGTCCACCCGCCAGGGAGTTCTCACCCTCTGGCGGCGCTTTCAGCCGGACCGGGCCGACACCGTGGGCGGTGAACTCGAGGCCACTCGCGAGGACCTGCTGCTCGCCCGCGAGTCGGGAGACACCGACACGGAGGCCGAGCTCACCGCCGAATGGCAGGCGAGGCTGCGCCGCCTCCTGGTGGCCCGGCCCGAGGTGGCCGACGAACTCCGGCGGATCCTGGCCGAGGTGAACCCCGAGCTCCCCCCGGCACACACGACGGTGGAGGTCCGGCTGCGCGCCGAGGCCTCCGGCAGCGGCCGGGTCTACCAGGCCGGCCGCGACCAGCACATCACCGAACGATGAGCGAACTCGGCGCCAGGGCCTCGGGGCAGGGGCGGATCTTCCAGACGTCCGGTGATCAGTACATCGAGGAACATCATCATCATTACGGCGCCGGCGCCGGCGGACCGCTCTTCGGGCGGGGGGCCGTGCCCTCGGCGGGGGCAGGGCAGGCCGCCCCGGACTCGGTGCGGATGCCGCTGGTCGGCCGGGCGCCAGGCATCCTGCGCAACCGGGAAGAACTCCGCGAGAAGCTCGGCGCGGCGGTCGCCGGAGCCGGCGGTGACATCCACGTCGTGTACGGCATGGGTGGCTGCGGCAAGACCGCGCTGGCGTACTGGCTCTTCAACGAGGCGGTGCGCGTTCACGGCCGCGTCGGCTTCTGGGTCAACGCCTCCGAGCTGATGTCGCTGCGCGCCGGGATGCTGGCGGTGGCCGGCGACCGTGGTGCGGAGGCCGGTGAGCTCGCAGCCGCTGCGGCGGGCCGGCGCGCTGCCGCCGACCTCGTCTGGCACTACCTCGACCACTCCGCCGACCCCTGGCTTCTCGTCCTGGACAACGCCGACGATCCGACGGTCCTGGAGAGCGGTGCGTGGCTCCGGCCCAGCGGTCGCGGCACCGTATTGGTCACGACCCGCCACGCCACGTCGCCGCTGTGGCGGGGGCCGGGCGTGCACCGGCATGCCCTGGGCCTCCTGCCGTTGGAAGAGGCGGCCCAGGTCCTGTGCGACCTGGCGCCGGACGCGGGCGACGTGGAGTCGGCACGGAAGGTCGCCGAGCGCCTGGGCCGCCTGCCCCTCGCGCTCACACTCGCCGGGTCCCACCTTGCCCACCAACTTCTGGAGTCGTGGTCCATGGACGAGTACGACCGCAAGCTCGGCGAGGAGTCGACGGTGATGGTCGACAGGGGCGCGGCCGGGCGGGGCGGCAGCCAGTCCCGCCAACTGGTAGGCCGCACCTGGCAGCTGTCGCTGGACGCGCTGGCCGGACAGGGGCTTCCCGAGGCGACGACGCTCCTGCGGCTGCTGTCGTTCCTGGCGGCGGACCCCGTGCCGCTGAGCGTGCTGCTGCCGGTCGCCCGTGGAGAGGTCACCCTCGACGCACTGGAACCCTCTCTCGGAGCAGAGCAGTTGGAACCAGCACTGAAAGGGCTGATCGACCATTCGCTGACCGAACTGGTCAACGTGGACGGGGCGCGCTGCGTACAGGCCCACGGCGTGCTGCTCGACAGCGTCGCCGCGGGAGTGCCGGACGAACGGCGGGCGGCCGTCGCGGAAGCGGCGGCTTCCCTCCTGGAGGCCGCCCTGCCCGAGGAGGGTGCCGACTCTCCTGAGAGTCGCAGCCGGCTCGCGCTGCTGGCCCCGCACGCGACGAGACTGCTCGCGGTGGCCGCGGACGAACGGACCGCGACCCTCGGGGTGCGGGTCCTGCGGCAGGTCTACGACTCGGGGGACTACGCGGCGGCACTGGCGCTCGCGCCCACGGTCGTCGAAGCCGTGCGGGGCGTCCTCGGCACTGAGCACAGGCTGGTTCTGAACGCCCAGCACCTTCAGGGCACGGCACTGTTCCGGATGGGTCGGTTCGCCGAGGCCGAGGCGCTGCATCGCGGGGTGCTGGAACGCCGGGAGACTCTGCTGGGCGCCGAGGACGTGGACACGCTCCACAGCTGTGCCGCGCTCTCCCAGGCGCTCGATCTGCTCGACCGGGACGAGGAGGCCGAAAGCTGGGGCAGGCGGGCGCTGGACGGCTACCGACGGACGCTGGGGGAGGACAGCGCGGAGGCCTTGTTCATCTGGTGCGGGCTGATCGAGATCCTGCCCCAGCTCGGCAAGGAACGGGAGTTCGCGGCGGAGGGCCTCGCGCTGGTCGAGGCCTGCGAGCGGGCCCTGGGGCCGGACCATCCCACGACGGTGCTGGCCCGGCACGACTACGCCGGTGGCCTGTTCGAGTTCGGCCGCCATGAGGAGGCCGAACCCATGGCCCGCCAGGTGCTGGCGGACCGGAACCGGCTCCAGGGCCCGGACCATCCCCTCACTCTGTCGGCCACATCCCTCACCGCACGGATCACCCACGGTCTGGGCAGGATCGACGACGCCGTCCGGATGATGAAGGAGCTGTCCGAACGCCGGGCGCGGGTGCTCGGCCACGAGCACCCGTTCGCCGCGGCCGACCGGGCCTGGGTCGCCACCTGGCAGGCCGAGGCCCGGGGCTGATCAGTCCTCGGTCCGGGCGCGGGCCTTCTGCCACGCGTACCCGACCGCCGCCAGGGCCAGGATCATCCCGCCCGTCGAGTACAGCTGCACCCGTGTGTCCGGCTCCCGGGCCATCAGGACGAAGACCGCGGCCATGCCGGCCAGGGCGACCCAGGTCAGCCAGGGGAACGCCCACATGCGCACGGCCAGCTTCTCGGGTGCCTCGCGCTCCAGGCGGCGGCGCAGGCGCAGCTGCGAGACGGCGATGAAGATCCAGACGACCAGGATCACCGCGCCGATCATGTTCAGCAGCCAGGCGAAGACGTCGTCGGGTCGCCAGTAGCTCAGCAGCACGCACAGGAACCCGAAGACGGAGGACGCCAGCACGGCGGTCCGCGGCACCCCGCCCGAGACCCGGCCGAGCCCCTTCGGGCCCTGCCCGCGCTCCACCAGCGAGTAGGCGATGCGGGAGGCGCCGTAGATGTTGGCGTTCATGGCGGACAGCAGCGCCACCAGGACGACCACGTTCATCAGCTGCCCGGCGCCCGGGATGCCGAGCTCGTCGAGGGCGGCGACGTACGGGCCCTTCTCGACGACCGCCTGGGAGTCCCAGGGGACCAGCGTGACGATGACGGCCATCGAGCCGATGTAGAACAGCGCGATGCGCCACATCGCCGTGCGGACCGCGCTCGCGACGCCCTGGACGGGGTTCTCCGACTCGGCGGCGGCGATGGTGACCGTCTCCAGGCCGCCGTAGGCGAAGACGGAGGCGAGCAGGCCGATGACCAGGCCCTCACCGCCGTTCGGCAGGAAGTCGGTGAGGTGGCTCGCGCCCGGCGAGTCCGTGCCGGGCAGGACGCCGGCGATCGCCAGGACGCCGAGCACCAGGAACAGGGTGATCGCGCCGACCTTCAGCGCCGCGAACCAGAACTCGAACTCGCCGAAGTTCTTCACGGCGGCCAGGTTCGTGCCGCAGAAGACGACCATGAACAGCGCCACCCACGCCCACTCCGGGGTGCCGGGCAGCCAGCCGCTGACGATCTTCGCGGCGCCGATGCCCTCCAGGCCGACGGCCGTGCAGAGCAGCACCCAGAAGGACCAGCCGGCCGTGAAGCCCGCCCAGGGGCCGATCGCCCGCTCGGCGTGCGCCGAGAAGGACCCCGACGACGGATACGCGGCCGACATCTCGCCGAGCATCCTCATCACCAGCATGACGAGGGCGCCGGAGAGGGCGTAGGCGACCACGATCGACGGACCGGCCGCGGCGATACCGGCGCCGGAACCGACGAACAGACCGGCCCCGATCACCCCGCCGAGGGCGATCATCGACAGGTGGCGCTGCTTCAGGCCGTGGGAGAGGGAGACGTCGTCCGCGCTGGGCGGCGTCCCCGTGGTGGTGCTGGGCATGGGCGCGGCTCGTCCTAGGCGTGAGGGGCGTACGAGGGCAAAAACGCCGCCAGTCTCGGATGCCTCCCCGCCGGAGCGGAGAGGCATCCCAGCATGTGGACGGTCACATCGCTCTGCGTGCTCAGGCGGCGACCGGTGTGTAGTGCGAGGCGTCGCCCTCGATGGAGTAGCTCTCCTTGCCCTCGATGCCCACGGGGACGTCCCCGGCGACGGTCACCCGGTGCAGGCGCCGCGGCCGGCCGTCGTAGTTGTCGACGGCGTAGTGCTGGGTGATGCGGTTGTCGAACAGGACGAGCTGGTCCGGCGACCACCGGTGACGCAGGACGTTCTCCGGCCGGGTGACGTACGCCTGGAGCAGATCGAGGATCTTGCGGGACTCGCCGGGGGACAGGCCCACGATCCGCTGGGCGAACCCGCCGATGAACAGCCCGCGCTCACCGGTCAGCGGGTGGACCCGGACCACCGGGTGGACCGTGCGGTACTTGATCGACGTGAACTGGGCGCGCCGGGCGGACTGCTCCTCGTCGACCTCCTCCTCCGGGACGGCGTAGTCGTAGTCGTTGGTGTGCTCGGCCCACAGGCTGTCGGCGAGGCTGCGCAGCGACTCCGGCAGGTTGCGGTAGGCGGCGGCCGAGCTGGCGATCAGCGTCTCGCCGCCGTAGGGCGGGACGGTGATGCTGCGCAGGCTGGTGGCCTGCGGCGGGTTGAGGACGAACGTGACGTCGGTGTGCCAGTGGTTGGCGGCCCGGCCGCCGCCCTCACTGTCGACGGGCAGCACGTTCGGGGCGCCGTCCACCGCCGACACCGTCGGGTGGGCGGTGGTGATGTCGCCGAAGTGGCGGACGAAGGCCTGCTGGCCGGCGTCGTCGAGCCCCCGCGCGTCGAAGACGAGGGCCTTGTGGGCGTTGAGCGCCTCCCTCAGGGCGGTGGAGGTCTCCTGATCGAGCGGCCGGGTGATGTCGACGCCCTCGACGCGGGCGCCGATGTGCGCGGTGACCTTGTGGATCTCGATGGCCATGACGGGTTCCTTTCGGAAGAACCTGAAGAGGGTCAGACGAGGGCGGGGGCGACGACGTGCTGGTTGGCGGGACGCGGGAGGCCGTAGCGCTCGCGCAGGGTGCGGCGGGCGGTGCCGTACTCGGTGCGCAGCAGCCCACGGGCGCGTAGGATCGGGACGACGTGGTCCACGAAGGCCTCCAGGCCGGACGGCAGCACCGCGGGCATGATGTTGAAGCCGTCCGCGGCGCCCGAGGCGAACCACAGCCCGATGGTGTCGGCGACCTGCTCGGGCGTCCCGGCGAAGGTGAGGTGCCCGCGCCCGCCGCCCAGCCGCCCGATCAGCTGCCGCACGGTGAGCCGGTCGCGCCGGGCCAGCTCGACGACGAGCGTGTAGCGGCTCTTGGCGCCCTCGATGGCGCTCTCCGGCGGCAGGTCGGAGGGCAGCGGGCCGTCCAGCTCCAGGGTGCCCGGGTCGAGGTGCAGCAGCCGCTCCAGACGGTCCACGCCGTGCGCGTGCACGATGTGGTCCTCCAGGAGCCGCTCGTTCGCCCGGGCCTCGGCCTCCGTGGAGCCGATCACCGGGACGATGCCCGGCAGCACCTTGATGTGGTCGGCGTCCCGGCCGGCCGCGACCGTCCGGGCCTTGAGGTCGGCGTAGAAGGCCCGCGCGTCCTCGATGGTCTGCTGCGCGGTGAACACCGCCTCCGCGTAGCGGGCCGCGAACCGCTTGCCGTCCTCGGAGGAGCCGGCCTGCACGAGCAGCGGGTAACCCTGGGGCGAGCGGGGCACGTTGAGCGCGCCCTCGACGCTGAAGAACCGGCCCTGGTGCCGGGGCGGGTGGATCTTCGCGTCGTCGCCCCACACGCCCGCCGCCTTGTCGGCGACGATCGCGTCGTCCTCCCAGCTGTCCCACAGCTTCAGCGCCACATCGAGGAACTCCGCGGCCCGCGCGTACCGTTCCGCGTGCGCCGGTTCGGCGTCCAGACCGAAGTTCCGGGCGGCCTCGGCACCGGCGGTCGTGACGATGTTCCAGCCCGCCCGGCCACCGCTGATGTGGTCCAGCGTGGCGAACTTGCGGGCCAGGTTGTACGGCGAGTTGTACGACGTGGACGCCGTGGCGATCAGGCCGATGTGCTCGGTCGCCGTCGCCAGCGCGGTCAGCAGTGTGATCGGCTCCAGCGCCCCGGCGGGCCGCTGTGCGAGGTTGTTCCACAGCTGCGGGCCGTCGGCGAGGAACAGCGAGTCGAAGGTGCCGCGTTCGGCGATCCGGGCGAGCCGCACATAGTGGGCCAGGTCCACGTGCGCGTGCGGGTCGCTCTCCGGCAGCCGCCACGACGCCTCGTGGTGACCGGTGTTCATCAGGAACGCGTTGAGGTGCAGTTGTCTGCGGGTCATCGGTGGTCCTCCGTGACACCGAGCGCGGCCAGCAGCCGCTCCCGGTACTCGCCGAGCAGGGGGTCGCGGTACGACCGCGGGTGCGCACGGTCGATGGTGAGGTCGAGGCCGATCCGGCCCTTCTCCAGGACGAGCACCCGGTCGGCGAGCACGATCGCCTCGTCCACGTCATGGGTGACCAGCAGCACCGACGGCCGGTGGCGCTCCCACAGCTCCCTGAGCAGCCCGTGCATCCGGATCCGGGTGAGCGCGTCCAGCGCCCCGAACGGCTCGTCGGCCAGCAGCAGTTCCGGTTCGCGCACCAGGGACCGGGCCAGGGCGGCGCGCTGGGCCTCGCCGCCGGACAGCTGGCCGGGCCAGGCCCGCTCGCGGCCCTTCAGACCCACCTCCTCCAGGGCTTCCCGGCCCTTGCGGCCGGCGTCCTTGCCCTCCGCGCCGAGCAGCACGTTGTCGAGGACCCGCCGCCAGGGCAGCAGCCGGGAGTCCTGGAAGACCACCGACACCCGTTCGGGCGCCGTGAGCTGCCCGCTGCCGGTGACGCCGTGGTCGAGTCCGGCGATGGCCCGCAGCAGCGTGCTCTTGCCGGAGCCGCTGTGCCCGAGCAGGGCCGTCAGCTGCCCGGCGGGCAGATCGAGGTCGATGCCGTCGAGGACCGTCCGCCCTTCGAAGGACCGGGTCAGGCCCCTCAGTTGGACGGCGGGCCGGGTCAGCTGCTCAGTGTGCGGCGCCATGACAGCACCCTCCGTTCGATGAGACGGACCGCGCTGTCGGAGATGAGGCCGAAGACGCCGTAGACGACCAGGCCGACGAGGATGACGTCCGTCTGGCCGTAGTTCTGCGCCTGGAACATCATGTAACCGAGGCCGCTGGTGGCGTTGATCTGCTCCAGCACCACCAGGCCCAGCCAGGAGCCGGTGACCCCGAGCCGCAGCCCGACGAAGAAGCCGGGCAGGGCGCCGGGGATCACGACCTGCCGGATGAACTGGAGCTTCGACAGGCCCTGCACCTCGGCGAGTTCGACGAAGCGGCTGTCGATGCCGGACAGCGCGGCGTGCGTGTTCAGGTAGATCGGGATGTAGACGACGATCGCGATGATGGCGATCTTGAAGGTCTCGCCGATGCCCAGCCAGAGGATGAACAGCGGGATCAGACCCAGGGTGGGGATGGCCCGGTTCAGGTTGACCGTCCCGTCGATCAGCGCCTCCCCGGTCCTGGTCAGCCCGGACGCCAGCGCGAGCAGGATGCCCACGGCCAGACCGATCGAGAAGCCGGTGGCCGCGCGCTGCAGCGAGGTCAGGATGTCGTCCGGCAGCGTGCCCGCGCCCCACAGGCGGCTGCCGGTCTCCAGCACCGTCCAGGGAGCGGGAATCGCGCCCGGGTCGAGCAGCCCGGCGGCGGAGGCGACGCTCCACAGCGCGAGGACGGCGACGGGCCCGACGAGCCGGGCGGCGGGCAGCCGCCTGCCCGGGGCCAGCCGCCGGCGCCTGCGCACCTGGTGCGTCCCCTCCACCGGGGCGAGCGGTGCGGGCGCCTTCGTGGTCTGGTGGGTCGTCGTGGTCACGGCGGTCACCTCCGGTACGCCGCGGGCACGGCCTTGGCCGCGAGGGACTCGAAGCGGTGGTCGAAGAGCTCGGAGACGTCGAACTTCTTCACGAAGCCGCCCTCCGCGAGCAGATCGGCCGTCTCCTGCTCCCACCGGATGGCCTCGTCCCAGCTGGGCGGGAACAGCGGCTTGTTGGCCAGCGCGGTGATGGCCTTCGCCTGGGGGAGCGTCAGGTTCTGCGTCCCGACGTAGAACTGCTCGTTCCACTCGTCGGGGTGCTCGTACGTCCACACCTGGCCCTTCGCCCAGTACGGCACGTACGCGGCGATCGCGGCGGCCTTCGCCCGGTCGTTCAGCACCGAGACCGGAGCCCACAGCAGGTTCAGCAGGTCCACCACGTCCGTGGTGATCGTGCGCGCGGACTTGTACTGCGCCAGATAGGCGGGCGCCTGGCTGTTGGCGAGCGGCGCGATGTCCACCTGCCCGGACTGCAGGGCGGTGAGGAACTGGTTGCTGGTCAGCGGCACCAGCTCCACGTCGTCGTACTTCAGCCCGGCCTTCTTCAGCGCCCGCAGCAGGACGACACCCTGCGCCTGCCCCTGGGAGAAGGCCAGCCGCTTGCCCCGGAACTCCGAGACCCTGCGGATGTCGCTGCCGGGCTTGGTGGCGAAGACGTAGTTGGGCTTGCGGGTGATGTTGATCGCCACGATCTTCGCGTCGAAGCCCTGATAGTGCGCCTGGATCGGCGGGATCCCCGCGTTGTTCGCGACGTCCAGGGACTTCGCGCGGAAGGCGTTGATGACATCGGGTCCGGCGCCGATGTTCAGCCAGTTGGACACCTTGAACGGCAGATCACGGAACCCGGCCAGCTTGAACTGCAGCTGCTGCGCGCCCTGGAACGACGCGATCTTCAGGCTCGTCCCCGCGGGAACCTTGGAGGCCAGAGGGGCGTCGGACGCCGTCTCGGCCGCGGCGCTGTTGTCCGCGCAGCCGCTCAGGCCGGCTGCCGCGGCCGTCACACCGAGCATCGAGGTCAGGAACAGGCGCCGGTCGACACCGGCAACGGAGGGCGAGGGCATGGGAGTACTCCCTGGGTATGGAAGGCGGCACAGCACGCGGAATTCACGGCGGAAAGAAGCCGGACAAGGAATTCACGCGAATGTCACAAAGGAAGGAGAAGGCGCTCCGCGAACGGGCGCCAGGGCGCGTCAACGGGTCAGCAACAGAGAGTGCGACAGCTCGTGAGCGGGGTCATGAACAGGATGTTCCTGGCCATCGGCCCTACCTGTCAACATTCCGAGTTTCTGAATTAAATAGCCTCAGGTGACGCTGCCAGCGGATCCCGGTAGAGAACGTCGAGCGCCACCGCACCACCGGCCACGGCCAGCACGGAATCCGGGAAAGCGATCGGCGAGACGGTCGCGGCGCGCTCCGCCCCGACCGCTTCCCGCAGCGCGGCCAGACAGTCCTCGCGGTGCATGGCCCCGATCTCCGTCACCACCACCTGCTCGGGGTTGAGCACGTCGAGCAGCAGGCCCACGGCACGCCCCGTCCGCCGCGACCGCTCCCGCAGCAGCTCGGCGGCCACCGGGTCACCGGCCGCGGCCGCGGCGACCACATGCATCGGGTTCGCCGCGTCGCAGACCCCCGCCTCACGAGCCCGCACGCACAGGGTGCGCTCGCTCAACTCGGCCTGCAGGCACCCCGTCCGGCCGCAGCCGCACGGCTCCGTGCCGTCCGGCACCGGCAGGTGGGCGATGGACCCGGCCTGGGAGCGCGGCCCGTGGTGCACCTCGTCATGGGTGGCGAACGCCGCGTCGACCACGTTGCCCGCGAACAGGTGCAGCACACTGCGGCTGCCCCGCGCCTGCCCGAAGAGCCGCTCCGCGTTCACCAACGCCCGCGCGTGCCCGTCCACATGGACCGGCAGCCCGGTGCGCGCCCCGAGCACCTCCCGCACCGGCACCTCGCGCCAGCCCAGCAGCGGATGCTCCACGACGGTGCCCGAGTCCCGGTCCACCCAGCCGCCCGCGGCGAACCCGACCCCGAGCGCCGTGCCGCCCGGAAGACCGGCGAGCAGCGCCGCCAGGGCGTCCGCCGCCCGGCCCAGCACCCGCCCCGGCTCGGTGCCCGAGTGCTTCACCTCGCGCAGGGCCACCACACGGCCGCGCAGATCCAGCAGCGCGACCGTGGTGTACGGCACCGCCACGTGCACACCGCCCACCACGAACCGGGAGTCGTCCAGATCGACCGGCAGATGCGGCCGGCCCACCCCCCTGGAGCGCCGCAGCACGGCCGACTCGCGGATGAGTCCCAACTCGGCGAACCGCGAGCAGTAGTCGGTCACCGACGCCGGCGACAGGCCCGTCAGCCGGGCGATGGTGCTGCGCGCGACCGGCCCGTGCTCCAGCACGGACCGCAGGACGACGCTCGCGCTGGTGCGGCGCCGGTCACTGTCGGCGACACGGGAAATGGGGGACGTCAGAAGGGGAGCCGCGGTACGGGGCATGGGAGTCTTCCTGGAGGCCGGTCCGACACGGTGTCGTCTCGATCGGCGGACCGGATCCCTCCGCCCCGCCTCACAGAGGCCGGCGACAGGTGGCCGTGCCCTGGCGTCGCAGGTCGACGTAGCGACGCGACGAGAAGTACCGGGCCTGGGCAACCATGTCAGCGACGCTAGCAAAACGGCCCCGGGCTGCCCAGACGGCGACCGACGGGCGAGACGGCGTACGCGGTGCCTTTGGGGGAAACCTACAGACACCCTTCGGCCGGGCTCCCGTGGCACGTGCCATCTCACCACCGTGACCGGCATCACCCCGTCCTCGGTGTAACCGGCATCCTTTGTTCGGAAGCGACCAACCGCCGGTCCACGCCTTTGTGGACGGCTGACGGTGATCAGGGCGAGGGCGCTGGGATAGCGTCACCGTGTCCCACCGGCCCTCACCCTCGCGGAGTCCCCATGAGCACCGCTGCCGCCACACCCGCCACCGGACAGGTCCTCGCCGACCTGCTCCCTGCCTCCCGTGTCCGGGACGCGGCCCTCGTGCTCGGCGGCGCCGCGCTCACCGGTCTCGCCGCCCAGCTCTCCGTGCCCGTGCCGGGCTCCCCGGTGCCGGTGACCGGCCAGACCTTCGCCGCGCTGCTCGTCGGCACGTCCCTCGGCGCCGGCCGCGGCTTCCTCGCGCTCGCCCTGTACGCCCTGGCGGGCCTGGCGGGTGTGCCGTGGTTCGCCGGCGCCTCCTCCGGTGCCGCGCCCTCCTTCGGCTACATCCTCGGCATGATCCTCGCCTCCACCGTCGTCGGAGCCCTGGCCCGCCGCGGCGCCGACCGCTCGGTGCTGCGCACGGCCGGCGCGATGCTGATCGGCGAGGCGATCATCTACGCCGTCGGCGTGCCCTACCTGGCCCTCGCCACCGGTATGTCCGCCACCGCCGCGATCGCGGCCGGCCTCACGCCGTTCCTCATCGGCGACGCGGTCAAGGCGGCGCTCGCGATGGGCGTCCTGCCGACGGCATGGAAGTTCGCGAACAAGCGCTGACGCGACGGGCCTTCAAGCGCCGACCGCACCCGCATTCACCACAGGCGTTGCCGAGAGGCCCGCCGGGGGCACGCTGCTCCCGGCGGGCCTCTTCGCGTACCCGAGACGCGGCAGGGGCCGGTTCAGCCCTCCACAGCCCCCGGCCGTCGCCGTTGCGACCACCACATTCCGGCCACGCCCGCCGCGAGCAGCGACGCCCCGGTCGCACCCAGCGGGAGCAGATCACGGGCCGGACCGGTCTTCGGCAGCTCCTTGCCGCCCGGCCCCGCCGGTTCGTTGTCGGTGCCGAGCAGCAGGGGCGTCGCAGGGGCGTCCGGCGACGGGTTGCTCGTGCCGAACGGCACCGGGCCCTGCTGCCAAAAGGTCTTCTTCCCGTCGCCCGTCTGCACGGGCAGACAGATCTTCCCGGTCTTGCCGAGGTCGAACGTCGCGTCGACGGCGTACGACTTCGAGGCACCCGCGGCGAGATGGTCGACCGCGCATGCGAATCCGCTGTTCGAACCCTCGGGAAGTCCCTTCTCGGGTATCGCCGAACACCCCTCGACGTTCTTGACGACAAGCCCGTCGAAACCGACGACCAACAGCCTGATCTTCCCGCTGTCCTTGCTCCCCTCGTTCTTCACCGTGGCGGTAATAGCCGTCTTTTCGGAACCATTGTCGACCGAGATCTTCCCGGGCAGTGTCGTGGTCAGCTTCACCCCTGCCGGGGCGGCGTCGACCACCTTTCCCCCCTTGCTGCTCGCGGGCCCTTCATCCTCCGCGCCGGCCGTTCCGGAAAGGATCAACACCGCCGAGAAAGATGCCATGACCAGCGATCCCGTGACCACCGTCGTACGACGAGAACTCATGTTCGTCCCCCTTGCGTCCCCCTGGGCTGCGCCTGAATTCGCAGCACTGAAAGAGGTACCACAAGATTTCGCCGCACTATCCTGGTACGGCGCGAAGTGTGACCGTTGTGTTTCACTGGAGTCGGTCGCGGGGGCGCGGAGGGGGTGCAGCGGATTGCCGGGAAATGCGAACAGCGGCGGTGTTCCAGGGATATTGGTGACGGGACGCTATCGGTTGGTCGAGAGTATCGGCCAGGGGGGAATGGGGCGGGTGTGGCGAGCCGCCGACGAAATTCTCGACCGGCAGGTCGCCGTCAAGGAAATGCGGATCGACGGACTCGACGCGGAGGACAGCAGGACCCGCCGTGAACGCACCCTGCGCGAGGCCAGGGCGACGGCCCGGATCGACCACCCCAACGTCGTACGGATCTACGACGTGGTCGACGAGGGTGAACGCCTATGGATCGTCATGGAGTTGGTGGCGGGCCGCTCCCTCGAACGGATCCTCGCGGAGGCCGGGCCGCTGAGCCCCGGCGACACGGCCCGCATCGGCCTCGGTCTGGTCGCGGCGCTGCGGCAGGTGCACGAACGAGGCGTCCTGCACCGCGACATCAAGCCCGGGAACGTACTCGTCGAGCACACGGGCGGGGTGGCCGGATCCGGACGCGCCGACGCCAACGGTTCCGGCCCCGCACGGCGCGTCGTCCTCACGGACTTCGGCATCGCGGCGATCCAGGACGCGAAGGCGCTCACCATGGTCGGCATGCTCGTCGGCTCGCCCGACTACATGGCCCCCGAGCGCATCTCCGGCCGCCCCCAAGGGCCGCCGTCCGACATCTGGTCCCTGGGCGCGACCCTCTGCGCGGCCCTGGGCGGCCGCTCCCCGTTCTCCCGCGACACCACGCTGGCGACCCTGCACGCGGTCCTGTACGAGGAGCCCGAACTGCCCGTCGCCTCAGGCCCGTTGCGGACCATCCTGACGTCCCTCCTGGCGAAGGAACCCTCGGCACGTCCGGACCTCGACGCACTGGAGACGGCACTGCGACCGGTGGCGTTCCCGTCCCCGACACCGCGTCCCGAGCGCAAGCCCGTTGTGGAGGAGAAGGCCGCGACGAGTCCGAAGCCGTCGCCCGCGCCCGAGTCGGACACCACCCCAGGCGGACGGCCACCAGCACCACAACCGCGGTCGCGGGCACCTCTCTCCGCAACCTCGTCGCCGCCGGAGCCACCCACCCCCGTCCCTCACCCGGCCCCACAGGACCCCCGCCGACCCGCCCCCGCCCCGGGCCCGCACCACCACCCCACACCCCCGACCCCCACGACCTCGACCACACCCGCGGCAGCCGCCACGAGGCCCCAGCCGACGACAACCCCGGGTGAAGGCCGCACCGCCGGCACCACCCCCCGCCCGGTCCCCGGCCCCGTCTCCCTCGGCCGTGCCCAGGCGGAGACCGAACGCCGTCCGCAGCCCACGCCCCCGCCGATGCCGCCGGGCGAGCTCCCCGGACCGGCCGTGCCGGCCCCACCCCGCACCCGCACCCACCCCCGCACCCGTCGCCGTACGGTGCTCACCGCCGCGGCGGCCGCCATCGCCACGGCCGGTACGGTCGTCGCCATCCTGCTGGCGACGTCGTCGAGCTCACCCGGCGACGGGGACGAAACCCCCCGCGCGGGCTCCTCGGCGTCCGCGCCCCCCACCACCGGGGAACCGACCGACGGCTCCGCGAAGGCCACCACCCCGGCCCCCACCGTCGAGGGCACCGCCAGGCCGCAGTCCCTGCCGCCCGGCACGCACCGGGAGGCCGGTGGGTTCGCCTGGGCGACGCCCGACGGCTGGCGGCGGGACGTGAAGACGGGCGCGGAGGTGCACTACACCTCCCCGGACGGCTCACAGGAACTGGTCGGCAAGTCGTCCCTGGCCCGTGGCGACCTCCTGGAGACCTGGCAGACCTCGGAGCGCAACGCCCACCAGGGCCAGGACTACCGCAAGATCCGACTGGAGGAGACGACGTTCCGCGGCCACCCGGCAGTGGTCTGGGAGTACACGTTCACGCTGAAGGGCGTCCACTGGCACGCCCGCCTGCTCGGCTTCAACGTGACCGGCAAGTCGTACCAGGTCAACACGTGGTACGAGGCAGGGATCGAGGAGCAGGCACTGGCCACCTACGAGAAGGTCAGGGACAGTTTCACGGTGCTGTAGGCGGCAGCCGCAGGGATGCCGGGGCAACACAAACAAGACGGGGGCCTGCGGCACGCGCGACAGCACGCACCACAGGCCCCCGTCCACGAAGAACGGCGAGCGGCTGGAGGATCAGCCGGCCGACACCTCGCTGCGCTCCTCACCCTGGACCTGCTGGGCGTCCGCGGCCGGACGCCCCCCACGGATCCCCTTCTTCAGGAAGGCGATGACGAGCACCACCGCGGCGACGAGCAGCGACAGCAGGATGGTCTGACGCCCGTCGTGCTCGGTGTCGGTGAGCATGTAACCGAGGATGAACACGATCAGCGCGGCAGTCGCCCAGGTCAGGTACGGGTACAGCCACATCTTCACGACGAGCTTCTCGGGCGCCTCAGCCTTGATGATCTTCCGCATGCGCAGCTGGGAGAAGCAGATCACCAGCCACACGAACAGGGCGACCGCGCCACTGGAGTTCACGAGGAAGAGGAAGACGGAGTCCGGGAACTTGTAGTTGAAGAAGACGGCGACGAAGCCGAAGGCGACCGAGGCGAGGATCGCCGTGCGCGGCACGCCGTTGGAGGTCGTGCGGGCGAACGCCTTAGGCGCGTCACCGCGCTGGCCGAGGGAGAAGGCCATGCGGGAGGCCGTGTAGAGGCCGGAGTTCAGGCAGGACAGCACCGAGGTCAGCACGATGAAGTTCATGATCTGACCGGCGTGCGCGATGCCGAGGGAGTCCAGCGCGGCGACGTAGGAGCCGTCCTTGGCGATGGACTTGCTGTCCCACGGCAGCAGGCACACGACGACGGCGATCGAGCCGAGGTAGAAGACGGCGACACGCCAGATGATGCTGTTGGTGGCCTTGGTGACGGCCTGCCGCGGGTTCTCGGACTCGCCGGCGGCCAGGGTGGCGATCTCGCTGCCCATGAAGGAGAAGACGACGAGCAGCACACCGGTGAGGATGGCGCCGGCCCCGTTGGGCAGGAAGCCGCCGTGCGCGGTGAGGTTGCTGATCCCGGCCTGCTCGCTGTCCACGCCCGGGAGCAGGCCGAACACGGCCAGTCCGCCGATGACGATGAACGCGGCGATCGCGACGACCTTGATGCCCGCGAACCAGAACTCGAACTCACCGTAGGAGCCGACGGAGACCAGGTTGGTCGCGGTCAGCACCAGCATCACGATCAGGGCCCAGCCCCACTGCGGCACGGCCGGTATCCAGCCCTCCAGGATCACCGCACCGGCGGTCGCCTCGACCGCCAGTACGACGACCCAGAAGAACCAGTAGAGCCAGCCGATGGAGAACCCGGCCCAGGATCCGAGGGCGCGGTCGGCGTGCGCGGAGAAGGAACCCGAGGTGGGGTTGGCGGCCGACATCTCGCCGAGCATCCGCATCACCAGCACCACGAGCGTGCCGACGAGGGCGTAGGACAGCAGGATGCCCGGACCGGCGGTGGCGATACCGGAGCTGGACCCCACGAAGAGGCCGGCGCCGATGACACCGCCGATGGCGATCATCGAAAGATGCCGGTTCTTGAGTCCGGCCTGCAGCCCGGAGCCCTCGGCTCCGGGTTCTCCGGGTCCTCCGGGGTCGTTTCCGGTCTTGTTCAGAGTCGGCTGCGAGGTCATGGAACGGATTTCCTTTGCGCCGGGGAGCTGTACTTCCGTACGAACCGCCCGAGCCGCACGAACGGGGTGTGTCGGGGCATGACGGTGTACGGGTGGCCCGTACGAGCGGTGTACGAGCCGGTCCAGTGAATCGGAGGCGAACGGATAGGAGAACCTTTGAATCCAGATTGTTACTTGAGGTTTTCCTGAGGTTCCGTAATCGGGCTCACATTCGCCTTAGGTTTCTGTGAGCGCCACCCGGCGCGCCTTCCCCGAAACACCCGTGTCACACTCATCCCATGCGCGTGTACCTCGGCTCGGACCATGCGGGCTACGAACTCAAGAACCACCTCGTCGAGTGGCTGAAGGCGGCGGGTCACGACCCCGTCGACTGCGGCCCGCACCTCTACGACGCCCAGGACGACTACCCGCCGTTCTGCCTCCGTGCGGCGGAGCGCACGGCCGCGGACCCCGACGCCCTCGGCGTCGTCATCGGCGGCTCGGGCAACGGCGAGCAGATCGCCGCGAACAAGGTCAAGGGCGTCCGCGCGGCCCTCGCCTGGAGCGAGGAGACGGCGTCCCTGGGCCGCCAGCACAACAACGCGAACGTCGTCGCGGTGGGCGCGCGCATGCACACGCAGGACGAGGCGACGAAGTTCGTGGAGACCTTCCTCGCCACGCCGTTCTCCGGTGACGAACGTCACATCCGCCGCATCGACATGCTGTCGTCGTACGAAACGACGGGCGACCTCCCCCCGATCCCCCCGCACCACCCCCAGCAGTAACCCACCCCCAAAGCGTCAGGGGGCTCCACCCACGGAGCCCCCAGGGCTGAAGCCGTCGGAACTCCGGGGCGGGAGGGGGAAACCCGTGAGCCTCAACCCGGAGGGGGTGGCCCCCGAGCCCCGGGACCGGAGGGGATGCCCCCCAGGGCCGCAGGGGGTACCCCCAAGCCCCAGGGCCGGCCAGGGCCGGAGGGGGGAGACCCCGAAGCTCCAGGGCCGGAGGGGGGAGACCCCGAAGCTCCAGGGCCGGAGGGGGGAGACCCCGAAGCTTCAGGGCCGGAGTGGGTGACCCCCGAGCCCTCGGGGCCGCAGGGGAACCCCCGCGCCCCAGGGCCAGAGGGGGAGCGGCGTTGCCCACGGCCGGAGGGGCAGACCGCCGAAGCGACAGGGCCGGAGGGGGGAGACCCCCGAAGCCCCAGGGCCGCAGGGGTATTTCCTACGCCCCACTGCCCGGAGGGGATAACCCCCAGGCCCCAGGGTCGGAGGGGAGCCCGGCGAAGCCCGCTGTCGGACGGGGCCGGCGAAGCCGAGGGGGCGCGGGCGCAGCCCGGGAGGGGTGCAGGGGACGCAGTCCCCGCCAGGGTTCGGGGCGGAGCCCCGAGGCTTTTGGACTCGGGCCTCCTCAGTAACCGCGTCGGGCGGGCGGGTGGGCAAAAGACGGGGTCCGGGGCGCAGCCCCGCGGCCTCAGCCAGCAACGCCGGCGAGCAAGAACCCCGACCCCACCGCAGGGCGACATTCACAGGAGACCCCGTGCCGGAAGGCCACACCATCCACCGCCTCGCCCGGGACTACGCCACCGCCTTCCGCGGCACAAAACCCCGCACCACCAGCCCCCAGGGCAAGTTCGCCCCCGCCGCCACCCTCCTCACCGGCACCGAACTCACCCACACCGAAGCCCACGGCAAACACCTCTTCCTCGGCTTCCGCGACACCCACTGGGTCCACATCCACCTCGGTCTCTTCGGCAAGGTCACCTTCGGCCCGGCCCCCGAACCACCCCCCACCGACACCGTCCGCCTCCGCTTGGCGAACGACACCACCTACGTGGACCTCCGCGGCCCCACCACCTGCGCCCTCATCACACCCCCGGAGAAGCAGGCGATACACGACCGCCTCGGCCCCGACCCCCTCCGCGCCGACGCCGACCCGGACGCCGCCTACCGCCGCGTCACCCGCAGCCGTACGACGATCGCCGCCCTCCTCATGGACCAGAAGGTCATCGCCGGCGTCGGAAACGTCTACCGCGCGGAGGTCCTCTTCCGGCACTGCATCGACCCGTACCGCGCCGGCAAGGACATCACCCCCACCGAGTGGCACGCGATATGGAACGACCTCGTCGCCCTCATGCACGAGGGCGTCCGCTACAACCGCATCGACACCGTCCGCCCGGAGCACACCCCGGAGGCGATGGGCCGCCCCCCGCGCGTCGACGACCACGGCGGCGAGGTGTACGTCTACCGCAGGGCGAACCTGCCCTGCCACATCTGCGGCAGCGAGATCCGCACCGCCGATCTCGCCGCCCGCAACCTCTTCTGGTGCCCGACCTGCCAACGCCCTCGATAAAGCCGCGCGCCCCTCAGAACCCGTGCGGCAGCCACGGCGGCACGGCCGACCCGAACCCCAGCGACGCCTCGGCCAACGCCCCCGGCCGGATCTCCCGCACACGCCCCGCCGCCGCCAGCGCGGCCAGCGACACGCCCCCGAGATACGCCGCGCCCAACTCCCGTACCGTCAGGGCGACATCAGCGGCGTCCGCCGTACGCTCACAGGACGCACCCTTCGTGTCCCCGCTCAGCCGCCAACGCCCCGCGTTCCAGGGACAGAACGCGTCCTCCACCTCGAACACCACGTCCACCGGCGCCTGGTACGTCCGCGCCTCCAGCGCGGCCCCGACCTCGACCAGCCGCACGTACAGGGAGTCCCGCAACCGCGGATGGCACCGTCGCTGGTCGGACACCAGGTACAGCCACGCGTCGTCCACCGGACGCCCCCGCACGGTCACCTTCGACGTCAGGTCGATCCCGAACAGGAACCGCCACAGCGCCGCGTCCGCCGCGGGGTCCAGCGCCACCACGTCCTCCACGGCCACCGTGCCGTTGGACCCGGACAGCTCCCACTCCGGCTTGACGCGGAACCGCGCGTACCCGACCGTCTCCCCCTCCCGCTCGGCGAGCACGCACTGCAGGGGCGACGCCCCCGCCCGCTCGCTCTCCGGGTCGAGCACCCCGAGCCGCTCCCAGCCGGGCCGCCGGGCCAGCATCCCGGGCCGCGCCGGAACCAGCCGGGCGTACAGGGCCTCGCACACGTCGAGCACATCGGCCGGTACCGCGTACCGCACCCGTACGTCATCCGTACCGTCCGGCACCGACAGCCCGACCCGGGTCGTGTCGATCTCGGCGGTCAGCGACAGGGTCGCGTTGCCGTATCCGAACCGCCCGTAGATCGCCGGCTCGGACGCGGTGAGCACGGCCAGCGGCTCACCCCACGCGCGCACGTCGTCCAACTGCCGTCGCATCATCGACGTCAGCAGACCGCGCCGGCGATGCGTGGCGGCCACGCTGACCATCGTGACGCCCGCGACCGGCAGCGACGTGCCGCCGGGCACGGTCAGTCGAAAACTGAACGCCCCGGCCGTCCCCACGCACTCGTCCCCGTCCCAGATGCCCAGGGAACGGTCGATTTCGGTCAGTGCGCGCCACAACTCCCGCTCCTCGGCGGCTTCCGGCACCCCGCCGAAGCCCCGGAGCAGGGTGTCGTACCACGTGTCCCAATCGTCCTGTCGAAGGACCCGCAGACCGGGCGAAAGACCGTTCGCGTCAGTTCCCATGAGCCATGCCTACCAGGGCAATGCGGGACGAGCGAGGGAATTTCTCCCGGGCGACGACGGGCGCACGCCGTGCGCCGCACTGTGATGTTCCGCCCTCGGACGGGGGACAAGTAGGACCTCCCGTGCCAAGGGGCCGGTCGGATGGATAGGGTCCCGAACTAATGGCAGCAGGACGAGAGCGGCGCGCGGAAGCCGAGACGTTCACGGCCCGGTTGAAGAAGCAGTGGCACCGGGCCCGTGTCGGCGTGCGCCGGGCCGCCGTGGACTACTTCCGCGGCAACGGCTCCGACTGGATCGCCCTGGCCGGCCTGATCCTGACCGTCCCGCTGATCGCGGCGGCGACGCTGGGGAACTCGGTGTGGTTCTCACCGGCCGCGCTCGTGCTGCCCGTCGTCGTCGGCGGTCTGCTGCTGCGGCCGGCGAGCCTGCTCGGACTGTACGCCGCGGCGGCCACGGCACTGATCGTGGAGTCGGTGCAGCTCGGCCCGTACACGGAGGGCCCGTCGAGAGTCACCCCCGGCGTCGTGCTCGTGGTGGCGGCCTGCGGCTTCTTCGGCCTGCTGCTCGCCCAGTTCCGCAGCCGGGTCGGCGTGCCCTGGCGGCGCGGCGGCACCATGCTGTTCGACCTGCGCGAACGCATCCGGGTGCAGAGCAAGCTGCCCGACCTGCCGGGCGGCTGGCACCGGGAGATGGCGCTGCGCCCGGCGGGCGGCCAGTCCTTCTCGGGCGACTTCGTGGTGGCGGCGCGCACCAACGGTGGCCGGACGCTCGAAGTCGTCCTGACCGACGTCTCCGGCAAGGGCATGGACGCGGGCTCCCGCGCTCTGCTGCTGTCCGGCGCGTTCGGCGGCCTGCTCGGCTCCCTGCCGCCGCACGCCTTCCTCCCGGCCGCGAACGGCTACCTCCTGCGCCAGGACTGGGACGAGGGTTTCGCCACCTCCATCCACCTGGTCCTCGACCTGGACTCCGGCGACTACGAGCTCTACTCCGCGGGCCACCCGCCGGGTCTCCAGCTCAGCGCGGGCACCGGCCGCTGGGAGGAGAAGGCGGCCGAAGGCCCGCTCCTCGGGGTGTACGACGGCGCCCAGTTCGACCCGGTGAAGGGCTCGCTGCGGCCCGGGGACGTCCTGATGCTGTTCACGGACGGCCTGGTGGAGACCGCCGACCGGGACATCGTCGAGGGCATCGACCGCCTCACCGGCGAGGCCGACCGCTATGTGGCCGGCGGTTTCCACGGTGCCGCCTGGCACCTCATCGAGGCCGTGGCCAAGGACGTCAACGACGACCGGGCGCTGCTCCTGATCTGCCGCGAGGGGCCGACGGCCGCCGCGTCCCGCTGAGACACTGGGGCGGTGACCGAGACACCCCGCATGACCCTGGCCCAGGTGGAGGCCACCGCCCGCGCCGCGCACACAGGCCAGACCGACAAGGCGGGCCGGCCCTACGCCGAACACCTGCGGGCCGTGGCGGAGGGCGTACGGGCACGGGGCGGCGACGAGGAGCAGATCGCGGCGGCCTGGCTGCACGACGCCGTCGAGGACGACGCCCTGTCCGCACAGTGGCTGCGCGAGGCCGCGCTGAGCAGCCGTACGAAGGACATCGTCCTCGCGGTCACCAAGCGGGCGGGGGAGCCGCCGGAGGCGTACGCCGCGCGGATCCTCGCCACGCCCGGCGCGCTGTTGGTGAAGGAGTCGGACCTCGCGCACAACGCGGACCCGGCGCGGCTCGCCGTCCTCGACGCGGCGACCCGCACACGACTGACCGAGAAGTACGCGCGGATGCGCGCACTTCTCGGTCTGGTGGGATGAACGCTGTCGCAGGGGTCAGGCGTTGACCTTCTCGCGTTCGCGTGCGCGCCGCTCGGCGCTCTGGCGTTCGCGGGCCTGCTCGGCCGCGTCCGGCTTGAAGGCCCAGTCCATCTTCGGCTCCATCGCGAACCGGAAGACGCGCTGCACCGGCTTGGTGCACAGCACCGTCACGACGGCGGCCGCGAGGACGGTCACGAGGATCTCCCCGGCCGGGTGGTGCATCCAGGACGCCTCGAACCAGCCCCGGAAGTCACCGGCCTTCACCAGGAAGCCGTGCAGCAGGTAGCCGTAGAGCGTGCCGGCGCCGAGGGCGGTGAACCACATGTGGCGGCGCGGCACCCAGGCGAAGAAGCAGGCGGTCAGCACCAGGGAGCAGCCGAACATCGCGAGCACCATGACCGGGCCGGTCCACCACGGGGCGCCCAGTTCCTGGGCGGCGTCCCGGTGGTAGAACCACGCGGTGTTCATGCGCGGCACCGCCCACCAGCTGAAGGCCAGCGCGACGGCGAACACCGGCACCGACGCGATCCGCACCGAACGGCGGCGCACCATGTGGAAGTGCTCGGGCTTCATGATCAGACCCAGCACGAAGAACGGCAGGAACTGCAGGACGCGCTGCAGGTCCAGGTCGTCACCGATCTCCGGCGTGACGGTCGCCAGCATGGCGAGACCCAGCGCGAGCGGCAGCGGCCAGCGCACCAGGTTCCAGATGGGGGTGGTCAGGCGCCAGATGAACAGCGCGACCAGGAACCAGGTCAGGTACCAGGGGTCGAGGATGCTGATCTCCTGGTGCGGGTCGTTGTCGATGACCCTCTTGAAGAGCGGATAGGCCGTCTCGAAGATGATGTACGGCACGGCCACGCCGGTGATCAGGCGCTTGAGGCGGCTGGGCCGCATGTCGAAACTGCGCGAGAAGTAGCCGGAGATGAGGATGAACGCCGGCATGTGGAACGCGTAGACGAGCTGGTACGCGGCCTCGAGTATCCGGCTGTCGCTCTTGAGCGGCTCCCAGGCGTGGCCCATGGCCACCAGGACGATCGCGAGGTACTTCGCGTTGTCGAAGAACGCGTCGCGCTGCTTGCCGTTCTGCTTCTTCTGCGTGCTCTGCGGCGAGCGAGGGCTCGGCACTCCGTCGGCCGGCGACTGTGCCGGGGGAAGTGGCGCCCTGCGGTCGCCGTTCGGTCGCAGCGAGTTCGTCACAGACCCTCCCACCGGGAGCTCGGGGAGACGATCCGGGACCTCGCTGCGTGTGCGGGGGACGAGGCAGCGTGGAACATCTGAGGCACCCTAGCGTTCCCTGCAGCTATTCGTAAAACGCCAGACGTCATTCCTGGCTATTCGCTGCGGGTACCCCGGATTACGGCTGGTTGACGTCACTGTCGGCGTGATGGCCAACACATCGCCCGGGGGCGGATTTTGTGCACCGACTGGGCCCTGCTTGTCCTGACACTTCCGGACTAAGCGGCGCATAAGACCAGCAGGCGACTCCAGTGGAATGTCCGCTTCCGCCCGTCTTCAGTCGCTGCCCATAGGGGTCTTGGTGAGTCTGTGGCAACAATTCGAAATAACTGCGGACGCATTGTGTGGAGACGGAAACGATGCAGCCGAATTCCCTGCGCGGGTGGCTCGTCGAATTGCCGTGCGACCGCTGGGTGTCAGGTACCCGGGAACGGCCGTCACACACCGGCCGCACATGCGGGCGGGCGCGACACGGGTGTGGTCGATGCGTCACCACCCGCATAGCCCGGCCGTGTTGGTGGCACGATGGTTCTGGCGGGGTGCGCGGGGTCGCGTCCCCGGGCCGGGAGAGCGGACCGACCGAGGGTGTGATCAGTTGTGGCCATTTCACTGTCTGTGGTGCTGCTGTTGGCGATCATCCTTGTGGTGTTGCTGAGAGGGGGGTCCATCAAGGCGGGCCCGGCCATCGTGGCGATCCTCTTCGGCTTCTTCCTCGCCTCGACGGGCATGGCCCCGTCCATCAACCGCTTCCTCAACTCGATAGCGGACACCATCAACTCCATCAGCTTCTGACGCCTCCGACAGCACTCCAGCCGGCCCCGGCGCCACGGC
The DNA here is from genome assembly GCF_042959365.1 of Streptomyces sp. NPDC007907. NCBI lineage: Bacteria > Bacillati > Actinomycetota > Actinomycetes > Kitasatosporales > Streptomycetaceae > Streptomyces > Streptomyces sp. NPDC007907. The sequence continues at coordinate 444,825 of NZ_JBIBKR010000004.1, forward strand.
CCGGCGCAGGGCGGCAGGTGACGCGGGGAACGCAGGGAAGCACCGCTGCACCCCTGCGCGCCCCGACCAAGGCGGCGACCCCCCGCCCCGACCCCGCTCGGCGTCCGGCGGCACTCCCGCACAACGGCGCGAGCCGACCGGGCCGACACGGCGAAGATCTCCGCCGGCCCCGGTGGCCTCGCCGGCGGCAGCGGTGCAGACCGGGGCCGCCTCGGGGGTGCCGTTCTCGGCCGGCGCTCCGGCGTCCCCGAGACCTCCCTCCGCTCACCGCCCCAGGGGCACGCCATGGGCACGACATCACGTGCCCGCTCCGGGCGGCATCGGGCATCCGAAGACCGGCGATGACGCGGAAGCGTTCCAGCACCACCGGCGTCGCGTCGTCGACGGTGAAGCCGGGGTCCCCCGAGGTCGCACGCATCTCCTCGCTGCGCCGGAACCACTCGTGGCCCTCGCGCCACTCCGCCACGCGGGCGGGTCCTTCCCCCTCGTCCGTCACGTGCGCAAGATCCACCTGCACCGGCGGGGCGACGCGCACGCCGGTCACCTCGATCACCGCCACCGGCGGATCGTCCGAGTCGACGACCACCGAACGGTTCCCGACGTCAGGCAGAGGCTCTCCCTCATGCTCATGCTCATGGCCGACGACGAGCGCGGGCGGACTGAACACAGCTCCCGGAAACACTCAGGGCCAGGTCGAGGAGTGATCCTTTGACCTGGCCCTGAGCCATATGGAGCGGGCGACGGGAATCGAACCCGCGTAGCTAGTTTGGAAGATCGCGTATGCGGATCGGGGCTGAGCTGGCGAGACGCTGACCTGTGCGTTCTCGGGGTGCTCACTGAGGTTCCCCGGGGCTCCCCGTCGGTCGCCGCTCGATCGGGCATGCGAGGGGCACGTGTGGCCTTCTCCCGCGTCAGGGCTCTCCAGCGCCGCCCTGTGCCCAATGCGGCCTGATCGGCGCTCTCGCGCGCATCCTGGGCGGTCGGTGCGTCTCGATCAGTCTAGGGAGCCCCGAAGCGGCCTCGGCTGTCAGGTCGATGTCGTTGCAGCTCGGCCGGTACCGGTCTGAAGGCCCAACGGCGCAACCTGTTCGGTAGCACGGCTCGCATGAGGAAGATCAGGCACCAAGCGAGCCCTATGCCAATAAGAATGGCCATCAACTTCTCAAGCCAGACGACTCCCGCATCCCTCGCGGATACACCGAAAAGGGTGCTGATGAGGGCGAGTGCTCCGAAGCCCAGTGAACGGAGTGCGTACCAGCGACGAGAGCGAAGCATGGTCGAAGCTTCCATGTGGGGCGGGGTCTGGCACAAGGTCGGCGGAGCGGCTTTGGGCTGGAGCTGCTTCGGGGCGAGTGATCATGGCCCCGTAAGCTTCCGGCGAGTCGGGCCGCGATCATCCCGGACATCCGTGATCACCTGGAGCGGTACGCCGAGCACGGCGCCGACGGCCGGGTCTTCCTCGGTGCGAAGGGGGCGACTCCCCGCCGGAACCACTTCAACCGGCTGTGGCAAAAGGCGTGCAGCGATGCCGGGATCAAGGGCCTGCACTTCCATGATCTTCGGCACACGGGAAACACGCTGGCGGCCTCCACGGGCGCGAGCACGCGTGAGCTGATGGCGCGCATGGGCCACAGCACGTCTCGGGCCGCGCTGATCTATCAGCACGCGAGCGCCGCACGTGACCGGCTGATTGCCGACGCCCTGAGCGACCTTGTCGACAAGGGCCGGAAGCCCGAGCGAAAGCAAGATCCAGAGCCGGAGGGGCACGCGGGGGACACGGCGGACTGAACACAGCCCCGGGAAACGATTAGGGCCAGGCGGAGGAATGATCCTCTGACCTGGCCCTGATCTGTATGGAGCGGGCGACGGGAATCGAACCCGCGTAGCTAGTTTGGAAGACTAGGGCTCTACCATTGAGCTACGCCCGCACGCGTGCGCCGCAGGTCGGACGACCGCGGCACTGAAGGCATCGTAGCGGGTCGCCCCCCTTCGTCGCACACCGCATTCCCGCCCCGCCCGACGCGGCACGAACCCGGTGGAAATGCGGCGGCCTCACCGCCTGCGGGCATGTACCCTACGTGTCGCACCGAACGGGGTGTGGCGCAGCTTGGTAGCGCGTCCGCTTTGGGAGCGGAAGGCCGTGGGTTCAAATCCCGCCACCCCGACCAGCCACCCGATCACCTCGTGTGATCGCCCATCCGGCCACTCCCGTGATCGCCTTTTGGGCGGTGTAGTCGCTGCCGTTACTATGCAAGCTGCACGCCCGTGTGTCTCATCGTCTGAAGTCCTCCGGGCGGCGAAATCCGCCGGGCCGCTCTGGCCCCGGCAGAAACCAAGAAGTCAGCCACAAGGAGACCGAACCGTGAAGAGCGCCGTGGAGACCCTGAACCCGACTCGGGTTCGGCTCACTGTCGAGGTGCCCTTCGAGGAGCTCAAGGACAGCCTCGACGCGGCGTACAAGAAGATCAACCAGCAGGTCACGGTGAAGGGCTTCCGCAAGGGCAAGGTCCCGGCCCGGGTCATCGACCAGCGGTTCGGCCGCGGTGCGGTCCTGGAGGAGGCGGTCAACGACGCGCTTCCGAAGTTCTACACCGACGCGGTCAACGAGGCCGAGCTCAGCGTGCTGGGCCAGCCCGAGGTCGACATCACGGAGCTGAAGGACGGCGAGACGCTGAACTTCACCGCCGAGGTCGACATCCGCCCGGCCATCGAGATCCCGGACTTCTCCGGCATCGAGGTCGAGGTCGACGCGGTCGAGGTCACCGACGAGGACGTCGACAAGGCCGTCGAGGAGCTGCGCGAGCGCTTCGCCTCCACCGCCCCGGTCGAGCGTGCCGCCGAGGACGGCGACGTCGTGACGATCGACCTGCAGGCCAAGGTCGACGGCGAGGTCCTCGAGGACGGCGTCGCCGACGGCGTCTCCTACACCATCGGCTCCGGCGAGCTGCTGGACGGCATCGACGACGCCGTGAAGGGCCTGGAGGCCGGTGGCGAGGCCACCTTCACCTCCGAGCTCAAGGGCGGCTCGGCGGCCGGCAAGGAGGCCGAGGTCACCGTCAAGGTCACCCAGGTGGCCAAGCGTGAACTTCCCGAGCTGGACGACGAGTTCGCGCAGCTCGCCTCCGAGTTCGACACCATCGAGGAGCTGCGCGCCGACAGCCGCAAGCGCCTCGAGAACATGAAGCAGTACGACCAGGCCACGCAGGCCCAGGAGCGCGTCCTGGAGAAGCTGCTCGAGCTGGTCGAGGTCCCCGTCCCCGAGAAGCTGCTCGAGGACGAGGTCAACACCCGCAAGCACAACCTCGAGCACCACCAGCTCGGCCAGATGGGCCTCGACCTCGCGAAGTACCTGGAGATCCAGGGCAAGAGCGAGGAGGAGTTCGAGACCGAGACCCGTGAGGCCGCGGTCAAGGGCATCAAGACCCAGTTCGTGCTCGACGAGCTCGTCAAGCAGGAGAAGCTCAACGTCAACCAGGAGGAGCTCACCGAGCACCTCATGCGCCGTGCGGCCTCCTCCGGCATGTCCCCCGACCAGTTCGCCCAGGCGGTCGTCGAGGGCGGCCAGGTTCCGCTCCTGGTCGGCGAGGTCGCCCGCGGCAAGGCCCTGGCCGTCGTGGTCGAGAAGGCCACGGTCAAGGACACCAACGGCGAGATCATCGACCTCGACGACGAAGAGGACGAGACGGAGTCCGCCGAGGCCGCCGCCGAGGAGACCCCGGCCGAGTCCGCCGAGGAGAAGACCGAGGGCTGAGCCCCGGTCGCGGTGAGTTCGTGAGAAGGCCCTGGGGCACGCCCCCAGGGCCTTCTTGTCACCCGGGGGGCAGCGCTCCTCAGGGGCTCGGGGAACTGCACGACAAGCCCCCACCCGCCCGAAGCCCGGCGACAACCGCACCGTCCACGACGAGACCGCACGGCCCCCTGGCGGAGCCTGTCGCGCTACGCCCCCGGCGAACACTCCCATCTCCGGGATTCCCCGAAGGGACCCGCGCGTTAGGGTCCATGAATACCAGGGCAGAGGAGTCCCCGACGGCTCCGAGCCCCGCAGGGAAACGTGAGACGGCCCGGCGCCGTCGTAAGACGAGCAGGTGGATACGTGACGAATCTGATGCCCTCCGCCGCCGGCGAGCCTTCCATCGGTGGTGGCCTCGGTGACCAGGTCTACAACCGGCTGCTCAACGAGCGGATCATCTTCCTCGGCCAGCCGGTCGACGACGACATTGCCAACAAGATCACCGCACAGCTGCTGCTCCTTGCCGCCGACCCGGACAAGGACATCTACCTCTACATCAACAGCCCCGGCGGTTCGATCACGGCCGGTATGGCGATCTACGACACCATGCAGTTCATCAAGAACGACGTGGTGACGATCGCCATGGGTCTCGCGGCTTCCATGGGTCAGTTCCTGCTCAGCGCGGGCACGCCCGGCAAGCGCTTCGCGCTGCCGAACGCCGAGATCCTGATCCACCAGCCCTCCGCCGGCCTGGCCGGTTCGGCCTCGGACATCAAGATCCACGCCGAGCGGCTGCTGCACACCAAGAAGCGCATGGCCGAGCTCACCGCCCAGCACACCGGCCAGACGGTCGAGCAGATCACCCGCGACTCGGACCGCGACCGCTGGTTCGACGCCTTCGAGGCCAAGGAGTACGGCCTCATCGACGACGTGATCCCCACGGCCGCCGGTATGCCGGGCGGCGGCGGCACCGGGGCCTGAGCGGTCCCCACGGGGCCTGTGGCGCCCCGTGAGGCCCACGGAGCCCTCCCGGGCCCCAGTGACCCCAGACAGCCCCAGCCGACCGCCTCAGCCCCTTTCAGGAGACACCGTGAACCAGTTCCCCGGCAGTGGGATCTACGACCGTATGCACGCCGTGCAGGACATGAGCGGCTCGCAGGGCCGCTACACCGGCCCGCAGGCCGAGTCCCGCTACGTCATCCCCCGCTTCGTCGAGCGCACCTCCCAGGGCATTCGCGAGTACGACCCGTACGCGAAGCTCTTCGAGGAGCGCGTGATCTTCCTCGGCGTCCAGATCGACGACGCCTCCGCCAACGACGTCATGGCGCAGCTGCTGTGCCTGGAGTCGATGGACCCCGACCGTGACATCTCGGTCTACATCAACAGCCCCGGCGGCTCCTTCACGGCGCTCACGGCGATCTACGACACGATGCAGTACGTGAAGCCGGACATCCAGACGGTCTGCATGGGGCAGGCCGCCTCCGCCGCCGCCGTCCTGCTGGCCGCCGGTACGCCGGGCAAGCGCATGGCCCTGCCGAACGCGCGCGTGCTGATCCACCAGCCGTACAGCGAGACCGGTCGCGGTCAGGTCTCCGACCTGGAGATCGCCGCCAACGAGATCCTCCGGATGCGCTCGCAGCTGGAGGAGATGCTGGCCAAGCACTCCACCACGCCGGTCGAGAAGATCCGCGAGGACATCGAGCGCGACAAGATCCTCACGGCCGAGGACGCGCTGAGCTACGGCTTGATCGACCAGATCATCACCACCCGGAAGATGGACAACTCGAGCCTGCGTTGACGCGAGAGGCTGTAACGTCTGCCGCCCCTTGGCACGGTTTGGCTCGGTTCACGTCAAAGCGAACCGCGCCAAGGGGGGCCCGAACGGGGGGCCCGGCAAGGTACCGTCGACATAAGGCAGCACCAGGAGTCCGCTGGACGTCGACGTCCAGGAGTCTCCCAGGCGAAGGGGAAGCACACCGTGGCACGCATCGGTGACGGCGGCGATCTGCTCAAGTGCTCGTTCTGCGGCAAGAGCCAGAAGCAGGTCAAGAAGCTCATCGCAGGGCCCGGTGTGTACATCTGCGACGAGTGCATCGACCTCTGCAACGAGATCATCGAGGAAGAGCTGGCCGAGACCAGCGAGGTCCGCTGGGAGGAGCTCCCGAAGCCCCGCGAGATCTACGAGTTCCTCGAGGGCTACGTGGTCGGCCAGGAGGCCGCCAAGAAGGCCCTCTCCGTAGCGGTGTACAACCACTACAAGCGCGTGCAGGCCGGTGAGAACGGCGGGGCGAACGGCCGGGACGACGCCATCGAGTTGGCGAAGTCCAACATCCTGCTCCTCGGCCCCACGGGCTCCGGCAAGACCCTCCTCGCGCAGACCCTCGCGCGCATGCTGAACGTCCCCTTCGCGATCGCCGACGCCACGGCCCTCACGGAGGCCGGGTACGTCGGCGAGGACGTCGAGAACATCCTGCTCAAGCTGATCCAGGCGGCCGACTACGACGTCAAGAAGGCCGAGACCGGGATCATCTACATCGACGAGATCGACAAGGTCGCGAGGAAGAGCGAGAACCCCTCGATCACCCGCGACGTGTCGGGCGAGGGCGTCCAGCAGGCCCTGCTGAAGATCCTGGAGGGCACCACGGCCTCCGTGCCGCCGCAGGGCGGGCGCAAGCACCCCCACCAGGAGTTCATCCAGATCGACACGACGAACGTGCTGTTCATCGTGGGTGGGGCCTTCGCGGGTCTGGAGAAGATCATCGAGGCCCGGGCCGGCGCCAAGGGCATCGGCTTCGGCGCGCAGATCCGTTCCAAGCGCGAGATGGAGTCCAAGGACCAGTTCCAGGAGGTCATGCCGGAGGACCTGGTCAAGTTCGGCATGATCCCCGAGTTCATCGGCCGCCTCCCGGTCATCACCTCGGTCCACAACCTCGACCGCGAGGCCCTGCTCCAGATCCTCGTCGAGCCGCGCAACGCACTGGTGAAGCAGTACCAGCGCCTCTTCGAACTCGACGGCGTGGAGCTGGACTTCGAGCGCGAGGCGCTCGAAGCCATCGCCGACCAGGCCATCCTCCGCCAGACCGGCGCCCGAGGCCTGCGCGCCATCATGGAGGAAGTCCTCCAGGGCGTGATGTACGAGGTCCCGTCCCGCAAGGACGTCGCCCGAGTCGTCATCACGGCGGACGTCGTCCAGTCGAACGTCAACCCGACCCTGATCCCGCGGGACGCGCGGGGGCGGGGGCCGGGCGAGCAGAAGACGGCGTGACACAGACGTGAGGGAAGGGCCCCGGTCGATGACCGGGGCCCTTCCCTTTGTGCTGTCGTCCGTCGTCAGGCCTTGACGCGGATCTCAGGGCGCAGCTTTTTGGTGATGTCGATCGCGACGTCCTTGGAGACGTCTCCGCTCACCTCGCCGGGCGACACCATGGTGACCGTGCTGTGGTCGGCCCACGCGCAGAACCAATCGGTCTTGTCCTTCTTGGTCGACGGGTCCTGCCCCTTGGCCGCCTGGCACTTCATGACCGCGCCGTCGAGATCGGCCTCTTCGGGCTCGCCGATCAGCTCGGTCTTCTTGCCGCTGCTGGAGGAGCCTTCCTCCGACGACTTCTTGAAGTTCGAGAAGAACGTGTCCAGCGCCGCCTCTGGGTCGGAAACCTCGCCGTATACGCCGACGAACGTGACGCCCTTGGCCGTCGCCATCTGGGCAGCCGAGGACGGGTCATTCGGGTCGTACTTGCTGATGTCCACCGTGGAGTAGGAGCCCAGCACGGACTTGCCGTTCTTGACGCCGCTCTTCTCCAACTCCTTGGTGGAGTCGTCACCGACCGTCTGCCCGTCCTTGGTGACACGGTTGTACTCGCCGAGCACCTTCGCCGGGGTCGCCAGCTTGTGCGGTCCGTCGTCCTCCAGGGCGCCCGCGCCGCCACCCCCGCCGAGGACGAAGTACGCGCCCACACCGATCGCCGCCACGACCGCGACCGCGCCGATGATCAGGCCGGTCTTCTTCTTGCCGCCGCCCGGGGCCGGGGGCTGGGGGACGCCGTAGGGGGCCTGGCCGTAGGGCGGCTGCTGGCCGTACGGGGGCTGCTGGCCGTAGGGGGCCTGCTGGGGCGGGACGCCCTGCGGGGGCTGCTGCGGGTAGCCGTAGCCGGGCTGGGGCGGAGGAGCCTGCTGGGGGTAGCCGTAGCCGGGCTGGGGCGCCTGCGGCGGCTGGCCGTACGGGCCCGGCTGGCCGTACGGACCGGGCTGCTGGGGCTGCCCGCCGTACGGGCCCGGCTGGTTGTAACTCATGTTCTGGGTTCCCCTCCAGATGCTTATGTGTTCAGGACATCCTGGCGCAGACCCGCCGTGTGCATGGCATCGGGGGCCCCATCGTTACGAAGCAAACGCGTTTCGGTACGGGCCGGTGACACCTCTAAACTGACCCCCGTGACCGAGAACGCTCAGCAGCAGCCACCAGCGCCCAGCACCGACCTGCCGACCCAGTACGCGCCGGCCGACGTAGAGGGGCCGCTGTACGAGCGCTGGGTAGAGCGGGGTTACTTCGAGGCGGACGCCAAGAGCGATAAGCCGCCGTACACCATCGTCATCCCGCCGCCGAACGTCACGGGCTCGCTCCACCTGGGGCACGCCTTCGAGCACACCCTCATCGACGCCCTGACCCGCCGCAAGCGCATGCAGGGGTACGAGACGCTGTGGCAGCCCGGCATGGACCACGCCGGCATCGCCACGCAGAACGTCGTCGAGCGGGAGCTCGCCAAGGAGGGCAAGTCCCGCCACGACCTGGGCCGTGAGGCCTTCGTCGAGCGGGTCTGGCAGTGGAAGGGCGAGTCCGGCGGCCAGATCAGCGGCCAGATGCGGCGGTTGGGCGACGGCGTCGCCTGGTCGCGCGAGCGCTTCACCATGGACGAGGGCCTCTCCCAGGCCGTCCAGACCATCTTCAAGCGCCTCTACGACGACGAGCTGATCTACCGCGCCGAGCGCATCATCAACTGGTGCCCCCGCTGTCTGACGGCCATCTCGGACATCGAGGTCGAGTACCAGGACGACGACGGCGAGCTCGTCTCCATGAAGTACGGCGACCGGGACGACACCATCGTCGTCGCCACCACCCGCGCCGAGACGATGCTCGGTGACACGGCCGTCGCCGTCCACCCCGAGGACGAGCGCTACAAGCACCTGGTCGGCAAGACGGTCAAGCTGCCTCTGACCGACCGCTCCATCCCGGTCGTCGCGGACGAGCACGTCGACCCGGAGTTCGGAACGGGTGCCGTCAAGGTCACCCCGGCGCACGACCCGAACGACTTCGAGATCGGCCAGCGTCACGGCCTCCCGGCCCTGACGGTCATGGACGAGCACGCCGTGATCACCGCCCACGGCCCCTTCCAGGGCCTGGACCGGCTGGAAGCGCGGTCGGCGATCGTCGCAGCGCTGCGCGCCGAGGGCCGGATCGTCGCCGAGAAGCGGCCGTACGTCCACTCGGTCGGCCACTGTTCGCGCTGCAAGACCACCATCGAGCCGCGGCTGTCCATGCAGTGGTGGGTCAAGGTCGGCCCGCTCGCCAAGGCGGCCGGTGACGCCGTCCGCGACGGCAAGGTCAAGATCCACCCGCAGGAGATGGAGAAGCGCTACTTCGACTGGGTCGACAACCTCCACGACTGGTGCATCTCGCGGCAGTTGTGGTGGGGCCACCGCATCCCGGTCTGGTACGGCCCGAACGGCGAGGTCGTCTGCGTCGGCCCCGACGAGCAGCCGCCCGGCACCGAGGCCGAGGGCTGGCGCCAGGACACCGACGTCCTCGACACCTGGTTCTCCTCCGGCCTGTGGCCGTTCTCCACTCTCGGCTGGCCCGAACAGACCGAGTCGCTCGCGAAGTTCTACCCGAACTCGGTCCTGGTCACCGGCTACGACATCCTCTTCTTCTGGGTCGCCCGGATGATGATGTTCGGCCTGTACGCGATGGACGGCACCCCGCCGTTCCACACCATCGCCCTGCACGGCATGGTCCGCGACCAGTTCGGCAAGAAGATGTCGAAGTCCTTCGGCAACGCGGTCAACCCGCTGGCCTGGATGGACAAGTACGGCAGCGACGCCCTGCGCTTCACCCTCGCCCGCGGCGCCAACCCGGGCGTCGACGTCCCGATCGGCGAGGACTGGGTCCAGGGCTCCCGCAACTTCGCCAACAAGATCTGGAACGCGACGCGCTTCGCGATGATGAACGGCGCGACGATCGAGGGCCCGCTGCCGGACGCGTCGAAACTGTCCTCGACCGACCGCTGGATCCTCTCCCGCCTCAACTCGGTGGTCGCCGAGGTCGACGCGTTCTACGAGGACTACCAGTTCGCGAAGCTCTCCGACGCCCTGTTCCACTTCGCGTGGGACGAGGTCTTCGACTGGTACGTCGAGCTGTCCAAGACGACGTTCCAGGCGGGCGGCGAGGCGGCCGAGGTCTCCCAGCGGGTCCTCGGTGAGGTCCTCGACGTCACGCTGAAGCTGCTGCACCCGGTGGTCCCGTTCGTCACCGAGACCCTGTGGACCACGCTCACCGGTGGCGAGTCGGTCGTCATCGCCGGCTGGCCGAAGGACAGTGGCTTCCGGGACGCCGACGCCGAACGCGAGATCGAGTCCCTCCAGTCGGTCATCACCGAGGTCCGCCGCTTCCGTGCCGACCAGGGCCTCCAGCCCGGCCAGCGGGTCCCGGCCCGGCTGACCCTGGACGGCACGCGGTTCGCGCCGCACGAGGCCGCGATCCGCCAGCTGCTCCGCCTCCAGCCGGAGGGCGAGTCCTTCACGGCGACGGCGACCCTCCCGGTCGCCGGTGCCGAGGTCGCCCTCGACCTCTCCGGCACGATCGACGTCGCAGCGGAGCGCAAGCGCCTCGCGAAGGACCTCGCCGCGGCGGAGAAGGAGAAGTCCCAGGCCAACGGCAAGCTCGGCAACGAGGCGTTCCTGGCCAAGGCCCCCGACCACGTCGTCGAGAAGATCCGCACCCGCCTCGCCAAGGCGGAGGAGGACATCGCCCGCATCCAGGCCCAGCTGGAGCGCCTGCCGCAGGCGTGAGGGTCCGTACGGTATGAGGCCCCCGGAGCCGCCAGGCCCGGGGGCCTCATACATGCCCCAGGGGCACGTTCCTGCTGGTCAGGAGTGCGGGGGTGCATCGATGTGCGGCTCCGCCGCGTGGGCGCGACAAGCCCCACGAACCCGCAGACAAGGCACGACACAGCCACCGCAAACAATGTCAGTCGGTCTCCGTAGACTGGGCCCCGTGAGCGAGCTCCCTCCAGACCACCACGCCGACGACCAGCCCGACCCCCTCGACGGCTTCGACGAGATCATCGCGGAGGAAACCACCCGCGACCCCGACCTCGCCGTCATCGAAGCCGGCAGCCGCACCCTGCGCACCCAGGGCGGTGCGCCCGACGCCGACATCCCCACGCGCCCTGCCGACCCCGAGGTCGACAAGGCCCTGCGCGAGGTCGAGACCGAGCTCGCCACCCGCTGGGGCGAGACCAAGCTGGAGCCCTCCGTCAGCCGTATCGCCGCGCTGATGGACGTCCTGGGGGAGCCGCAGCGGTCGTACCCGTCGATCCACATCACGGGCACGAACGGCAAGACCTCCACGGCCCGCATGATCGAGGCCCTGCTCGGCGCCTTCGAGCTGCGCACCGGCCGCTACACCTCGCCCCACGTGCAGTCGATCACCGAGCGCATCAGCCTCGACGGCGCCCCCATCTCCGCCGAGCGGTTCATCGAGACGTACCAGGACATCAAGCCGTACGTGGAGATGGTCGACGCCGCGCAGGAGTACCGGCTGTCGTTCTTCGAGGTGCTCACCGGCATGGCGTACGCGGCTTTCGCCGACGCCCCGGCCGACGTCGCCGTCGTCGAGGTCGGCATGGGCGGCTCCTGGGACGCCACGAACGTGATCGACGGGGACGTCGCCGTCGTCACGCCCATAGACCTCGACCACACCGACCGGCTCGGCACCACGCACGCCGAGATCGCCACGGAGAAGGCCGGCATCATCAAGCAGGGTGCGACGGTCATCATGGCGCAGCAGCCGGTCGAGGCGGCTCAGGTGCTGCTGAAGAAGGCCGTCGAGGTGGACGCGACCGTGGCCCGGGAGGGCCTGGAGTTCGGCGTCGTCGAGCGGCAGGTCGCCGTCGGCGGGCAGCTGGCGACGCTGCGCGGCCTCGGCGGCGAGTACCCCGAGGTGTATCTGCCGCTGCACGGAGCGCACCAGGCGCACAACGCGGCCGTCGCGCTCGCCGCCGTCGAGGCGTTCTTCGGCGTGGGCGCGCAGCGGCCCGACGCGCTGGACCTGGACACGGTCCGCAAGGCCTTCGCCGCCGTGGCCTCGCCGGGCCGGCTGGAGGTCGTGCGCCGGTCGCCGACGGTCGTGCTGGACGCCGCCCACAACCCGGCCGGTGCCCGGGCGGCGGCCGAGGCGATCGGGGAGGCGTTCCAGTTCAGCCGTCTCGTCGGGGTGGTCGGCGCGAGCGGCGACAAGAACGTGCGGGGGCTGCTGGAGGCCTTCGAGCCGGTGTTCGCCGAGATCGTGGTGACGCAGAACTCCAGCCACCGCGCGATGGACGCCGACGAGCTCGCCGGCATCGCCGTGGAGGTGTTCGGCGAGGACCGCGTCCAGGTCGAGCCGCGGCTTCCGGACGCCCTGGAGGCCGCCATCACGCTGGCCGAGGAGGAGGGCGAGTTCTCCGGCGGCGGTGTGCTCGTCACCGGTTCCGTCATCACCGTCGGCGAGGCCCGACTGCTCCTGGGGAGGGGCTGAGTCCCGTGCGCACGCTCTGTTCTTCGACGCTGATCGGCGAGTTCTTCGTCATCGGGTTCGCCGGTCTGGTCGCCATGAAGGACCCCGACCTGTCCATGGCGACGGTGTGGACGGTCAGCGGCGTCGCGATGTTCCTGTGTCTGGTGCTGTGCGGCCTGGTGACGCGCCCGGGCGGGGTCGCCCTCGGCTGGGCGCTGCAGATCGCGCTCATCGCGTCGGGGTTCATCGTGCCGACCATGTACTTCCTGGGTGCGGTCTTCGCGGCCCTGTGGTGGGCGTCCGTCCACTACGGGCGGAAGATCGACGAGGCGAAGGCGAGATTCGCGGCCCAGGCGAGCTCCTCCACACCTGACGCTGCGTAACAGCCCCCCTGACACGCCGGGTAATCTCGTCCCACCGCAAGACCTTCACCCTAAGGAGCCCGTCGTGAGCCAGCGCACCCTCGTCCTCCTCAAGCCCGACGCCGTTCGTCGTGGCCTGACCGGCGAGATCATCAGCCGCATCGAGCGCAAGGCGGGCTGGACGATCACCGCGCTGGAGCTGCGCACCCTGGACCAGGAGACGCTGGAGCAGCACTACGGCGAGCACAAGGGCAAGCCCTTCTACGAGCCGTTGGTGGACTTCATGGCGTCCGGTCCGGTCGTGGCGCTGATCGTCGAGGGCGAGCGGGTCATCGAGGGCGTGCGCGCGCTCGCCGGCCCGACCGACCCGATCGCCGCGGCGCCCGGTTCCATCCGCGGCGATTACGGCGTGATCGTCCGGGAGAACCTGATCCACGCCTCCGACTCCGAGGAGTCCGCCGAGCGCGAGGTGAAGATTTTCTTCCCCGGCCGGGCGTAGCGTCCGCACCTCACCAGCACATACGGCAGAGTCTGGGGGCGAGTCCCCCGGACTTTGCGGCATATGCGTGGCGATCGAGGGAACGATGGGCCCCGAACGCCCGTCTCCAGAAGCGAATGCGGTCGGCATCTGCTGACAATGGCGGAGACCCTCCCGCAGTGTTCGCGAAGGCGCGTCTACGATGGAAGCCTTCACGTCACAGCACCCACCTTTGCCTACCTGAAAAGCCCTCAAAAGCTCCTGGGAAGGCCAGACGAATCCTGATGGGGAACTCAATGTCGTTCATCGGCCGTGACATGGCTGTCGACCTCGGGACCGCCAACACGCTGGTGTACGTCAGGGGTCGCGGGATCGTACTCAACGAGCCGTCCGTCGTCGCGATCAACACCAACACCGGTGGCATCCTCGCGGTCGGTGCCGAAGCGAAGAAGATGATCGGGCGGACCCCCGGCAACATCGTTGCCGTGCGGCCGCTGAAGGACGGCGTGATCGCCGACTTCGAGATCACCGAGCGGATGCTCCGCTACTTCATCCTGAAGATCCACAAGCGGCGTTATCTGGCTCGTCCGCGGGTCGTCGTCTGTGTGCCGTCGGGCATCACGGGCGTCGAGCGCCGCGCCGTCATCGAGGCGTCGTCCCAGGCCGGCGCCCGTCAGGTGCACATCATCGAGGAGCCCATGGCCGCGGCCATCGGCTCCGGCCTGCCGGTCCACGAGGCCACGGGCAACATGGTGGTCGACATCGGCGGCGGCACCACGGAGGTCGCGGTCATCTCCCTCGGCGGCATCGTCACCGCCCAGTCCATCCGGGTCGCGGGCGACGAACTGGACAACGCGATCATCCAGCACATCAAGAAGGAGTACTCCCTCCTGCTGGGTGAGCGCACGGCCGAGCAGATCAAGATCACGATCGGTTCGGCGTACGACCTCGACACCGACGAGCACACCGAAATCCGCGGCCGGGATCTCGTCTCCGGGCTGCCGAAGACCGTGGTCATCTCCGCAGCCGAAGTCCGCAAGGCGATCGAGGAGCCGGTCAACGCGATCGTCGACGCCGTCAAGACGACCCTCGACAAGTGTCCGCCGGAGCTGTCCGGCGACATCATGGACCGAGGAATCGTTCTGACCGGCGGCGGAGCGCTGCTGCGCGGCCTCGACGAGCGGCTGCGCCGGGAGACCGGTATGCCGATCCACATCGCCGAGGACCCGCTGGACAGCGTGGCGCTCGGATCCGGAAAGTGCGTCGAGGAGTTCGAGGCGCTCCAGCAGGTGCTGGACGCCCAGCCGCGCAGATGACATAACTCTTCGATTCCGCCGTACGGGACGATCTCCTCTCGTACGGCGGATCGTTGATATAGAGGGATAAGCTCCCACAAAGCAGCCCCTCGGGTTTCCCTGGGGCTTCCCGAATTCCTATGAAGAAGGGCACGGCCGCCGCACGTGAGGGACACACGAGAGAGCCGGCTGCTCCTGGTGCTGCTGATCGCCGTCGCGTTCGCGTTGATCACGGTGGACATCCGCGGTGGGGAGGACTCGCCCGTCGACGGTGCCCGGCAGGGTGCGGCGACGGTCTTCGGCCCGATCGAGAGCGGCGTCTCGGCCGCGGTCGACCCGGTCGGCAACGCGGTCTCCGCCATCCGCGATTCCGGTGACCGGCACGACCGGCTCGCCGCGCTGGAAGAGGAGAACGCGGCTCTGAAGGCCCGGCTCGGCAGCGACGATCGCAGCCGCAGCCGGCTCAAGCAGCTCGACAAGATGCTGAAGATCGCGGGCCAGGGCCAGTACGGCATCAAGGGCGCCCAGGTCATCGCCATCGGAGCGGCGCAGGGCTTCTCCTGGACCATCACCGTCGACGTCGGGGCCAACGACGGGATCAAACGCGACATGACC
Organism: Streptomyces sp. NPDC007907; assembly: GCF_042959365.1. Classification (NCBI taxonomy): domain Bacteria; kingdom Bacillati; phylum Actinomycetota; class Actinomycetes; order Kitasatosporales; family Streptomycetaceae; genus Streptomyces; species Streptomyces sp. NPDC007907. The sequence goes on from NZ_JBIBKR010000004.1 coordinate 460,072, forward strand.
GTCCTGAACGGGGACGGGCTCGTCGGCCGTGTCACCACCGTCGGCCCCGACACCGCCACCGTGCTGCTGGCCAGCGACCCCGACTTCACGGTCGGCACCCGCATGGAGTCCGGCGACGAGCTCGGCTTCGCCTCCGGCCAGGGCGACCGCCCGTTGCGCGTGGAACTCCTCAACGGCAAGGCGGAGGTGAAGAAGGGCGACCGCCTGGTCACCTTCGGCTCGCAGGCCGACCGGCCGTTCGTGCCCGGCGTGCCCGTCGGCGTGGTGTCCCGCGTGGACCCCTCCGGCGGCGGCCTGACCCGCACGCTGTACGTCACGCCGTACGCCGCCTTCACCAAGCTCGACATCGTCGGTGTCGTCGTGGAGGCCCCGAAGAAGAACCCGCGTGACACGGTGCTCCCGCCCAAGCCCAAGCCGACCCCCAGGCCGACGGTGACCGTGACCGTGACGCCGTCCGCCGAGGCACCCGTGGACGGCCAGAACCAGCAAGAGCAGTAGGAGCTGTCACCCCATGCGCGTCAACCGGATCCTGCTCTCCTCCGCCCTGGTCGTCGTCGCCCTGGTGATCCAGGTGAGCGTCCTCGCCCGCCTGCACCTGCCGGGCGCCGTACCCGACCTGCTGCTGCTCACCGTCCTCGGCCTCGCGCTGGTGTACGGGCACGTGGGCGGCGCCCTCGTCGGATTCGGCGCGGGTCTGCTCGCCGACCTGGCCCCGCCCGCCGACCACGCCGCCGGGCGCTACGCCCTGGTGCTGTGCGTCGTCGGCTACCTCGCGGGCCTGGTGAAGCCCGAGACGGGCCGGCTGAAGTCCGCGACCGGCCCCATGGTCGTGGTGGTCGCCGCCGCGGTCGCCTCCACCCTGCTGTACGCCGGGGTCGGCGCCCTCGTCGGCGACACCGCCGCCCGCCACGTCGGCCTCGGCAGCCTGCTGTTCACGGCCGCCCTGTACGACCTCCTGCTCGCCCCGTTCGTCGTGCCGGGGGTCATGGCGCTGGCCCGGCGCGCCGACAACGACCCGCTCGCCGAGTCCACCTCGGCCGCCGCCAAGGCCACGGACATCTCCTCCGGCTGGCTCTCCGGCGGCACCGGCCTGAAGATCGGCAGCCAGCGCAACGGACTGCGCGTGAAGGCCGCCCGGGCACGGGTGGCGCGCGCCGGGCGCATCAAGGGGGTCAAGCGGCTGTGAACGCCCGGAAGTTCACCCGAACGGGTCGGTCCGGGAGGAACGCCGGCGCGTGGGCCCGTCGTTCCTCACTCGTATCCGCACATCCGTGCCCGGAGACACCGTCGCACCCGCACATCCGTACGCGCACCGAGAGGGGGAGGCAGCCGCAGTGACCAACATTCCCGAGACCGGCAGGAACTCGCGGGTCCAGATCCGGCTCGTCGTCATCCAGGTCCTCGTCCTCTCCCTCCTGCTCACCCTCGGCGGGCGGCTCTGGTACCTCCAGATCCGTGAGGGCGCCGCCTACGCCAAGGAGGCGTCGGGCAACCACGTCCAGCAGGTCGTCCAGCCGGCCGTCCGCGGCTCGATCCTGGACGCCCGCGGCGTGGCCCTCGCGGACAACGAGACCCGGCTGGTCGTCTCCGCGTCCCGCACGGACCTGCTGAAGATGAAGGACGACGGCAAGGAAGTCCTGACCAAGCTCGCCGGAGTCCTGGGCATGACGCCCAAGGAGGTCCAGGAGAAGGTCCGGCTGTGCGACGCCAAGACCCCCCAGCCCTGCTGGAACGGCTCGCCCTACCAGCCCATCCCGATCACCGACGAGGCCACCGCCAAGCAGGCCCTGCAGATCCGCGAGCGCGCCGAGGACTTCCCCGGCATCACCGCCGAGCCGGAGGCCGTGCGCCGCTACCCGAGCCCCGGCAAGGCCAACTCCGCCCAGGTCCTCGGCTACCTCTCGCCGGTCACCGACGAGGAGATCAAGAAGGCGCAGAACACCAACTCGCCGTATCTGCGCTCCGACCAGGTCGGCCGCTCCGGCCTGGAGCGCCAGTACGACAAGGCGCTGCGCGGCAAGGCCGGCGTCACCCGCTACGAGGTCGACAACCTCGGCCGGGTCATCGGCCAGGCCGAAGCCGACCCGGCCCACCCCGGCGACAACCTCGTCACCAGCATCGACTCCCGGGTCCAGCGGATCGCCGAGTACCAGCTGAACGAGGCCATGAAGGAAGCCCGCAAGCAGCACGACCGCAACACGGGCACCAACTACAAGGCCGACTCCGGCGCCGTGGTCGTCATGGAGGCCAAGACCGGCCGCGTCATCGCCATGGCCTCGAACCCCACCTACGACCCGAACGCCTGGGTGGGCGGCATCTCCGCCAAGGACTACGCGCGGCTCACCGGCAAGAGCTCCAACTACCCGCTGCTCAACCGCGCCATCCAGGGCCAGTCGGCGCCCGGCTCGATCTTCAAGGTCGTCCCGACGGCCGCCGCGGTCAACGCGGGCTACTCCTTCAACGGCCCCTACGAGTGCTCCAGCTCGTACTCGATCGGCGGCCAGGTCTTCAAGAACTTCGAGTCCAAGGGACACGGCCCGATCAGCCTCGGCCGCGCCCTGGAGGTCTCCTGCGACACGGTCTTCTACCGCCTCTCCCACGAGGAGTGGAAGCGCGACGGCGGCACCAAGCCGAAGAAGAACGCCAACGACTGGTTCTACAAGACGGCCCACCAGTTCGGCCTCGGCAAGGAAACCGGCATCGACCTGCCCAACGAGGTCACCGGCCGCGTCCCCGACCGCCAGTGGAAGCTCAACTACTGGAAGGCCAACAAGGACGCCTGGTGCCGCACCGGCAAGCGCAACGGCAGCTACGCCGAGAAGATCGCGTACGAGAACTGCCTCGAAGGCAACCGCATGCGCGCCGGTGACTCCGTCAACTACTCCATCGGCCAGGGCGACACCCTCGTCACGCCCATCCAGATGGCCACCATCTACGCGGCCATCTCCAACGGCGGCACCCTCTACGACCCCTCCGTCGGCAAGGCCGTCATCAGCGCCGACGGCAAGACCGTCACGCCGATCAAGCCCGAGGCGCACGGCAAGCTGCCGATGACGCAGAAGACGCGCGACGAGATAGACGAAGCCCTCGCGGGAGTCGCCACCCGCGGTACGGCCGCCTGGAGGTTCGGCGGCTGGCCGCAGGACAAGATCCCGATGCACGCCAAGACGGGTACGGCGGAGGTCTACGGCAAGCAGACGACCTCCTGGTTCGCCACGTACACCAAGGACTACTCGATCGTCATGACGATCTCCCAGGGTGGTACGGGCTCCGGCGCCTCCGGCCCCGCCGTCCGCAACATCTACAACGCGCTGTACGGCGTCTCCGAGGACGGCGACATCGACACCAAGAAGGCACTGCTGCCCACGCCGCAGAAGACCCTGCCGAAGATCAAGACGGACGGCACCATCGCCTCCCCGAAGGTCCCCAAGGATCCGGCCAAGGACCGCCAGGCGGACAAGAAGGACCCGAACGCCCCGGCGGACCCGCTCCAGCCGGTCACCTCGGCCCCGCCGTCCCCCGAGAACCGCAACACCCGAAGGCGTCGGCGTCGCCGGGGAAGCCGGAGGTTGCCCGCATGACCGGAGTGAACAGCTTCCAGGTCTCCGGCTACGGACCCGAGCGCTCCGGCTGGACACGGCTGCTGGCCCGCGACTCGGTGGCCCGGCGGCTCGACTGGCCGATCCTGCTGTCGGCGCTGGCCCTGTCGCTGCTCGGCACGCTCCTCGTCTACTCGGCGACCCGCAACCGCACCGAGCTCAACCAGGGCGACCCGTACTACTTCCTCATCCGGCACCTGCTGAACACCGGCATCGGCCTGGCCCTGATGGCCGGCACGATCTGGCTCGGCCACCGCACCCTGCGCACGGCCGTGCCGGTCCTGTACGGCTTCTCGTTGCTGCTGATCCTGCTGGTGCTGACCCCCCTCGGTTCCACGATCAACGGCGCCCACTCCTGGATCAAGCTGCCCGGCGGCTTCTCGCTCCAGCCGTCGGAGTTCGTCAAGGTGACGATCATCCTCGGCATGGCGATGCTGCTGGCGGCCCGGGTCGACGCGGGCGACAAGCAGTACCCCGACCACCGCACGGTCGTGCAGGCCCTCGGCCTGGCCGCCGTGCCGATGCTGATCGTCATGCTGATGCCCGACCTCGGGTCGGTCATGGTGATGGTCATCATCGTGCTCGGGGTGCTGCTGGCCTCCGGCGCGTCCAACCGCTGGGTGTTCGGCCTGCTGGGCGCGGGCACCCTCGGCGCTGTCGCCGTCTGGCAGCTCGGTGTGCTCGACGACTACCAGATCGCCCGCTTCGCCGCCTTCGCCAACCCCGCACTCGACCCGGCCGGCGTCGGCTACAACACCAACCAGGCCCGCATCGCCATCGGTTCCGGCGGGCTGACCGGCTCCGGCCTCTTCCACGGCTCACAGACCACCGGCCAGTTCGTGCCCGAACAGCAGACGGACTTCGTCTTCACCGTGGCAGGTGAGGAGCTGGGCTTTCTCGGCGGCGGCCTGATCATCGTGCTCCTCGGCATCGTCCTGTGGCGGGCCTGCCGCATCGCCCGGGAGACCACGGACCTGTACGGCACGGTCGTGGCCGCGGGCATCGTCGCCTGGTTCGCCTTCCAGACGTTCGAGAACGTCGGCATGACGCTCGGCATCATGCCGGTCACCGGCCTGCCGCTGCCGTTCGTGTCGTACGGCGGATCGTCGATGTTCGCCGTGTGGATAGCGGTGGGGCTGCTGCAGTCGATCAGGATGCAGCGGCCGATGTCGGCCTAGCGCCCTGGAAGGGGGAGCCGACATGTCCGGGGAGTACGTGGCCCGGTGCCCGGTGACCGAGGAACTGGTGAGCCAGCTCCTCGTCCTGGCGGAGCTGGACCTGACCGACGCCGACGCCATCGAGGCGCGGATGCGGGAGGCCGGCTGGCCCGACTGGTCGCAGGCGGTGAGCGGGCCGGCGTACGAGGACACCCCCGACGTCCCGGACGCCACCCACGTCAGCCCCCAGGGGCACTTCGTCACCTGCGACGGCGACGGTTCGCTCAACCTTCCCTTCGCCTACCTCTACTCGGTCGACGGCGGCCTCCTCGACGAGGACTGCTGGGGCCCTGTGCCCGGCTGGACCAGCGAGGAGGGCGCGTGGCGGCCGGAGTTCGACGCGCACTTCGCCGCCGTCGTGCAGCGCTTCACCGAGCGGCTGGGGCTGCCGGACCACGACATCCGGCAGCCCCGGTACGACACCCGGTACGTCAGCTGGCGCCTGGAGCTCAACGTGCTGATCGTCGGACAGGGCCCGGAGCCGCTGTCGTACCACCAGTTCGAGGACGCCCACGTCCACCTCGTCTCCCGCACCGTCAAGGACGCGCCGTTCCCGGACGGCGAGGAGATGCGTGCCCTGCTGACGACCTGAGCGTGGGCGTCCTCCCGGAGGGCGCCCACCACTGCTGTCCTGGCCCGTGGACCACTAGATTTGATCCATGGCGGAGACGAAACGCGAGATCGAGCGCAAGTACGAATCCGACGAGAGCGGGCTTCCCGACCTCACCGGCGTCGCCGGGGTGGCGTCCGTGGTCGACAAGGGCATCGCCCACCTCGACGCCACCTACCACGACACCGCGGACGAACGCCTCGCCGCGTCGTCCGTCACCCTGCGCCGCCGCACCGGCGGTTCCGACGCGGGCTGGCACCTCAAGTTCCCCATCGCCCCGGGCGTCCGCGACGAGATCCGCGCCCCGCTCACCGACACCCTCCCCGAGGAGCTCGCCGCGCTGGTCCGCTCCCGCGTCCGCGACAGCGAGCTGCTCCCGGTCGTCCGGCTGCGCTCCGACCGCGACGTACGCCACCTGCTCGACGCCGACGGCCGGCTGCTCGCCGAGGTGAGCGTGGACACCGTCCACGCCGAGCGGCTCACCGGGCGCGGCGGCGAAGCACACTGGACCGAGATCGAGGTGGAACTCGCCGACGGGGGAGACCCGGCCCTGCTCGACAAGGTCGACAAGCGGCTGCGCAAGGCGGGCGTCAAACCGTCGACGTCGTCGTCGAAGCTCGCCCGCGCCCTGGAGGAGACCGCCCCGGGGAAGCGGCGCAGGTCCACCCGCGAACGCGAACCGGTGACCGCCGGAGACCACGTGCTCGCCTACGCGCGCACCCAGCGGGACGCGATCGTCGCGCTCGACCCCGCCGTCCGCCGCGACACCGAGGACTCCGTGCACAGCATGCGGGTGGCCACCCGCCGGCTGCGCAGCACCTTCAAGTCGTTCGGCACGGTCCTCGACCGGGCCGTCACCGAACCCATCGCCGGCGAGCTGAAGTGGCTCGCCGGTGAGCTGGGGCGGGACCGGGACCGTGAGGTGCTGGCCGAGCGGCTGACGTCGGCCGCCGACGAGGTGCCCCCGGACCTGATGCGCGGCCCGGTCGTGGAGCGCCTGCACTCCTGGTCGAGCGCCGAGCACGGCGGGGCCCGCGGCAGCCTCCTCGGTGTCCTGGACTCCCGCCGCTACCTGACCCTGCTCGACACCCTCGACGCGCTGATCGCCGACCCGCCCCTGCTGAAGGCCGCCGGCAAGGCACCCCGCAAGCCGGTCGCCAAGGCCGTGCGGAAGGACTTCCGCAAGGTGTCGAAGCTGGTCGAACGGGCGGCGCAGCTGGAACCCGGCACCGACCGGGACCTCGCGTTGCACGACGCCCGCAAGAAGGCCAAGCGCACCCGCTACGCGGCGGAGGCGGCCGAACCGGTCCTCGGCAAGCCGGCCAAGACCATGGTCAAGTCCATGAAGGCCCTGCAGAACCTGCTCGGCGAGCACCAGGACAGCGTGATGGCCCGGCACACCCTGCGCGAGCTGTCGGCGGTCGCCCACGCGGCGGGGGAGAGCGCCTTCACCTACGGCCTCATGCACCAGCGGGAGGAGCAGCGGGCGGCACGCGTGGAGGCCGAACTGCCCGGCTTCTGGGACGGGATCAAGGACGGTGCGGCGGGCCTGTGATCTTCCGGCGTACGGAGGCACCCCGCGGTCGCGTTAGTCTGGATGGTCACCCCTGTCAGTTCAGTCCAGCTCACGAAGGTGCGCGACATGCCTGCCGAAGTCGCTGCGTCGGTCTTCCCGCAGCTCGAAGCTCTGCTCCCGCATGTGCAGAAGCCGATCCAGTACGTCGGCGGAGAGCTCAACTCCACGGTCAAGGACTGGGACTCCTGCGACGTCCGCTGGGCGCTCATGTACCCGGACGCCTACGAGGTCGGTCTGCCCAACCAGGGCGTCATGATCCTCTACGAGGTGCTCAACGAGCAGCAGGGCGTCCTCGCCGAGCGCACCTACAGCGTGTGGCCGGACCTGGAGGAGCTCATGCGGGAGCACCACGTCCCGCAGTTCACGGTCGACAGCCACCGGCCCGTGAAGGCCTTCGACGTGTTCGGCCTGTCCTTCTCCACGGAGCTGGGCTACACGAACATGCTGGCTGCCCTCGACCTGGCCGGCATCCCGCTGGAGGCCAAGGACCGCGGCCTGGACGACCCGATCGTCCTGGCCGGCGGTCACGCGGCGTTCAACCCCGAGCCGATCGCCGACTTCATCGACTGCGCGGTGATCGGCGACGGCGAGCAGGCGGTCCTGGAGATCACCGCGATCGTCCGCGCCTGGAAGGCGGAGGGCCGCCCCGGCGGCCGCGAGGAGCTCCTCTTCCGCCTGGCGAAGACGGGCGGCGTGTACGTGCCCGGCTTCTACGACGTCGAGTACCTGCCGGACGGCCGGATCGCCCGTGTCGTGCCCAAGCGCAGCGGGGTCCCGTGGCGGGTCTCCAAGCACACCGTCATGGACCTCGACGAGTGGCCCTACCCCAAGCAGCCGCTCGTCCCGCTGGCCGAGACGGTCCATGAGCGCATGTCGGTGGAGATCTTCCGCGGCTGCACCCGCGGCTGCCGCTTCTGCCAGGCCGGCATGATCACGCGCCCGGTGCGCGAGCGTTCCATCACGGGCATCGGCGACATGGTCGAGCAGGGTCTGAAGGCGACGGGCTTCGAGGAGGTCGGCCTGCTGTCGCTGTCGTCCGCCGACCACACGGAGATCGGTGACATCGCCAAGGGCCTCGCCGACCGCTACGAGGACGACAAGATCGGCCTGTCGCTGCCCTCCACCCGGGTCGACGCCTTCAACATCGACCTGGCGAACGAGCTGACCAGGAACGGCCGCCGCTCGGGCCTCACCTTCGCCCCCGAGGGCGGCTCGGAGCGCATCCGCAAGGTCATCAACAAGATGGTCTCGGAAGAGGACCTGATCCGCACGGTCGCGACGGCGTACGGCAACGGCTGGCGCCAGGTGAAGCTGTACTTCATGTGCGGCCTGCCGACGGAGACCGACGACGACGTCCTGCAGATCGCCGACATGGCGACGAAGGTCATCGCCAAGGGCCGCGAGGTCTCCCGCTCCAACGACATCCGCTGCACGGTCTCGATCGGCGGCTTCGTGCCCAAGCCGCACACGCCGTTCCAGTGGGCGCCGCAGCTCTCCGCGGAGGAGACGGACGAGCGGCTGCAGAAGCTGCGGGACAAGATCCGCGGTGACAAGAAGTACGGCCGCTCGATCGGCTTCCGCTACCACGACGGCAAGCCCGGCATCGTCGAGGGCCTCCTCTCCCGCGGCGACCGCCGCATCGGCGCGGTCATCCGCGCGGTCTACGACGACGGCGGCCGTTTCGACGGCTGGCGCGAGCACTTCTCGTACGACCGCTGGATGCGGTGCGCCGACAAGGCCCTGGCCCCCTTCGGCGTCGACGTCGACTGGTACACCACCCGCGAGCGCACCTACGAGGAGGTCCTCCCCTGGGACCACCTCGACTCCGGCCTGGACAAGGACTGGCTCTGGGAGGACTGGCAGGACGCCCTCGACGAGACCGAGGTCGACGACTGCCGCTGGACACCGTGCTTCGACTGCGGCGTGTGCCCGCAGATGGACACCAGCATCCAGATCGGCCCGACGGGCAAGAAGCTGCTGCCTCTGACGGTGAAGAACGCCGCACCCGCTCCGGGCGGGCACGCGCACTGAGGTGAGTGACGCACTTGCTCGGGTGATGGATGCCCTGGTGGGGGCGAGTGAGGACGAGGTGGCCGCTGCGCTGGCTGCTGTCGGGGCTTCGAGCCGTCGGCGGCAGGAGCAGCAGAGTTGACCTTGTACGCCTCTGCCGGGCGCGGGAGGGGCCTCGGCCATCCACTCAGAGGTGGAGTGGGTCTGAGGCTTTCGGAGCCTCGCTGAAGCGTACTGGCGCCTTCTGAGCCCCCTTCGACGCGGAGGGGGCTCAGTGGTGTCGGCGCTCGCTGACGTCCTTGCACGGTGAGGTTGCGCCGTGAAGAGCGGGTGCGCGGTGACCTGCCCGAACGATCCGTTCTGATCGCTTTGGCAACTTGATATTCACGACGGCGATTGCTGGATACAGTCGTTTTGTCACTACTGGTTGCGGGGGCAACTAGAGCTTGGTCGGCTGTGCCGACGTCCTGGGGAGGGCCTGTAGCGCATGAGTCGTCGCTCTGCTGGTTTTGTCGGTGCGTGGGCTGAGATTCAGCGGCAGCAACAACGTCAGGTGGAAGCCGAGGCGAGGCAGCGTCGGGAGGAGGCGCGGCAGGCCAGGGCGTACCAGCGGCTTGCCACGCAAGGCCACCGTGAGTACCGCCAGGCGGAGGCCAGGCGACGCACAGAGGAACTGGAAGCTCAGGTTGCGGCCCTGCAAGGTCTGCTGACCACGGGCTGCCAGGCGCCGGCTTTCAGGGCATCGTCTCTCATGCGTGCGGAAGACATCCCACCGTTCGATCCTGGGCCGCTTGCCTGGCCGGTGCGGATGCCCGACCCGAACCAGTACCAGGCTCAGGGCGGCTGGACCGCCAGCCAGCGAGCTCGGGCACAAGCCGAAGCGCGGGCTCGGTTCGAGCAGGACTGGCATGCCGCCCAGGTGGCCGAGGCGCAGCGGCAGCAACAGTTAGCCGCGTTGCAGCGGGACTACGAGCAGAGGACGGAGTCACAGCGGGCCGAGGTGCGTCGGCACAATGCCGGGGTCGTGCAAGTGACCGAAGGGGTCAGGCGAGGCGACCCGGACTCGGTGGTCGAGTACTTCTCCGCTGCGCTCTACGCGTCGACGGCTTGGCCGGAGGGCTTTCCTCGGCAGGTGGCTGCGGCCTACGACGTAGCGGGACGGCAGTTGGTGCTGGACTGGGAACTGCCCACGTACGACGTGGTTCCCGAAGCGAAGTCGGTCAGGTATCTGTCCCGTGAAGACCAGTACAAGGAAGCGGCACGTCCGGTGAGTCAGCGTCGGGCGCTGTACAGCGAGGTGCTGGGGCAAAGCATGCTGCTGGTGCTGCATCAGCTGTTCACGGCGGACGAGTACGGCATCCTCGACTCGATAGCCCTGAACGGTTTCGTGGACGCCCCGGACCCGGCGACAGGACGACGGACGCAGATCTTCCTGACGACCGTCATGGCTTCTCGGGGGGCTTTCACGGACCTGCATCTGGGGCAGGTGGACCCGGTCAGCTGTCTGACCGACGCGCTGCGGGGACAGATCTCAACCCGGCCCGACCAGCTCACCTCCGTGCGGCCGAGCCGGCAGCCCCAGGACGTCGGAAGCCCTGTGGCCGCCCACGGTGGCGATCATGAGCCGAACCTGTACGACATGGATCCGATCGCCTTCGAGTCCCTCGTCGCCGATCTGTTCCGCGCCATGGGTATGCAGGCCGTGACGACTCAGCGCTCGAACGATGGTGGCGTGGACGTCGATGCGATGGACCCGACTCCGATCCGCGGCGGCAAGATCGTCGTACAGGTGAAGCGCTACCGCAACACGGTGCCGCCCACAGCCGTGCGCGACCTCTACGGCACTGTTCAGGACGTCGGCGCCAACAAGGGTGTTTTGGTGACGACGTCCGGGTTCGGTCCCGGCTCTCACACCTTCGCTCGGGGCAAGCCTTTGGAGCTGATCTCGGGCGGCGAACTCGTCGACCTGCTGCACAGGCACGGGTTGCGTGGACGCTTGGGAGAGAGAGGAGCGGCGGCCCCAGGACAGCCGACACGCTCCAGCCCTGCGGCTCCGCCTGACGACTACAACGTGCTGGGCATGACGTGGTCCGGCAACGTCGCACTCGACGTGTGCGCACTGGTCTGCCGTGGCAGCAGAGTCCTCAGTGAAGACCACTTCGTGTTCTTCAACAACCCGGTGACACCGGACGGTTCTGTACGCGCGGTGCCGGCTGCCGGGCCGGACAGGGCAGCCATTCGTGTCACCTTTGATGCGTTGCCAGAGGCGGCTGATCGGTTGGTGCTGGTGGCTGCTGTGGATCCGGAAGTGAATCCGGCGGCCGATCTTTCCGGTTTCACCGATGCCCACATCCGGCTGCTGGACCCGACGATGACGGAACTCGAGCTGCTGGAGGTTTCCGACGGTCGGGCTCGAGAGACCGCATTGGTGCTCGGTTCCTTCAGGCGCAGATCCAGTGGCGACTGGGATTTCGTGCTGGGCGGCAAGGGCTACGCGGGCGGCCTGGAGCAGCTCGTTCGGGACTACGGCATCGATGTGGAGTAAGGCTCCGAGGTCGATATTCAGTACCCGACATGCCCGCAGATGGACACCAGCATCCAGATCGGCCCGACGGGCAAGAAGCTGCTGCCTCTGACGGTCAAGAATGCTGCGCCGGCGCCGAGCGGACACTCGCACTGAGGTGAGTGACGCACCCGTTCGGGTGGTGGATGCCCTGGCGGGGGCGAGCGAGGAGGATGCCCCTGCCAGGCCCGGGAGGGGCATCGGGCATCCGGCCGACGTGGAAGTGGGTCCGAGGCTCTCGGAGCCTCGCTGAAGCGTTTCTGGTGACTACTGAGCCCCCAGGGATCCTTGACATGCCGCAGACGGCGGCGAAGTGTGGGTAGATAGCCGCCCATCGGGGTCATCGCTCATGTTCGATCAGATGTGGTCCGGGCCCCGGCGCGGTCCGCCGTTCTGGCCACCGTCCGGCCCACCGCAACAGACGCCGCCCTCGAAAGAGGGGGAATCTGCGCGTCGGTGTAAGGCGATCGTGATCATGGTTCCGGGTGGCGTCGTCTCGTTGATGCGTCGTCGATTTCGCCATCCAGAGCCCGAGCAGGGGCAGAGCCCGGGCGGGGGGCCTCGGCGTCAGCTCGGCGGATATACCTCGAAACGTCGCGACACCCACCCCCGTGTCACCGACCTCGGACGCCCGGATCGCCGACCTCGGTTTTCGCGACGCTCACGCGGTGCCGTTTCAGGCGCCCCCGCCGACTGGCACCGCGGCCCTGGTGAACCGGTACGGGGCGGAGCGCGTGCGCTCTGCCTGCGGCAATCCGCTGCTGCCGCCGCCCGCGGTCAGGTCCCGGCAGTGGCTCGTCCGGCAGTGCGTCGCCGGCGGGCGGTTCGCCGTGATCATGATCCTACAAGCCCCCCGGGTTACTGCAGCCGTCCGAGGAGGCGTGATGTACAGCGTTGAAGACCTGATGAGCATGACGGCGCAGCAACTGCGCGACGCCCGGTTGACGCTCCAGGACCTGCAACAGCTGAACCCGGAGCAGCTGCGACTACTGGCCCCCAAGTTCGACGAGATGACGCGCATCAGGGAGTGGCTGCCCGGCTGGCAGGACGAAGCATCCCGCAGGTTGCAGGAGTATGAGCGAGTCCGGGAACAGTTGTGGCGCCTGCATCGGCTGCCCGCCGATGACCCGGCGAAGTCATTGATACCCGAGCTCCGGAGACAGATCGAGCCACTCAAGGACGCTTGGCGCGAAGCGGATCGCTCCTATCAAGGTCTGAGAGAAGCTTGGGGCAGGGCGCTGGAGAGCCGGGAGAAGTTCCGGCTGGCGTCCGGCTACGCGGGCCAAGCCGCTCCGACCGTGAGCGAGGGCGTGGCCGCCGCCGAGGCCTCAGCGAGCCAGGCGAGCCAGGCCGGGCCGCGGGACCGGTTGATGTCGCTCCTGCAACGCGTACGGCAATACGGAGGCGCCGGCATCGACTGGCTCAAGGGATGGATGAACAAGGGCGCGGACAAGGGGCGCCAAGTGCTGTCGAAGGTCGCCGATGTGGGGCGGTCCGCATGGGATCTGCTCAGGAACCCGGGCCAGTGGTGGCCCGCGCTCAGAAACACGGCGCAGAGCCTGTGGAACTCGGGCAAGCACCTTCTGGGTCAGATGGCCTCCGCCGTCATGGCCGCCCTCACGCTCGGTCGCGCGCTCCTCGGCGGCCTCGTCCGCGCCCTCGCCGGATTCCTGAGCGGTCTGAGCTGGCCCGCCATCCTCGCAGGTCTGGGAGTGGCCGCGCTGTTGACCGCCGGCGGCTTGGCGCTGAGCAACGCTGGTGGGACGCCCGACACGGCGGGGAATGGGCGGCCACCTGCGAACCAGGAACCGCAGGGTGGGGCGGATGCAACGCGGGAGGGGGTCGCGCCCCCGCCCGGACCAGGAGAGCCGGGCCAGCCGCAGCCCGGCGAGCCCGGCCAGGAGCCGGGTGTACCTCCGCCGGGCACTTCCGAGCCCGAGCCTCCGAAGCCCGGTACCGCACTGCGCATCAAGGTGATCACCACGGAGGCCTGCCCCGGCGATGAAACCGCCGACACCAAGCCGGACTCCTTCGTCCGGGTCGGCGAACACGTCATCGACACCGGCAGCGACGGGACCGGCCGAGGAGTGGTACCCCCCGGCACGTACACCGTGTCCGCGACACCACCGGTTCTCAAGATCAATATCCATCCCACCGGAGAGCCCAGCAGGGGGGTTTCCGGCACGAACGGCATGACGTTCACCGCCCAGAACTCCAATCCGCGCAGCCAGAGCGACTACGAGATCGCGGTGCAGAGGGAGGCCCCCGACTGCTCGGAGCCGGGGGAAGAGGAGTCGCCCAGGCCGGAGGTGCCCGCACCCCCACCCTCGCCCGAGTCCGAGGTGCCTGCGCCCCCGTCCACGCCTTCGCCCGACTCTGAGGTGCCTGCGCCGTCGTCCACGCCTGAGCCGGAGGTAACCGCGCCCCCGCCCCCGCCGGAGGTAACCCCGCCACACACGTGACAACAGCCACGTCGGCGCGTGAGATCTGGCCCCGGCTCATGTGGCGCCCATGACGGTCCGTTTCACCAGGGCACTTCCGGAGGTGAGAGCCCCGCCCTGAGGGGGACCCGCAGAGGAGGTCGAGTCGGTGACGCTCCCCCGGGGGATCGACCCGACTAGGTTCCCCCAGTTCAGAATGTGTGCTGGGGGAGCCGTCAGGTCAGGCGGCCCTCGTGGCAGACCCGCCGGGCGACCTCGCGGAGCTTGATGTTCTTCTCCTGGGAGTAGCGGCGCAGCACGTCGAAGGCCTGGTCCTCCGTGAGGCGGTGGCTGCCCATGAGGATGCCCATGGCTTCCCCGATGGTGTGCCGGGTGGCCATGGCCTGCTCCATCTGGGCATGGCTGCGGGCGCTGGAGAAGGCGACCGCGGCGTGCGAGGCCAGCAGCCAGCCGGCCGTCTCGCTGTCGTCGGTGAAGGACCCCGGCCGGTGCGCGTAGAGATTGAGCGCGCCCAGATCCTCGTCGTCGGTGTACAGCAGGAAGCCCATCATGCTGCCCACGCCCAGATCGCGGGCGCGCGCGGCGTAGGCGGGCCAGCGTTCCTGTGCGGCGGTGAAGTCGGAGATGCGGAACACGCGCTCCCCGACGCTGGTCCGTGCCGCGTCGAAGCAGGGACCCTCCGCGAGGTGCTCCTGCAGCCGGTCGCTCTCGATCACCATGTCGTCGGTGGGTGCCAGCGTCTCCGCGCGCTTGCCGCGCAGGAGGAGGATGCCGGCCGCGTCGCATCCGGCCACGCATTCCGTGGCCGCCCTGGTGATGTGCCGCAGGGTGGCGCCGACCGTCTCCTGGGCGAGCAGGTCACGCGCCATGGACGCCATCTGCTGTGCGAACGCGCGCCAGTCCACCGTCGTCCTCCTCGGCCGGGTGCTCCGGACTTTCCAGGTGCTCCGAGTGCCGGGCATTCCTTTCTTCTGCCACGGTGTCACGGGTCGCACACACCGGCACGGCGCACGCCGTGGTTCTCGCTCGGGCCGCCACCCTTGCGTCATCTATCGAATGTCGATAGATTTCCATCGCGGTTCGATCGAGGGAGTGGCGATGGGGAAGCTGGCCGTGGCGGCGTTGCGTGGGGTGCTCGTGGTGCTGCTCGCCGGATCGTTGTTCGTCCAGGCGGTGATGGTGCCGCTGCTGGCCGTCGACATGAACGGGCTCAGGCCCGAGTACGCGTATCTGCGCACCCCGGTCCTCGTGATCATCGTCCTGGGTATCGTGACGGCTCAGGTCGTCGTGGTCTGCGTGTGGCGGCTGGTGACGATGGTGCGTCGCGGCACGGTGTTCTCCACGGCTGCCTTCCGCTACGTGCACCTCGTGATCGGCGCGTTCGTGGCGGCCGCCCTGCTGGTCTTCGCGCTCGCCGTCGTGCTCGCGCCGGGCGAGGCCGTCGCACCCGGGGTGGTCCTCCTGTTGTGCGGGGTGGTGGTGGCCGTGCTGGGCGTAGCCCTGGTCGTGCTCGTGCTGCGGATGCTGCTCGCGCAGGCCGTCGCACGTGACATCGAGGCGGCCCGCATGCAGGCAGAGCTGGAAGAGGTCATCTGATGCCGATCGTCGTCGACATCGACGTGATGCTGGCCAAACGCAAGATGTCCGTGGGCGAGTTGGCGGAACGCGTGGGCATCACCCCCGCCAATCTCGCCGTCCTCAAGAACGGCCGCGCCAAGGCGGTCCGCTTCTCCACCCTGGCCGCGCTGTGCGAGGTGCTGGAGTGCCAGCCGGGGGATCTGCTGCGCTGGGAGACGGAGAGCGCGACGGAGCCGACAATGCGCTGATGGAGAACATCAGCATCCGCCCGGCCCGGCCCGACGAACTCGCGGCCGTGGCCGCCCTCCGGTGGGAGTGGCTCGTCGAGAACGGCTCACAGGACCTCGGCGAACCCGGGGCCTTCGTACGGCACTTCGTCGCCTGGGCACGGGAGAACGCCGGAACACACCGCTGCATCGTGCTCGTCCGGGACGACCGGGTCATCGGAATGGCCTGGCTCGCCGTAGTGCAGCGGGTACCCACGCCCCGGGCCCCGCGACGGGCCTCCGGTGATCTGCAGTGCGTCTACGTCGTACCCGAGGCACGCGACGGCGGACTGGGCGGGCGGCTCATCCGGGCCGTCCTGGACGGAGCCCGTGAGCTGGGGCTGGAGCGCGTGACCGTGCACTCCAGCCCGCGGGCCGTCCCCGCGTACGCGCGCAGCGGTTTCCAGGAGTCGCCCCGGCTGCTGCAGGCGCAGCTCGCCCGCGGGTGAGCCGTATGATCTTGCGGCCGAGTGGAGGAATCGCGGGAGAACGGGGCGGGGCTGTGCGGTGCTGGATCCGGACGGGGCACTGAGGGCGTCTACGACGGTATGGATCTGGAGAAGCGCCCCAGCGAGGGTTCCGAGCCGCCGGCCGACCTGCCCCAGGGGCCGGGCGACCCGTCCCGGCGGTCGGCCGAGGTGCCGCAACAGGCAGCCGAACTGCCCCAACAGGCAGCCGAACTGCCCCAACAGGCAGCTGAGCTGCCCCCTCAGTCGGCCCGTGTGCCCCAGGGGCCGGACGGGACGCCGCCCGTGCCGCGCGAGCCGCCGGGGCCCGAGGGCTGTCTCACCGTCGCCATCCGCATCCCCGTGCGGATCATCGCGCTCGTCCTGGTCGTCCCCCTGCGGATGCTGTGGGACGCGCTCGTCGTGGCCGGGCGGTTCCTGAACGACACGCTGCTCCGGCCGCTCGGCCGGGCGCTGCTGTGGCTCGCGCGGGCCGTGTTCGTCTGGCCGTTCGTGGGGCTGTGGCGCTACGTCGTCGTGCCGGTGGGCAAGGCACTCGGCTGGCTCGCGCAGACACTCGTCGTGGTCCCCCTGGTCTGGCTCTACCGCTCGGTCCTCACCCCGCTGGGGCATGCGATCGCATGGGCCGCCCGGGGCATCGGGGCCGCGGCCGGCTGGATCGCCAGGGGCGTGGGTGCCGGGCTCGGCTGGGTGTACGCGCAGCTGCTCACGCCCGTCGGGCACGCGGTGCTGTGGGTCCTGAAGGGACTCGGCGCCGGGCTCGCCGCACTCGGCATCGGCGTCTGGACCGTCGTGGCCCTGCTCGCGAAGCACCTCGTCGTCGTACCGGCCGTCTGGCTGTACACCTGGGTGCTCGCGCCCGTCGGCCGCGCGATCGCCTGGTGCGCCAAGGGGCTCGTGTGGCTGGTGCGCACGATCCTCACCGGCATCGGGACGGCCCTGTACTGGATCGCCCGGATCCTGTTCGTCCTGCCCGCGCTCGCCCTCTGGCGCTGGATCCTCACGCCGGCCGGACGCGTCCTCGCCGTCATCGGCCGGGAGGTGTGGGATGCCCTCGGGCACGCCTGGCGCGTCGCCGGACACATCTCGCTCGCCGTCGGACGGTTCCTCGGCACCCTCTTCCGGTGGCTCCTCGTCGAGCCGGTGCGGTGGGTGTACCGCACGGTGCTGACGCCCGTCGGGCACGCCGTGCGGGACGCCGTCCTGCGGCCCGCTGCCGAGGCCGCCCGCAGCGTGGGGCGGGCCACCCGGCAGGCACTGGCCGCCGCCCGGGAGTCCGTACGACAGGCCCGCGCCGACGTCCGCCGGATGCTCTTCGGCGAACCGCGCCGACCGCGGCCCGTCGACCGCCGGGAACCATCAGGGCGCGGGGCACGTACTCTTGGAAGCAGTACGACCGCTCTCACGAAGGACTGAACGACACTGGGCAAGCGACAGCCCGAAGGCCCGCCGCCCGCACCCGCGGTGCAGCGCATCCGACTGCGTTACACCAAGCGCGGCCGCCTCCGGTTCACCAGCCACCGTGACTTCCAGCGCGCCTTCGAGCGTGCGTTGCGCCGTGCCGAGGTGCCGATGGCCTACTCGGCGGGCTTCACACCGCACCCGAAGGTGTCGTACGCCAATGCCGCACCCACCGGCACGGGCAGTGAGGCGGAATACCTGGAGATCGCGCTCACCGCGCCCCGCGACCCGGAGCAGCTCAGGGCCCTTCTCGACGAGTCGCTGCCCACCGGCCTCGACATCACCGACGCGGTCGAGGCCCGTACCTCCGGGCTCGCCGACCGGCTGACGGCTTCCGTGTGGGAGCTCCGGCTGGACGGAGTGCCGGTGGAGGAGGCCCGCCGAGCGGCGGACGCCTTCAACGCGGCCGAGACGGTCGAGGTCCAGCGCCTCGCCAAGAACGGCGTCCGTACGTTCGACGCCCGCGCCGCCGTGGCGAGCCTGGAGGTCCGCGACCTCACGGAAACGCACAGTTCGCAGGCTGATAGGCCGACCGACCAGCCCTGTGCGATACTGCGGCTGGTTGTTCGGCACGTGACGCCTGCCGTACGACCCGACGACGTCCTGTCCGGTCTCCGCGCCGTGGCCGACCTGGCGCCGCCGGTCCCCGCAGCGGTGACCAGGCTGGCGCAGGGGCTGTTCGATGAAGAGACCGGCACGGTGACCGACCCGCTCGCGCCCGACCGCGAGGCAGCCGAGGCCCACCCAACGGCCGAACCGACTGCCACCGCGACGGCGCCGGCATAAGGAAGGTCCCGCGTAGGGACGGACGTCGTAGCGCCGCCCTCGGACTCGGGAGCCACCTGGGTCGGGCAGCGCACCGACCAGAAGACTTTCGCCAGGCCGTACGCATTGGGCGTACGGAACCGGCGAGACAGGACACAGAGAGCTCCCGTGCGGCGCCCGCGCCCCGGACGGCGGCGAACGCGCACAGCGCGCGCCGCGGACGTCACCGGCATACGCCGGACCAGGCGCGGCGCCCGGGAGCCTGACGGGAGACAAGCCCGCATGCTCGAGCCGACCGAACCCACAGAGGGTTCCGAACAGAACACCCCCAGCGACACCCTGCCGCCCCGCCGGCGGCGCCGTGCCGCGTCCCGCCCGGCGGGCCCGCCCACCGGTGCCTCCTCCGACACGCCGGTGGAGACCGTCGCGCCGGCCATACCGGCCGCCGACGCCGAGGAACTCGCAGCGGACGTCGAGTCCGGCGAGGCCGAGGAAGCAGCCGCCGAGGTCGCCGAGGCCCCCGCAGCGACCGCTGCCGCCGCGACGCCCGCAGCCGGTGAGAGCGACGAGGACGCCGCGCCCGCCGGGCGCAAGCGCCGTCGCGCCGTGCGCCGCGCCTCCGCCCCTGCCGGCGCTCCCGTCGCCGCGGAGGCCGCCGAGACCGTGGTCCCGGTGACCGCCACCACCCCGGCGGACACCGAGGCGACCGAGCCTGCCGAGGCCGCCGCGTCCTCCGCGGCGACCGAGGAGGCCGCCCCTAAGCGCGCCCGCCGCCGCGCCACCCGCACCGTGACCTCACCCGCCGCCGCTCCGGCCGAGGCGGCCGAGACGGTCGCGGCACCGGCCGTGGCCGACACCGCCGAGCCGTCGGCTGCGGCCGACCGCGCCGAGGCCGCCGAAGAGGCCGCTGAACAGACCGCTGAAAAGGCCGTTGAAGAGGCTGCTCCGCGCCGGACCCGCCGGCGTGCCTCGCGGCGGGCGTCCGCGCCTGCCGGGGCGCCCTCCGCCACGGAGACCGCGGAAACCGCGGAGGTGACCGCCGAGGAGGCGAAGGCACCCGTGACCGAGACTCCCGCCGCCGAGCCCGAGCGCGCGTCCGAGGCCGTTGCCTCCGAGACTCCCGCCGCCGAGGCCGCTGCCACCGAGCCCGCCCGTGCGTCCGAGGCCGTCGCCTCCGAGGCACCCGCCGGTGAGGCCGCCGAGCCGGCCGAAGAGGCCGGTCCGCGTCGCCGTCGCCGGGTCGTGCGCCGGGCCGCCGGCGGCTTCGCCGAGCCCGCCCAGCCGACCCGGGGCGGGAGGGCCTCGAAGGCCGCCGCCCGGGTGCCCGCGGACGCGGCCGACAGCGAGAGCGAGGCGCCCTCGCGTCCGCGGCGGCCCGCCGTCGCGCTGTTCCAGGCGCCCGTCTTCACCGAGCCCCAGTTCCAGACGCCGGAGCGGGCCGCTGCCGCTGCCGCCGCCGAGGCGGCCGGGGCGACGGAGCCCGAGGAGGACCAGGAGTCCGCGCCGGCCGAGGTCCAGCGCGAGGAGCAGAGCGGCGGCTCGCGTCGCCGTCGCCGGCGCCGGGGCGCCGGGGACGAGCCCGAGGCGCAGGCCCCCGAGGCCGCCGTCGCCGACACCGCCGCCGAGGAGGCGGAGGAGGCCGACGAGTCCGCCGAGGACCAGGCCGACGACGACGAGCAGGACGAGTCCGAGGGCACCGGCTCGCGCCGCCGCCGTCGCCGCGGCGGTCGCCGCCGCCGGCGTGGCGAGTCCGCCGACGGCGAGGGCGGCGAGGCGTCCGCCGCCGAGTCCGACGCTGCCGCCGCGCAGGACGGCGAGGACGGCGCCGAGGAGGACGACGAGGACTCCGAGGAGACCACCGACCGCGACGAGTCCGGCGGGAGCGGCTCCAGCAGCAGCCGCCGTCGCCGTCGGCGCCGCCGCCGTGCCGGGGACTCCGGCACCGACTCCGAGCCCTCCGACGACGACCCCGAGCGCACGGTCGTCAAGGTCCGCGAGCCCCGCCCCAAGACGGAACCGTCCGACGAGGTGCAGTCCATCAAGGGCTCGACCCGTCTGGAGGCCAAGAAGCAGCGCCGACGCGAAGGCCGCGAGCAGGGCCGCCGCCGCGTGCCGATCATCACCGAGGCCGAGTTCCTGGCCCGCCGCGAGGCCGTCGAGCGCGTGATGGTCGTCCGCCAGCACGGCGACCGCACGCAGATCGGCGTCCTCGAGGACGACGTGCTCGTCGAGCACTACGTCAACAAGGAGCAGGCGACCTCGTACGTCGGCAACGTCTACCTCGGCAAGGTGCAGAACGTGCTGCCGTCGATGGAGGCCGCCTTCATCGACATCGGCAAGGGCCGCAACGCCGTCCTGTACGCCGGTGAGGTCAACTTCGAGGCGCTAGGCATGGCCCACGGGCCGCGCCGCATCGAGTCCGCCCTGAAGTCCGGCCAGTCGGTGCTGGTCCAGGTGACGAAGGACCCGATCGGCCACAAGGGCGCGCGTCTGACCAGCCAGGTCTCCCTCCCGGGCCGTTACCTCGTGTACGTGCCCGAGGGCTCCATGACCGGCATCAGCCGCAAGCTGCCCGACACCGAGCGGGCCCGGCTGAAGACCATCCTCAAGAAGATCGTCCCCGAGGACGCGGGCGTCATCGTGCGCACCGCCGCCGAGGGCGCGAGCGAGGACGAGCTGCGCCGGGACGTCGAGCGGTTGCAGCAGCAGTGGGAGGACATCCAGAAGAAGGCCAAGAGCGGCAACGCCCCGACGCTGCTCTACGGCGAGCCGGACATGACCGTCCGGGTCGTGCGCGACATCTTCAACGAGGACTTCTCCAAGGTCGTCGTCAGCGGTGACGAGGCCTGGTCGACCATCCACGGCTATGTCTCGCACGTCGCGCCGGACCTCGCCGAGCGGCTGTCGAAGTGGACCTCCGAGGTCGACGTCTTCGCCACGTACCGGATCGACGAGCAGCTCGCCAAGGCCCTGGACCGCAAGGTCTGGCTGCCCAGCGGCGGTTCGCTGGTGATCGACCGGACCGAGGCGATGGTCGTCGTCGACGTCAACACCGGCAAGTTCACCGGCCAGGGCGGCAACCTCGAGGAGACCGTCACCAGGAACAACCTGGAGGCGGCCGAGGAGATCGTGCGTCAGCTGCGGCTGCGCGACCTCGGCGGCATCATCGTCATCGACTTCATCGACATGGTGCTGGAGTCCAACCGGGACCTGGTGCTGCGGCGCCTGCTGGAGTGCCTGGGCCGGGACCGTACGAAGCACCAGGTCGCCGAGGTGACCTCGCTGGGCCTCGTGCAGATGACCCGCAAGCGGGTCGGACAGGGGCTGCTGGAGTCCTTCTCCGAGACCTGCGTCCACTGCAACGGCCGCGGTGTCATCGTCCACATGGAGCAGCCGACGGCTCCCGGAGGCGGCGGCAAGCGCAAGAAGCGCGCCCGTGCCGGCGCCGCCGAGCAGCCGCACGTGCACGAGGCCGCCGTCGAGACCGCCGAGACCGCCGAGCAGGAGGCGGAGAGCGAGGCGGAGGTCGTCGCCGAGGTCGCCGAGCCGGTCGCGCTGCCCGCGCCGGCCTTCGAGCCCGACGAGGAGCTGTACAGCAGCGCCGCCGAGGCGGAGGCCGCGGCCGGCCGTGGGCGCTCGCGTCGCCGGGCGAGCCGGCGGGCGTCGGCCCCGGCGGGTTCCCCGCGCGGGGAGGCGGCCGAGCCGAAGGCCGAGGAGAGCAGGGAGACGACCCGGCGGGGCAGGGGCAGGGCCGCGCAGGCCGTGGCCGAGGCGCCGACGGCTCAGGACGTGACCGCCGAGCAGGAGGCCGCCCGTCCCGTGCAGCCGGAGCCGGCCGCCGAGGCACAGGCCGAGCCGGCGGCCGTGGAGGACCCGGTGGTCGAGGCCGCACAGGCCGCGCCCACCGCTTCCGCCGCGCCCGCCGCTCCGGCGGAGGAGGCCGCGCCCAAGGGCCGGACCCGGCGCCGGGCCACCCGCAAGGTGTCCGCTCCGGCCGGTTCCCCGGCGGGCGCCGAGGCGGCCGTGTTGACGGTCGCCGAGACCGCGCCCGCTGAGCTCGCGGCCGAGGCCACCGAGGCACCGGCCGAGCCGGTGGCCGAGCCCGTCGCCGAGGCGCCCGCCGAGAGCGCCGCCCCGGCCCGTCCGCGGCGCCGTGCCGTGCGCAAGCCGACGGCGTCCACGGCGTCCGAGGAGACGGCCGTCGTGGTCGTCCCGTCGGCCGCGTCCGAGGAGGGCGTCTCCGAGGCCGCTGCCGAGCCGGCCGCCGGGGCGTCCGCCGCCGACGGCGCCGTCCCGGAGGAGGCCGCCGACGAGTCGGCCCCCGCGAAGAAGACGGCCCGCAAGACGGCCAAGAAGGCCACGGCGAAGAAGGCCGCCACCACCAAGAAGACGGCTGTGAAGAAGACCGCGGCCAAGAAGACGACGGCCAAGAAGGCGGCGAAGACCACCAAGACCGCCGCCAAGAAGACCGCGTCCAAGAAGACCGTGGCGGCGGAGCAGTCGGCGTCGTCCGCGTCCTCCGTCTCGGCCTCCACCGACGAGGGCTGAGATCCCCCGCCCGTGCGACCGGCGTGACCGGTCGCACGGGCGGCGGGTCCGACTCGGTTTGACCCTTTCGGCCGCGGCCCCGTAACCTTGACCTTCGGCGTGTCGACTGACGCGTCACATCCCCGTAAACCTCATCCTCCGGGCGCCGGGCGCCCAGGAGAGGCCGCTCGCTGAGTCGGGCGGCTGGCCTGCGGGGGTGCCGTTTCCCGAGCGAGAGAGTGAGTTCCGCGTGTACGCCATCGTGCGCAGCGGTGGTCGCCAGCACAAGGTTGCTGTCGGCGACATCGTTGAGGTTGACAAGATTTCCACTGCCAAGGTTGGCGACACGGTCGAGCTCTCGACCCTGCTCGTTGTCGACGGCGACGCCGTGACCAGCGACCCGTGGGTGCTGGCCGGCATCAAGGTCCAGGCCGAGGTCGTGGACCACCACAAGGGCCAGAAGATCGACATTCTGCGCTACAAGAACAAGACGGGTTACCGCCGTCGCCAGGGCCACCGCCAGCAGTACACGGCGATCAAGGTCACTGAGATCCCCGCGGCTGCGAAGTAAGGGACTGAGGAGAAATGGCACACAAGAAGGGCGCATCGTCCACCCGGAACGGTCGCGACTCCAACGCCCAGCGGCTCGGCGTGAAGCGCTTCGGCGGTCAGGTCGTCAACGCGGGTGAGATCCTGGTTCGTCAGCGTGGCACCCACTTCCACCCGGGCTCCGGTGTCGGCCGTGGCGGCGACGACACGCTGTTCGCCCTCGAGGCCGGTTCGGTGCAGTTCGGCACCCACCGTGGCCGCAAGGTCGTGAACATCGTTCCGGTCGCCTGATCGGACACTTTCGCGAGGCGGACCTCACTTCCCTCCCGGGAAGCGGGTCCGCCTTTCGCGTGTTACGCAGAGAACAACCCCGTAGAACCCCGTACACATACGTACGCACCTGGAGGCACACACCATGACCACCTTCGTGGACCGCGTCGAGCTGCACGTCGCCGCGGGTAGCGGAGGCCACGGCTGTGCCTCCGTCCACCGTGAGAAGTTCAAGCCGCTGGGCGGACCGGACGGCGGCAACGGCGGGCGCGGCGGGGACGTGATCCTCACCGTCGACCAGTCGGTCACCACGCTGCTCGACTACCACCACTCCCCGCACCGCAAGGCCACCAACGGCAAGCCCGGCGAGGGCGGCAACCGCTTCGGCAAGGACGGCCAGGACCTGATCCTGCCGGTGCCGGACGGCACGGTGGTGCTGGACAAGGCGGGCAACGTCCTCGCCGACCTGGTCGGGCACGGCACGTCGTACGTCGCCGCGCAGGGCGGCCGGGGCGGGCTCGGCAACGCGGCGCTGGCCTCCGCGCGGCGCAAGGCGCCCGGGTTCGCGCTGCTCGGCGAGCCGGGAGACCTCCAGGACATCGTCCTGGAGCTGAAGACGGTCGCCGACGTGGCCCTCGTCGGGTACCCGAGTGCCGGCAAGTCGTCGCTGATCTCGGTGCTGAGCGCCGCCAAGCCGAAGATCGCCGACTACCCCTTCACCACCCTCGTGCCCAACCTCGGTGTCGTCACGGCCGGTTCGACGGTCTACACGATCGCCGACGTGCCCGGGCTGATCCCCGGTGCCAGCCAGGGCAAGGGGCTGGGCCTGGAGTTCCTGCGGCACGTGGAGCGGTGCAGTGTGCTCGTGCACGTCCTGGACACCGCGACGCTGGAGTCGGACCGCGACCCGGCCTCCGACCTCGACATCATCGAGGAGGAGCTGCGGCAGTACGGCGGGCTGGACAACCGGCCGCGGATCGTCGTCCTGAACAAGATCGACGTGCCGGACGGCAAGGACCTCGCCGAGATGGTGCGGCCCGACCTGGAGGCGCGCGGCTACCGCGTGTTCGAGGTGTCGGCCGTGGCGCACACGGGCCTGAAGGAGCTGTCGTACGCGCTCGCGGAGCTCGTGGCGACGTCCCGGGCGGCGAAGCCGAAGGAAGAGGCCACCCGGATCGTGATCCGGCCCAAGGCCGTGGACGACACCGGCTTCACCGTGACGCGCGAGGCCGACGGCCTGTTCCGGGTGCGCGGCGAGAAGCCCGAACGCTGGGTGCGCCAGACCGACTTCAACAACGACGAGGCAGTCGGCTACCTCGCGGACCGGCTCAACCGGCTCGGTGTCGAGGAGCAGTTGATGAAGGCGGGTGCCCGGGGCGGCGACGGCGTCGCCATCGGCCCCGAGGAGAACGCGGTCGTCTTCGACTGGGAGCCGTCCGTGACGGCCGGGGCCGAGATGCTCGGCCGGCGCGGTGAGGACCACCGGTTCGAGGGAGCGCGGCCGGCCGCGCAGCGCCGCAGGGACCGGCAGGCCGAGCGGGACGAGGCGGAGCAGGAGTACGACGACTTCGAGCCGTTCTAGGATCCCGAGCGCGGGAAGGCCCGGGCCGGGTACGTGGCCGTCGTGTACGGCTCGGCCAAGGGCCTCGACCTGAAGCACAAGCAGATCGTCGGCCAGAACACCCCGGGCGTACCCGGCGTCTCGGAGACCGGCGAGGACTACGGCAGCGGTCTCGCCGTCGGCGACCTCGACGGCGACGGCGCGGCCGACCTGGTCGTGGGCGCCCCGGGCGAGGACGTCGGAGAGGTCCAGTCGGCCGGCACGTTCGCCGTGCTGTGGGGCGGGAAGCGGGGCCTGTCCGGCGGTACGGCCGTGGCCACCGGTACCGAGGAGGACCGGGTCGACGCGGAAACCCCGGCGCTCGGCGACTTCAACGGCGACGGTCATCTCGATCTGGCCACCGGAAAACCGTCTGCTGTACGGGCCGTTCGACCGCACCACGGGCGCTGCGAAGAGCCGGACCCTGGCTCTTGAGGCCGAGTACTTCACGGACGACGTGGCCGCCGGGGACGTCGACCACGACGGCATCACGGACCTGGTCGCGCTCATCCACGACCGCAGCGACGACGACATGCACGACCCCGATTACCAGCACCGCCGCGCGGTCTTCCTGCGGGGCACGCGCGACGGCCTGAGCGCCCCCGCCCCGGTGAACAACCCGGACGGCACGCGCATGCGCGGCGGCGAGAGCCTCGGCGTCGTTGACGTGGACAAGGACGGCTACGCCGACCTCGTCATCGGCGCCCGAACGACGGCTTCGGCGAGGTCGATCTCGAGGACCCGCTGCTGAAGGGCGGCCGGATCGGCCTGGTGCACGGCTCGGCCGACGGCCCCGACACCTCCCGTACGACGATCATCACGCAGGACAGCCCGGGGGTGCCCGGTGCTTCGGAGTGGGCGGACACGTTCGGCGGGGCCATCTCCGTCGGCGACGTCGACGCCGACGGCTACACGGACGTCTCCACCGGCAGCACGAGCGAGGGAATCGGCGAGGTGTACGCGGCCGACCAGGTCACCGTCCTGCGCGGCGGCCGGTCCGGGCTCACCGGGAAGGGCGCCTCCAGCTTGAACCAGAACACCGGGAACGTCCCGGGGACGGCGGAGCAGATTCGGCGCCGACACCAAGCCGCTCGACGTCAACGGCGACGGCAGGAGCGAGCTGTTCGCCGGCGCCGTCGGCGAGAACCGGGACGGCGGATTCTGGGCGTTGCCCAACCCCGTTGACACGCCACCGCGACCGGCTCGGTCAGCTTCGGCGCGGGCACCCTCGGCACCGTGAAGAACGGTTCCTCCCTCGGCGCGGGATTCACCCGCTGACCGCGGGACCCGCGCCCGCCCCAGGTGCCCGGCCCGGCTCCCGGACCGCCCGCTGAACATCTGTCAGACTCGCCCCGGCAACGGCTTGTTCCGATGCTGGCGGCGAGTCTCTCTTTGTCTGCTTAGTTGTCATGTACGTGAACCCCGGTGTTCAGCGGGCCGACCGCCCGCGGACGTGAAGCTTCCCAGAGTCCAAGTGGCCCGCGAGGTAAGGGAGTCAGCCGATGACCGGAGCAGCAACCCCCGACCGACGCCGCTTTCTGACCGCCGGTGCCGCGGTGCTCGGCGCCGCGGCCTCCGCCCAGCTGTGGCTCCCGGCCGTGGCCCGCGCGGCCGAGACGCCGCTGCCCGACGGTGTGTTCAGTCTCGGAGTCTCCTCGGGCGACCCACTCCCGGACGGCATCGTGCTGTGGACCAGGCTCGCCCCGGACCCGCTGAACGGCGGCGGCATGCCCGACCGGGTGGTGCCCGTGGAGTGGCAGCTCGCGGAGGATCCGCGCTTCAGAAAGCCGGTCCGGCAGGACACCGCCCAGGCCCGGCCCGAGTACGGGCACAGCGTTCACGTGGACGTACGCGGCCTGCGCGCGGACCGTACGTACTGGTACCGCTTCCGCACCAGCGGGCAGCTCTCACCCGTCGGCCGCACCCGTACCGCGCCCCACCCCCACAGCTCCGGTGGCTCCCTGCGCCTGGCCCTCGCCTCCTGTCAGAACTGGCAGCACGGCTATTTCACGCCATACGCAGACATGCTGGAGCAGGACCCGGACGTCGTGGTGTTCGTCGGCGACTACATCTACGAGTCCACGCCCTCGGCGACGGCCGTACGACGGCACGAGGGCACCGGAGAGCCCTACAGCCTCGTCCAGTACCGCAACCGGTACGCCCAGTACCGCACCGACCCGGATCTCGCCGCGATGCACGCCAACGCGCCCTTCGTGGTGACCTTCGACGACCACGAGGTGGACAACGACTTCGCGGGCGAGATCCCGCAGGACCCGGACAAGCAGCCGCACGACGCGTTCGTGGCCCGGCTGACCGCGGCCTACCAGGCGTTCTACGAGCACATGCCGGTCCGTGCCACCGCCGCCCCGGACGGTCCGCACATCCGGATGCACCGCCGTCTGGAGTTCGGCCGACTGGCCCGCCTCAACGTCCTGGACACCCGTCAGTACCGCAGCGACCAGGCCACCAGCCAGGAGGGCGCCCAGGACCCCTCCCTGACCATGCTGGGCGCCCGGCAGAAGCGCTGGCTGCTCAACGGGCTGCAGGACTCGCCCGCCCGCTGGAACCTCATCGCCTCCCAGATCATGATGGCCGAGACGGACCTCAAGGTCGGCGAGGGCAAGCTCTGGTTCTACGACGCCTGGGACGGCTACCAGGCCGAACGAAATCAGTTCCTCGAGGAGTTCCAGCAGGTCCGCAACCCGGTGGTGCTCTCCGGGGACCGGCACCTGACGATGATCAGCGACCTCAAGGAGGACTACGCCGACCCGGACTCGGACGTCGTCGGCGCCGAGTTCGTCGGCACCTCCATCTCCAGCAACGGTGACCAGGACCAGGACGCCTTCCGCAGGGAGTGGGACCCGCGGCGCCCGGACAACCCGCACTGGAAGCTGCTCGACGCCCACCGCGGCTACCACCTCTTCGACGTCCGCCGCGACGGCATCGACGCCCAGGTCAGGGTGGTCGACACGGTGCGCCGGCCGACGGCGGCCCCGAGCACGCTGGCCCGGCTGAGGGTCGAGGCGGGCCGTCCGGGCGTCGAGGTCGTCTGACCGGGCCACCGCGTAGGGAGAAGGGCCCGGGACTCCCGCAGTCCCGGGCCCTTCTCCCTACGCGGCGGCCCGGTCGTGTGAGAAGTCCGACGCGGGTTTGCGGCGCATCGCTCTCGCCGAGACCGAAATGCTGCGGAATCCTGACCGGGAATTCCGCGGCAATGAGCGGCCGGGAGAGCCGTATTCGCGGCCGGACGTCAATGAAGAACGCGTGCCGCCGTGGGCTGCGGGAAGTGGGGATCCACGCACCACGACCCCGTACGCGGCCCCCGCGGGCGGCGGGCGCGGTACGTGGAGCACCGCCAAAGCGCGTACCGTGCACAGGACATGTCCGAGGAACCCGTGCAGGTCCCCGGTCACCGCAGTCCCGGGCGGCTCCGCAGTCGCCGAGCTTCTGTGCAGTTACTCACAGCGCTTTTTACCGGGGCTTGAGCAACCATCCGCAATCACCAGCGTCGGCAGGTGAATGAGAGGTTGCGCGCACATATGCGGTGGAGGGCGCTCACCTTGCATTGCGGTAACCACAAGTGGGACCATTTCCGAGTTCCCTGTCGCCCCAAGGTAGGTCACCTGTGTCCCAGCACATAGCCAAGCCCCGTACCACCGCAGTGATCCTGGCCGGTGGCACCGGCCAGCGCGTGGGTCTGTCGATCCCCAAGCAGTTGCTGAAGATCGCCGGCAAGGCAGTCATCGAGCACACGCTGACCACCTTCGAGAATGCCGACTCGATCGACGACATCATCGTGCTGATGGCGCCGGGTTACGTGCCCGACATCGAGAAGATCGTCGCGAAGGCCGGATTCAAGAAGGTCTCGAAGGTCATCGAGGGCGGCTCCACGCGGAACGAGACCACCGAGCGCGCCATCGCCGCGCTGGGCGAGGGCCTGGCCGAGGGCGAGGACGCCAACGTCCTCTTCCACGACGCCGTGCGCCCCCTGCTCTCGCAGCGCGTCATCGACGACTGCGTCGTCGCGCTGGAGCGCTACCAGGCCGTCGACGTGGCCATCCCGTCCGCGGACACCATCATCGTCACGCGCACGCACGGCGAGGACGGCGAGTTCATCACCGAGATCCCGGACCGTTCCCGGCTGCGCCGCGGCCAGACGCCGCAGGCCTTCAAGCTGTCCACCATCAAGCGGGCCTACGAGGTCGCCGCCGGCGATCCCAACTTCCAGGCCACCGACGACTGCTCCGTCGTGCTCAAGTACCTGCCGGACGTGCCGATCCACGTCGTCGCGGGTGACGAGTACAACATGAAGGTCACCCAGCCCGTCGACGTCTTCATCGCCGACAAGCTCTTCCAGCTGGCCTCCACGGCCGCGCCCGAGCAGGTCTCCGAGGAGGCCTACCGTGAGCTGCTGACCGGCAAGACCATGGTCGTCTTCGGCGGCAGCTACGGCATCGGCAAGGACATCGCCGAACTCGCCGAGTCCTACGGCGCCAAGGTCTACGCCCTCGGCCGCTCCACCACCGGCACCCACGTGGAGAACCCGGAAGAGGTCGACGACGCCCTGTCCAAGGCGTACGCCGAGACCGGCCGCATCGACTACGTGGTCAACACCGCCGGCGTGCTGCGCATAGGGAAGCTCGCCGAGACCGACAACGCCACCATCGAGGAGGCGCTGAAGGTCAACTACCTGGCCCCGGTGCAGATCGCCCGGTCGTCGTACAAGTACCTGTCCGAGACCAAGGGCCAGTTGCTGCTGTACACCTCCAGCAGCTACACCCGCGGCCGCGCCGAGTACAGCCTGTACTCCTCCACCAAGGCCGCCATGGTGAACCTCACCCAGGCCCTGTCCGACGAGTGGGCCGGCGAGGGCGTCCGCGTCAACTGCATCAACCCCGAGCGCACCGCCACCCCCATGCGCACCAAGGCTTTCGGCCAGGAGCCCGCGGGTTCCCTGCTGTCCTCCGAGGCCGTGGCCCGCACCTCCCTCGACGTGCTGCTCTCCGAGCTCACCGGCCATGTCATCGACGTCCGCCAGCAGGACCCGACGGCCGGTGCGGCCCGCGCCTCCGGCTTCGAGCAGGCACTGGCCACGGTGCTGGACCGGCAGGACGGCGTGTAATAATTGGCGCCAAATAGACTTCGGTAATTCAGGCCTCTGCGCTCTCCTGTTCACGGTATTCGCCGTCGACCGGAGTGTTCGCAGGGGCCTGAATCCATACCGTCCCGCGAATATTCACAGACCAGCCGCATTCTCGAACCAAGACCGGCACACCCCTCCCAAGAGCAGGTTTCTCCGTGATATCCACCGCTATTCGCGTCGCCCGGGTGGGCAGCGCGGCCGAGCTGGCCGCGGCGATCCTCATGGTGGCGGGCTTCCCCGCCCTCATGCTGGCCGCGCTCGTCCCGAGCGTTCCCGCCTTCGCGGCAGCGGCCGCCGTGACGTACCTGGCGGACCACTATCTGCACCGCAAGGGCAGCTACCTGATCAACCGCCTCGGCAAGGTGCGGGCCGGCCTGTCGATCCGCTTCCTGATACGGCAGCTGCTGCTCGTGCTGCTGCTGGCCCGGCTGTCCCTCGCGGACAATCTGATCTACTACGGGGCGATCGCCTGCTTCATCGCCTTCTACGGTCTGCAGGCCCCGCACGGCGCGCTGGTCCAGCTGATCCGCAACCGCCGCCGCATGCCGGTCGCCACCCGCAACGTCGACCTGGCCTCGCGCATCCGCATCCCGGACGCCCCGCCGCGCAAGCTGCTGCACCGCTCCGCCGAGAAGATGCTGCACCTCGACCTCGCGGCGGTCGTCGGCATCCTGGTCGCCGCCCAGGTGAAGTCGGCCCTTGTCGGCTTCATCGGCATCGGCATCACGGTGGCCGTGGCCACCCTCTACGTCCTGGCGCTGGTGCCGTACGTGCGCGACCGGAGGATCCCGCCGAAGGCGGAGACGGTCCTGGCGGCCGTCGACGACTGGCTGGGCGAGTACAAGCCGGAGACGGTGCTGTACTTCTCCGGTTCCAAGGACTCCGCGTACCAGGTCAACATGTGGCTGGACACCATGGAGAAGCTGGACTCCAAGCCGCTGATCATCCTGCGTGAGCGGGCCATCCTGAACAACCTGGCGCCCACCACGGTCCCCGTCATCTGCGTGCCCGGAGGGGTGCACCTGATGAACATGGACCTGTCCACGGTGCGCGTCGCGCTCTACGCGGCCAACGTCGGCAAGAACATCCACATGCTGCGCGTGCCCACCATCAAGCACGTCTTCATCGGCCACGGCGACAGCGACAAGCTCGCCAGCGTCAACCCGTACAGCAAGGTCTACGACGAGGTGTGGACGGCCGGCCGCGCGGGCCGCGACCGCTACGCCATCGCCGACGTCGGCGTCCGCGACGACGACATCGTCGAGGTCGGCCGCCCGCAGCTCGCCCCGATCCAGACCTGGCAGGGCGTGCCCGAGGGCCGCATCCCCACGGTGCTGTACGCCCCCACCTGGGAGGGCTGGGACGGCAACCCGGGCAACACCTCGGTGGTGCTGGCCGGCGAGAACATCGTGCAGCAGCTCGTGACGGCCGATCCGCCGGTCCGCGTCCTGTACAAGCCGCACCCCTTCACCGGCAACGTCAGCAAGGAGGCCGGCGCCGCGCATCAGCGGATCACCGCCCTGGTGCAGAAGGCCGCCGCGGAGCGCGCCATCGACCCGCGGTTCATCGCCGACACCGCCGCCCAGGCCGAGGCCAAGGCCGAACTGAGCCGCATCGAGGCCCGTCTCGCGCAGCTGTCCGGCTCCGGCGGCGACCGCGGCGACGAGGCCGTGGCCACCCGTGACGGGCTGGTCGACGTCGCCCGGCACGAGGAGGTCGCCCGGCTGCGCGCCGAGTGGAACGACGCCTACTGGCGTTCCTTCCCGTCCTGGGAGCACCGCGTCATCACCGGTGCCGAGCCGCGGCTGTACGACTGCTTCAACGTCTCCGACGCGATGGTCTCCGACATCTCCAGCGTGGTCTCCGACTTCATCGCGAGCGGCAAGCCGTACGCGGTCACGGATTCCGCCGGGGTGGGCGTCGAGGAGTTCAAGCGGAACAACACGGCGGTGCGTGCCGCGGTGATCCTGTCCAACAGCGCCGGCGAGCTGGGTGAGCTGCTCGGCGCGGTCCGCGCCCCGGAGGCCGACCCGCTGGCCGAGGACCGCAAGGAGCTCAAGCAGTACCTGCTGGGCCCGGACGAGCCGACCTCGCTGGAGCAGTTCAACACCGCCGTTGCGAACCTCGCGCTCAAGGCCGAGACGCGCAACGTCGGCCAGCAGTCGCGGG
The DNA here is from genome assembly GCF_042959365.1 of Streptomyces sp. NPDC007907. Taxonomy (NCBI): domain Bacteria; kingdom Bacillati; phylum Actinomycetota; class Actinomycetes; order Kitasatosporales; family Streptomycetaceae; genus Streptomyces; species Streptomyces sp. NPDC007907. The sequence goes on from NZ_JBIBKR010000004.1 coordinate 492,883, forward strand.
ACGCGGCCGCCCTCGCGGAGAGCGAGGCCGAGCTGGCGAACGCCGTGCCCGGGCAGCGGGTGCCCTCCGCCGGTGACACGGACGAGGTCGGCACGGGCTGAACCGCCGCCGCTGACTGAAGAGTTCGGCCCCGAGGATTTCTCCTCGGGGCCGAACTCTTTTCCCTTCCCGCACCCTGTCCGATCACTGTGTGACGTGTCCCACTAAGACCCGTGTGCGAGGCAACCGCTTGCCCGGATCACCCGTCTTTCAAGTAGCGAATGAGGCGATACGGGGGGAATATCCCATTGACTAGGGGGAAACGTGACCGTGACGCAGCCTGATGTGAGTGTGATCATCGGTGCGTACGAAGCGATGCCGTATCTGATCGAGTGCCTCTCGTCCGTCGAGGCACAGACCATCGATCCGACGCGCGTCGAGGTCATCGCGGTGGACGACGGTTCGACGGACGGGACGGGGGAGTACCTGGAGGAGTTCGCCGAGCGGGCTCCCATGCAGGTGCTGGTGATCCGGCAGGAGAACTCCGGCGGCCCCAGCGGCCCGCGCAACGTGGGCCTGGGGAAGGCCACCGGGCGCTACGTGTTCTTCCTCGACGCCGACGACCGGCTGGGCCCCGAGGCCCTGGAGCGGATGGTCGCCATGGCCGACCGCGCCGGCACGGACGTCGTGCTGGGCAAGGTCGAGGGTGTCAACCGCTCGGCGCCGAAGTCCATGTGGGGCAGGACGGTGGAGCGGACGGACGTCTTCTCCTCCAACATCAAGTTCACCCTCAGCGCGCAGAAGCTGTTCCGCCGCGCGCTCCTCGACCGGCACGGCATGCGCTTCGACGAGTCGCTGTTCACCGGTGAGGACGCGCTGTTCACCATGGAGGCGTACCTGCGGGCGGACGGCGTCTCCGTGGTCGCCGACCACACCTGCTACTACCTTGTCGGCCGTGAAGACGGCAAGCACGTGACGAAGAGCGGCAGCTACACGCTGCGCTTCGACTCCGCGCGGGCCCTGATGGAGCTCATCGCCGAACTCGTCCCCGCGGGCGCCCGGCGCGACCAGCTGATGGTCCGGCCCTTCCTCGTCACGCTGCTGCCGCAGTTCGGGCCCAAGTACCTGACGGACAGCGAGGAGATCCGCCGGAACAAGTTCGAGCTCGCCAAGCCGCTGATGGACACCTACTGGACCGAGGGCGTCGCCCAGCGCCTCAAGGTCCACGAGCGGCTGCGCCTGCACCTGGTCGCCGAGCAGCGTCCCGAACTGCTCCCGGACGTCGTGCAGTTCGTCAAGAGCAAGAAGCAGGCGGCGGCCCTCCTGGAGAGGAAGGGCCGCCGTGTGTACCTGGCCTACCCGCATTTCCGGGACCGCGCCGCCGGCATCCCGGACTCGGTCTATCTGGCCGAGCCCCGGGAGGCCCGTGCCTTCCCGGGGTACCGCGAGGGCGGTGCCGACACGTTCATGCGGCGCGCCGTGCGCAAGGCCCGACGCGTGCTGACGTCCCGGGAGATACGCCACGCGGCGTGACCGACGCGGGGTGCCCGGTGCCGCTCAGCGCTGTGCGGTAGGGACCTCGGCCCCGGTGCGCTGACCGGGCACCGCGGCCAGCCGCTCCGCCACCCGTGCCCGGTGGTCCCGGGCCTCCCCGCACAGCGCCCGGACGGCCTCGTTGAACCGCTCCTGCGACGACGGCTCGGCCGGACCCAGCAGGCGCAGCTTCAACTCGGCACGCGCCTCGACCAGTTCGTCACGCTCCGGGTGCCGGACGGTCTCCAGCAGCTCCGGCACCCCGGCGGCATCCGGCGTCAGCACCGTCGCCGCCACCACCGTCGGGAACGCCGCACGGAAGGCGTCCTCGGGCAGCCCGCTCGTGTTGGCCACCGCGTACGGCTTCTCACTCGCCAGGAAGTCGCTGATCACGCTCGACACGTCGCTGATCAGCAGGTCGGCCACGTTGAAGCAGGAGTACAGGGTGGGCCGGGCGGCCGTGATGATCTGGTGTTCACCCGCCGGCAGCGAGGCCCAGTACGCCTCGTCCCACGCGGCCGCCGCCCGCGCCACCGCCTCCGCGCGGCCCGGCTCCGGCGCCGTCTGCACCAGCATCCGCTCCACGATGTCGGCCCCTGACCGGAAGACCGAGGTGGTGAGCCGGTCCAGTTCGGCGGTGCGGCGGGCGAGTTCCGTACCGTCCGAGGGGCGCGCTCCCGCCCGGTCCCGGTTGGCGGCCCGGATCAGCTCCCGGATCCGCAGGTCGGCCGCGCCCGCGCGCGGATCCACCGACCCCGTCAGCGGATGCGGCTTGTACAGCAGCCGCACGCCCGGGTCCGCGAGCAGCGCCCGCACCAGGTTCTCCCCGGCCGCGATCACCGACGTGTTGCCGGGGTTGCCGTCCCAGCCCTCCCAGGTCGGCGCGTACAGCACGGTCGTCCAGGGCCCGGCCGGCGGGCCCGCGTAGGGCAGCACACCGTCCAGCTGCGGGCGGCCGGTCTCCACCACGTCCTTGTCCTCGACCCCGACCTCGGCCAGCGCGTACCGCTCGCGCGCGGCGGGCCCGGCCACCCACACCTCGTCGTACGCCTTCGCGTACGGGTTGCACGAGGACAGCTTGTCGCTCTCGCCGTGGTTGACGAAGGTGTGCTTGATCGTGGGGATGCGCAGCACCTGGGAGGTCTTGCCGGAGTTCGACGGGTGGATGAGGACCTGGAGCGTGGAGTGCTCCAGGCGCATCAGCGTCGACACCTTCGGCAGGCACACGATCGGGATGTCCGTCGCCGCGATCTTCTGCACCATGAACCGCTCGCGCAGGATGATGACGGGCCTGCCCTCGAGACCGGCCAGCGGCTCCAGCCACATGTTCGCCTGGTAGGCCGAGGAGGCACCGCCGGAGAAGTACAGGCCGGCGGTCGGCCGGTACTCGGCCAGCCACGCGTCGAACCACTCGAGGACCTCCTGCTCGTCCGCCGGGCGACGGCCGGGCAGCAGCCGGAGCAGCAGGACACCGAGGCCGGTCAGCCCGAGGGCGAGGGTGAGCGCGATGCCCGCCGCCGCGAACACCGGCCGGTCGCCGGCCGCGCTGGCGAGCAGTCCGGCCGTCGCCGGCAGGCCGAACACCAGCAGCCGGTGGCCGGGGCGGCGCAGCAGCGCCCAGGGGGCCGGGGACAGCCGCAGCGCGGAGGCGTCGATGTTCCGGGTGACCACGGGCAGGGTGCGGGTGCGGCGCACCAGCACGGAGACCGCCTGGATCGCGCTGTGCAGCACGTAGCAGAGGAGCAGCCCGGCTACCAGCGGCGCGTACACCGTCTCCCGGTCCTGCTCGCCCAGCCGCAGCAGGGCCACGACCAGCAGCAGATCCCGTACGACGTGCCGCACGGTGATGTCCGCGTGTGACTTGGCGAACAGCGACAGCACCCCGCGCTGCCACTTGTACAGGACGCCTTCGGTGGCCAGCGAGACGGTCGTCGCCGCGATCAGCAGCGGGACGTCGGGCAGCAGCGCCGCGACCGCCTGCGCGGCGAACGCGGCGGCCAGGACGATGGTGACCAGCCCCTTGAGGAGGGCCTGCGGGCGGGGGAGAGGTACGGGCACTGCGGTCACTCCAGGAGCGTCGGGTCGGCGCAGGTCGGCCGTCCGGGTTAACGCGGGGCGGCCTCCCGACGACACGCGCGTGTCGCCGGGGTGTGGGGGCGGGGGCCGTAAGGCGTGTCGTCGGACGGTAGCGGATGATCCCGTTCCTGTCGTGGGCTGGGCCCGGAAGGGGCAGAAGGTCGGTTTCCGACCGTGGAAAAGGCCGAGCCGAGAGGGTCGGTGACCGGCTCCCCGCCGAGGCGGGTAGGGGGCGTGTCCGGGGCGGCTTCCGGCCGTGGGCGGGGCCGGGCTGACGGACGGGGGCGACGGCCGCGCTCCCGTGACGCGGACGGCACCGTCCGTAGCGTGGACCGGCGCCGCGCCCCGTCCGGGCGTCCCGTAGATTTCCTGGTGAGCGACCGAATCGACGCGAGGGGACGGACGGCGACGTGGCAGGGGCAAGGCAGGCCGTGGGCGAGGCCCGCAGGATCGTCGTCAAAGTCGGGTCCTCCTCGCTGACCACCGCCTCGGGCGGCCTGGACGCGGACCGCGTGGACGCGCTGGTCGACGTCCTCGCCAAGGTCCGCAGCGGCGGAGAGCGTGAGATCGTGCTGGTCTCCTCGGGCGCCATCGCCGCCGGCCTCGCCCCGCTGGGCCTGCGCCGCCGTCCGAAGGACCTCGCCCGGCAGCAGGCGGCCGCCAGCGTCGGCCAGGGCCTGCTGGTCGCCCGCTACACCGCCTCCTTCGCCCGCTACGGCGTCCGCGTCGGGCAGGTCCTGCTGACCTCCGACGACATGAGCCGCCGCTCGCACCACCGCAACGCCTCGCGCACCCTCGACAAGCTGCTCGCGATGGGCGCCTTCCCGATCGTCAACGAGAACGACACCGTCGCCACGGACGAGATCCGCTTCGGCGACAACGACCGCCTCGCCGCCCTGGTCGCGCACCTCGTCCGCGCCGACCTGCTGGTCCTGCTGTCCGACGTGGACGGCGTCTACGACGGGGACCCCGCCAAGCCGGGCACCTCCCGCATCGGCGAGGTGCGCGACCCCTCCGACCTCGCCCACGTCGAGATCGGCAGCGCGGGCAAGGCCGGCGTCGGCACCGGCGGCATGGTCACCAAGGTCGAGGCCGCCCGGATCGCGGCCGCCGCCGGCGTCCCCGTCGTCCTCACCAGCGCCGTCCATGCCGCCGACGCCCTGACCGGCCAGGACACCGGCACCTTCTTCCACCCCACCGGCAAGCGCTCCGCCGACCGGCTGCTGTGGCTCCAGCACGCCTCCGCCCCGCAGGGTGCGCTGACCCTGGACGACGGTGCCGTGCGGGCCGTCGTGGACCGCCGCAAGTCCCTGCTGCCGGCCGGGATCGCCGCGGTCGAGGGCGAGTTCAGCGCCGGCGACCCGGTCGAGCTGCGGGACGGCGCGGGCCACGCGGTGGCGCGCGGGCTCGTCAACTTCGACGCCAAGGAGATCCCCCGGCTCATCGGCCGCTCCACCAGGGAGCTGGCCCGCGAACTCGGGCCGGCGTACGAACGCGAGGTCGTACACAGGGACGACCTGGTGGTCCTGCACCCGTAATGGGTCGAAACGTCCGCCCCCGGTGGTGGACGTTCCGCAAAACCGCCACGCGATCCCGTGCGGCCTGCTCAACTTTGTCTCGGGGAACTGTTCCGCAGCGCCACTGTGCAAAGGAGGCCGTCGTGAGACGAGTGCGCCCTGGGGCCCAGGCGTCCCGCGGTGGTGCCGGCTCCCGCGCGGCCGGTGAGGAGCGCGCCCTGACCAGCGTGGCGGCCGGGGACCGGTTCGAGGGCGAGGAGCCCGTGGACACCCCGCGCCTGTGGCACGTCACCCTCAGCGTCTCCGGCAAGGAGGCCCCGCTCCCCGAGGTCCGGCGCGCCCTGGAACAGCTCGCCCACGACCATCCCTTCTTCCTGACCAGCCGCTACGCCGTCGATCACGCAGAGATCCGCTACTGGGAGGAGGCCCGCGACCTGCACGACGCGGCCGCCGTCGCCCTGCGTCTGTGGGGCGAGCACCGGCAGACCGCCGGGCTGCCGCCCTGGGAGATCGTCGGCCTGGAGGTCATCGACCGCGCGACCTACCACCAGCGCATCGCCGAGGGGTACGGTCCGCCACCGGCGTCCCCGGTCGGCGTTCATCCGTTTTGACCCGTTCCACGACGTGTCTCGCGCTGTGGAACGAACGATGAACCCAGCCGCCCGGCGCACTACCCTTCCCTCATGACCACGCTCTCTCCGTACGACTCCATGTCCCCGGTCACCGAGGCCGCCTACCGCGCCAAGGCCGCCGCCGCGGTCCTCGCGCCGCTGCCCCGGGCCGAGAAGGACGACGCGCTGCTCGCCATCGCGGACGCCCTGGAGGTCCGTGCGAGCGAGATCGTCGAGGCCAACGCCAAGGACGTCGCCAAGGCCCGCGAGGCCGGCACCAGTGAGGGCATGATCGACCGGCTCACGCTCACCCCCGAGCGGATCCGCGCCATCGCCTCCGACGTGCGTGACGTGGCCGCGCTGCCCGACCCGGTCGGGGAGGTCGTCCGCGGCAACACGCTGCCCAACGGCATCGACCTGCGCCAGGTCCGCGTGCCGCTCGGCGTCGTCGGGATCATCTACGAGGGCCGGCCGAACGTCACCGTCGACGCCGCCGCCCTCTGCCTGAAGTCCGGCAACGCCGTCCTGCTGCGCGGCTCCTCCTCGGCGTACCAGTCGAACACCGCCCTCGTGCGCGTTCTGCGCGACGCCGTCGGCGGGGCCGGGCTGCCCGCCGACGCCGTCCAGCTCGTCCCCGGGGAGAGCCGGGACAGCGTGCGCGAGCTGATGCGCGCCCGCGGCCTGGTCGACGTGCTCATCCCGCGCGGCGGCGCCTCCCTGATCAACGCGGTCGTCCAGGAGTCCGTCGTCCCGGTCATCGAGACCGGCACCGGCAACTGCCACGTCTACGTCGACGCCCAGGCCGACCTCGACATGGCCGTCGAGATCCTGATCAACTCCAAGGCCCAGCGGGTCGGCGTCTGCAACGCCGCCGAGACCCTCCTGGTCCACCAGGACATCGCCGCGGAGTTCCTGCCGCGCGCCCTGGACGCCCTCGCGGAGGCCGGGGTCACCGTGCACGCCGACGAGCGCGTGCAGGCCTACGCCAAGGACTCCAAGGCCACCGTCGTCGAGGCGACGGCCGAGGACTGGGAGACCGAGTACCTGTCGTACGACATCGCGGCCGCGGTCGTGGACTCGCTGGACAAGGCCGTCGAGCACATCCGGCTGTGGACCTCCGGCCACACCGAGGCCATCGTGACGACCTCCCAGCAGGCCGCCCGCCGCTTCACCCAACTGGTCGACTCCACCACCGTCGCCGTGAACGCCTCCACCCGCTTCACCGACGGCGGCCAGTTCGGCTTCGGCGCCGAGATCGGCATCTCCACGCAGAAGCTGCACTCCCGTGGCCCCATGGGGCTGCCGGAGCTGACCAGCACGAAGTACATCGTCACCGGCGACGGGCACGTACGGCGCTGAGCCGCGCACACGCCGGACGGAGTATGCGCGGGGGCGCATGCCCGTACACGGTCACCCGAATGGCGCAGACGCGCACGAGAGGAGTGACCGGCGGTGCGTGCGCCGTCCGGCGCCCCGTGGAAGCCGTCTCGGCCAGTGGATGAATTTCCCTACCGTCTGCCCAAATTGACCCCCCAGGTCTACTCTGGATCCGTGCCGGAGGACGTGGGGGGCACGCCGTTTCCGGACGGCCGGGAGCCCGACGACGACCACGACCGCGGGGTGTCGGACGAAGAGTTCGCCTCCGTGGTCTTCGACGAGGCCTTCGTACGCGCGGCCGTGGTGCACGAGCCGACCGCCGTGGAGCGCCTCCTGGCCGCGGCACAGGCGAGAGCCGAGGCCTCCGAGGCCGAGGCGCGCCGCGCCCGCACCAGGGGCGAGCGCTACGACGACGGGTACGGCCCGGACCGGCGGGGCGTCTACGGCCCTGATCCCGGCCTCGACGAGCTCGACGACCCCGACGTCCTCGAGGACCATTACGACGGCACCGGGCCCTACTCCAAACAGGTCCGCTGGCACCGCCCCGTCGCCTGGCTGCTCGCCCTCGTGATGGGCGTCGGCATGGTCGCCCTGGCCTTCGCGGCGGTCTACCGGGGCGCCTCCGACAACCGCGAGGAGCCCGCGCCGCCGCCCGCCTCGACGGAGCTGGACCAAGGCAGTGGAGCCGCCCCCTCGGCTTCCGCCGAATACTCCCCGCCGGCCGTCTCGGTGATCCCCCACGGCCCCTGACCGGAACCCGCCCATCTTGGTGAGAACCTGTCAGAACTTGTGGAGCAGCCCGGCGTTTACCCGAGCTTCCGGAGACCTACCCTGAAGATATGGGCGGGCCTGGAAACCCACCTGAGGGGACTCCAGAGGGCGCCCCCGGAGGTGGAGAGGACGAGTACCGATCCGTCGTCTTCGACGAGTCGTTCATCCGTGCTGCCCGCCTCCAGGAGTTCTCCGCGCAGGAGCGCATCGCGGACCACGCCCCCGCCGTGCGACGCCGGCCCCCGCTGCGCCGCGGCCTGTCCCGGCAGGCCCTGGTCCTCGTCCTGCTGATCGCCATCGCCTTCGGCACCGCGATCTACATGGGCGTACGGCACCCCTACCAGACCCCCGCCGCCCGAGAACCCGTCGAGCCGCTGCGGATGACCGTCATCCCCCTCGCCCCCGAGGGCAAGGTGCCCGGCACGGCCGACCCGGCGTACCTGTACGAGCACAGCCCCGCCGCGCAGTTCCGCACCGGCGCGGAAGGAGTGCCGCTGCCGGCCTCGCGACGCACCGCGCACTTCTCGGACAGCCAGGTCGTGACCGCCCTGACCACCGCCAAGGACTACATCGTCCGCTCGGCCCTGGACCCCGAGGTCCTCACCGGCGGTGAGGTCCGCGCCGTGCGGGTGCTGCTCGACCCCGACCAACTGGACCAGTTCGACCAGAGCTTCGCCCGCCCCACCGCCGACGGACGTCACGCGCCGACCGGCTGGCTGGTGCGCTTCGACCCCTCCCGCGCCCAGCTCGCCGACCGGAAGGTCCGGGTCCAGGGCACGCTGCAGGCCGCCGAGACCGACGCGTCGACGCTGGAGGTCACCGCCGATCACACGTTCGTCTACGCGCTGCGGGCGGCCGGTGCCGAGGCCGAGGGCGAGGTGTCCCTCTTCACCCTCCGGCGTGAGCTGCACTTCCGGTTCGACCGCGACGACCTGCGGCTGCACCAGGCCCAGCTCGTGGTCTCCTACGTCCAGGCCGGCCCGCTGTCCTGCGCCGAGGACTCCACGAACCACCTGCGGCCCCTCCTGGCCGGCCAGACGGCCAAGGAGGGCGGCCCCGCCGGCACCGACCCCTACGCCACGGGCGGCGCGACGGCCCTCTGCGGCTCCCTGGCGACGAGCGCACAGCCGAAGGTCTGAGAGGGCCCGACCCGGGCCGGGAAGGCTCCAGACGGGCGGGAGACGGCTCTGGTCGGGCCCTCGCCGGGCCGGCCGCACACGGGAAGGCACGAGCCGGGGCGCGAGGGCCCCGAACCTTGCCGCGTCGGCCGGGGCCCCTGGCCGGGTCGGGCAGCCCGGGGCGGAGTGCGGCGCCTAGCGCTCGTCCCTCGGCGGCTGGTCGCCCCCCGAGGAGTCCGACGGGTCCGGCGCGTCCGTCCCGGGCCCCTGCGGCGGCTTCGGGGGTGTGGTCGTGAAGCCGCCGAAGCCGCGGCGGACCCGGTCGCCCAGGTCGCCGGCGCCGCCCGCGAGGTCCGTGACCAGCTTCATCAGCGGGTCCTTGGAGTTCTTCACATGGGACGTGTAGTGATTCGCCGAGTCCCGCCAGGAGTCCCGGACCGAGGTGTCCTTGTCCTCGTCACGCCGCGCGTAGTGACCGTCCATGATCCGCTGGTAGTCCCGCGACTCGGCCCACTTCTTCAGCTCGGCCGCCCGCACGGTCGTGAAGGGGTGGGTGCGGGGCAGCACGTTCAGGATCTTCAGCACGGAGTCGCGCAGGTCGCCACCGGCCTCGTACTCCTCGGCCTGGGCCAGGAAGGCGTCCACGTTCATCTCGTGCAGGTGGTTGCCGCCGGCGATCTTCATCAGACCCCGCATCGAGGCCCGCAGGTCCTGCCCGACCAGCAGCCCCGCGCGGTCCGCCGACAGCTCCGACTTGCGGAACCACTCCCGCAGCCCGGTCACGATCGCCATGATCGCGAGATTGCCCAGCGGGATCCAGGCCACCCGGACGGCGAGACTCGTCAGGAACAGCAGGATCGTCCGGTAGACGGAGTGCCCGGACAGCGCGTGCCCCACCTCGTGCCCGACGACCGCGCGCATCTCCTCCTCGTCGAGCAGTTCCACGAGACCGGTCGTGACGACGATGATCGGCTCGTCCAGGCCGATGCACATCGCGTTCGGCTGCGGGTCCTGGGTCACGTACATCGGCGGGACCTTCTCCAGGTCCAGGATGTAGCAGGCGTCCCGCAGCATCACGTTCAGATGGGCGAACTGCTGGTCCGAGACGCGCACCGAGTCGGACAGGAACAGCAACCGCAGACTGCGCTCGGGCAGCAGACCGCTGAGCGCCTTGAACACCGTGTCGAACCCGCTCAGCTTGCGCAGCGCCACCAGGGCGGAACGGTCGGCCGGGTGCTCGTACGTCCGCGAGGAGATCCCGGGGAAGCGCCTGCGCTGCCTGCTCGGCACGCGCTCGTGCCCCTGCTGCTCGTCGCCGTCGGACATGTCTTCCCCCATGCGTCTGGTATGACCTTTGCGGCCCTTTGTGCGGCCCTTTGCTTCCCCGAGGCGGAGCCCAGCCTAGGCGGAGTTACGGTGGTCGGGCAGTACAGCGAAGGAGACCACCGTCATGGAGCACCACCCCGTATCCGCCTGGCTCGCCGAAGCCGCGAACGCCGCCGGAGGGCAGGGGCCCGGGATGCTGCGGATCGTGCTGATCGTGATGATCCTGGGCTGTGCGCTGACCGCGTGGTTCCTGCTGCGTGGCTACAGACGGAAGGACGACTGAGCCCGCACGAAGGTTCCCCGCCGGGCCCCGGGGCCGGGCCCGGCGCGGCACGTGGGAGCGCCCGCGGCACGAACAGGCGGAGTCGGGGTGATCGCGCGAGGGGCGCCCGCTTACGATGAGCCGACGTCTTTCACCCGCCCACACGCGATAGGTCCTGCCGAAGATGAGCTTCCACAGCACCGCTGCCCAGTTGGTCACCCTCGCCGCCGAGGGCGAGGAGCACGGCGGAAACCACGAGAGCCTCAGCCCCTACCTCACCGGCGGCGGCGCGCTCTTCATCCTGCTGCTCCTGCTGTGGATCACCACCCGCTTCAACCGCGACCGCTGACCCGCGGGGCGTCCCGCCGAGGACGCCCGGGGGACCACGGGGGCGGCCGGAGCCCTCAGGCAGGGCCGGTAGGGTCTGCACGCATGGGAGAGCAGGACATGCCTACCGGTCCGGCGGACGAGACGCCGCACGACCCGGCACAGCGGACGGCGAGCGGCACCGGGCGACACTCGGAGCCCCGCCGTGCCTCCGCGGTGGCCCGCCGGGCCGACGGCCCCGGAAAGGGTCCCGCGCGTCCGGGCAAGCGCCGACTGGGCGTCATGGGCGGCACCTTCGACCCGATCCACCACGGTCACCTGGTGGCGGCCAGCGAGGTCGCCGCGGCGTTCCACCTCGACGAGGTGGTCTTCGTGCCGACCGGCCAGCCCTGGCAGAAGAGCCACCGCAGCGTCTCCCCGGCCGAGGACCGCTACCTGATGACGGTCATCGCGACCGCCGAGAACCCGCAGTTCTCCGTGAGCCGCATCGACATCGACCGCGGCGGCCCCACCTACACCGTGGACACCCTGCGGGACCTGCGTGCGCTGAACCCCGACACGGACCTGTTCTTCATCACCGGCGCCGACGCGCTCGCCCAGATCCTCACCTGGCGGGACAGCGAGGAACTGTTCTCCCTGGCACACTTCATCGGGGCCACCCGCCCGGGTCACCACCTGGACGACTCCGGTCTCCCGGAGGGCGGTGTCTCGCTGGTGGAGGTCCCCGCCCTGGCCATCTCCTCCACCGACTGCCGCGCGAGAGTCGCCAAGGGCGATCCCATCTGGTACCTGGTGCCGGACGGCGTCGTGCGCTATATCGACAAGCGCGAGCTGTACCGCGGCGAGTGAGCCGAGAGGGGCACCGGTGAACGACCGATACGACGCGGGGTCCGCGGGATACGGCGCCGACCAGTACGAGCTCGTCGGCTACGACGAGTACGGCCGGCCTGTCTACCGGCAGGTCCAGGCGCAGCAGACCCGGCAGCAGACCTACGACCCGTACGCCCAGCAGCATCAGCAGGGCTACGGCTACGACCCGTACGCCCAGCAGCAGGGGCAGCAGTCCGCGCCCGGGTACGACTACGGCACGGACGGCCGGCAGCCCGCCTCCGGCTACGGCTCCTACGACCCGTACGGCACCGTCCCGCAGCAGGGCGGCCCCGCGCAGGGCACCCCGCACGACCCCTACGGTCAGACCGCCGCCGGTACCACCGGCCGACAGCCCCGGGTCGCCGAACAGACCGCCCACATCCCGCAGCAGGCCGGCCCCGACCACGACCGGGAAGCCGCCGCCGAGCCGCAACGCGATTACCACACCGAGCAGTTCGCCTTCGTCGAGGAACCGGACGCCCACTCCGAGGACGTCATCGACTGGCTGAAGTTCACCGAGAACCGCACCGAGCGCCGCGAGGAGGCCCGGCGCCGGGCCCGCGGCCGGATCGTCGCCCTGACGGTCGTCCTCGCGCTCGTCGCGGTCGGCGGCGTCGGCTGGCTCTGGTACGCCGGCAAGCTGCCCGGCCTGTCCTCCGAGGACTCCAAGACGGGCTCGGCGACGGCCGCGGGCGCCCAGAAGCGCGACGTGATCGTCGTCCACCTGCACGACACCAAGGGCGGCGGCACCTCCACGGCCCTGCTCGTCGACAACACCACCACCCAGCGCGGCACCACCGTCCTGCTGCCCAACTCCCTCGCCCTGACCAGCGACGACGGCACCACGACGACGCTCGCCAAGTCGGTCGAGGACGACGGCTCCGACGGCACCCGCGACGCGCTCGACACGGTCCTGGGCACCGACATCCAGGGCACGTGGCGCCTGGACACGCCCTACCTGCAGAACCTCGTCGACCTCGTCGGCAACATCGACGTCGACACCGACGCCGACGTCCCCGACCCGGCCGCCAAGAAGAAGGGCGAGGCTCCTCTGATCAACAAGGGCCAGGACCAGACCCTCAGCGGCAAGATGGCCGTCGCCTACGCCACCTACCGCGCCCCCGGCGAGGCACAGAACGCCCAGCTGGAGCGCTTCGGGCAGGTCATGCAGGGCGTCCTGCGCAAGATGTCCTCCGACCCGCAGGCCGCGACCACCACCATCCAGACCCTCGCCCAGATCCTCGACCCGTCCCTCACCGACAAGGACCTCGGCACCTTCCTCGCCGGGCTCTCCGACCTCGCCAAGGGCGGCGACGTCAAGACCGACCTGCTGCCCGTCCAGAACGACGGCACGCTCAGCACCCAGGCGAGCGCGGCGATCGTCAAGAACGTCCTCGGCGGCACCGCCAAGAGCCCCGACAAGGACGCCGCCGTCAGCGTCGCCGTACAGAACGCCACCGGTGTCCAGGACAACACCGAGAAGGCCCGCGTCGTGCTCCTCAACGGCGGCTTCACCTTCCGGGAGAGCGGCACCGGCACCGTCCGGGCCACCTCCCGGGTCGTGTACGCCGACGCCGCCGACAAGGCGAACGCCGCCGAGGTCGCCAAGACCCTGGGCCTGCCGGCGGGCTCCGTCACCAAGGGCGAGACCTCCGGCAGTGCCGACGTCTCCGTGGTCCTCGGCCAGGACTACAAGCCGTCCGCCGGCTAGAGGGCACAAGCGCGCTCCCCACGTGATCCGCGCAATCGCGTGGGGGGCCCGGGGCGGTCCGTGAGACCCTTGGTGTCAAGTGACCGCCGACCGAAAGCCATGCAGTGACCGTGACCGACCGCTCTCACGAGCTGATCAACACCGCCGCCCAGGCGGCCGCAGACAAGCTGGCCCACGACATCGTCGCCTACGACGTCAGTGACGTGCTGTCCATCACGGACGCCTTCCTGCTGGCCTCCGCACCCAACGACCGCCAGGTCAAGGCGATCGTCGACGCGATCGAGGAGAGCCTCTCGAAGGAACTCGGCGCGAAGCCGGTGCGCCGCGAGGGCGACCGCGAGGCCCGCTGGGTGCTCCTCGACTACGTCGACATCGTCGTCCACGTCCAGCACAGCGAGGAGCGCGTCTTCTACGCCCTGGAGCGGCTGTGGAAGGACTGCCCCGAGCTCGACCTGCCCGAGGAGGCCAAGGCCACCCGCGGCAAGGCCGAGGAGCACGCCAAGCTGCGGGCCGCCGAGGAGGAGGCGGAACTGGACGGTGACTGGCGGTGACCTCCTCCCGTGAGGCGACCGCCGGGAAGGGCCGCGGCCGCCGGATCATCCTCTGGCGGCATGGTCAGACCTCGTGGAACGTGGAGCGCCGCTTCCAGGGCAGCACGGACGTCGAGCTGACCGAGACCGGCGTCGCCCAGGCCCGCCGCGCCGCCCGGCTGCTCGCTTCCCTGAAGCCGAACGCCATGGTCGCCTCCGACCTGCGGCGTGCCGCGGCCACGGCCGCCGAGCTCGCCACGCTCACCGGCCTCGACGTCTCCCACGACGAGGGGCTGCGGGAGACCTACGCGGGCGTCTGGCAGGGCCTGACGCACGAGGAGATCATCGCCCGGTACGGCGACGAGTACGCCGCGTGGAAGCGCGGCGAGCCGGTGCGCCGCGGTGGCGGCGAGCTGGAGACCGAGGTCGCCGACCGCGCGGCCCCCGTGGTGCTGCGGCACGCCGAGAAGCTCCCCGAGGACGGCACGCTCGTCGTGGTCAGCCACGGCGGCACGATCCGCACCACCATCGGCCGCCTGCTGGGTCTCGACCCCCGCAACTGGGAGAGCCTCGGCGGACTCTCCAACTGCTGCTGGTCCGTGCTGGGCGAGGGCGCCCGCGGCTGGCGTCTGCTGGAGCACAACGCCGGCACCCTGCCGGAACCGGTGCTCGGCGACGACGACTGACCCCGGATTTCACTTTCCGGCAGGTCGCAGGCTACAGTTCTTCTTGTTCGCCCCGCCAGCGGGGCAGGACAGAGGGGCTATAGCTCAGTTGGTAGAGCGCCTGCATGGCATGCAGGAGGTCAGGAGTTCAATTCTCCTTAGCTCCACGTCAAGATCCCGTTCCCGGTGTGGGGGCGGGATTTTTCGTGCTCCGGCTTGAGTCACTGGGCACGCTGAGGCGTATACCTCTACGGCCCCGCCGGGTGGCGTGTCCGGACTGGTAGTGAGGCGTCGCTGACCGTATTGGTCCGGCCGTGGCAGAATCAAACGGCCGGAAGGGGGCGCGGCCCGACGGGAGGAGTAGTGATGCCTGCGAGCATCCTCGAGGAGGTCGACCACCTCCTCGAAGCAGCGTTCACACGGGACATGTCCACCCGACTCAGCTGCCCTTCCTGCGGTTCCGCGCACGTGGCCCAGATGCTCGGCGACAACGGCGGGATCTCCTACGTGTGCACGGCCTGCGGCCACAGCTGGAGCTGATCGATGGGTGCACACAGGCGGAAGTGCGACTGGTGCGGCAGCGGGACTCCGATCGTCCGCGACATGGAACCGATCAATCCCGACTACCAGTACTGGTGCGAGGAATGCGCGCGGGCGCTGATCATAAAAGGCGACCCGATCGAGACGTACCGCGAGTTGGAGGGCGAGCCGATCTACGGCCGGCTCCTGGAGGAGCACTGCACCCTCAAGCGGTTCTATTCGTTCGTGACGGCGTGACGCCCGAAGCCCCGGTGCGGCATAACGGTCATATCGGGCACGGGGAAACCGATTTGGTGTTGGGCCGCCAGGACCAGTAATGTTGGCGTCGCCGCCGGGGAAACCGGGCGGAACACAGCAAGGGGCTATAGCTCAGTTGGTAGAGCGCCTGCATGGCATGCAGGAGGTCAGGAGTTCAATTCTCCTTAGCTCCACAGTAGATGAGAAGGCGGGCCATCCGATCGGATGGCCCGCCTTCTTGTCGTGCCCGGCGCATGCGAACGGCGGGCTCCCCCGGAGGGAAGCCCGCCGTGCGGGTGCTCAGCGGCCGAGAGCGCGGCGGCCGCGGCCCTGGGAGAGGACCGGGAGGTTGCGGGACGGCGCGCCCTGCGGGCCCGTCTCCTCGATGCGCAGCGCCAGTGCCGGGCAGCGGCGCACCGCGCGTAGAGCCTTCGCCTCGGCGTACCGCGGCACCTGAGCCTGCGCCACCGTCGGGAAGCCGTCGGCGCCCAGCTGGAACACCTCGGGGAGGATGTCCGCGCACAGTCCGTGGCCCCGGCACAGGGTCCAGTCGACGTAGATCTTCTGGCGGCTCGGGCCGTTCTCCTCGGACTCGGAGCCGCCCGGGATGCCCGTGGGGGCCCTGCCCCCCTCGAAGAGCGGCAGAACGCCCTCCACGGGCCGTCCGCAGCCGTTGCCGAGGACATGGGCGGCCAGGTCGTCCGTGAACGCCTTGATGGTCGACTCCAGGAACATCGCCGAGCCGTCCGGGTGCGAGCACGCGCCGCGCCGCTTCACGTTCTTGGCGACCTGCTTGAGCGCCTCCAGGGCGGCCGGCCCGCCGCCGTTGAGGATGTCCTCCATGCCACGCGCGGCGGCCGGCAGGCCGAGGTAGCAGGGGCCGCACTGGCCCGCGCTCTCCTCGGCCAGCCACTGCGCCACCCGCAGCGACTCGCCCAGGGGGCAGGTGTCCTGAGTGATCGGCAGGATCGCGCCGGCGCCGAGCGCGCCGCCCACCGCGTCCAGGGAGTTGCGGGAGACGATCGCCTCGTTGACCGTCGCCGCGTCGATCCACTTGCCGTGGTAGCCGCCGGTGAGCACGCCCTGCGGCACCGGCGGGGCGCCGGCCAGCTGCAGGACGTAGCGCAGCGGCACGCCCGTCGGGACCTCGATCACCATGGGGCGTGCGACCGCGCCGGAGACCGTGAGCATCACGGTGCCCGGCTCGTCGTACAGGCCGGTGTTGCCGTAGCGCTCCGGGCCGATGCGGGCGGCGATCGCCAGTTGGGCGAAGGTCTCGGCGTTGGACAGCAGGGTGGGTGCGCCGCCGACGCCGTTCTGTGAGGCGCTGACCTTGCGGCCCGGCGGGATGGCCGGGCCGCCGTCGATCGAGCGGATCAGCGATGCGGCGGCGCCGGTGACCATGCGGACCGGATTGCGCTGGACGCGAGCGCGCAGCGCCGAACGGCGGCCGTTGCTCAGGCCGCGTTCGGACAGCGCCGCCTCCATGGAGCGCTGTGTCGACTCACGGGTGACCCCCACCACGAGCGTGCGGGCACCCAGGGCCTCGGCGCACAGCAGTGCGCCGTCCAGGATGAGATGCGGGGCACGGTTGATCAGCACCGTGTCCTTGCGGCAGGCCGGCTCGTCCTCGCTTCCGTTCACGACGACGACCGGCCGGACGCCGCGCTTGATCGCCGCTTCGGCGACCGAGCGCAGCTTCTTGTGGAAGGGGAAGCCCGCGCCGCCGCGGCCCTTCAGGTTGATGCGTTCGGCGAGTTGAGCGAGCTGCTCGCCGCCCATCGGCTCGAGCGGCCCGTGCACCTTGAGGTGCATGGGCAGATCGAGCCGATCGACAAGGTCGAAGCCCGACGTGAGCTGCGGAAGGCCGACCACGCGGACTTCGGGTACGTCGGGCAGGGCCTCGTTCACTTAAAGCCTCCGGAAGGCGTGTTCCAAGGTTCGCCCGATCCCGGAGCGCCGAAGTCGTAGGACGCACCGGGATTTGTTTCATTGGCGGGACCGCTGTTGTACGTGTCGTTCGGGTAGTACGGGTCGAAGGCGGCGTTCGTCTCACCCGTGTCGTACACGTCACTCGATCCGTAACCGGCGGCGCCTGGATTGCCATAGGCCGGGATACTTTGTCCGGTGTCCTGCAGGGGGTCGTAGGGCGGGATGTTGAAGCCCGTGTCCTGGAGCGGGTCGTAGGCGGACGGCGGGGCCTCGCCGACCGGCGGCGGGGACGGGATCGGCCAGTTGCCCGAGGTGCTGGAGGGGCCGTCCACGGTCGGGATGGTCTCGGTGGGCTGCATGTCCAGCGGGAGCTGCATGCTGGTGGTCGGCCCCGGCGCGAAGGCCTGCCGGCCCTGGGGTGGGCCCGAGACGGCCCGGTAGGCGGCGGCGAAGCCGTTCGCGGGCTCCTTGGCCGCGGGACGCTCGGCCTTCTCGTACAGCGGCCCCGACGGGGACGCCGCGGGCCGCGCGGGAGCCTCCCGGCCCTCGTAGCCGGGCAGCCCGGAGCCGCCGGCGACCCGGGCGCGGCTCTCCTCCAGGTCCCTGCGGGCCTGGCTCTCGCCGGCCCCGATCATCGAGGCGATCTTGTCGGCGACCTTGCGCTTGACCTGGCGCGGAGCCGCGCGCAGGGCGAGTGCTCCGGCCACACCGGCCAGGGAGAGGCAGTACAGGATGACGAAGATCGGCTTGGCGGAGCGACCCGCGTAGAGTCCGTGGACCAGCGCGGCGCACCAGGCCGGGTAGGCCAGCATGTGCATGGCCCGCCAGCGCGCCGCGACGGGCGCGGGGGACGCGAAACGGTTGCGCAGCACGCCGGTGATGCCCACGAAGATCATGAGCATGCCCGCCAGGGTGCCCAGGCCGATCAGGAACGACCTGCCCCCGACCAGTTCCTCGTCGGTGAACACCAGCCCGAAGGGGATCACCGCGGCGATCCACGAGGTGTGGGCCAGTGCCAGCTTCACCCCGATGTGCACCAGCAGGAAGACGATCGAGGCGACGGCCGTGGTCCGGTGCACGGCCTGCGCCAGGATGCGGCGGCGCGTGTCGAGCAGGACCCGGTCCTGGGCGACCAGGCCCCAGATCACCGAGCACGTCAGACACACGAGGGACAGCACGCCCGCACCGAAGTTGAGGAACTCGGCGAACGAGTCGTCTGCCGTGGAGTCGTAGGGGTTCACGACAGACCCCCCCACGTCCCGGCGAACGGGTGTAGGGAGGTGATACTGCGATGAGGGTTCATGGGGGCAACTCCGAGCGGTTCGGGAAAGCAGCGGTCCCGCTGCCGAACTCTAAGCGGAGTCATACCGATCAGTACGAGGTTTGAGTTATTGCGTTGTTATCAAAGGACAATATGGCCGTTGTGATGCCCCTTAGCGGCTGTTACGCGAAGTAACCATTGACCTTGGTTCAGTTTTTCGGGTGCCGTGACGGCCCCGGAAGTGCGTCGCGGCGCGCTGAGGGCCTGCGGTACCCTAGCGCCATGCGTGCCGTACGCCTTCTGCTTAGCGGGCCGCGCTGATCAGTACCGGCCACCGGGGAAACCGAGTGGCCGGCATCGGCGCGGCGTCCCCTCCTGTGTGAGGGGATTTTTCGTTTCTCGAACCAGACACCCGCGGCAGAGACGATCGATGGAGCTTTGAGGATCATGAGCGAGACGAACCCCGCCGCCACCTCCGAGGTGGCGGCGCCGCACCGCTACACGGCCGCCATGGCTGCCGAGATCGAGGCACGCTGGCAGGACTTCTGGGACGCCGACGGCACCTACGCCGCGCCCAACCCCAAGGGCGACCTGGCGGGTGACCCGGAGATCGTCGACCGCCCCAAGAAGTTCATCATGGACATGTTCCCGTACCCCTCCGGTGCGGGCCTGCACGTCGGCCACCCCCTGGGCTACATCGCCACGGACGTCTTCGCGCGCTTCCAGCGGATGACCGGCCACAACGTCCTGCACACCCTGGGCTTCGACGCCTTCGGCCTGCCCGCCGAGCAGTACGCGGTGCAGACCGGCACGCACCCGCGCGTGTCCACCGAGGCCAACATGGAGAACATGAAGGCCCAGCTGCGCCGGCTGGGCCTGGGCCACGACAAGCGCCGGTCGTTCGCCACGATCGACCCGGACTACTACAAGTGGACCCAGTGGATCTTCCTGCAGATCTTCAACTCCTGGTACGACCACGACGCCCGCCGGGCCCGCCCGATCGCCGAGCTGGTCGCCGAGTTCGAGTCCGGTGAGCGGCCCGTACCCGGGCACACGCGCGCCTGGAGCGAGCTGAGCGCCGCAGAGAAGGCCGACGTCCTGGGCGAGTTCCGGCTGGCCTACGCCTCCGACGCGCCGGTCAACTGGTGCCCCGGACTGGGCACCGTGCTGGCCAACGAGGAGGTCACCGCCGAGGGCCGCTCCGAGCGCGGCAACTTCCCGGTCTTCAAGGCCAAGCTGCGCCAGTGGAACATGCGCATCACCGCCTACGCCGACCGGCTGCTGGAGGACCTGGACGCGCTGGACTGGCCGGAGGCCATCAAGCTGCAGCAGCGCAACTGGATCGGCCGCTCCGAGGGCGCCCGCGTCGACTTCCCCATCGACGGCGAGCGCATCACGGTCTTCACCACGCGTCCGGACACCCTGTTCGGCGCCACCTACATGGTCCTGGCGCCCGAGCACCCGCTGGTCGAGAAGTTCACCCCGGCCGCCTGGCCGGAGGGCACCCACGAGGTGTGGACCGGCGGTCACGCGACCCCGGCCGAGGCCGTCGCCGCCTACCGCGCCCAGGCCGCGTCCAAGTCCGACGTGGAGCGCCAGGCCGAGGCCAAGGACAAGACCGGCGTCTTCATCGGCGCCTACGCGACCAACCCGGTCAACGGCGAGCAGGTCCCGGTCTTCATCGCCGACTACGTGCTGATGGGCTACGGTACCGGCGCGATCATGGCCGTCCCGGCCGGTGACCAGCGCGACTTCGAGTTCGCGCGCGCCTTCGAGCTGCCGATCCACTGCATCGTCGAGCCGACCGACGGCCGCGGTACGGACACCTCGACCTGGGAGAACGCCTTCTCGTCGTACGACGCGAAGATCATCAACTCGTCGAACGACCAGGTCAGCCTGGACGGCCTGGGCGTCGCCGAGGCCAAGGCGCGCATCACGGAGTGGCTGGAGCGGGCCGGCGTCGGCGAGGGAACCGTGAACTTCCGGCTGCGCGACTGGCTGTTCAGCCGCCAGCGCTACTGGGGCGAGCCCTTCCCGATCGTCTACGACGAGGACGGCATCGCCCACCCGCTGCCCGAGTCGATGCTGCCGCTGGAGCTGCCCGAGGTCGAGGACTACAGCCCCCGCACCTTCGATCCGGACGACGCCGACACCCAGCCCGAGACGCCGCTGTCGCGCAACGAGGACTGGGTGAACGTCACGCTGGACCTGGGTGACGGCCGTGGCCCGCGCCCGTACCGGCGCGAGACCAACACCATGCCCAACTGGGCCGGTTCCTGCTGGTACGAACTGCGCTACCTGGACCCGCACAACTCCGAGAAGCTGGTCGACCCGGAGATCGAGCGGTACTGGATGGGCCCGCGCGAGGGCATGCCGCACGGCGGTGTCGACCTGTACGTCGGCGGCGCCGAGCACGCCGTGCTGCACCTGCTGTACGCGCGCTTCTGGTCCAAGGTCCTGTTCGACCTGGGGCACGTCTCCTCCGCCGAGCCGTTCCACAAGCTGTTCAACCAGGGCATGATCCAGGCCTACGTCTACCGCGACAGCCGGGGCATCGCCGTGCCGGCCGCCGAGGTGGAGGAGCGCGACGGCGCCTACTGGTACCAGGGCGAGAAGGTCTCCCGGCTGCTGGGCAAGATGGGCAAGTCCCTGAAGAACGCGGTCACTCCGGACGAGATCTGCGCCGAGTACGGAGCCGACACGCTGCGCCTGTACGAGATGGCCATGGGTCCGCTGGACGTCTCCCGGCCGTGGGACACGCGCGCGGTGGTCGGCCAGTTCCGTCTGCTCCAGCGGCTGTGGCGCAACATCGTCGACGAGGCCACCGGCGAGGTGACCGTGGTCGACGCCGAACCGGACGAGGAGACGCTGCGTGCCCTGCACAAGGCGATCGACGGGGTCCGCGGCGACCTGGAGGGCATGCGGTTCAACACCGCCATCGCCAAGGTCACCGAGCTGAACAACCACCTGACCAAGGCGGGCGGCGCGGTGCCGCGCTCGGTGGCCGAGCCGCTGGTGCTGATGGTCGCGCCGCTGGCCCCGCACATCGCCGAGGAGCTGTGGCGCAAGCTGGGGCACACGGGCTCGGTGGTGCACCGGGACTTCCCGGTGGCCGACCCGGCGTACGTGGTCGACGAGACCGTGACCTGTGTCGTGCAGATCAAGGGCAAGGTCAAGGCGCGGCTGGAGGTCGCGCCGTCGATCTCCGACGACGAGCTGGAGAAGGTCGCGCTGGCGGACGAGAAGGTCGTCGCCGCGCTGGGCGGCGCCGGGATCCGCAAGGTGATCGTGCGCGCGCCGAAGCTGGTGAACATCGTCCCGGCGTAGCGAGCAGGGCGTGCGGGCCGCTCTCGGGGTGGTCCCCTACGGGCAGGTTCGGGGTTTTTCTGGAACTCCGGACCTGCCCGTTGCGTTTACCGTGGAAGAGCGACGCGAGGCGCCGTGACGTCCTGAGGAGGAGCCCCTTGTGGAAGCAGTGATCGCAGTCTTCGCCCTGCTCTTCGTGCTCATTCTCGGGCTCGGGGCGTACGCCACCGTGAAGGCGGTCGGCGCTGCCAAGCGTGGCGTTGACCGTGGCGTCACCCAGGTGCGCCGCACGGTCGAGGACCACACACTGCGCGCCAAGTCCTTCGCCCAGCCCGGCGCCGCGGGTGAACTCGCCCAGCTCAGGCTGAAGCTGCGCACCTCGATGCGCGCCACCCAGGAGGCCCTGCACGCGACCGTCGCCGAGGACGCGTCCCTGAAGGAGTCCCTCGGCCTCTTCGAGCGGCTCAGCGTGCACGGGCGGGAGCTGGACGACGAGCTCAAGCGGCTGGAGTCCGAGCCGGACCGCGCCGCGCTCACCGAGCGGCTGCCCGGGCTGCGTGAGCGCACCGAACGCATCACGCACTCCGCGGACGCGCTGCGCTGGGCCGCCCGCGACCGGGCCCGTCGCTTCGCCGACGACGACCTGGACACCCTCAGCGCCCAGATCGACGTGGAGTCGGGCGCGCTGCGGCACTGGACGGCACCGGAGCCGCAGGCCGCGCAGTCCGCGTCCGCGCAGCAGGCGGCTCCCTCCGGGCAGCCCGGTTCGCCACCGCCCGCGGCCTCGCCGTGGCCCGAGGCGCCCGCCGCCGACGCCGGCGCGGCCGGGCAGACCTGGCCGGACGGCGCGCAGCCGGGCCCGGCACAGGAACCGGCACGGCCCGCCATCACACCGCCGGGGCCCCGGCTGACCCACCCCTGGCAGAAGAAGCCCCGCCCCGAGAGCACCACTTGATCCGGCCACTCGCACCGCAGGCCGCGGGGGCCGGGCTGCCACATGAGCGCTACGGCAGGTAACCTCCAGCTCATGTCCCGCCATGTCGCGATCGTCACCGATTCAACGGCCTACCTGCCGGCCCGGACGATGGAGCGTCACGGCATCACGGCGGTCCCCCTGACCGTGGTCCTCGGCAACCGGGCGCTGGAGGAGGGCACCGAGATCTCGACCCGCGCCCTCGCCCAGGCTTTGCAGAAGCGGCGCTCCGTGACCACCTCGCGGCCGGCTCCCGCGGTCTTCGAGGAGACATACCGCAAGGTCGCCGAGTCCGGCGCCACCGGCATCGTCTCCCTCCACCTCTCCGCCGAACTCTCCGGCACCTACGACGCGGCCGTCGTGGCCGCGCGGCAGGCCCCGGTGCCGGTGCGGGTGGTCGACACGGGCATGATCGCGATGGCGCTCGGCTTCTGCGCGCTCACCGCGGCGCAGGTCGCGGAGTCGGGCGGGACGGTCGACGAGGCCGTCACCGCCGCGGAGAAGCGGGCCGCGGGCACCTCCGCCTACTTCTACGTCGACACCCTGGACTACCTGCGGCGCGGCGGCCGTATCGGCGCCGCGCAGGCGCTGCTGGGCTCGGCCCTCGCGGTGAAGCCACTGCTGCAGCTGGCCGACGGCCGTATCGAACCGCTGGAGAAGGTGCGGACCGCGTCCAAGGCGATCGCCCGCCTCGAGGAGATCGCGGCCGACCGCGCGGGCAGCGCCCAGGTCGATGTCGCCGTCCACCATCTCGCCGCCCCGGACCGTGCGTCGGCCCTCGCCGACCGACTGCGGACCCGGGTGCCGGGGCTCGCCGATCTGCATGTCAGTGAGGTCGGCGCGGTGATCGGGGCGCATACGGGGCCCGGGCTGCTGGGAGTTGTCGTTTCGCCCCGGTGAACGTTGCTGCGAGGCCGCGTCCACCCGTGTGAGTGGCGGGGTTTTCCACAACGGGCGTGGTGTCCCCGGGAATCGACCAAGATCATCGCGAGTGGGGCGAGGTGGCCGATCCTCGTCGCATGGCAATTCGATCACGTTCACGCACAGCGACCGCGACCAGTGGGCCGGGCCGAGGGCCGGCGTCCGACGGGCGCGTCCGTCATCGCCGACGTCGGCCGGCCGCGCACGGGCGGGCCCGGCAGCGTCAGGACTCCGCGGAGGAACTGCGGCGGCGGGCGGGGGTGTTGTTCGACGGGCACAGCGGGCCGACGGGGTTCCCGGGACGGGCCGAGCCGGTCGAACGGCCCCCGGGGCACCGGGAGTCGGGGCAGGGGCCGCCGGGCTCTTCCGGGGATGAGGAGAGCCGGTGGTGGGGTGGTGCTCAGGAGACCGCGGCCCAGCCGGTGGGCGTCCTCGCCGAGTCGGCTGTCGTGCGGCCTGGGGGAGTCTGCCCCGAGCCGAGCGTCGTGCAGCCTGTGGGCGACCTCCCTGGGCCGACTGTCGTTCAGCCTGTGGGCGTCCTCTCCGAGTCGGTGGGCGGGGGTGGCCGCGGCGGGGAGGGAGTGTGGCGGGAGCGGGCCGGTCTGGCGTTGCGGGAGCGGATGCCGCTGTGGTTGCAGACCAGGTGCGGTCTGGAGCGACGGAGCGTGCTGGCCCTGACGGTGGTGCTCGTCGTCGCGGCGGCCTTCGCCGTGCAGCACTTCTGGACGGGGCGGACGCAGTCCGTGAAGCCGCCGGAGGTGGTGCGGGCCGCCGTGCCGTACGGGGAGCGGCAGGAGAGCGGTCCGGCCGGTGAGCAGCGGAATCCGGGCGCCGCCGGCACGTCCGCCGGGGCCTCGTCCGGGCCGGTGAAGACCGGGGCGGGCGCGGGCGAGATCGTCGTGGACGTCGGGGGCAAGGTCCGGGACCCGGGCATCCACCGGCTGCCGCCCGGCTCACGGGTGGCGGACGCGCTGCACGCGGCGGGCGGGGTGAAGCCGGGCACGAACACCGACGGGCTGAACCGTGCGCGGTTCCTGGTCGACGGCGAGCAGGTCATCGTCGGGGCACCGGGTCCCGTCGGTGGGCCGGGGACGGGCGGCACGGCTCCCGGGGGCCCGGCCGGTGCCGCCGGGAGCGCCCCCGGTGCGGCGGCGGGCGGGGCGGCCGCACCGGCGGCTCCGGTCTCCCTCAACACGGCCACCGCCGACCAGCTCGACACCCTGCCCGGCGTCGGTCCGGTGCTGGCGCAGCACATCATCGACTACCGGACCCAGCACGGCGGTTTCCGTTCCGTGGACGAGCTGCGCGAGGTGAACGGCATCGGCGACCGCCGTTTCGCCGACCTGCGCGCCCTCGTACGGCCATGAGGAGCCTCCCCGGCCCGTCCCCACGACCGGACGAGGCCGCTGCCGGTCTCCGCCCAGTCAGGTCGTCCGTGCACGCCTCCTCCGGCACGCGTCTCGGCACGGCCCGGCCACGCCAGGAAGGCCCGACGGACCTGCGGCTCGTGCCGCCCGCCCTCGCGGCCTGGGGCACGTCGGCGCTGGTCCTGGGCGCATCGCCCAAGTGGGCGGTGGGCCTGGTGATCGGCTGTCTGGCGGCCGTCGGACTGCTGCCTCTTGCGGGGTGGCACCGGGCCGCTCGCCACCGGGTCGAGGGACACCGGGTCGCGCAGCGCCGGGCCGCCGGGCGCCGGGTCGCGGGGCACCAGGCCCGGGGGCACCGGGTCGCCCGGTACCGGGTCGCGTCGTGGCCGCGTGCGACGGTCGCCGCCGTGCTGCTGTGCGTCGCTGCGGCGGCTGCTTCGGCCGGGCTGCACGGTGCGGATCTGCGCCGCGGGCCCGTGCCCGGCCTCGCGCGGGCGTACGCGACGGTGACCGCCGAGGTCGAGGTGACGTCCGACCCGCGGCTCACCCGGCCCAGGGTCAGGGGCGATCACGTGGCTCCGACGGCCGTGCTGATCGACGCCGCCGTGCGGCGCGTCCACGAGGCGGGCGGCACGGCGGTGATCACACGGGCACCGGTGCTGATGATCGTCGACGTGGACCCGGCCCCACCCGGCCGGGCGGCCACAGGGCGGGGCCGGTCGCCGTGGCTCGGTCTGCTGCCGTCGACGCGGCTGCGGGTCGCGGGGCGGCTGGCGCCCGCCATGACCGGCGGCGACCGGGTGGCGGCGGTCCTGCGGGTGCGGGACGCGGACGAACCGCACGTGGTGGGGGAGCCCTCGGGCCCGCAGCGGTTCGCCGGACGGTTGCGTGCCGGGCTGCGCGAGGCGACCGACGGGCTGCCGGCGGACGCCCGGGCGCTGCTGCCGGGTCTGGTGGTCGGGGACACCTCGCGGGTCACACCGGAGCTGGAGGAGGCCTTCAAGGAGACCGACCTCACGCACACCCTGGCCGTGTCCGGGGCAAACTTCACGATTCTGCTCGCGCTGCTCCTGGGGCCGCCGGGTCTTGCGCAGCACGCCGAGCGGCGGGGGCTCGCGCCGCGGCTCGGTATCTCCCTGCGCGGGACGGCGGTGCTCGGGGGCGTGCTCTCGCTCGGGTTCGTCGTCGTGTGCAGACCGGACCCGAGCGTGGTGCGGGCCGCGGCCTGCGGAGCGGTGGCACTGCTCGCCCTGGCGACCGGCCGCCGGAGGTCGATGATCCCGGCGCTGGCCACGGCGGTTCTGCTGCTGGTGCTGTACGACCCGTGGCTGGCGCGCAGTTACGGCTTCCTGCTGTCGGTCGTGGCGACCGGTGCGTTGCTCACGCTCGCGCCGCGCTGGAGTGCCGGGCTGCGGCGGCGCGGGGTGCCGCCGAGGTGGGCCGAGGCGCTGGGTGCGGCCGCGGCAGCGCAGGCGCTGTGCGCGCCCGTCGTGGCCGTGCTGTCGGCGCGGGTGAGCGTGGTGGCGGTGCCGTGCAATCTGCTCGCGGAGTTCGCGGTCGCGCCGGCGACCGTGCTGGGGTTCGCGGCACTGGCGACGGCGCCGGTGGCGATGCCCGTGGCCAAGGCGCTGGCGTGGTGCGCGCACTGGCCGGCCTCGTGGATCGCGCGGATCGCCCGGGCCGGGGCGTCGCTGCCGGGCGGCGGAGTGGACTGGCCGGGCAGTTGGACGGGGGCGGCGCTGCTCCTCGCTGTGATCCTGGCCCTGGTGCTCGTGGGGCGGCGGCTGCTCGGGCATCCATGGTGGTGCGGGCTGTGCGCAGTGGTGCTGGCTCTGGTGGTGGTGCAGCCGCCTCCGCTGACCCGGGTGGTCACGGGCTGGCCGCCGCCGGGCTGGCGGCTGGTGATGTGCCGGCGATTCCCTATTGGATGAGCGTGTTGATGACACCCAACTGACAGGTGGAGCACGTGCGATGGCAGGTGTATTGGGTACCCGAGCGGCGATCGATACCAGCGGATCGGATACCCGTACTTGCGGGGATGGAGGACCTGTCCGACCGTGAGGACCGGCTCGGGATCCATCCGGGAGACCCGATCATGTTGTCGCCGGACTACCGGATCGACGAACTGCTGAGCCTGTACCTGTGCCGGTCGGGGTTCGCAAAGCTGGCACCGGAGACCAAGCGCAACTACACGGACGACTACTGCCTGTTCTTCGACTTCCTCTGGGGCCGGGGCAAGGTCTGGAACCAGGCCACCGACGACGACCTCGCGGACTTCGAGTACTGGCGGACCCGGGCCAGCGCGAACCCGGGAAAGGTCGGCGGGTCCCGCTGGAACCGGGGACTAGCCGCGCTAACCCGCCTCTACGAGTGGGCCGAGCGGCGCGAGTACGTCATACGGAATCCGGTGCTGATACGCGACGTCATCGCCCGCACCGGCGAGGTGATCAGGGTTCCGCAGGCACGGGCGAAGGACGCCAAAACCAGCGATGTCCACTGGCTGACGCCGCGGACGTTCCGCCTGTGGGTGAACATTGGTCTGCGCGGCTACACAGCCCAGGGGGTGCCGGCGGCGGACTGGGTGGGGCGGCTGGAGGACCGCAACGCGGCCTTCGCGGACCTGCTGCTGTCGTCGGGAATGCGGCTGACCGAGGCGGCATCGCTGCTGACCATCGAGATGCCGCGCACGCGGCTGGGCGGTGCCCGCTACTACTCGGGGCGCCTGGCGCCGGCGGTGACGAAGTCGAAGCGGGCCCGCACCTTCTACGCCGCGGCGCCGGTGGTCGGCGGCGTCGAGGGCTACATGGAGTCGTCGCGGGCGGACGCGATCTGCCGGGCCCAGGCCAAGGGCCGCTACGAGAGTCTGCCGCAGATGCGGCTGGTCACGAAGGTCGCGGGTCTGCGAAAGAAGGTGCTGCACTGGCGGGACCAGGACGGAGTCGAGGGGCGGACGCCGCTGTCCGATGCAGACGTGGCCGAGCGGATGACAATGTTCATCGAAGGCCCGGCGGGGCCGGAACCGCTGTGGTTGTGGTTGAACGAGTCCGGTCTGCCGTTCCGCCCGGCGTCGTGGGAGAACGTCTTTCGCACTGCCTCACTGAGATGCGCCGAGGTGCTGGACGGCGTCGTCGCCGAACCTCCGTATTGCACCCCGCACATGGCCAGGCACTCCTTCGCCCTGTTCATGCTGGTGGTCCTCCACCACGTCGTTGACCTGCGGATGGGGCTGACACCGGAGGAGAGACGGGACTTCCGGCTTCTCTATGGAGACCCGTGGAGGATGGTCCAGGACTTGCTGGGACATGCCCAGTTGGAGACGACGCGGGAGATCTACCTCGCGCCCGTCTCGGACCTGCAGCTGCGGTCGCTGATGGCCGAGCCCGAGCCGGTGGAGGGTGGCGGCGGGGGGTGGTCCCAGGACCGGGTCACCTCGCTGCTGGCGCGGATCGCCGAGGAGAGCGAGGGCATCCAGGACATCGACGCCAAGCTCATCCCGGCGGTGTCGGCATGAGCCGCCGCGGCCGCAAGGCTGCACTGCCCACGACGCCCTTTCGCCGTCCCCCTGTTCTCGGCGAGGACCCGGGCGACGTGGTGGTACGCCACACCACCAAGCAGGGCACCACACGTGCCTACGACTTCGGGCTGCTGCCGATGGCTGCGGCGATGCAGCGCTCGCTGGCGGTGCTCTTCGCAGAGAAGTGCACCAACGGCGCCTGGACGTCACTGAGGACGAGCGAGGGCACGTGGCGGCACCTGAGTGCCCTGGGCGAGTTCTTGTCCAGCCAGGAGAAGCCGCCGACGGACGTCCCGGATCTGACGGCCGCGATGTGGTCGGCCTGGCGGCTGAGCCGCAAGACCAAGGCACAGACCGGCTACGACCAGATCATGGTCACGCAGCAGCTGCTACGGGCCGACAGCCGCCTGCCGCAGGAGGTCAGGGCGGTAATGGCCCGACGCCTGCCGGAACCGAAGGTGCAGGAGAGAGCCTTCGAGCCGCACGAGTTCCGCAGGATCAAGACCGAGGCCCGTCGGACCTTCAGGTCCGCGCTGCTGCGGATCCGCGAGAACACCGAGTACCTGAACGCCTGGCGCAACGGCGAGTTCGTCCGAGGCAGCAAGGAGTGGGAGGTCGGCGAGGCACTGAACCTGCTGGCACGGACCGGGGACCTGCCCCGCCGGACCAGCTCGAACGGCAGGACACGGGGAATCGTTCCCCACTACGCGAGAGTGCTGGGCGGCGGGAGGCCAGAGCACACCTGGCAACGGCTGTTCCTGACGCGGCTGGAGGCGGCCGCGCTCGGAGTTCTGCTGGTCACGGAGTTCGGCTTCAACGGCACCACCATGTCCGAGATGCGAGTCCCGCGGGCCGTCCCCGACTCCGGAGAGAAGAGCGGAGCGAAGGTCTACCGGCTGGAGCTGGAGAAGCGCCGCCGTCACGCCGGGCACCACTTCGAGTCGCGCAACATCACCGACCACGGCGTCGACTCGCCCGGGCGACTGATCTCGGACGCCCTGGAGGCCACGGCCCACGCCCGCGCATACGTCGCGGACCGGGCCCCCGAGATCGACCGCCTGCTGGTCTGGAGGAGCAAGGGCAACAAGAGCGAGGCGGCGACCAACTCGGTCGGCGAACTGATCCGGTTGGGCCCGTTCGGGCTCGGCGCCGACACAGCCGCGGCCGCCCTCTGGGCACAAGGCCAGGGACTGCCGAGCAAGGTGTTGCGGCGGGGCCGCAAGACCGTGAACGTGGTGCACCGCCGCGAGCCCGGCCAGAACACCCAGGACACCCACGACCGTGTCTATGTGCTGCCTGAGCCCCAGGTCCAGGAGGCCGCGGCCGACGTCATCGCGGACGGCGTGAGTGACGCCGTCGAGGCGGCCCGCCGGACCGTGCTGCAGGCCCAGCTCGCCGATGCTCCGCAGGCCGGCGAGCAGGAGACGGCAACGGTGTCGTGCTCGGACTTCGAGCACAGTCCGTTCACGCCGCCCGGCGCGGGCTGCGGGGCATCGTTCCTGCTCTGCACCGCCTGCCCGAACGCCCGGGTCACACCGAGCAACCACCCCCGGCTCGCCCATCTGCACGCCGCCCTGGCAAACCTCCGCAGTGTCCTGGACCCGGCCACCTGGATGGCGGACTGGTACGACGCCCATGCCCGGCTGGAAGACCTGCGGCAACGGCTCGGCACCGAGGTCTGGAAGCAGGCACAGCAGCGGGTCAGCGACTGGGACCGGCAGATCATCGACGACCTTCTGAACGGACACTTCGACTCGTGAGCACGCTGACCGCCGAGATTCCCCTGACCATCCCGGCCTCCGACACCCCCGTCATCCCCGAAGACCTGTTCGTCGACGGCTACACCGGGCCGGTCTCCCGCTACGGTGACGACGCCTGGTCGACGGACCCGATCAACGCCAACCCGAGCACGGAACGGGTCCGAGTCCTCTGGAAACCCTTCCCGGCATCGATGCGCGAGGAGTGCCGCTACCTGGCCTGGCTGATGATCAACATCGCGCTGCCTGACATCTTCCTGGAGGGGCGTCCTCCCTCGATGCGGACGAGACAGTCGGCGGCCACGATCTATCGCACGGTCTTGCAGTGGAGGCGGTTCGCGATCTGGCTGAACAAGCAGGGCGTCACGAGCTTGGTGGCCTGCACCGACGAACACTTCCGCGGCTATGCGCTGTCGCTGAACCGCAAGAAGAAGGCAAACCGCAACACCGTCAGCGCCGACCTGATCGGTCTCACACGGCTGTGGATGTTCGACCGGACCAGCCCGTTCCCGCTGAACATCCCCGAACCGCCCTGGGAACGCGAGGGGATCGACGACTTCCTCCCCGCCGCGTCGGCCGGCGGTGAGAACCTCACCGAAGCAATCAGCCCGGAGACGATGGGCCCGCTGCTGATCTGGGCCCTGCGGGTGGTTGACGACTTCGCCGAGGACATCCTGGCCGCCTGGGCCGAGAACCGGCGGCTGACCACGGCCGCGAAGACGGCCCCGCGGAGCAAGGAGGGCCTGGCCCGCCTGAACGCCTACCTCGCCGAGCTGGCCGAGCACCGTCGGCCGATGCCCACGATCAACGTCAACGGGCGGCGGCTGGCCGCGTCCCTCTACATCGCCGGCCTCACGGACTCGGCCCTGGCCCAGATCAACATCGCAACCAGCAAGCGGAAGCGGTGGAAGGAGTATCTGGCCGCCCATCCGGGCGCATGCCCGCTGCCCTCGCCCATCAACGGCACGGTCGGCGAAGCGAGATGGACCGAGGACATCGACTTCGACGAGGCACCGTTGCTCATGCGCCACCTGGGCACGGCCTGCTTCATCGTCCTGACCTACCTGACCGGGATGCGGCCCGGCGAAGTACTCGGCCTGCGGTCGGGATGCTGCCCCGACCCCGACGAGCCCGGCCAGCGGCACGTGATCCACGGACACGTCTACAAGACGGCCGTCGACGAGGACGGCAACCACCTCTCCACCGGTGAACTGCGGGACGTCCCCTGGGTCGCCATCGCCCCGGTCGTCTCCGCCATACGCGTGCTGGAGCGGGTCGTCCCCGCCGGGGAACTCCTCTTCGGCAGCCAATTCCACCAGTTCGGCGGCTTCGGCCAGCGGACCAAGGTCGCGCTCCGCGCCGAGACCCTGCGAGAGAGAGTGGAGCACTTCGTGACCTGGGCCTCGCAGCTGGCCCACCGCCTGGACCGTCCGCACGAGGCCATTCCACCGGACCCGCACGGCGCGATCGGCACGGGCCGCTTCCGCCGCACCCTGGCCTGGCACATCGCCCGCCGCCCGGGAGGGCTGATCGCCCTGGCGATTCAGTACGGCCACATGCGCACCGCCGTCAGCGCTGGCTATGCCTCCCGCAGCCGCGACGGCATCCACGACCTGCTCGACATCGAGACCGCCAGAGCAACCGCCGACACCCTCGCGACCCTCGCCGCAGACCGGGCCGCCGGAAGTGGGATCTCCGGACCGGCCGCACGGCGGGCCATCCTCGCCGCCGGTCAGGCCCCCGCCTTCGAAGGCGTCATCTTCACCACCCGACAGGCCCGCAAGCTCCTGACGAACCCCACCCTGGCCGTTCACGACAACCCGAATGCCTTCCTGACCTGCGTCTATAACCCCGACAAGGCGCTCTGTCGGCTCCGGGGGAGCCAGGAAACCCCCAGGCTTGAGCGTTGCGTGTCGACCTGCGCGAACATCGCCCGCACCGACCAGCACGCGGCCCAGCTCGTCCTCAAGGCCGACGAGCTCGACAAGCAGGCCACCGGCGAACTCGTCCCCGGCCCCCTAGCCGAACGGCTCCGGGACCATGCCGCCGGCCTGCGCGACCTCGCGGACAAGCACTACCGCGAACGGATCACCCTCTCGGAGGCACCCGCATGAGCCCCGCAGCCGACGAACGCGAACGCATCCGCGCGGCCATGGACCGCATCCTCAGCGGAACCCCGCAGCGGTCCAACGGAGCACTGACCATCGTCGCCCTCGCGACGGAGGCCGACGTCCCCCGCAATGCCCTCACCCAACGGCACCTGGACCTCAAGAACGAGTTCTACGAGAAGGTCCGCGCCCGCGGCGAGATGCCCGACAGCGAGAAGCGACTCCGACGGCAGCTGGTCAAGGCCAAGGAGCTCCGGGCGGAGGCGCTGAAGGAGATCGACCGCCTCAAGACCGACAACGAGGCACTGGTCGGCGCCCTGCACCAGGTCGTGATGGAGAACCGTCAGCTCCGGCTCCAGCTGACCGAACCGCCGAGCAACCTGCGCGTCCTTCCGACGCAGCCGCGGCCGCCGACGCAGTGATCACGCTCGAAGACAATTCGTACGGCACTGTCAGTGCCGGGGGTTACCCTCAGATCTAGCTCAAAAGAGGACCCCGGCGGCGTCGAGGTCGACGGGCACCGGGGTCTCTCCTGATTGGCATCTGGAACATACCTCGAACACAACGCCGAAGGCACTTGGCGTCATGTCGTTGTGATCATCGCCTCTCGATCCGGCACGCCGGGCCACCTCGCTGGAAACGAGGAAGGACCCACAGCACAGTGCAACTGATCAAGGCCCGTATCACCGACTACCGCTCCATCGAGGACTCCTCCATATTCGACGTCGAGAACGACGTCACCTGCTTCGTCGGGAAGAACGAGTCGGGCAAGACGACGCTCCTCCAGGCGCTCTTCCGGCTCAACCCCGTGGAGCCCGCCTCCTTCGACGAAGTAGTCGACTTCCCCGCCCGAAAGACCCGCGACCGCAAGAAGCTCCCGGCCGACCAGAAGATCCCCGTGGTCCAGGCGACGTTCCGCTTCGACGACACCGAGATCAAGACCATCGAGGAGGACCTCGGCCCGAAGGCCCTGAGGAACCCCGAATTCGAGGTGGTCATCGGCTACCGGGACGACGAGGAGACCTTCGAGCTCCACTACAACGAGGCTGCGGTCGTCGACCACCTGCGTTCCGCCCTGGACCTGCCGGCCGCGGCCGCCCAGGCCATCGGCGGCGCGAACACGATCGAGGACCTTCTCGACGCCCTCGACGCACTGGACGAGCTCCCGTCCGAGGCATCCGCGCTGGCCGACCGCATCCGGGGCTGGCGCGACTGCGATCTCGGCTCGTACTTGATCGACAAGTATGCTGCCCCGCTCATGCCGAAGTTCGTCTACTTCGCGGACTACGACACGATGCCCGGCAAGGTCTCGCTGCCCGAGCTGATCCGGCGACGGGACTCGGGAGACCTCAAGCGCGGCGAGCGCGCTCTGCTGAGCCTGCTGGACATGGCGGGAGTCTCACCAGAGGACTTCCAGGACTCCGGTCAGCACGAACGGCTCATCCGTGAGCTGGAGAACGCGGGCAACGTCATCTCGGAAGAGGTCTTCGACTACTGGTCGCAGAACAAGGAGCTGGAAGTCCAGCTGAAGGTCCTGACCCCCGAAACCGGGGCCCAGCCGCCCTTCAACGAGGGGCCGATCCTCCAGGTCCGCGTCTTCAACACCCGCCACAAGGCATCGGTCCCCTTCGACGACCGTTCCCGCGGCTTCGTCTGGTTCTTCAGCTTCCTCGCCTACTTCAACGAGCTGGAGGACGCACGCACCACGGACCTGATCCTGCTGCTGGACGAGCCGGGCCTGTCCCTGCACGGCCGAGCACAGGCGGACCTGCTCCGTCTGATCGACGAGCGGCTGGCCCCCAAGCATCAGGTCCTCTACACCACGCACTCCCCGTTCATGGTCGATCCCGACCACATCCAGAGGGTCCGGACGGTCATCGACCTGGAACGCGGCGGCGCGAAGGTCTCCTCGGAAATCTTCAAGGCCGACGAGGACACCGTATTCCCGCTGCTGACCGCGATGGGGATCGAGATGACCCAGACGCTGTTCGTGGGCGAGCACGTCTTGCTCCTCGAAGGCCCGAGTGACCTGATCTACCTGGACGTCCTCACGGAGATCGCCGAGGCGAACGGCTCCACCGGGCTTGACCCCCGCTGGGTGAAGACCCCCATCGGCGGATCGGGGAAGCTGTCCACCTTCGTGACCCTCCTGGGTGCGAACAAACTGAACGTCGCGGTCCTCGTCGACTCCAGCACCAAGGACGTCGGCGCCATCCAGCGCCTCCGGGACAACGGCCAGCTCGCCAAGAACGGCCTCGTCGAGATCAGCGAGTTCACCAGCGCGGCTGACGCCGACGTCGAGGACCTCTTCGACCGTGACTTCTACCTGGAACTGGTCAACCGCGCCTACACGGCCGAGCTCACCACCCCGATCACGGC
The DNA here is from genome assembly GCF_042959365.1 of Streptomyces sp. NPDC007907. NCBI lineage: Bacteria > Bacillati > Actinomycetota > Actinomycetes > Kitasatosporales > Streptomycetaceae > Streptomyces > Streptomyces sp. NPDC007907. The sequence continues at coordinate 527,851 of NZ_JBIBKR010000004.1, forward strand.
AGCGGACCTCAACGCCAAGGACCCCCGCGTTGTCCGCCAGATCGAGGCCGAGTTCAAGAAGCGGAACATCACGGCGCGGTTCAACCACTACAAGCCGGCGGCCGTTCTCCTCCGCGAGCAGGCCACCCTGACGCCGCTGATCAATCCGGCCACGATCGCACGAGCCGATCAGCTCTTCACCCGACTCAACTCCCTGATCCCTAAGCGCTGAGCTGAGAGGTTGATCGAATACCACAGATGTAGGGCGGTGCAGGCTAGCTGCACCGCCCTACTGGCGAGCGCTAGGCTCGCCTTAGACCACCTCCTAGGATTGCTCTTACCGGTGGTCGGCTTGGCGCGCCTGGGTCATGTGTCTCCGCCGGGCAAGCAGATGGTCACATGGGTCAGGCCGCCAACGCCGGGACGAGATTCGCGAAGATCAACCAGAAGATCAGGTGTCCGATCACAGCACCCAATACGGCGATACCGAGTTCTCCCCAGCGCATATTGATCACCTCACTCTCGACCGCCTCAGCGGCGCGCTGTTTGTTTGAGGACGATGGGACTTCCGAATAAGGTTCATTGCCTCATAGGCATCACTCCTTGTTGTCGAGGTGCTCGGCTCTGTCACTGGTCGACACGACCGCGCACGCCAAGAGCGCTGGTCCGCCGAGGGGCCTCGGGCTTAGAATCGTGAGCAGCGGAACTTTCTTGACGTCCCGCAGAGTTCTTCTTGGACAAGACACCTCCACGCGAGGGTCGGGGGGCCTCCGTTTCTGGGTGCAAAAGCGGCGTCAATGACTCCAACACTTGAGAAAGTTCGAAGTGTTCCCGCTGCAATTAGTTGCATGAGGGATAGGTTCGGAACACCTCTGCGAATTCGATCTTGTTCGCCCTTGAACACCGGTCAGTCGCATGGGAATTGGTAAGCAATGGAGCCTCTACCTTGACGGAGCAGGGGCTCCTAATCCTTTACCTTCTTTACCTGTGCAGCTGCCCCACGGGCCGCACGCCGCCTCGGCCCGCTTCCGGCGCCGTGCCGCCGCGTCGAGGGCGTGCTGCAGCCGGGCGAGCTGCTCTGGCGTCGTCCATGCTCGCCGGCCGCCGTCGAGTCTGATCGGTGCATCGCCAGCCCCTGAGCTGCACAGAGGTCCGTCGCACCTAGATAACGTCGCCTGCGATCTTCCGGTTGGTTTCAACAAGCAGAACTTGACAGAGAAGACGTGGGGCAGGGCGACGCCCTGGTGCTCGCGGCGGGCGAGGGAGCCGGCGTCGTGGTGGACGCGGGACCCGACCCCCAGCTCGTCGACCACTGCCTGCGCTCACTGGGCATCAGCAGGATCCCGCTGGTCGTGCTCACCCACTTCCACGCCGATCACGTCGCGGGGCTGGCCGGGGTGCTGCGTGGACGGGCGGTGGGCGCGATCGAGACGACGGGCTTCGAGGAACCGGCCGACCAGGCCGCGTTCGTACGCAGGCTGGCGACGGCGCGGCGGATTCCCGTGACCACGGCAGCGGTCGGGGAGCAGCGGCGGGCCGGGGAGTTGTCGTGGCAGGTGGTCTGGCCGCCCCCGAGCCCACCCCCGGACCCGTCGCCCGGCTCGCCGCCTCAAGGGCTTCCCGGGATGCCTCCGGGGGTGCTTCCGGCCCACCCGGTGCCGGAGGGGCCGAACGACGCCAGCGTCGCCCTGCTGGTCCGTACGGCGGGACTGCGCCTGCTCCTCCTCGGGGATCTGGAGCCCCCGGCGCAGCGGGCACTGGCCCGCTCACCGGCGGCCGAGGCGCTGGAGGGCGTGGACGTGCTGAAGGTCGCCCACCACGGCTCGGCCTACCAGGACCCGGGTCTCATACGCCGGGTGGCTCCGCGGCTGGCACTCATCTCCTGCGGCGCGGACAACCCAAAGGGTCGTGACTTCCAGTTCTAACACGTCTGCCCTGGTCAGCGCCATACATCTGCTGCAAGACCAGGGCAACAGGGGTTAGGCGCAGCCGTTTTCAGGGCGCCTCAGGGGACACGGATTTCCGTACGCTGATCAGGTCGAAACGAAAGTGCCCCAGCAGGAAGGGTCAGAGCTTCCTACCGGGGCCTACCGACTGGTTGGAGTCGGCATGACTGAGCCTAGCGGCGCTGAGCAACTGCGCGACCGCACCGAAGATCACACCATCAGTACGGCCCGCAACGATGCCGTTTACGCGCTGGCCATGTCTCAGCGTCCGGAAGCCTCGCGCGATGAACTCTGCTCGCTGATTGCACAGTTGGCGGTGCGCGTGAGGGAGGTTGCCCATGTCGCAGAGCTTCGAGGGGAACGGCTGAACTCCCCAGCGGCACGGGCACTGGAAGAGGCCTTGCGCGCGGCTCTAGGTCAGCGCTGAGCAACGGAAAGCCCCGTAGCGACTCTCAGGAACTTCCCAGGGCGCTACGGGGCAGTCTCACCAGCGGACAGGCTCAGCGCTTCCGCCAACGCACACAGGGCAGGGAAGCCTCTCAGTCCACCCGCAGAGCCGACAGCCACCGAATCCGCAGCAGCCTTCACACCAGATTTCACGGTGGCCAGCGCAGCACCCGCACAGGTCACCGTGCTTCCACAGGGTCCAGGGTGCTTCGCCTGGTGTTCGTCCGGCGCGTGGCTTCGGGTGATACGGCTCAGCAGTCGTCGCCACGGCCCAGTGACTCGCGGATCGTCACCTGAGCAGCCACCTGCTTATGCAGCTCGGTCCACGTGGGGGCATCAACCATCTGAGTCAGGTACTGCGCCTCAGGCCCGTATTCCTCCTTGAGGGCGAACACGTCCCATGGCGCTGTTGCGTACCAGTGCGACCGGTGACGGCTGTCGGGTGTCGAGCAGAACGACCCCCACCCCTTCGGCAGGGGCGTAGCCGCTGTGACCTTTTCGCTTCTCAGCGCCATTCCGCTGTCAACATTGCGCGCCGTAGTCTCTGTCATGGCTGCCTGCTCTCATCAGGTGGTCCATGCCCCCGGGTCACGCCGCCGTGTGGCTCGGGGGTCCTTCGTTGTGTCTGTCGACTCAACCGATTCAGCGCATCAGTAGGGCAGTTGACCAGCGTTGACTAGGCTGGGAGTCAACAGTCAACGGCCAACGGGCGGACGATGATGGACTTCGGGACCGAGGTACGCAGCGCACTCAAAGCGCAGGGGAAGAGCCTCAGGGGCGCAGCCAAGGAACTCCATTACGACGTTGCCTACCTGAGCCGCGTACTCAGCGGTAAACAGGCGCCATCCGCTGAGCTGATCCAGGCGGTTAATGAGTATCTCGGTCTGTCGTTCAGCGCTGAGGACAGCAAGCAGCACGATGACGAATTGGACGCTTGGGAGCTTGCCCGGCGAGTGCAGGCCAGCGACGTAGGAAATGCCACGCTGGAACGGCTTGAGCACGCGTTCGATCACTTGGCCATGTCCTACCCCAAGGCTGACCCCGCTGACTTGCTGCGGCAGGTGCGCAAACACTCGGCGTACGTCGTGAAACTGCTGGACGGGAAAAAGACGCTATCCGAGCACCGGCGCTTGTTGGTTGTCGGCGGATGGCTGTCGCTGCTGGGCGCCACGGTTCATATCGACCTTATGCAGGACGACGCTGCTACGGCCCGGCTGGAAACTGCTGCCACGCTCGCCAGGGAAGCAGGACAGCGCGAGATTGAAGCATGGTGCTACGAAACAGAAGCGTGGCGCGTACTCACCGATGGCGACTACGTGCAGGCTGTTGAGCTGTCTCGTACAGCGCAGGACATTGCGCCGGCCGGTACTTCCGCGCTGATTCAGGCGACAGCGCAAGAGGGCAGGGCGCACGCAAGGCTGGGCGAGGGGAAAGAGACCTACTCAGCGATCAAGCGCGTACAGGACATGTCGGCTGCGCTGGGCACGCCGGATACGCCAGAGCACCATTACCGGTATGACCCCGCCAAATCGCTTTCCTACACAGCGACAACCCTTGCATGGCTCGGCGATGCAGCAGCGGAACCCTACGCGCGGGAAGTGATTGCCAGGCTCAGCCCCAGCGACGATGTGACTAGGTGGCCTAGGCGCGTAGCTTCGGCGAATATTGATCTGGCTTTAGTCCTGCTCGAACAGAGCCGACTTGACGAAGCCTGCGACGCAGCCCAGAAAGCCATCCTGTCCGGCAAGGTGGTGCCTAGTAATCACTGGCGTGCGCTGGAAGTTGTCAAGGCTGTTGAGGCTAAGCAACTGCCAGAGAGCGCAGACCTGCGAGAGGCGTACCAGGGGCTAAAGGCTATCGAGCGGTAGCAGTAACGCCGCATACGCCGAAGAGCCCCGACCCCGGGCCAGTGCGGCTCAGGATCAGGGCTCTGTCTATGTGGCAGCGAGTGCGGCTCGGATGCGCTGTGCTCGCGCCTGACCAACACGCAGTTCGCTTTGGAGTGCGCGCAGGGTTGGCAGCTTCCCCGCATCCCGCTGCATTCGCTGCGCAGTTGGCAGCAATGGGTCAGCAGGCTCAGGCGGCGAGGGCTCTGTATGCCGTTCTGCCGACTCAGTAGGCGCAGGGGCAGTCTCGGGTGCTGACTCAGGCTGCGGGACGCTCACAGGGGCGCTCAGGGCCTTCACGCGCCAGAGAACCAGCGGGGCTATCGCGCTGACAGCGACGACCAGGGGCACACCGACCGGCAGCAGGCCTGAACTCGCCAAGTGCGCCAGTGCATTCGTCACGATCAGCGCAGCGACGACAGCGGATACATCCCGCCGGACGCTGAATGCACGCAGCGCGTACACATCTAGGGCCGCAGGCACGCATCCCGCTGTGAACTCCCCGAATCCGGCTGCGCGGGCTAGTTGGTACTCAGCGGATGCAGTGGCGACGAGCGCAGCGACTAGGGCGAGTGCGCCGAGTAGGTCTCTTGGCTTGGTCATCTGACGCCCTTTCAGGTATGGGCCTCGATCGGCCGGCTGAGGCCCGACCAGGGAGCCCTTGACCGGCCTGCGCCTGCTGCGAAAGATGGCGCCATGGATGCGGGATTGGCAGCAGTGCTAGGGGCGTTGGCGGGGTCGGTGGCGACGATTGGCGCGGCCCTGGCGACAGGTTGGGCTCAGCGGGAAGGGGCGCGTATCGCTGCCCGCTCAGAACATCGTCGAGAGCGCAGAGAGCCTCGCCATTCCCTGTACAGGGAGCTACTAGGCGCGGCCACAGCCTTCGAAAAGATGGTTGGACACTATGAGTTTTTCGACATCGAAGTGCCCGAGGACTTGCTACTTCGCGATGAAGACATACCTGATTTTCTCCAAAAGCAAGTGGCTGTGGAGAAGCTGGCCGTTGAAGTGGCGCTCGCTGGTCCAAAGAATGTCGGCGAAGTCGCTTTGAGCCTTGCTAAATTGAGCGACGAGCTGTTCAAGTATGCGGTCGCGCTATCGGCGGTCCTGGCTGAACGCCAGGAGACAGAGCAGCGCACCTGGCAGTTCACCACCCAGAAAGTCACCAGCGCGAGCAAGCGGTACAGTCGTACCTTGAGTCAGTTTGTATCCCTTGCGCAGGCCGCTTTGGACGACGATGGCAGCTTGAGCTAGCGCGGGGCAGTTCTAACCGTTCTTCATCCGACAGAGCAGACAGGAAGTGCCAGGCTGAACGCCGAAGTTGTGGCGCTCACACACGGGCCAAGCCGAGCTATCACGCTCGCCCCAGGGGCCAAATGGTCTGCGCTGGTCTGCCTGTTCTTCCTTGGCGGCGCGAGCGGCTGCCATGGCTTGCTGTCGGGGTGTCAGGGTCATTCGCCGGCCTCGCGAATTCGGATGTTCAGGCGGATGCGGGAGGCAGGCGTAAGTGCAAGCTGTTCGGCAATCTGCCGGAATTCGCCGAGGACGCCCGCGCTGATGCGTCCATTTAGGAACTGAGATTCCAGGACGACGTAGACAGCGACGATGCCAACGACGTCTTCAGCCCACAAATTTGCAGCGGATGACGTCCAAAGTTCCTGCCAGCGCTGGCATTCGCGGTCAGTCCAAGTGCGCCCAGCAGGCAGAGGCGGAACCGGAAGAGTGCACACAGCGTCTATGAGGATTGGTTGGATCTTGTCTTGGCGGGGTGCGTAATTGCCCCGGCGAGTCGTGCTGATCACGTGGATTCCTTACTGAGAGTGATTATGTATCACGCTTTGTATCGCGCGATTGAGCCTTTGAAATAGGGCGCGCACCTCAGAGCCCTCCCCCGCGTTCAACCTCCCCTAGGGGGTAAGGGGTCCATCCCCACCCCTACCGGGCAACTCGGACATCAGGGACGTTCACTCAGCGTGAGTGACAGCGCGTGAGCCTGTGTCGTGCCCAGCCCATCCACCAGCGGAGCCCTGTACGCACAGAGGTGGGGGGCCAGGTACGCGCTCAGCGCACCCGGCCCCCCTGCAATCGGTGTCAGCCTTCCTGGGGAGACTTTGCCTGGGCTCGCGCAAGTTGCGCCTTTAGGGCCCGTATTTCGGCAGCCATCTCGGGCGCCTCACTGCCCCAGGACATGGCTCGCTGAGCAAAAGCAGACCGGTTCACAGCCAGGCACTCGGACGCAATCTTGTCCACTGCAATGCGCACCTTGGTATACGCGGTGGGGGCATCCAGCATCTTGCGCGCCGTGTCATCCCCCTTCGCCGCAGCCTGCTGAAGGAAGTCCTCTTCAGCGACAGCGCGCAGCGCCTTAGCGTCAGCGCCACGACCCGTAGCCACAAGCTCAAGCCACGGAGAGATGGCAAGCTGCGCCACAGGGCCACCCGCGCTGACCAGCGTGCGGAATACGTCGTGCAGCGACATGTCACGGCGCCGAAGAACCTGCTCGGCATCCTGACGCGCGATCAGGGCGTCAGTGCCGGTCGGAGCCTTGAACAGCGAGACTCGGAGTTCTGCGAGATAGACAGCTTCGACCAGTTCGAAAGTCTGCCGCCACTCGCTGTACTCGCCCTCAGCCTTGACCAGGATTTCATCGGCCTCAGCGCGACGACCAGCAGGGTACTTCCGCGTGTCAGCAAGGGTGCGCTGTGCACTGCGGGCGGCGTCAATCAGCGTGGTTGCCATGCGCGATGCCTGATCGGCGTCAATACCCTTGCTGTTCTCAACTACAGCGCGCTGAGCGGCGGTGACCACCGGGCTCAGGTCGTTCGCCTGAACCATAAGGTCAGCGGGGCTGATAGGGGTGGACATGATGTTCTCCATTTCTGCGGGGTTAGGCTCCCCGCTTGAGGCCTAGGGGTTTGTCCCTAGGGGAGTCCGGCACTGTTGGCCGGCTGAGGGCTGCGACCTACGAAAGTCGTACCTGCCAAGTGCGAGCGTCAGCGCTGTCTATAGGCCCGATCGCGTCCGGGGCGCAGGTAGCCGATTCGTAGCAGGCAGCCGATCGAACTGAGGATGCCCTTCCGGCTTGCATCGCGCTGTTCGTCTGAGGCCGAATCCCAAAGCCGTTCCAGCAGTTGAAGGAGTCCGGTCGTTCCGTGCTGGGCAACGTGCTTGTCATACGCGCCGTGGCAGCGACGGCAGAGACTCACGTAGTGGTCCGGGTCCAGGCTGTAAGCACGGCCCTTTTCGTCGCGCTGGAGATCAGGCGAGTCATGGTCAATGGCCCAGTGGTCAGCGCTCAGTCCGCAGAACGCACAGAACCAGTTCTTTGCCGGTCCGTAGCGACTCCTTACGCGGGTGTGCGCAAGCTTGTAGTCAGGCGTAGCCACAGCGGGATGCCTCCTAGACGCAGAAAAGCCCCTGCAACTGCGGAGCCGAACCCCTGCCGCCAGGAAGGGTGAACGAACTCGACGCAGCCGCAGGGGCTTGGTCTCTGGGTGGGCGCGTGATCAATGCTGGCGGCATCTGCATCCCTGTACTGGAGAGATAGCGAGTCGGTTACCTGTCGCTGCCTCTACTAGGTAGGTAGCGAGTGGATTGCCTGGGGGCGTTGATTCGAGTGAGGGTTACCTAAGTGACGTAGTGACGATCTGCACCCCACTTCGGCTTTTGCATAGAGATCCCTATAGAGATGTGGAGTGCGTGTCATTTCGTCACTTCATCACTATGTGCAGGTCAGAGGGTTGCTAGTCTTGTTCGTTAGGCTTCTATTCGTCACTTCGCTGTCCCGCTGTCGGCTAGGTCGACCTCAAAAAGAGCGCTATTCGCCCGCGTGCCGTACGCGCCTGCCTGAGGGCATGAAAGAGCCCCGCCCGAGCAATCCCGCATGGGACGCCCGAACGGGGCTGAGAGGGGCGCTGAGGGGCCTAGCCAGCAAGCATCTGCGGCTGCCCCATCAAGCACTGCTGAACGCGTTCCAATCGGTCAACGCGCTGCGCCACGTATGTGCTTACGTCTCCAGCCGCCTGCCGCTCATACAGTTTGTCGAGTTGACTCGATATCGCTCTAAATTCGAACTCGCGTTCCCATGCTGCTCTTTCTTCCTCCGCCTGAGCCAGGAACTCTGCGCGTGTCATACTGCTGTCTCCTCTGTTGAGGACGCAGGCCCGGTCTATCCGCCAAGATCTGTCCGGGCCTGCGCCATTTTCACTGCCGTGTCACTTTGCTGATGCCGTGCGGCGCGCCTCCCATTCCCATGCAGCCTCTTCCGCTTCGGCGTCTGCTGCTGTGTACGCTGCACTAGCGAAGAACGGGTCTCGTACGCTGAATTCCACGCGTCGCTCGTCCAACTTGGTCTGTCGCCCCCTGGTGCCACGCTTGACGCTCAGATGCGCGCCAGCTTCTTGCAAAAGCTGTCGCTTTCCGGCTGTGTCAGCTTTCGCCCAGATATCCGCGTAACTCTTGCCCGTCCGGGTTTCCTCGATGCGGGGCTCAACTTTTTCGCGGGTCTCAAGTTCAGCGAGTCGCGCGTCAAGAGCGTCTGCGTGTCGCTGCCAGGCTGCCTTTGCTGCACTGCTGCGCTGTCGCCCTTGCTGTTCCTGGTGTGCTTCGAATTCAGCGAGAGTGGCGTCAATCTCTGGCTGAGGGTCATACCCGGGAATGGTGCGAGTCTGCGTGACTTCCAGCGCGCCCAGCATTCGCAGGAATTCACCCTTTGCGTACTCCTCAGCCCACTCGCGTTTGATGATGGACGGGGCCGCGCATTTGTGTCCCCTGATGGTCGCACCGCACTTGTAGGTTTCCGTTTTGCTGGTGCTCTTGCTGTTGGCAGACGGACGGTTCAAGTACATGCGTTCACCGCAGCCGGCGCAGTGAATGACTCGGAGCAATAGCGCCACGGTGTCCACCCGATCCGCAGACTTGTTGTCGACGGAACGCCCAGCGAGCACCGCGCCGATTGCGTCGAATTCCTCACGGGTCAGGATCGGTTCGGCGGTAGCCATGACAGGCGCACCCTCGCTGTCACGTACCGGTTTGTTGTCAGTGAGCTTCCAGCCCAACAGCCGCTCGCTGGTCAGCAGTTCCTTGATGGCGTTGTGTCGCCAGGCAAAGCGACCGCGAATGACAGTCTCGCCAGCCTTGCCACCGGTTTTACCGCCAGTCTTCCGACCCTGTTTGAGACTCCAGTGGTCACGGGATGACGGAATGCCATCCGCGTTCAACCCGCGCGCGATTGCTGCGAGGCTCTTTCCTGATACGCCGTTGCTCGGGTCTCCCATGAGTTCTTTGACGATGCGCTCAAGGACTGCCACGGCATCCGGGTCCTGAACCAGCGTCCAGCCACCGCCTTCCAGCGGTGCGGGCATGTAGCCGTATGGGGGACGTGAGCCGCGCCAGCGAAGGGGCATGGTCCGCATTGCTGCCTGCGCGCTGGTCACCCGCTCGCGAATTGCCTGCGCTTCCATCTGCGCGGCGAACGCGAAAAGGGTGACCATAAGCTGAGCCATGGGGTCCAGCGGGTTGCGGAAGTCCAGAACCAGCCGCCCACCAGGGCCCTCAGCGAACACGATCATTTTCCGCTGTTCACGTGCCCAAAGCGACAGTGCATGCATGTCGTCCATGGATCGAACGGCGCGATCAAATCGCCAGAAAACCAAGGCGTCGAAGTCATCCGGGCGACGAAGCCAGGCACCCAATTCAGGGCGCTCGAACGGCGTGGTTTTGCTGGCGGATACGCCAAGATCAACGGCTTCACGGTCGGCCAGATCGATGCTCAGCGATGCGGCTGCGCCCCTGTTGGCTTCCCGCTGGCGCTCGGGGGAGGTCGTCTCGTCAGTCAGGACGCTGAGGCGGAGCGCAGACACGCCCCTGAGTTGAGTGTTCACGGGGGTCGGGTAGCGGGTCGGTCTCCCGGTAGACGGATGCGAGGCGCTGACCTGCGATGATGCCGCCATGACGAGTGTCTCCTAGAACTGCTAGTCGGAGACCCCTTGGAAACTCGTACGGGCATCCCGCGCCCGGCACGGTGGCGGCACTGCGTGCCGGGGGCGCGGCGGTGCTGCGGACGGACCGGGACGGCGCGCTCGCGGTCACCGGTGGGGGCGGTGAGCTGAAGGTGGCGCGAGACTGAGGGCATGAACTCAGCACAGGTTGATGCCTATCTGCGCCGACTGGGAGTCGAGCACCCGGCGTGGCCCACCGTCGACGCGCTGCGCGAACTGCACCTGCGGCATCTGCGGACCGTGCCGTTCGAGAACCTCTCGATCCATCTGGGCGAGGAGATCGTGCTGGAGGAGAAGCGGCTGCTGGACAAGGTGGTGGGCGCGCGGCGGGGCGGGTTCTGCTACGAACTCAACGGCTCCTTCGGGGCGTTGCTCGCGGCACTGGGGTACGACGTGGCGCTGCTGGCGGCGCGGGTGTACGGGGAGGAGGGACGGCTCGGGATCCCCTACGACCATCTCGCGCTGCGGGTGCGGACGGTGGACGGGGGCGACTGGCTGGCCGATGTCGGGTTCGGGGCGCACAGCCACCTTCCGCTGGCGTTCGGGGAGCGGGGGGAGCAGGAGGATCCGGGAGGCACGTTCCGGATCGTCGAGGCGGGTCCGGATTCGGCCGGGGTGCGCGGCGGGCACGGCACGGTGGAGGCGGCGGATCTGGACGTGTTCCGGGACGGCCGGGCGCAGTACCGCCTGGAGATGCGGCCGCGGGTGCTCGGTGACTTCGTGGCGGGCGCGTGGTGGCACAGCACGTCGTCGGTGTCGCACTTCACGCGGTCGCTGGTGTGTTCGCGGGTGACGGAGGAAGGGGGACGGATCACGCTCAGCGGGCGGCGGTTCACGGCGACCGCGGCCGACGGGACGCGCGAGGAGAAGGAGCTGGAGGCGGACGAGGAGGTGCTCGCGGTGTACCGGGAGCGGTTCGGGATCGAACTCGACACGGTGCCGGTGTCACGGAATCCCGCGTAGAGGTCAGTTCGGGCCACACGGGACAACTCGTGCGTAGTACCTGCACCGGGACGACTTCACGGTGAGCGGCAGACCGTGCTCGCGCGGGGCGTCGCGGTGGTCGGGCCGGGCATCGGGGTCGACCTCGATGTGCGGGTCGTCCGCAAGGGCTGAGGGGCCGGCCCGCGACGCGGTGTCGGACAATATCCGGCGTGAGTGATGTACGACATGTGCTGGTGCTGCCCGACCGTGACTCCGCGGAAGAGGTCGTGGAGGCGCTGCGGGAGCGGTTCGAGGTCGTCGAGGAGCCACGGCTGGTGCGGGACGCCCTGGCCGGGGAGGACGACGCCGAGGACGCGCAGTGGCTGGTCGTCCTGCGTGACGAGGACGAGCGGCTGGACCCCGGGGAGATGGACCGGCTGGCCGGCGAGTGGGAGGGCTGGCGGGAGGAACCGTAGGCACCCCGCCGGCCGTGGCACGCACGACCTTGCGGCATGCCCGCCCGCCTGGAACCTCCGCCCGGATGTCTGCCGTGTGCGTACACCCCGGTCCGTCGGGGCCCGCTGTCAGTGGTGCGTGGGATGCTTGGGGCGATGGCCAGGAAGACTGCGAATGACGACCCTCTCGCCCCCGTGACGCTCGCCGTGGGCCAGGAGGAACTGCTCCTCGACCGTGCCGTGCAGGAGGTGGTGGCCGCGGCGAAGGCCTCCGACGCCGACACGGACGTACGGGACCTGACCCCGGACCAGTTGCAGCCGGGCACGCTCGCCGAGCTGACGAGCCCCTCGCTCTTCGCCGAGCGCAAGGTCGTGGTCGTCCGCAGCGCGCAGGACCTGTCCGCCGACACCATCAAGGACGTGAAGGCGTACCTCGGGGCTCCGGCCGAGGAGATCACCCTCGTGCTGCTGCACGCCGGCGGGGCGAAGGGCAAGGGACTGCTCGACGCGGCGCGCAAGGCGGGGGCGCGCGAGGTGGCCTGCCCGAAGATGACGAAGCCGGCGGACCGGCTGGCGTTCGTGCGGGGTGAGTTCAGGACGGCGGGGAGGTCCGCCGCGCCGGAGGCGTGCCAGGCGCTGGTCGACGCGATCGGCAGCGATCTGCGGGAGCTGGCCTCGGCGGTGTCGCAGCTGGTCGCGGACGTCGAGGGGACGATCGACGAGGCCGTCGTCGGGCGGTACTACACGGGGCGGGCCGAGGCGTCGAGCTTCACGGTCGCCGACCGGGCGGTCGAGGGGCGGGCCGCGGAGGCCCTGGAGGCGCTGCGCTGGTCGCTGGCGACCGGGGTCGCGCCGGTACTGATCACGAGCGCGCTCGCGCAGGGCGTCCGGGCGATCGGCAAGCTGTCGTCCGCGCGCGGGGGGCGATCGGCGGATCTGGCGCGGGAGCTGGGCATGCCGCCGTGGAAGATCGACCGGGTGCGGCAGCAGATGCGGGGCTGGACTCCGGACGGGGTGTCGGTCGCGCTGCGGGCCGTGGCCGAGGCGGACGCGGGGGTGAAGGGCGGCGGGGACGACCCCGAGTACGCCCTGGAGAAGGCCGTGGTCACCATCGCCCGGGCGGCCCGTTCCCGTGGGCGGGCCTAGCCCCGGCAGGGCTCCACGCGGTGGGTCGGGTCCGGCTCCAGGGCTCTCGCGCCGCGGACTCCGGCGCTCCCGGGCCTCCGCCTGAGCGCGCGGCCCCGGTTCGGCGGCCCGGCCCCTGATGCCCCCCTCGCCCGAGAGCATCGAGTCGTTTCAGAAGACCGGCTCCCCCATCCCCAGCAGGTTCCCCTCGCTGTCGTGGAACCATGCGCCGCGTTCACCCCGCGCGCCCTTGCTCGGGTAGTTGCCCTCGACCTCGGCGATCCCGTCCCGCGTGCGGAAGCCGGGGGCGTCGACCTCCTCGAACACCACCCCGCGCCGCTTCAGCTCGGCTACGGCCGCCTCGATGTCCTCGACCTCCAAGGCCATCTGCGTGAAGGTGCCGGGCGAGGCTCCCGTCGACCGGAACAGGACGAACTCCGCGCCGCCACACCGGTAGAGCAGCCCGCCGGGGCGTTCGTCGACGGGGTCGAGGCCCAGTTTCTCCGAGTAGAAGCGCCGCGCCCGCTCCAGGTCCTGGGCGGGGAGCCTGGTAGCCGCGCGGACCAGGACCGGCGCGCCGGTGTCGTGTGCGTCCATGTCTCCACTGTGCCGTGATCGAGTCGCCCTCCTCCTGCCGAAGAGGAGAATCGGGTGTATCAGCCGTACGTCGCCGAGCGACGGAGAGGTGGCGAGGGTCATGGCTGAACACCCGCACGCAGCGCTGGTCCGCAAGGGATTCGAGGCCTTCTTCCGCGGTGACATGGACACCCTGCGCGGATTGATCGCGGCGGACGCAACCCACCACGTGCCCGGCGACCACCCGTTGTCGGGCGACTTCAAAGGGCTGGACTCGATCATCGAGATGTACGAACGGCTCGGTGCGGAGACGAACGGGACGATGCGCGGCGAACTGATCGGCATCGCTGTCGACGGCCGCGGTCACGCGGTGGGCATGGCCCGCTTCACGGCCGAGCGCAACGGCAAGAGCCTCGACGACACCGGCTGCATCGTCTTCCGCATCGTCGGCGACAAGGTCACCGACCTCGACGAATGCGTCGAGGACATCGAGAAGAACAACGCGTTCTGGTCCTGAACAGGCCGAAGGCCCCGCCGACCGCCCTGGGGAAGGGCGGAAAGCGGGGCCTTCGGTTCAAGCTGCGGGATCCGCGCCCGCGTGGCGAACGCAGGCCGCGCGCGGATCCGAGGGTGCCGGACGGGAGCGGATGAGAGAGGGCCCGCTCGATTCCCTCCGGCGTCACATCAGATGTCAGCCCTTGAGCGCGTCGACCTTCGAAGCAAGCGCCGACTTCTTGTTGGCGGCCTGGTTCTTGTGGATGACGCCCTTGGAGACGGCCTTGTCGAGCTGACGCGCGGCGACGCGCTGGTACTCGGTGGCCTTCTCGACGTCACCCGCGGCAGCAGCCTCACGGGCCTTGCGGATCGCGGTCTTGAGGGAGGACTTGACGGCCTTGTTGCGCAGCCGCGCCTTCTCGTTGGTCTTGATCCGCTTGATCTGGGACTTGATGTTCGCCACGAATGAGCCTTCTCAGGTTCTGGCACGAGGCCGCACGGAGACCGCACGATTCCCGCACCGGGTGATTTCTTGAGGTCGCGCCTCCTGCGAGAGGGCATGAGGCACAGCCACCCAGGCTACCAGCGGCCCCTCGCGCGGCCCAAACCCGTCCGTGGTCCCCACCCGTGGGACCATGGAGGCTACGTATCGATCCGACCCGAGACCGCAGACACTGCGGACGCCTCAAGAATCAGGACCCTGCGTGCCCGCGATCCCCAGCCACGTGCCCGAGCCGAGCCGTACCGACCCGGCTCTGATCCGCAACTTCTGCATCATCGCGCACATCGACCACGGCAAGTCCACGCTCGCCGACCGGATGCTCCAGCTGACCGGAGTGGTCGAGCAGCGGCAGATGCGCGCCCAGTACCTCGACCGCATGGACATCGAGCGCGAGCGTGGCATCACGATCAAGTCACAGGCGGTGCGTCTGCCGTGGGCCCCGACCCACGACAAGAACGACACGCACATCCTCAACATGATCGACACCCCGGGGCACGTCGACTTCACCTACGAGGTCTCCCGGTCGCTCGCAGCGTGCGAGGGGACCATCCTCCTGGTCGACGCCGCCCAGGGCATCGAGGCGCAGACCCTCGCCAACCTCTACCTGGCGATGGAGAACGACCTCACGATCATCCCCGTGCTGAACAAGATCGATCTGCCGGCCGCGCAGCCCGAGAAGTTCTCCGAGGAGCTCGCCAACCTGGTCGGGTGCGACCCGGAGGACGTCCTCAAGGTGTCCGCCAAGACGGGCCTGGGCGTCGAGGCGCTGCTCGACAAGGTCGTCGCGGAGATCCCCCCGCCGGTCGGTGTCGCGGACGCCCCCGCCCGCGCGATGATCTTCGACTCGGTCTACGACTCCTACCGCGGTGTCGTGACGTACGTCCGTGTCATCGACGGCCAGCTCAACAAGCGCGAGCGGATCCGGATGATGTCCACCGGCGCCACGCACGAGCTGCTGGAGATCGGCACCAACTCGCCCGAGATGCTCCCGGCCGACGGTCTCGGCGTCGGTGAGGTGGGCTATCTGATCACCGGTGTGAAGGACGTCCGCCAGTCCAAGGTCGGTGACACCGTCACCAGCCAGCAGAAGGGGGCCACGGAGGCGCTCGGGGGCTACAAGGACCCCAAGCCCATGGTCTTCTCGGGTCTGTATCCGCTGGACGGCTCGGACTACCCGGAGCTGCGCGAGGCCCTGGACAAGCTCCAGCTCAACGACGCCGCGCTGGTCTACGAGCCGGAGACCTCCGCCGCTCTCGGCTTCGGCTTCCGCGTCGGCTTCCTCGGCCTGCTGCACCTGGACGTGATCCGCGAGCGGCTGGAGCGCGAGTTCGGCCTCGACCTCATCGCCACGGCGCCGAACGTGGTCTACCGCGTCCTCATGGAGGACGGCACCGAGCACACCGTCACCAACCCCAGCGAGTTCCCCGAGGGCAAGATCTCGGAGGTCTACGAGCCGGTCGTGCGGGCCACCATCCTGGCGCCCAGCGAGTTCATCGGCTCGATCATGGAGCTGTGCCAGACCCGGCGCGGTGTCCTGCTCGGCATGGACTACCTCTCCGAGGACCGGGTCGAGATCCGCTACACCCTGCCGCTCGCCGAGATCGTCTTCGACTTCTTCGACCAGCTGAAGTCCAAGACCCGCGGCTACGCCTCGCTGGACTACGAGCCCACCGGCGAGCAGACCTCCAGCCTGGTCAAGGTCGACATCCTGCTGCACGGCGACAAGGTGGACGCCTTCTCGGCGATCACCCACAAGGACCAGGCGTACGCGTACGGCGTGCGGCTCGTCGCCAAGCTCAAGGAGCTCATCCCGCGGCAGGCCTTCGAGGTGCCGGTCCAGGCCGCCATCGGCTCCCGGGTCATCGCCCGCGAGACCATCCGTGCCATCCGCAAGGACGTCCTCGCCAAGTGCTACGGCGGTGACATCTCCCGTAAGCGGAAGCTGCTGGAGAAGCAGAAGGAGGGCAAGAAGCGGATGAAGATGGTGGGTTCCGTAGAGGTTCCGCAGGAGGCCTTCATCGCCGTCCTGTCGAGCGATGACAGCGCGGGGTCGGGCAAGGGCAAGAAGTAATCACGGATTACCGTGGGTTACACCCCAAATCGGGTAGAACAGGGGCCCGCCGTACGAAAGTGCGGCGGGTCCTGCGCGTCCACGGGGTAGCTCTCTGTGCGAAGTGACAGGCCGCGGCCCCTTACGCGGCGGCCGGTCGGCCTTTACTCTGATCCCTGCTCGATAGTTACTCGCGAGTTAAACAACGGGGTGTGTGCTGCGCCTCGTGACGCCTCGTGAGTGCCCACCAGCCGCACCTGAGCCAGCCGCACCGTCGCGGGCCCCGGAGGATGTCGTGAGCGACACACAGACCTTGATCGAGAACCGTCCGCCGTCCGTGGCGGGCCTCTTCCTGGAGCGCGTGGCGGCCACGCCGGACGCCGAGGCCTATCGGTACCCGGTCACGTCAGCGGGCCAGGGGCCGGACGAGTGGAAGTCGCTGACCTGGGCGCAGGCCGCCGAGCGGGTCTACGCCATCGCGGCGGGCCTCATCGAGCTCGGCGTGCAGCCCGAGCAGCGCGTCGCCCTCGCCGCCGGAACCCGGCTGGAGTGGATCCTCGCCGACCTCGGCATCATGTGCGCCGGCGCGGCCACCACCACCGTGTACCCGCAGACCAACGCCGACGAGTCCGCGTACATCCTGTCGGACTCCGAGAGCCGGGTGCTGATCGCGGAGAACGCCGAGCAGCTGGCCAAGGCCGTGGAGAAGCGCGGCGAGCTGCCCGAGCTGACGCACGTCGTGGTGATCGACGCGACCGGCGTCGAGACCGCCGACTGGATCCTCACGCTGGACGAGCTGGAGAAGCGCGGCGCGGCCCGGCTGGAGAAGGACCCCGAGCTGATCAAGGAGCGGGTCGGCGCGATCACCAAGGACCAGCTGGCCACCCTCATCTACACCTCCGGCACCACCGGCCGGCCCAAGGGCGTGCGCCTGCCGCACGACAACTGGTCGTACATGGCGAAGGCGATCGCCGCGACCGGCCTGGTCAGCGGCGAGGACGTGCAGTACCTGTGGCTGCCCCTCGCCCACGTCTTCGGCAAGGTGCTGACCTCCGGGCAGATCGAGGTCGGGCACGTCACCGCCGTGGACGGCCGGGTCGACAAGATCATCGAGAATCTGCCGGTGGTCCAGCCGACGTACATGGCGGCCGTGCCGCGCATCTTCGAGAAGGTCTACAACGGCGTGGCCGCCAAGGCCCGGGCCGGTGGTGGTGCCAAGTACAAGATCTTCCAGTGGGCCGCCGAGGTCGCCCGCGAGTACGCCAAGGTCGCGCAGGACAACTTCCGCCGGACCGGCACCGCGTCGGTGCCCTTCGGTCTGGGCATGAAGCACAAGGCCGCCGACGCGCTGGTGTTCGCCAAGATCCGCGAGGCCTTCGGCGGGAACCTGCGGGCCTGCGTCTCCGGCTCCGCCGCCCTCTCGCCGGAGATCGGGTACTTCTTCTCGGGCGCCGGCATCCACATCCTGGAGGGCTACGGCCTGACGGAGTCCTCGGCGGCGTCCTTCGTGAACCCGGGCGAGGCCTACCGCACCGGCACGGTCGGCAAGCCTTTGCCCGGCACGGAGGTGCGGATCGCCGACGACGGGGAGATCCTGCTGCGCGGCCCGGGCATCATGGAGGGCTACCACAAGCTGCCCGAGAAGACCGCCGAGGTGCTGGAGCCGGACGGTTGGTTCCACACCGGTGACATCGGCGAGCTGTCGCCCGACGGCTACCTGCGGATCACCGACCGCAAGAAGGACCTCATCAAGACCTCCGGCGGCAAGTACATCGCCCCCGCGGAGGTCGAGGGACAGTTCAAGGCGGTGTGCCCGTACGTCTCCAACATCCTGGTGCACGGGGCCGACCGGAACTTCTGCACGGCGCTGATCGCGCTCGACGAGGCCGCCATCACCGACTGGGCCAAGGACAACGGACTGGAGGGGAAGCCGTACGCGGAGATCGTCGCCTCGCCGGTCACGGTGGAGATGGTCGACGGGTACGTGAAGCAGCTCAACGAGGGGCTGCAGCGGTGGCAGACCATCAAGAAGTTCCGGCTGCTGCCGCGGGACCTCGATGTCGAGCACGGTGAGATCACGCCGAGTCTGAAGCTGAAGCGGCCCGTGGTGGAGCGGGAGTACAAGCATCTGATCGACGAGATGTACGAGGGCTCTCGCGAGGCGTAGGGGGTGGCGGGGGCTGTGTCGCAATCTCGGGTTCGTGGGGGTTGTTCGCGCAGTTCCTCGCGCCCCTAGGGTGCATCACCCACCCGGCGTTTCAAGTCCTGGATCTCCGTCCTGAGGCGTTCCACCTCTCTGCCTTTTCGGTAGAGGTCCAGGAAGACGCTGACCTTCGCCCGGAGGACCCAGGGGTCGAAGGGCTTGGTCACGTAGTCGGCGGCGCCGGTCGCATAGCCGCGGAAGGCGTAGCCGGAGTCGTCGTCCGCGCCGGTGAGGAAGATGATCGGGACGTCCCGGGTCTGGTCGAGGCGTTTGATGTGGGCGGCCGTCTCGAAGCCGTCCATGCCGGGCATGCGGATGTCGAGCAGGACCAGGGCGATGGGCTGCCGCAGCAGGGCCTTCAGCGCCTCCTCGCCCGAACGCGCGCGCACCAGGGGCTCGTTCAGGGATGCCAGGACGGCCTCCAGGGCGGTCAGGTTGTCCTCCATGTCGTCGACGAGGAGGATTCCGGCGCGTTCGGGGTGGGTGGCGGTGCCGCTCATGCTTCTTCTTCCGTGCCCTCGGGTTCCAGTAGTGCGCACACGACCGTCAGCAGGCCGTCGATGTCCACCGGCTTGGGTACGTAGTCGTTGGCGCCGCGGGCGATGGACTTCTCCCGGTCGCCGGGCATCGCCTTGGCGGTCAGGGCCACGATCGGCAGGCCCGCCCAGCGGGGTGTGCGGCGGATCGCGGAAATGGTCTCGTAGCCGTCCATCTCCGGCATCATGATGTCCATCAGGACCAGTTCGACGTCCCCGCTGCGCTCCAGCGTCTCGATGCCCTCGCGGCCGTTCTCCGCGTAGAGCACCGTCATGCCGACCCGGCCCAGGACATGGGTGAGGGCGAAGACGTTGCGGATGTCGTCGTCGACGATCAGCACCCGCCGCCCGGCGAGGATCCGGCCCGGCCGGCCGGACGTCCAGGCCTCCAGCTTGGTCGGCGACGGCCAGGTGTCGTCCGCGTCGTGCGCGACCGGGAAGGGCCCGGAGGCGGACTGGAGCGGCAGGGGCAGGTCGGCGCGGTCCTCGGGCACGGGTGCGGGCGCGGTGTGGCCGGGGCTGACGACCGGCACGTACAGCGTGAACGTGGAGCCCTTCCCCGGTTCGCTCTCGGCGACGATCCGCCCGCCGAGCAGGCCCGCGATCTCCCGGCTGATGGACAGGCCGAGCCCGGTGCCGCCGTACTTGCGGTTGGTGGTGCCGTCGGCCTGCGCGAACGCCTCGAAGATCACCGGGAGTTTCTCCGGCGCGATCCCGATGCCGGTGTCGGACACGGCGAACGCGATGACGTCGTCGGTGTCCCGGACGACCCCGCCGTCGGCCTCTCCCGACCGGGCGGGCCCCCGCCGGGGCTCGGCGTCCTGCACCCGGTCCACCCGCAGCTCGACCTTGCCGGACGCGGTGAACTTGATCGCGTTGGACAGCAGGTTGCGCAGGATCTGCTGGAGCCGCTGCTCGTCCGAGAACATCTCGCGCGGTACGTCCTCGCCGACCGCCACATCGAAGGCGAGCCCCCGGTCGAGGGTGAGGGGGCGGAAGGTGGCGTGGACGTAGTCGAGCAGCTTGATCAGCGGCAGCCGCTTGGGGCGTACGTCCATCCGGCCGGCCTCGATCTTCGACAGGTCCAGGATGTCGTTGATGAGCTGGAGGAGGTCGGAGCCCGAGCGGTGGATGGTCGTCGCGAACTGCACCTCCTGGTCGGAGAGATGGCCGTCCGGGTTGTCGGAGAGCAGCCGGGCCAGGATCAGCAGCGAGTTCAGCGGGGTGCGCAGTTCGTGCGACATGTTCGCCAGGAACTCGGACTTGTACTGCGAGGACGTGGCCAGCAGGGCGGCCTTCTCCTCCAGTTCGGCGTTGGACCGCTGCAACTCGCCCTGCTGTTTCTGGAGTTCGTCCGAGCGCTCCTGGAGCTGCATGGCCAGGCGCTGGGACTGGCCGAGCAGGGACTCCGTGCGGGAGTTGGCGATGATCGTGTTGATGGCGACGCCGATGGTGTTGACGAACTGGTCGAAGAACGCCAGGTGCACGTCGGAGAAGCGGGAGAACGAGGCGAGTTCGATGACGCCGAGGAGCTTGTCCTCGAAGAGGATCGGGATGATGACGATCGTGGTCGGGGCCGCCTCGCCCAGACCGCTGTTGATCTTGATGTAGTCGGGTGGGGCTCCCTCCACCAGGATCCGCTTCTTCTCCCGGGCCGCCTGCGCGACCAGGCCGTGCACCGGCAGCCCGCCGGTCTCCACGGTCGCGTCCTGGGCGGCGCCGTACCCCGCGATGAAGGCCAGGCCCTTGGAGGGGGCCGTCGCTCCGGCCTCCTCCGGGTCGGCCAGGTAGAACGCGCCGTACTGGGCGTTCACCAGCGGGGTCAGCTCGCGGAGTATCAGGTCGGCGACCTCCATCAGGTCCCGGTGGCCCTGCATCAGGGCGGCCAGCCGGGCCAGGTTGGACTCCAGCCAGTCCTTGGCGCGGGTCGTCTCGCGCAGATTGGCCACCATCAGGTTGATGTTGTCCTTCAGCTCGGCGACCTCGCCCTGCGTCTCCACGGTGATCGAGCGGGACATGTCGCCCTGGGCCACCGCCGAGGCGACCTCGGCGATCGCGCGGACCTGCGTGGTGAGGTTGGACGCGAGTTCGTTGACGTTGGTCGTCAGGCGCTTCCACGTGCCGTAGACGCCCTCGACCCGGGCCTGACCGCCGAGCCGGCCCTCGCTGCCGACCTCGCGGGCCACGCGCGTGACCTCCGAGGAGAAGGAGGAGAGCGTGTCGACCATGGTGTTGATGGTGGTCTTCAGCTCCAGGATCTCGCCGCGCGCGTCCACGTCGATCTTCCGGGACAGATCGCCCTGCGCCACGGCCGTCGCGACCTGGGCGATGTTGCGCACCTGCGAGGTGAGGTTGTCCGCCATGTAGTTGACGTTGTCCGTCAGGTCCCGCCAGACGCCCGAGACGCCCAGCACCTGGGCCCGGCCGCCGAGCCGGCCGTCGGTGCCGACCTCGCGGGCCACCCGCGTCACCTCGTCGGCGAAGGCGCGCAGCTGCTCCACCATCGTGTTGACGGTGTCCTTCAGTTCGAGGATCTCGCCGCGCGCGTCGACGGTGATCTTCTTCGACAGGTCGCCGTTGGCGACGGCCGTGGTCACCTGGGCGATGTTGCGGACCTGTGAGGTCAGGTTCAGCGCCATGAAGTTGACGTTGTCGGTGAGGTCCTTCCAGACGCCGGACACGCCCCGCACCTGCGCCTGGCCGCCGAGGTTGCCCTCGGTGCCGACCTCGCGGGC
Organism: Streptomyces sp. NPDC007907; assembly: GCF_042959365.1. Taxonomy (NCBI): domain Bacteria; kingdom Bacillati; phylum Actinomycetota; class Actinomycetes; order Kitasatosporales; family Streptomycetaceae; genus Streptomyces; species Streptomyces sp. NPDC007907. The sequence continues at coordinate 549,709 of NZ_JBIBKR010000004.1, forward strand.
GACCCGGGTCACTTCGTCGGCGAAGGCGGACAGCTGGTCGACCATCGTGTTGATCGTGGACTTCAGCTCCAGGATCTCGCCCTTGGCCTCCACCGTGATCTTCTTGCCGAGGTCGCCCTGCGCGACGGCCGTGGAGACGAGGGCGATGTTACGCACCTGGGAGGTGAGGTTGTCGGCCATGAAGTTGACGTTGTCGGTGAGGTCCTTCCAGACGCCGGACACGCCCCGCACCTGGGCCCGGCCGCCGAGGTTGCCCTCGGTGCCGACCTCGCGGGCGACCCGGGTCACTTCGTCGGCGAAGGCCGAGAGCTGGTCGACCATCGTGTTGATCGTGGACTTCAGCTCCAGGATCTCGCCCTGCGCGTCGACCGTGATCTTCTGGGACAGGTCGCCGTTGGCGACGGCCGTGGTCACCTGGGCGATGTTGCGGACCTGCGAAGTGAGGTTCGAAGCCATGAAGTTGACGTTGTCGGTGAGGTCCTTCCACACCCCCGACACGCCCCGCACCTGGGCCCGGCCGCCCAACTGGCCCTCCGTGCCGACCTCGCGGGCCACCCGGGTCACTTCGTCGGCGAAGGCCGACAGCTGGTCGACCATCGTGTTGACGGTCAGCTTCAGCTCCAGCAGCTCGCCGGTCGCCTCCACGGTGACCGTGCGGGTCAGGTCGCCGCGTGCCACCGCGGTCGTCACCGCCGCGATGTCCCGCACCTGGGCCGTCAGCCGGGACGCCATCGTGTTGACGGCCTCCGTCACGTCCCGCCAACTGCCCGACTGGCCCTGCACCTTGGCGCGGCCACCGAGCCGGCCCTCGGTGCCGACCTCGCGGGCCACCCGGGTCACCTCGCCGGTGAAGAGGGACAGCTGGTCCACCATCTTGTTCACGGCCCGGCCCAGGAGGCGCAGATCGCCGCGCAACTGCCGTGTCCCGTCGTGCAGATCGACGCGTTGGGTCAGATCGCCGCCGGCCACCGCGTCCAGCACGCGCGTGGCGTTCGCCGCCGGGGCGACCAGGGCGTCGAGCAGCTGGTTCACATCGTCGATCCGGGACGTCCACAGACCCTGGCCCGGGCTGGCCGAGAGGCGCTCGTCCAGCCGGCCGTACCGCACCAGCTCCCGTCTGACGCGCTGCACCTCGGAGGTGAAGTGGACGCTGCGGTCCATGATCTGGTTGTAGACAGCGGTGAGTTCGGCCACCATGCCGTGGCCGGATTCGGGCACCTTGGTGAAGTCGCCGTCCCGGGCCGCCGTCATCGCGGCGAGCAGTGGACGCAGATCGGATGCACGAATCTGACCGTCTTCGTGTCGGTCTTCGACCACAGGAGTAGCACTGTTCTCACTCATGGCGGCCCACTTCGGTAACTCGGCGCTTATGGGCGTGGTCAGTCTGTCACTCTGTCGGCATCGACTGTGGCGTATTCGTACGAACTGCCCGGGGAGCTGTCCATGGGGGCCATTCCGACGCAACGGGAGACCGCCTCCCGTGCCTCAGAAGCGCCTGCACCCGCTTGGGAGACGCCCGTGCCCGTCCAGGAGGGGCCCGCTTCCGAGGAGCCCGCACCGTCCGGGCCGGCCGCCGAGGCGCCCGAGCCGGAGCGCGCGCGGGCGCACGCGACACTGCCCGGCAGCTCCCTCGCCCCGGGCGTCGCCCGCGCCCTGGTGCGCGCCGCCTTCGCCGAGTGGACCGGGCTCGGCCTGCCGGGCGCCGAGTTCCTCACCGACCGCCTGGCCGACGACGCCACGCTCGTCGTCAGCGAACTCGTCACCAACGCCGTCGTGCACGCCGGCACCGACGTCGAGATGGAATGCCGCCTGGAGGGCGACGCCCCCGACACGGCAGCGGTCGTCGTCGAGGTCTCCGACCACCACCCCTCCCGCGCCCCGCGCGGCAGCGAGCCGGAGACACCGCACGACACCCCCGAGTACGGCCGCGGGCTCCGGCTCGTCGGCGCGCTCTCCGAGGCGTGGGGCATCACGTACCGCACGGGCCGCAAGACCGTGTGGGCCCGGCTGCCCGCCGGTGAGAGCGCGGCGGGCGACCAGATCGAGGCGTACGCCGGGGAGCACGCGCTGGCGCGCGGCCTGCGGGTGGCGGAGATCCTGGCACCCGCAGCGCACCCGGACGAGGAGGCGGGGGAGGCGGTACGGGGCTGGCGCGGCGGAGGAGGTCTCCGGGGTGCGCGTGGGCAGGGAGGGTCCCGGGGCTCGCTCGACCGTCGGCGTGACGGTGAGCCGTGGGACCCACGGGACGATGGAGAACCGTGGGGCTCACGGCACCGGAGAGAGCGGTCGGCCTCGCGGGAGGTCGGGGAGAAGCGGGCCGGGGGCGGCCCACGGGAGACCCCTGCCTCGGAGGAGGCCTCCGACCCGCGGGGGAAGCCCGACCCGCGGGAGAGCCCTGACCTGCGCGAAATCTCCGAAATGCGGGAGGTTTCCGAGGTGCGGGAGGTCTCCGAAATGCGGGAGGTTTCCGAGGTGCGGGAGGTCTCCGAAATGCGGGAGGTCTCCGAGGTGCGGGAGGTCTGCGAGACGCGGGAGGTCTCCGAGGTGCGGGAGGTCTGCGAGACGCGGGAGGTCTCCGACCTGCGCGACTGGAACGACTTACGGGACTGGCGGGCCCGGCACGAGAAGCGCGACGGGCGGAACGGACCCGACGGCGCCTGGCTCGGCCGCGGTGCCCTGTCGTTCCTCGCCGAGGCCTCCGACCTGCTCGCCGGACAGCTCGACGAGGACCTCGTCGCGGCCCTCGCCGGACAGTTGATCGTGCCCCGGCTGGCCGACTGGTGCGGGGTGTGGCTGGAGGACGAGGCCACCGCCGGAGGCTGGAGCGGCGTGGGCGGAGCGCGCCTCGCCCGGGTCTGGCACGGCAGCGAGAACCGGATCGAGGAACTGCGCCGCGCCCTCGAGAAGGACCCGCCGCAGCCGTTCGACCCGCTGGGGGCGTCCCCGTTCGAGCGCGGCCGGGACCAGGGCGGGTCCGGGCCCGTCGGCTGTCCCTGGCCCGGTGAGGCGCTCGGGGACGCCGAACCCGGTTCGGCCCTCGCCTACCGCCTGGTCGCCGGGGGCCGGCCGCTCGGCACCCTGGTCATCGGGCGGTCCGGGCCGGCCGGTTTCCCCGACGAGATCACCGGCCTCGTCGAGGACCTCAGCCGCCGGGTGGCCCTCGCCATCGGCGCCGCCCGCCAGTACGCCCGGCAGGCCACCATCAGCGCCGTGCTCCAGCGCGGACTGCTGCCCGGCGCCGTCGCGGAGATCCCCGGGGTGCGCAGCGCGCTCGTCTACGAGCCCTACGACAAGGGCGGTCCCAGCGGCGACTTCTACGACGTGTTCCCGGCCGGCGACGGCCGCTGGTGCTTCGCCGTCGGCGACGTACAGGGCAAGGGCCCCGAGGCGGCCGTCGTGATCGGCCTGGCCCGGCCCTGGCTGCGGCTGCTGGCCCGCGAGGGCTACCGGGTCGCCGACGTCCTCGACCGCCTCAACCAGCTCCTGCTCGACGACGCCACAGAGGCCGCCGACGCCGCGGCCCGGGCGCTGGTCGCCGCGGGCGCACGACCGACCCCGCCGGGCGACGGCCCCCAGACCCGCTTCCTGTCCCTGCTCTACGGCGAGCTCGTCCCCTTCGAAGGCGGCGTCCGCTGCACGGTCGCCTCCGCAGGGCACCCGTTGCCCCTGCTGCTCGGGGCGGGCGGCGGGGTCCACACGGTCGCGCAGCCCCAGACCCTCCTCGGCGTCGTCGAGGACGCCACGTACACCAGCGACACCTTCGAGCTGCGGTCCGGCGACACCCTGCTGTGCGTCACCGACGGAGTGACCGAGCGCCGCTCGGGATCCCGCCAGTTCGACGACGGGGACGGACTGGCCACGGCGCTGGCCGGGTGCGCCGGCCTGGACGCGGAGCTGATAGCCGAGCGGATCAAGCGGCTCGTGCACGAGTTCGGGGCCCGGCCCCCGGCGGACGATCTGGCGCTGCTGGTGCTCCAGGCGGACTGACCGCCCGGGTGCTGGACAATGGAGGGCATGCCTTCCGCACTCCCCGACGGCGAGCCCGTCCCCGACGACGGGGCGCTGCCCGCGTCCGCCCTCGCCGGGGCCGCCGACCGTCCGCTCGGGTTCTACCTGCACGTCCCGTACTGCGCGACCCGCTGCGGCTACTGCGACTTCAACACGTACACCGCGACGGAGCTGCGCTCCAGCGGGGGCGTGCTGGCCTCCCGCGACAACTACGCCGAGACGCTCGTCGACGAGATCCGGCTGGCGCGCAAGGTGCTGGGGGACGACCCGCGGCCGGTGCGGACCGTGTTCGTGGGCGGCGGCACGCCCACCCTGCTGGACGCCGGTGACCTGGTACGGATGCTCCGGGCCGTGCGGGACGAGTTCGGGCTGGCGGAGGACGCCGAGGTCACGACGGAGGCGAACCCGGAGTCGGTGGACCCGGCGTATCTGGCGACCCTGCGCGAGGGCGGGTTCAACCGGATCTCCTTCGGGATGCAGAGCGCGCGGCAGCACGTGCTGAGGATCCTGGACCGGACGCACACGCCCGGCCGCCCAGAGGCCTGCGTGGCGGAGGCCCGGGAGGCGGGCTTCGAGCATGTGAACCTCGACCTGATCTACGGCACGCCGGGGGAGTCCGACGACGACTGGCGGGCCTCGCTGGACGCGGTGCTGGGCGCCGGGCCGGACCACGTCAGCGCGTACGCCCTGATCGTCGAGGAAGGGACGCAGCTGGCCCGTCGGATCCGCCGGGGCGAGGTGCCGATGACCGACGACGACGTCCACGCCGACCGGTACCTGATCGCGGACGAGGTTCTCTCCGGCGCGGGCTTCGAGTGGTACGAGGTGTCGAACTGGGCGACCTCGGCGGCCGGGCGGTGTCTGCACAACGAGCTGTACTGGCGGGGGGCCGACTGGTGGGGGGCCGGGCCCGGGGCGCACAGTCACGTGGGCGGGGTGCGGTGGTGGAACGTGAAGCATCCGGGGGCGTACGCGGCTGCGCTGGCTGCCGGGAGGTCGCCGGGGGCCGGGCGTGAGGTGCTGAGCGAAGAAGATCGGAGGGTGGAGCGGATTCTGCTGGAGTTGCGGCTTCGGGAGGGGGTGCCGTTGTCCCTGCTGAGGTCGCAGGGGCTGGCTGCCTCGCACAAGGCCTTGTCGGAGGGGTTGCTTCAGGAGGAGCCCTACGAGGAGGGGCGGGCGGTGCTGACCTTGCGGGGGCGGTTGCTGGCGGACGGGGTTGTCCGGGACCTCGTGGACTGAGGTGCTGGGCGTTGGTGCAGGGGGCGGGGGGTTGCGCAGCCCGGCGTAGCGGGGTGCCGCTGCGCCCACCCTCCCCCAAGCCGGCTTCGCTCCAGCAAGGGGTACCCCATCGCCCCCGAGCGGCGCGCATGCCCGCAGCTGGGGTGGCGCGCAGGCCCGCAGCCGGGTGCGGCTACGGCGCTGTCACGAAGTCGATCAGCTCCTCGACCCTGCCCAGGAGTTCCGGCTCCAGGTCCTTGTACGACTGGACCCCCGACAGGATCCGCTGCCAGGCGGCGCCGGTGTTCTCCGGCCAGCCGAGAGCCCTGCACACGCCCGTCTTCCAGTCCTGGCCGCGCGGCACCCGGGGCCAGGCCTCGATGCCGAGGGACGACGGTTTCACGGCCTCCCAGATGTCGATGTAGGGGTGGCCGACGACCAGCGCGTGTGCGCTCTCCACCGACTGGGCGATGTGCCACTCCTTGCTGCCCGGGACCAGGTGGTCGACCAGGACGCCGAGGCGGGCGTCGGGGCCGGGGGCGAAGGAGTCGACGATCGACGGGAGGTCGTCGACGCCCTCCAGGTACTCCACGACCACGCCCTCGATGCGCAGGTCGTCGCCCCACACCTTCTCGACCAGCTCGGCGTCGTGGCGGCCCTCGACGTAGATGCGGCCGGCGCGGGCCACCCGGGCACGTGCGCCGGGAACGGCGACCGATCCCGAGGCCGTGCGGGTGGGACGCGCGGGGCCGCCCGACGACGGCCGCACCAGGGTCACCACCCTGCCCTCCAGCAGGAAACCGCGCGGCTCCATCGGGAACACCCGGTGCTTGCCGAAGCGGTCCTCCAGCGTCACCGTGCCCGCCTCGCAGCGGATCACCGCACCGCAGAAGCCGGTCCCCGGCTCCTCCACGACCAGGCCCGGCTCCGCCGCGACCTCGGGCACCGGCTTCGGCTTCTTCCACGGCGGGGTCAGATCGGCGGAGTACTGGCGCATTCGCATGACGATAGGAGAAGGCGGACGGCGATCACTGCGACACGCCGAAACGCACCGCCAGGGCGTCCCGTTGTGCCCGCACGAACGCCGCGTCCACCAGCGCTCCGTGACCGGGCACGTACACCGCGTCCTCACCGCCCAGGCCGAGCAGCCGGTCCAGGGCGGCCGGCCACTGCGAGGGCACCGCGTCCCGGCCCGCCTGCGGCTCCCCGGACTCCTCGACCAGGTCGCCGCAGAACACCACCTCCGGGTCCCCGGGCACCAGCACCGCCAGGTCGTGCGCGGTGTGACCCGGGCCGACGTTCGCCAGCAGCACCTGCCGGCCGCCGCCCAGGTCGAGCGTCCACTCGCCGGAGACCAGGTGGCCGGGCGCGGCCAGCCGCTGCGCCGCCTCCTCGGCCGTCTCGGCCGCCAGGCCGTTGCGCACCGCGTCCGCCCGCATCTCCTCGCGGTCCCGCACCCGGGTCAGCACCGCGTCCACGCCCACCGCGCCGAACACCTCCACGTCCGTGAGCGCCGCGGCACCGAAGACGTGGTCGAAGTGCGGATGGGTCAGCGCGAGATGTGTCACACGGTGACCCGCGAGTGCCCGCGCCTGCTCGCGCACCTTCGCGCCCTCGGCGAGGCTCGACCCCGGGTCGATCACGAGGGCCGCGTCCTCGCCGACGACCAGCCCCGCGGTGCAGTCCCACACCGGCAGCCGGCACCGCCCCACCCCCGCGGCCACGCGCTCCCACCCCAGGTCTTCCCAAGTCACCGTCATACGGCGACGCTAGCGGTGGGCCCCGCTCGGGGCACGGCGCCGCACGACCAGCCTTGCCGGGGGTGTACCCCACCGCCGTACACTGGGCCGGGGAATGCTGGCACTCGCACGCGCAGAGTGCCAGGCCGGACCGGCAGGGCAAGCAGGCGGAGACATCTGGAGGTGTGCGCGATGCTCAGTGAACGCAGGCTTCAGGTGCTGCGCGCCATCGTCCAGGACTACGTCGGCACCGAGGAGCCGGTGGGCTCCAAGGCCCTCACCGAGCGGCACAACCTCGGCGTCTCCCCGGCCACCGTCCGCAACGACATGGCGGCCCTCGAGGACGAGGGGTACATCGCCCAGCCGCACACCAGTGCCGGGCGCATCCCCACGGACAAGGGCTACCGGCTGTTCGTCGACAAGCTCGCCGGTGTCAAGCCGATGACCGCGCCCGAGCGGCGCGCGATCCAGAACTTCCTCGAGGGTGCCGTCGACCTCGACGACGTCGTGGCGCGTACGGTACGGCTGCTCGCGCAGCTCACGCGTCAGGTCGCCGTCGTGCAGTACCCGTCGCTGACCCGCTCGACCGTGCGGCACGTGGAGTTGCTCTCCCTCGCGCCCGCGCGCGTGATGCTCGTGCTGATCACGGACACCGGGCGGGTCGAGCAGCGGGTGGTCGACTGCCCGGCGCCCTTCGGCGAGGCCTCGCTGGCGGATCTGCGCGCGCGGCTCAACAGCCGTGTGGCGAACCGCCGTTTCGCGGATGTGCCGGGTCTGGTGGAGGATCTCCCGGAGGCGTTCGAGCACGAGGACCGGGGTACCGTCTCTACGGTGCTCTCCACGCTTCTGGAGACGCTCGTCGAGCAGAACGAGGAGCGGCTGATGATCGGCGGCACCGCCAATCTGACCCGCTTCGGTCATGACTTTCCCCTCACGATCCGGCCGGTGCTGGAGGCGCTCGAGGAGCAGGTCGTGCTCCTCAAGCTGCTCGGCGAGGCGAAGGATCCGGGCGTGACCGTACGGATCGGTCACGAGAACGCCCACGAAGGACTCAACTCCACGTCCGTCGTGTCGGTCGGCTACGGTTCGGGCGGCGAGGCAGTCGCCAAGCTCGGCGTGGTCGGACCGACCCGCATGGACTACCCGGGAACGATGGGAGCGGTACGCGCAGTGGCACGGTACGTCGGACAGATCCTGGCGGAGTCGTAGTGGCCACGGACTACTACGCCGTACTCGGCGTGCGCCGCGACGCGTCGCAGGAAGAGATCAAGAAGGCCTTCCGGCGGCTCGCGCGCGAGCTGCACCCGGACGTCAACCCCGATCCGAAGACCCAGGAGCGGTTCAAGGAGATCAACGCCGCTTACGAGGTGCTGTCGGATCCGCAGAAGAAGCAGGTCTACGACCTCGGCGGCGACCCGCTCTCGCAGGCCGGCGGCGGTGGCGCGGGCGGCTTCGGAGCCGGTGGTTTCGGGAACTTCTCGGACATCATGGACGCGTTCTTCGGCACGGCGTCGCAGCGCGGACCGCGCTCGCGCACCCGCCGCGGCCAGGACGCCATGATCCGTATCGAGGTCGAGCTCGACGAGGCGGCCTTCGGTACGACCAAGGACATCCAGGTCGACACGGCCGTCGTCTGCAACACCTGCAACGGTGAGGGCGCGGCGCCGGGCACCTCCGCCCAGACGTGCGACATGTGCCGCGGCCGCGGTGAGGTCTCGCAGGTGACCCGGTCCTTCCTGGGCCAGGTCATGACGTCCCGCCCCTGCCCGCAGTGCCAGGGCTTCGGCACGGTCGTCCCGACCCCGTGCCCGGAGTGCGCGGGCGACGGCCGGGTCCGCTCCCGCCGCACGCTCACGGTCAAGATCCCGGCCGGTGTCGACAACGGCACGCGCATCCAGCTCGCCGGCGAGGGCGAGGTCGGCCCCGGCGGTGGTCCGGCCGGTGACCTCTACGTCGAGATCCACGAGCTGCCGCACAGTACGTTCCAGCGGCGCGGCGACGACCTGCACTGCACGGTGACGATCCCCATGACGGCGGCGGCCCTCGGCACGAAGGTGCCGCTGGAGACGCTCGACGGCATGGAGGAGGTCGACATCCGCCCGGGCACCCAGTCCGGCCAGTCGATCCCGCTGCACGGCCGGGGCGTCACGCACCTGCGCGGCGGCGGACGCGGCGACCTCATCGTCCACGTCGAGGTCCAGACCCCGACCAAGCTCGACCCCGAGCAGGAGCGCCTGCTGCGCGAACTCTCCAAACTCCGCGGCGAGGAACGCCCCACCGGGCAGTTCCAGCCGGGGCAGCAGGGGCTGTTCTCGCGGCTGAAGGATGCGTTCAACGGTCGCTGACGCGAGTGGTCGGGCCGCTGCCGGGGTCCGGGGGTCGTCCCCCGGGCAGGCACGGTCAGCCGGGGCAGCAGGGGTTGTTCTCGCGGTTGAAGGATGCGTTCAACGGTCGCTGACGCGAGTGGTCGGGCCGCTGCTGGGGGTCCGGGGGTCGTCCCCCGGGCAGGCACGGTCAGCCGGGGCAGCAGGGGCTGTTCTCGCGGTTGAAGGATGCGTTCAACGGTCGCTGACGCGAGTGGTCGGGCCGCTGCCTGGGGTCCGGGGGTCGTCCCCCGGGCAGGCACGGTCAGCCGGGGCAGCAGGGGTTGTTCTCGCGGCTGAAGGATGCGTTCAACGGGCGTTGAGCCGGCGCCTGTGACGGGTGATGCGGGGTGCCTCCCGGGTGACGGGAGGTGCCTGTTCCTCTGGTCTATGCCAGTCGGCAGGCCGGTTTAGGGGTTGTCCGGAGGACGTGACAACATGCCGTCATGTCCTCCGCACTGACCGATCTCTTCCCCCACCCGATCGTGCAGGCCCCCATGGCGGGCGGCGTCTCCGTACCGAAGCTGGCCGCCGCCGTGTGCGAAGCGGGCGGGCTGGGATTCCTCGCCGCCGGCTACAAGACCGCCGACGGGATGTACCAGGAGATCAAGCAGCTCCGGAGCCTCACCGGCAGGCCCTTCGGCGTCAACGTCTTCATGCCGCAGCCGGAGTACGCCGACCCCGCCGCCGTCGACGTCTACGCCCATCAGCTGGCCGGCGAGGCCACCTGGTACGAGGCCGAGCTCGGCGACGCGGACAGCGGACGGGACGACGGCTTCGAGGCCAAGCTCGTGGTGCTGCGCGACAACCCCGTACCGGTCGTGTCGTTCCACTTCGGCGTCCCGAGCCGGGAGGTCGTCGACGCCCTGCACCGCGTCGGCACCTTCGTCCTGGCCGCCGCGACCACCCCCGACGAGGCCCGGGCCGTGGAGCGGGCGGGCGCGGACGCGGTCATCGCCCAGGGCGTCGAGGCCGGCGGCCACCAGGGCACCCACCGCGACATCCCCGAGACGGACGGCTCCGGCCTCGGACTGCTGTCGCTGATCGCGCAGGTCCGCGAGGCCGTGAGTATCCCGATCATCGCCGCCGGCGGCATCATGCGCGGCAGCCAGATCGCCGGTGTCCTCGCCGCGGGCGCGAGCGCGGCCCAGCTGGGCACCGCCTTCCTCGCCACCACCGAGTCGGGGGCGCACGCCCTGCACAAGCAGGCACTGACCAACCCCCTGTTCGTGCGCACGGAGTTGACCCGGGCGTTCTCCGGGCGGCCCGCGCGCGGCCTCGTCAACCGGTTCCTGCGCGAGCACGGCCCGTACGCGCCCGCCGCCTACCCCGAGATCCACCACCTCACCGCGCCGCTGCGCAAGGCCGCCGCCAAGGCCGGTGACGCGCAGGGCATGGCGCTGTGGGCGGGACAGGGGCACCGGATGGCGCGGGACCTGCCCGCCGGGCAGCTGGTGGAGGTGCTGGCCGGGGAACTGGCCGCCGCCCGGGCGTCGTTGACGAGTGGGGGTGTGCTGTGACCGCGCCGGTGTTCGTGGCCGAGGACTTCGCCGCGGGCGGTGACGGCCGGTACGTCCTCGACGGGCCGGAGGGGCGGCACGCCGTCTCCGTGAAGCGGCTGCGCGCCGGTGAGGACGTCGTCCTCACGGACGGGGCCGGCCGCTGGGCGGACTGCGTCGTGCTCGACACGGAGGGCAAGGACCGGCTGATCCTCCGGCTGGAGTCGGTGCACGAGGAGCCCGCGGAGCAGCCCCGGGTCACCGTCGTCCAGGCCCTGCCCAAGGGCGACCGGGGAGAGCTCGCCGTGGAGACGATGACCGAGGTCGGCGTCGACGCGATCGTGCCGTGGTCGGCGGCGCGCTGCATCACGCAGTGGAAGGGCGAGCGCGGGGCGAAGGCGCTGGGCAAGTGGCGGGCGACGGCCCGGGAGGCCGGCAAGCAGTCCCGCCGGGTGCGCTTCCCCGAGGTCGCCGAGGCGGCCACGACCAGGCAGGTCGCCACCCTGCTGGCGGGAGCGGAGTTCGCCGCCGTGCTGCACGAGAGCGGGGACACACCCCTGGCCACCGCCGACCTGCCGGCCACCGGCGAGATCGTGCTGGTGGTGGGACCCGAGGGGGGCGTGGCGCCGGAGGAACTGGCGCTGTTCGAGGAGGCGGGGGCGAAGGCCTACCGCCTCGGGCGCAGTGTGCTGCGCACATCGACCGCCGGGACGGCCGCCGCGGCCGTACTCCTGGCACGCACCGGACGCTGGTCCTGACCCCCTCGGAGGCACCGTGGAACTCGCACAGGTACGTCTGCTCGTGACCGACTTCGCCGCCTGTTACCGCTTCTACGGCGAGGTCCTCGGCCTCAAACCGCAGTCGGGCGCGGCGGACGGGCCGTACGAGAAGTTCAGCCCCGCGGTCGGCTCCGCGGGGATCGCGCTGCAGGACCGGTCGATGATGGCCGAAGTGCTCGACGAACTGGGCGACACGGCCGAGGGCCACCGCTCTCTTGTCGTGCTGCGGGTGGACGGTCTGGACGCGTACTGCGAGGAGATCACGATGCGCGGCGCGACCGTCCTGCACGGCCCGGCGCCCATGACGGACCGTATGCGGGTGGCCCATCTCAAGGACCCCGAGGGCAACTTGGTGGAGCTTCAGGAGTGGCTGCTGCTGCGCGGCTGACGCCTTTGCGCCCTACCGCGCGGCCCCCGACAGTGGCAGGCTCCCCTCCATGGGGGCTTCGAAAAGTCATCGGCCGGTGCCGCGCGGGCGGCGCGTCGCGATCGCGGCGGCGTTCGCCGTGGTGGCGGTGGGCGGCGCCGTCGCCTGCGAACCGGGCAGCGTCAGCGCCGCGTCCGTCGCCTACACCACCGACGAGACCGTGACCAAGGAACTCAACCGGCAGAAGGCGGGCGTGCGGTGGCTCACCTGCACCGCCTCCTACGGGGAGAACGGCGGGAAGTCGTCACCCTCGGCGCGTGAGCGGACCGTCGCCACCGTCGACTGCGAGGGCGAGACCGACGACGGCAAGGACATCACCGTCGACGGCAAGGTCACCCACGCGGTGGACGGCGCCTGCGTGCGCGGGAACATCACCGCCAAGGTGGACGGCAAGGTGTGGTTCCAGGTCGACGGCCTCGGCGACTGCAACTCCAGCACCCCGCCCCCCGTCGGCGGGCCGGCGAACGGGCAGCCCGGACCGACCGTCACGGTGACCGTCACCCAGACCATCTGGTGCGAGCGGTACCCGGACTGCCGCCCTGTCGAGGGCAAGTGATCCGAACCCTGTCCGTGCGGCGTCGTCCCTGCATAGGGTGATCAGGTGACATCGCCTGCTTACCTCCGGTTCCCCCATGTGCACGGCGACCTGGTCGCCTTCACCGCCGAGGACGACGTGTGGCTCGCTCCACTCGACGGCGGCCGGGCCTGGCGGGTCAGCGCCGACAACATGCCGGTGACCCAGCCCCGCATCTCGCCCGACGGCACCACCGTCGCCTGGACCTCCGGCCGGGACGGCGCCCCCGAGGTGTTCATCGCCCCGGTCGACGGCGGCCCCGCCAAGCGGCTGACGTACTGGGGGAGCCCCAAGACACAGGTGCGCGGCTGGACCCCCGACGGCGAGGTGCTGGCGATCAGCGCCCATGGGGAGGCCAGCCTGCGCCGCACCTGGGCGCGTGCCGTCCCGCTGGACGGCGGACCGGCCACCACACTGCCGTACGGGCCCGTCGGCGACGTCGCCCACGGCCCGCACACGGTCCTGCTGTCCGCACCCATGGGACGCGAGGCTGCCTGGTGGAAGCGGTACCGCGGCGGTACGGCGGGCAAGCTGTGGATCGACCCCGAGAACAACGGCGAATTCGTGCGGCTCCACGAGGACATCGACGGCAACCTCGAATACCCGCTGTGGGTGGGGGACCGGATCGGTTTCCTCTCCGACCACGAGGGCACCGGAGCGCTCTACTCCTCCCTCGCCGACGGGTCCGACCTGCGCCGCCACACCCCTCTCGGCGGTTTCTACGCCCGGCACGCCGCGACCGACGGCACCCGTGTCGTCTACTCCAGCGCCGGTGAGCTGTGGATCCTGGACGACCTGGACGGGGCCGAGCCGCGGCGGCTGGACGTGCGGCTGGGCGGACAGCGCGTCGATCTCCAGCCGTTCCCGGTGAACGCCTCCCGCTGGTTCGGCTCGGCCTCCCCGGACCACACCGCACGCGGCAGCGCGGTCGCCGTACGCGGCGCCGTGCACTGGGTCACCCACCGCTCCGGCCCGGCCCGCGCACTGGCCTCGACCCCGGGCGTACGCGCCCGGCTGCCGCGGACGTTCCGCGCGGACGGCGAGCAGTGGGTGGTGTGGGTGACGGACGCCGAGGGCGACGACGCCCTGGAGTTCGCGCCCGCCACCGGACTCGCCCCGGGGGCGACACCCCGCCGCATCGCCGCCGGACAGCTCGGCCGGGTACTGGACCTCGCCATGGCGCCCGACGGCAGCCGTGCCGCCGTGTCCTGCCACGACGGGCGCCTGCTGCTGGTGGAGCGGGAGACGGGGGAGGTGCGCGAGGTCGACCGCAGCGAGGACGGCGACGTGTCGGGCCTCGTCTTCTCACCCGACTCGTCCTGGCTGGCCTGGTCCCACCCCGGCCCCCGGCCGCTGTGCCAGCTGAAACTCGCCAACACCACCGACCTGTCGGTCACCGAGGCCACCCCGCTGCGCTTCCAGGACTACGCGCCCGCCTTCACGATGGACGGCAAGCACCTCGTGTTCCTGTCGACCCGCTCCTTCGACCCGGTCTACGACGAGCACGTCTTCGACCTGGCCTTCGTGGTGGGCGCCCGGCCGCACCTGATCACCCTCGCCGCCACCACGCCCTCCCCGTTCGGGCCGCAGCGGCACGGCCGCTCCTTCGAGACGCCCGACCGGGAGGAGACCCCCGACAGCGAGGGCACCCCCACCACCCGCATCGACCTCGAAGGCCTCGCCGACCGCATCGTGCCCTTCCCGGTCGAGGCCGCCCGCTACACCAACCTGCGGGCCGCCAAGGACGGTGTCCTGTGGTTGCGCCACCCGGTCGCCGGTGTGCTCGGCGCGTCCCGGGCGACCCCGGACGACCCCGACCCGAAGTCCGAGCTGGAGCGCTACGACCTCGCCCAGCAGCGCCTGGAACACCTCGCCGTGGACGCCGACCACTTCGCGGTCAGCGGCGACGGCAAGCGGGTGCTGCTGTGGACGGACGGGCGGCTGAAGGTCGTCCCCAGCGACCGGCGCGCCTCCGGCGACGACGACAGCGACTCCAACATCACCGTCGACCTGGGCCGCGTGCGGCAGTTCGTCGACCCGGCGGCCGAGTGGCGCCAGATGTTCGACGAGAACGGCCGCATCATGCGCGACCACTTCTGGCGGCCCGACATGAGCGGCGTCGACTGGGACGGCGTCCTCGACCGCTACCGCCCGGTCGTGGAGCGGCTCGCCACCCACGACGACCTGGTCGACCTGCTGTGGGAGGTCCAGGGCGAACTGGGCACCTCGCACGCCTACGTCATCCCGCGCGGGGGACACGGCGGCGGCCCCCGCCAGGGCCTGCTCGGCGCCGACATCTCCCGCCACGAGGACGGCAGTTGGCGCGTCGACCGCATCCTGCCCTCCGAGACCTCCGACCCGGACGCCCGCAGCCCGCTGGCCGCGCCGGGCGTCGCGGTGCGCCCCGGGGACGCCATCGTGGCGGTCGCCGGACAGCCGGTCGACCCGGTTCTCGGCCCCGGCCCGCTGCTGGTCGGCACCGCGAACAAGCCGGTGGAGCTGACCGTCTCCCCGTCGGGCGGCGGCGACCCCCGGCACGCCGTCGTCGTCCCGGTCGCCGACGAGGAACCCCTGCGCTACCACGCCTGGGTCGCCGACCGCCGCGCCTATGTCCACGAGAAGTCCGGCGGGCGCCTCGGCTACCTCCACGTCCCGGACATGCAGGCTCCCGGCTGGGCCCAGATCCACCGCGACCTGCGTGTCGAGGTCGCCCGCGAGGGCCTGGTCGTCGACGTCCGTGAGAACCGCGGCGGCCACACCTCCCAGCTGGTCGTCGAGAAGCTGGCCCGCCGTATCGTCGGCTGGGCCGTCCCGCGCGGCATGCGCCCCTACAGCTACCCGGAGGACGCCCCGCGCGGTCCTGTCGTGGCCGTCGCCAACGAGTTCTCCGGCTCCGACGGCGACATCGTCAACGCGGCGATCAAGGCCCTGGGCCTCGGCCCGGTCGTCGGCACCCGCACCTGGGGCGGCGTCATCGGCATCGACAGCCGGTACCGCCTGGTCGACGGCACCCTGGTCACTCAGCCCAAGTACGCCTTCTGGCTGGAGGGCTACGAGTGGGGAGTGGAGAACCACGGCGTGGACCCGGACGTGGAGGTCCTGCAACGCCCGCAGGACCACGCGGCGGGGAGGGACACCCAACTGGACGAGGCAATCAGGCTGGCGTTGGAGGCACTGGAGTCCAGTCCGGCGAAAACGCCCCCGGCTGTGCCAACCCTTTAGGGGCGCGGGGCTGCATCGAATTTGCGGCTCCGCCGCGTGGGCGCGACCAGCCCAAACGCACTCGCACCCGACGACGATACGATGCCGTCGGCACCACAACGCCCGAACTTCGGAGGTAACCGCATGGCCGGGGAACCCCAGGACGACTGCCTGTTCTGCAAGATCGTCGCAGGCACCATCCCGGCGACCATCGTCCGCCAGACGGAGACGACCGTCGCGTTCCGCGACATCAACCCCCAGGCCCCCACCCACGTCCTGATCATCCCCAAGGCGCACTACGAGAACGCCGCCGCCCTCGCCGCCGCCGACCCGGCCCTCACCGCCGACGTGGTCCGCGAGGCCCAGGCCGTAGCGGACGAGGAGAAGCTCGACAGCTACCGCCTCGTCTTCAACACCGGCAGCGGCGCCGGCCAGACGGTCTGGCACGTGCACGGCCACGTGCTCGGCGGCCGCGGCCTCGAATGGCCCCCCGGGTAGTCCGCCTTGTCCGTACGTGAACTCGTGGTGCTCGGCACCGCCAGCCAGGTGCCGACCCGGCACCGCAACCACAACGGCTACCTGCTGCGGTGGGACGGCGAGGGCATCCTGTTCGACCCCGGCGAGGGCACGCAGCGCCAGATGCTGCGCGCCGGGGTCGCCGCCCACGACCTGAATCGGATCTGCGTCACGCACTTCCACGGCGACCACTCCCTCGGCCTCGCCGGGGTGATCCAGCGCATCAACCTCGACAAGGTCCCGCACGAGATCACCGCCCACTACCCCCGCTCCGGGCAGCGCTTCTTCGACCGGCTCCGGTACGCCACCGCCTACCGCGAGACCGTTGGCATCACCGAGGCCCCGGTCGCCTCGGACGGGCCGCTCGCCCGCACGGACGGGTACACGATCGAGGCCCGGAAGCTGTCGCACCCGGTGGAGTCGTACGGCTACCGGATCGTCGAGCCCGACGGCCGCCGCATGCTGCCGGAGCGGCTCGCCGCGCACGGCATCAAGGGCCCGGACGTGGGCCGGATCCAGCGCGAGGGCGCGCTCGGCGGGGTGTCGCTGGAGGACGTCAGCGAGGTGCGGCGCGGACAGCGGTTCGCGTTCGTCATGGACACCCGCCTCTGCGACGGCGTGTACGCGCTCGCCGAGGGCTGCGACATGCTCGTCATCGAGTCGACCTTCCTCGACGAGGACGAGAAACTCGCCGTCGAGCACGGCCATCTGACGGCAGGTCAGGCGGCCCGCGTGGCCCGGGACACCGGCGTGCGGCACCTCGTGCTGACCCACTTCAGCCAGCGCTACACAGGGCGTGGGGGCACCTCCCGCTCGAGCGAAGCCGAGAGCGGGGGAGAGTTCGAGCGCCAGGCCCGGGCCGCCGGGTACGAGGGTGAGCTGACCGTGGCGCACGATCTACTGAGGGTGCCGGTCCCGAAGCGTCGGTGAAACGGCCGTACGATGAATTGATGTCCCTCCCCAAAGCCGAACTGCACCTTCACATCGAAGGCACCCTGGAACCGGAGCTCGCCTTCGAGCTCGCCGCGCGCAACGGCGTCACGCTGCCCTACGCCGACACCGACGAGCTGCGTGAGGCCTACCGGTTCGAGGACCTGCAGTCCTTCCTGAACCTGTACTACGAGCTCATGGCCGTCCTGCGCACCGAGCGGGACTTCGAGGACCTGGCGAACGCCTATCTCGCCCGGGCCGCGGCGCAGGGCGTGCGGCATGCGGAGATCTTCTTCGACCCGCAGGCCCACACCAGCCGTGGTCTCGGTATCGGCACCGTCGTCGAGGGGCTGTGGCGGGCGCTCGGGAACAGCGAGGCCGACCACGGCGTCTCGACCCGGCTGATCCTGTGCTTCCTGCGCGACGAGTCCGCGGAGTCGGCTCTGGCCACGCTGGACGCCGCCAAGCCGTACCTGGACCGGATCACCGGCGTGGGTCTCGACTCCGCCGAGGTCGGGCACCCGCCGGTGAAGTTCCGCGAGGTCTACGAGGCCGCCGCCGCACTCGGTCTGCGGAGGGTCGCGCACGCCGGTGAGGAGGGCCCGCCGGAGTACATCACCGAGGCGCTGGACGTCCTCGGCGTGGAGCGGGTCGACCACGGACTGCGCTGCGTGGAGGACCCGGCGCTGGTGGAGCGGCTGGTGCGCGACCGGGTGCCGCTGACGCTGTGCCCGCTGTCCAACGTCCGGCTGCGCACGGTCGACACCCTCGCCGACCACCCCCTGCCGGCCATGCTGGACGCCGGCCTGATGTGCACGGTCAACTCCGACGACCCGGCCTACTTCGGCGGTTACGCCGGCGACAACTTCGACGCGGTGCGCGCCACCCTCGGTCTCACCGAGGAGCGGCTGCGCGAGCTGGCCCGCAACTCCTTCCTTGCCTCCTTCCTGGAGGACGACGAGGAGCTGCGGGCGCGGTACCTGGCCGAGGTGGAGGCCTACACCTTCGGTTAGGGCCTGTCGTTTGGATCATGGCGCAGGGCATCGGCAGCACCGGTGAACGCCGGTGAGCGGGGCCTGGTGCGTGCAGCTGCAAGGCGGAGGAGGGAGTCGATGCGGAGCATCGGCGAGTGACGACAACGCGGCAGATGCGCGTGCCAGGCCCCGCGTCTGCGTCATGATCCAAACGACAGGCCCTAGCTCCGGGCGGGTCTCAGAAGACCTCCGACCCCGCCTTGCCGTAGGCACGCTGGGCGGGGACGGCCGGGGTGTCGACCGGGATCTCCACCACCGGCTGCTCCGGGGCGCCGATCTCGGGGATCGCGCCGGTGGGCGTCCCCGTGGCGGCGGCGACCAGGGCGGCCGGGTGACCGCCGCGGCGGCGGATCGCGCCGGGCAGCAGCGGACGTCCGCCGGTGTGCAGGGCGACGGCGGTCATCGGCAGGGCGATCACGAGCAGACCCGTGCCGAGGATCGCGCCCATGGCTGGGAAGCCGGCCTGCGCCGACAGCACGCTGCCGGTCAGCGGCCCGGCCGCGGTGCCCAGGGAGGACGCCGAGCCGACCAGCACGGCCCAGCGGCCGCGCGGGTCGAGCGAGGCGGCGAGCCCGATGAGGTACGACAGCACCACCGGGTAGAGCGTGTTCCAGGCGATCTCGCCTGCGGCGAAGCTCCCCAGGTCGGTCGCGGACGCGCTGAGCGCGATGCAGACGGCGATGAGGACGGTGCCGCCGCCGATGGGTATCGCGCGTCCGAGCCGGGCTCCGAGGGCACGCGCCGCGAGGACTCCGGTCAGGCCGGCGCCGAGAGCGACGGCGAAGACGACGCCGACGGTGGCCTCGCCGAGGTGCGCCTGCTCCAGGCCGATGCGTCCGCTCACGCCCCACAGGGAGTTCTGGGCGAGTGACCAGCACACCATGGCGGCGGCCAGCAGCAGCCCCGAACGGGCGTGCGGCAGCCGGGCCTTGTCGTGCCGGGCGATGGGCGTGGCGGGCACACCGGCGGGCAGGCGGCCGGTCAGCGGCCAGACCGCCAGGGCCGTGAGAGCGATCGCGGCCAGCGGCAGACCGTGCCCCGGGCCGAGGTGCGGCACCGTCAGATACACGGCGCCCGCGAGGGCGGAGACGGAGAGCAGCCCGGCCGTGGAGGCCCGGTGCGGATCCCTCTGACCGGCGATGAGGGTGGCGGCGACGGTCGTGGCCGTGCCGGAGCCGAACCCGCCGACGACCGCGCCGGCGACGACAGCGGGGACGGCGGTGCTCAGGGCGGCACCGCCGTAGCCGAGCAGGGCCAGGGCGAGGCCGAGCCGGGCGAGGGTGCGGGCTCCGATCCGCTCGACCCGGGAGGCCAGGGCGAACCCGGCGGCGGCCGAACTCAGCAGCAGGGCACTGCCGACGGCGCCGGCCTGGGTGGCGGAGAGCGGAAGGTCCGAATCGAGCCTGCCGACGGTGGTGGGCAGCAGATACGGAGCGAGGTACCCGGCCGTGAAAAGGGCGACGAGGGGCCAGGGAGTGGTGCGGGGGGCGAACACGGGCGTTCCCAGGGCATGCGAAAGGAGCGGGAGAAAAGGGGGATTGGGCGACGACCGTCGACGGACAGGAACGCGCGAGCAATTTGTATCAAGCACGTAGTCGCCCACGGGAGCCCGGGGCATGTGATCTGGAGCACGTTGCGTTTGGGGTGGTGAAGCCCGGGTAAACGGGGGCTTTCGCCAGGCGGCGAGCGGGCTTTCGCCGTCGTCGGCGGGGGCCTTCGTTCACGCCAGTGCTCCGATCCGGTCCCCGTCGGAACGGTCGCCTCGGCCTTCGCCCGGACCTCTCACATCCCGGCGACGATCAGCCCCTCGTGCCGCGGGCCGACTTGATGGCGTCCCGGTGAGTAGGGCGTACATCGAGCTGCGCGGCACGGCGGTTGACGTTCCCTTACATGACCCGCATTCTCATATATGGATGCCTCTGTATGAGGAGACGGACTTCGTGAACCTCGCCATCACCGACGTACGCCTGACGCCGATCCTGGTCGCCGACCCGCCGCTGCTGAACACGCAGGGCTTGCACCAGCCGTACACGCCCCGGCTGATCGTCGAGGTCGTCACCGCCGACGGTGTCACCGGCGTGGGGGAGACCTACGGCGACGCCACGTACCTGGAACTGGCCGCGCCCTTCGCCGAGCGGCTGAAGGGATGCCGGGTCAGTGATCTGAACGGACTGTTCACGGTCGCGGACCAGGTCGCGGTGGACGCCTCCCGCGTCGAGAACGCCGTCGACGTCGGCGGGCTGCGCGGCGTCCAGACCGCCGACAAGCTGCGGCTGTCCGTCGTCTCCGGCTTCGAGGTCGCCTGCCTGGACGCCCTCGGCAAGGCGCTCGGGCTGCCCGTGCACGCGCTGCTCGGCGGCAAGGTGCGCGACTCCGTCGCATACAGCGCCTACCTGTTCTACAAGTGGGCCGCCCACCCCGACGGTGTGCCGGCCGGGAAGGACGACTGGGGCGCCGCCCTCGACCCGGCCGGGGTGGTGGAGCAGGCCCGGCGCTTCACCGAGCGCTACGGCTTCACTTCCTTCAAGCTCAAGGGCGGTGTCTTCCCGCCCGACGAGGAGATCGCGGCGATCAAGGCCCTCGCCGAGGCCTTTCCCGGGCATCCGCTGCGGCTCGACCCGAACGGCGCCTGGTCCGTCGAGACGTCCGTGAAGGTCGCCCGGGAGCTGGGAGACGT
This sequence comes from Streptomyces sp. NPDC007907, assembly GCF_042959365.1. NCBI lineage: Bacteria > Bacillati > Actinomycetota > Actinomycetes > Kitasatosporales > Streptomycetaceae > Streptomyces > Streptomyces sp. NPDC007907. Next base: position 570,674 of record NZ_JBIBKR010000004.1, read on the forward strand.
CCTGGAATACCTGGAGGACCCGGCGCTCGGCACACCCGCCATGGCCGAGGTCGCCGAGCGCACCGGGGTGCCGCTCGCCACCAACGTGTGCGTGACGACGTTCGCCGAGATCCCGGAGGCCTTCACCAAGGGCGCCGTCCAGGTGGTCCTCTCCGACCACCACTACTGGGGCGGTCTGCGCAACACCCAGCAGCTCGCCGCGGTCTGCCGCAGCTTCGGGGTCGGCGTGTCGATGCACTCCAACACCCACCTCGGCATCTCGCTCGCCGCGATGACCCACGTCGCGGCCACCGTGCCGAACCTCCACCACGCCTGCGACTCCCACTACCCCTGGCAGTCCGAGGACGTCCTCACCGAACGGCTCGCCTTCGACGGCGGCCGGGTCGCCGTCTCCGACGCGCCCGGCCTCGGCGTGGAGCTCGACCGCGAGCGGCTGGCCGCACTGCACCGGCGGTGGCTGGACGACGACGGTGCCCTGCGCGACCGCGACGACGCGGCGGCGATGCGGGTCGCCGATCCGCAGTGGGTGACACCCGCGCTGCCCCGCTGGTAGGCCCGACGAAGCCGGGAAGGGGAGCGTGCCAGGGGCCCGCGCGAGCTGACGGGACGGACGGGTACGGCGTGATCGGCGTCACGTCGCCGGTGATGTGGTGCAAACTGGCCTGATCCGTACCACGTCAGGGAGCGCATCGTGACCGCGTCCACCGCCCCGGCCGGAAAGGGATCGCACCGCCAGAACCAGGTCGATCCCCTCGCCCCGCTGCGCACACCGGACGACCCGCCCTGGGACGTCTACCTCACGGGCACCGTGTTCCTGGACATCATCTTCACCGGCCTCGACTCCGCCCCGGTGCGCGGGACGGAGTCGTGGGCGCGCGGCATGGGGTCGAGCCCCGGCGGCGTCGCCAACATGGCGACGGCCCTGGCCCGCCTCGGGCTGCGCACGTCCCTTGCTGCGGCCTTCGGCGACGACCACTACGGCGACTACTGCTGGGACGCCCTGGAGCACGGCGAGGGCATCGACCTCTCCTCGTCGCGCACGGTGCCCGGCTGGCACTCCCCGGTGACCGTCTCCATGGCCTACGAGGGCGAGCGCACGATGGTCTCGCACGGCCACGAGCCGCCCCCCGAGGAGCCGGCCCCGGAGTGCCCGCCCCGTGCGCGTGCCGCCGTCGCCTCCCTCGCACCCGGCGTGAGTGCCCCCTGGATCGCCGAGGCCGCGAGCAACGGCACCCGGGTCTTCGGGGACGTGGGCTGGGACGACACCGGCGCGTGGGACCTGGCCGGTCTGCCCGACCTGCGGCACTGCGAGGCGTTCCTGCCCAACGCCGAGGAGGCCATGCGGTACACGGGCGCGGACTGCCCCCGGGCGGCGGCGCACGCCCTCACCGAGTACGTGCCGCTCGCGGTGGTCACCCTCGGGGCCGACGGGGCCTACGCGGTGGACCGGCGGACGGGGGAGACGGCGGAGGTGCCGGCCATCGCCGTCGAGGCGCTCGACCCGACCGGGGCCGGTGACGTGTTCGTGGCCGGGTTCGTCGCCGGGACCCTGGCGGACTGGCCGCTCGCGGACCGGCTGGCCTTCGCCGGGCTGACGGCGGCGCTGTCGGTGCAGGAGTTCGGGGGGTCGCTGTCGGCGCCGGGGTGGTCGGAGATCGCGGCGTGGTGGCGGAAGGTGCAGTCGGTGGAGGGGCAGTCGCCTGCGGCGCTGGAGCGGTACGGGTTCCTGGCCGGGTTGGTGTCGGAGGAGTGGGTGCGGCCCTGGCCGTTGCGGCGTGCCGTCCCCACGATCGGTTTCCGGCGCTCGGCCTGACCTCCCGGCCCACCAGGGGGCTTCGCCCCTGGCCCCCCGGCCTGCGCACACCCACCGCCCCGTAGCCGTCGGCCGGGAAGTGCCCCCGCCTCCGAAGCACTCGGCCGAGAAGTCCCGTCGCCTCCCGTTTCCCGCCCCACCGCCAAAACCTCTACGGCGTTGTCACTCCCCCGTCGTACCCTGGGAATCGCGAGGCCGCCCTCAGCTGTGCGGCCGTGACGAGGAGGAACCGCAGGCCTTAAGCGCCGGCCCATGACTCAATCATCGACAGCTCACACCCCCGCGCAGGAGCAGGCGAGAGCACAGCTCACCGTCCCCGCCCAGCACCCCATGGTGACCGTTCTGGGGTCCGGCGACTCCCTCCTGCGCGTGATCGAGAAGGCCTTCCCGGCGGCCGACATCCACGTCCGGGGCAACGAGATCAGCGCGGTCGGCGACCCGAAGGACGTCGCCCTCATTTCGCGCGTGTTCGACGAGATGATGCTGGTGCTCCGCACCGGGCAGCCGATGACGGAGGACGCAGTGGAACGCTCGATCGCCATGCTCAAGGCGAGCGACAACGGCGAGAGCGACGGCCAGGAGACCCCGGCCCAGGTGCTCACGCAGAACATCCTGTCCTCGCGTGGCCGCACCATCCGCCCCAAGACCCTCAACCAGAAGCGCTACGTCGACGCCATCGACAAGCACACGATCGTCTTCGGCATCGGCCCCGCGGGCACCGGAAAGACGTACCTGGCGATGGCCAAGGCGGTGCAGGCCCTGCAGTCCAAGCAGGTCAACCGCATCATCCTGACCCGCCCGGCGGTCGAGGCCGGCGAGCGGCTCGGATTCCTCCCGGGCACGCTCTACGAGAAGATCGACCCGTACCTGCGCCCGCTCTACGACGCGCTGCACGACATGCTCGACCCGGACTCGATCCCGCGCCTGATGGCGGCGGGCACCATCGAGGTCGCTCCGCTGGCCTACATGCGCGGCCGTACCCTCAACGACGCCTTCATCATCCTGGACGAGGCCCAGAACACCAGCCCCGAGCAGATGAAGATGTTCCTCACCCGCCTCGGCTTCGACTCGAAGATCGTGATCACGGGTGACGTGACGCAGGTCGACCTCCCGGACGGCACGAAGAGCGGTCTGCGGCAGGTGCAGGACATCCTGGACGGCGTCGAGGACGTGCACTTCTCCCGGCTGTCGTCGCAGGACGTGGTCCGGCACAAGCTGGTGGGCCGTATCGTCGACGCGTACGAGAAGTACGACACCACGCACGGCACCCGGAACGGCACGCACAAGGGCGGCGGCAAGTCCGGGCACAAGGGGAAGTAGACAAGCACAACACCATGTCGATCGACGTCAACAACGAGTCCGGTACCGAGGTCGACGAGCAGGCGATCCTCGACATCGCCCGCTACGCGCTCGCCAGGATGCGCATCCACCCGCTCTCCGAGCTCTCGGTGATCGTCGTGGACGCCGACGCCATGGAGCAGCTCCACATCCAGTGGATGGACCTCCCCGGCCCGACGGATGTCATGTCCTTCCCCATGGACGAGCTGCGTCCGCCGTCCAAGGACGACGACGAGCCGCCGCAGGGCCTGCTGGGCGACATCGTGCTGTGCCCCGAGGTCGCCGAGAAGCAGGGCAAGGACGCGGAGACGCAGCACACCATGGACGAGGAGCTCCAGTTGCTCACCGTCCACGGCGTGCTGCACCTGCTGGGCTACGACCACGAGGAACCGGACGAGAAGGCCGAGATGTTCGGCCTCCAGGCGGCCATCGTGGACGGCTGGCGCGCGGAGCGGGGCCTGACCGGCCCGTCCCCGGCGCCGACGGTCTCGTAACGCCCGCCGATGAGTCCGCAACTCGCCCTGGGCGCCATCGCCCTGGTCGTCGTGGCCTGGCTCGCCGCCTGCGCGGAGGCGGGCCTCGCGCGCGTCTCCAGCTTCCGCGCCGAGGAGGCCGTGCGCTCCGGCCGCCGCGGCAGCGCCAAGCTCTCCCAGGTCGCCGCCGACCCGACCCGCTATCTGAACGTGGCGCTGCTGGTCCGCGTCGCCAGCGAGATGGCCGCCGCCGCGCTGATCACCTACGGCTGCCTGAAGGAGTTCGACGGCACCACCGAGGCCCTCCTGGTCGCCATCGCGGTCATGGTCCTCGTGTCGTACGTCGCCGTCGGTGTCTCCCCGCGCACCATCGGCCGCCAGCACCCGCTGAACACCGCGACGGTCTCCGCGTACGTCCTGGTGCCCCTGGCCCGGATCATGGGCCCGATCCCATCCCTGCTCATCCTCATCGGCAACGCGCTCACCCCCGGCAAGGGCTTCCGGCGCGGCCCCTTCGCCTCCGAGGCGGAGCTGCGCGCCCTCGTCGACCTCGCCGAGAAGGAGTCCCTCATCGAGGACGAGGAGCGCCGCATGGTGCACTCCGTGTTCGAGCTGGGCGACACCCTGGTCCGCGAGGTCATGGTCCCGCGCACGGACCTGGTGGTGATCGAGCGCTTCAAGTCCATCCGCCAGGCCCTCACCCTCGCTCTGCGCTCCGGCTTCTCGCGCATTCCTGTCACCGGCGAGAGCGAGGACGACATCGTCGGCATCGTGTATCTGAAGGACCTGGTCCGCAAGACGCACATCAGCCGCGACGCCGAGGCCGAGCAGGTGTCCACGGCGATGCGCCCGGCGTTCTTCGTGCCCGACACCAAGAACGCGGGCGACCTGCTGCGCGAGATGCAGAAGGAACGCAACCACGTCGCCGTCGTCATCGACGAGTACGGCGGCACGGCCGGCATCGTCACCATCGAGGACATCCTCGAGGAGATCGTCGGCGAGATCACCGACGAGTACGACCGTGAACTGCCGCCCATCGAGGAGCTCGGCGAGGACCGCTTCCGGGTCACGGCCCGCCTCGACATCAGCGACCTGGGCGAGCTGTACGGCCTGGAGGAGTTCGACGACGAGGACGTCGAGACGGTCGGCGGGCTGCTGGCCAAGGCCCTGGGGCGCGTCCCGATCGCGGGCGCCTCGTCGGTCGTGGACCTGCCCGACGGCCGGGAGCTGCGCCTGACCGCGGAGGCCGCGGCCGGCCGCCGGAACAAGATCGTGACGGTGCTGGCGGAGCCGGTGGCCCCGGCGGACCCGGACGAGGAGGAGAAGCCGGAGTGACCCCGCAGGAGCTGCGCGCGTTCTGCCTGTCCTTCAACGCGGCGGTGGAGGACTTCCCGTTCAGCCCGGAGATCTCGGTCTTCAAGGTGATGGGGAAGCTCTTCGCCCTCTCGTTCCTCGACGCGCGCCCTCTGACGGTCAACCTCAAGTGCGACCCCGACGAGGCCGTCCGCCTCCGCGGCGAGCACGAGGGCCTCATCGTCCCCGGCTGGCACATGAACAAGCGCCACTGGAACACGGTGACGGTGGACGGCGGGCTCCCCGACCGGCTGGTCCGGGAGCTCATCGAGGACTCGTACGACCTGGTCGTCGCGGGCCTGCCCCGGGCGGACCGCCTGCGCCTCGACCGCCCCTGACGCTTCCGTATGCTCGGATCATGACCGACAGCAGCGCGCTCGACCCCGAGGACCGCAAGATCGTCACCCTGGCCCGTTCCGCACGGGCCCGCAACGGCGTGCCCGAGGGCGCGGCCGTACGCGACGAGACCGGACGCACCTATGTCGCGGCCACCGTGGCCCTCGACTCCCTGAAGCTCACCGCCCTGCAGACGGCGGTGGCGATGGCGGTGGCCTCGGGCGCGACGTCCCTGGAGGCCGCGGCGGTCGTCACGGAGGCGGAGACCGCGTCCGACGCGGACCGGGCGGCCGTACGCGACCTCGGCGGCGCCCAGACACCAGTGCTCGTGGCGGGGCCCGACGGAACGGTCCGTACCACCATCGCCGCCGGCTGAACTGCGCTGCGACCGCCGGTCATCAGGCCAGTCATCAGGCCAGTTTTCAACCTTGCCGCCGTCTGCCCCACGCGCATCAATGGAACCGCAAGTTCCGACGGACCGTCAGGTTCGGCTCTCGGCAGTGTGCCCGCACGCACGCACCTGCCGAGCGGTCCCCCCACATGGAAAGGGAGCCGGAATCCCATGAGATGCAAGCGAATCGGAGCAGGTGCGGCACTGGCGGCCGGGGCCCTCGCGGTCACCGGGCTCGCCTTCGCCCCGGCGGCTCTCGCCGTCACCCCCCAGACGGCGACGATCACCGCGGACTGCGGCGGCTTCGGCAGCGGCGAGGCCACGCTCACCGCCACGCAGGAGGGCACCGCCGCCGCCCTCACCCTCAAGTCCGCGATCACGGCGCCCATCGCGCTGGGAGAGGACTCGATCGCGTCCACCCTCACCCTGGTGAAGAGCGGCGGCGGCACCGTCGCCTTCACCGGCACGAAGAACCCGGCGATGGCCGCCGGTGCCCCCGTCGAGGTCGGCCCCCTCGGCGGCACCGTGTCCTCCGGCGACAGCCTGGAGGCCTTCGGCGGCTCGCTGAGGATGACCGTCTTCGGCATCACCATCACCTGCACGGCGACCGGGCCGCAGTCACCAGGCCCGTTCGTGTTCGACTGAGAACGACCGCGAGCGCGGCCCCGGGGTCAGAGCGCGTCGGGGCCGCGCTCACCCGTCCGCACCCGCACGACCGTCTCGACGGGCAGCGCCCACACCTTGCCGTCGCCGATCTTGCCGGTGTGCGCGGCCTTCACGATCGCGTCGATGACGTCCTCGGCCACCGCGTCCTCGACGACGACCTCGATACGGACCTTCGGCACCAGGTCGACCCGGTACTCGGCGCCGCGGTACACCTCGGTGTGGCCGCGCTGGCGGCCGTAGCCGCTGGCCTCGCTCACGGTCAGACCGTGCACGCCGAGTTCCTGAAGGGCGTTCTTGACCTCGTCGAGGCGGTACGGCTTGACGATCGCGGTGATGAGCTTCATGCCTGGGGGGTGACCTTCTGGGCGTGGGAGAGGACGGAGGAGGAGACCGGGGCGCCGTGGCCCAGGACCCCGTGATCGTAGGCCGTCTCGGCGTGCACCGTAAGGTCCAGGCCGGTCTGCTCCTGCTCCTCGCTCGCACGAAAGCCCATCGTGGCGTCGATCAGCCGGCCGATCCCGTACGTCACGCCGAACGCGTACACCGCCACCACGACCACGGCCACGAGCTGCCTGCCGAGCTGACCGAGCCCGCCGCCGTAGAGGAGGCCCTCGGCGCCGCCGGTCATCGACTCCACGGCGAAGACGCCGATGAGGAGCGTGCCGATGACACCGCCGACCAGGTGGACGCCGACGACGTCCAGGGAGTCGTCGTAGTTCAGCTTGAACTTCCAGCTCACGGCGTACGAGCAGACGACACCGGCGGCGAGGCCCACCACCAGCGCGCCGAGCAGGGAGACGGACCCGCAGGACGGGGTGACGGCGACCAGGCCCGCGACCGCGCCGGACGCGGCGCCCAGGGTCGTGGGGTGGCCGTCGCGCTTCTGCTCCACGAAGAGCCAGCCGAGCAGGCCCGTGCAGCCCGCGGCGAGGGTGTTGAGGAACGCGGCGGCAGCGAGGCCGTTGGCGCCGAGCGCGGAGCCGGCGTTGAAGCCGAACCAGCCGAACCACAGCAGACCGGCACCCAGCATCACCATGGGCAGGTTGTGCGGGCGCATGGCGTCCTTCTTGAAGCCCATGCGCGGGCCCAGGACCAGGCACAGCGCCAGCCCCGAGGCACCGGAGACGATCTCCACGGGCAGCCCGCCGGCGAAGTCAAGGGCGCCCAGCTTCTCCAGGATCCAGCCGCCCGGGCCCCACACCCAGTGGGCGACCGGAACGTATACGAGCAGCGCCCACACCGGCACGAAGACCAGCCAGGCGCCGAACTTCGCCCGGTCCGCGACGGCACCGCTGACCAGCGCGGCCGTGATGATCGCGAAGGTGAGCTGGAAGGTGGCGAAGAGGACGGTGGGGACGGTGCCCTGGACGCTGTCCGGGCCGAGGCCGCTCATCCCGGCGTGCTCCAGTCCGCCGATGAGACCGCCGGCGGCGTCCTCGCCGAAGGTGAGCGAGTAGCCGGCCGCCAGCCACACGACCGTCACCAGGGCGATCGAGACGAAGCTCATCATCAGCATGTTGAGGACGCTCTTCGTGCGGACCATGCCGCCGTAGAAGAGGGCCAGACCCGGGGTCATCAGCAGGACGAGGGCGGTGGCGGCGAGCAGCCAGGCGGTGTCGCCGGTGTCGGCGCTTGCGGCGGCCAGAGGCACGGTGTCTCCAACAGGTGGGGGCTCCGGGGGCTTGTCAGAGATTCACCGGCCTGCGTTTCCGGTTGCGTACGGGTGTGTTTCCGTGACGTTTCGTTGCGTGAGGGTTTCGGGAAGCTCACCACGCCCGGCCGGTGCGGGGCGGCTCCGGGGATCAGGGACAATGGGCGCCATGAGCGTTCGTACCCAGTCATCCGAAGAGCCGGCCGGAGCTGTCCACAGGGCTGGCTTCGCCTGCTTCGTGGGCCGCCCCAACGCGGGCAAGTCCACCCTCACGAACGCTCTGGTCGGCCAGAAGGTGGCGATCACGGCGAACCAGCCGCAGACCACGCGGCACACCGTGCGGGGCATCGTGCACCGCCCGGACGCCCAGCTGATCCTGGTCGACACCCCCGGGCTGCACAAACCGCGCACACTGCTGGGCGAGCGGCTCAACGACGTGGTGCGCACGACCTGGGCCGAGGTCGACGTGATCGGCTTCTGTCTGCCGGCGAACGAGAAGCTGGGCCCCGGTGACCGTTTCATCGCGAAGGAACTGGCGTCGATCAAGAAGACGCCCAAGATCGCGATCGTCACGAAGACCGACCTGGTGGACGGCAAGACGCTCGCCGAGCAGCTCATCGCGATCGACCAGCTCGGCAAGGAGCTCGGCTTCGAGTGGGCGGAGATCGTCCCGGTGTCGGCGGTCGGCGACCAGCAGGTGGGCCTGCTGGCCGACCTGATCGTCCCGCTCCTGCCGGAAGGGCCGGCGCTCTACCCGGACGGGGAGCTCACCGACGAGCCCGAGCAGGTCATGATCGCGGAGCTGATCCGCGAGGCCGCGCTGGAGGGCGTGCGCGACGAACTGCCGCACTCCATCGCCGTCGTCGTCGAGGAGATGCTCCCGCGCGAGGACCGCCCCGCCGACAAGCCCCTCCTCGACATCCACGCCTTCGTCTACATCGAGCGCCCCAGCCAGAAGGGCATCATCATCGGCCCCAAGGGCAAGCGCCTGAAGGAGGTCGGCATCAAGTCCCGCAAGCAGATCGAGGCCCTGCTCGGCACTCCCGTCTTCCTCGACCTGCATGTGAAGGTGGCGAAGGACTGGCAGCGGGATCCGCGACAGCTGCGGAAGCTGGGGTTCTGAGAAGGGCCCTCGCTAGAGGGCCGCGGGGAGGCTTGCCCAGACCGCGTTGCCGCCGGTGAGGGTCGAGCGGGTGATCCCCCAGGCGTCGGCGATCTCCCGCACGAGCAGCAGGCCGCGGCCGCCCTCGTCGTCGGGGCCGGGGCAGCGGTCGGGGATGCCGCGGCCCGTGAGGTCGCCGTCGTGCACCTCCAGCCGGAAGCGCGCGTCCGTCATCAGCTGGACACCGCACAGGATCCGTTCGCTCAGCGTGTGCAGCACGGCGTTGGTCACCAGCTCGGACACGAGCAGCACCGCGCTCGCGCACACTTCGTCGGGCACGTGCCACGCGTCCAGCCGTGCGCGCATGGCGTGGCGGGCGACTCTGACGCTGGTCCGCTGCGGTGGCAGCTCCAGCCAGTCGGTGCGGTCCGGGCGTACCGCGTCCAGGAACCGGGGAGTGGGTGTCGTGTGGGGGGACACGGCGATCGCCTTCCGTGGGGGGTGGGCGCAATCATGGAAGGGATGAGCGGACAACGGACCGGCCGGGTGGGGGAGTTGCCGATTCCGGAAGCCTGGTCACACAAGTAATCATGCGCGCAGAGCAGTTCACGCTGCAACCATCTGCCCGATGCGACCTGACGGGCACTCTCCCCCCGGGGACCCGCCCGCGCCCGGCGGCACCGTGGGCGTCACGCCGTGCGGTGCTGCGCCTCCAGCAGTTTCCGGTACCAGTGGTAGGACGCCTTCGGGGTCCGCTCCAGGGTGTCGAAGTCGACGTGGACCAGGCCGAAGCGGCGTGCGTAGCCCTCCGCCCACTCGAAGTTGTCGAGCAGGGACCACACGAAGTAGCCGCGGACGTCGACGCCCGCCTCCACCGCCCGGTGCAGGGCCCGGACGTGGCCGTCGAGGTAGGCGATGCGGTCCTGGTCGTCGACGTCCGGGTACGAGCAGCCGTTCTCGGTGATGACCACGGGTGGGAGCCGGTCCCCGTAGCGGTCGCGGAAGGCGGTGAGGAGTTCGGTGAGGCCCTCGGGGACGACCGGCCAGCCGAAGTCCGTGACCGGGCGCCCCTCGATCTCCCGCACGGAGAAGGGCAGTTCGGCGGGCATGGTGATGCCGCCGAACTCGATTTCCGCCCCCTGCGGAGCGCCCACCCTGGCCGGCGCGTAGTAGTTGATCCCGTACCAGTCGAGCGGCTCGGCGATCACCTTCAGGTCCGCCTCCACATCCCCCGGCATCAGCTCGCCGATGCCGTCCGGGTAGCGGCCCAGCAGCAGCGGGTCGGCGAACAGGCGGTTCAGCAGCAGGTCGTAGAAGTCCGCGGCCTCCACGTCCGCCGTCTCGGCCGACGCCGGCCAGGTCGGGCCGTGCGAGTTGGCGACGCCGATGTCCGTGGCGCCCGAGGCGCGCAGGGCCCGGGCGGCCAGGCCGTGGGCGAGCAGCTGGTGGTGGGCGGCTGGCAGCGCGTCGAACAGCAGCTGCTTCCCCGGTGCGTGCACGCCCAGGGCGTGGCCCAGCAGGGTGTGCTCGGCGGGTTCGTTCAGGGTGATCCACTTCCTCACCCGGTCGCCGAGGCGGCCCGCGACCGTCGACACGTACGCGGCGAAGCGCTCGGCGGTGTCGCGCTCCAGCCAGTCCAGGTCGGTCGGCAGGTCCCAGTGGAACAGAGTCGGCACCGGGCGGATGCCCGCCGCGCACAGGTCGTCGACCAGCCGGTCGTAGAAGTCCAGGCCCTTCTCGGAGCGCACCCGCGGCCACGAGATCGAAAAGCGGTAGGCGTTCACGCCGAGGCCGGACAGCAGGGCCACGTCCTCGCGGTGTCGGTGGACGTGGTCGCAGGCGACCGCGGCCGTCGAGCCGTCCTTCACCCGTCCCGGTGTGGCCGTGAAGGCGTCCCAGACGGACGGCTCGCGCTCGTCCGCGCCGCCCTCGATCTGGTGCGCGGAGGTGGACACGCCCCAGAGGAAGCCGGCCGGGAAGCGGGGGATCGGGTTGCCTGCGTCAGTCGCCATGCGCTGGATCATCCGTACCGCCGGTAACGGAAGTCAACGCCCGGGCGGGAAGGAGTGGTTGCACCCCTGCTGTCACCTGCCCGCCGCCACCCGCGGTGTGCGTGCGCCCGACGCCACACCTCTTGGACGCACGCCCCCGCCGGCACGCCCCGGTCGGCGACTACGCCCCTTCCTTCAGTACCCGGGAGATCAGTTTGCGCTGCTCGTCCGTCAGCCGGGGGTCCGCGCAGTACACGGTCTTCCCGTCCACCGTGAGCTGGTAGGCGAACCCGTCCGGGACCCCGAGCGGAGGCGTGCTCCGCCCGGCGGCCAGGGCCTGATCGGCCAGGGCGTGCCATTCCGCGGCATCGGGCCGGTCCGCGGTGTCCACCTCGGCGTACCGCTCGATGCCCGCGAACCCGCCCGTGCGCCTCACCTGAATTCGCATGGCACCTGTCTAGTACGGAACTACAGGGTCCGCACCCCGACCTGCTCCCAGGCCTTGGAGACGGCGTCCAGCTCCTCCCCGTCGCCGAAGCGCTCCCGGGCGGCCTTCACGGTGAGCGTGGCGAAGTCGGCGAACAACGCGTCCTGCTGCAGTTCGCCGCCGGTCAGCACGTCGTACCAGACCTGCCCGGCCCGCTCCCAGGCGTGGCCACCGAGGGCCGTGGCGGCCAGGTAGAAGGCGTGGTTCGGGATGCCGGAGTTGATGTGGACACCGCCGTTGTCCCGGCCGGTGCGCACGAAGTCGTCCATGGTCGCCGGCTGCGGGTCCTTGCCGAGGACGTCGTCGTCATAAGCCGTGCCCGGCTCCTTCATGGAGCGCAGCGCCGTGCCCGTCACCCGCGGGGCGAGCAGGCCCGCGCCGATCAGCCAGTCGGCCTCGGCGGCGGTCTGGCCGAGGGTGTACTGCTTGATCAGCGCGCCGAAGACGTCCGACAGGGACTCGTTGAGCGCGCCGGGCTGGCCGAAGTAGGTGAGGTTGGCCGTGTACTGCGTGACGCCGTGCGCGAGTTCGTGGCCGATGACGTCGATCGGGATGGTGAAGTCGAGGAAGATCTCGCCGTCCCCGTCACCGAACACCATCTGTTCGCCGTTCCAGAAGGCGTTGTTGTAGTCGCGGTCGTAGTGCACCGTCGCGTTCAGCGGGAGGCCGTTGCCGTCGATCGAGTCGCGCCCGAAGGCCTGGAGGAACAGCTCGAAGGTGGCGCCGAGGCCCGCGTAGGCGCGGTTGACGGTGGCGTCCTTGCCGGGCTTGTCACCCTCGCCGCGGACCTTGTGGCCGGGCAGGTCGGTGCCGTGCCGGGCGTCGTGGACGGTGCGCTGTGGCTTGCCGTCGGCGACCGCGGCGACGGCGGCGGCGCCGATGACCGTGGTGAGGCGGCGCTGGGTGCGCTCGAAGGCGTCGCGCTGCAGGGTGCGGCGGGCGGGTCCGGCGAGTGCGGGGTCCTCGGCCTGGGCGAGCTTGTCGAGGACGTGGGGCGGAACGATGGTGCAGAAGACGGGCTCGAAGCCCCCGTGAGTCGTCATGCCCGGCACCCTTGCACTGCGTGACGAAACTGTCACTAGTCGCCACCATGATTGGTGAAATACCGGGACAACGACCCTCACGCTCCGTGCTGGATGCTATGGGGAAGTGGGATAGCGCACTTTTTATCCCATATGGGCGTACGGTCCCGCATACTGATACGACCCCACGCGCCGGGAGTGGCTCGGCTAGCATGCTGCGCATCATGCGTTTCGGGCTGCTTCTCCTTAGCTGCCGCGGCGAGGGCCTGTAGTCGAGGCCGACTCCCTCCCCGCGGAGCTTGGTGCTGCGTCGTCGGCCGTCCTTCCGGACACCCCTGAGGAGCCCCCGCATCATGGCGAACCGCCAGCAGCCCAGTTCCATGCCGATCCACAAGTACGGCCGCTACGAGCAGGTCGACATCCCGGACCGCACCTGGCCGGAGCAGCGCATCACCACCGCCCCCCGCTGGCTCTCCACCGACCTGCGCGACGGCAACCAGGCCCTGATCGACCCCATGTCGCCCGCCCGCAAGCGCGCCATGTTCGACCTGCTGGTCAAGATGGGCTACAAGGAGATCGAGGTCGGCTTCCCGGCCTCCGGCCAGACCGACTTCGACTTCGTGCGCTCCATCATCGAGGAGCCCGGGGCCATCCCCGACGACGTCACCATCTCCGTACTGACCCAGGCCCGCGAGGACCTGATCGAGCGGACCGTGGAGTCCCTGAAGGGCGCCAAGCGCGCGACCGTCCACCTGTACAACGCCACGGCCCCCGTCTTCCGCCGGGTCGTCTTCCGCGGCTCCAAGGACGACATCAAGCAGATCGCCGTCGACGGCACGCGCCTGGTCATGGAGTACGCGGAGAAGCTGCTGGGCCCGGAGACCGAGTTCGGCTACCAGTACAGCCCCGAGATCTTTACCGACACCGAGCTGGACTTCGCGCTGGAGGTCTGCGAGGCAGTCATGGACGTCTGGCAGCCCGGCCCGGGCCGCGAGATCATCCTGAACCTGCCCGCCACCGTGGAGCGTTCGACGCCGTCCACGCACGCCGACCGCTTCGAGTGGATGGGCCGCAACCTCTCCCGCCGCGAGCACGTCTGCCTGTCCATCCACCCGCACAACGACCGCGGCACCGCCGTCGCCGCCGCCGAGCTGGCCCTGATGGCCGGCGCCGACCGCGTCGAGGGATGCCTGTTCGGGCAGGGCGAGCGCACCGGCAACGTCGACCTGGTCACCCTGGGCATGAACCTGTTCTCGCAGGGCGTCGACCCGCAGATCGACTTCTCCGACATCGACGAGATCCGCCGTACGTGGGAGTACTGCAACCAGATGGAGGTCCACCCGCGCCACCCGTACGTGGGCGACCTGGTCTACACGTCCTTCTCCGGCTCCCACCAGGACGCCATCAAGAAGGGCTTCGACGCCATGGAGGCCGACGCCGCCGCCAAGGGCGTCACCGTCGACGACATCGAGTGGGCCGTCCCCTACCTGCCGATCGACCCCAAGGACGTCGGCCGCTCCTACGAGGCGGTCATCCGGGTCAACTCGCAGTCCGGCAAGGGCGGTATCGCCTACGTCCTGAAGAACGACCACAAGCTGGAACTGCCGCGCCGGATGCAGATCGAGTTCTCCAAGCTCATCCAGGCGAAGACGGACGCCGAGGGCGGCGAGGTCACGCCGAAGGACATCTGGGCGGTCTTCCAGGACGAGTACCTGCCGAACCCCGAGAACCCCTGGGGCCGGATCCAGGTGCGCAACGGCCAGTCGACGACCGACACCGACGGCGTGGACACGCTGAAGGTGGAGGCCACGGTCGACGGCCAGGACACCGTCCTGACCGGTACGGGCAACGGTCCGATCTCGGCCTTCTTCGACGCCCTGCAGTCCGTCGGCATCGACGTACGCCTGCTGGACTACCAGGAGCACACGATGAGCGAGGGCGCCTCCGCGCAGGCCGCCTCCTACATCGAGTGCGCGATCGACGACAAGGTCCTGTGGGGCATCGGAATCGACGCCAACACCACCCGGGCCTCGCTGAAGGCCGTCGTCTCGGCCGTCAACCGCGCGGCTCGCTGACCAGCCGTACGGGTTCACGGCCACCGGCCGCCCACGGGTGCCGCAGGGGCTCCGTCCGCCGTTGTCCGGCGGGCGGGGCCCCGTCGCATACCGGCCATTTGCTGTGGAGGTCACGGAAAGGTCTCCTCCGGGGTGCTGACTCCTCGTCTCGGATGTGGCTAACATCACGCAAGCGCGGCGACGTTGCCGTGCGGCGTGACGGAGGTGCGACGTGCTGCCAGGACGGGGACGAAACGGCCATGCCGCCAGGCTTTCTCGCATCCTGGGCACCCGGACCGCGTGGACGACCGCCGGTGACGGAGAGTTCTTCTGCCCCGGCTGCGGTGGCGACCGCAACTACCAGCGGCTGACCGGACAACGCCGCTTCACCCTGCTCGGCCTGCCCGTGCTGCCGCGCGGCGAGACCGGGCCGGTCGTCGAGTGCGCCGCCTGCCGCCGCCACTTCGGCACCGACGTCCTCGACCATCCGACCACCATCCGCTTCTCCGCGATGCTCCGCGACGCCGTGCACACCGTCGCCCTCGCGGTGCTGGCGGCGGGCGGCGCCGGATCCCGTTCGGCACTGGAGGCCGCCGTCCTGGCCGTGCGCGCCGCCGGGTTCGACGACTGCACGGAGGAGCAGCTGGCCGCCCTCGTCGAGGCGCTGGAGGCCGACACCGGCCGGATCGCCGGCGAACCCTGCGGCGCCGGGCTGGCCATAGAGCTCCACGAGGCGCTGGACCCGCTCGCTCCGCACCTCGCCGCAATCGGCCGCGAATCGATCCTGCTGCAGGGCGCCCGCATCGCCCTGGCGGACGGCCCGTACACCCCGGCCGAGCGGGACGCGCTGGCGACGGTGGGGGCGGCGCTCACGATCTGCTCCGACGACGTCACCCGGCTGCTGGCCGCGGCGGCGCGCACACCCTCGTAGAGCCCGCACCTTCGCGAGGACCCGCCCCCCTGTTACTCCCCGGGGAGTAACACGCGGCCGGGGCCGCCCCCGGCAGTACTCCCCGGTTCGGCCTCACGTCCGACGAACCGGCCCCCGTCCCGCGGGAGTCTGGAGACCGATCCAGACACCCGACCGGAGGGGAGCCGGACACATGGGGGCCGTAAGGACGCGCACCGGGCGCAGGCGGGCCGTGCCCTGGGTGGTGGTCGGGCTGTGGCTGGCCGCGCTCGTGCTGGTCGGACCGCTCGCCGGCAGGTTCGCCGACATCCAGCAGAACCGCGCGGTCGACTACCTGCCCGACAGCGCCGACTCCACCCAGGTGGCGCGGATCCAGGACGAATTGCCCGGCGGCGAGGCGACCGACCTGGTGCTCGTCTACCACCGCGGCGGCGGACTGACCGACGCCGACCGGCGCGCCGCCGCCAAGCAGATCACCGAGGTGAGCGGCGCGTACGACCTGACGCGGGAACCGAAGGGCATTCCGTCGAAGGACGGCTCCACCCTGATGTACCCGGTCTCCACCACCCAGCCCGGCCAGGACGACGAGGCCCGCGACGCCTTCGTCGACGGAGTGCGGGACATCGCCGAGGGCGGTGGCGGACTGAGCGCCGAGGTCGGCGGGCCCGGCGCGCTGAACACCGACATGAACAAGGTGTTCGGGACCCTCGACGCCACGCTGCTGTTCGCCACGCTCGGCGTCGTCACCGTGCTGCTCGTCCTCATCTACCGCAGCCCCTTCCTCTGGCTGGTGCCGCTCGCCGTGGCGGGCGTGGCCGCCGCCGTCGCGATGGCCGCCGGGTACGGACTGCACGAACTGTTCGACGTCACCGTCACCGGCCAGAGCGGCGGCGTGATGACCGTGCTCGTCCTCGGCGCGGGCACCGACTACGCGCTGCTGATCGTCTCCCGCTACCGCGAGGAACTACGGCGCCATGAGCGGCCGTACGACGCCATGCGTGCCGCGCTGCGCGGCTGCGGACCGGCCGTCCTGGCCTCCTCGGGGACCGTCGCGGCCGGGCTGCTGTGCCTGCTCGCCGCGGACCTCAACAGCAGCCGCGGCATGGGACCCGTCGGCATGGTCGGGGTGCTCGCCGCGCTGGTCGCCATGACGACCCTGCTGCCGGCGGTCCTGGTGCTGCTGGGGCGGCGCGTCTTCTGGCCGCTGATCCCCGCGTTCGGCAGCGAGCCCAAGGCCCGGCGGTCGCTGTTCGCCGCGATGGGCTCCTCGGCGACCCGGCGCCCCGTCACCGTGCTCGTCGGCGGTGCGGCGCTGCTCGGTGCCCTCGCGCTCGGCACGCTCAACCTGTCCGGCAGCCTGAAGCAGGAGGACTCCTTCACCGAGCGGCCCGAGTCCATCACCGCGATGCGGACCCTGGCGCGGGAGTATCCCGAGCGCAGCAGCCGGCCCGTGACGGTCATCGCGCCCGAGCGGCGGGCCCGGGCGGCCGCCGACCGGGCCCGTACGGCCCAGGGCGTCGCCGAAGTGGCTCCCGGCCGCAGCGGCTCGGGCTGGACCGAGATCGCCGTCTTCACCACCGCCGCACCCGAGACCCCGGCCGAGACCCGGACCATCGAGGCACTGCGGACCTCGCTCGACCCCATGGGTGCGTACGTCGGCGGGCCCAGCGCCCAGCAGATCGACCTGGCCGACAGCGAGTCACGGGACCGGAAGGTGATCGTGCCGCTGGTGCTGGCCGCCGTGTTCGTCATCCTGGTCGGCCTGTTGCGCAGTCTCGTCGCGCCGCTGCTGTTGCTGGCCGCGGTGGTGGCGGTCTGGGGCGCCGCGCTCGGCATCGGGGGGCTGGTGTTCGAGCCGGTATTCGGGTTCGCCGGGACCGATCCGGGGCTCGGGCTGCTGTCCTTCGTGTTCCTGGTAGCCCTCGGTGTCGACTACGGCATCTTCCTGATGCACCGCATGCGGGAGGAGTCCGTACGGGGGGCGGAGCCGGAGGCGGCGGCGCTCACCGCGCTGCGGACGACCGGTGGGGTGATCGCCTCGGCGGGGGTGGTGCTGGCGGCGACGTTCGCGGTGCTGACCACACTGCCGATGGTGGGGCTGGTGGAACTCGGGTTCGTCATCGCGGTCGGGGTGCTGCTCGACACCTTCCTCGTGCGGACCTACCTGGTGACGACGGCGAGTGTGCTGCTGAAGCGGCGGATGTGGTGGCCGGGAAGCCTCTCGCGTGCACCGCAACTGCCTGGCGCCGCTGAGGGCGGGGCGTTGCGCAACCCGGCGGAGGGGGGTGCCGCTCTCGGTGGGACGGGTGCCGCCCCCCGCGGCACGCATGCCCGCAGCTAGACGGAACAGTGCGGCGTCCCTCCCTCCCGGAGGGGCGCCTTCCTGGTCGAGGATGATGCCCGTGCAGGTACCCACCACCCCGCAGAAGACCTGGTCGCGGTCTGCTGAGCGGATCATCGGTGTGATCAATCGCGACCCCATGACCGCCCCGCACGCCGCCCGCAACGACGGGGTGCTCGCCGTCGTCTCCGCGGGACTGGCCGTCGCCCTGGCCCTGCTCGTCGACGACGGGCGCAGGCCCGACGCGGTGGGCTGGGTACTGCTGCTCGCCTGCAACGTGCCGATCGCGTGGCGGCGCCGGCAACCGCTGCTCGTGCTGCTCGCGGTCGTGGCCTGCGTCGCCCCGTACCACGCCCTCGACAACACCCATTCCGCGCCGACCCCGGCGACGTACATCGCTCTGTACACCGTTGCCGTGACCGGCCGTCCCCTGCGCACCGTCCTGGTGGGCGCCGGTGTCATCGGCCTCTCGGTCAGCGTGATGCTCACCGTCAGCATGCACGAGGCGCTGGAGGTGCTCCGCATATCGGGCTGGGTCGTGGCCGTGCTCTTCTGCGGTGTCGACGTGCGTGTCTACCGCCAGTACGTCGCCTCGATCGTGGAGCGGGCCGAACGGGCCGAACGCACCCGGGAGGAGGAGGCCCGGCGGCGGGTCGCCGAGGAGCGGCTGCGGATCGCCCGGGACCTGCACGACCTGCTCGCCCACAGCATCACCCTCATCGGCGTGCAGACCTCCGTCGCCGCCCACGTCCTGTCCGCCGACCCCGAGCGGCTCGACCGGGCGACGGTGGCCAAGGCCCTCGACGACATCGCGGAGACGTGCCGCAGCGCCCGCGGCGAACTCCGTACGACCCTGGAGGTGCTGCGCGAGCACGGACCCCCGGACGCCCGCGGCCCGCTGCCCGGCCTCGACGGGCTGTCCGACCTGGCGGAGGCGGCGCGGCTGGCCGGTGCCCGGGTCGAGCAGACCGTACGGGTGGGGCAGGCACCGCCCGCCGTCGGCGCCGCCGCCTACCGCATCGTGCAGGAGGCCCTGACGAACGCCGTGCGGCACGCGGGGCCCGAACCGGCCGTCCATGTCGCCCTGGACGAACGGCAGGGCGCCCTGCACCTGTCGGTCCGTGACGACGGCACCGGCCCGGCCCCGGGCGGCACCCCGGGCTTCGGGCTCGTCGGGATGCGGGAGCGGGCCCGCAGCGTCGGTGGCACACTCGACGCCGGACCGCGTGCCGGGGGCGGGTTCGAGGTGACGGCGGTCCTGCCGCTGACCATGACGGGGGAGAGAGCCGGATGACCGTACGGGTGCTGCTCGCGGACGACCAGACGCTGGTGCGGGAGGCGTTCGCGATGCTGGTGGAGTCGGCCCGGGACATGGAGGTCGTCGGCCAGGCCGCCACCGGCCGGCAGGCCGTCGAACTGGCCCGCGGCGCACGCCCCGACCTGGTGGTGATGGACATCCGCATGCCCGACCTGGACGGCATCGAGGCGACCCGGCTCATCGCGGCCGACGAGGACCTCGCGGGCGTGAAGGTCCTTGTCCTCACCACGTACGACACCGACGAGAACATCGTCGAGGCGCTGCGGGCCGGTGCCTCCGGGTTCCTGGTGAAGGACACCCGTCCCGCCGAACTCCTCGACGCCGTCCGCACGGTCGCCGCCGGCGAGGCCCTGCTCTCGCCCGGCCCCACCGCACGGCTGATCGAGCGGTTCCTGCGCAGCCCGAGCACACCGGAGACGGGCGGGCCCGAATGCCTGTCCGGGCGGGAACGGGAGGTGCTCGCGCTCGTCGCGCGCGGACTCACCAACACGGAGATCGGCGACGCGCTGGGCCTGAGCCCGCTCACCGCGAAGACCCACGTCAGCCGCATCATGGGCAAACTCGCGGCACGGGACCGCGCCCAGCTCGTCATCGTCGCCTACGAGTCGGGGATGGTGACGCCGGGCAACGTCTGACGGACGGACAAGAGCCCTAGGGACCTGTCGTTTGGATCATGACGCAGACGCGGGGCCTGGCACGCGCATCTGCCGCGTTGTCGTCACTCGCCGATGCTCCGCATCGACTCCCTCCTCCGCCTTGCAGCCGCATGCACCAGGCCCCGCTCACCGGCGTTCACAGGTGCTACCGATGCCCTGCGCCATGATCCAAACGACAGGCCCTAGAGCAGACCGGCCGCCGCGAGGTACTTCCCGACCTGCTCCACCTCGTCCGGCGCCAGCGGGGTCTGCGGCTGTGCCGTCGCCGGGCAGTCGATGATGCCGCGCAGGTGCAGCGCGGCCTTGAACGCCCCGATCGCCGAGGAGTTCGGGCCCATACGGGCCGGATCGCCGACCGACACCATGCCGAACAGGGCGCACAGCCGCTCCTGTTCGGCACGGGCCCCGTCCCAGTCCCCGGCGCGGCACAGCCGGTCCAGGCGCACATAGCCGTGCGGGTCGACGTTGCCCAGGCCCGGCACCGTGCCGTCCGCGCCGATCGCCAGGGCCGCGTCGACGATCAGCTCGGACCCGGTCAGCACGCTGAAGCCGGTGATGCCCCGGCGTTCGCGGACGCCGGTGACGACCTGGCGGAAGGCGGCCAGGTCGCCACTGGAGTCCTTCAGGCCGGCCACGACCCCGTCCGCGGCGAGTTCCAGCACCACGTCCGCCGGCAGCTTCGTGTGGACGGCGACGGGCAGGTCGTAGGCGATCACCGGGACCGGGCTCGCGGCGGCGACCGCGCGGTAGTGGCGTGCGATCTCCGCGGGGTGGGTGCGGGCGTAGAACGGGGCGGTGACGACGACCGCGTCCGCGC
The DNA here is from genome assembly GCF_042959365.1 of Streptomyces sp. NPDC007907. NCBI lineage: Bacteria > Bacillati > Actinomycetota > Actinomycetes > Kitasatosporales > Streptomycetaceae > Streptomyces > Streptomyces sp. NPDC007907. Next base: position 591,393 of record NZ_JBIBKR010000004.1, read on the forward strand.
CCGCCGCCGTCACCGACGCGACATGGTCCAGGACCCGGGGCGTCGTCATGTCGATCGCCCCGGCGAGCACCGGGAGCCGCCCGCCCACATGGCCCGCGACCGACTCGACGACCAGCCTGCGCTGCCGGTCCGGCAGGAACGCCGCCTCCGAGGTCGAGCCGAGGACGAACAGCCCGTGCACCCCGCCGGCCACCAGATGGTCGACCAGCCGGAGCAGCGAGGGGACGTCCACCTCGCCGTCCGGTGTCAGGGGCGTGCAGACGGGCGGGATGACACCGGTCAGCGGGGTGAACGTCATGGGGCCTCCATCGGGTCGCGCCGGCGGACGAGGTCGCGGGTTGACTCGTCCTCCCCGACAGGATGGTGGCAGCGGTAGCGGTGTGCGGGCGCCGACGCGGCGGAGAAGCCCGGCATCTCCTGCGCGCACACCCGGTCCGCCTTCCAGCAGCGCGTGCGGAACGGGCAGCCGCTCGGCGGGCGGGTCGCCGACGGCACCGGACCGACCAGCGGGATGGGCTCGACTGGGTCGAGCAGACCGGGCGTGGCGGAGAACAGGGCGCGGGTGTACGGATGCCGGGCCCGGCCGGTGACCAGGGCGGCCGGGGAGTCCTCCACGATCCGGCCCAGGTACATGGTGATCACCCGGTCGCTCATCCGCCGTACCGTGCGGATGTCGTGGGAGACGAACACCAGGGCCAGGCCCAGGCGTTCCTTCAGGTCGAGCAGGAGGTTGAGGATCTGCGCGCGGACCGACACGTCCAGGGCGCTGGTCGGCTCGTCGGCCACGATCAGGTCCGGGGCCGGCGCGAGCGCCCGGGCGATCGCGACACGCTGGCGCTGCCCGCCCGACAGCTGGGCCGGCAGCGCGGCGGCGAGTCCCCGCGGGAGACCCACGAGGGACATCAACTCGCGCACCCTCTCCTCACGTTCGCCTCTCGTGCCGCGGTCGTGCACGTCGAGCGGGTCCCGCAGGATCTGCCGGACGGTCAGACGGCGGTTCAGGGCCGTCGACGGGTCCTGGAAGACCATGCCGATGCCGGCGCCGACGGCCCGGCGGCGCTCGGCGGCCGGCATCGTCCACAGGTCACGGCCCCGGAACGACACCGTCCCCCGGGTCGGCCGCTGCACCCCGACCAGCACCTTCGCCAGCGTCGACTTGCCGCAGCCGGACTCGCCGACCACACCCACGGTCTCGCCGGGCGCGACGGCCAGATCGACGCCGGTCAGCGCGTACACCCGGTCCCGGGCGAACAGGCCGCCGCTGCGGGCCTTGTGGACGACGTGCGTGTCCGCCAACTCCACCAGCGCGTTCATGACACCGCCTCGGTCTCCGTGGCCGCCGGCCGCACGGCCGGGTGATGACAGGCCGCCGTGTGTCCGGGAGGGCCCGCCAGGACCGGAGCCGTCGTACGGCACACCTCGGCCACGCGCGGGCACCGGCCGGCGAAGCGGCACCCCGGGGGGAAGTCCGCCGGGGACGGCACGACGCCCCTGATCTGCGTCATCCGCTCCTGTGCCGACTCCAGCGACAGCACACTGCCGAGCAGACCGCGCGTGTAGTGGTGCGCCGGTGCCTCCACGAGGTCGGCGGTCACGCCCGTCTCCACGATCTGCCCGCCGTACATCACCACCACCCGGTCGGTGACGTCCGCGACCAGCGCCAGGTCGTGCGAGACCAGGATCAGAGCGAAACCGAGCTCCTCGCGCAGCCGCAGCAGCAGCTCCACGACCTGAGCCTGCACGGTCACGTCCAGGGCGGTCGTCGGCTCGTCGGCGACGATCAGCCGCGGGTCGCGGGACAGGGCCATGGCGATCAGGACGCGCTGGCGCTGGCCGCCGGACAGCTCGTGCGGGTAGCTGCGCAGGGTGCGCTCGGGGTCGAGGCCGACCATCGTCAGCAGCTCCGCCGGACTCCGCCGCCCGCCGCGCCGCACGACCTGCTTCAGCTGTGCGCGGATCGTCATCGCCGGGTTCAGCGACGACAGCGCGTCCTGGTAGATCATCGCCATGTCGTGGCCGAGCAGCCTGCGCCGGACGCGCATCGGCTCGGCGAGCAGATCCCGCTGGAGGAAACGGACCTGGCCGCCGACCCGCGCTCCCTTCGGCTCCAGGCCCATGATCGCCAGCGCGGTGAGGGACTTGCCGCAGCCCGACTCGCCGACCAGCCCGAGCACCTCCCCGGGGTGCACCTCGAAGCTGATGCCGTCCACGACGTCGACGCCGCCGTGCCGGCGGTCGAAGCCGATGACGAGGTTCTCCACGGCGAGCAACGGCTGCCCGTCCCGGGGGACGTGCCGGGCCCGGGCCCGCAGCCTGCGGGCCGCCTCCGCCAGACCGGGCAGCGGCACCACCTCCCCGCCGCCGGGCTCCGCGGCCTCCAGCCGGTCGTCCTCCGGTGCGTCCACCTCCCGCGCCGAGGGCGCCGCCCAGGCGTCCGATACCCCCTCTGACAGGATGTTCAGCGACAGCACCGTCACCAGCATCAGCAGCCCGGGGAACACCGTCGCCCACCAGCCGCCGGTCAGCACCATGTTCTTGCCGTCCGCGATGACACTGCCCCAGGACGGGTCCGGTGGCCGCACACCCGCCCCGATGAACGACAGCGACGCCTCGAAGACGATCGCCTCGGCGACCTGGACCGTGCAGAACACCAGCACCGGCGCGGCACAGTTGACCGCCACGTGCCGCAGCACGATGTAGGGCGTCCGCGCGCCGATCACCCGTTCCGCCGTCACGTAGTCCTCGCCGTACTGGTCGAGGACGTTCGCCCGGACCACCCGTGCCACCGGCGGTGTGAACAGGAACGCGATCGCGCAGATCAGCACCGTGATGCCACCGCCGAAGACCGCCACCAGCACCGCGGCCAGCGCGATGCCCGGGAACGCCATCACCACGTCCAGGCAGCGCATCAGCGTCTCGTCGACCGCCTTGCGCGAGGTCGCCGCGACCGCCCCGAGGAGCGCGCCGGCCACCAGGGCGATCCCCGTCGCGCCGAGCCCGATCGCGAGCGACCAGCGCGCCCCGTACATCAGCCGGCTGAGGATGTCCCGGCCGAGGCTGTCCTGGCCCATCCAGTGCTCGGCGGACGGGTGGCCGGTGCCGTCGACCGGCGGCCGCTGGTCGAGCGGGTCGTGGGGGGCGAGGAGCGGGGCCAGCAGCGCCACCAGGGCGACGACGGTCAGGAAGCAGGCGGCGATCTTCGACAGCGGCGGCAGCCGGCGCAGGCCGCGCAGCCGCACCCCGGGCCGGGACAGCGCCGCGGTGAGACTCCTCCGGGTCATCATGGCGTCGCATCCCTCAGTCGCGGGTTGACCAGCAGGTACAGCACGTCGATGACGAGGTTCACCACGACGAACCCGGCCGCCGTGGTCAGTACGACGCCCTGGACCACGGCCGGGTCGCCGTTCTTCACGGCGTCGATCATCAGCTTGCCCATGCCGGGCAGCGAGAAGATCGTCTCGATGACGACCGCGCCGCCGAGGAGGTAGCCGACCCGCAGGCCGAGCACGGTGAGGGGATTGATCAGGGCGTTCCTGAGGACGTTGCGCCCCACCACCACCCGGGGCGGCAGCCCGCTCCCGATCGCCGTCCGGACGTAGTCCTTGTCGAGCTCCTCCACGACGGCCGTGCGCACGATGCGGGTCAGCTGCGCCGCCACCGGCAGGGACAGGGCGAGCGCCGGGAGGATCATCGTCTTCAGCCAGCCGGTGAGGGAGTCGGCCGGGTTGATGTAGCCGCCGGTCGGGAACCAGCCCAGGTCGACCGCCAGGTACTGGATCATCAGCAGCGCCAGCCAGAAGCCGGGCGCGGCGACACCGGTCAGCGACACCACCCGGATGATCTGGTCGGGCAGCCGGTCCCGGTGGATCGCCGCGGTCACCCCGCCCACGAGGGACAGCACGACCGCGATGCCCAGACCGAGGAACGTCAGCTGCAGGGTGAGCGGCAGCGCGGTGGTGACCTGGTCGATCACCGGCGCCCGGGTCAGCGCGCTGGTGCCCAGGTCGCCGTGGAGCAGGTCGGCGACGAAGTCGGCGTAGCGCACCGGCAGGGGGTCCAGCAGCCCGTGTTCCTCGCGGAAGTCGTGCAACTGCTGCGGCGTCGGGTTGGCGCCCTGGAAGAACGCGGACGCCGGGTCGACGTCGGAGAAGCGCATCACCAGGAACACGAACAGCACGATGCCGAGCGTGAGGGGCACGAGCAGGGCGAGACGGCGGAGCAGGATGCGCGCGACGGCCGTCATCCGCTAGGCCCACCTGGCCTGGAGGAGGTTGATGCCCGGGTACGGCTGGGCCCTTATCCCGCTGAGCCGCGCCGGGTCCCAGGCCGTCATCAGCTCGTTGTGGACGACCGGGTAGAGCACGGCCTGTTCGGCGACGACGTCGATGTAGTCCTGGACGATCGCCTTCTTCCGCGCCGGGTCGGGCTCCCGGGTGGCCCGGTCCATGTCCTTGAAGAGCTGCCGGGCGACGGGGTCGGCGGCCCAGCGGGTGTACTGCATCCAGAGGTTCCCGGGGCCGTAGTTGTAGTGCATGATCAGGTCGGCGTCGAGGCCGAACTGGTTGGGGTTCGAGGCGGCCACGACCACCTGGTAGTCCTGCTTCTGGTCCAGCTTCGTGAACACGGCGGTGGTCTCCTGCGGCGACAGGTTCGTCTTCACCCCGATCGCGTCCCAGGACGCCTTGATGGTGGGCAGGCAGTCCACGATCCAGCTGACGTTGACGGCCAGGATGCCGATGCTCAGCCCCTTGACGCCGGCCTCCTTCAGCAGCGCCTTCGCCTTGTCCGGGTCGTGGTCGTAGACCGTCTTCGCCCGGCGATAGGACGGGTTGGCCTCATCGAGGAAGGAACTGGACGGCCTGCCGTGGCCCTTGAGCGCGACCTCCACCATCTTCTCGGTGTCGATGGCGTAGTGCAGCGCCTGGCGCACCCGCACGTCGTCGAACGGCTTGTGCCGGGTGTTGAACATCAGGAACAGGTTGTTCATCCCGGCCCCGCCGGCGACCGTCATGCCCCCGCTCTCCAACTGCCCGATGTTGGCGTACGGGATGTTGTCGGCGATCTGCGCGCCCGCGCTCGACCCCGAGATCTTCGCGACGCGGGGGGCGGCGTCCACGATCGTCAGCCAGTTCATCTTCCGGAAGGCGGGCTTGCGGGGGCCGTTGTAGCCGTCGAACGCCTCGAAGGTCGTGTTGGACTTCGGGTGGTGCGCGGTCTGCCGGTACGGCCCCGAGCCGATCGCCTTGCCCTTGATCGCGTCGTCCCAGGCGCCCGGCCGGGAGAACACGTGCTTGGGCATGATCTTGGCGAGCGTCAGCCGCGACAGCCCGTCCGGGAACGGGAACTTCAGCACCAGCTCCACGTTCCGCGCGTCGATCTTCCTGACCTCCTTCAGCCAGCTTGCGAAGAAGCCCTTGGCGAGGGTCTGGGTGTCCGGGTCGAGGATCCGCTCGAAGACGAAGACGACGTCGTCGGCGGTGACGGGCTTGCCGTCGTGGAACGTCGCACCCGCCCGCAGCGTGAACCTCCACGTGGTGCTGCCCGGGTCCTTCGGCACCTCGGTCGCCAGCGCGGCGTACGGCTTGCGCGAGATCGGGTCCGTGTCCAGCAGCCCCTCGTAGATGTGGTGGTTGGCGGCCATGCAGAACGCCGACGCCGTCTGCGTGGGGTCCCAGCTGCCGTCGTTGCCGTAACCGATCACCGCGGTGAGGGTCCGGTCCCGGCCGCCGCCGCTGCCGGTGTCGTTGGTGGACTCCGGCCCCGACGAACAGGCCGACAGCGACGCGGAGACGGCGGCGGCCGCGCCCAGCGCGCCCGTGTACTTAAGGAACGCCCGGCGGTGCGGCGCCGGCACGTCGGGGGTCACGTCGCGCACGGGTCCTCCAGCGAGGGTCTGGGGGGGGGGGAGGGGACTGGCAGCGGAGATACGACGTCCTACGTCCGGTGGTCAGCGTGACCATAGGAGGGGCCGTGGGGGTGGTCAAGGGCTCGCACACGAATGGCGTAGCCGCCAGAGGCCGGACCAATGGCGCCAAATACCGCAGGTAGTTGACGACGCATCAGCCCTGGTGCGGCACCGGGTGCGCGGCCCGGACGCGCCGTCGGACCTGCGGGTCCCGGGCCGAAACCGCCACCGGGCGGACGGGGGCGGACCAGGATGAGGGGCGTGAGCGAGCTGTGGAACGAACGTGACGCCGGCGTCCTGAGACTGCCGTCCGGCCGGCTGGTACGGGGCCGGGGCCTGCGCCACCCCCTGGACCCCGGGGCGCCCCTGCCGTCCTACGGTGTCTACCTGCTGGGCCGGCAGCCGTCCGAGGTCCCCTGGGAATCCGCGTGGATCCGGTGGCCCGACTTCCGCCTCCCGGCGGACCGGGCGGCGGCCCGAGCGGTGCTGGCCGAGGCGTGGGAACGCAGCGCCGGGGAGCGGGTGGAGCTCGCCTGCGGAGGTGGCCGGGGCCGCACGGGCACGGCACTGGCCTGCCTGGCGGTGCTGGACGGGATACCGGGGGAGGAAGCGGTGGCGTACGTCCGCCGGCACTACGACCGGCGTGCGGTGGAGACGCCGTGGCAGCGGAGCTACGTGCGCTGTTTCGGCGAGGGGTGAGACCGGCCTCGGCGTACGTGCGCGGCCACGGCAAGGGCGAGCCCCTCCTTCGGCACGGCACCTCATACCTTGGTCGCGGCGCCGTAGACCGACGGCCGACGGCGGACCCGGTGTCGCGCTCGGCACAGTGGGCGGCATGGCAGAGACCAAGGGGACCAGGCAGGCGAAGGGAATCAGCCGGGCGCAGTTCCTGGCAGGGGCCGCGGCGGTGGGGATCGCCGGGGTGGCGGGGCGGGCCCGGGCCGCGGACGCCTCGCACGGCCGCGGGCTGCGGCGGCGGGGCGTCGTCTACACGGTCGGAGCGGGGGAGACGCCGGGCACCGCGTGGAGTGCCCGGCGGATGCGCCACGACATCCGGGCCATCAGGGAGGAGCTGCGCGCCGACACCGTCGACGTCACGGGCGACGGCGTCGAACGCCTCACGACGACCGCCGCGGAGGCCGCCGCGCGCGGGCTGCACGTCTGGCTGCAGCCGACCCTCGGGGACGCCCCGCAGCGCGACATCCTGGACCACATGGCCGAAACCGGCCGGTTCGCGGAGCGGCTGCGGCGGCAGGGCGCGAGCGTCGACTTCAGCGTCGGCTGCGAGTTCTGGCTGTTCGTCCCCGGCATCCTGCCGGGCGCGACGGCGCTGGAGCGCATCGAGCACCTGCAGAGCGGCACCGTCGACTGGCCGCGGACGCTGCGCCGCCTCGCCGAGTTCACGGCGAAGGCCGCCAGGACAGGCCGCTCCGTCTTCAAGGGCAACCTGAGCTACGCCGCGGCCCAGAGCATCGACGACCCGGACTGGAACCTCTTCGACATCGTCGGCATCGACTACTACGCGCACTTCGCCAAGCGCTCCGACCACGTCCGGGAGCTGAAGCGGTACCTGAAGTGGGGCAAGCCGCTGGCCATCACGGAGTTCGGCACCTGCGCGTACGTCGGTGCGCCCGAGACCGGCGGCATGGGCTGGGACGTCGTCGACCACGACAAGGACCCGGCGGAGATCAAGGGCGACCTGATCCGCCGCGAACGCGTCCAGGCCGACTACGTGGGCGGGCTGCTGGACGTCTTCGCGTCGATGAGCCTGTACGGGGCGATGGCCTTCGAGTTCATCAGCGCCGACGCCCCGCACCGCCCGGACGCGCCCCGCCACGACCTCGACATGGCGTCCTACGCCCTCACCAAAGTCATCAAGGACCGCCCGGACGACCCCGCCTCCGGCTGGCACTGGGAGCCGAAGGAGGCGTTTCACGCGGTGGCCCGCCGATACGGGGCGGCGGGCCAGCGCACCGCTCAGTCGCAGTAGAGGTCGGCGGCGGGCCGTGTGCCCGTGGCGAGGAACCGGGAGACGGTCCGGTCGCCGCAGGCGTTGCCGTTGTCCAGATAGGCGTCGTGGCCGGTGGAGTTCACGGTGACCATGACGGCCCGCTCGCCGAGGGCCCGGCGCAGCTTGCGGGCCCCGGCGAGCGGGGTGGCGACGTCCCGTTCGTTCTGCACGAGCAGGATGTTGGAGGGCCCCTGGCCGGTGATCCGCACGGCCGGCTCCCTCGGAGCGAACGGCCAGGCGGCGCACACCATCGGCCCGCGCGGCATGCCCGCGGTCAGCGGGTACACGGCCCGGCTCTCGTGGACGTCCTTCTGGTAGGCGTCGGCCGAGTCGGGCCAGTCGACGTCGTTGCAGACGGTGCCGACGCCGACGGCGGCGATGTTCTGGAGGACCGGCTCGGGCGGGGCCTCGGGCACGGGCGGCACGTCCCCTTCGCGGGCGGCCCGGATGGCCTTGGCCAGTGCCGGGTAGTCGTCGGGGTCGTAGAGGCTGGACAGCATGATCTGGCGGAGCGCGTTGCCGTCCAGCCGGGGCGGGTTGGCGCCGGGCCAGGGGAGCGGTTCGCGGTCCAGCCGGGCGGCGAGCCGCAGGAAGCCGGACCGCACCTCGGCGGGCGTACGGGCGACCCGGTACGGATTGCCGGGCCGGGCGGCCCACTTGGCGAACTCGGGGAAGGTGTCCTCGACGCCGACCTCGAAGGCGGCGAGCCAGTTGCGGGTCACGCGGGTGTGGTCGGGGTCGTCGTTGCTGTCCAGCACGATGCGGTCGGTGCGGTGCGGGAACAACTGGCTGTAGACGGCGCCGACATAGGTGCCGTACGAGACACCCCACGCGGAGATCCTCTCCTCGCCCAGGGCGGCCCGGAGGCGGTCCAGGTCACGGGCCTCGTTGGCGGTGCTGATGTGCCGGATCAGTTCGCCGCCGTCACGCACACAGGCCTCGGCCGTACGCCGGGCGGTGGCCATGTTCTCGTCGAGGGAACCGTCCGGGGCGGGCCAGGGCAGACGCTTCGTCATGCTGAGGTCGGCGGGGTCGAGTGCGCAGTCGACGGCGGTGGAGGGCGCCATGCCGCGCGGCGCGAACCCGACGAGGTCGTACATCTCCCGCACCTTCCGCGGCAGCTTCTGCCCCTTCCCGGAGGGGTCGCCGAGACTGTCTCCGCCGGGACCGCCCGGGATGAGCAACAGAGCGCCCCGCCGCGCGGACGGCTTCTCGCTGGGAATCCGCGAGACGGCGATCCGGATCTTCGGGCTGCCCGGGTCGGAGTGGTCCATGGGCACGTCGAGGGTGGCGCACTGCTGTCTCGGGTCGAGGCCGGGGCCGGTGCACTCACCCCAGTCGAGGGAGTCGGGTGCGGCGGCGGACGCCCCGCCGGGTCCGGAGAACCCCAACACCGCACAGGCGGCGGCGACGAGCGCCGCGTACTTCGTGATCCTCTTCATACCCGGCAGCCTGACCGACCCGCCCGAACATCCCCATCCGGGCAACTGCCTTGTCTTTCAGGGGGTTTGCCCCAGGGCTGCCCCTCGGGGTCCGCACCGGACGCCCCGGGCGGAATCTTGAGAGCCGTATCGGGCCGGCGCAGCAGGAAGACGCGGTCGCGCGGGCGCAGAGTCCCTGCGCGTTCCGCGTGCCATTCCGTTGCTCTCACGGCTGGATTGTTTCGGAATGAGCCCCGTTATGCAGTGCCCCGTGCCGAACCCCTGCGCGTTGCAGCGCAGTTGTCGGTCATACATCCCTCCGGAGTTTAGTCGCCGAGAGTCACCACCGGGACGCGAAGAGTAAAAACGCGCAGGAAGGGGGAGCACGGTGGAGGCACGGAACTCGGCGCTCTGCGTCGAAGAAACGGAGGACGCGGTGAAAGAATTGCGGGCAGAACTCGCCAGGGCCGGAAGTACCCTGCTCACACTGGAACCCGACCCGGTGAGTCTCGCGCGAAAAGCGCCCTGCCCGCTCGTCGTACCGGGCCGGTCCGCCGTACCGCGCACCGGTCGTGGCGCCCCCCACGCCACCTGCCGGCTCACGGAGGTGGCGCGATGAAGCCTCCGGTCGGCGCGTACGTCGTGGACACCCGCAGTGGTCGCATCGGCATCGTCATGGGGCATGAGGGGCCCTATGTGCAGCTGCGGCCGTACGGGGGCGGCCGGGAATGGGACGCCGACCCCGGAGCCGTCCGGCACGCCACCCCCTCCGAGTGGCTGAGCGCGGCGACCGCGTACGCCAACGCCCGCAGCAGGGGCGAGGTCCCTTGACGGGACGGCCCTGCCAGAATGGCTCCATGAGTCTGTTCCGCGACGACGGCATCGTGCTGCGCACCCAGAAGCTGGGTGAGGCGGACCGGATCATCACCCTGCTCACGCGCGGTCACGGACGGGTACGCGCGGTGGCCCGGGGCGTGCGCCGGACGAAGTCGAAGTTCGGTGCGCGTCTCGAACCGTTCTCCCACGTCGACGTGCAGTTCTTCGCGAAGGGGAGCGAGCTGGTCGGGCGCGGCCTTCCGCTGTGCACCCAGAGCGAGACCATCGCGCCCTACGGCGGCGGCATCGTCACCGACTACGCCCGGTACACGGCCGGCACCGTCATGCTGGAGACCGCCGAGCGCTTCACCGACCACGAGGGGGAGCCGGCCGTGCAGCAGTACCTGCTGCTGGTCGGCGGCCTGCGGACCCTCGCCCGGGGGGAGCACGCACCCCACCTCGTGCTCGACGCGTTCCTGCTCCGCTCCCTCGCCGTCAACGGCTACGCCCCGAGCTTCACCGACTGCGCGAAGTGCGGGATGCCCGGACCGAACCGGTTCTTCTCGGTCGCCTCGGGCGGATCCGTCTGCGGGGACTGCCGCGTCCCCGGCAGCGTCGTACCCTCGCCCCAGGCCCTGGAACTCCTCGCCGCCCTGCTTACGGGAGACTGGGACACCGCCGACGCGTGCGAGGCGCGCTACGTCCGGGAGGGCAGCGGGCTGGTGTCCGCGTATCTGCACTGGCACATGGAGCGCGGGCTGCGCTCCCTGCGCTACGTCGAGAAGTAGCGCGAGCCGCGCACCACACGGCAGCGCACAACCGAGCAGCACAGAAGCAAGCGAGCACGAGGAGACGAGAAACACATGGCCGTACGCGGGATCCTGGGGCGCCAGCGCCGGGAGTACAGGACGCCGGAGCCGCACCCGTCCGGCGCGCGGCCCCCGAAGATCCCCGGGGAGTTCGTACCGCAGCATGTGGCGATCGTCATGGACGGCAACGGCCGCTGGGCCAAGGACCGGGGCCTGCCGCGCACCGAGGGGCACAAGGTCGGCGCCGAGCGCGTGCTGGACGTGCTCCAGGGGGCCATCGAGATGGGCGTGGGCGCCATCTCCCTGTACGCCTTCTCCACCGAGAACTGGAAGCGCTCGCCCGACGAGGTGCGCTTCCTGATGAACTTCAACCGGGACTTCATCCGCAAGACCCGGGACCAGCTCGACGAGCTGGGCATCCGGGTGCGCTGGGTCGGGCGGATGCCGAAGCTGTGGCGGTCCGTGGCCAAGGAGCTCCAGGTCGCCCAGGAGCAGACCAAGGACAACGACAAGCTCACGCTCTACTTCTGCATGAACTACGGCGGGCGGGCCGAGATCGCCGACGCGGCCCAGGCGCTGGCGGAGGACGTGAAGAGCGGCAGGCTCGACCCGTCCAAGGTCAACGAGAAGACCTTCGCGAAGTACCTGTACTACCCGGACATGCCGGACGTGGACCTGTTCCTGCGGCCCAGCGGCGAGCAGCGCACCTCCAACTACCTGATCTGGCAGAGCGCCTACGCCGAGATGGTCTTCCAGGACGTGCTGTGGCCGGACTTCGACCGGCGCGACCTGTGGCGGGCCTGCCTGGAGTTCGCCTCACGGGACCGCCGCTTCGGCGGGGCGATCCCGAACGAGGAGCTGCTGGCCATGGAGGGCAAGCAGGCGTAGGCCCCAAGGCGCCCCGACAGCCTCTCCGGTGGCCCGGTGGCCCGGTGGCCCGGTGGCCCGGTGGCCCGGTGGCCCGGTGGCCCGGTGGCCCGCCGGCCCGGCAGCCCCCACCGGCCCAGGAGCCCCCAGAGCCCCGGCAGCCCCTCCGGTGGCAGTCGGGGCGCCGCGGCGGTGTCCTGGTCGCATGGGTTCCACCGCCGTCAGCGCGCCGGGCCGGACCGCACACCGGGCCGGGGTCTTCACCGCGTCCTCGCTGGCCCTGTTCTGCATCCAGCTGGACTTCTTCGCGCTCAACCTGGCCATCCCCGGGATCTCCGCCGAACTGGACACGACCGTTTCCGCGGCGCAGTGGACGCTGTCCGCGTACATGCTCGCCGTCGGCTGTCTGTTCATCGTCGGGGGACGGCTGGGCGACCTCCTCGGCCGGCGTCCGGTCCTGCTGGCCGGGACCGGGCTGTTCGCCACCGCCTCCGTCGGCTGCGCCCTCGCCCCGAGCCTCGACGTGCTCGTCGTGGCCCGGATCGTGCAGGGCGCGGGCGCGGCGCTGATCTTCCCCGCGTCGGTCTCCGTCGTCACCAACGCCTTTCCGGAGGAGACCCGGGCCCGGGCGCTCGGCGCGATGTTCGGCATCGCCAACGTCGGCACCGCCCTCGGACCGTTCGTCGGCGGCGGCTTCACCGACGGGCCGGGCTGGCGGTGGATCTTCTGGCTGCTGGCCCCGCTCAGCGCCCTCTCCCTGCTGATCGCCCTGCGCTACGTCCCCGACTCGCGGGACGAGAGCGCCCCGCGCCAGGTCGACCTGCCGGGCTGCCTGGCCGTCGTGACGAGCCTGGCCGCCCTGACCCTGGCCGTGGAGCGGGGGAGCGCCTGGGGCTGGGACCACGCCCGCACGCTCGCCCTGTTCGGGCTCGCCGTGGTGGCCGGCGGCCTCTTCGTGCTGCGGGAGCGGACCTGCCGGCATCCGCTGGTCGACTTCCGGCTCTTTCGCAACATCCGCTTCGACCTCGTCACCGTGATGGGGTCGGTCGCCAACATGGGCTACGCCGTCACCGTGTTCCTCGCCACCCTGCAGTTGCAGCAGGTGCGGGGCCTGTCGGCGATCCTGTCCGGCACGGTGTTCCTCGCCCCGGCCGTCATGGTCGCCTGCTCGGGTCCGATCGGCGCCTGGCTGTCCGGCCGGATGCGCGCCACCAGCGTCATGGCCCTGGCCGGGGCCGTCGCCGGCACCGGCATGATCGGGCTCAGCTGGGCGTGGTCCTGGTGGGTCTACCTGCCCGTGTTCACGTGGTGCGCGCTCGGGCTGGGCCTGGGCTGGACCTTCGCCAGCGTGGCCACTCAGCAGGTCGTCTCACCCGCCCGCGCCGGAGAGGCCTCGGGCGTCGTCCTCACGGCTCTCGTCACACTCGGCGCGATCGGCCTCGCGGCGGTGGCGGCGGCCATCACCTCGCTCACCCCCGAGACCGGCCCGGAGGATGCCTACGACCTCGTCCTGCGGGTCGGCGGCGCCATGATCCTGGCCGCCTCGGCCCTGTCGCTCCTGGTGCGCCGCCGGCTCAGCGCCCGGGGCGCGTGACAGGCCAGGAGTCTTCCGCCCTCAGGGGCGCGGGGAACTGCGCGACAAGCCACAACGCACCCGCAGCCGGCGCCCGGACGCAACCCCCACGGCGATCGCCCGCTCAACCGCCGGAGGTCTTCGCGCAGTCCGCGCAGGTCCCGAAAATCTCCACCGTATGAGCCACGTTCACATACCCGTGCTCCGCCGCGATGGACTCGGCCCACTTCTCCACCGCCGGCCCCTCCACCTCGACGGCCTTGCCGCAGCCACGGCACACGAGGTGGTGGTGATGGTCGTCGGTGGAGCAACGCCGGTACACCGACTCGCCGTCGGCCGTGCGCAGGACGTCGACCTCACCGGCGTCGGCGAGGGACTGCAGCGTGCGGTAGACCGTGGTGAGCCCGACCGAGTCGCCCTTGTGCTTGAGCATGTCGTGCAGTTCCTGCGCACTGCGGAACTCGTCGACCTCCTGCAGGGCCGCCGCAACAGCGGCCCGCTGCTTGGTGGCGCGGCCCTTCACGGACGGTCCAGCGGTTGTCACCGTTGCCTCCTCACGTCTGCCTTGCCCGGGCCATTGTGCCAGCCCCGGGTGGGAGCGGTCAGACGCCGACTCCGTCGGCTGCCTGCCGGCTGCCGGGGATCGCGCACTCGGCGGGATCGGCCGTACCGTCCGCGGCCGCCCGGGCCCGGGCGCGGCGGCGGGCCAGCGGGGCCGCGAGCGCCGTCAGGGCGATGAACGCGCCGATGGTCAGCAGCACGATGGTCGCCCCGGGCGGCACGTCCTGGTAGTACGAGGTGACGGTGCCGCCGATCGTCACGCTCACGCCGATGGCCACGGCGATCACGAAGGTCGCGGCGAAGCTGCGGGCGATCTGCTGGGCGGCCGCCACGGGCACCACCATCAGCGCACTGACCAGCAGCAGCCCGACCACGCGCATCGCCACCGTCACCGTGACGGCCGCGGTGACCGCCGTCAGCAGGTTCAGCACGCGCACCGGCAGGCCCGTCACCCGGGCGAACTCCTCGTCCTGGCTGACCGCGAACAGCTGCCGCCGCAGGCCGAGGGTGACCAGCACGACGAAAGCGGCCAGGACGCAGATCGCCGTGACGTCCGACTGGGACACCGTCGACAGGGAGCCGAACAGGTACGAGGTCAGGTTGGCGTTGGAGCCCGTCGGCGCGAGGTTGATGAACATCACACCGCCGGCCATGCCGCCGTAGAACAGCATCGCGAGGGCGATGTCGCCGCGGGTCTTGCCGTACCAGCGGATCAGCTCCATGAGGACCGCGCCGAGGACGGAGACCAGGGTCGCCATCCACACCGGGGACCAGCTGAGCAGGAAGCCGAGGCCGACGCCGGTCATCGCGACATGGCCGATGCCGTCGCCCATCAGGGCCTGGCGGCGCTGGACCAGGTAGATGCCGACCGCGGGGGCGGTGATGCCGACCAGGACGGCGGCGAGCAGGGCCCGCTGCATGAAGGCGTAGTCGAGGAAGTCCATCAGCTCAGCAGTCCCGTGCGGATCGGTTCGGCGCCCGCGGGTGCGTGCGGGTGTACGTGGTCGTGGCCGGGCAGGGCGTGCTGTCCGACGGCCTTCGGGGGCGGGCCGTCGTGGACGACGCAGCCGTCGCGCAGCACGACCGCCCGGTCGATCAGGGGCTCCAGCGGGCCCAGTTCGTGCAGGACGAGCAGGACGGTGGTGCCCCGGGAGACCTGCTCGGTGAGGGTGTGCGCCAGGACCTCCTGGCTGGCCAGGTCGACGCCGGCCATCGGCTCGTCCATGATCAGCAGCTCGGGTTCGGAGGCGAGCGCGCGGGCGATCAGGACGCGCTGGTGCTGGCCGCCGGAGAGGGCGTCGACGGGGTCCTTGGCCCGGTCGGCCATGCCGACGAGGTCCAGGGCGCGTCGTACGGCCGCGCGGTCGGCCTTGCGCAGCACGCCGAAGCGGGCCCGGGACAGACGGCCGGAGGAGACCACCTCGGTCACCGTGGCGGGCACCCCGCCGGCGGCCGTGGTGCGCTGCGGGACGTAGCCCACGCGGTGCCAGTCGCGGAACCGCCTGCGCTCCGTGCCGAACAGCTCGATGGCGCCGGCGCCGGTCTGCACCTGGCCGATGATGCTGCGCACGGCCGTGGACTTGCCCGAGCCGTTCGCGCCGAGCAGCGCGACGACCTCGCCGTGGTGCACGGTGAGGTCGATGCCGCGCAGCACGGGGCGCGAGCCCAGGTCCGCGCGGACGCCGCGCAGGGATACGACGGGCTCGGTCATGCCGTCCTCCGATGGGTCGATCACTTGGCTCCCAGGGCCGTCTGCAGGGCCTTGAGGTTGGCTTCCATGACCTGGAAGTAGTCGTCGCCGCGGGACGTGTCGGTGATGCCCTCGATCGGGTCGAGGACGTCCGTCTTCAGATTCGCGTCCCGGGCCAGGGTCTTCGCGGTCTTGTCGGAGACCAGTGTCTCGTAGAAGACGGTGGTGACACCGTCGGCCTTCGCCTCCTGCTGGAGCTCGCGGACGCGGGCGCCGCTGGGCTCGCTGTCGGGGTCGACGCCGGAGATGGCCTCCTGGGTGAGGCCGTAGCGCTCGGCGAGGTAGCCGAAGGCGGCGTGGTTGGTGAAGAACACCTTCGTCTTCGTGTTCCTCAGGCCGTTCTCGAAGTCGCTGTCGAGGCCCTTCAGCTTGGTGACCAGGGCCTCGGTGTTCTTCTTGTAGTCGGCCGCGTGGTCCGGGTCGGCCTTCTCGAAGGCCTTGCCGACGCCCTGGGCGATCTCGGCGTACTTCACGGGGGAGAGCCAGACGTGCGGGTCGCGGCCGTTCTCCTCCTCGTCGGAGTGCTCCTCGGCGTGGGCTTCCTCACCCTCGTGGCTGTGGCCGCCGGTGCCGTGGTCCTCGAGGTGGGTCAGCGTGGCCGCGTCGATCTTGGTCTTGATGCCGGTCTGGCCGACGGCCTCGTCGACGGCGGGCTGGAGGCCCTTGAGGTAGAGCGCCGCGTCGGCCTCCTCCAGCTGCGCGCGCTGCTTGGTGCTGATCTCCAGGTCGTGCGGCTCCTGGCCCGGCTCGGTCAGGCTGGTGACGTTCGCATGGCCGCCGCCGATCTGCTGGGCGAGGAACGCCATGGGGTAGAACGACGCGACGACGTCGAACTTGTCCGTGTTGCCCGTCGCCGCGCTGTCGCTGGAGCAGGCGGTCAGGGCGCCGAGGCCGAGAGCGGAGGCCACGGCGGCGGGTATGAGGCGTCGTCGTACGTTCATGACACTCATTTTCAACAAATATGGAAACCGTTGTCAACAAACGGTCCGGGCAGGGCCTTGATGGCCGGTAAGGGGGAGCGATTTGATTGAGGGGGCGCCCCCGCCGGTAACCTGAATCATTCGCTGGAAGCAACCTGCTCCGTCGCCCGTCGTCGTAATGAAGAGAGCACCGTGGCCGCCGACAAGATCGACACCATCGTCAGCCTGAGCAAGCGCCGTGGCTTCGTATTCCCCTGTAGTGAGATCTACGGCGGTCAGCGCGCCGCTTGGGACTACGGCCCCCTGGGTGTCGAGCTCAAGGAGAACCTCAAGCGCCAGTGGTGGCGCTACATGGTGACGTCGCGCGAGGACGTCGTGGGCATCGACTCGTCCGTGATCCTGGCCCCCGAGGTCTGGGTCGCCTCCGGTCACGTCGCCACCTTCACGGACCCGCTGACCGAGTGCACCTCCTGCCACAAGCGGTTCCGTGCGGACCACCTGGAGGAGGCCTACGAGGAGAAGAAGGGCCGCGCCCCGGAGAACGGCCTCCTCGACGTCAACTGCCCCAACTGCGGCAACAAGGGCCAGTTCACCGAGCCCAAGCAGTTCTCGGGCCTGCTGTCCACCCACCTCGGCCCGACGCAGGACTCCGGCTCCGTCGCCTACCTGCGTCCCGAGACCGCGCAGGGCATCTTCACCAACTTCTCGCAGGTGCAGACCACCTCGCGCCGCAAGCCGCCGTTCGGCATCGCCCAGATGGGCAAGTCCTTCCGCAACGAGATCACGCCCGGCAACTTCATCTTCCGCACCCGCGAGTTCGAGCAGATGGAGATGGAGTTCTTCGTCAAGCCGGGCGAGGACGAGAAGTGGCAGGAGTACTGGATGGAGCAGCGCTGGAACTGGTACACCGGCCTGGGCCTCCGCGAGGAGAACATGCGGTGGTACGAGCACCCGCAGGAGAAGCTCTCCCACTACTCCAAGCGCACCGCCGACATCGAGTACCGCTTCCAGTTCGGCGGCAGTGAGTGGGGCGAGCTCGAGGGCGTCGCCAACCGCACCGACTACGACCTCGGTGCCCACTCCAAGGCCTCCGGCCAGGACCTCACGTACTTCGACCAGGAGGCCGGCGAGCGCTGGACCCCCTACGTCATCGAGCCCGCGGCCGGTGTCGGCCGCGCGATGCTGGCGTTCCTCCTGGACGCCTACATCGAGGACGAGGCGCCCAACGCCAAGGGCAAGATGGAGAAGCGCACCGTGCTGCGCCTCGACCACCGCCTCGCCCCGGTGAAGGTCGCGGTGCTGCCGCTGTCCCGCAACCCGGAGCTGTCCCCGAAGGCCAAGGGCCTGGCCCAGGCGCTCCGGCAGAACTGGAACATCGAGTTCGACGACGCCGGCGCCATCGGCCGCCGCTACCGCCGCCAGGACGAGATCGGTACGCCGTTCTGTGTGACCGTCGACTTCGACACCCTCGAGGACAACGCGGTGACCGTCCGCGAGCGCGACTCGATGAAGCAGGAGCGCGTCTCCCTCGACCAGATCGAGGGCTACCTGGCGGCCCGCCTGGTCGGCTGCTGATCGCCTCTCACTGCGGCGCGGTGCCGGGTTCCTCCACGGAGGGGCCCGGCACCGCCGCGTCTGCCGGGTGCAGCCGACCCGGTTCAGCCGGGTGCAGGCCGGCCCGGACGTTCAGAGGTCCAGGTCGACGTAGACGGATGCGTGGTCCGAGGCGCGGTTCCACTTCGAGGTGACGGTGTCGAAGGACTTGAAGGTGGACGGTGCCCAGACGCCGCGCCGTTCCACCTCCACGTGCTGCACCTGCTCCCACAGCGGCGGCGGCAGCAGCACGTAGTCGAGCTTCTGGCTCTCGGAGGCGCCGGTGCCGTGGGTGCCCGGGGCGCCCCGGTAGGACGGGTGGCTCATCACGTCCCGCAGGCCCGTCCCGAGCAGGGCCCGGATCGCCTCGCTGGACGGCTCGTCGTTGAGGTCGCCGGCGACCACGACGTAGGGGGAGCGCTCCAGAGCGGCCTGGTAGATCGACGCCACCCGCTTGGCCTGGGCGATGCGCAGCTCCGGGTCGTCGCCGCTCTGGCTCTTGAGGTGGTTGCCCAGCAGCCACAGCGGAGTGCCGCCGATCTGGATCTCGTACTCGGGGCAGTCCCGGCTGAACAGACAGCTGCCCGGGCGGTCCGGGTCCGTGTCGAACACGTGCGACCGCAGGGACGTGATCGGGTGGCGGCTGAGGATCCCCACGTCGATGCCGCGCGGGTCGTTGCCGTCGATCACCATGTCGTACGGGTAGGGCGTCTTGTTCAGGTCGGCGCCCAGCACCTGCTCGTTGAAGCGGCGCAGGGTCGTGCGGTCCTCCACTTCCACCGTGAGCAGGATGTCCGCGTCGACCTCGGCGACCACGCGGCCCGTGTTGTGCACGACCTCCCAGTCGAGGTCGTCACGGACCAGCTCCACCCAGCCCGTCCACCCCGGGCGGCCCTTGGCCACGATCTCGAAGGTGACGTGCTCGCCCCCGCCTTTCGTCTTGAACAGCGTGCCCTGGCCGCGCGTCTCGTTGACGAAGAACGGCCTGTCCCCGCGTGAGTCGTGCACCCGGTGCTTCTTGAGGAGTTCGGCGGCACGGGCCTTGGTGGCGTCGTCGTAGGTCTCCTTCTCCAGGAGGGAGACCAGCTCGGCGTAGTCGTCGAGGATCTCGCGGCGCTGCTTGTCGCCCGGCAGGCGGAAGACCTTGGGGCGGCGGAAGAGGTTCTCCGTGTTGAAGGTGGCGATACGGATCGTCATGGCGCGCTCCCTCGGGCGGCGCAGGAGTGCCGCGCGACCGATGGGCGGGCGCCGCCGGGGAGACCGCTCACCGGCACTTTCCATTGTCCGGGCGGGTGTGAAGCGTGTCGAACGGAGGGGCGGTTGAGGCCTGTGGGACGGCCGTGTCGGGACAGCGGTGAGGCCACGAGGTCCCTGGGGTGCGGCGGATTGGTCCTGGAGGGCCGGGGGTGAGTGGTCCTGTTCCGCCGGGCGGGGCGGCGCCAGGGTGGCGGCATGAGCATCGCGTTCCTGCTGACCACCCTTGTCGTCGTCGTCACGCCGGGCACCGGCGTCGTCTACACCCTCGCCGCCGCGCTCTCCCGGGGGAGCCGCGCCGGTGTCGTCGCGGCCGTCGGCTGCACGCTCGGGATCGTCCCGCACCTGCTGGCCACGGTCACCGGCGCCGCCGCGCTGCTGCACGCGAGCGCGACCGCGTTCCAGGTGCTGAAGTACGCGGGTGTCGCCTACCTGCTGTACATGGCGTGGGCGACGGCCCGGGACAAGAAGGCGCTCATGGTGGAGGAGGGCGGGGCGGCCCCTGAGGAGTCGGCGCGACGGGTGATCGTGCGGGGGGTGCTGGTCAACATCCTCAACCCGAAGCTGACGATCTTCTTCTTCGCGTTCCTGCCGCAGTTCGTGAACCCCGGGGAGCCGCACGCGGTGCTGCGGATGGCGGCGCTCGGCGGGGTCTTCATGCTGGCGACCTTCGTCGTGTTCGCCGCGTACGGGGTGCTGGCCGCGTCCGTGCGCCGGCATGTCGTGGGCCGGCCGCGGGTGACCGACTGGCTGCGGCGGGGCTTCGCGGGGTCGTTCGTGGCGCTGGGGGCGAAGCTGGCGTTCACGGCGCGGTAGCCGCGGGCGGAGGGGGCGGCCGACGTCGCCGGGGCCGGACGGGCCTGCGGGGCGTAAGGTCCCGCAGGGTGCTGACAAGTATCGACTGACAGATATTGAAATCTGTCAGCTGTCATGGCATCGTGGAGGGCATGACGATGCTTACCCGCCCCCTCGGAAACACCGGCCCCCAGGTGTCCGCCCTCGGCCTCGGCTGCATGGGCATGTCCGCCCTGTACGGCGAGGCGGACCGGACCGAGTCCATCGCTACGATCCACGCGGCGCTCGAAGCGGGAGTCACCCTGCTCGACACCGGCGACTTCTACGCCATGGGTCACAACGAGATGCTGATCGGCGAGGCCCTGCGCACCGCCCCCGCGGCCCGGCGCGAACAGGCGCTGGTCAGCGTGAAGTTCGGCGCCCTGCGCGGCCCGGACGGCAGCTGGCTCGGCTACGACGGCCGCCCCGCCGCCGTGAAGAGCTTCGCCGCCTACTCCCTCCAGCGGCTCGGCGTCGACCACATCGACGTCTACCGCATCGCCCGCCTCGACCCGGACGTCCCCATCGAGGAGACGGTCGGCGCGATAGCGGAACTCGTCGAGCAGGGCTACGTCCGCCACATCGGCCTCAGCGAGGTCGGCGCCGGGACGATCCGGCGGGCCGCGGCCACCGCACCCGTGTCCGACCTCCAGATCGAGTACTCCCTCATATCCCGCGGCATCGAGGACGAGATCCTGCCCACCACCCGCGAGCTGGGCATCGGCATCACGGCGTACGGTGTGCTCTCCCGGGGCCTCATCTCCGGTCACTTCACCGCGGACCGGCAGCTCGGCGCGGGCGACTTCCGGGCGATGTCGCCGCGCTTCCAGGGCGACAACCTCCGGCACAACCTGAACCTCGTGGAGGCCCTGCGGAAGATAGCCGAGCAGAAGGGCGTCAGCGTCGCGCAGATCGCGATCGCCTGGGTGCTCTCCCGGGGTGAGGACATCGTGCCCCTGGTCGGAGCCCGCCGCCGCGACCGGCTCACGGAGGCGCTGGGCGCGCTGGACGTCACGCTGGAGCCGGCCGACCTGGCCGCGGTCGAAGAGGCGATACCGGCCGGTGCCGCCGCGGGCGAGCGCTACCCGGCAGCCCAGATGGCGCACCTCGAGAGCTGAACCGGGCGTTGGGTACCGTCAGGGCATGGCACCGACCAGCGAGACCCTGACCGCCGAGCGCATCCTCGAAGCGACCGAGGAGGTGCTGCGGCGCCACGGCCCGGCCAAGGCGACCGTGGTGGACGTGGCGCGTGCGCTCGGCGTAAGCCACGGCAGTGTGTACCGCCACTTCCGGACGAAGGCGGCGCTGCGCGAGGCGGTCACCAAGCGCTGGCTGGACCGCACGTCCGGGCAGCTGTCCGGGATCGTCGCCGCGGACCGCGTCCCGGAGGACCGGCTGCGGGAATGGCTTGCCGCGCTCTTCGCCGCCAAGCGTCGCAAGGCGGGGGAGGACCCGGAGCTGTTCGCCACGTACACGGTCCTCACCGACGAGAACGGCACGGCGGTGAGCGAGCACATCACCGACCTGGAGACGCAGCTGACCCGCATCATCCAGGCCGGCGTCGAGACCGGCGACTTCGCCGCCACCGACCCGGAGGCCTCCGCCCGAGCGGTCTTCCAGGCCACCGGCCGCTTCCACGACCCCTGTTACGCGAGAGAGTGGGAGGAGCCGGGCACCGAGGCCGACTTCGCAGCGGTGGTCGACCTCCTGGTGCAGGGGCTGCGGCGGACGCCCTAGGTGTGCTGACCGGACAGGTTGGTGACGCGGCCGGCCGGGGTGAGCGGGTGGGCCGGAGTGCATGGGTCGTGGCGAGCGCTTGGGCCGGGGCACGTGGGTTGGGGCGAGCGCCCCGAGCCGGCGTGCTCCTCACCCCGCCTCAGCGACGCCGGTCCACGCCGCCGTAGCGCCGCCGCGTCACGCCGCCGTCGGATCCACCGTGGCCTGGTGGGCCTCCAGCAGGTGCTCCTCCGCCTTCAGCCAGGGCAGGAACTGGGCACCCTTGCGCCAGCCGCAGGTGTCGCATCTGATCGTGCGCTGCACGCCCGTCCGGTGCACCCGCACCACATGCTCCCGGCCGTGCTGGTCCCACCGGCTGACCTTGCTCGTGTCGATCCGTGCCATGACGCCTCCCGCGTCGAGAAATCCGCCGTCCCGGTCTGCTCGCAGCAAGGAGTGTGCAGCACGACCGACATCAACAGGGCTTCCCCGGAAGCGCGTTATCAGGCTGTGAGAGATCTCAGGCAATGGCGCGGGGCAGCCGCAGGCTCAGCAGGCCGGTCAGCACGACACCGCCGAGCTGCACCAGCAGCGTTGTGACCAGGGCGTCCCGCATGCCCATCCCCGGGAGCAGGGACAGGAACAGCGTGCCCAGGGTCGCCACACCGAGGGCCAGCGCCGACTGCTGGGTGGTGATCATCACGCCGCTGCCGACCCCGGCCCGGGCGGGCGGCACCTCGGAAAGGATCACCCGGTAGATGACGGGGAGTTGCAGCGCCTGGCCCGCACCGGCGACCGCCGCGCCCGGGAGCAGTTCGACGAAGCCCAGGTGCGGCCAGAACCACCACGCGGCCAGCGCCATCAGGGCCAGACCCACACCCTGAAGGGCGGCACCGGCCGTCACCACGCGGGTTCCGTACCGGGCGACCAGGCGCGGGCCCAGCAGCGAGAACACGAAGAACACCACCGCCAGCGGCGCGAGCGCCAGGCCTGAGGCCACCGGACTCAGCCCGGCACCCTGCTGCAGCGCCACCGCGATCACGAACATGAACCCGCTGAAGCCGATCGAGAAGGGCAGCACCAGCAGAAGCCCGCGGCGCAGCGAGGTCAGTGCGAACAGGCTCGGCGGCACCAGCGGCGTACGGCCGGCGCGGTCGGCCCGCCGCTCCACCGTGTAGAACGCGGCCGTCACGAGGGGGAACGCCGCCAGGGACAGCCAGGTCCACAGCGGCCAGCCCGCCGCCCGTCCCTCGGTGAGCGGCACGAGCAGGGTGAGGAGGGAGGCCGCGAAGAGGAACGTACCCGGGACGTCGACGGGTTCCGGGCGCGTCGAGCGGGTCTCGGGGACGGCCCGGACGGCCGCCACCAGGCCCACGAGCACGACCGGCACATTGACGAGGAACACCGAACGCCAGCCGGTCCCGGCGATGTCCGCGGCCGCCAGGACCCCGCCGAGGATCTGTCCGGCGACCATCGCCAGCCCCGCGGTCGCACCGTACAGGCCCATGGCCCGGGCCCGCCGGGGACCGGTGGTGGTCGCCTGGATGGTGGCGAGCACCTGCGGCAGCATCGCGGCCGCCGACGCGCCCTGCGCGACCCGGGCCGCCACCAGCGACCAGGCGCCGGGCGCCAGTCCGCAGGCCAGCGAGGTCAGGCCGAAGGCCGCCATCCCGGCGAGGAACAGCCGCCGCCGGCCGAACAGATCGCCGAGCCGGCCCCCGAGGACCAGCAGGACGGCGTACGACAGGCCGTACCCGGCGACGACGAGTTCGAGCACGGACTCGCTCGCGGCGAGGTCGGTGCCGATGGTGGGCAGGGCGACGTTGACGATGAAGAAGTCGATCAGGGGAAGGGCCGCGGCGAGCAGCACCGCGAACAGCCCGAGGCCGCCGAGCACGGGAGTGGCGGCGGTGGGATTACGGACGGGAGTCGTGGCAAGGGATTCGGTGGTCACGGTCACGAGCCTGCGGCGACGCCCAGGCTGGTACCAGAGTGTCCTTGTCCTGGTAGTGGCACCACCTGGAAACAGGGTCCGGGCAGGGGCATGCTGGACGGCATGACGACCACGGCGCACGAGACGACGCCCCGCGGATCCGAGGCGCGGCCCGCGCCCCGCGACACCGACGTGCGCCGGCACGAACTGGCGGCCTTCCTGCGCAGCCGCCGGGAGCGGATCGCCCCCGAGCAGGTGGGGCTGCCCCGGGGACGTCGGCGCCGCACCCCCGGACTGCGCCGGGAGGAGGTCGCGCAGCTCTCCGCGGTGGGCGTCACCTGGTACACGTGGCTGGAGCAGGCCCGGGACATCCAGGTCTCCGTGCAGGTCCTCGACGCGCTGGCCCGGGCGCTGCTGCTCGACCCGAGCGAACGCGCGCACCTCTTCCAGCTCGCCGGGGCCGCCGATCCGGCCCCGGCGACCACCTGCCCGTCGGTCACACCGGCGATGCGGGCCCTGCTGGAGCAGGTCGAGCCGTTCCCGGCGTGTCTGCAGAACAGCCGGTACGACATCCTCGCCTTCAACCGCACCTACGGGCTGCTGCTGTGCGACCTGGACACGGTGCCGCCGGAGGACCGCAACTGCATCGTCCTCTCCTACACCCACCCCGAGTGGCAGTCCTCGATCGTGCACCTGGAGGAGACCCAGCGCCTGATGGCGGCCCGCTTCCGCGCGACGATGGCAGGCCATCTAGCCGAGCCGGCCTGGAAGATGCTCCTCGACCGGCTGCACAGCGAGTCCCCCGCGTTCCGCAAGGCCTGGGACCGCCACGAGGTGGTCGCCCACCGCTCCAAGCGCAAGGAGTTCCGCAACCGCCACGTCGGCCGCATCACCGTCGACCACACGGACCTGTGGCTGACACCGGGCGCGGGACCGCGGATCGTCACATACGTCCCGGCGGACGAGGAGTCCCGGGAACGGCTGGACATGCTCCAGGCGATGGCGCTCGGCAGGGAGACGAACCCTCAGCCTCTCTCCCGGTAGTTCATGAACCAGTGGGTGTCGAAATAGCGGGCCATCGTGAACCGGTGGTGCGGCTCGGTGAGGATGCGGCAGACGAACTCCGCGGTCCGGTAGGCGAAGGGGACGTCCTCACCGTCGAAGGACCGCACCACGACGGGCCATCGGTCGGGGTCGTCGCCGTCGGTCCGCCAGCAGTACAGGTCCTCGTGCTCCGTCCCCGCCCAGATGAGCAGGCCCTCGTCCCGGTAATGCGTCCACGGCTCCTGGTTCAGGTCCAGGTAGCCGTCGAAGGAGCCCTCGCCGAACGTCTCCACCATGCGCTTGTAGTCGCCGGGCAGGGGGGTGCCCAGGCGTGACTCCGTCTCCGTCCAGTCCACGTCGGGCCGCCGAGCCGGGCCAGCAGCTCGTTGACGGCCGCTTGCGTGAGTTCCATGGCGGACAGTGAAGCGCACGGCACCGACCCTCAACGGTCCGCGGTCACCACGACGTCCCGTACCTGAGCCGACTCCAGGCGGTGCGCGGCCCGCTCGGCGGT
Organism: Streptomyces sp. NPDC007907; assembly: GCF_042959365.1. NCBI lineage: Bacteria > Bacillati > Actinomycetota > Actinomycetes > Kitasatosporales > Streptomycetaceae > Streptomyces > Streptomyces sp. NPDC007907. The sequence continues at coordinate 616,914 of NZ_JBIBKR010000004.1, forward strand.
CTTCCGGGCCCAGCGCCCGTTCGTCACCGCCCCCAGCGCCAGCACCGCGAACCCGCACACGGCGAGGATCCACCACCCGGGCCGGGCCGCGGACACGAACACCTCGCGGTACGAGGACGCGCCGACGCCCGAGGCGAGGACCGCGCCCACCACGGCCACGCCCAGCGTCTGGCCGAGCTGCCGGCTCGTGGAGGCGACCGCCGCGGCCACGCCCGCCTGGGCGCGCGGCATGCCGGACACCGCCGTGTCGGTGATGGGCGCGTTGACGAAACCGAAGCCGATGCCGAACAGCACGTACCCGGCGAAGAGCGTGACGTTGGAGGTCTCGGCCTCGAACGCGGCGAACAGCACACCGCTCGTCGTCATCGCCGTGCCCGCGATCAGCAGGGGCAGGCGAGGGCCGCGGGAGCCCACGAGGCGGCCCGACAGCGGCGCGCAGAGGAACGTCGGCACGGCCATCGGCAGCATCCACAGGCCGGCCTCCAGGGCCGTCAGGCCCCGCACGTTCTGCAGATACAGCGTCGACAGGAACAGGAAGCCGCCGAGCGCCGCGAACGCGCTGATCGCGATGACCGTCGCCCCGCTGAACGGCGCCGAGCGGAAGAAGCGCAGGTCGATCAGCGGTTCCTTGCGGCGCGGCTCGTAGGCGAGCAGGCCCAGCAGCGCGCCCAGGGCCACGGCCGCCGGCGGGGCGATCGAGGCGAACGGCGTGCTCGGTGCCTCGATGATCGCGTACGTCAGTGAGCCGAACAGCGCGATCACCAGGATCTGCCCGACGGGGTCGGGGCGGCGCGCCCGGGGCGCGCGGGACTCGGGGACGAAGCGGAGGGTGAGCAGCAGGGCCGCCAGGCCCACCGGCAGATTGACCCAGAAGATCGAGCGCCAGCCGACGGAGTCCACCAGCAGGCCCCCGACCAGTGGACCGGCGGCCATCGATATTCCGACCACCGCGCCCCAGACACCGATGGCCCGGGCGCGCTCACGCGGCTCCGTGAAGGTGTTGGTGATGATCGACATGGCGACCGGGTTCAGCATCGAGCCGCCCACCGCCTGCACCATCCGGAAGGCGACCAGCGCCTCCAGGTTCGGCGCGAGGGAGCACAGCACCGAGCCGACGGTGAACACGACCAGGCCCGCCATGAAGACCCGCTTGCGGCCGATCCGGTCGGCCGTGGAGCCCGCGAGCATCAGCAGCGAGGCCAGGACCAGGGTGTAGGCGTCGATCGTCCACTGCAGGCCCGAGGTGCTCGCGTGCAGGTCCTGCTGCATGGAGGGCAGGGCCACGTTGAGGACCGTGTTGTCGAGGCTCACGATCAGCAGGCTCATGCAGCAGATCGCGAGCACCGGCATGCGGCGGCGGGGACTGAGCTCGGGCATGCGGTCCATCGTACGCCGATTTCGATAGTGTGGCTAACTAATGAATTGTGCCGTCTCATGGCACGGCACAATGGAGGAATGTCCACGCCCCTCCAGATCGGTCCGCACACCGTCCAGCCGCCCGTCGTCCTGGCCCCCATGGCCGGGATCACCAACGCGCCCTTCCGCACCCTGTGCAGGGAGTTCAGCGGCGGCAAGGGCCTGTTCGTCAGCGAGATGATCACCACCAGGGCCCTGGTCGAGCGCAACGAGAAGACCATGCAGCTCATTCACTTCGACGCGAGTGAGCGCCCCCGCTCCATCCAGCTGTACGGCGTGGACCCCGCGACCGTCGGCAAGGCCGTCCGCATGATCGCGGAGGAGGACCTCGCCGACCACATCGACCTCAACTTCGGCTGTCCCGTGCCGAAGGTCACCCGCAAGGGCGGCGGCTCGGCGCTGCCGTACAAGCGGAACCTGCTGCGGGCCATCCTGCGCGAGGCCGTCAGCGGGGCCGGCGATCTGCCGGTGACGATGAAGATGCGCAAGGGCATCGACGACGACCACATCACCTTCCTCGACGCCGGCCGGATCGCCGTCGAGGAGGGCGTCACCGCCATCGCCCTGCACGGCCGCACCGCCGCCCAGCACTACGGCGGCACCGCCGACTGGGACGCCATCGCCCGGCTGAAGGAACACGTACCGGAGATCCCGGTGCTCGGCAACGGCGACATCTGGTCGGCCGAGGACGCCCTGCGGATGGTGCGCGAGACCGGGTGCGACGGCGTGGTCGTGGGCCGCGGCTGCCTCGGACGGCCCTGGCTCTTCTCCGACCTGGTCGCCGCCTTCGAGGGCCGCACCGAGGACATCGCCCGCCCCGCCCTGCGCGAGGTCGCCGACGTCATGGTCCGGCACGCCACGCTGCTCGGCGAGTGGATCGGCGACGAGTCCAAGGGCGTGGTCGACTTCCGCAAGCACGTCGCCTGGTACCTCAAGGGCTTCGCGGTCGGCTCCGAGATGCGCAAGCGTCTCGCGATCACCTCGTCCCTGGAGGAGCTGCGCTCCGGCCTGGACGAGCTGGACCTGGACCAGCCCTGGCCCGCCGGCGCCGACGGGCCCCGCGGCCGTACGTCCGGCAACAACCGTGTGGTGCTGCCGGACGGCTGGCTGAAGGACCCCTACGACTGCGCGGGGGTCGGCGAGGACGCCGAGCTCGACACCTCCGGCGGCTGATCAGCCCTTCGAGGGGTGCGGTGTGGAGCCGAACGCCTTCAGGAAGCGGTCGCGGAATGAGTTCATCCTCCACACGGGCGCGTCGCGTTCGGGCCTGAGGCCCTCCGTCCAGTGCCAGTCGGCGACCTTGTCCAGGACCTTCGGATCCTTCGCGACGATCGACACCGGGACGTCCCGGGAGGCGTGGTTCCCGCTGACCCGGGCGATGGGCTGGTGGTCGCCGAGGAACACCAGGACGGTGTCGTCGGTGCCGTAGCGCTCCAGCCACTGGGTAAGGCTGGTGACCGAGTACTGGATGGACTTGCCGTACTCCTCGCGGGACTTGGTGGTGTCGGTGATGACGTCCGAGGCCTTGTTGCCGCCCTTCTGGATCGCGTCGAAGACCGAGCCGTCGCCGAGTTCGTCCCAGCCGACCGTCTTCGGGATGGGCGCCCAGGGCTGGTGGCTGGAGGTCAGGATGACGAACGACATCAGCGGCTTGTCCCGCTGCTTGCCGTGCACCCGCCGCTGGAACGCCTCCAGCGCGTACTGGTCGGGCATGGTCGACCAGCTGAACTTCGGCCCCTTGTAGCCCAGGTCGAAGGCGTCGTAGAGCTGGTCCAGGCCGTACCACTTCTGTTCCGGCCAGCCCTTCTGCACGCCCGGCATCACGCCGACCGTGTCCCAGGCGCCGGTCTTCTGGAAGGCCTTGGTGAGGGTGAGGTGGTCGCCGGCGCTGACCGTGCGGTAGCGCCGCTGGTTGTCGATCCACAGGCCGGACATGGTCGTGGAGTGCCCGAGCCAGCTGCTGCCGCCGTAGGTCGCCGACGTCAGCCAGCCGCTGCGGGCGGCGAAACCGGCCTTCTTCAGGGCGGCGGTGCTGGTGTCCAGGGTGCGGTCGACGCCGGGGGCCATGACCGGGTCCTCGATGGCGCTGCGGCCGTAGCTCTCGATGAACGTGAAGATGACGTCCTTGCCACGCAGGTCCGGCAGCAGCTCACCGGGCGGGGTGTCGCCGAAGGTGTCCGCCTTCGACTGCTCGGCGAACGCGGCCTCGTCCCGCAGCGACTCCACCGTCCGCTGCGCGTGCACCCGCAGGGCCCCCGCCCCGCGCTCGGAGGCGATCGGCCCACCGAACAAGGTCAGGCCCAGCGCGGAGCAGGTGACCCAGACGACCCCGGCGGCCAGGGCGCCCTGCGACGCCCGCACCCGGTGGCGGGCCAGCACACCGGCGAGCCGGACCGACGCCGCGACCATGACGGCCGCGACGAGCAGCACGAGCACGACCGCGCCGACGGCGGCGGCGGTCGCGACGCCCCCGCCGAACGTGTCCTCGACATACGCCTGCGCGTCGGGGAGCAGGTCCCAGTCCAGCGCGGCGTTGAAACCCCGGCCCAGGTACTCGTTGAACCCCATGTCGAGCAGGTTCACCGTGGTCAGCACGGTGAGGCCGAGTCCGTACAGCACCGCCGCCGCGAGCCGGGGCCGACGGGGCAGCGCCAGGACGACGACGGCACCGAGAACCGCCTCCACCGGGATCCGCACGAAGCTGACCGCCTTCAGGGCGGGGAGCGTGTTTGGGAGGAGCAGGGCCCCCAGGACCAGGGCGGCGGCGAGGGCGCTGGCGGCCAGGCGGAGGGCGCGTGCGGTCCGCGGGTAACGGGTGCGCCAGGCACGGAGGCGGGTGAGACGGTGCCCGAGCAGCGTCCGTGAGGGGGCGGAGTCCGGACCGGACGCTGCCGTTGCCTCTCTCCCGCCTTCCCTCTGCTCGCCCGCCTGCTCCTCCTCGGCCTCGGATAGGCCGTCGCCCGGTTGCGACGACTCGCTGAAGCGTGTGAAGACAGGCACCCGGAGGTCCTTCCCGTGCGGAACAGGTGAGGTGGCGGACCCGGGTGGGGGTGCGGGTCCGCCACCGTTCCGTACGGTGCGTCCACCAGGTGTGTTCACTCCGCCGGGCCAGCGCTCGGCAAACACCCGGCAAACGGCGGGCCAACCGGTCTCAGACCACGCCGACCGCCGTGAGCAGCGCCAACGGGGCCGACGCCGACCGGGATTCCCGCACGCACGCGTGCGGGTACGGCACCGGCTCCGGGTGCGTGTCCCGGCCGTAGCCCGCGAGCACCTCCGGGAGCCGGTGGCCCGTCGCGGCCGCCGCGTCGACCAGGCCGTGGGCGATCGCGCGGGCCTCGTCGTGCAGCCCGTAGCGGGCCAGGCCCAGGGCGATCAGCGCGTTGTCGTGCGGCCAGACCGAGCCGCGGTGGTAGGAGAGCGGGTGGTACGCCGGCTGCCCGGCGGCCAGGGTGCGCACGCCCCAGCCGGAGAAGAAGTCCGGTTCGAGGAGCCGCCGTCCGACGAGTTCGCCGTACTCCTTGTCCAGCAGCCCCGACCACAGCAGATGCCCGGCGTCGGAGGCGAGCGCGTCCACCTGCTTGCCCCGGCCGTCGAGCGCGAGGGCCGGGAAGGAGCGCTCCGGCATCCAGAAGTCCCGCTGGAAACGGTCGCGCAGATCGCCTGCCGCCTGCTCCAGCAGGTGCGCGTACGTGGTGTCCTGCCACACCGTGCGGGCGAGTCCCGCCGTGCGGCGCAGGGCGTCGTAGGCGTAGCCCTGGGCGCCCGCCGCGGTCACCGGCCCGTGCGGGCGGGTGCCGTCGGCGGAGCAGATGGCGCCGGGGGAGTCCTTCCAGTTCTGGTTGGCGAGGCCGCCCTGGTCGGCGCGGTAGACCAGATAGCCCCGCGAGGTCAGGCCGCCGTGGTCGAGCATCCAGGTGATCGCGGCCCGGGCGTGGGGTTCGAGGCGGCGGGCCGGGCCCGTGTCGCCGGTGTGCTCGGTGTACGCGCCGAGCAGGACCAGGAACAGCGGGGTGGCGTCGACCGAGCCGTAGTAGCGGCCGTAGGGGACCTGGCCGAAGTGGGCCAGTTCGCCGTGCCGCACCTCGTGCACGATCTTGCCGGGCTGGGCGATCCCGTCGGGCTCGATCCTGGTGGCCTGGGTCGCGGCGAGCGCGGGCAGGGTGGCGGCGGCCAGGCCCGGCCGGTAGGGCAGGGCGAACAGCGAGGTCAGCAGCGCGTCCCGGCCCAGCAGGGTCAGGAACCAGGGGGCGCCGGCCGCCGGGACGCGCAGTTCCTCGCCGTCGGGCCCGGTGGCCGGGACCTGGAGGGCGGCGAGGTCGGCGAGACCCCGGGTGCAGGCGGCGGCCAGCTCGGGCAGACCGGCCGGGAGGTCCACACCCCGGGTGAACTCGCTCTCCCGGGAGCGGAGTTGTTCCCGGACGGCGGCGGGGGAGCGGGGCACGCGCAGGGCGCGCCGGTCGCCGTGCGGGCGCGCCATGACCCGCAGGGTCAGCTCGGCCGTGCCGTGCGGTTCGAGGTCCAGGGTCCACACCAGGCGGCGGGCACCGGTGCCGGTCTCCTCCACGGCGTCCGGCTGCGGATCGGCCGTCACGGTCGTGACGGACTGCCACTCGCCGCGCCGGTAGGTGAACTCCACGCCGTACTCGAGGATCCGGCGGGAGCGGACGGCGCCCGCCTTGCTGTAGGTGCGGTGGTCGGAGCGCAGCTCGAACTGGTCGGTGAAGTCGGCGTCGGCGGTGACCGCGAGGCGGACCGTCGTCGGCGTGGGACGGTTGCTGGTGACCCGCAGTGACTCGACGAACGAGGCGTCCGCCACGGCCTGTTCGCGGAAGAGCGTGTACGCGGGCGGCTCGTCGCGGCCGCCGCGCGGGACGAGCACACAGGTCGCCGTGTCCCCGTCGGCCACCGGGGTGAGCGTGTCGGGCACGGCCCCGTCGACCGTGAGCTGCCAGCGGCTCAGATGCCGCGCGTCCCTTACGAACATGCCGTCCGGGGCGCTGCCGCCCCGGTAGCCGCTGATGTCGCCGCGGTCGCCGACGGCGGCGAACGTCCGGCCGTGAACGAGCAGATGGTGCCGGTCCGTCATGCTCGGTCCCCTTCCTTGAGCGCCGTGAGGCCGTTCCTGCCCCGTGCGGGCCGGTCGTGCAACAGGTCGAGCGTGAGCGCGGCGGTCCAGCCGAAACCGGTGACGCCGCAGGCCTGCGCCGTGTACGGGTCGACGTACTCCGCGAAGCCGGAGGCGCCGGCGGTGTGCAGCATGCCCTTGCGCAGGGCGTCGGCCCGGCCCCGCTCGCCGTGCAGCCGCAGGCCCTGCTCCAGCAGCCAGTTGGTGTTGAACCAGGCCGGGCCGCGCCAGTAGCGGTGCGGGTCGAAGGCCTCGCCGAGCAGGTCGTAGCTCGGGACCAGGCGGGTCGTGCCGCCGAGGCCGAAGTGCGGGCCGCAGACCGTGCGGACCAGGGTGGCCACGAGGTCACGCGGCAGGGCGGGCAGCAGCAGCGGGACGAGCCCGGAGACGCCCCGCTCGGGAATCGGCTCACCGGTGCGCACGTCCCGGCACAGGAACATCCCGGCCGCCGGCTCCCACAGCCGCTCCACGAGCGTGGAGGTCAGGCGCTCGGCGCGGTCCGGCCGGGCCGGGTCGGCCGCGCCCAGCTCCCGTGCGATCCGGTCCAGGGCGTACTCGGAGGCGATGAGCAGGGCGTTGAACGCCGGGTCCTCGACCACGAAGTCACCCGCCCCGTCGGCGTATCCGCCGTCCCGGTAGTCGGCCGCCAGTCGCACGTACCGCCCGTAGTCCAGATCCGTCGGCCGGTCCTCGGGGAGGCCGTGGTCGAGGTCGGCGCGCCGGAAGGAGCGGGCCGGGGCGGGCGTGACACGGGACAACGGGCGGTCCCAGCAGGGGCTGTTGTCCATACCCTGTTCCCAGGGGTGCACGACGGACACGAGGCCGCCCCCGCCGAGGTCGCGCCGGTGCAGGAGATAGTCGTGCCAGGCGGCCAGTCGGGGGTACGCCCGGGTGAGGAAGCCGCGCGCCCTGGACAGGCCCGGGTCGGCGAGGTGCACCAGCCACGCGGCCAGGGCGTGGACCGGTGGCTGCACGATCCCGGAGGTCTCCACACCGCGCGGGGCACCGGCGGCGCGCCCGGCGGCCGAGGAGCGCCAGAAGTCGGGGCTCGGGAAGTACGCGTCGAGCGGGACGGAGGGGTTGAAGACGATGTGGGGGATCCGCCCGTCCGCCCACTGGGCCGCCAGCAGCGTCTCCAGCTCCGTCTGCGCCCGTAACGGGGACAGGTGCCGGAGGCCGATCGCGATGAACGCCGAGTCCCACGACCACTGGTGCGGATACAGGCTGTGCGAGGGCACCGTCGACGCCCCCGTCCAGCCGGCCTCCAGCACGGCGGCGGCCCTGGTGTGCAGGGGCGGCGCGGTGCCGGGCGGTTCGTATGCAACGGTGCGTCCTGGGGGACGTGAGGCGCGTTGGGCGGTGCGGTCCACTCGGGGCTCTCCGAAAAGACGTTCGGCCGACCGGTTCGGCTGCGGCTACCGTGGGGTTACGTCTATTTAACACGCAAAACCCACTATGTAAGGCAAGGTTGGGAAACACAAGGGGGTGTGCATGACCGGACAGGCCGGAAGAACCGGACGAGGTGCGGGACAGGCGAGTGCCGGCGATCTGCTCGAACTGGTGCGCAGTCGCCGCGCCGTGACCCGCGGTGCGCTGCAACAGGCCACCGGACTGTCCCGGGCGACCGTCGGGCAGCGGCTGGACCGGCTCTTCCGCGCGGGCTGGCTGCGCGAGGGGGCCGGGGGGCCGGTGGACTCGCCGCTGGGCGGGCGGCCCTCCATCACGCTGGAGTTCGACGACGAGCACGCGGTGGTCCTCGCCGGCGACCTCGACACCCGGCACGCCAGGGCGGCCGTGCTGTCGCTGAGCGGCGAGATCCTCGCCGAGCACTCGGGCACCCTCGTCATCGAGGACGGGCCGGACGCCGTCCTCGGCGAACTCGGCCGCTGGTTCGCCGAGTTGCTGGAGAAGACCGGGCGTGGGGCCGCGGCGGTCTGCGGGGTCGGGCTCGCGGTGCCCGGCCCGGTCGACACCGACACCGGCCGCGTCGTCCAGCCGCCGATCATGCCGGGCTGGGACGGCTACGACATAACGGGCCGGCTGGCCCGGGCGCTCGCCGAGCACGCGGGGGCCGCCGGGGTGCCGGTGCTGGTGGACAACGACGCCAACCTCATGGCGTACGGCGAACAGCGCGCCGGCTACCCCGACTGCTCCGCCTTCGTGCTGGTGAAGGTCTCCACCGGCATCGGCGCCGGGGTCGTGGTGGACGGCGCGCTGTTCCGGGGCGTCGACGGCGGCGCCGGCGACATCGGGCACATCCGGGTGCCGGAGGGCGCCGAGACGCTGTGCCGCTGTGGCGCGTACGGCTGCCTGGCCGCCGTCGCGAGCGGTGGCGCGGTGGCGCGGCGGCTGGCGGAGTCCGGGGTGCCGGCGGCCTCCGGCTCGGACGTGCGTGACCTGCTGGCGGCCGGGCACCCGGAGGCGGTCGGACTCGCCCGTCAGGCGGGGCGCCGGGTCGGGGACGTTCTCGCGACCGTCGTGACCCTGCTCAACCCCGGCGTGCTGATGATCGCCGGGGATCTGGCCGGAACTCCCTTCCTGACAGGTGTGCGCGAGCTGCTGTACCAGCGGGCGCTACCCCGCTCCACAGCGCACCTGGACGTGGTGACCGCACGGCTGGGCGAGCGGGCCGCGCTGGTCGGAGCCGGTGCGATGGTCGTGGAGCACCTCTACGCGCCCGAGCGGGTCGAGGAGCGGCTGCGCGCGCTGGGGGTGTGACGGCGGCGTTTCGGTCCCGAGTCACGTCCGCATGGTGAAATCCGTGCGGCTGTGGCAGCGTGATTCTCGCCACCCCTGATAAGGGTTGCGCTCAGATGAGCGGATCTTGAGCGGCTGCACTTCTCCAAAGGGTGGCACTGAGTGCCACCCTTTGATCGTTCATCGAGCGAAATCAAGTGTGCGGAAACTCCGCTCATATGAGCACTCGGAGAGCTTCAGAGAGGTTCTTGCGTTCAAGAAGTGAAAACATGCGGCTGCGATCACTTGCTCAGCCTTGACTTTCGATCCGCTGGCGGACGAGTGGTTACAGGCGCATGACGCACGAGTGGACGTACCCAGACGCCTTTGATCTGGGTATGTTCCTGGCCGTCAGGGCAGCCACCGCGTCCTCGAGGAGTCGAGACCCGTGTCGGAAAACAAAGATCTCCCGGTAGCCGAGCAGGCCGCGAGCGTTGAGGGCGTGAAGTTCGTCTATGACTTCACCGAGGGCAACAAGGACCTCAAGGACCTCCTCGGTGGCAAGGGCGCGAACCTCGCCGAGATGACGAACCTCGGTCTGCCGGTCCCGCCCGGCTTCACGATCACCACCGAGGCCTGCAAGACCTACCTCGACAGCGGCGAGGAACCGGCGGCACTGCGTGACGAGGTGAGCGCACACCTCGACGCGCTCGAGGCCCGCATGGGCAAGAAGCTCGGCCAGGCCGACGACCCGCTGCTGGTCTCGGTGCGCTCGGGCGCCAAGTTCTCCATGCCCGGCATGATGGACACCGTCCTCAACATCGGCCTCTCCGACAAGTCGGTCCAGGGCCTGGCCAAGCAGGCCGGCGACGACCGGTTCGCGTGGGACTCCTACCGCCGCCTCATCCAGATGTTCGGCAAGACCGTCCTGGGCGTGGACGGCGAGCTCTTCGAGGACGCGCTGGACGCGGCCAAGGCGGCCAAGAAGGTCACCGTCGACACCGAGCTGGAGGCGGCCGACCTCAAGAAGCTCGTCACCAAGTTCAAGAAGATCGTCAAGACCGAGGCCGGCCGGGACTTCCCGCAGGACCCGCGCGAGCAGATGGACCTCGCCATCAAGGCCGTCTTCGACTCCTGGAACGGCGACCGGGCCAAGCTCTACCGCCGTCAGGAGCGCATCCCGCACGACCTGGGCACGGCCGTCAACGTCTGTTCCATGGTCTTCGGCAACCTCGGCCCCGACTCCGGCACCGGCGTCGCCTTCACCCGCGACCCCGCCTCCGGCCACCAGGGCGTCTACGGCGACTACCTGCAGAACGCGCAGGGCGAGGACGTCGTCGCGGGCATCCGCAACACCGTGCCACTCGCCGAGCTGGAGCGGATCGACAAGAAGTCGTACGACCAGCTGATGCAGATCATGGAGACGCTGGAGAACCACTACAAGGACCTCTGCGACATCGAGTTCACCATCGAGCGCGGTGTGCTGTGGATGCTCCAGACCCGCGTCGGCAAGCGCACCGCGGGCGCGGCCTTCCGCATCGCGACCCAGCTGGTGGACCAGGGTCTGATCGACGAGGCCGAGGCGCTCACCCGCGTCAACGGCGCCCAGCTCGCCCAGCTGATGTTCCCGCGCTTCGACGAGAGCGCGAAGGTCGAGCAGGTCGGACGCGGCATCGCCGCCTCCCCGGGCGCGGCCGTCGGCAAGGCCGTCTTCGACTCCTACACGGCCGTCAAGTGGTCCCGCTCCGGCGAGAAGGTCATCCTGATCCGCCGCGAGACCAACCCCGACGACCTGGACGGCATGATCGCCGCCGAGGGCATCCTGACCTCCCGCGGCGGCAAGACCTCCCACGCGGCCGTCGTCGCCCGCGGCATGGGCAAGACCTGTGTCTGCGGCGCCGAGGAGCTGGAGGTGGACACCAAGCGCCGCCGGATGACGGTCCCGGGCGGACACATCGTCGAAGAGGGCGACGTCGTCTCCATCGACGGCTCCTCCGGCAAGGTCTACCTCGGTGAGGTACCGGTCGTGCCGTCGCCGGTCGTGGAGTACTTCGAGGGCCGGATGCACCCGGGCGCCGACGACGCCGACGAGCTCGTCGAGGCCGTCCACCGCATGATGGCCTTCGCCGACCGCAAGCGCCGCCTGCGGGTGCGCGCCAACGCCGACAACGCCGAGGACGCGCTGCGCGCCCGCCGCTTCGGCGCCCAGGGCATCGGCCTGTGCCGCACCGAGCACATGTTCCTCGGCGACCGGCGCGAGCTGGTGGAGCGGTTGATCCTGGCCGACACGGACGCCGAGCGCGAGGAGTCCCTCAAGCAGCTGCTGCCGCTGCAGAAGCAGGACTTCGTGCAGCTCTTCGAGTCGATGGACGGCCTGCCGGTCACCATCCGCCTCCTCGACCCGCCGCTGCACGAGTTCCTCCCGGACATCACCGAGCTGTCCGTTCGCGTGGCGCTCGCCGAGTCCCGCCAGGAGCCGCACGAGAACGAACTGCGCCTGCTCCAGGCCGTGCACCGGCTGCACGAGCAGAACCCGATGCTGGGTCTGCGCGGTGTGCGTCTCGGCCTGGTCATCCCCGGCCTGTTCACCATGCAGGTCCGGGCGATCGCCGAGGCCGCGGCCGAGCGCAAGGCCGCCAAGGGCGACCCGCGCGCCGAGATCATGATCCCGCTCGTGGGCACCGTCCAGGAACTGGAGATCGTGCGCGAGGAGGCCGACAAGGTCATCGCCGAGGTCGAGGCGGCCTCCGGTGCGCAGCTGAAGCTGTCCATCGGCACGATGATCGAGCTGCCGCGCGCCGCCCTCACCGCCGGCCAGATCGCCGAGGCCGCGCAGTTCTTCTCCTTCGGCACGAACGACCTCACCCAGACGGTGTGGGGCTTCAGCCGGGACGACGTGGAGGCCTCGTTCTTCACCGCGTACCTGGAGAAGGGCATCTTCGGCGTCTCCCCGTTCGAGACGATCGACAAGGACGGCGTCGGCTCGCTGGTGAAGCTGGCCGCCAAGGCCGGCCGTGAGACCCGGCCCGACCTCAAGCTCGGCGTCTGCGGCGAGCACGGCGGCGACCCGGAGTCGGTCCACTTCTTCCACGAGGTCGGACTCGACTACGTCTCCTGCTCCCCGTTCCGCATCCCGGTGGCCCGCCTGGAGGCGGGCCGGGCGGCGGTCCAGTCCCAGGGCAGCGACCACCGCTAGACCCGTGGCCCGTGCGGGCCGCGCAAGGACCCGGAGCCGTCGGCGGTCCCCGACCCTCACCGATCGCGGCGGCTCCGGAGCACGAGACGAAGGGGCGGCACCTGTGCGGAGGTGCCGCCCCTTCGGCGTCCCCGGCTGCCCGGGAGGCCCTGCTCCTGTCGCGGAGGCTCCCCGGCCCGGGGGAGGCCCTTCGCCTGTCGCGGAAGCTCCCCGGCCCGGGGGAAGCCCTGCGCCTGTCGCGGAAGCCCGCCCTTCCCCTGTCCGGGGAGCCCCTCGCCTAGCCGGGGAGTCCTTCCCGCAGGCACACGACGGTGCCGGTCCGGGCCGCGGTCAGCAGGGCGGTGAGCGTGGGCAGCCCGGTCGCCAGCGGGGTGGATTCCAGGTCGGCGAGGGCGAAGAAGTCGTGGTGGTCGTGCTCCGAGCTGCGCCGGACCGGCTGCCCGGCCGGGAGCCGGCCGCCGTGGAAGTAGAAGTCGATCACCGGCCCCGTCTCCAGCACATCGGCCCGGTGGTCGTACCCGAGGAACCGCAGGTCCTGCTCCAGGGCGATCCCGGTCTCCTCGTGCAGCTCCCGGCGCGCCGCCCCGACGGGGTCCTCACCCTGGTCCAGCATGCCGCCCGGCAGCCCCCAGAGCCCCGCGGCGGGCAGGCCCCGGGCGTAGCGCAACAGCAGGATCCGGTCCTCGTCGTCGAGCAGCAGGACGCAGGACGCGACGATGGTCTGCGGCAGTGTCTTGACCCACTCGGCACGGGGCAGCACACCCGGCGCGTTCGGGACGGGCACGGTCGTGTCCACGGTGATGTTCCTTCCGTCGGCTGGACAGCCCGCTGCGAACTGCCCAACCGGTGGAACGGCCGTGCCCGCCGATGGTCACCGGCGGGCACGGCTCAGGTGTCGCAGGCGACCCCGTCGCCGTCCCGGTCCAGGTGGGAGGCATACCCGGGCTCACCCCGGTGGATGGGGGCGGCGCCGGCGGCACGGACCTCGCTGCAGTTGCCGTAGGACACGTCCGCGCCGCCCCCTGAGCCACCGTCGCCGGATCCGTCGGCTACGAGCGGAACGGGCCCGTCACCTCGTAGGTGATGCCGCCCGAGGAACTGCCGGTGGTGCCGCGCTGGCTGGAGAAGTACAGGCGGGTGCCGTCCGGGGAGAAGGCCGGGCCGGTGATCTCCGAGGCGGACTGGCCGTCGATGCGCAGGAACGAGGCGACGACGTCGTCCGGGGTGATCACGCAGATCTCCATGTTGCCGCCGTCCTCGGCGACGAACAGGTCGCCGGAGGAGGTGCCGGTGATGTTGTCGACGCCGGTGAGTGGGGCCGAGCCGTTGACGAGGGAATCGTCGTAGGCGAGTTCGTAGGTGTTGTTCTGGAGGTTGAGCTGCCAGACGCGGTTGTCGCCCTTGGTGGTGAACCAGACGGTGTCGTTCGCGTAGTGGCAGCCCTCGCCGCCGTTGAATGACTTGGAACCGGAGACCTGGGAGCGGGTGGCCGTGGGGGAGCCGTCCGGGTCGGGGATGTCGGTCCAGGTGAAGGAGCCGCTGGTGGCGCTGCCCGCGACCATCACCTGCAGGGTGCCGGAGGACAGGTTGCCCCACGTCGTAGGGATGAAGCGGTAGAAGCGGCCGTTGGTCTCGTCCTCGGTCAGGTAGATCACCTTGCGCACCGGGTCGGCGGCCGCCGCCTCGTGTTTGAAACGGCCCATCGCCGCGCGCTGCACCGCCGCGTTGACGCCCCACGGGTCCGTCTCGTAGACGTAGCCCCGGTCCACCTCCTCGCAGGACAGCCAGGTGTTCCACGGCGTCCTGCCGCCGGCGCAGTTCTGCCGGGTGTTGGACAGGATGCGGTACGCGCCGGTGATCGCGCCCGTCGAGGAGAACTTCACCGCGCTCGCGCCGCCCGAGGGGTTGATCTCGGAGTTGGAGACGTAGATCCAGCCCGAGCCGTCGGCGTAACAGGCGCCGCCGTCCGGCGCGTTGTGCCAGGTGTACGTAGTGGTCCCGACCCGCTGGCCCGACCGGGCGACGACCGGCTCGTGAAGCCGCCGGGGAGTCTGATGCCGTTGGCGTCCGGGGAGCCCAGCGCCCCGTAGGGGCCGGCGCCGGGTTGGGCCGGGGCCGCGTACGCGGCACCGCGCCACAGGGTTCCGCCCAGAGCGGCCGTTGTGCCGCCGAGGACGGCCGCACGCAGAAGGCTACGACGTTCCACTCTCACTCCAGAGGTGGCGTACCGCCCCGCCGCCGGTCGACGGCAGGGTCGTGCGTGGGGGGAGGCGCACAGGACGCTAGGGGTGCCGGGTGGACGGAGCGTGGCCAACTCGTGGCCGCGGGGCGGCATGCCGGGTGCCGCCGCCTGTCCGCCCGCGCCACGGCGGTCCGACCGGGCCTAGTGCCGCGGCAGGCAACGTTCGCCCCGTCGCGACGCCCGGCACGCCCTCTCGCAGCACCGGCCGAAAGCCCAAGTACGTCCAGTACGGGGGCTTCCGGCCGGCACTCCCCCAAGCTCTTCGAGCAGGGGGCACCCCCAGAGCACGCACCGGACGCCGCTCCTTCACGGGCAAACGTTGCCTGCCGCGGCACTAGTCGTCGGGGGCGCCCTGGCGTGGTGGGGAGCGCGCACTGCCGGCGGTCACGCCGGCAGCGCCGGTGCCTCCCGTCTCGGCCTCCTCGGGCGGTCGCCGCCCGGGCCGGGCCCGGGCTCGCCCGGTGGTCGCGCGGACGGCAGCCGGATCACCACGTCCAGGCCGCCGGTCGCGGCCTCGCGCAGGGCCGCCTCGCCGCCGCTGGCGTGGGCCAGGCGCTGCACCAGGGCGAGACCGAGACCCGTACCGCCCTTGGGGGCGCCCGGGGCGCGCCAGAAACGGTCGAAGGCGCGCATCCGCTGCTCCTCCGTCATGCCCGGGCCCTCATCGGTGACGTGCAGGTCGACCCAGCCCGGACGGCCGTCGCGCAACGCCCGCCGGGGCGGGGCCTGGAGCCGCGGCTCGATCGTGACGGTGCTGCCCGCCGGGGACGCCCGCAGGGCGTTGGACAGCAGGTTGTCCAGGATCTGCTCGACGGCCCCCGGCACCGCCAGCACCGGGACCGCGCTCCCCGCGAAGAGCACGAGGGAGACACCTTCTCGTGCGAACAGGGGCTGCCACGTCCGGTGCCGCTCCGCGCAGACCGCCCCCAGGTCGACACCGGCGGGGATCGCCGCGTGTTCCTCCAGCCGGGCCATGGCCAGCAGGTGCTCGACCATCCGGGCCAGCCGGTCCGTCTCCGTGACGGCGGCCGTGAGGCTGCCGCGGGCCCGGGCGGCGATTTCCGGCTCCAGGTTCTCCAGACGCAGCCGCAACGCCGCCAGGGGCGTCTTCAGCTGGTGCGAGGCCTCGCCCGCGAACGCCCGCTGGGACGCCAGCAGATGGGCGAGCCGGGCGGCGGTGTGGTTGAACGCGGCGGCCAGGCTGCGTACCTCCGGCGGGCCCTTCGTGATCGTCACCGGGGTGAACCGGCCGCCGCCCTCGGCCAACTCGTGTGTCGCGTCCTCCAGTTCCCGGATGGGGCGGCCGGCCCAGCGGGCGAAGGCGAAGCCGACCACGGCCACCGCCGTCAGCACGGCCAGTCCGCCCAGGGCGAGCAGCAGCCACACGTGGTGGACGCGCTCGTGCACCGTCCGGGTCGGCACCGTCAGCCACACGGCACCCACCGGCCGTGCCTCCTGCCCGACCGGCGCGGCCACTGACAGGTACTCCACACCGCCGATCCTCGACGTGCGTACGTCCACGGTCGAGGCGCCCCGCAGCGCCGCCGCGATGCCCGGCCGGGCGGCCAGCGAGCCGGACATCTCGGGGTCCAGCGGGTGCGAGGTGGCGAGCGGCGTGCCCGAGGCGTCGACGATCACCACCTTCCCGCCGATGCGCTCCGCACAGTGCGCCACCCGTGCGGGCAGGTCCTGCGCGGCCCGCCCCGCCGCGAGGGACAGCGCGGCGTACGCTGAGACCGACTCGGCCTCGTCCTTCGCCGCGTTGACGACCCGCTCCCGCTCACCGCGCGAGTAGACGAAACCCAGCGGGATCTCCAGGCAGAGCAGCACCAGTGCCGCGAGGCTGAGGTAGCTGAGCAGCAGCCGGCGGGTCACGGAGAGGCCACCTGCGCGGCGGGCTCCGTGTGCACCGACAGCCGGAAGCCGACGCCCCGCAGCGTCCTGATCCACGCCGGGTGCCCCAACTTGCGGCGGAGCGCGGCCACATGGACGTCCAGGGTCTTGGTCGGGCCGTCGTAGTGCGGGTCCCAGACGCGGTCGAGGATCTGCTGCCGCGAGTAGACCGCGCCGGGATCCTCACTGAGCAGCGCCAGCAGGTCGAACTCCTTGGGCGTGAGCGGGACGGGGGCGTCGCCGACCCAGACCTGACGGGTGCGGCGGTCCACGACGAGCGGGCCCGGGTCGTGCGGCGGGTCGGGGGCGGGGTCGTACGAGGTGGTCGCCGGGGGTTCGTAGGACAGCGTCGGGGCCGGTTCACGGACGGGGGCGGGAGCCGGTTCGTACGGCGGTGGCTCGGGAACGGCCCGAGCGCCCGGCGTCTCCGGGAAGCTGTGCCGGGCCCGGGGAGTACTGCGGTGCGTGCGGCGGGTCACCGCGCGCACCCGGGCGACCAGTTCCCGCACGCTGAATGGTTTCGCCAGGTAGTCGTCGGCGCCCAGCTCCAGCCCCAGCACACGGTCGGCCTCCTCGCCGCGCGCGCTGAGGATGACGATGGGTACGTCCGAGACCTGCCGGATGCCGCGGCAGACGTCGATGCCGTCCATGTCCGGCAACCCGAGGTCGAGCAGGACGACGTCGTTGTACGGGCCTCTCAGGCCGTCCGTCCCGGTGGCGACGTGGTCGACCGTCAGCCCGAAGTGACCGAGTCCTTCGGTGAGCGGCTCGGCGATCGTCTCGTCGTCTTCGATGAGCAGCACTCGTAGGCCCATGGGTCCTGTCTCTCCGTGAAACCGGCATGAAATCCGGGCAGCGTCAATTCGCATTCTGCCGCGGAGTCCACACGCTACAAGAAGACGCCGGATCTGGGAACGAGGGCAAAGAATGTTCAATTGCTGGCCGGGCTCTGGACTTTACTTAACCTTCCTCTGTAGGTCGGCGGTCTACGGTGGGGTGCATCGGATGAGCATCGGATGAAACCCCAGCTCAGGAGAGTACTTTGAAGGCTTTACTGGAGCGTGCCCGCGCGTTCAGGACGCGCGTCGATTTCGACAGCGGCGAATTTCGGAAACTGGCTGAAGGGCAATATCCGGAGGCGTTGTTCATTACCTGCTCGGACTCGCGTGTCATACCCGCGATGATCACGGCCGCGCGCCCCGGGGAGATATTCGAGCTCCGGAACGCGGGCAATATCGTGCCGCCTTACGGGCGGCCCGGGGCCAGTGGGGAGGCGGCCACCATCGAGTACGCACTGGAGGTGCTCGGGGTTCAGGACATCGTGGTGTGCGGTCACTCACACTGCGGTGCGATGGGTGCGCTGAAGTCCGGCGACGACCTGTCGGTACTGCCCGGCGTGGACGCCTGGCTCCGCATCGCCCGCCCCGAACTGACCTCGGTCCTGCGGACCGCGCCGGACGACCCGTCGCTGCCGGAGGTCTCCCAGGGCAACGTCGTCAACCAGCTCGCGGCCCTGCGGAGTTACCCCGTGGTGCGGCAACGCCTCGACTCGGGCCGACTCCGGCTGCACGGCTGGTACTACGAGGTCGACACCGGGTTCGTCTACGAACTCGGAGACGACGGCGACTTCCGGGTGCACGCCGCGTGAGCGGGGCACACGCCCGGGGGAGGACACGGCCGGGCCCGGGGGGCGGGCGAGCCGGGGGACTGTCGGGCGGCGAGGGCGGCTGGCGGATGGGTGGCCCGCCGACGGGGGGTACCGAGTGGGGGGCCGGTGCTTCGGGGGACACATGGGGCTGGCCGGCGGACGGTGGTTCGAGCGGTGGGGCGCCGGGGGATGCGCTGGGCGAGGCCTGGGCGGCAAGCGGGGGAGGCGGGGCCCGCGGTTCCGAGGGCTGGGGGACCGGCCGGCCCGCGGACGGCGATCGTGCGCGCACAGCGGGCGGTTCGGGCAGCTTCGAGGGGCCGGGTGTCGCGGATGGTCCGGGCGCTCCAGGCGCTCCGGGCGCTCCAGGCGGTCCGGGCGTCGAGGGCGGTGGTGTGGTCGGTGGGGTGATGCGCGCCGTGATGAGTGGCGTGAAGAGCCGTGGCGGCGGGGGTGCCGGGCGAGCCAAGGGGGACCTCGTCACCGAGATCACCGCCTCGCTCGTCGTCTTCCTCGTCGCCCTGCCCCTGTGCATCGGCGTCGCCGTCGCCTCCGGCGTCCCCGCCGAGCTCGGGATCATCTCCGGGGTGATCGGCGGCCTGGTCGTCGGCGCGGTCCGCGGCAGCACGCTCCAGGTCAGCGGCCCCGCCGCGGGTCTCGCCGCGCTGGTCGCGGAGACCGTCGCCGAGGTCGGCGTGGCGATGCTCGGCGTGATCGTGCTGTTCGCCGGCCTCCTCCAGATCGTCCTGGGCCTGGTACGCCTCGGCCGGATGTTCCAGGCCATCTCCGTGGCCGTCGTCCAGGGCATGCTCGCCGGCATCGGCGTACCGCTGATGTTCAGCCAGGCCTACCCGATGGCCGACGCCAAGGCCCCCGGCACCTCCATCGAGAACATGGCCGGGATCCCCGGCCTGCTGGCCGACGTCCTGACGAACCCGCAGGCGGTGATCGCCACGCTGCTCGGCGTCGCCACGATCGTGCTCAGCTTCGTCTGGAAGAAGGTGCCCGGGCCGGCCGGGAAGATCCCCGCCGCCCTGGTCGCCGTCGGCATCGGCGTGGTCGTCGCCGCGCTGCCCGGCGTCGACGTGAAGACGCTCCAGGTGGGCAACCTGCTCGACTCGGTGCAGGTGCCCGGCGCGGAGCAGTTCGCGGGACTCGTCGACGGGACGATCATCACCGCCATCCTCACCTTCACGGTCATCGCGTCCGCGGAGAGCCTCTTCACGGCCGCGGCCGTGGACCGCATGCACAGCGGTCCCCGCACCCGCTACAACACCGAGCTGATCGCCCAGGGCGCCGGCAACACCGTCGCGGGCATCCTCGGCGCGCTCCCCGTCACCGCGGTGGTGGCGCGCAGTTCGGCCAATGTCCAGGCCGGGGCCAAGACCCGGCTCTCCCGGACCCTGCACGGCCTGTGGCTGCTCGCGTTCGCGCTGCTGCTGCCGCAGGTGCTCGCGCTGATCCCGATCTCGGTGCTGGCCGGTGTCCTCGTGCACAGTGGCTGGAAACTGTTCGGGCCCGCCGAGTTCCCGAAGATGTGGCGGCAGGACAAGGGCGAGTTCGCGGTGATGACGCTGACCATGCTGGTCATCGTGGCGACCGCGCTGCTGGAGGGCGTGCTGTTCGGTCTCGCCGCGGGGATCGTGCTGGCCGCGCTGCGCATGTCGCAGACGGTGGTCCGCCAGCACGTCGAGCAGGACACGGCGAAGGTCGTCATGGCGGGCAACGCCACGTTCCTGCGGCTGCCGAAGGTGATCGACGCCCTGGAGGCGGCCGCGGCGTCCGGGAAACCCCGGATCCGCCTCGACCTGACCGGTGTGACCCATCTGGACCACGCCTGCCGCAACCAGGTCGAGGAGTTCACCGCGCAGCAGCGGGGACTGGGGCTGCGGGTGGAGCTGCTGATGCCGGGGGAGGCGTCGCAGGCCGGTTCCGAGAGGCCCGCGTTCGAGGCTCCGGCGGCGGCGCCGCTGCCGAGGCGTCCGGTCTCTGCGCCGGCGGGGGCGGCGGCCGAACCGCCGCCCTGGTCCACGGCCGACGCGGAGTGGTTCTACCTCGACACGCGTCCCCTGCCGGACGAACAGGCGCAGGCGCGTTCGCCCCTCGTGGGCTGACCCCGCGCGCAGCCGAACCCGCCGCGCAGCCGGACACGCCGTGCTCGCGGACATGCCACGGTGGCGTGCACACCCGACCGGGCGTGCGCGCCACCGCCTCGGTGCCGGGGGCCGGTTCAGCCGCAGCTGCCCGAGATCCACCTGTGGGAACGGACCTTGTAGGTACCGGCCAGGTTGCCGCCGTGCTGCTGCCGGGTGCAGCCGACACGGTCGGAGTAGTCGGCGCCCCGGTAGTACGCGACACCGCTGGAGCTGCTGGTGCCGGCGTTCCACACGGACTTCACGTTGGTCGTGGCGGCCCAGGAACACCGGACGGCACCGCTCTGCCAGTCGGGGTCGGCGACGTCCCACGAACACTTGCTGCCGGTGAAGTTGGCGCCGGTCCAGAAGCAGACGTGGCCGGACGCACAGTCCACCGCGGTGGGCGCGGCCGGGGCCGCCGACGCGGAGTTCGGCACGGCCAGGGCCGTGACGGCCGCGGCGCTGACGGCGAGCACCGCGAGCAGCGGGTTCCTACGGGTGTGCCGGAGTGCGGAAAGGCGCATGGGCCTGGTCTCCTCGGAGGTCGGGGCCGGTGGTGCGGACGGCCCGACGCTGGCAAGGCGGGACCCGGTGGGGCAAGGACGGCGGGGCCGGCTGGGATGCCGGGACGTCGTCCCACCGCCTGCCTGGCGCGTTCCACGACCGTTGGGACGGCCATGGGACGCCTTTGGTGGCACAGTGTCGGCACGAGACGCCCGACCAGCGTCCGTTGGGGAATCCGAGGGGGAGAGGCGTTGTCCGCATGCCCTGAGACGGAGCGGTTCGCAGCGCTGCTGCGTGCACTCAAGAGCCGGTCCGGACTGAGTTACGAGGCCCTCGCCAGGAAGTCCGGCCTGTCCGGTTCGACGTTGCACCGGTATTGCCGGGGCACGTCGGTGTCGCAGGACTACGGCAGCGTCCACCGACTGGCCACGGTGTGCGGTGCCACTCCGGACGAACTGCGCACCCTGCACCGGCTGTGGGCACTGGCGGACGCGGCGCGGGCCGCCGCTACCGGGCAACAGCCCGGCGCTCCGGCCTCCGCCGGCCCCTCCCACACCTCGGGCTCGGTCCCCGGGATCGCCGTGGCCCCGGACGCGCCCATTGACTCGTCCGGCGAACCGACCCCGACCCCGGACCGATCCGGCGAACCGGCCCCGGTCCCCGACCCGTCCGGTGAACCGACTCCGATCCCGGCCCGATCCGGCGAACCGGCCCCGGCCCCCGACCCGTCCGGCGAACCGGCCCCGGTTTCCGGCCGGAGCCACGAACCGCCCCCGTCGCACGACCCCGGCGACGCCTCCACCCCGGCCCCCCGCCGCAACGACCCGCCGGACCCCGAGGCGGGTCCGCGGCCCGCCGCACTCTCACGCCGGCGCCGGCTGCGTACCTCCGTCGTCGCCGCCGTGATCGTCGCCGCCGTCAGTGTCTCCGCCTGGGCCCTGACGAACGGCCGGTCGTCCTCGGGCGGCGGGCGCGACACCGGTGATGACCGGCCGTTGTTCTCGGCCGGCTGTCCGCCGGTGATCGCGATGGGCGAGCACGACGAGTGCGTGCGGGAGGTGCAGCGGCTGCTGCACGCCAAGGGCGCGGACATCGGTGTGGACGGGGACTTCGGGCCGCAGACGCTGCGCCGGGTCACGGCGTTCCAGGTGCTGGCCGGAGGACTGCAACCCACGGCGTGGTGGCGGAGCCGACCAAGAAGGCGCTGTACACCTCGCGGGTCCGGATGGACGTGTGGCCGCCGCAGAAGGTGCGGCAACGCGTGCGGGAGGTGTTCTGGGAGGTGCCCGACAAGGCGGTGGCCATCGCCGACTGCCAGTCCTTCCTCGACCCGCTGCACATCCTCCCCAACACCAACGGCACCCGGAACTGGGGGCTGTTCCAGATCTCCGACGCCCGGCTGAGCGAGCTGGGCGGCACGCCGCGCGATGCCCTGGACCCGGAGTGGAACATCCAGGCGGCCCGCACCCTGTGGAGCCGGGACCGCGACTTCGGCGACTGGCCCCACTGCGAACGCGCCGCCGAGGCACCCCGCTCCCCGGCACCCCGGCGCTCGCCCACAGCGGCACGGCCGGCACGCTGAACGTCGCCCGGGCGGGCACACGCGGAGACACCCCTCCAGGGAGGGGTGTCTCCGTACGCCGGTGTTCCTACGCCGCCCGCACCTTGTACGCCGTCACCCGGACCGACTCGTCGTCCAGGCACTGTCCGGACGTCAGGTCGAAGCGCTGCTTCAGGAGGGGCGAGGCGACGAAGGGGCGGCCCTGGTGGGTGCCGGTGAGGCCCCGGGAGAGGACGGCCGCGCCGGTGAAGGGGTCGCGATTGTCGATGGCGAACAGGTCGCCGGAGCGGTCGCGGAAGACCGCGGCCTGCCGGCCGTCCGGCAGCAGTGCGGCCACCCCGCGCCCCGGGAGCAGCGTGCTCAGGTCGCAGACCGTGAACCAGTCGTCGTCGAGGGCGAGTTCGATCTTGAGGTCGGTGGTCTCGGGTGCCAGGGTCATCGCTGGGCGCTTCCTTCCAGTACGTCAGCGGCGGGTCGCATGCCGATGGACAGCAGCGGCAGGTCGGGCTTCATCTGGTCACGCTCGGGCACGAAGGCGACGACCGGGTCCGGGGTGTCCGGGGCGTTCACGAAGGACACGAACCGGGCGAGCTTCTCGGGGTCGTTGATGGTCTCGGCCCACTCGTCGCGGTAGTGCGCGACATGCGCCCGCATCAGCTGCTCCAGCTCGTCGCAGATGCCGAGCGAGTCGTGGACGACGACGTCCCGCACGTGGTCGAGGCCGCCGGGGATCCGCTCCAGCCACGTCGAGGTGCGCTCCAGGCGGTCGGCGGTGCGGATGTAGAACATCAGGAACCGGTCGATCAGGCGGATCAGTTCGGCGTCCGACAGGTCCTGTGCGAGCAGGTCCGCGTGGCGCGGCGTCGCGCCGCCGTTGCCGCCGACGTAGAGGTTCCAGCCGTTCGCCGTGGCGATCACGCCGAAGTCCTTCGACTGGGCCTCCGCGCACTCGCGCTGGCAGCCGGAGACGGCCGACTTGAGCTTGTGGGGCGACCTGAGCCCCCGGTAGCGCAGCTCCAGGTCGATCGCCATCCGGACGGAGTCCTGGACGCCGTAGCGGCACCAGGTCTGGCCGACGCAGGACTTCACCGTGCGCAGCGACTTTCCGTAGGCGTGGCCGGACTCGAAGCCCGCGTCGACCAGCCGGGCCCAGATCAGCGGCAGTTGCTCGACGCGGGCGCCGAACATGTCGATCCGCTGACCGCCGGTGATCTTCGTGTAGAGGCCGAAGTCCCGGGCGATCTCGCCGATCACGATCAGCTTCTCCGGGGCGATCTCGCCGCCGGGGATGCGCGGCACGACCGAGTACGAGCCGTTCTTCTGCAGGTTGGCCAGGAAGTGGTCGTTGGTGTCCTGGAGGGCCGCCTGCTCGCCGTCCAGGACGTAGCCGCTCGCGCCGATCGTCGGGGCGAGCGAGGCGATGATCGAGCCGACGGCCGGCTTGCAGACCTCGCAGCCGTCACCGCCCCGGGCCTCCTCGCGGCCGTGCCGGTCCAGCAGGTCCTGGTACGTGGTGATGCGCAGGGCGTGGACGATCTCATAGAGCTCCTCGCGGGTCTGCCCGAAGCAGCCGCACAGGCCCTTGTCGACCTCGACGCCGCTCGCCTCCAGCTCGGCGTTGACGAGCTGGCCGAGGACCTTGACGCAGGAGCCGCAGCCGGTGCCGGCCTTGGTGCACTTCTTCACCTCGGGCACGGTCGTGCACTGGTGGTCGGTGACCGCGCCGCGGATCGTGCCCTTGGAGACGTTGTGGCAGGAGCAGACGATCGCGTCGTCCGGCAGGGCGGACGGGCCGAGCTGCACGGACTCCCCGGCCCCGGCCGGCAGCACCAGCGACTCGGGCGAGACCGGTGGGACGGAGCCGGTGAACGCCTTCAGCGTGCCGTACGCCTCCGCGTCGCCGACCAGGATGCCGCCGAGCAGCGTGCCGTCGCGGCCGATGACCAGCTTCTTGTACAGGCCCGCGCGGGAGTCGGAGTAGACGACGTCCAGGCAGTCCTCGGCGGTGCCGTGCGCGTCGCCGAAGGACGCCACGTCCACGCCGAGCAGCTTCAGCTTGGTGGACAGGTCGGCGCCGGTGAAGGACGCCTCGTCCGAGGCGATCGTCGCCGCCGCCGTCTCGGCCTGCTCGTACCCCGGGGCCACCAGGCCGTAGACCCGGCCGTCGGAGGCCAGAGCGCACTCGCCGATCGCGAAGACGTGCGGGTCGGCGACCGTACGGCACTGCTCGTCCACCGTGATGCCGCCGCGCTCGCCGACCGTCAGTCCGCAGTCGCGGGCCAGCTGGTCGCGGGGGCGCACACCGGCGGAGAACACCACCATGTCGGTGGCGAGTTCGGAGCCGTCGGAGAGCTTCATGCCGGTGACGGCGCCCTCGGAGTCGACCAGGATCTCCTGCGTGCCCACGCCCGTGTGGACGGTCAGGCCCATCTGCTCGATGGTGCGCAGCAGCGCGGCACCGCCGCCGTCGTCCACCTGGACGGGCATCAGCCGCGGCGCGAACTCCACGATGTGGGAGGTGAGTCCGAGGCCCTTCAGCGCCCCCGCGGCCTCCAGGCCGAGCAGTCCGCCACCGACCACGGCGCCCACCGTGGCCTTCGACTTGGCGTACTCTTCGATCGCGAGCAGGTCCTCGATCGTGCGGTAGACGAAACAGCCCTCGGCGTCCTTGTTCGGGACCGGCGGCACGAACGGGTACGAGCCGGTGGCGAGGACGAGCGTGTCGTAGTCGAAGACCTCGCCCGAGCGGGCGGTGACCTTCTTCGCGTCACGGTCGACGGAGACCGCCGGGTCGCCCACGTACAGCTCGATGCCGTGGCTTTCGATGAACTCCATGTCCGTCATGGACAGGTCGTCCGGTGTCTTGCCCGAGAAGTACGAGGTGAGGGCGACACGGTCGTAGGCCGGACGCGGCTCCTCGCAGAGGACGACCACGCGGTGCGTGGCGGTCAGGCCGCGCTCGGCGAGCGCTTCGAGGAAGCGCTGGCCGACCATGCCGTGGCCGACGAGCACGATCGTGGGGGTCGCCCCCGGGGTGGCCGTCATCAGGAGCCTCCATCGTTGGTGAGCAGGTGGAGCAGGGGGCCGCCGTCGGAGGGGAGCGGCTCTGCTCCCTCCCAGGCGCGGGCGAGCGCGCCGACGGTGCCGAGTTCGCCGACGAGGACCCCGCCGACGAGGCGGTCGTCGCGGACGACGACCTTGCGGTAGGTGCCGCGGGTGGCGTCGGCGAGCTGGACGACGTCGTCGCCCGGGAGCACCTCGGTCTCGCCGAACGCGGCGAGGTCGAACGGGCTGTCGTGCCCCGTGAGGGTGAGCCGGGTCAGCGAGCGTGTGCCGGTGTACCGGGCGCTCGCGTCCCCGGCCAGCAACTCGGCCAGCACGTCGGCCTGTTCGAGCGCGGGAGTGGCGAGTCCGTAGAGCACGCCGGCGTGCTGGGCGCAGTCGCCGACGGCGTGGATGTACGGGTCGGAGGTGCGCAGCTCGTCGTCGACGACGACGCCCTTGCGGACGTCGAGCCCGGCGGCCTGCGCGAGACCGACCCGGGGGTGGACCCCACAGGCGACGACGACCAGGTCGGCGTCGAGCGCGTACCCGTCGGCCATCTCCACCGAGCGGACCGCGCCCGCGACGCAGCGCACGTCCCGCACCCGGCACTCGGTGTGCACCTCGACGCCCAGGTCGATCAGATGCCGCTCGACGAGCTTCGAGGCGGCCGGGTCGAGCTGGCGTTCCATCAGCCGCTCGGACTGCTGGGCGAGCACGACCTGGGCGCCGCGCAGGGCGAGCGCCCGGGCCGCCGACACCCCGAGGAGACCGCCGCCGACGACGACGGCCCGCACGCCCGGCCGGACCGCCTTCGACAGCCCCAGGCAGTCGTCCATGGTCCGGAAGGCGTGGACACCTTCGGGCAGTTCGTGGTTCTCGGTGAACAGCCCCCGCAGCGGCGGCAGGACGGGGTTGGAGCCGGTCGCGAGGACGAGCCGGTCGTATGCGATCACCGTCCCGTCCGCGCAGGCGACGGTCCGCCGCTCGCGGTCGACACCGACGACCCGGCCGCGCAGGAGCCGCGCCGGCGTCGGCAGGGCGATCACCTCGGGGCTGTACCGTCCGGCCAGCACGTCGGCGAGCAGGACCCGGTTGTAGGGCCGGTGTTCCTCTTCGCCGATGAGCAGCGCGGGCGTGCCGAGCTCACCGAGCCGCCGGGCGAGCCGTACGCCCGCGAGGCCGGTGCCGATCACCACCACACGCTCATTCGAGGTCATGCACTCGAGCGTGCGGTGCGGGTGTTACCCGGCAGCATCACGTCTGTTTCCCGCGGGGAACGCTGCCCTCAGCGGGGGAGGAGGCCGTATGTGAGGGTTCCTGAGCTGGGGCGACAGCGGGCTGTGAGGGTTCCCCGGGTGCGGTGACAGCGGGCTGTGAGGGTTCCCGCGGTGCGGTGACTGCCGGTTGTCAGAGAGGCGGCGCAGGCCTCGCCTAGGGCCTCGATCATGCCCTGATATCACTGACCATGATCGCCCTGCTCTGGCTCGCGGCCCTCGCCGCCGGGTGGATCGACGCCGTGGTCGGTGGCGGCGGGCTGCTCCTGCTGCCGGTGCTGCATCTGGGAGTGCCGTCCGGCACGCCCGCCGCGCACGCCCTCGGCACGAACAAGGCGGTCGCCATCGTCGGCACCACGGGCGCGGCGGTGACGTACGCCCGCAAGGCCCCGGTGGACGTGCGGACAGCCGTCCGCATCGGGCTGGCCGCCCTCGCCGGGTCCTCCGCCGGGGCCTTCTTCGCGGCCGGGATGAGCACCGGCGTCCTCAAGCCGGTGATCATGGTGGTGCTGCTCGGGGTCGCCGCCTTCGTGATCCTGCGGCCCGCCTTCGGCACGGCACCGGCGACCGGCCCGGCAGGCCCCCGCCGCATCCTGGCCGCGATCGGCCTCGCGGGCCTCGGTATCGGCTTCTACGACGGCCTGATCGGGCCGGGCACCGGCACGTTCCTGGTCCTCGCGCTCACCGCGATCCTCCACCTCGACCTCGTCACGGCCTCCGCCACCGCGAAGATCGTCAACTGCTGTTCCCCCAAGCTCTCGGCTTCGCTCGAGCAGGGGGGACCCCCATCGCGGGCGCCCTCGCGACCTTCGCCCGGCAGGGTGCGGTCCTGTGGCAACTGGCCGCACTCATGGCCCTTTTCAACCTGGCGGGCGGCGCCCTGGGCGCCCACACCGCCCTGAAGCAGGGCAGCGGTTTCGTCCGCATCATGCTGCTGACCGTCGTCTTCGCCCTGGTGGGGAACCTGGCGTACGAGCAGTGGATCGCCTAGCGCCCTCGCAGGGCCAGCAGGTCGACCACGCCCGTCCCGTCCTCGTCCCCGTGCCCCTGCGCGAGCCTGCGTTCCATGAGCCGCATGTACGGCGTCAGCAGCTCCGGACTGACCCGCTGTTCCTCGGCCGTGCGCAGCAGCGTGGCGTTGCCCGCGACCTGCATCGCGAGGTTGGAGACGACACCGCGGGTGTAGTCGCCGCTCTGGAGCCCCTCGGCGCTCTGGTGCGCGGCCGGGGCCATCGCGGTGAGCCAGTCCACGAGCAGCGGTGCGAAGTCCTTCGGCGCGATGCCCTCCGGGCGGATCAGCGCGAAGGCGTGGGCGATGCCCGCGAACATGCCGCTCATCGCGCTCAGCAGAGCCACGTCGTGCAGCGCGGCGAAGCCCGGGTCGGCCCCGACGTAACGGGTGCCGGCCGGGACGGCGAGCGTCTCGCGGTGCTCCTCGAACAGCCCGGCGGAGCCGCTGTAGAACACGTAGCCGCCGGAGCCCGGGGCGCCGATCATCGGGGGGACGGCCATGATCCCGGCGCCCAGGAAGCGGGCGCCGCGTTCCTCGGCCCAGGCGGCACGTGCCCGGTCCTGGGCCGGGGTGCCGGTGGTGAGGTTCACCAGGTCCCGCCCGGCGAGTGCGGCCCCGTCGAGGGCCTCGCCCACGGAGGCGTCGTCCAGCAGGCAGGCGATCACGAGCCGGTTCGCGGCCACGGCCTCGGCGGCGCGCGCGGCGACGGTGGCGCCCTCGGCGGCGAGCGGCTCGGCACGGGCGGCGGTGCGGTTCCAGACGGTCACCTCGTGCCCGGCGGCCAGCCAGACACGGGCGAGGGCGGTGCCCATGGCACCGGTGCCGAGAAGAGTCAGAGGAGTACGGGGGGCAACTGCGGTGTCGGTCATGGCGTTTAGGCTCGTCGCAGGGGGAGCGCCCGCTCAAGTACGCACTTCGAAGTGGGTGGTTACTCCGGGGGAAGGGTGCAGGCAGCGCAAGGGGAGGGGCGGGCATGGGGACGACCGGGCGGCGGCCGGGGGCGTACGTGTGCGGGATCGACGCGGCGATGGACGTGATCGGCGGCAAGTGGAAGGTGCTGATCCTCTGGGCGCTGAACGAGCGGCCGTGCCGCTTCGGGGAGCTCCGCCGAGAACTGCCGGGCGTCACCGAGAAGGTGCTCGCCTCGCACCTGCGGGAGATGGAGTCCGACGGGCTGGTCCACCGCGAGGCGTACGACGAGGTGCCGCCGCGGGTGGAGTACTCCCTGACGGCCCGGGGCGCTTCGCTGAACCGGGCGCTGGAACCGCTGGGCGCCTGGGGGCGGACCCATGTCGTCGGTGTGTCACCGGCTGCCGGTCAGGTGGGCGAAGACGACGACGTTCCCCTGGTACCCGGTGCCGCGTGACCAGCCGCCGCCGCAGGTGATGACCCGCAGTTCGGGGCGGTGGGCGGCGCCGTAGACCTTCTCGTCGGGGAAGTTCGTCGCGGCGTACACCTCGACGGCGTCCACGGTGAACACCGCGACGCCGCCGTCCCGCCGGTCCACCTCGATCGTGCTGCCCCTGGCCAGGGCGCCGAGGCCGTAGAAGACGGCGGGGCCGTCGGCGTTGTCGACGTGCCCGGCGACGATCGCGGTGCCCCGTTCACCGGGGGTGGTGCCGGCCTCGTACCAGCCGGCGAGGTTCTCGTCCGCGGCGGGCGGCACGTCGAGGCTGCCGGTCCTCGTCAGGCCGAGTCCGGTCAGGGGCGCGTCGACCCGGATCGACGGGATGCGGATCCGGTCGGGCGGCGAAGGCGGCAGCGCGGGCACGCCGGGGCGCTCACCGGCCCGTCCGTCCGGTCCGGCGCCGCCGTCCAGCCCGGCCCGGGCCTGCGCGGCGGACGGCTGTGGCGGGGCGTGCGTCCCGGCGGCGTCGCGCAGCAGCCACACCCCCGAGCACAGGGCGAACACCGTGACGGCCGCCATGGCCGCGTTGGCGGGGCTGCGGACGCCGATGCCGAACCCGGGGACCCTGCGCATACCCACCCCTTTCTGAGCTCCGGCCCCGTACCCCCCTCCGGGCCGCGAGGGGCGTCGGACCCGGAGGGGGAGGGGACATGCGGTACCGGCGACGGACAGCGGAGGGTGCCCGTCAGATCCCGTCGCCTCTCGCCCGGCGATGCAGGAGCCAGGTACCGCCCGCGGCGGCGACGGCGAGGGCCGCCACACCGGCCGCGGTCTGCACGGGATCGGGGCCCAGGGCGCCGCCGACCCCCGTCTTCACACTTCCTCGGGGATGCACCTGCCCGCGCACCGGCGTCAGCGTGACCACCAGGTCCCCGGTGATCCGCCGGCCGCTGCCACCGCAGGTCGCGGTGATCTCGTACGTCCCCGGCTGCGCACTCGGCGGCACCCTGAACCGCCCGGTCGCGTCCTGCCCGTGTGCGTCCGGGACCAGGCTGAGGGAGCCCGCCCCGACCGCGCTGGCGTCACCCGTCACCGAGCCGCCGCCACAGGCCGCCGTGCGCACCGTGACCCCGCCCCCGGGCACGACCGACGCCGGGGACACCTCCAGACCGCCGCCGGACGTGCCGTGGGCGGGAGCGGCGGCGAGGGCCGCGGCGGCGACGGTGAGCGCGGTGGCGGTCAGCTGCCGGGCGGTACGTCGCATCGGTGCTCCTTCGAGCGGGTCGGTCGTGCGCCTGCCCTTCCGAGGTAACGGGCCGCGGGTCGACCGCGCGCCCTGAGGGAGCGTCAGAATTGGGGTGAACGGGTGTCAGGGGAAGGTGAACCGGGCTGCTCCTCACGGTCGTTTCGCCAGGTCACGGACCTCTCTTGGGGCGAGTCGGGGAAATGCGCGGCGTGCGCGTGTGAACGGGTGACCCCGGCGTACGCGTCGCCGCTTGACCTCAACAATGGTTGAGGTACGAGGCTGTGCGGCATGAACTCCACCACCACCGCATCAGCAGCCGCCGCGACCGACCCGCTCCGCCTGACCCTCGTCGTGGGCAGCAACCGGCACGGCCGCTTCGGCCCCGTCGTCGCCGACTGGCTCCTCACCTGCATCGGGGACCGGGACGACCTGGTCGCCGAGGTCGTCGACGTCGCCGAGGCCGCGCTGCCCATGTCCCTCGAACCCACCCCGGAGGCGACCGCCGCACTGTCCGGCATCACCCCGAAGCTGTCCGGCGCGGACGCCTTCGTGGTCCTCACGCCCGAGTACAACCACTCCTTCCCGGCGGGCCTGAAGAACCTCGTCGACTGGCACTTCACCGAATGGCAGGCCAAGCCCGTCGGCCTCGTCTCCTACGGCGGCCTCTCCGGCGGTCTGCGTGCCGTGGAGCACCTGCGTCAGGTCTTCGCGGAGCTGCACGCCGTGACGGTTCGCGACACCGTCTCCTTCCACAACGCCGGCGCCGCCTTCGACGACCGGGGCGCCCTGCGCGACCCGTCCGGCCCGGACGCGGCGGCGAAGACCATGTTCGACCAACTGGTCTGGTGGGGCAGGGCGTTGCGGGAGGCCCGGGAGCGGCGGCCGTACGGCGGCTGAGCCCGCGGAGCCCGCCGTGGACGCACACGCCCCGCGCGCCCGCGGCCCGTCACACCCGCGCCCGCCAGTCCCCGCCCGCGATGGCCCGCCCCCGGGCCCGCAGCCGTGCGGCGACGGCGGGCGCGGCCACGTACACCCACGCCCGCACGGTCTCCCCGTCCGCCGGCCGGACGACCTTCCGCTCGACGCGCACGTACAGACTGCGCGGATGCCCCGGTACGTACTCCTCCAGCCGGTCCAGCTCCGCGAGCAGCCCCGGGTACGTCTCGGGCAGCGCGGTCACCAGCTCCCCGCTCACCGTGCCGCCGCCCGGCTCCTCGACCGCGTAGGGGTAGCCCGGCCCCTCGTACAGCACCGCGTCCGTGAGGCTGCCCGGCTCCTCGGAGCGGGTGCGGCCGCGCAGGAAGAGGTCGTGGTTGACCTCCCCCGGACGGAGGGTGCCGTAGACGAAGAAAGGGAGGGTCACAGGAACGATTCTCCACCCTCACACACCTCCACAGCGGGGCTATGGACATGCCAGGTCCGTGCCGAATTTACTCGCGGTCAACATCAACGCCGCCCCCGGTCGACCCCACACGACCGGGTGCGCCCGTATGAGGAGACCGATGAGTCGGATACGTCATGTCCGCGGTTCCCGTCTCGCCCTCGCCGGTGTGGCCGTCACCGGCACCACCGCCCTGCTGGCCGCCGTTCTCTCCCCGTCCGCCGGAGCGGCCGACCTGCCGACCAGGTCGGACGCGATCGAGGACGCGGAGGCGGTGCTCGCCGACCGGGCCGGAGCCCTGGGCCTCACCCCGGCCCAGCGGACGAAGGTCCGGGACGTCGTCGTCGACGAGGACGGCACCCGGCACGTGCGCTACGACCGCACCTACCACCGGCTCCCGGTCCTCGGGGGCGACTTCGTGCTCCACCTGAACCCGGACGGCACCTACCGCGGGACGAGCCGGGCGACGAAGTCCCCTCTCTCACTGGCCGGCGTCACCCCGAAGGTGACCGCCCCCAAGGCCGCCGACCTCGCCGCGAACCTGCTGCGTGCGGCCCACCTCGGCGAGACCCTGGAGAAGCTCACCGCCAAGCCCCGGCTGGTCGTCGACGCCCTGCACGGCGCCCCGAAGCTGGCCTGGCAGACCGACGCGGTCGCGCACGACGAACGCGGCAACCCCGTCGCGCGCACCCTGCTGACCGACGCGACGACCGGTGCCCGCATCGACGCCTGGGACTCCCTGGAGTCGGCGTCGGGCGAGGGCAAGTCCCTCTACGGCGGCACGGTCCCGCTGGAGACGACCGCGTCCGGCTCGTCGTACCAGCTGAAGGACGCGACACGCGGCGGCACCTACACCGGCGACGCCGAGAACAAGACGGACAAGTGCCTGCTGACCATCTGCCTGACCCGCGCCCCCGCGACGCTCTTCACGGACGCCGACAACCAGTGGGGCACGGGCACGGTCGCCGACCGGACCACGGTCGCGGTGGACGCCCAGTACGGCACGGACGTCACCTGGGACTACTACAAGAAGGTCCACGGCCGCGACGGCATCGCGGGCGACGGCAAGGGCTCCTTCAACCGCGTCCACTACGGCAAGGACTACAACAACGCCTTCTGGGACGACAACTGCTTCTGCATGACCTACGGAGACGGCGACGGCAAGCTCATGGGCCCGCTGGTCTCGCTGGACGTCGCCGGGCACGAGATGTCCCACGGAGTGACGTCGAAGACGGCGGCGCTGACCTACTCCGGCGAGTCCGGCGGTCTGAACGAGGCCACCTCGGACATCTTCGGCACGCTGGTGGAGTTCCACGCGCAGAACGCCGAGGACCGGGGCGACTGGCTCATCGGCGAGAAGATCGTGCGCTCCGGCCTCGGTCGCGAGGCCCTGCGCTTCATGGACAAGCCGTCGAAGGACGGCAAGTCGGCCGACTGCTGGAACGCGAAGCTCGGCGACCTCGACGTGCACTACTCCTCGGGCGTCGGCAACCACTTCGCGTACCTGCTCGCGGAGGGCAGCGGCGCCAAGACCCTCAACGGTGTCGCCTACAACTCCCCGACCTGCGATGGCTCCACGGTGACCGGCATCGGCCGGGCCGCCCTGGGCAAGATCTGGTACCGCGCGCTGACGGTCTACATGACGTCCTCGACGGACTACGCGGCCGCACGCACGGCCACCTTGAACGCGGCGAAGGACCTCTACGGCGCCGACAGCACCGAGCAGAAGGCGGTGGCGGCGGCCTGGAAGGCCGTGGCCGTGAGCTGACCGCTACCGCTCGACGGCCTCCAGCCGCACCGCGCACGTCTTGAACTCCGGCATCCGGGAGGTCGGGTCGAGCGCGGGGTTGGTGAGGGTGTTGGCGCGGCCCTCGCCCGGCCAGTGGAAGGGCATGAAGACGGTGTCGGGCCGGATGGCGTGCGTGATCCTCGCGGGCGCCACGGCCCGGCCCCGCCGGGACACGACGGCCACCGGATCGCCCTCGGCCGCTCCGAGCCGGGCCGCCAGCCTCGGGTGCAGTTCCACGAACGGTCCGGGCGCGGCGGCGTTCAGCTCCGCCACGCGGCGGGTCTGCGCCCCGGACTGGTACTGCGCCACGACCCGGCCGGTGGTCAGCAGCACCGGGTATTCGTCGTCGGGTTCCTCGGCGGTCGCCCGGTGCGAGACGGGGACGAAGCGGGCCCGGCCGTCGGGGGTCGCGAAGCGGTCGAGGAAGAGACGGGGCGTGCCGGGGTGCACGGCCGGTGCGTCATCGCGGGGCGTGCCCGTGTTCGCGGGTGTTGCGTCATCGCGGGGCGTGCTCGGACGCGCGGGTGTTGCGTCGCTGCCCGGCGTGCTCGGGTGGGCGGGTGCTGCGTCGCCGTGGGGCACGCCCGGGTGTCCAGCCGCTGCCTCCCCGAGGGGCGGGGTGCCTTCGCCCTCGCCCGCCGGTTCCACCGGCGCGGGGCACGGCCAGAACACCCCGTTCTCCTCCGCCAGCCTCCGGTACGTGATCCCCGAGTAGTCCGCCGCCCCGCCCGCCGACGCCCGGCGCAGTTCCTCGAAGACCTCCTCCGGGTCGGTCGGGAAGCCCTTCTCCACGCCCAGGCGGGCGGCGAGCTCGTGCAGTACCTCCAGGTCGCTGCGCACGCCGTCGGGCGGGGTGACCGCCCGGCGCCGCAGCAGCACCCTGCCCTCCAGGTTCGTCGTCGTACCCGTCTCCTCGGCCCACTGGGTGACCGGCAGGACCACGTCCGCCAGTTCCGCCGTCTCCGACAGCACCACGTCGCAGACCGCCAGGAAGTCCAGCGACCGGATGCGCTCCTCGATGTGCGCGGCACGCGGCGCGGACACCACCGGGTTGGACGCCATCAGCAGCAGCGACCTGATGTCGGTGCCCAGCGCGTCCAGCAGCTCGTACGCACTGCGCCCCGGGCCCGGCAGACTGTCCGGGTCGACGCCCCACACCTCGGCGACGTGCGCCCGGGCGGCCGGGTCGTCGAGCTTGCGGTAGCCCGGCAACTGATCGGCCTTCTGCCCGTGTTCGCGCCCGCCCTGCCCGTTGCCCTGGCCGGTCAGGCAGCCGTACCCGGAGTGCGGACGGCCCGCCCGGCCGGTCGCCAGGCACAGGTTGATCCACGCGCCCACCGTGTCCGTGCCCTTGGACTGCTGCTCGGGCCCCCGGGCGGTGAGCACCATCGCCGACTCCGGCTCGCAGAACAGCCGCACGGTCTCCCGCAGTTGTGGAACGGACACCCCCGTGATCCGCTCCACGTACTCCGGCCAGTGGGCCATCGCGGCGGCCCGGGCGTCCTCCCAGCCCACGGTCCGCTCCTGGACGTACTCCTCGTCCACCCGCCCCTCGGCGATCACCAGGTGCAGCAGGCCCAGGGCGAGGGCCAGGTCCGTGCCCGGCCGGGGCGCCAGGTGCAGGTCCGCCTGCTCGGCGGTCTTCGTGCGGCGCGGGTCGACGACGATCAGCGTGCCGCCGTTCTCCTTCAGCTCGGTGAAGAACCGCAGCGACGGCGGCATGGTCTCCGCGAGGTTCGACCCGACGAGGATCACGCAGCCGGACTTCGGGATGTCCTCCAGCGGGAACGGCAGCCCGCGGTCGAGCCCGAACGCCTTGATGCCGGCGGCCGCAGCCGACGACATGCAGAAACGCCCGTTGTAGTCGATCTGGGAGGTGCCGAGCACGACCCGCGCGAACTTGCCGAGCGTGTACGCCTTCTCGTTCGTCAGCCCGCCCCCGCCGAACACCCCGACCGCGTCCGGGCCGTGCTGCGCGCGGGTGCGGCCCAGCCCCGCGGTGATCCTGCCCAGCGCCTCGTCCCAGGAGGCGGGCACCAGCGTGCCGCCCTCGTCGCGCACCAACGGGGAGGTCAGCCGCACGCCGGGCGCGAGCACGGCCGCGGCCGTCCGCCCCTTGCCGCACAGGGCACCCCGGTTCACCGGGAAGTCCGCGCGCTCGCTCACCGCGACGGTCCCGTCCGGGGCGGGCGTCAGGTTCATCCCGCACTGCAGGGCGCAGTACGGGCAGTGCGTGGGCGTCGCGGTGTTCTGCATGCCGTCCAGCGTGCGTCGGCCGTGTTACGCCGGGGACGGCTCCCTGTTACGCGGCCGGGACGGCAACCTCCCCGCCGCCGCCCCGCCCGCGTGAGGCCGGAGCCCCCGGCCTGGTCGGGCACACGCCTGCCCACCTTCACGTCGCCGCCGACCGCCACGGACGTCGCCCGTGGGACGAGAAACGCCACTCGGCGTGATCCCCGGCATCGGCCGCACGCACCCCGCGGCTGACCCGGCTCGTCGGCCGGGCCAAGGCCATGGACCTGGTCCTCACCGGCCGCACCGGGGACGTACAGGAGCGGGCGCTGAGCCCGGCCCGGTCAACGGAGAGGGTCCCGGCCCGTCGCCAAGGCCCTCTCCACCCCCGGCTCCCGCGGCCCGAGGAACCGCGGGTCCGGCCGGAAGGCCGCGTCCAGCGCGGCCTTCCCGGCGGCGAGGATCTCCCGGGCGCCGCCGTAGTACCAGGTCGCGTCGTGCACGGCGTCCACCCCGACCCCGTACGACGCGACCCCCGCCGCCTCGCACAGCGCCACCGCCCGCCGGATGTGGAAGCCCTGGCTGAT
Source organism: Streptomyces sp. NPDC007907 (assembly GCF_042959365.1). Lineage (NCBI taxonomy): Bacteria > Bacillati > Actinomycetota > Actinomycetes > Kitasatosporales > Streptomycetaceae > Streptomyces > Streptomyces sp. NPDC007907. Next base: position 653,224 of record NZ_JBIBKR010000004.1, read on the forward strand.
CAGCACGGCCTCGTCCACTCCGAAGATCTTCTTCGCGCGCACGCACGAGTCCCAGGTGTCGAACCCCGCGTAGTCGCTGACGATCCGCCTGTCGGGCACCCCGTGCCGCGTCAGATACCCGCGCATCGCGTCCGGCTCGTCGTAGTCCTCACGGCTGTTGTCCCCGGTGACGAGCACCACCTCGACCCGCCCCTCCCGGTACAGCCGCGCAGCGGCGTCGAGCCGGTGCGCGAGATACGGCGAGGGCTCGCCGTCCCACAGCCCCGCGCCGAACACCACGGCCACCTCGGTACGCGGCACATCCGCCGCCGTCCGCAGCCGGTCGCCCGCCACGGCGTACATCCACGTCGCCGGGAGCAACGCGAGCACGCACCCGGCCATCACGGCCTGCACCAGCCGCCGCTGCCCCCGCCGGGTACGCGGCAGCCACGGTCCGCGCAACGTCACACGACGCATCGGACGGTCCCTCCCCAGGTCGGCCCCTCGACAGTCAGGGACGTCCTCCCGGGCCGCCCGGTTCATCCGGCCCCACGTGACCAGCTTCACTCGGTTCCGGGAAACCGCAGCTCACACCACCTCACACACCGCCCGCTCCCCATCGTGAACCGCCGGAAAACACCCGTGACGCCCGTGCAACGGGAAGGCAACGTGCCGCCGCGACCATCGGTGCATGCCCAGTCAGCTCAGCCTCGTCCCGCCGCCCGCCCCGCGCCGCCCGGCCCCGCCCGCCCTCGTGGTCGTGGCCCACGGCAGCCGCGACCCCCGCGCGCTGAGCACCGTGAGCGCACTCCTCGACCGGGTCCGGGCCCTGCGCCCCGACGTGCCCGTGCACCTGGGTCACATCGAGCTCAACGCCCCGCTGCTCCCCGACACGCTCGCCGCCCTCGGGGACTCGCAGGCGGTCCTCGTCCCCCTCCTCCTCAGCCGGGGATACCACGTCAAGCACGACATCCCCGAGATGGCGGCGGCCTCCCGGGCCCGCACCCGCCTCGCCGCCCCCCTCGGTCCGCACCCGCTCCTGGTCGACGCCCTCCAGGCCCGCCTCACGGAAGCCGGCTGGGGCGGGACGCCCCGCCGCACCAGCGCGGTCGTCCTCGCCGCGGCGGGCTCCCGCGACCCGGACGCGAAAACGGACACGGCCCGCACGGCCCACCTCCTGGCGGCCCGCCTCGGCGTCCCGGTCGTTCCGGCCTACGCCTCCGCCGCGACCCCGACGGTCGAGACGGCCGTCCGCACGCTCCTGGCAAGGGGCCGCCGCCACATAGCCCTGGCGGCCTACTTCACGGCCCCCGGCCGCTTCGCCACGGAGTGCACCCAGAAGGCCCCCTGGATAGCAGCGGCCCCCCTGGGCACCCACCCGTCGATGGCCGACCTCGTCCTCCACCGCTACGAGGAGGCGCTGGCGAAGGCGGCCTTCCGGGAACTGGCCTCAGCCTGACACCGGGCAGCGGGAACACGCCCCGAAAGGGGCGCGGGGAACTGCGTGACAAGCCACAACGGGCCCGCACACGCCACACCACCGAACCCGGCACACGCAAAGGCGTACAGCACACCGGTGCCCGTACTGTCGACCCATGGACGGCACCGCACAGAACCCCCCGGCCTACGACCCGACGTCAGTCGACCGCTGGGCCCCGGAACCCGACAAACGCCCCGGCCGCACCGCCTTCCAACGCGACCGCGCCCGGGTCCTCCACTCCGCCGCCCTGCGACGCCTCGCCGGCAAGACCCAAGTGGTGACGCCCGGCACCCTGGGCCCCGCCTGGGACGCCAGCCCCCGCACCCGCCTCACCCACTCCCTCGAATGCGCCCAGGTCGGCCGCGAACTGGGCGCGGCCCTCGGCTGCGATCCCGACCTCGTCGAAGCCGCCTGCCTCTCCCACGACCTCGGCCACCCGCCCTTCGGCCACAACGGCGAACAGGCCCTCAACGAATTCGCGGCGGACTGCGGCGGCTTCGAGGGCAACGCCCAGTCCCTGCGGCTCCTCACCCGCATCGAGCCCAAACGGTTCACCCCCGAGGGCTCCGTCGGCCTCAACCTCACCCGCGCCGCCCTCGACGCCGCCACCAAGTACCCCTGGCCCCGCGGCGCCCACCCCACCGACCCGGCCTCGCACAAGTTCGGCGTCTACGAGGACGACCGCCCCGTCTTCGACTGGCTCCGCAAGGACGCCCCCGGCACCCGCACCTGCTTCGAGGCGCAGGTCATGGACTGGTCCGACGACGTGGCCTACTCGGTGCACGACGTGGAGGACGGCCTGCACGCCGCCCACATCGACCCGAACTGCCTGCACGCCGACCCCGAACGCCGTGACGTCTTCGAGGTCGCCCGCGGCCGGTACGTCCCCGCCGACACCGACCCCGCCGAACTCGCCGAGGCCCTGGACCGGCTCCTCGCCCAGGAGTGGTGGCCGCACGGCTACGACGGCACGGCCGTCGCCCAGGCCCGCCTGAAGGACGCCACCAGCCAGCTCATCGGCCGCTTCTGCCTGGCCGCCGAGACCGCGACCCGCACCGCGTACGGGGCCGGGCGGCTCACCCGGTACGCCGCCGAGCTGGTCGTCCCGCGCGAGACGCGGATGGAGTGCGCCGTCCTCAAGGCCGTCGCCGACCTCTACGTCATGCAGCGCGCCGAGCAGGAGCGGCTGCGCGCCGACCAGCGGATCGTCGTCGCCGAACTGGCCGAGGCACTCACCGCCCGCGCCCCGGACGGCCTGGACCCGCAGTTCCGCGCCCTGTTCGACCGGGCGGCGGACGACCGCGCGCGCAAGCGGGTGATCGTCGACCAGATCGCCTCCCTCACCGACACCTCCGCCCGTTCGCTTCACGCCCGCCTGACGGGGCAGGGATGAGACAGACGCGACGGGCGGGGCGGCAGCACCCCCGAATGTGACCCTCCGTGGCCTGATCGGGTCACTCCCTCTTCCCGCATCACGCTCCGTGCGGGACGCTCGCAAGTGGCGACACCCTGACGAGGAGGCAACAAGTGGTCGACGCGGATCAGACATTCGTCATCGTCGGAGGCGGACTGGCCGGCGCGAAGGCGGCCGAGACGCTCCGGGCGGAGGGCTTCACCGGCCGCGTGATACTGATCTGCGACGAACGCGACCACCCCTACGAGCGCCCGCCCCTGTCCAAGGGCTACCTCCTCGGCAAGGAGGAACGCGACAGCGTCTTCGTCCACGAGCCCGCCTGGTACGCGGCCAACGACATCGAGCTCCACCTGGGCCAGACCGTCGACGCCATCGACCGCACGGCCAGGACGGTCCGCTTCGGCGAGGACGGCACCGTCGTCCGCTACGACAAGCTGCTCCTGGCCACCGGCGCCGAGCCCCGCCGTCTCGACATCCCGGGCACGGACCTGGCCGGCGTGCACCACCTGCGTCGGCTGGCCCACGCCGAGCGCCTCAAGCACGTCCTGACCAACCTCGGCCGGGACAACGGCCACCTCGTCATCGCCGGGGCCGGCTGGATCGGCCTGGAGGTCGCGGCGGCGGCCCGCGCGTACGGCGCGGAGGTCACGGTCGTCGAGCACGGCCCGACCCCGCTGCACGGCGTGCTGGGCCCGGAGCTCGGCGGCCTCTTCGCCGAGCTGCACCGCGAGCACGGGGTGCGGTTCCACTTCGGCAGGCGGCTGACGGAGATCGTCGGCCAGGACGGCATGGTCCTCGCGGCCCGCACCGACGACGGCGAGGAGCACCCGGCGCACGACGTACTGGCGGCGATCGGCGCGGCCCCGCGCACCCACCTCGCGGAGACGGCCGGCCTGGAGATCGCCGACCGGGCCCACGGCGGGGGCATCGTCGTCGACGAGCGGCTGCGCACCTCCGACCCGTCCGTCTACGCGGCCGGTGACGTCGTCTCCTTCCCGCACACCCTGTTCGGCACGCGGGTGCGCGTGGAGCACTGGGCCAACGCCCTGAACGGCGGCCCGGCGGCCGCGCGCTCCATGCTGGGCCACGACGTGACGTACGACCGGGTGCCCTACTTCTTCTCCGACCAGTACGACCTGGGCATGGAGTACTCGGGCTGGGCACCCGCGGGCTCCTACGACCAGGTGGTGGTCCGCGGGGACGCCGGGAAACGCGAGTTCATCGCGTTCTGGGTGAAGGACGGCCGGGTGCTGGCCGGGATGAACGTGAACGTATGGGATGTAACGGACAAGATCCAGCGCCTGATCCGCTCCAAAGCGAGGGTCAACACGGAGTCCCTGGCGGACCCGCACGTCCCGCTGGACGACCTCGTCTCGTAGCCGCCGGGGCTGTCAGGAGTGTCGGTCCGCCACCGTGCTGCAATTCCCGGGGGCAACCCCCGGGCTCCCGGCCGGAAAGCCGTCTCGCCTCAGGAGTGTCAGTTCGGCCCCGTAGACTCACCACGTGGCAGGACGGATCAACGACGAGGACGTGAAGGCGGTACGGGACGCGGTCCCGATCGACGCCGTGGTGTCCGAGTACCTCCAGCTGCGCAACGCGGGCGGCGGCAACCTCAAGGGTCTCTGCCCCTTCCACGACGAGAAGTCACCGTCCTTCCAGGTCAGCCCGAGCAAGGGGTTCTTCCACTGCTTCGGCTGCCAGGAGGGCGGGGACACCATCACGTTCGTGATGAAGATCGACCACCTCTCCTTCTCGGAGGCGGTCGAGCGCCTGGCCGCCCAGGCGGGCATCACCCTGCGCTACGAGGAGGGCGGCTACAACCCCTCCCACCAGCGCGGCGAGCGGATCCGCCTGGTCGAGGCCCACAAGATCGCCGCCGACTGGTACATGGAGCAGCTCGCGACCAGCCCGGAGGCCGACACCGGCCGCCAGTTCCTCGCCGAGCGCGGCTTCGACCAGGCCGCCGCCCAGCACTTCTCCGTCGGCTACAGCCCCCAGGGCTGGGACCACCTCACGCGCTACCTGCGCGGCAAGGGCTTCACCGACAAGGAGCTGATCCTCTCCGGCCTCTCCCAGGAGGGCCGCCGCGGCCCCATCGACCGCTTCCGCGGCCGACTGATGTGGCCCATCCGCGACATCGGCGGCGACGTCGTCGGCTTCGGCGCCCGCAAGCTCTACGAGGCCGACAACGGACCGAAGTACCTCAACACACCCGAGACGGCGATCTACAAGAAGTCCCAGGTCCTCTACGGCATCGACCTCGCCAAGAAGGAGATCGCCAAGGCGTCCCGCGCGGTCGTCGTCGAGGGCTACACGGACGTCATGGCCTGCCACCTCGCCGGTGTGACGACCGCCATCGCCACCTGCGGCACCGCCTTCGGCGGCGACCACATCAAGATCCTCCGCCGGCTGCTCATGGACAACGGCTCGGCCCGCGTCATCTTCACCTTCGACGGCGACGCCGCCGGCCAGAAGGCCGCCCTGCGTGCCTTCGAGGACGACCAGAAGTTCGCCGCCGAGACGTACATCGCCATCGCCCCCGACGGCATGGACCCCTGCGACCTGCGGCTCGCCAAGGGCGACGAGGCCGTCGCCGACCTGGTCGAACCCCGCACCCCGCTCTTCGAGTTCGCCCTGCGCCAGATCGTGAGCCGCTACGACCTCGACACCCCGGCCGGCCGCGCCGCCGCCCTGGACGAGGCCGCGCCGATCGTCGCCCGCATCAAGAACAGCGGTGCCCAGCACGAGGTCGCCGTGGAGCTCGCCGGCATGCTCGGCATCCTCGACACCCAGTTCGTGGTCAAGCGCGTCGCCCAGCTCGCCCGCTGGGCCCGCGACCGCGGCGGCAAGGGCCCGGCCCCCGAGCGGCACCAGCAGGCACGGCAGTACGCCGGCCCGCCCGGCCCCGCCGCCTCCCGCGGCCCGGCCCTGAACCTTCGCAACCCGGTCTTCGCCACCGAACGCGAGCTGCTCAAACTGGCTCTGCAACGGCCCGAGTTGGTGTCCCCGGCCTTCGACGCCTACGGGGTAGACGAGTTCACCGCGCCGCCCTACGCCGCCGTCCGCCAGGCCATCCAGGACGCCGGCGGCGCCGCACTGGGTGTCGCCGACCCCCAGGACTACCTGGTCAAGGTCCGCGAAGCCGCCCCGGACGACGCGGTCCGCGCGACGGTGACCGAGCTCGCCGTCGAGGCGATCATGCTGCACAAGGGCGTGAAGGGCGCCGACGAGGTGTACGCGGGCGCCCAGCTCGTGACGGTCCGCCGCCGCGCCGTGGAGCGCCGCATCCGCGACATCACCAGCCAGCTCACCCGCCTGGGCACCCACGGCGACCCGGCCCAGCTCGCCGCCGTCCAGAACGAGCTGTGGGTCCTCCAGCAGTACGACCAAAGCCTGAGGGAACACGGCGCCGCCGCGCTCTGACCCGGGTCAGCCCCCGGCCTCCTCGAAGGCCGGCGCCACTGCGCGCACCAGCCGCTCGGCGAACTCCCGCTCGTCGTTCCGGAACCGCGGATACTCCGTGACGAAGTGGTCCCACTCCACGTACCCGACCGCCTCCACCACGTGCTCCAGCAGGATCTTCTCCTTGTAGGGGTAAGGCCACTCGCCCGTCAGCCGGAACACCTCGTGCAGCAGCTCGTAGCGCAGCGGGTACCGCTCGGCCAGCAGGACGGCGTCGTACAGGTCCTTCCCCTGGGCGTGCACGTCGGTGATCAGCCACATCAGCTTCCACGCCAGCGACAGCTCCGGCGTCGCGGCCTGGACGAGCGCGCCGCCGGGCAGTTCGACCGGCTCGGGCTGCTCGGGCAGGCGCTCGTTGAAGACAAAGTCCAGCTGGACGTGGCCACCGGGCAGGCCGGGTGCGCCCCAGGGGAGCACCATGCGCCGGCCGGGCACACGGTCGTAGGTCCAGATGTCCTCGACCACCGCGCCCCTCGCCGAGACCCCGACGCCCGGCCCCCGTGCCCCGGCCAGCTCCTGCGCTGCCGCCGCGATCCCGGCCAGCATGCGGTCCGTCCGGCCGTCCTCCATCCGCCAGGTGTGCGGAACGACGACGAAGTCCAGGTCACCGGGCTCGCGCGCGGCCTCCGCGAACCACGCCGACATCAGCACGCTGCCCCGCAGCACCAGCGAGTCCACCCAGGGCGAGCCGCTGATCGCGGCCAGCACAAGATGCAGCGCCTGCCGGCGGGCCGCCCGCCACGCCTCGTCCCGCGTCGGGTCGGTGAAGCACGGGTCGGTGGCCCGATAGGCGTTCTGGAGGTGCTTCAGGGCCGGGTCGAAGACCGGGCGCTGCACCACATCGTCCCCCGGCACCGGTCGCAGCGTCTTCGGCAGGTGCTCCGCCCTTCGGGTGGCGTCGTCCAGCGGCTCCCGGGGGATCTCGGAGCTCCGCCAGCCGAACCTCTCCCACGCCGTCCCGGTCATGTCCGTACCCCCACCGGCTCCTCCAGCCATCCCTCGTCCACCGACACATCACTGTCGTACAGCACGAACTCCCGTTCCACTCCGAGCACTTCGCAGTCGCGCAGCTCGGTCAGCAGCCGCTCCAGTGCCCGGCCCGCTCCCTGCGCGTCCACCGCGTGGCAGCGCTGGGTCACGAACCGCTCGTGATGCTCGCCCCGCACCCGCCGGGCGTTCCACGACAGATGGGCGCCGTGCGGCACGACGCGCGCCGCGAGAGCCGCCAGGTCCGTGTCCGCGGTGAGCCCCAGCTTCACGTGGTGCTCGAAGTACCGCCCGTCGTCGCAGGGCCGGCGCGGCACCTCCGGAGACCAGGGCGACGACTCGATCTTCACGCGCACCGGAACGAAACCGTCCGCCCGCAACCGCGCGGCCACTTCCCGTACGCGCGCCCCTTCACGGGCGTAGGACGACGAACCGGACAGGGTGAGCATGGGCTGGTCGCGCATCCGGCCCCTGGCCAGCACGATGTGCGTGAGCTTGAACCCGGCCGCCGCCGCCCAGCGGCGCAGCCGGGCGTGCTCGTCGGGGCCGGCGCAGCGGACCGTCACATGCGACTCGTACAGGGAAGCGGACATCGGACGATCGTCGCAGACCAGAGGTGCATGAGGCATCCGGGTTTCCCACGAGGGGCGACCACGCGGTCACGGACCGGAAGCAAAAAGTCATCGCACGCCCCTCGTGGCGACGATGTGTCTTACCCCACACTGGGTTCCGGTGCCTGAGTCCTCGGAGCGCGGCCGATCCGTCACCGACGGGTCCCAGACCCCCGCGGTTCCGCTCATCGCGTACGGGACGGAAAGCGGCGAGGCCGCCGACTCCGCCCCCGAAGTACCGCTGTCGCCCCCCCTGGCAGCGATCATCCTGGAGGTCGCCCCCGTGCAGACCCAGACCCTCACCCAGACCGACGCCGGTGCCGACGCCGACGGTGCCGCGCCGGACGCGGAGGCCGACGCCCTGTCAGGCGTCCCGGCGCAGAGCCGCGCCGCGCACCACCCCGAGTCGGGGCCGGAGCCGGAGGAGCCGCCCGCCGAGACCATCGAGGCGGCGGAACCCGTCGAAGCAGTCGAACCCCCGCCGGTCCGCACCGAGTCCGGCAGCCCCTCCTCGGACCTGTTCCGCCAGTACCTGCGGGAGATCGGCCGCATCCCCCTGCTCACCGCCGCCGAGGAGGTCGAACTCGCCCGCCGCGTCGAGGCCGGCCTGTTCGCGGAGGAGAAGCTGCGGCTCACCCCCGACCTGGACAGCCAGCTCGCCCTCGACCTGGACCGGCTCGTCGTCATGGGCCGCATGGCCAAGCGCCGCCTGATCGAGGCCAACCTGCGCCTGGTCGTCTCGGTCGCCAAGCGCTACGTCGGCCGCGGCCTGACCATGCTCGACCTCGTCCAGGAGGGCAACCTCGGCCTGATCAGGGCCGTCGAGAAGTTCGACTACGCCCGCGGCTACAAGTTCTCCACGTACGCCACCTGGTGGATCCGCCAGGCCATGTCCCGCGCCCTGGCCGACCAGGCGCGCACGATAAGGGTCCCCGTCCACGTCGTGGAGCTCATCAACCGGGTCGTCCGCGTCCAGCGCCGCATGCTCCAGGAGCGGGGCTACGAGCCGACGCCCGAGGAGGTCGCGGCCCACCTGGACCTGCAGCCGGAGCGGGTCAGCGAGGTCCTGCGCCTCGCCCAGGAACCGGTGTCGCTGCACGCGCCCGTCGGCGAGGAGGACGACGTCGCCCTCGGCGACCTCATCGAGGACGGCGACGCGGCCTCCCCGGTGGAGTCGGCGGCGTTCCTGCTGCTCAGGGAGCACCTGGAGGCGGTCCTGTCGACCCTGGGGGAGCGGGAGCGGAAGGTCGTCCAGCTGCGGTACGGCCTGGCCGACGGCCGCCCCCGCACGCTGGAGGAGATCGGCCGTATCTTCGGTGTGACGCGGGAACGGATACGGCAGATCGAGTCGAAGACCCTCAACAAACTGAGGGACCACGCCTTTGCGGACCAGCTGAGGGGCTATCTGGACTGACGCCGGCCGCGGGTTCCCCGCGCCCCTAAGGGGCGCGGGGAACTGCGCGATCAGCCACGACGGACCCGCAGCCCCCCGCGACGCAACTCGGCACCACGGACCCGCGACTCAGTCCACCTCCGCCACCGCCTGCGCGAACTGCGCCTTGTACAGCCGTGCGTAGGCCCCGTCCGCCGCCAGCAGCTCCTCGTGCGCGCCCTGCTCGACGATCGACCCGTTCTCCATCACCAGGATCGTGTCCGCGTCCCGGATCGTCGACAGCCGGTGGGCGATGACGAACGACGTACGCCCGTGCGCCAGTTTGGCCATCGCCTTCTGGATCAGCACCTCCGTCCGCGTGTCCACCGAACTCGTCGCCTCGTCCAGCACCAGGATCACCGGGTCGGACAGGAACGCCCGGGCGATGGTGATGAGCTGCTTCTCACCCGCGCTCACCCCGGTTCCCTCGTCGTCGATCACCGTGTCGTACCCGTCCGGCAGCGTCCGGACGAACCGGTCCGCGTGCGCCGCCCGGGCCGCCTCCTCGATCTCCCCGCGGGTGACCTCCCGGGACGCGCCGTACGCGATGTTCTCCGCGATCGTGCCGCCGAACAGCCAGGTGTCCTGCAGCACCATGCCGATCCCGGCCCGCAGTTCGTCCCGGGACATCCGCGCGATGTCGACCCCGTCGAGGGTGATGCGCCCGCCGGTGACGTCGTAGAACCGCATCAGCAGATTCACCAGTGTCGTCTTGCCGGCACCCGTCGGGCCGACGATGGCGACCGTGTGCCCGGGCTCGACCTTCAGCGACAGGTCCTCGATCAACGGCTTGTCGGGGTCGTAGCGGAACGACACGTGCTCCAGCGCCACCTGACCGCGCAGCTCCTCGGGGCGCACGCCCGGCACCGGGTCCGCCTCCTGCTCCTCCGCATCGAGCAGTTCGAAGACCCGCTCCGCCGAGGCGACACCCGACTGCACCAGGTTCGCCATCGAGGCGACCTGCGTCAGCGGCATGGAGAACTGCCGCGAATACTGGATGAACGCCTGCACATCACCGATGGACAGCGAACCCGAGGCGACCCGCAGTCCGCCCACGACCGCCACCAGCACATAGTTCAGGTTCGACACGAACATCATCAGCGGCTGCATGACCCCGCTGTTGAACTGCGCCTTGAATCCCGCCTCGTAGAGCGCGTCGTTCTGCTCGGCGAACTGCCGCGCCGACTCCTCCTGCCGCCCGAACACCTTCACCAGGGCGTGCCCGGTGTACATCTCCTCGATGTGCGCGTTCAGCTTGCCCGTCGAGCGCCACTGCTGCACGAAGTGCGGCTGCGACCGCTTGCCCACGCGCGTGGCCACGACGAACGACAGCGGCACGGTCACCAGCGCGACCAGCGCCAGGATCCAGGAGACGTAGAACATCATCGCGAGCACGCCGATGATGGTCAGCACCGAGTTGATGAGCTGCCCCATCGACTGCTGGAGGGTCTGCCCGATGTTGTCGATGTCGTTCGTCGCCCGGGACAGCACCTCACCGCGCTGCCGCCGGTCGAAGTACGACAGCGGCAGCCGCGACAGCTTCGTCTGCACGTCCTCCCGCATCCGGAACATGGTCCGGTTCACGGCCCGGTTCACCAGCCGCGTCGCCACCGCCATCAGCAGCCCGGCCACCGTGAACACGCCCAGCGCGAGCAGCAGGACGTGCCCGACGGCCGTGAAGTCGATGCCCTCGCCCGGGGTGAAGTCGGTGCTGCGCAGCATGTCGGCGACGTCACCGTCCCCGCGCTGCCGCATCTGCTCCAGGACCTGCTCCTTGGACGCCCCCTCCGGCATGCCCCGGCCGACGATGCCCGCGAAGACCAGGTCGGTCGCCTTGCCGAGGATCTTCGGCCCGACGACGTTGAGGCCGACGCTGAGCACCACGCACAGCAGCAGCACGTAGATGGTGACCCGCTCCGGCCGGAACCGCGCGACGAGCCGCTTGCCCGACCCCTTGAAGTCGAGCGAGCGCTGGTCGGGGCCGCCCCCGGCCATCATCCGCCCCATGGGCCCCGCCATCAGGCAGCCTCCGCTTCCGTCAGCTGGGAGAGCACGATCTCCCGGTAGGTCTCGTTGTCCGCCATCAGCTCGTGGTGCCGGCCGGTGCCGACGACGCGGCCCTCGTCGAGGACCACGATCCGGTCGGCGTCCCGGATGGTTGCCACCCGCTGCGCGACGATCACCACGGTCGCCTCGGCGGTCTCCTCGGTGAGCGCGGCCCGCAGGGCGGCGTCCGTGGCGTAGTCGAGTGCGGAGAAGGAGTCGTCGAAGAGGTAGATCTCGGGCCGCTGCACCAGCGTCCGGGCGATCGCGAGCCGCTGGCGCTGACCACCGGAGACGTTCGTCCCGCCCTGCGAGACCGGCGAGTCGAGGCCGCCCTCCAGCCGCTCCACGAAGTCCTTTGCCTGTGCCACCTCCAGCGCGTGCCACAGCTCCTCGTCCGTGGCGTCCGGATTGCCGTAGCGCAGGTTCGTCGCCACCGTCCCCGCGAACAGGTACGGCTTCTGCGGCACCATCCCGACGGTCCTCGCGAGCAGCTTCGGGTCGATCTCCGTCACCTCGACACCGTCGACGAGCACCTGCCCCTCGGTCGCGTCGAACAGCCGCGGCACCAGCCCGAGGAGGGTGGACTTGCCGCTGCCGGTCGAGCCGATGACGGCGGTCGTCTCACCCGGCCGGGCCACCAGGTCGACGGCCCGCAGCACCGGCTCCTCGGCACCCGGATAGCGGAAGCCCGCCCCGCGGATCTCCAGATGCCCGTGCCGGCGCAGCTCCCGCACCGGCGCCGACGGCGGCACGACGCTGGAGGAGGTGTCCAGCACCTCGCTGATGCGCTCGGCGCACACCTCCGCACGCGGCACCATCATGAACATGAAGGTGGCCATCATCACGGACATGACGATCTGCATCAGATAGGCCAGGAACGCCGTCAGATCGCCGATCTGCATGCCCCCGCTGTCGATCCGGTGCGCGCCGAACCACACCACGGCGATCGACGACAGGTTCACCACCGTCATGACGATCGGGAACATCAGCGCGAGCAGGTTACCGGTGCCCAGCGCGAAGTCGGTGAGATCGGTGTTGGCCTTCCGGAAGCGCTGCTGCTCGTACTCGTCCCGGACGAAGGCGCGGATCACGCGGTTGCCGGTGATCTGCTCGCGCAGCACCTGGTTCACCGAGTCCAGCCGCTCCTGCATCGCCCGGAACAGCGGCCGCAGCCGCCGCACGATCAGTGTCACGCAGATGCCCAGCACCGGCACGACCGCCACCAGCACCGCGGACAGCGGCACGTCCAGCCCGAGCGCCAGCACGATGCCGCCCACGCACATGATCGGCGCCGACACCAGCAGCGTGAACGTCATCAGTGCCAGCATCTGCACCTGCTGGACGTCGTTCGTGGTCCGCGTGATCAGCGACGGCGCCCCGAAGTGACCGACCTCACGCGCGGAGAACGACTGCACCCGGTCGAACACGGACGCCCGCAGGTCCCGTCCGAGCGCCGAGGCCGTGCGGGCGCCGTAGTACACGGCACCGATGTTGCACCCGACCTGGACCAGCGAGATGCCGATCATCAGGCCGCCGTAGCCCAGGATGTAGCCGGTGTCGCCGTTCACGACACCCTGGTCGATGATGTCCGCGTTCAGCGTGGGCAGGTAGAGCGTGGCGCAGGTCTGCAGGAACTGCAGCAGCACCAGCAGGGCGATGGGTCTCTTGTAGGGCCTGAGATAGGTCCGCAGAAGTCGTATGAGCACGCTGCTTCTCTCGGAGTGGATGACGGGGCCGAGTGGTTGCCCCTGGCCCCTATCGTCGAACACTCCACCGGCGTTACCTCAACCGAATTAACCCAACAGGCGGTCGAACCCTTCAGAGGGCCCCCGGGTGCGTCTGCTCCCGTACCGCCACGAACTGCTGCCGCACCGCCTGCCCCACGGCCAGCTCCTCCCCGGGCTCCAGCACCTGCGCCACCGCGCCCTGCCAGGCCGGCGGGTTCCGCACGTCGAGCGTGCCCTGCGAGGCCCCCAGTGCCCAGGCCGCCTGGCGGGCGGCGCCGATCGCCGCGTAGTCCGCGGGCTGCGGCACCACGACCTGCGTCCCGAACAGCATGGGCGCCGCGGCCTGTACGGCGGGCAGTTCGGCGGCCGGCCCGAGCAGGAACACCCGCCGCACCTCCACGCCCCGGCCGCGCAGCACGTCGAGCGCGTCCGCGAGTCCGCACAGCATCCCCTCGAACGCGGCCCGCGCCAGGTGCTCCGCCTTCATCGACTCGCGCCGCAGCCCGGCCAGGGTCCCGGCGGTGTGCGGCAGGTTCGGTGTCCGCTCGCCCTCCAGATAGGGCAGCAGCACCAGCCCGTGGGACCCCGGCGTCGACTTCATCGCGAGATCGGACAGGCTCTCCAGATCGGGCAGCCCCAGCAGCTCGGCCGCCCCGCGCAGCGTCCGTACGGCGTTCAGCGTGGTGACGACGGGCAGGTGCATGCCGGTCGCGTCCGCGAGCGCGGTGATCATCCCGGACCCGTCGACCAGGGCCTCGGGGTGCACGGCCATCACGGACCCGGACGCGCCCAGCGACACCACCGCGTCACCGAGGCCGATGCCGAGCCCGAACGCCGCCGCCATGGTCTCGCCGGTCCCCACGGAGATCAGCAGCCCCTCCGGCGTCCTGCCGGCCGCGTCCGCCGGGCCGATCACCTCCGGCAGCATCACCTGGTGGCCGAGCGCCAGCTCCACGAGGTCGGTCCGGTAGCCGCCGGTCGCCGCCGACCAGTAGCCGGTGCCCGACGCCCCGCCCCGGTCGGTGGTTCTCCTGACCGGCCGGCCCAGCAACTGCCACACCAGCCAGTCGTGCGCCTGCAGCAGGATCGCCGTGCGCCGCGCGTTCTCCGGTTCGGTCCGGGCCAGCCAGCGCAGCTTCGTCACCGGCTGCGCCGCCTGCGGCACGCAGCCCACCGCCTGCGCCCACGCCTCGCGGCCCCCGAGCGCGTCGATCAGATCGGCCGCGGCGACCTGCGTCCGCTTGTCGCCGCCGACCATCGCAGGCCGCACGGTGTTGCCCTGCGCGTCCAGCGGCACGACGGCGTTCTGCTGCGCCGAGACGCCGATCGCCTGCACGCCCTCCAGCAGCCCGCCACCCGCGGCCTCGCCCAGGGAGAGCAGCCAGGCCTGCGGATCGACGTCGGACGGCCGGCCGCCACCGTCGGGGCTCTCCACCGGATGCGGTGCATATCCCTGCCTGAGCACGGCTCCGGAGTCCGTGTCACAGACGACGATACGAGTGAAATCGGGTGAACTGTCCAACCCGGCGACTATCCCCATGGCCAAAATTCTGCCGCACGCGCCGCTGGGGTTGGGCCGTGGGCGCCGTGAGGGTGTCGCCGGGGTTTGGGATGCGGGCCTCGTCGTGGCTGGTAGCGCCCACGCGGCGGAGCCGCACATCGATACAGCCCCGCGCCCCTTTTCGGGGCACGGGGCTGCTCGGCGATGGAAAGGATCACGTGTTGCTCGTGCCCCAGTCGTCCTCGCCGCCGTTGTGGGTGGCGCGGTCGCGGAGGTGGCGGACGCGGTCGGCCACCGAGTCGGGGACACGCTCACCGACCTTGTCGCTCACCACGTGGTACGCCTTGCCCGCGAACTCGCGGCCCTGGTGGGCCGCCGTCTCCGCGGTGTTGCGCACGGCGGGGTTCTGCGCGAACTGCCGGGCTGACTTCTTCAACTGCTCGTAGCGCTCTCGTCCGGCCCTCGTGCCCAGCACGTAACCCAGGACGACTCCGGCAACGAACGTGAGCCGGTAACGCATGGCGGCCACCCTTCCCTTGCGTAGGTCTCCGGTGCGGCGTCGGTGCCGGGGAGTACCGATTGGCGAAGCACCCCCCTGCTTGCGCTAATGTATGTGTCGCAGCGAACGCGCGCCCCCTGGCGGATACCCAGGTAGGTACGTTCGATGCAAACGAGACCTTCCTCGGTAGCTCAATTGGCAGAGCAGCCGGCTGTTAACCGGCAGGTTACTGGTTCGAGTCCAGTCCGGGGAGCTCGGTCCTCCGTAGCTCAATTGGCAGAGCAGCCGGCTGTTAACCGGCAGGTTACTGGTTCGAGTCCAGTCGGGGGAGCAGGTGGGAACGGACCCCTCTCAGGGGTCCTTTTTCATGCCCGATCCGCTGGTCCGGGAACCGCGCGGCGCCCGGCGCAGTCCTCATGGTCACGTAGGCCGTGCGGAGCCGCCCAGCCGAAGCAGGAGATCGTATGAGCGGCTATGCTGCGGCAGACGGCGCGCACACATGTACGCGACACGCCGCTATGGGGCGGTAGCTCAGCCGGTTAGAGCAGCGGACTCATAATCCGTCGGCCGTGGGTTCGAGTCCCACCCGCCCCACTGCGCGCGCCTTTGACCTGCGGAAACGTCTCGCCAGGGGTGCGGGCATCGCGCGTAGGCCGCAGACGGTGAAGATCCGCCGCGCTCCAGCGGCACGGTCAGGTCGGTGGTCCAGGTCACCTGGTGATCCGGTCTTGAGTTCACGTCTCGCCACGTCAGCCGTGGTTCGTTTCGGATGGACGAGCGGCTGGTGTCGCAGGGTGGGCCGAACGGCGGACAACCACGCCGGGTCTGGATGTGCTGCGGACCTGGCGGGCCGGCGGGCTGCAGCCCTGGCACACGGAGACCTTCACGATCTCTCCGGACCGCTGCTGCGTACCAAGACCGGCACAGGCCCGAGCCACCGCTCGCCGGCGCACCAGAGGACGACGCAGTGGCGCACATCGGCCACCCGCGCCAGAGGACCTGGGCGGCGGCGCGGTCGCCGACAGCCGTGCTTGTGACCATCCAGCAGCACGCCCGGGGCCTCGCCCACGACCTACCGCTTGCGCCCGTTGGCCGGCTTGCCACCGTCGAACCCACGGCTGTCGCCCGCCGACGACACCAGCCGGTGCCCCAGGCGGCGCCGCCACGGCGAGACCACGAGTCGCTCAACCGGCCATCGGTCAGCCCGGCTTGCGCGGCGCTGCCGTGATCACCCGAAGACGGGGGTGAAGGCAACGTTCAGGCCGGTGAGCCCGCGGAAGTTGAGGCTGCGCTGCCACTGAGGCGCGATGCCGTCGAGCCTCAGGCCGGGAAGCCGGGTGAGGAGTGCTTCCAGGACGACAGCGCCCTCCAGCCGGGCCAGCGCCGCGCCGAGGCAAAAGTGCGGCCCGTATCCGAAGGCGACGTGCCGCCCGCCAGGCCGTTGGAAGTCCAGCACGTCCGGATCGGGGAAAGCGGCCGGATCCCGGTTGGCGGCACCGCACACCAGGAGCACCACCTGCCCGGCGGCGATGGAGCGACCCGCCAGGTCCAGGTCGTGCCGCGCCCGGCGCAGCATCAGCTGCACCGGGCTGTCGTAGCGCAGGAGTTCCTCGACCGCAGCGGGGATCAGGTCGGTCCGCCGGCGCAGTTGGTCGGCTGCCTGGGGGTGGCGCAGCAGGGCGAGAGCGGCGTTGCCGATGAAGTGGGTGGTGGTCTCATGGCCGGCGATCAGAAGCAGGGCGCAGTTGGCGAGGAGTTCGTCAACGTCCTGGTCGGCACCCTCGGCCCGCGTGGTCAACAGTGCGCGCAGGGTGTGGGGTGCGGGCGGGGAGTCCTGGCAGGTGAGGAGTTCCCGGAGGTAGGCGAGCATGCGTGCCATGCTCTGCGAGGCGGCACGGCTGTCGTCGGCGTCGAGCCTGGAACTGCCGATGGCCGCGGCGATCGGGTCGGACCAG
This sequence comes from Streptomyces sp. NPDC007907, assembly GCF_042959365.1. Taxonomy (NCBI): domain Bacteria; kingdom Bacillati; phylum Actinomycetota; class Actinomycetes; order Kitasatosporales; family Streptomycetaceae; genus Streptomyces; species Streptomyces sp. NPDC007907. The sequence goes on from NZ_JBIBKR010000004.1 coordinate 670,317, forward strand.
GAAGACAAGGCGGGTCGGTCCTGTTCCGGCACATCGAGGAGGTCGCAGATGATGGTCAGGGGCAGGGGGCGGGCGAGGTCCGCGACGATGTCCAGCCGCCCGGTCGGCGCCGCACGGGTGATGATCTGCTCGACAGCTCCGGAGATCCGGTCGCGGAGCGTCGCTACCGCCCGGGGGGTGAAGGCTCTGCTGAGCAGGGCACGCAGCCGGGAGTGGTCGGGGGCGTCGCTGTAGAGCATCTGCCGGCTCAGGACCCGGGCCAGCGGCCGTAGTTCCTCGGAGACGGCCTCGATGTCGGGGTAGCGCACCGAGGAGAACCGCGGGCCGCCGGCGGCGCTGCTGACCACTGCATGGCTGGTCGCGATCCATGCATCCAGGCGGGGGTCCCAGACGAGGTCGTCTGCGCTCCGTAGCTCCTTGTAGAAGTCGTAGAGGCGCTCTTGGGTCCGGGGCCTCAGGGCGGACAGCAGGGACGCGGGCGAAGCGTGGGTGGGCATCGGCCCAGGCTAGCGACGCAGCGGAAGGTATCTGTCGGATGGTGACTTTCGGTCCATACCTCGTGCCACGGTGATATGGGACATCGCTGACCGGCTGTCATCGACCGGACCCGCGCGTTCCCGTGCGACGGCCCTCTTGCTTGCCGGCGGCGTCCTGCTCGGCCGCCACGCGTCGTCCCGAGCCGTTCGACGATCCGCCGGGCCTCGACGGCCTGTGGAGACATCTCACCGCAGCAGGAGCTGGGCGATCGCGATGACGCCGACGGTGACGATGACCGCGCGCAGTGCCGTGGGCGGGAGGCGTCTGCCGACCTTGGCGCCGATCTGACCGCCGAGGGCGGAGCCCACGGCGATCAGCAGGACGGCCGTCCAGTCGAACTCGGCGACGAAGAGGAAGAAGCAGGCGGCGACGCCGTTGACGACGGCGCCGAGGATGTTCTTGACGGCGTTGACGCGTTGCAGGTCCTCATCGAGGAACAGGCCCATCAGGGAGAGGTACAGCACTCCCTGGGCGGCGCCGAAGTAGCCGCCGTACACACTCGCCAGGAGCAGTCCCACCAGGAGCACGGGTCCGCCGTGCGGTCGGCCGGTGGTGCCGTTGTCCTCGCGGCGACGCCGTACGACCTCGGCGAGGCGGGGCTGGAGCAGGACGAGGACCAGCGCGAGGGCGATCAGCACCGGCACGAACGTGTCGAACGCCTCGGAGGGCAGCGCGAGCAGCAGGACGGCGCCGCCGAGCCCGCCGACGAGAGCGATCAGACCGAGGACGAGCGCGCGGCGGCCCTGTCCGCGCAGTTCGGCCCGGTAGCCGATGGCCCCGCTGATGGAGCCGGGGACGAGGCCGAGGGCGTTGGAGACGTTGGCGGTGACCGGCGGCAGCCCGATGGCGAGCAGCACCGGGAAGGTGATCAGGGTGCCGGAGCCCACGATGGTGTTGATCGTGCCCGCTGCCGTGCCGGCTGCGAAGACCGCCAGTGCTTCCCAGATGGACAACGCCATCTCCTCACAAGGCTCGGTGTGTCGCCTCCCCGCCGAGTCGCACGCGGTCGAGGGGCTCGTACCGATCATGCACGAGCGGGCCGGCCGCCCGGCCCGCGCGCCCAGTATGTGGGCGCCGTCGGGCAGAGGCGCGGTGTCCCGCTGCGGCGGGACACCCGGTTCAGTCGCCCGAGCCCGCGGCAGGGGCCGTCACACAGTGGGCCGCTGACGGCCCGTCGGCCCCGGCGGGCTCGCCCGACCGTGCCGGAGCGGCGCCGTGGTGGCGCTGGCGCCGGGTGTAGGCGGTGACCGCCTGCCAGAGGTCCCGGCGGTCGGCGTCCGGCCACAGACCGGGGGTGAAGTGCAGTTCGGCGTAGGCCGCGTGCCAGGGCAGGAAGTTGGAGGTCCGCTGTTCGCCGCCGGTGCGCCACAGCAGGTCCACGTCGGGCATGTCCGGGCGCGGCAGGTGCCGGGCGAAGTCGTCCTCGTCGATCAGGCCGGGCTCCAGCCGGCCGGCCCGGGCCCGGGCCGCCAGGGCGGCGGCGGTGCGGGTGAGCTCGTCCCGGCCGCCGTAGTCGATGCACATCGTCAGCGTCAGGCCGGTGCGGGCGCGGGTGGTGCGCTCCCGCAGGTGGAGCAGGTCCACGAGGTCGGGGGGCAGACGGCCGGCCCGGCCGTGCCAGCGCAGCCGGACGTCGAGGTCACGGAAGGGGTTCTCGGCCAGTTCGCCGCGCAGCAGGTCGAGGATCGCGTCGACCTCCTCCGCGTCACGCTGCCAGTTCTCGGTGGAGAAGGTGTACAGCGTCAGATGGCGCAGGCCGATGTCCAGGGCGCCGTGGACCACCTCGCGCACGGCCGTGGCACCGGCTCGGTGGCCCGCGTGCCGGGGCAGGCCGCGCTGCTGGGCCCAACGGCCGTTGCCGTCCATGATCACGGCGACGTGGGCGGGCAGCAGACCGGGCGGGATCTCCGGGGGCCGCTCGCCGCTCGGGTGGGGCGGGGGCCGACGGAAGGTGCCGGTGGATGCCGGTCCGGCGGGTCCGGGCGGCCGGTGGGCGGCCGGGCGTTGCCGCGGCGGCACCGTCAGCGGGGTCAGGCTCCAGGCCAGGGCCGCGCGGGCCCGGGCGGGGGCGAGGATGCGGGCCCGGGTGTGCAGCGCGGGCCGGGGAGGGGAACGCAGCACGTCCGGGCCGGCCGCGTCGACGGCGTCGAGCTGGGCGTGCAGCAGGGCGGCCATCGTCTGCAGGACGGTGGCGGGGCCGGGATGCATGCCGCGGGTGAGGCCGTCCTGGGCCACCCACTGGCGGGCCAGGCCGGTCAGGTGCGTGAGGAGCCCGGCGACGGCGGGGCTCCAGCGGCGCCGCGGGAGGTCGGCGGCCGACCCGGGGTGCAGGTCGAGGGCCTCGGCGGGCAGGAGGAGGTCGCCCTGGGCGAGGTCCGCGGACAGGTCGGTGAGGATGTCGGTGAGCCGGACGCCGTCGAGGAACTCCTCGTAGGCCTCCCGGGTGTCCAGGCGCAGTGCCACGGGGACGCCGGCCCGGTCGAAGACCGTGCGGACCAGGCCGAACCAGGGCAGCAGGTTGTCCCGGCCCCAGGTGCGCCACTGCGCCCAGTCGGCGAAGTCCCTGCCCCGGGTGTCGTCCTGGACCTGCGCCATGGCGTCCCGCAGCTCGGACAGGTCCAGGCGCCAGCGGATCGCGGTGTCCACCAGGGCGTGCCGGACGGGGTCCGGGCTTGCTCCCGTGGGCAGTTCGCGGTGCAGGGCGGTGATCCAGGCCTCGACCCGGGCGGCGCGCTCTGCGGCGGGCGCGGTGCGGTCGTCGCCGAGGTCGTCGAGGGCGTTGGCGGCCGCCCACAGCGCGTGCAGGGCCGGCCGCAGGGCCGCGGGCACCAGCTGGATCAGCGCGTACTCCGCCGGGTCCTGCTCCTTGGTCCGGCGCCGGCACAGTCGGTGGGCCGCCCGCAGGGCCGGGTCGTCGTCGCCGGTCACCGGTGGTTCGGCCGGCTCCGTGGACTCGGCTCGTTCCGGGGCTCCGGCTCGCTCCGGGGACGCGGAGGCCGCCTCTCGGTCCGCCGGTGCTGGGGTCGCGGGGGGCACATCGCTCACACCTAGGACGATACGTCCTGGTTCCGTGCGGTGATCACAGGGGCGGGGTGCGCGTCAGCGGCATACCCTCACGGGCCCGGTCCGGGGTCCGGCCGGACGGCCTCGGTGATGCCGGCCCGGGCCGCCTCCAGCTGGGCGGCGAAGGCGATGCCGAGGAACAGGGCCACACCCGTCAGGTTGGCCCACAGCAGCAGGGCGACGAACGCCGTCAGCGGCCCGTAGACGGCGCCGAACGAGCCGCTCTCGGCGACGTAGAGGGAGAGCAGCCAGGTGGCCGTGATCCACAGCACCAGGTGGACGGCGGAGCCGAACGCGAGCCAGGTGTAGCCCGGTTGGTCCCGGCGGGGCGCCCAGCGGAAGATCACCGCGGAGGCGATCCACGCGAGCAGCACACCCAGCGGCACGTCCAGGGCGTCCCACACGTCGAGCCAGGTGCGGGACCAGCCGAGGGTCTGCACCACCGCGTGGCCGACGGCGTCGCCGGCCACGAGCACGAGGAACCCCAGGACCATCGGCATGCCCGCCGCGAGGGCGAGGACCAGGGACCGGCCGTACTTGGCGACGAACGGCCGGTCGCGCTCGATGCCGTAGATGCGGTTGGCGCCGCGCTCGACCTGGGCCATCGCCGAGGCCAGGTTGAGCACGGCGAACGCCAGGCCCAGCCACATGGCGACCGCGCCCCACACTCCCGAACCGGCGCTGCGCTCGGTGCCGTGCAGGGCGTCCTGGACCAGGCGCGTGCTGGCGCCGGGCACGATGCGGCCGAGGGTGAGTTCGATGATCCGCCCCACGCTCTCCGTGTGCACGGTGGTGGCCACGCCGACCAGGGCGATGGTGAACGGGACCATGCCCAGGACCACCTGGAAGGCGAGGGAGCGGGAGTTGCTGAAGCCGTCGGCGTAGCGGAAACGGGTGAACGCGTCGACGAGCAGCCGGCGGCCTCCGTAGCGCCGCAGCGCGGTGAACGCCTCGTCCCCGGAGAGTTCCTCCCCGATCATGTCCCGCGTCTGCGGGACGTGCACTGCGGTGCCCATCGAGAAAGGTCTCCTTCTGCCTGCCCTGCGTACCGGACCAGCATGCCCGGTGGCCGGCCGCGCGGGGGGTCAGAAGGGCATGCGGCCGCGGGTACGGCGGCCGGCCGAGCCGCTGCGGCTCACCGCGCGGGAGCTCGAGTGGAAGGGCTTGGCGAAGAGCCTGCCCAGCACACCGGGTGCCTTGCTGCCGGCCCGGGCGCCCGCGCCGAGCGAACGCTGGGTGCCGCGTTCGGGGTGGCGCGAGAGACGGGGGACGAGGAAGGCGAGCACGGCCAACAGCACACACCCGGCGATGACGACGGCGACGATCACGAGCAACTCCCTTGACTGGTCGGGGAGATACGGGTGCCCCGCCGAGCCGCCTCCATGTGACCTCGGTGTACGTCCGCTCCCGTGCGCGCCTCGCTCCGCCACATGCCCGCTCCGTCGTGCGGGCTGCTTCGTTACGTGTCCTGCTCCGTGCCGGAGTCCTCCGGGGGGTCGCTCTCGTCCGGCGTGTCGTCGTCGCGGCCGCCCTCGGCCTGGGACGGGGTGGGACGCGGGGCCGTGTCCTGCTCGTCGTCGCGGTCGCCCTCGGCCTGGGACGGGGTGTGGTCGCTCATGGTGCACCTCCTGTGGCAGCCGTCGGCTCCCGGGTACCCCGGCGGGGCGCGGCGCACCGGGGTACCCCGGCGGGGCGGCACTGCACCGGCCCCGCACGCACGACTCAGCCCCGGCGGCGCCTCGCCACGGCCCGGTGCAGTGCCGTGCGCAGCTCGGCCGGCGGCGGTGGGCCGTCCGCCTCCGCGCTCGCCGTCACCGCCGCCGCGACGTCCCGCAGCTTGGTGTTCGACAGCTGGGACGTCTCCCGCAGGATGTGCCAGGCGTCGTCGGACGTGCAGCCGTGGGTGGCCATGAGGATGCCCCGTGCCTGGTCGATGACGGGCCGGGAGGCGATGGCCTGGCGCAGTTGCTCGACCTCCTCCTGGAGGACGTGCAGGCGTTCCGCGCGTTCCAGGGAGACCGCCGAGACGGTGGGGGCGGCCGGTGGCGCGGCGGGGACCGGGCCGGTGGCGTCCAGGCCGCTCAACGGGTCGGTCGTGTCCAGGCCCGCAAGCTCCAGGATCCGGCGCGGCTGGCCGTTCCAGTTCGTCGCCGTCACCGTCAGTGCCCGCTGCCGGCCGTGATCGGCCAGCACGTCCAGGAACTGCAGACCCGCCGTGTCCATGAAGTGCACGCCCGCCATGTCCAGGTCGACCCGGGTGACGGTGGCCGGCAGGCCGGCCAGGGCTCTCGCCAGGATTTCCGCGCAACCGTGGACGAGCTCACCCCGTGGGGTGAGCTCGGCGCGGTCCGCGTCCACGCGGCCGGGGATGACCAGGGTGTCCAGCCCTCCTGTGAGATGTGGTGATGCCGCTGAGGTCATGTCACCGCCTTGTCTGTCCTCATCGGTCGTGTGCGTCTCGCCGGACTGCACGACGTCTCTCGCCCCCGTGGACGTCGGTGTGACGGTGCGCCTGCCCGCCGTACCGCTTACTACACCCGCTTCGGGGGAATGAGCTTTTGCCATACGGGTACGAGCGCTGTGGTCCGTAAACGTGGGGAGAGGGCCTTGATGACTCGGCAGCAGCTCTCGGCGACCGGCCCCGTGCCGGGCCTGGCGGTGTTTCCGCTGGCCGGGCAGCAGGGCGTCCGGGCGGCCGGGGAGGTCGGCCTGACGACGCGTGCGATCTGGGAAGGTGTGCTGGAAGAGGCTGTCCGTGAAGGTGAGGACGTGTACTACTTGGAGCTGTCCGACGTGACGTTCGTGGACGTCGCGGGTGCTGGTGCCCTCGCGGCCGCCGCCGGGCAGCTCCGGGACGGCCGGCGGTTCGTGGTGCGCCGGCCGCCGCCCGCCCTGCGGCGCACGCTGGACCTGCTGTGGCCCGGCCAGAGCGGAATCGAGGTGTCGACGTCATGACTGCTGCCGTGACCGAGGCCTTCGGCCCTCTGGACGCTTTCGCCCACCCCGCCCTCTTCTACCGGGACGAGCAGGAGTACCTCGACGGCACCCTGCCCTTCGTGCGCGACGGCCTGGAGGCCGGCGAACCGGTCGCCGTCGCGGTGCCCGGCAAGAACCTCGACCTGATCAGGGACGCGCTGGGGGACGCGGCCGGGTCGGTGCGCCTGCTGGACATGCGCGAGGCCGGACGCAACCCGGGGCGGATCATCCCCGGTGTGCTGCTGGCCTTCGCCGACGCCCAGCCCGCCGGGCGCCGGGTGCGGATCATCGGCGAACCGGTCTGGGCCGGCCGCTCCGCCACCGAGTACCCGGCCTGCGCCCAGCACGAGGCGCTCATCAACGCCGCCTTCCGGGGGCGCCCCGCGACGATCATGTGCCCGTACGACGTCGCGCGGCTGCCCGAGCACATGGTCGCCGACGCCTATGCCACCCACCCCGCCGTCATCCATCCCGGTACCCGGGCGGAGGAGGCCAGTGCGGCGTACGCCCCCGAGGACGTGGTCCTCCGCTACAACGAGGCGCTGCCGCCGGTTCCGGAGGCGCTGACGTTCGCCTTCGAGTCCGACTCCCTCTCGCACGCCCGGCACGTGGCCGTCGGGGAGGGCGCCCGGCTGGGCCTGGTCGGTGTGAAGCTCGACGACCTGGCCCTCGCCACGGCCGAGCTCACCACCAACAGCGTGGTGCACGGCGGCGGTTCGGGCGTGCTGCGGGTGTGGTCCGAGGACGGGTACGTGGTGTGCGAGGTCCGCGACGACGGGCGCCTCGGGGACGCCCTGGCCGGGCGCCGGCCGGTGCCCCGCGACCAGCGCGGCGGGCGCGGGATCCTGCTGGTCAACCTGATCGCGGACCTGGTGCGGGTGCACCGGGGCGACGACGGGACGACGGTGCGCTGCTGGTTCGCCCGCTGACCCGGAGGGGCGCTCGCACCCGGCCCCGTGGCCGGAGTTCGGGCGCCCGGGGGTCATGGCCGGAGTTGGGGCGCCCGGGGCATGGCCGGCGATCCGGCTCCCGGCGTCGCGGCCGACGCTCAGGTGCCCAGCGGGTCCAGTGCCAGCGGCGCGATCCTGCCCTCCAGCATCGCGCCCAGCCCCTGCACCGCGCACACGTCCGGACGCTCGGCGATGTGCACCGGCATGCCCGTGGCCTGCCGCAGCATCTGGTCCAGACCCGGCAGCAGCGCACTGCCGCCGACCATCATGATCCCCCGGTCGGCGAGGTCGGCGACCAGGTCGGGCGGGCAGTCCCGCAGCACCTTGCCGATGCCGTCGAGGATCGCGGTGAGCGGCGTCTGGATGGCGTCCCGCACGGCCGCGGTGTCGACCTGCACGGAGCGGGCCAGGCCCGTGGCGACGTCCCTGCCGTGGATCTCCGTGGTGGCCGGTCCCTGCGCGGTGAGGCCGTTGCCGGCCAGGGCCAGCTGCAACGGCCGTACCGACTGACTCGGCAGAATCAGCTCGTGCTCGTGGCGCAGGTGCTGCACGATCGCGTGGTCGACCACCTCGCCGCCCACCGGAACCCGGTCGGCGGTCACGATCGAGCCGAGGGACAGCACCGCCACCTGCGTGGCCGCCGCCCCGCACACCATGATCATCGTGGCTTCGGGCTGCTCGACGGGCAGCCCGCAGCCGACGGCCGCGGCGATGAGCGTGTCGACCAGTTCCACCCGGCGCGCCCCCAGCCCCACGAGCGTCTCGATCGCGGCGCGCTGGGCCAGCGGGTCGGCGTCGTGCGGTGTGCAGGCCGCGGCCCGCAGGATCGGCTTGCGGCGCAGCGCGCGGCGCATCTTGTCACCGAGCAGGTGCCGCAGCATGCGCTGCGCCATCTCGATGTCGACGACGGTGCCGCCGGAGACCGGCCGGACCACCCGGATGTAGTGCGGGGTGCGGCCCTTCATCTTCTCCGCGAGCTCGCCGACGGCGATCAGCGCGCCGTTGCGGGTGTTCACGGCGGCGGCGGACGGCTGGTCGACGACGAGCCCGGCGCCCTTGACGTAGACGCGTGTGCGGGCCGCTCCCAGGTCGACGGCGAAGTGGCAGCGGCACAACTGCTCCAGACTGGCGGTCATGGCAGGTCCTCCCGAGAGCACAGACCGTGGGGGGCCGCCAGGTGGCGGGCCTCGCAGACGTGGGTCCGCCGGGTGGCGGGCCTCCTTCGCATGGTGCGCGGGAGGGGGCCGGGCCGCCTTTCCTGGGGGGCCGGGCGGGGCGCCGCCGAACGGGGGGTTCGGGCCGTGCTACAGGGAGCGGGCGGCCTCCAGGACCGGAGCCAGGGAGGCGACGGTCGTCTCGCAGCCCGCCTCTTGGAGCAGTCGGCCGGCGGTGGTGTTCCGGGCGAGGCCGACGAAGCGCAGGCCCGCCTGCTGCGCAGCGGTCAGTTCGGCCACCGTGGAGCCGATCAGGACGCCCGTCGCGGCGCCGCCGGCGAAGGAGTGCACGGCGCGCAGCAGGCAGTCGGGGTGGGGGGTGAGCAGGGAGAGGTCGGTTCCGCGGGCGTGGATGCCGGCCAGGGGCAGGCCGTAGGGGGCGAGATAGCGGTGGACGGCCGGGGCGCTGACGTCCGAGACGACACTGACGCGGCGGCCGGAGTCGTGCAGGGCACGCACCAGCGGCACGGAGTTGTGCGTGGTGGGCGCGTCCGGGACCGCGTGCAGTTCGAGTGCGTCGAGGCGGTCGCGCAGGAGCGGGCCCAGCGGGTCACGGGCGAAGGCCCGCAGCACGTCCAGCGGATGGATGAACGTCTCCCTTACCGCGGCGGGCGGGACGTCCCGGGGGCCGCGGTGCTCGGCGACCAGGGCGAGCAGGTCGAGCGCCGCCTCGCCCGCCGCCTGCGCCGAGAACAGCCGGGCCAGGGGGCCGTCGAAGCCGAGCAGCACGGTGTCGGCCTCGGCGAGGAGGTCCGCCAGCGGGCGTCGCGCCGGGACCGTGCCCCGCGGCCCGGGCAGGGCCGCGCCCTCCGGGGCCAGCTGCACCGACACCGACACCGACAGCCCCGGCACCGGCCAGTGGCGCAGGCCCTCGTTGACCGCCCGCTGGGCCGCGCCGGCCCGGCGCAGCGGATGCCGGCGGGTGATCCGGGCCGCCTCCTCCAGCAGATGGCCGAGCAGCTGCTCACCGACCCCGGTGGCCTCGGCGCGGACGAAGGCGACCGGGTCGTCCACGTGCCAGGACAGTTCGACCGCGGCCGCGAAGGCGCCCTTGCCGGAGCTCGGCAGGGAGACCCGCTGGTGGGACTGGTGGGTGGTGAGGTCGACCTTGTAGTACGTCACGGACCGCGACGGCCGGTCGCCGTGCGGCCGGGCCGGGTCGAAGAGGGTGAGCGGGCCGTCCGGCCGGGTGTGGACGACGGCCGTGCGGCCGGGTGCCGGTATCCCCAGCCGGCGCAGGTCGTGCGTGATGAAGGGGCCCTCCACCAGTTCGCGGGTCCCGGGCTCGGGCGCCACGGCCGGGGTGAGCGGGCAGTACCAGGCGACGGGCGGGGTGTCGGTGGCGCCGTCCCGGTAGAGGGGCTGGAGACGCCGCGGGCCCTGGGCGGCGGAGCTGGCGGCGAACTGCTCGTACACGGCCGGGGAGACGATCACCTGGATGCCGGCCGGTACGGGAGGCGCGGCCGGTGGCGGGGTGGGCCGGTCCCAGAAGGTGACGGTCAGCGGCGGCGGGTCCACGAGCCCGGTGAGGACCTCGGGCAGGCCACGCAGGACGGCGACCAGGACGGGCAGGACGAAGGTGCCGGGCTCGGTGTGGACGACGTAGCCGTCGGGCCGGACCCGTACGTCGAACCGGTGGGGTGCCAGAGCGCCGCGGGAGAGCATCTCGTGGACCGCGTACTCGAGGGTGATGCGGGCCTCGGGGCGACCGGCGAGGTCGTCGGCCCGGAACGTGATGGTGGGGGCGGCCTCCCGGGCCTCGTCCAGGTCGGCGTGCAGGGCCCGGAGCCTCGACTTCAGGATCCGCAGACGGTCCCGGGCCGCGGCCGCCGCCGGGCCGGGAACGCCGTCCAGGGCCGGGCCGTACCAGAGGTCGAGCGCCCGTCCGACGTCGGCGGGGCCGCACGCCGGGTCGTCGAGGAGTTCCTCGCAGTGGAACGCGTCGACGCGCACCTCCGGCACATGCAGGGCGTAGGCGTTCGGGAGGCCGACCAGGGCGCCGGGGGGCAGGACCCGGCGCAGCTCGGGGACGAGCTCCTCGATGCGGGCCGCGGCCCGGCGCTCGTCCGGCGGCTCCTCCCACAGGCCCCGGGCCAGCTCGGCGTGCGTCAGACGACGTCCGTGGGAGAAGAGCAGCATGCACAGCAGCGCCTGGACCTCGGGGGCGGGAGGCTCCACGGGCCGGGTGCCGTGGCTGATGCGCACAGGGCCGAGCAGGGTGACGTCGAGCGGAGGCGGCCAGGGGGCCGTCGCGGCCGGGCCGGCGGCGTACCGGGCGGCCGCGGGCAGTCTGCGCCCGTCGATCAGGTCGAGCAGTTCGCGGTGCTCGGCGGGCACCGGCACACTCGTCGCCACCTGCTTGAGCAGCCACCGGAACTCGCCCAGGTCCCACTCGGGGTCCTTGTCCCGGGACTCCTCGCCGAGTGCCACCCGGCTCAGCAGCACACTCCCGTCGGGACGCAGCAGCAGGCCGGTGGGCCCGCGCTCCCCGCGCACCAGGCCGCGGTCGTGCAGCGCTTCGAGGCCGGCCAGCCCCTCGGCCACCAGGCGGGCGAACGTCCGGAAGGAGAGCCCGGAGAGCACCTCGGCGAGGGTCAGCCCGTCCACGAACTCGGTGACCAGGTACGGGCTGCCGTCCGTCACACCGAAGTCCAGGACCCGTACGACGTGCGGGTCCTCCAGACCGGCCAGGGCGCGGGCCTCGCGCAGGAACCGCTCCTGCGGCGCGGGCTGGTCGCGGTACGGGCGCACGACCACCCGCCGGCCGGTGTGGACGTCCACCGCCTCCCACACGGTCGGGTGCGTCGCGCGCTTGTCGGTCAGCCGGTACCTGCCGGCGAACAACGGCTCCGGAGGCTCCTGCCCGCCCAGCCGCCGCACGGTCTCCTCGCTGACCGTGGCGAACGCCGGACCCGAGCCGTCCTCGCCGCCGTCGGCCCGTGCCCGGAACTCCCCGGCCGTCAGCCCCGCCCGCTCGTCGATCAGGCCGCCGATCTCCGCGAGGAACTCCCGGGTCCGGCCGCGGGCCGTGCGGGGCAGGGAGCGCAGCAGCAACTCCCGTACGCCGGGCCGGAACGCGTAGGAGCCGGGCGGGCCGGGGACGGCGGTGAGCATGCCGCTGAGGATCACCTCGGCGAGGTGCTGGGGGCGCGGGTCGCGGTCCACGGCGCGCTGCACGAGGCGCATCACGGGGACCGAGGGGACCGCGAGGGCGAGGTGCCCGGCCAGCCGGAAGGCCTCCGGGGACGCGGTCGCACGGAAGCGCAGCACCAGGTCCTCGGGGGAGGAGCCGGCGATGTCCGGGGCGGGTTCCACGGGTGGCGCGGGAGCGGGCGGCAGCCAGGCCGCCGCGCCCGGGGTACGGGAGCCGCCCGGGTCGGCGACCAGGGCCGCCCAGTGGGCGAGCCAGGCAGCGCCCGGCTCCAGCACCGGCAGGGGCAGGGCGTGCTCCGGGGCGGGGGCGGCGGGGTCGTACGGGGTGAAGGACAGGGCCGCCGACGGTGCCGCCGTGGCCGGGGACGTCAGCAGGCCCGGCTCGGCGGGCAGCGCGGTCGTGCCCCACAGGCGCTCGGGCAGGGGTTGCACGAGGGCCAGCGGCATCCGGTGTGCCCAGTGGCGCAGGGTGCGGTACCAGCGGTCGCCGGCCTCGCCCGGGCGCCACTGCGGGCCCATGCAGTCGCTGACGACGAGAGTCACGGTCCGCCCGTCGTCCGGGTCGGGCACCCGGCGGGCCCGGCCGTCCGGCGTGGCCGGGTGCAGGGTGACCGTGCGGAAGATGCCCGACTGCGCGAGGGCCGTGTGCAGTTCGTTCACAAGGGGGCGCCAGACCGGCATGGTCGGGCCCGTGTCGTGCACGAGGTTCAGGCGCAGCCAGCGGTCGGGGGCCGGGCGCAGTACCGGGAACCACACGTCGGGGTGGGCGCCGAGCCGCGCGATCCGGTCGGCCGTCGCCCGCTCGTCCAGCACCCGCGCGTGCGGGGAGGGCACCTTGCGCTTCAGCCGACGCAGGGCGCGTTGCAGCGCGAGGGGGTGGGGAAGCATCGGGGGCGCGGGGGCGAGCACGGGGGTTCCGCCGCCGCCCCGGGGCCGGTCCGGGGACCGCGGGGCGGGCAGGGTCAGCGGCACGCGCTCGGCCTGCTCCTGTCTCGGGGGGAGGGGTGGGTCCTCGGGGGGTGCGGGCGGGGCAGGTGCGGTCCCCGGGCCGGTCGCAGACACCGGTGCCCCGGCCGGAGCCTTCCGTCCGGACGCCGCGTCCTGCCGCAGCCCGGTGTCCAACTGGTGTGCCAGCCATACCAGTTCCGCGATCTCCCGCGGCGTCGGCTCGGCCCCCGCCGCGGCCAGGACGGCGTGGAGCCGGGCGAGGGGGGAGGGGCTGGTTCCGGTGTGGTGCCGCGGGTTCCGGGTGTCGGCCGGCGCCGGTGGGGCCGAGAGCGGCGCCGGCCCGGCGTTGTGCCGTGGCCGCGGGGACGGTGGGGCGGGGTCAGAAGCCATCGCCGTCCGCCGTCGCGCTGAGGTAGGGCATCAGCTGTTCGGCCAGGTCGTCGCGGGAGTCGGCGTCCAGGCCGGCCACGCCGGTGAGGTACAGGGCGTTCAGCAGCTGGTCGGTGGCCAGCTCGCCGCCGGAGGCCCGTTCCAGGAAGCGGGTGATCAGCCGGTCCGCGTCGCCGTCGGGGGTGTCGAGGTGGGCGCGGACGATGTCGGTCAGCTGGTCGCGGTCGGGGCGGCGCAGCTTCAGCCGGACGCAGCGCCGCAGGAAGGCCGGCGGGAACTCTCGTTCGCCGTTGCTGGTCAGGACGACGAACGGGAACGCCCGGCAGCGGACCCGGCCACGCCGGACGGTGACGGGCGAGTCCGTGCCGTCGGCGAGGACCTCGGCCGCCCCGCCGCCGAAGTGGCGTGCGGCGCGGACCAGTTCGGGGATCTCGTACTGGCCCTCCTCCAGGACGTTCAGCAGGTCGTTGGGCAGGTCCAGGTCGCTCTTGTCGATCTCGTCGACGAGCAGGGCGCGCGGCCGGTCGTAGGGGAGCAGGGCCGTGCCGAGCGGCCCCAGACGCAGATGGTCCTCGACACCGCCGGACCGGTCGAGCCCCTCCCGGGCCGCGTACAGACGGGACAGCGGGTCGTACTGGTACAGGCCGTCGGCGAGGGCGCTGCGGCTGGTGATGTTCCAGCGCAGCACCGGGCCGAGCCGCAGCTCGCGGGCGACCGCGTAGGCCAGCGAGGACTTGCCGGTGCCGGGCGGGCCGGTGACCAGCAGCGGCCGGCGCAGCACGAGCGCGGCGTTGACGAGCCGGACGGTCTCCGGGGTGGCGACGTACGACTTCGCCCGGTGCACCCGGTCCGGCGAGACGGCCGAGGTGTCGTCGCGGTCGTGCGGCGGCGGCAGCGTGGGCCCGCCGTCGAAGGCCCGCCAGGGCGGCGGGGCCGGAAGGTCGTCGATGCCGTCGTGCGGCTCGTGGTCGCCGGTGTAGACGGACCAGTGCGGCATGGGGGTTGCTCTCCGCTCTCCGTTTCGTGCAGCTGTTCCTCGGACGCGTCGGGCCGCTGTCCGGCGGCCCCGGGCGGGTCAGGCCACCGGCGACCCCGCGTGCGCGGCGGCGACGGCGTGCGGGTCGGTGAAGATCCGCGGGTCGTCCCACAGCAGCTGGATGCCGCGTGCCCAGTGGTCCTCCTCCGCGTGCGCCTCCTCGCGCAAGGCCAGAATGTGACGCGGGAGTTCGGCCGGCGGTACGGCCGCCACGCACGCGTCGAGCGCGTCCAGGAAGGCCTTGCCCGTGCAGCCGTCCGTCCCGGCGCACTCCTCCTGCCCGGAACCGCAGCCTCCGCGCGACCAGACGATCACCGGGGCCGGCGCGGTGAGCGAGACGTCGAAGTGCGGCCGGGTGCGGGAGGCGGCCGGGGCGGTGCCGAACCCGGCGAGGCAGGCGTCGGGCCGCCGCATCCGCAGCCGCAGCCGCCCGGGCTCCTCCGGGCCGCCGCACTCCACGCGGTGCAGCCGTGCGCCCGGGAAGGCGTCGAGCCGCTTCCAGGTCCGGGTCAGCACATGCCGGGTGCTGGCCTTGCGCCGGACGTGGTCGGTGACGACCAGCGGATAGAGGCAGCCGAGCGGGGTGGCGTCGTCCGGGGCGCTCTCCCAGCGGTCGACGGGCCAGTCCAGCCAGTCCCGGGGCAGCGCGAACGCCACCAGCTCGTCGGCGCCGGGCGTCAGATACCGGAACGCCGTCTCGATGCGGTCCCGCACGTACGCGGACAACGCAGGCTGCTCGACCGTGCCGGAGTCGACCGGGTGCCGCCGTCCCTCGCTGTACGCGGACACCTCGACACGGACCAGGCCGTCGCCCGCCCCGCTGTGGCCGAGTTCGACGAGGATCGGCGACCAGTCGGGCGCCGTGGGCGTCACGGCCGGGGTGTGCAGCAGCGCTTCGAGACGGTCGGTGAACCGGGCGACGGTCCGTGCGGCGCCCGGGCCGTCGAGCTCGCACAGCACGAACAGGGCCGCCGACCACAGGGATGCGAAGCCCTCCTCGGGCGCCGGCGGATCGAACGGGTCGGCCGCCGCGCGGTACAGCCGCACCGGATCGCAGTCGACGCCCGTGCGGGCCGCCTTCTCCACCAGAGCGCGCAGCCGGGCCCGGTCGGCGGTGGTGTGGTCGGAGGTGGGGACCAGACCCCGCAGGGCGGGCCAGTAGCGGGCCATGACCTCGATGGGCATCATCCGGCCGGTGCGCACGTCCCGGGCGCCGGCCGCCGACGTGACCATGCCGATGACCTCACCGGTGTCGGCCAGCCTGACCGCGGCTCCGCTGAAGCCGGGGGCCAGCGGCTGCCCGCCGGTGTGCCAGGCCTCCAGCTGGAGCCACTCCCGTCGGATCAACTGCGGGGCGGTGACGCGGTATTCGGCGAGCGTGCCCTCGTCGAAGCCGGCCGGGTAGCCGTGGACGACGAGTTTGCGCGGGGGCGTGCCGTGGGCGGCGTCGACCGGGGCGAGGGCGGCCGGGGCGATCGGCATCTCCCGGTCCAGTTCCAGCACGGCGAGGTCGCCGGGGTCGGCGGCGCCGCCGCTCCAGCCGCCGTGGGCGACGACCCGGGCGGGCACGGGCGGCGTGCCCGGCAGCTCGGTGAAGCTCACCACCGGCTCCTCGCCGTCGCCCACCACATGGGCGCACGTCAGCACCGTACGGGGCGCGACGAGGAAGCCCGCTCCGGCCACCCGGCCCCGTAACTCGATCCGCGCGTGCCACTCGGCGCTGTTCATGGGGCCGGGCTTGCCTCCGGGCCGGCCGGGGACCAGGTCAGTCTGACCACCAGGTGGCCCTCGGCGGTGCCCTTGGCGATGAACGCGCCGGTCTCGGCTGCCAGTTTGACCCCGAACTCGATCTCCACGCCGTCCGGTTTCAGGGACCCGTCGCGGAACACCCGCAGCGCGGACTCCGCGGCCGCCCGTACCCCGTCCAGGGCTCCCTCGAACGTGCGGGTCGCCAGGACCGTGCCGTCGCCCCGGGAGACCAGGCGGGAGCCTGAGCGCTCCTCGGCCGCCTCGACCGTGACCACCGCACCGTCACCGGTTCTGAACTCGACCAACCCGTCCACGGCACCCCCGTCGTCCTTGCGCCCGGCATTCCCATTGTGACGGACGGTACTTGATGCCGCGGGAGGCATCCACCGGTACCTCAGGGTCCCACGGTCCCCCGGATCACCCCCAGCTCCACCAGGTCCTGCGGCCGGATGCGGAGCTGGTCCGCCGTCGTCTCCACTTCGCGTGGGGGGCGTTTGAGGATGGCCGCCGCGAGTTCCGGCGCGATCACGGAGAAGTAGCTGTCGGGCGTGGCCCACGTGTTGCCGGGGGCGGCCAGGGCCAGGGCGCCGCCGGAGCCGCCCTCGCCGATCACCAGCGTGGTCACCGGGGTGCGGGCGCCCGCGACCGCGGCGAACAGGTCGGCGATCGCCGGGCCCGCGCCCTGCCGTTCCGCCTCCGCGTCGTTGGCCGCGCCCGGGGTGTCCACGAGGGTCAGCACCGGGATGCCGAGCCGGTCCGCGAGGCGGATCAGCCGGGCGGCGGTGCGGTAGCCGGCGGGGCGGGTGGCGGTCCCGGTCTGCGCGGCGTACGCGACCGTGCGGCCCTCGTGCGTGCCGAAGCCGCACAGCATGCCGTCCGGGTCCGTGCCGCCGCAGCGGTCGCCGTTGATCACGGCCCGGTCGGTGAAGTAGGCGTCCAGGTAGGCGGCGGCGCGCGGCCGTCGCGGGGACCGGGCGCGGCGGACGGCGTCCCAGCCCGTGGCGGGCAGGACCGCGGACCCGCCGAGCGGCTCGGGCGGCGGGACGGGCGTGGTGGACGGGCACGTCAGCAGCCGCAGCCAGCGCCCCAGCGTCTCGCGCAGCTCCTCGGGCCGTACGACCGCGTCCGCCGACCCCGCCGCGACCTGGGCCTCCGCCGTGTACGCCGCCGGGTCGGCGTCGGCCGGCCGTACCCGGGAACCGGCGAAGCCCACCTGGGCGCCGGGCAGTGCGAGCGTCACGTCGGCGCCCGCGCCCAGGGTGGCCCAGCCGCCCCCGGTCGTCGGATCGCGCAGGACCGCCACCTGCGCCAGACCGGCCTCCCGGGTGAGCGCCGACTGCCGTGCCACCCGCTGGAGTTGGGACAGCGCGAGCATGCCCTCCTGCATACGGCTGCCGCCTGTGGCCACCAACGGCACCACCGGGAAGCGGCGTTCGCGGGCGTAGGTGTACGCCGCCTCCAGCCGGTCGCCGGTGCGCTCACCCAGGGAGCCGCCGAGGAAGCCGAACTCGAACGCGATCAGCACGGCCCGGGTGCCGCCGATCCGGGCGGTGCCGCACACCACGGACTCATGCTCGCCGGTGCGTTCGACGGCACGGGCGCGGGAGGCGTCATAGCCGGGCCAGGCGAGCGGGCCGTCGGGCCTGGAGTTCCGTGTCGGGGCGGGGAGTTCGGCGAAGGTGGCGTCGTCGGCGAGGGCGGTGACGACGGCGCGGGCGGACCGGGGCTCAGTCATGGGTCAGCGCCCGCTTCATGATCTTCCCCATGTCGTTGCGGGGCAGGGCGTCGAGGTGGTGGACGACCCGGGGCCGCTTGTGCGGGGCGAGTCGCTCGGCCACGTGGTCGGCCAACTCGTCGAGCGTGGGCGGCGCCTGCGGATCGTCGGGCACGATCCACGCCACGATCCGCTCGCCCAGGTCGGCGTCCGGCTCCCCGGTGACGGCCGCCTCCCGCACGCCGGGGTGTTCCAGGAGCGCGTTCTCGATCTCACCGGCCCCGATCTTGTAACCGCCGCTCTTGATCAGGTCGGTGGCCTTGCGGCCGACGATCCGGACGTAGCCGTCGGGGTCGCGCACCGCCATGTCGCCGGTGCGGAAGAAGCCGTCGGCGGTGAAGGCGGCCGCGGTGGCGTCGGGGCGGTTGAGGTACTCGGTGAACACATTCGGCCCGCGCACCTGGATCTCGCCCACCGTCTCCCCGTCGTAGGCGGTGATCTGCGTGCCGTCGTCCTCGACCAGCCGCAGCTCCACCCCCGGCAGGGGCACGCCGACCGTGCCCGGGCGGGCCTCGCCGTCGGCGCGGACGGCGGTGTTCATCAGCGTCTCCGTCATGCCGTACCGCTCGATCACGCGCCGTCCGGTCGAGGTCGCGATCCGGCCGTGGTCGTGCACCGGCAGCGCGGCGGAGCCGGAGACCAGCAGCCGCGCCCCGGTCAGCGCCGTCACCAGGTCCGGGTCGCTCGTCACGGCCTCCGCGATGCGGTGGTACATCGTCGGCACGCCGAACAGCATGGTCGCCCCGGTGTTCAGCTCGCGGGCGACGCCCTGGGTGGTGAAGCGGCCCAGGTGCCGCACCGAGCCACCGCGCCGCAGCGGGCCGAGGACGCCCAGGACCAGGCCGTGCACGTGGAACAGCGGAAGCCCGTGGACGAGGACGTCGTCGCCCGTCCACTGCCAGGCGTCGGCCAGCGCGTCCAGGGTGCTCGCGACGGCCCGGCGCGGGAGGACGGCGCCTTTGGGCGGGCCGGTGGTGCCGGACGTGTAGACGATCAGGGCCGGATCCTCGTCCGCGGCGCGGTCCTCGGGGGCCGGGCCGGTGGCGTGCACGTCGACGTCCACCCGGGCGAGGTCGCGCAGGGGCGCGGGCAGCTGGTCGTCGGGAGCGGTGAGCACGAGCCCGGGGGCGCTGTCGGACAGGATGTGCCCGAGTTCCCTCTCGCCGGACCTGGGGTTGACCGGCACGGCCGGGACTCCGGCCAGGAGCGCGGCGACCACGGCCACGGCCGTCTCCAGCGTGGGTGTCGCCCAGACGGCGACCCGTGTGGCTCCGCCGATGCGGCCCGTGAGTGCTCCGGCCGCGGCGGCGAGCTGCGCGTAGGTGAGGGAGCGCTCGCCGAACCGGAGGGCAGGACGGTCGGCCGGGCCGCCGGCCGTGCTGCCGGCCGGGCTGTCGGTCAGGGCCGGGAAGAGAGGGGGCACGCGTCACATCTCCTTGACTGTTGCCTGCTGTTGTCGTGGACGGCGGGCCGGGCCTGGTCGTCACCACCCGGGCCGCCGGTACGACCGCCACCACAATCCCTCCGTACACCATCGGCCGCCGGAAGAAACGCTCGCGGTCGATGTCCTGGGGCGGCGCCGAGGACGAGCAGGCCGTTCGTGGGCCGCAAGCCGCAGGAGCTCTGGACGACGCCGCCGATCGCGGACTCCACCACGTCCGCGACCACACAGCTGACGTGGTCCGGGCCCCGCCGTGTTCGCCCCTGCGACGAGCGCCCGCACCGCCTCCTCGGGTGAGGCCGGTGCGGCGAGGAGTTCCCGGACGTGGGGTTCGGCGACGACGCCGGACAGGCCGATGCTCAGGCTTCACCGAAGGTGAAGGTCAAACCGGGTGTCGCGGTTCCCGGCCGGGTTGTTAGCCTGCGACGACGTCCAGCCGATCGTCCGTACGCAGAGGGAGTGGCCGTGGCCGGCACCCCGCGCATCGCCGTCGTCACCTACGACCCCCGCGGCGAGGAGCACCAGGACCGCGATCTGCCGGTGCTGGTGGACGCGCTGCGGGAGGCCGGGGCCGATGCCCTCGCCGTCGCCTGGGACGACCCGGGCGTGGACTGGGCCGGGTTCGATCTCGCTCTCCTGCGCTCCACCTGGGACTACAGCTGGCGCGCCGCGGAGTTCACGGCGTGGGCCGAGCGGTGCGCGCGGGCGACGCGGCTCGCCAATCCGCTCCCGGTCGTGCGGTGGAACGCCGACAAGCGCTACCTCGGGCAGCTCGCCGAGGCCGGGGTGCCCACCGTGCCCACCCGGTACTTCGCGCCAGGCGACCCCGTCGAGCTGCCCGCCGACGGCGAGTACGTGGTGAAGCCCGCCTCCGGGGCCGGGGCCCGGTACGCCGCCCGCTACCCGGCCGGGGAGCGGGACGCCGCCCTGCGGCAGGCCGAGCGCATGCACGCCGAGGGGTTCACCGTCATGGTGCAGCCCTACCTGAGCAGCATCGACACGCACGGCGAGCGGGCCGTGCAGTTCTTCGGCGGGCGCCTGCTGCACGCCGGCGTCAAGGGCGCCGTCCTCGCGCCGGGCACGCCGTACGACGCCGACAAGGTCGCCCACCCCGGCATCCGCCCGTGGGAGCCGACCGCCGCCGAACGGGATGTCGCCGAGCGGGCGCTGGCCGCCGTGCCCGGGGACGCGGAGCTGCTGTACGCGCGCGTGGACCTGGTCACCGGGCCGGACGGTGAGCCGTGCGTGATGGAGCTGGAGCTGATCGAGCCGAATCTGTTCCTCGAGCTGCACCCGGGCTCGGTGCCGCGGGTGGTGGAGGCGGTGCTGGCCGCCGTCGGCTGAGCCCGGCACGCGGGGCATACGTCCACTGATGCGGCTTTTGGTGTACTGCTAGGGCCATGTCCTCCGAGCGACGGTCCTGGGCACCGCTGCTGGCGGTGTGCGCCGGGTACTTCATGGTGATCCTGGACGTGACGGTCATCAACGTCGCCGTCCCGGTGGTGGGGCGGGAGCTGTCGGCCTCGCTCACCGGCATCCAGTGGATCACCGACGGGTACACGCTCGTCTTCGCCGGGTTCCTGCTGACGGGCGGGGCGCTGGGGGACCGGCTGGGCAACCGGCGGGTCTTCTGCTGGGGCGTGGCGGTGTTCACCGCGTCCTCCGCGGCCTGCGCGCTGGCACCCGACGCCCTCTTCCTGGTGGTGGCCCGCCTGGTGGAGGGGCTCGGCGCGGCGCTGATCGTGCCCGGGTCGCTGGCCCTGCTCCAGCAGGCCTACCCGGAGCCGGACACACGCTCGCGGGCCTTCGGGCTGTGGGGATCGATGGCGGGCATCGCGGCCTCCGCCGGGCCGCTGCTGGGCGGGCTGCTCGTCTCCACCGTGGGCTGGCGCTGGGTGTTCCTCATCAACCTGCCCGTCGGCGCGGTCTGCCTGGCGCTCACCCTGCGGCACGTCGCCCGCTCGCCGCGGCGCGCCGACCGGGCACTGGACCTGCCCGCGCAGGTCGCGGTCGTCGCCGCGGTGGCCCTGCTGACCGCGGCGCTCAACGAGGCCGGGCGGCGCGGCTGGTCCGACCCGGCCGTGCTGGCCGGGCTCGGCCTGGCCGCCCTGGCCGCCCTGGCCTTCGCCCTGCGCGAGCGGCTGGCCCGGTCCCCGGCCCTCCCGCTGGGCCTGCTGCGCTCACGCGCCCTGGGCGGCGGCGCCGCCATCGGCCTGCTGTTCAACTGCGGCTTCTACGGCATGGTGTTCACCGCCAGCCTGGAGTTCCAGCACCAGCGCGGCTACAGCGCCCTCGGCACCGGTCTCGCGCTGTTCCCCGCGGTGGCCATGACCATGTTCGCCTCGGTCCTGTCCGGCCGGCTGTCCCGCCGTACCGGCCACCGTCCCCTGGTCGTCTCGGGCATGCTCCTGGCCGCGCTGGGCCTGGCCGGCTGGGCCGCGGCGGGCCCCGACCCCGCCTACGGTCTCCTGGTGCTCCCGATGATGGCCGCCGGCTTCGGCACGTCCTTCGCCCTCACCGGCTCGACCGCCACCGTGATGGGCGCCGCGCCCCCGTCCTACTCGGGCGCAGCCTCCGCCCTGTTCAACACCACCCGCCAGGTCGGCAGCGCCACCGGTGTCGCGCTCGGCGGCAGCCTCCTCGCCTCGGCCGCGACCTACGGCACCGGAATCCGGACCAGCATGGGCATCGGGGCCGCCGCGTATCTGACGGCGGCGTTCCTCGCGTGGAGGTGCGTACCGGGAAAGACCCGGCACGCGGCCCCTGTCTAGGACTCACGTATCCGGGCGAACTACTGGCGTATATCCCCCACTTGGCCCAAAGTCGCGAGGTACGGTCATCGCCGACGTCGTCGAGCCGCACGGGGGAGTGGGCATGGGGAGCACCTTTCGCTACTGGGCCGAGCGCATCGTGCTGGGGCTCACCGCCGCGGTCGGCATCGTCGTCACCCTCGCCGACCAACTGGACCTGCTCGACGGTCTGGCGAGCGGCACCGTCCCGAAGCTCACGCTGCTGACCCTCAGTACCGTCACGCTGTTCCTGCTGTTCGAGATCGACCGGCTGAAGGAGCTCGACAACATCAGCACCCAGTTGTCGAAGCTGGACATCGACGCCCTGGCACGCGACCGCAAACGCGAGCACTACGGCGGTGTGGTGCGGGTGCACCGGCGCTTCCCCGAGGAGGCCTTCGAAGGCTTCCTGAACAGCGCCGAGCGCGAGGTCACCATCCTGCAGACCTGGATCCCGAACGTGCACCGCTTCGAGTCGGCGCTGAAACAGGCCATCGCCGACCGCCGGGTCAGGGTGCGGGTCCTGCTGCTGCACCCGTCCTCGCCGGTCGCGGACCTGCGCAACGAGGCGCTGCGCGGCCTGCGCGACCCGGCCCTGGAGGAGGACGTCCAGGCCGGTGTCGCCCGCTGCCTGTCGACCCTCGCCTCCCTCTTCCACAGCGTGCGCGACGGCGACCGGGCGCGGCTCCAGGTGCGCGTCTACCAGGCGCTGCCGTCGATCGCCGTGTACAAGGCCGACGAGCACTATCTGGTCAGCTCCTTCCTGCACGGCCAACTCGCCATCGACTCGACCCAGTTGGAGATCGAGGGCAGTAACACCGTGATGGGCGGGGAGATCCAGGAGGAACTGGACACCCTGTGGCGCATCGGCCGCGACGTGGATCTGGACGACTGGCGCCGGTCCGTCGACACCGGCCGATGAGCCACCGGCACCACCCGTGACCCTCGGAAAGGGATACGCACATGAGAGACCTGGACGTCTTCGAGGACGGGCTGATCGAGCGGTTCCGGCAGCATCCCGTGCTGGCCGGCACCGGACGGCTGGCGCAGGACGACTTCGCCGCGCTGCTGCTCCAGCGGCGCTTCGTCTCCCTGGCCTTCACACCCTCCTACGACCTGGCGATCGACCTGCTGACCGACGAGGCCGGCCTGCGGATCGCCCGGGCCATCCTGCGTGAGGAGTATCCGGACGGCCGCGGCCACACCCGCTCGCACCGCGAGGACATGAAGGAGGACCTGCTCCAGCTGGGCATCACCCGCGAGGAGCTGGTCGCGTCCCGGCCGACCGAGGCCACCCGGCGGGCCGTCGAGGACGCCTTCGCGCTGATCGCCGACGCGGGGAGCCACGCCGACGCCGACCTGCGGCTGCTCACGTTCCTGCGGTTCTGGGGCGAGGTCCTGGTGTCCGTGGAGTACGAGCACCTGTGGCGGCGCATGGAACCGGTGCTGGCGGGCGAGGACGGCCGCAACCGCTCCCGCTTCTACTACCCGCACTACGTCCACGACGCCAAGGCCCACCCCCTCACCACCGTCTCCCTGCTGTCGGCCACCCACTCCGACCGCCTGGCCACCCGCATCAGCGACCTCCTGGCCCGGCAGGGCGGAGCCGAGGCCTTCCGCGAGACCGAGGAGCGGGCCCTGCACCTCAAAACCGCCTTCTACGATCAGTTCATCCCGGCCCTGGACCGGGTCGGGACCCCTCAGCCCTGAGTGCCGGTGACGGCCACGCGCTGCACCAGCCCCCAGGTGAACTCGGCGACGGCCTCCCGCCGGACGCCCTCGGCGTCGGGCGCGGTGAACGCCAGTCCCCAGCGGGTCGGTGCCGTGCCCTCCAGGGGGCGGGCCGGGGCGAAGGCGCGGGCCGCCTCGTCGACCGTGCAGGACCAGGGGGTGAGGTCGTCCAGGGTGCGCAGCTCGGGGCCCTTCGCGCCCGGCGCGCGGACCAGCCACTCGTTCCACACCGCGCGGTTCGGGGCGGTCAGCACCTCGAAGCGCAGGGTGGGCCACAGGGGCACGGGCCACAGCCAGGCCTCGCAGTCGAGGTCGCCGATCCGGCGCGGCGTCCGGGACTCGGGTTCGCCCAGCACCGAGCGGTAGCGAGACAGGGATGTGCGGGAGCGCGGGGAGCGGACCATCGCCTGCCAGCGCTTGTTCGCCTCGCGCATGTCGGCGATCGACGCCCCCAGCTCATGGCGGGCGTCCTCCACCAGGCCGGGGTTGTGGTCGGCCATGCGGCGCAGCAGCACCAGCTGGAAGTCGAGCGGGGTGAAGGGGCTAGCGGGGGGCTTTCCGGAGGGCATGGGACCCATCGTCGCCCACGGGTGCCCTGCCGGGGCGGCGGCCGTCGGGCAGGAACAGCACGGAGTTGACGTAGCGCGGGCCGCGCAGGAGCGGGGAGGGCAGGACGCGGCGGAGCAGGCCGTGGGAGACGACGTAGGAGGCGCGGGCCTGGTGGTCCTCCAGCGGGAACTTCGCCAGCGGCACCCAGGTGTCGCCGGGCAGCACCCAGCCGTCGTAGCCCAGCAGCGACAGGTAGGTCACCACCGGCGCGATCGGCTGGATGCGGGACTCCAGTTCCACGAACAGGGCCGGCCGGTCACGGGCCAGCAGTCCCGTCGCCCCGCGCAGCACCGCGGGCTCGTTGCCGTCCACGTCGATCTTGATGAATCCGACGTCGCGCAGCCCCAGCTCGTCCAGCGTGACGCAGGGGACGTCCAGGGCGCGGCCGTGGATGTCGCGCCGGACCAGCGAGGACACGCCCCGGTCGCCCGAGTCGTCCGGCGGCAGCCACAGGCGTGCGATGCCCGGTCGGTCCGATGCCGCCGCCCGGACCACCCGGACGTTCGGCGGGGCGGCGGCGCTCAGCAGCCGTGCCAGATGGGGCACCGGCTCCACCGTCACGACCTGCTCGGCGAGGCCGGACAGGCGGTGCGTCCAAGGCCCGTACCAGCCGCCGACGTCCACCGCCGTCCCGCAGTCCGGCGGGCACAGCTCGGTGAGCCGGGCCAGCTCCGGCTCGAACCGGGGGTACAGCGCCCGGGCCGTCGCGGCCACCAGCCGGGTGGGCAGGAGGGGGGCGACCCGGGCCGCCAGGCTGGTCACGGCGCCATCCTCTTCAGGAGTTCCTCGTGCTCGTCGTCCGGCACCTGCTCGCCCGAGGACGGCAGCAGCTGCGGAATGCCGTCGGCGATCGGGTAACGGCGTTGCAGGCGCGGGTTGTACAGCGCCTCCTCCTGCCCGGCCTCCTCGGCCAGCAGGTGCAGCGGGCCCTTGTCGATCGGGCAGGCGAGGATCTTCAGCAGCGGGTCGTCGGGCTTCACGGTGAGGTCAGCTCCTTGGCGGGTGGGGAGGGTTGGGGAGAAGCGTCGTGCTTCGGCATGGTCAGCAGCACGGCCACCGCCAGGGCCGTGCCCGCCACCCGCAGCGCGAGCCGCAGCGGCTCGTCCGGCAGGGCCTCGCCGAACGACAGGGTGCCGAGCACCGCCGTGAACAGGCTCGTCACGGTCGTGCACACCGGCACGATCAGCGAGGCCCGGCAGCGCTGCAGCGCCGCCTGCGACATCACCAGGCCGAACGCGCCGGTGAACAGCAGGAGATACGGATAGGGGGAGGCCAGCAGGCCCAGCACCGCGCCGCCGATCCCGTCGGTCGTCAGCCGGCTGGAGACGCCCTTGATGGCCAGCGAGCTGACCCCGTACAGCAGACCCACGGCCACGCCGTACTCGACGCCCGTCGTCGGGCGCCGGTGCCGGTTGCGGGCCCGCCGCTCGGCGGAGCCGTACAGCCACACCCCGGTGGCCAGCGACGGCACGCACACCAGCAGGATCAGCTGGTAGGGCGCGTCCTGGCTGACGGTGTCCGTGCCCTCGCGCAGCGACAGCACCACCATCAGCAGAGCCAGCAGGATCGCGCCCAGCGCGTACCGCTCCCGGCCGGACGTCTCCTCCCCGAGCAGCCGCGCCGACAGCAGCACCAGCAGCACCAGGCCGGAGACGAAGATGCCCTGCGCGGCGGCGATCGGCAGGGTGCGGTAGACGACGAGCTGCGCGGCGAAACCGGCCGCGAGGGCGAGGGACCCGCCGATCCACAGGGGGCTGCCGAGGACGAGGCGCAGCAGCCGGGCCGGCCGGCGGATCGTCACCTCGGGCAGGGCGGTGAGGGCACGTTTCTCCAGCACGAAGCCCAGGCTGTAGAGGGTGTTCGCCAGCAGGGCCGCGGCCACTCCCCACCACATGGGTTACGTCCTCCGGGCGTGCAGCAGCAGGATCGACGCGAGCTGCGGCCGGGCGCAGGCCAGCCGGTCCAGCGGCCGCAGCGGGCGCGGGACGCCGTGGAAGGGGGCCCCTTCGAGCCGTACGACGGTGAACCCGGACGCGGCGACGAACTCCGTCAGCGCGCGGGCGGTGTACAGCCGCAGATGCCCCACGACCTCCTTGCCCGGGCGGCCGTGGATGCCGCGCAGACTGACCTCCGAGAACACCGGCTGCACCCCGGCCAGCAGCAGGCCGCGGTTGTACCAGGCGGCCAGGTTCGGTGTGGACAGCATCAGATGCCCGCCGGGGCGCAGGACCCGCCGGATCTCGTCGAGGGCCGCGTCCGGGTCGACGAGGTGCTCGACGACCTCGCTGAACAGCACCGCGTCGGCCGACCCGGATGCGAACGGCAGCCCGCCGCCGGTGAGCTCGCCGCGGACCGCGTACGGGATGCGGGTGCGGGCGCGGCGCAGGGCGTCCTGGGACCAGTCGACGCCGATGACGCGGTGGCCGGGCAGCAGCGGGGCGGCGGTGGCGGCGGCGGTGCCGTCCCCGCAGCCGATGTCGAGGATCGTCCGCGGGCTCTTGGTCGCCGGGGCGC
Source organism: Streptomyces sp. NPDC007907 (assembly GCF_042959365.1). Lineage (NCBI taxonomy): Bacteria > Bacillati > Actinomycetota > Actinomycetes > Kitasatosporales > Streptomycetaceae > Streptomyces > Streptomyces sp. NPDC007907. The sequence goes on from NZ_JBIBKR010000004.1 coordinate 697,191, forward strand.
CCAGGGCGCGGGCCAGCATGCGCGCCTGGCGGAGGCTGCGCGGGGTGCCGGAGGCGACCGGCACGGAGGGGTTCTCGTAGAAATCGCGCAGGTCGCGCGGTGGGGGGCCGGTCGTGGTCGGTGTCGTCACCCGGTCACCTCCGTGGTGTGCAGGTAGTGCTCGAAGAGGTCGCGGAGGTGGGCGCCGTCGCCGTTGCTGAGCAGGGCCTTCGACCAGCGCAGGGCCAGGTGGAGGCGGCCGGCCGTGGAGGCGGTGGTCACGGTCAGGCCGCGCGGCATCCGGGCCGGGGCGGAGAACCAGACCGCGTGCGCGCGGCCCGCTTCCTCGCCGAAGTCCAGGGGGTAGGGGATGCGGCCGATGTTGCTGAGCAGGGTCGTCGACGTCCAGGGCGCGGCGGCTCTGCGCAGGGTGCGGGTGAGGGCGGCGCGGGCGGTGACGGGCGCCCAGGGCGCGGTCAGGAGAGCGGCCCCGTGGCCGAGCTGGGGGCGGGGCAGGGACTTGAGGGCCCGGGTCCGCTCCGCGGTGCGGCGCAGCAGGGCCGGCATGTCGGTGACGTCGAGTTCCCCCGGCGCGTACGGCACCTCGACCAGGCGGGTGCCGTTGCCGATGGGCATCGTGGTGTCACGGGGCCGGTCGTCCACGGGCATCGTGATGCGCAGGGGGCGGGGGCGGGCGCCGTGCTCCCTGTTCCAGTGGGCGATGGTCAGGGCCGTGGCCGCCATGAGCTGGTCGTTGACGGTGTACGGGGAGCCCTTGGGGCGGTGCGGGAGGGACAGTTCGGTCACGAGCAGGCCGTTGCCGGGCGAGGGTTCGGGCGTGCCGTGCGCCACCCGTGCGGGGGGCGACCAGCCGGCCGGGGTGTCCGGGGCCTCCCGGCGGGGTTCGGCGGGGCGGGTCGGGGGTGCGGCCGGGGCGTTGTCCCGGCCCCCGTACAGCTCGGCGGCCGTGGCCAGGACGCGCAGGCACGCCGGGCCGTCCAGGGCGGTGTGGTTGATGGTGAGCAGCAGGACCGAGTCGACCACCTCGAGCCGGATCGGCGGGGACGTCGACAGCGGCGGGGCGTGGGTGAGGGCCCGGACCCTGGCGTCCCGCAGGGCGCGCGGGCCGGGCGGCGCGAAGGACACCACCTCCACGTCGGGCTCCGGTGTCAGCTCCCACTCGTACCGCCTCCGGTACCAGGGCCCCCGCGCCTCCCGCATCAGGATCCGCGGATGCCGGTGCAGGGCCTCCAGGAACGCCTTGCGCAGCCGCGCGTGGTCGATGGGGCCCGGGAGGTGGACCTCGATGTGGACCGTCTCCGGTTCCGCCTCCTGGAGGCAGTGCCGGGACACCTCGTCCACGACCGGGAACGGGATGCGTACCGGTGCCGTCATACGGTCTTGCCCTCCCCGGGGTCCGTCCTCGGCAGCTGTCGCGTCGGCGCCTGTGACGGCGGCGGCTCCTCCTCGCGCAGGCTCACCAGTCCCGCGAACAGGCCGATCAACGCGAGCAGTTGGGCCAGGTGCCCGAACGCGCCCTCGCCCGCGCCCACCGGCTTCCCGGCGCCGAACGCCGCGACGATCCCGGCACCGGCCAGGGCGGCGAAGGCGATCGGCACCAGCAGGGCGTGCCGGCGCGCGGCGAGCAGCGCCAGCGCCGGGACCAGCAGCGCGAACCAGCCCGCGATCGCCACCCCGACCAGTGTCAGCGCCACCGTGCCCAGCCACAGCCCGGGCAGCGGCGGCACCGGCTGGGGCGCGTCGGGGTGGGGAGCGCGGCGGCGCCACAGCGCCAGGCCCAGCAGGACCGCGATGCCGGCACCGCTGCCGATCAGGGCGGCGTCGTAGGCCGTGGCCGGCTCGTACGACAGCGTCACGTCGCCGCCCGCCCCGGCCGGGACCCGCCAGCCCTGTTGCCAGCCGTCCAGGCGCACCGGCGTCAGCTCCTTGCCGTTCAGCGTGGCTTTCCAGCCGTCGTTGAAGTTCTCGTACGTCGTGAGGTACGAGGCCGCGCCCGAGCCGACCGTCACCTTGCGCCGGTCGCCCAGCCAGTCCCGGATCCGCAGGTCACGTCCTGCTGCCGCGGCCTCGGGGACCGTGCCGCGGGTGAGGGTCACGTCGGTGAGCGCGAGCGGGCCCGCGTCGCCGCCCTCCAGGCGGTGCTCGCCGGCGTCCAGCCGCACCTCGGTGTCGTCGCGGCCCTCCTGGCAGAGCGTCACCTCCACGCCCCGCCGCTCCACCAGGTCCCGCACGGTCCCCTTCGCGCCCGTCCGGTACAGCTCGCCGTCCAGCGCCACCACCGGGCCCTTGCCGCAGGGCAGGGAGAACTTCCGGGTGCCGTCCGGCTGCGGGGTGCGGTACTGGTCGAGGGACGGGACGTATGCCTCCGTGAGACCCACCGGGAGGCGCAAGTCCTCGTCGGCGACCGGGTTGTGCAAGGTCAGCGGGTCCGTCTCGGTGATCGTGATGTCGAGCCGGTCGGTGGTGATCGGCGGGAAGCGGACCCAGCCGTTCTTGTCGGCGCCGGCGACGGCCGCGCCGTCCGGGGAGCTGATGTGCACCTCGGACGCGCGGGCCGACAGGCCGCCCGCGGGGGCCAGGACCAGTTCGCCGACCGGCTGCTTGCCCTCCCAGCGCAGGTGGATCGTCGGCCGGTCGCCCGCGACCCACGCCGTCGTCAGGTCGCCGTCGGTGAGGTTGCGGGCCGTGAGGCCCGCGCCGAGGCGCGCGGTGGAGTCGGCGGTGGCGACGATCCGGGACCGCTGCTCGGGCGCGACCGCGTAGAGCAGCTCGTCGAGTTCCGTGCCCGGCACGGGCACCGCGCTCGCCTTGACCTGATACGTCCCGGCGGCCGGGGTCGTGAAGCGGCGGTGCAGGCCCGCCTCGGTGCCGGTCGCGGCCAGGCCCGTGGGGTCGGAGGCCCGGTGCAGGGAGACGACGGTCGCCGCCGACGTGGCGTCCTCCGCGTCCGCCGGGAGCCGCAGCAGCCGGGTCACCTGCACGTCCGGCAATCCGATCTCGGAGAAGCCCGCGCCGGCCAGCCCGGCCCTGCGCTCCACGGAGTCCACGATGGTCAGCTTCATCCACCGCGTCGCGCCCGCGGGCGCCTTGATCCGCTGGGTCCTGCCGTCGGGCTGGAGGAAGCTCGTCCGCTCGCCCTTCTCGGTCTCCACCCGCACCTTCGTCGCCGCCGCCCGCACGCTCTCCTGCGGCAGCGGCGTGACCTTGAAGGAGGACGGCATGTCGTAGCGGCCGGTGAAGCCGATGCGCAGCCACTGCCCGTCCGGGGTGTCCGGCGCGCCCTCCGCCCACGCGGTGTCCGGGTTGCCGTCGAAGGCGTTCACCGGGTCGTACTGCGGCAGATGGAACAGCCAGTTGCCGTACGAGGACGCCGACACCGAGCGGGCGCCGCGCAGTTCGGCCACCGTCTGATGGTCGGCGCCCTCGGCGGGCAGGATCTGCCGCGGCTTCTCACCCGCGTCCTGGAGGGCGTCCGGCGCGTTGCGCTCGTCATGCGTGTACGTGTACGACGTACCGGCATTGACCAGGCCGAACCGGGTGTCCGCCCGCCGCAGCCCGTCGCCCAGCACCTGCACGGCCGGGGTGCCGAGCCCCGGGTGGTTGTCGCCGGTCAGGACGGTCGCGCGCCCGCGCAGCCGCTCCGCCAGCGGCAGCAGCGCCTCCGGCCCGCCGGACACCACGGCCGTGTCGGCGACCGGGGCGAGCCCCGCCTGCCCCGGCCGGACCACCTCCGCACCCGTGGGCCGGTAGATCTCCACGGCCCGCTGCCGCGGGTACAGCCCCTCGACCTGGAGCGGCGCGTCCTGCGCGATCCGGCCGCCGGTCATCACCGGCCCGAGGCCCGTCACCCGCTCGTACCCCGACTGTTCGAGGGTGCGCTTGACGGTCGTGGTGGGCACATAGCCGATCTGGTCGGGGTCGAGGTCGTTGCGGACGACGACGTAGTACAGCCCGGCCCGGCTCAAGTAGTCGGCCAGAGCGGGGACTTCGGCTCCGGACATCAGCGCCTGCTCGACGGCGTCCATCGCGCGCCGGTTGCCGGGGGTGCCGAACGGCACGTAGTCGCGCTGCGCCCACCGCGACTCGGCGAGCACGTCGAGCGGCTGGTCGACGGGGGAGCCCCAGGTGTACAGGCCGTGCGCGGTCGCCGGGACGACCAGGGCCCGCGAGTCGGGCGAGTACTTCTCCAGCCAGTCGGCCGTTGCCTGCCAGTAGGTGGGGAGCTTCCGGAACGAACCCGGGTTGAGGATCGAGCCGTTGAGGTACGGCCACAGCAGCCCGGGCAGGATCAGCACGGCAGCGACCAGCGGGGCGAAGCGCCTCCCGCGCACCGGCCGGGCCCCGCGCGGCTCGGCGGCCACCCCCACCAGATGCGCCAGACCGAGCACGAGCGCCAGCGCCACACCGGTCTGGAACTTGTAGATGTTCCGGAACGGCGACAGCCACCCGTCCAGCCAGCCCTGCACCACCCCGTGGAACGGCGCCCCGAACACCCCGCCGTACCCGGCCAGCAGCACCAGCACCGCCACGAGCACCGTCAGCACCAGCCACCGCCGCTCCGGCATGTCCCGCCGGGCCAGTCCGGCCAGGCCCAGTCCGGCCGCGAGCGCCGAGCACACGATCACGACGACCGAGGACGCCACGGCCCAGCCGGCCGGCAGCCACGCGTCCCCGAGATGCAGATAGGCGACCCAGTTCCCGGCGCCGCGCAGCGCCTCGGTCGCCGACATGGTGTCCGTCGTCGTCCGCGCGGTCTCTATGTAGGGGAGGAAGTTCTCGCCGTAGACCCCGAGCAGCAGCAGCGGCACCCACCACCAGGCGGTCACCACGAGCACGGCCGGAGCCCACCAGGCGATCAGCTTGCGCTGCCGCGGGCCGGGCGGCCGGGACAGCAGATACAGCCCGACCGGCAGCAAGGACGCCAGGGTCGCCGACGCGTTCACCCCGCCCATGAACGGCACGAGCAGCGCCGACCGCAGGGCCGCGACCCGGGCCGTGTACCGCTCGTCCGTCAGCGGCAGCAGCACCCACGGCAGGAACGCCCCGGGCAGCGCGGCGGCCGACGTCGACCCGATGACCGTGGTGAACACCGGCCACAGCGCATAGGCCACGGCCGCCAGGAGCCGGGACGCCCCGCTGCCCACCCGCAGCCGCTCCGCCAGCCGCAACGCCCCCCAGAAGGCGACGGACACGATCAGCGACAGCCACAGCCGCTCCGCCAGCCATACCGGCAGCCGCACGAGGTCGCACAGCCAGTAGAACGGCAGCATCGGCCACAGATAACCGACGTACTGGTCCTGGATCCCGCCGAACCCGGCCCGGTCGTGCCACAACTGGCCGAGGTCCGCCAGGAACTGCCCCGGATCGACCGTGACCCCGAGCTTCGTGTCGAAGGTCTGCCGCCCCGGCCGCACCGCCAGGAACAGCACGAACACCACGGCCCAGAAACCCAGCAGCCAGCGCCGCGACCGCGGCCCGTCGGGCGGGCCCGCGGCGGTCGCGGTGGTGGGGACGGCTGCCGGAGGAGGAGCCTGGACCGTCGTTGTCATGTAGGACACCGCCGCAGAATGAGGAGGAGGTTCCAGGTGGCGAACTCACGGATGCCGGGCGCCTTGACGACGGTCTCCGCGAGGAACGGCCAGTAGCGGGAACGCGCCGAGACGAGAGTGACGTCGTCCCGGGCGCGCACCTGCCGCAGGGTGGAGCCGATGTGCACCGCGAACAGGTTCTCGCCGAGGGTGTGCTTGGCCGGCCGGCCCGTCCGCCGCAGATAGCGGGCCCGGGCCCACTCGGCGCCGAACCAGTGCCACGGGGCCCACTCGTGCCCGCCCCACGGTGACAGCCAGTTGGTGAACGACACGTAGATCAGCCCGCCCGGCCGCGTCACCCGGGCCAGCTCGCTGAGGAACGTCTCCGGATCGGCCACGTGCTCCAGCACGTTGGAGGAGAAGGTGACGTCCGCGACGCCGTCCCGCAGCGGCAGCAGGTACCCGTCGGCGACGACCGCCGCGGCGGGGGGTTTCCCGCCGAGCTCGGCCGGGTCGGGCTCGAAGAGGAACGCGTGCGCCCCGCGCCGCCGGAACTCCTCGGTGAAGTACCCGCTGCCGCCACCGACGTCGAGCACGGTACGCCCGGCCATGGGCCCGTCGTAGGCCTCGACCTGATCGGCGGCGTCGCGTGCGAGCAGCGAGTAGCAGGCCTCGGGGTCGTCCTGCTCGTGCCGGAAGGCACGGAACAAGGCGAGGGACCGTCGCAACGAGGGGTCTCTCACCGCAGTCGAGGGGCGCGGGGCGGCCTGTGCGGCTCCGCCGCCTGGGCGCGACCAGCCACGACGGACCGTAGGCCGCCTCACGGAGCCCAGCCCCTCACCGCCTCGGCGGCCACCGCCCGGAACTGCCGCACCGTCCGGTCCCACCGGAACTGCGCCGCCCGCTCCCGCGCCGCCTTGCCCATCAGCTCCCGCTGCCGCCCGGACAGGGTCAGCGCACACCACGCCGCCGCGAACGACGACTCACCGCGCGCGAGGATCCCGGTCTCACCGTCCACCACGGAGTCCTTGAGCCCCGGCACGTCGAACGCCACACTCGGCGTCTCCCGGGCCGCGGCCTCCGTCACGACGAGACCCCATCCCTCCACCGCGGACGGATGCAACAACAGCCAGGCCGCGCACAGCAGTCGGTGCTTCTCGGCTTCCGTCACGTACCCGGTGAACTCCACACCCGGGCCGGCGAGCCGCTCCAGTCGCTCCCGCTCCGGCCCGTCACCGACGATCACCAGCCGGCCGCCGGTCACCGGCCGCACCCGCTCCCAGAGCCGCAGCAGCAGATCGACCCGCTTGTACTCGACCAGCCGCCCGACGGCGACGAACAGCGGCTCGGCCGAGCGGTCGGCCCTCGGGCCCGGCTCCTCGACCCCGTTGTGCACGACCCTGATCCGGTCCCGCTCGACCCCGATCGCCCGCAGCGCGTGGGCGGTCGAGGAGGACACGGCGACGAGCAGGTTCCGCTGCTGCGCCCCGGTCAGGGCCCAGTGTTCGAGTCTTCGGCCGATCCGTGCCGCCGGCGCCAGCGGGCCGCCGAAGCGCATCGTCCACAGATCCGTGTGGACGTGGTTGACCAGGCACAGGGTGGGCCCCCGGTGCCACAACGGCGCCAGGTACGGCATGCCGTTGCACACCTCGACCAGCAGATCGCAGTCGCCGACCCGGCGCGCGAAGGTCGACCTGGCGCGCAGGTAGTGGCCGTAGGGGCCGCCCGCCGACACGACGCGGTAGTCGCGCAGGGCGGCGGGCCCCCCGCACAGCAGGGTCACCTGGTGACCCAGGCGGGTCAGGCCGTCGGCGAGTCGGTCGACCAGCAGCTCGGAGCCGCCGGCGGAGGCGTTGTCCAGGTCGCGGTGGGCGAGGAAGACGATCCGGCGCGGATGTGGGGGGAGCGCCGGGGGGTGCTGCGCACCGGGGGACGCGGCGCGCAGCGCGGACGGTACGTGCTGGGGCATGGGTGCTCCAACTCGTCTCGGGGTGCGGAACTCAGCGTGGGGAAAACGTGGGGGTGCGATCGTCACGGAAGGGTCGGCCCGTGGGGAGCCTGAGCTCTTCCTGGGAGGGGAGTGTGGACGGGATGTGCTCGGGTGGGGTTGGACAGTTTTCGCCCGGACGTTCGCCACGGCTACTCACCGGCATGACAATTTCGGGCTTTGTTGAAGCTGACGGAACATCACTTCGTGAGGGTGGGCTGGGGCGTATCGGGCCTTTCGGCCGGAACGGGGTTCTCCGGCTCCTTCCGCCCACGCGCCACGAGAACGCCCCCCACCACCGCGAGCACGAAGCCGGCCGCCGCGGCCCCGATCGGCAGTGTCGTGCCCACCAGGCGCAGCTGCCCGCTGCCCCGCTTCGCCTGCCGCACCGCTTCCTTCTGCGTCCCGGTCGTGAACGCCACCTTCCGGCTGTCCAGCAGGACCACCGCGTCCTTCGTCCCGCCCGGCGCCCGCAGGGTCCGCCGCGGGCCGGTCCGCGCGTAGAGCACACGGCCCGTCGCCTGGTCCACGACCAGCTCGAAGCCGTGGTTGGAGTACCACTCCTCAGCCAGCACCTGCGGCCGGTTCGGCTGGTCGACGAGGCTGCCGGGCACCATGCGCGTGCCGGTCCGCCTCGGCGGCACCGCGCCGCTGAACCGGTAGCCGGTGTAACCCTGGATCTTCGCGGTGCCCCGGTAGCGCAGCACGACCGTGTCGCCGAGGCTGTTGTCCCACCACTGGTAGGAGCGTTTCTGCACGTCGAAGGGGAACTTCAGATACGCCTCGCCCTCGATGTACGGCTTCTCCCCGCAGCAGTGCACCGGCCGGGTGGTCCTGCGGTCCATCACCCAGCGGTGCGGCACGAAGTCCAGCGCGTCGTGCGGATCGGCGGCCGGCAGCGACTTGTCGGTGTCGACCGTGGTCGTCACGTCCCAGACGGTGGTGCCGCTGCGTTCGCTGTCCTCGACATTGCCCCGCACCCGCTGGGTCACGGTGATCCTCCGGTCGGGCACCGTCTCGACCCGGTCGGTGTCGAAGACGCTGCCCCGGCCGGTGTAGACGGCGGTCGTGTCGATGTCGATCGGGTTGACCGCGGCACGCGGCTCCACGTACCAGGCGAGCAGGGGTGCCAGCACCAGCAGGAACGTGCCGAGACCCAGCAGGACCAGGGAAAAGGGGGAGGTTGTACGGCGCATCCGGGCACTCCAGTGGCTTGGGGCGGCTCGACGTACGAGAGGGCCGGCACGGTGGCGAGGTGCGCGCGTGCGGCTGGGCCGGGAACCGTAGGCCGCTCTTGACGGGGTGTCAATGCTTGTCGAGACTGGGCGCGACAGGCAGGGACGGGGTGCCGGGGTGGGGCAACCTCCGGACGACCTCCGGACGAATCCGGACAGAGAGGCTGACCCTGCGATGTCCAGACTGCTCGCCGCCGCGCTGACCGTCGCGCTCGCCGCCGCCCTCGCCGTGGGCGCCGCGCTGGGCGTGGTCGCGCTGCTCGAAGCCACACCCGACCAGCCGAACACCCCTCTGATCACGTACGAACAAGACGGTCAGGGGAGTTGACGGTGACGGCCGCCCGCACCGCAGCCGTCACGACGCGCTCGGCCTGGCACGACGTACCGCGTTTTCAGGTGCGCCGGTTCGCCGCGATCGCCATGGCCGAGGCGCCCGGGCTCGCCGAGGAGATCCTCCGCGAGATCCAACGGGAGTACCCGCACCTGCCCGTCGTCCTCGACGACTCCGGCGAGCCGATGGCCCTGGTCGGCATCCGGCGCGCCATCGAGGTGTTCGTGCAGCACCTGGAGCACTCGGAGGGGCGCCCGACCGTCCCGCCCGGCGTCTTCCAGGACTTCGGCCGCGGCGAGGGCCTGAACGGCCGCTCCCTCGACTCCCTCCAGGCCGTCTACCGCATGGGCGTACGCCTGGCCTGGCGCCGCTTCGCCGACATCGGCCAGCGGGTGGAGATCCCGCCCCCGGCCATGTACGAACTCGTCGACGCGGGCTACGAGTACCTGGACGGGCTGGTCGACCAGTCCGTACGCGGCTACGCCGAGGCCGCCGCCCGCCAGGCCGGTGAACGCCTGCGCCTGCAACGCCGCCTGATGGAGCTGCTCCTCGCCGAGCACCACCGCGGCGACCCCGCCGAGGCCCTGACCGAACGCGCCGCCCGCATCGGCTGGCCCTTACCGGAGAAGGTCGCGGTCGGCGTGCTGCTCCGACCCGCCCGGGAGGCGATGGCCCCCGCGGTCGGCCAGGGCGTGCTGCTCGACATGGAGTACGAGCAGCCGCGCATGGTCGTGCCCGAGCCGGACGCCGCGGGCCGCCCCGAGCTCCTGCACCGGGCCCTGGCCGGCTGGTCCGGCGCGATCGGCCCGCCGGTCCCGCTCACCGACGCGGCGAAGTCGCTGCGCTGGGCGGAGGCGGCGGTCCGTCTGATGGAACGCGACCTCCTCCCCTCCGGTGAGGTCCTCCACTGCACCGAACACACCGAGGCCCTGGTCCTCCTCCAGCCCGAGGAACTCATCGACGACCTGGCCCTCAGGTGCCTGGCCCCCCTGACCCACTGCGGCCCCACGCACGGCCGCCGCCTCGCCGAGACCCTCCTGGCCTGGCTGGAGACCCGCGGCGGCGCCCCGGAGGTCGCCGCCCGCCTCGGCGTCCACCCCCAGACGGTCCGCTACCGCCTGCGCCAGATCCGCGAACTGTGGGGCGACGAGATCGACGACCCCGACCGCCGCTTCGAACTGGAACTGGTGCTGCGGGCACAGCGGTTGAGGGGAGAGCTGGGGGTGACGGCGGAGCGACGGAGACGAACGTGAGCACACACGCCTCGACACAGGACCGGGGCCCGGGACCCTGGGTGGGCCTGAGAGGCCGAAGGGGCAGGTGCATGCGCCTTGACGGGCGGGACGGGGGCGGCTGGGTCCGCGAGAGGCCCGCTCGACGGGGCAGATGCCTGTGCCTTGACGGGCGGGACGGGGGCGGCAGGGGCCGCGAGGAGTCCGCACCGACAGGGCCGGCTCGTGCACGTCTCAGTGGGGCGGTTCCGTCGCGAACGTGCCCGGCGGAGGCTGCTTCTCGGCCATCGCGCGGCCGCCCGCGAGTTTCGCCCTGAGCCGGATGACGGTCCCCGGGGGCAGACCCTCCACCAGCGCGCCGGGCACCCCGAGTTCCAGGCGCTCGCCCACGTACCGGGACAGCAGGTCGGCGTAGCCGGGGACCGGCCGGGCGTCGAGCACGTCGACGAGCAACTGGTCCCAGCCGTCCAGCCGTGGGTGCGGCCCGGAGGCGACCAGCCGGGTGACCAGCGCGGTGAGATTCTCGATCGCCTGCACCATCCCGGTCACCTCCGTGCGTCCGCTGCCGGCGGGGCCGTGTCCGCCGGGTCCGCCCCGCGACGCCCGGCACGTGCGCTCGCCGCACCGGACACCGCGGGCGCCCGCCCTCCGGGACGGACGACGGGTCTCGACGGAGACGACTTACGGCCGACGGTACGAGTGCCCCACGCCGCCACCGGCCGAATGCGCCGCGCGCCGCGCGCCGTTGAGTTCTGGCTGCGAAGCCGCCTCGGCGAACGGTTCGGGCCCGCGCGCGGATCCGCTCAACCTCTGCTCCAGCGCGTCGAGCCGGGCCTGGAGGGCCTGGACCGTCTCGGCCAGCCCGGTCTCACCGGCCGGTGCCGCGCGCCCCGCGCCGGAGTGGACCGGCATGTGGACGGGACCCGGCACGGTGACCCCGACGGTGGCCGTCATGGTCGGGCCCGAGGCGGAGATGCCGCTGACGGACACGCCGGTCGCGGCGCCCGCGTAGGAGTGCGAACTCGGGGCGGTGGACGGGCCGAACGCGGTGTTGCCGGAACTGCCGGGAAAGGAGTCCCCGGCGTCACCGCGGTTGGCCCCGAGCTCCAGTTCCCGCTCGTCGTCCGCCTGCACCAGACCCACCATGTAGTGGGTCTCGTCGGAGTTGTCCGGCTGGTGCTCGTCGATGTGCCAGATCAGCAGCCCGTCGCCGGGCAGCGACACGTCGTACCCGGTGCGCTGGCGGTTCTCGAGCAGGAAGTACTCGCTGCCCGGCAGCCCCCCGGTCCACAGCCGGTGCACCTGGTGGCTGTTCTTCACGTCGGGCAGGGACAGCGTCGTCGGACCGGTGACGTTGGACACCGTCGCCCAGCCCTGGTCGATCTTGCACCAGGCCGACGGATGCGTCGGGATGTCACCGCCGCCGCCCCAGGAACCGCCGCCCATCAGACACCAGTCGCCGACGCCCTCGGACGAGCCGTCGATGTCGTACAGGTCCGGGAAACCGAAGACCAGGTGCCCCAGCTCATGCGCGCAGACACCGATCTTGGCGTCCTCGGGGATGGTGAGGTAGGCGAAGATCCGTGCGCCGTCGGCGTTGTAGGCGTCCGGCAGCACCCACTTGTGCGACCAGATGTCCCCGGGGTCACCGGTGACCTCGCCGCCCCGGCCCGCGTGCACGACGATGAACGCGTCGACGAACCCGTTGCCGTCGTTGTCGTACGGGGCGTAGTTGATCCGCGGGTCGGCGGTGATCGCGGTGTCCCGGGCCATCAGCTGCGCCCGGGCCTCCCCGGCGGGCCGGCCGATGCCGAAGTTGCCGTTGGCGTAGTAGGAGAGCTTCTTCGGCAGCCGCACCGGGCCGACGACCTCGCCGACGATGTCGACCAGACCGTGCGTGGCCTCCCGGAAGTACTCGCGGACACTGCCGTGGGGCATCGAGCCGAGGGAGAAGAACAGCTCCTCGAAGTGCTCCTGAGCGGCCGTCATCTCCTTGTCGGCGAAGTCGGCGAGGATGACGACCACACGGACCGCGCCCGTGAGCGGTGCGCGTTCGGCCGCCGCGGCGGCGATGGACTCCCGGGGCGTGCCCACGGGGAACTCGTCGGGTGGCTTGATCGTGCCGTCGTCGAAGCCGGGGTGGCGTGGCTGGCCGCCCACGACGAACTGGCCGCCCAGCGGTGACGCGGACTCGATGCGCAACCTCTCCTCCTGGAGCCGCTCGCGCAGTTCGGGACTCGGGGAGACGGCGCAGAAGTCGGACCGGACGGCGACCGCGCCCATACGGCGGGGGAGGTGGTCGGACATGGTGGTGCCCCTCGGAATGAGAAGGTCGGGTTTCGGCCAGTGACGCACGCGGCCCGAGCCGTCGCAACCGCAGTGGCCGGCCACCCTCGCGCACGGTCCATCTCCCCGTCGCAGGGCCCCTGGTGCGCATATGCGCGCCGGGCCGATCCGAGGTTTGATGGAAGGGAGCGCCGGGCCGCTGCGCCCGCGCGAAGTCCTCAACAGGACGGCACAACATTCAACTTCATCGGGTCGTCCCCGATCCCCGGCGCGGGCCCTCGCACTCACCACCCCCCAGCGCCGCTCCCCTCGCACTCCCTTGTGTGGAGCACCCCCATGCCTGGCACCCCGGACTCGAACCGCCCTCCGCTCTCCGCCGCGGAGATCCGCACCGCCCCCCTCCAGGTCCCGCAGCACGACGCTCCGGACCCCAACGGCTTCAAGCCGGTCGAACCGCCCAAGTCGACGGTGGTCCCGGTGAAGGCTCCGCCGGCCGGGGAGGTGGCGGCGCCCGACCTCGCGCCGTCGATGCCGACCGGACAGGACGGCGTCCGGCTCGAACCGAACCGCTTCCCGGTCGGCGAGCCCCCGCAGCTGGTCTTCGCCGGACAGGAACTGGAACCGCTCCTGGTGTTCAACCCCGACGGCCGGCGCGTCTACGACGACCGGACCTTCCCCTGGGTGCTGGCCTGCCGGGTGTTCTCCGGCTCGGGGAACGGCTCCGGCGCGCTGATCGGGCCGCGGCACGTGCTGACCGCGAGCCACGTCATCGACTGGCAGGCGCTCACCGTCTCCGTCAGCCTGGTCCAGGGCTCCACCCCGCTCGCGAGCGCGGGCGCGACCCACATCATGGCCTACGAGCACATCGTGGACGTGACGTACAGCAACGCCGACGACGACTACGCGGTCGTGATGCTGGACCGCAGGCTGGGTGACGGCTTCGGATTCCTCGGCTGCCGGACCTACGACTCCGACTGGGACAACGAGACCGCGAACTGGTTCAACATCGCCTACGAGCCGCTTCTGCACGCCACGGCGGCGAACTTCCAGACCGGCTTCTTCCTCGACGAGGACGACTTCGACCTCGGCGGCGGCCGCATGCTGATCACCAAGACCGGCGACTTCCTCAAGGGCATGTCGGGCAGCCCGGTCTTCGGCTTCTGGCCCGAGGGCCCCTTCGTGGTCGGAGTGGCCAGCGCCGGTGCCAACGGCGGCGTCTTCGGCAACTACAACGCCATCGCCGGGGGCAACAACCTGACCCGGCTCGTCAACAAGGCCAGGGCCGACTTCCCCTGATCCACGGCCCGCCTGTGCACCGGCAGGAGCCGCCGCAGGAACGCGGCCCCTGCCGGTGCGCGTCTGTCCCGGGCGCGCCTTCGCTCCCTGCGTGGCTCGGTCCCGGTCCCGGTCCCGTCCCTTCCGTGCCTGTGCCCATTGCCCGGGCATACCTCTATGGCTAGCCTGTGTTCGTCATGCCGATCGCCTGTTGATATCTCGAACACAGGCGCCTGAGACGTACAAGGGAGGGGGCCGGTCGTGGGACGCCTCGTACCAGCCGTGACCCGGGCTCTCGACATTCTCGAGCTCTTTCTCGACGGGGACGGGACACTCTCCGCCCCCGACATCGTGCGCCGGCTCCAGCTGCCGCGCACCACCGTGCACGAGCTGGTGACCACGCTCGCCGCCCGGAAGTACATCGTCCCGGTGCCCGGCCAGCCGGGACGCTACCGGCTCGGCGTACGCCCGTACCAGCTCGGAGCCCGCTACGCCGAGCAGCTCGACCTCGCCGCCGAGGGCCAGCAGGTCGCCCGGTCCGTCGCCGAGACCTGCGACGAGACCGTGCACGTGGCGATCCTGGAGGACACGGACGTCATCTACATCGCCAAGGTCGACTCCACGCACGCCGTGCGGATGGTCTCGGCGGCCGGGCGCAGGCTGCCCGCCCACTGCACCTCCGTCGGCAAGATGCTGCTGGCCTCCCTCCCCGAGCCGGAGCTCACCGCGCGCATCCCGGACGGTGCCGAGCTGGTCGCGATGACCCCCAACAGCATCACCGACCCGGCCGCCCTGCGCGAGGCCCTGGCCGAGATCCGCGAGCGCGGCCTCGCCGTGGAGAACCGCGAGTCCAACCCGGACGTGTCCTGCGTGGCCGCGCCGGTCCGCGACCGCACCGGGCAGGTCGTCGCCGCCCTGTCGATCTCCGTGCCCATGATCCGCTGGAGCGAGGAGCGCCGGGCCGAGCTGGAGCAGCTCGCGGCCAAGGGCGCCGCCGAGCTGTCCGAGCACCTCGGTCACCGGGGCATCGCATGACGGTGCCCTACGAGGTCGCCGTGCGGGCCGAGGCCGAGCTCGGCGAGGGACCGACCTGGGACGCGGCGGCCGGCCGGCTGCTGTGGATCGACATCCTCGGCTCCCGCCTGCACACCTACGACCCGGCCACCGGGTGCCGCACGCTGCGCCGCACGGAACAGCACATCGGCGCCGTCAAGCCGCGTACCGGCGGCGGACTGGTGCTGAACCTGCGCGACGGGGTCGGCCTCCTCGACCCCGACGGCACCTTCCGCTGGCTCCACCACGAGCCGGTCCCCGGCCGCCGCGCCAACGACGCCGCCGTCGCGCCCGACGGCTCGCTGTGGGCGGGAACGATGCGCTACGACGAGGCACCGGGAGGAGGCACCCTGTCCCGCCTCACCGGCGACGGCACGGCCGAGGTCGTGCTCGACGACGTCGCCGTCAGCAACGGCACCGGGTGGAGCCCCGACGGGCGCCTCATGTACTACATCGACACCCCGACCCGCCGGGTCGACGTCTTCGACCACGCGGACGGACGGCTCTCCGGGCGGCGGACCCTCGCCGTGATCGAGGAGAGTGCCGGCTTCCCGGACGGGCTCACCGTGGACGCCGAGGGGTGCGTGTGGGTCGCCCTGTGGCAGGGGTCGGCGGTGCGGCGCTACACGCCCGACGGTGAGCTGGACCGGGTGATCGAGCTGCCGGTGGCGCTGGTGACGGCGTGTGCGTTCGGCGGGGACGGGCTGACCGACCTGTACGTGACGACGGCCCGGGTGGGACTGGCCGAGCCGCCCGCACTCGCCGGGTCCCTGTTCGTGGTGCCCGGGGCGGGCAAGGGACTGGCACAGCCCGCGTTCGCCGGCTGACCGCAAGCGGGGTAGGACGGCCGGGGCCCCGGGGGGCCCGCACGCGTGGACGCGGACGGAGAGCGGCCCACGGCCGGACCGCCCCTGTCTCAGCGGCCCGTCCGGTCCAGCCGCCGCAGGACCGCCCGCTCCTCGTCCGTCAGCGGCGCCCCCACCGCCGCCGGCAACGGCGGGCCGCTCAGCGTCGCCAGGACCGTCGACGGCCGGAGCAGCCGTGTCGGCCCGGTCGTCATGCTCATCACGTCCCAGAGCGCCGACGCCGCGGTGTACGAGCCGGTCGCCGTGCGGATCATGCGGCGCGTGTACGCGGTGACCAGACGGTCGGCGATACCGGGCGAACCGCCACGCGTCCCCGGGTACCAGACGTCCTGGCTCACCGCCATCGTCCACGCCGACTCCACCGGCCTGGCGGCCCGCCGCTGTACCCGCCGGGCCAGCCCGGGCTCGCCGAGGCCGGACCGCCGCAGCTCCCGGCCCAGCTCCCGGGCGCCCAGCGCGGCCACCGACATGCCCTGTCCGTAGGCGGGGTTGAACGTGGCCAGCGCGTCACCGAGGACGACGAGGCGCTCGGGCCAGGAGCGGACCTTCTCCAGGTACCGGCGGTGGTTGCTGGTGCTGCGGCTGACGTGGACGTCGGTGAGCGGTTCCGCACCGGAGATCAGCCGGCCCACGATGGGGTCGGGCAGGTCCAGGGTGTACCGGTGGAACGCGTCCGGGTCGGACGGCGGTTCGCCGCCGCCCCGCGTGCCGGCGAGGCTGACCATCCAGCGGTCGCCCTCGATCGGCAGCACCATGCCGCTGCGGCCGGGCCGCCCCCGGTACGGATCGGCCTGCACCATGGTCAGGGGGAAGCGCCCGGCTCCCTCGGGGGTCCGGTAGAGACGGGTGGCGTTGACCAGGCCGGCGTCCACCGTCTTCTCGCGCACGTCGTGGACGCCCAGCGCCGCCAGCCAGGTCACGATCCGCGAGCCGCGTCCGCTCGCGTCCACCACGAAGTCGGCGGCGAGTTCCTCCTCCCCGGCGGCGGTCGACAGGCGTACCCCGGTCACCCGCTGCGGCGACCCGGTCAGCTCCAGCACCCGCGCCTTGCGGATCACCGCCCCGGTGCCGTCCAGCACGGCGCCCCGCACGGCCCAGTCGAGCAGGGCCCGGGTGCAGGTCAGCATGCTGGGGCCGGGGTGCCGCCAGCGCCGGAACCAGCCCTCGGGCGTGAGGGCGACCATGCCCGAGCCGAGCGGAATCTCGTGCGCCCCGGCGGCGAGCAGGTGTTTGCGCATGCTCACGCCCGGCACCAGGTCCTCCATGGGGGCCAGGCCACCGGCCATGAGGAGATGCGCGTGACGTCCCTGCGG
Organism: Streptomyces sp. NPDC007907; assembly: GCF_042959365.1. NCBI lineage: Bacteria > Bacillati > Actinomycetota > Actinomycetes > Kitasatosporales > Streptomycetaceae > Streptomyces > Streptomyces sp. NPDC007907. The sequence continues at coordinate 714,297 of NZ_JBIBKR010000004.1, forward strand.
CAGGCCCTTGCGGTGCTCCGGCCCTTCGGGAAGATCGTCCCGGTCGAGAACGACCACCTCGTCCGCGACGGCGGACAGGGCCGCCGCGGCCAGCATGCCGGCCAGACCCGCACCGATGACGACAGCTCTACGCGACATGCGACTCCTCGCACTCAGCCATGAAGGCTCCTTCGCCCCTGAGGGCACTCCCCGACGTCCGGCCACCGCGGTGCGGCGCACAACACCCGTACGCCGACACCGGTTTCGAGCCATACGGGCCTCGTTCCGGACAGCTCTCACCGTACCTTCACGTTCCGTGCGTGCGGCCTTCCGTGCGGGCCTCGTCCGGGAATGCGACCGGGCCGGGGGCGCGGTCAGCCGGTGAGCGACTTGCCGTCCTTGTGGTCACGGGCCAGGGCGCGGACCGCCCGCAGGTCCTCTGTGCGGCGCAGGGCCCGGGACACGGCGCCGATCTCGCGCAGCAGTTCCGTGGTGTCGCGGGCACCGGTGCCCTCGTCGTCCCGCGTCAGGTGCCTGGCGTCGGCCGCGTCCAGGATCGCCGCGGTGGCGGCGAGTGTCTTCGCCGCGTCGGGCGGGTGGCCGAGCGCCAGGGCGGCGTCGTGGAACCGTTCGCGCCGGCCCTCGTCGATGTGCCGGGCGAGCGGCAGCAGCACGTCCCGGATGAACGTCTCCCGGCGGACCAGCCGCAACTCCGGTGTCGCACGCAGCAGGAACGGGACCCCGGAGCCGTTGACCGTCCTCATCAGCAGGTACAGCGGCCGCAGTTCGTGCAGGGCCAGCCGGACGTGCCAGCGGCCGTGCAGGTACTGCCCGGCGTGCGGCAGGATGAAGCCGACCGCGATGAGCACGGCGGACAGGCAGGCGAGCGGCGGGGCGACGGCCGTGCTCAGCCAGTCCAGGTCCCGCCCGGACCAACGGGCCACCACGGCACTGATCTTGGCGGCGTCGAAGAGCAACTGCGCCGCGTAGCCCACGCCGAGGAACTTCAGCCCCCAGCGCAGCAGCGAGTCGAGCCCGTCCGTGCGGACCCAGTTCCAGATCAGCCCGTTGGTGACCAGCGCGGCCACGGTGTGCGCGAGCAGGTACAGCACGATCACCTCGCGCATGTACGGGGTGTTCGCGTAGTACGTGTCGAGATCCCGCAGCCGCTCCACCGGCACGTCCGCGAGGGCGAACAGCACCCACATCGCGACGATCACACCCGAATAGACCGCCACCACGCCGCGCATCGCCCGCCGGGTGCGGTCCGAGCGGTCGGACAGGCCGTTGCGCCAGGAGATGATCAGCAGCAGACAGAAGGCGCAGAACGCGGTGAGCAGCGAGTAGACCCAGGGGCCGGAGAAGTTCGCCACCCCGGTGAGCCGGTTGACCCGGGCGATCGTCGACGGCGCCACGAAGACGAACACCGCGCAGGCGAGCAGCAGCAGCCCGCCGACCGCACGCAGCATCGGGTCCTTCCACAGCCGGATGATGCTCGGCAGCTTGATGGCCAGGGCGGCGGCCAGGACCCCCGCGGGGATCCACCAGAAGTTCGGATAGAACTGGTTGACGAACTCGGCCGGGGTCAGCGCCACCGTCGTCACGGTGCCGCACCTCCTCGGGGCCCCCGGTAGTACAGGGACCGCTGCACGGGTTCGAGGGGCACGTCGGGTTCGCGCCCGCCCGGCAGCAGCGCCCGGAACCCCGCCGCCAGCCGGTGTCCGAACGCGTCGGCCTCCGCCTCGTCGCGTTCCCGGGAGCCGTGACGCGCGGCCACCGCCAGCGCGACGTCCTCCCAGCCCGGCCGGTCGGCGAACGCGTGGGCCGCCGCCGCGCCCACCCCGTGGTGATGCCCGTGCCCCGCGTGCAGATGCCACAGCTCGTGTCCGAGGATGACCAACTGCTGCACCGCCTCGGCCCGTTCCTCGACGATGACGAGGTCGAAGTCCTGGAACTCGACCCACAGGCCGGTCACTTCTATCTCGTCGGGGAAACGCTCGAACCGCAGTTCCACGGGCCGTCCGCCGCGCCGCGCGCTCATCTCCTCGCACAGCGCCCGGCACAGCGACCGTACGTCGGTGGGCCGCTCAGGTCTCTTCCGGACCGCGGAGGCGAGCTCGGCGGCCAGGCCGCGCATGGCCGGGCCACTGCGTGAGCGCCTGAGCGCGGCGGCGACTCGGGCGGCCCTGATCCGCGCGCCCGCGATGTCCATCGCTCCCCCTTCTCGGCCACCGGCCGACGGCTTTGGCGGCGCGTCCGAGACTACGCGCCCGAAAGTGCGCGCGTCATGCGATCCGATGTCCGTAGTTCAACCGGGAACGACCGTTCCTGCCCGGAAAGTCCGCGCGGCAGCCGAGCCGGGCCATTGACGTGCCGACGCTACGAACTTACGGTCCCGTTCGAGGCAACGAGCATGATCCGGTATATCGAACGCACCGCCCACCCCGAAAGGCGACCATGCACAAGGCCCGCTTCACCCTCGACCCCGCCTTCACCGTCGGCGAAGTGAACCCCCGCCTCTTCGGCAGCTTCGTGGAACACCTCGGCCGCTGTGTCTACACCGGCGTCTTCGAACCGGACCACCCCACCGCCGACGACAAGGGCCTGCGCCGCGACGTCCTGGACCTCGTCCGCGAACTCGGCGTCACCACCATCCGCTACCCCGGCGGCAACTTCGTCTCCGGCTACAAGTGGGAGGACTCCGTCGGCCCCGCCGAGGACCGCCCCCGCCGCCTCGACCTCGCCTGGCACTCGACGGAGTCCAACCGCTTCGGCCTCTCCGAGTACATCGACTTCCTGCGCAAGATCGGCCCCGGGGCCGAACCGATGATGGCCGTCAACCTCGGCACCCGCGGCGTCGCCGAGGCCCTCGAACTCCAGGAGTACGCCAACCACACCGCGGGCACCGCCCTGTCCGACCTGCGCGTCTCCCATGGCGACAAGGACCCCTTCGGCATCCGGCTGTGGTGCCTCGGCAACGAGATGGACGGCCCCTGGCAGACCGGCCACAAGACCGCCGAGGAGTACGGCCGCCTCGCCGCCGAGACGGCCCGGGCCATGCGCCAGATGGACCCCGGCGTCGAACTCGTCGCCTGCGGCTCCTCCAGCCAGTCCATGCCGACCTTCGCCGAGTGGGAGGCGACGGTCCTGCAGGAGACGTACGACCTCGTCGACCACATCTCCCTGCACGCCTACTACTGGCCCGAGAACGGCGACGTCGACTCCTTCCTCGCCTCCGCCGTCGACATGGAGTCCTTCATCGACAACGTCGTCGCGACCGCCGACCACGTGGGCGCCCGGCTGAAGTCGAAGAAGAAGATCAACCTCTCCTTCGACGAGTGGAACGTCTGGTACCTGCCCGAGTGGGAGGCCCGGGCCAAGACCTTCGAGCAGGACGACTGGCCCGAAGCACCGCGCCTGCTGGAGGACAACTACAGCGTCACGGACGCCGTCGTCTTCGGCTCGCTCCTCATCGCCCTGCTCCGCCACGCCGACCGGGTCACGGTCGCCTGCCTCGCCCAGCTCGTCAACGTCATCGCACCGATCATGACCGAGCCCGGCGGCCCGGCCTGGCGGCAGACCACGTTCTTCCCGTTCGCGCAGGCGGCGCGCTACGGCCGCGGCCGGGTCCTGGACGTCCGCGTGGACTCCCCGACGTACGCGACGAAGAAGTACGGCGAGACCGACCTGCTGCACGCCACCGCCGTGCGCGCCGACGACGGCACCGTCACCGTCTTCGCCGTCAACCGCAGCCGCACCGACGCCCTGCCGCTCGACGTCGCCCTCAACGGCCTCGACCTGACGCGGGTCGTCGAGCACAGCGCCCTCGCGGACACCGACCCCGACGCCCGCAACACCCTCGACGACCCCGAGCGGGTCACCCCCCACCCCGTCGACGGCACGGCCCTGCGGGACGGCACGCTGAGCACCGTCCTGGAGCCGCTGTCCTGGAACGTGATCCGGCTGGGGTGAGGAGCCGGGGACCCGGTCAGCGCTCGATGCGCGGCAGGGCGGTCGAGGACGCCGAGGTCGAGGCCGGCCCGACCGCCCAGTACCGTCCGGACCCGGCACCTTCGCCAGGGCGTTTCATGACGACGGGGGTCGCGGCCACCGGCCGCCGCTCGCTCACCCGGGCCGCGCCGTCCCAGCGCAGGTAGTGGGCCCGGGTGGTGAACCAGCGGGCCGGAGAAGGCAATGCGCGAGGACGGCTCGATCCGGTCACACCGGATCGACGGGCACCCCTCCGGCCGCCGCGCCCAGCAGCGTCAGCCGTACCTCACCGGGCCCGGCCGGTGTGGTCCCGTCGGACAGCACCGCCAACGCCAGTGTGTTGGCGCCACGTGTGCGCAGGACCCCGTTCGGCAAGACGAAGGTGTGCTGCGGACCTACATCGTTGATGTACTGGCCCATGTTCCAGCCGTTGAGGAAGATCTGGACGCGGTAGGCCCGCTCCGGGTCGTCGTCGAGGACGAGCCCGATCGAGGCGTCCACACCCGGGTCGACGTCCAGCCGGAAGTCCGTCCGGTACCAGGTGACGCCCTGCCGCCGGTCGGCCCGGGGCAGCTCGGTGTCCTTCCAGTCGCCGTCGTCGTACTCGGGCAGGTGCCAGCCCTCGCGCTCCCCGTGCAGGCCGCCGTTGTTCATCGGCCCGCGCACGGGATCGGGCATGGAAGCACCCTGGATACGCCACGTCACCTCGGGGGAGCCGCCCTCGAAGGTCACGGCGGTCAGTCCGCGCGCGGCCTTGTGGGTGTCTAGCGCCTCGCCGTCCATGTCGTGCTGCATCGGCCGCACGAGCACGCAGAGCACGTGCCGCTCACGCTGCCCGTCCCGTGCCTCACGGAACTTCTCCCGCAGCTTCTCCCGCAGCTTCTCCGGCAGGTCGAAGCCGGCCTTCGCGGTCCACGTCCCCTGCCGTGCCCGGCCCTTGTCCGGCACCGGCATCCGGTGCGTGCCCAGCGGCTCGCCGTCCAGCCAGGCCATCAGCAGGCCCTGCGTACCCGTGCTGTAGGCGAGGGAGACGGACTCGACGGCGCCGTCGCCGATCCACTCGCCGCGGTACCAGACGTCGCCGTAGTGGAAGCCGTAGTCGTCGGCGAACAGGACGGGCTGCCCGTCGGGCACGGGCGTGGTGCTGAAGGTCGTCTCCTTGTCGGCCGTCGTCCACTGCGAGTCGTCGAAGTCCGGCTCGGCCTCGGGGTTCCCGGCCCGCCGCCGCCAGCCGTCGAGGGCGGGCAGGGCCGGCCGGGCCACGCCGGGCAGCGGCCGCAGCGCCAGCAGACTGCCGGAGGCGCTGATCCGGGTGGCGACCGGGCGTCCGTTCCAGGTGACGTGGGTGATGCCGCGCGGCCCCCACACCTCGAGGCCGGTCTGCCCGATGGTGTCGCCGCGCAGATGGACCGTCGAGCCGCGCAGCTCGGCCGACCGCAGCAGGGCGGGGCCGTAGACGAGGAGCGGGCCGGACGGGGTCTCGTAGGGCCACAGCCGCAGCGACGTGGCGTCGTCGGCGAACAGCACCAGCATCGGCGTGTCCACGCCGTCGCCCTCGACCCGCACCCGGCTCAGCCCGCCCGCGCCGAGCGGGGCCGTGATGTTCAGCTTGCCCAGGTTGTAGGCCCAGGCGGGCTCCGCGTCCAGCCGCATGGGCGTCGGCTCGTCCGCGCACTCCAGGACGACCTGCGCCATCTCGCCCCGGCGGCCCGCGAACACGGCGATGTCCTGACGCCCGGCGGTCAGGCTCATCATGGGCTGCACGGTGGAGTGCACCAGCGTCCGCTTGCCCAGCTTCAGATGGGCGGCGAGCAGCTTGGCGTCGCGGGCCGGGACCGTGACCGGCACGTCGATCCCGGCGTCCGGCAGCGTCGCGGAGACCGCCTCGTCGGTGTCGTTGCGCAGGACGTAGACGTGGGCGCCGGTGTCGGGGTTGGTCAGGTGGTAGACCTTCATCCGCTCGTCGGTCGCCCGCACCGCCTTCGCCCGGTGCAGCCTTGCGAGGTCGGGCACGGACCGCAGCAACTGCCCGATCTGGTGCATCGGGGCCAGCTTCGGGGTGGCGTTGCGCGCCTCGTCGAACGCGGCGCCGTAGTCGTACGAGGTGTACACCGCCGGCGCGGGCAGCCAGCCCCAGGAGGTGCCGCCGTACGTCATGTAGACGTTGTGCAGGGTGATGCCGTTCGCGAGATTGGTGAGGTAGAAGCGCCGCTCGTACGCCGCGTCCCGGGTCCGGCGCGCCTGTGCGTACCCCTTGCCGTCGAACCAGGACCCGCCCCACGGGTCGAACCAGCCGCCGCCGAACTCGGGCACGAACCCGGGGGTGCGCGGACTGGCCGTCGCCCCGCCCTCCCTGCCGCCGGACCCGAACGACCCCCAGTCCGGCGGCACCCGGTCCGGCTCCGGGTAGCCGTCGAACCCGTACAGCCACCGCCCCTTCTCCCCGCCGGTGCCGAACGACCCGGGTGTCCAGGCGCCTGCGCGCCCCTTGTCGTTGTGGAACAGCGGCACGTCGATGCCGTCGGCGCGGACCTTTTCGTACAGGTACGACATGTAGGCGCGCCCGGACGGCTCGTCGACGGCTGCGTCGTACTCGTTCTCGATCTGGTAGAGCAGGACCGTGCCCGTGCCACGGGTGAACAGGCGCCCCGCGACGACGGCGTTGACCGCGGTCAGCCACTCGTCGACATAGCGCAGATACGTCGGGTCGGAGGTCCGGGCCCGCCCCTCGGTGGCGGTCAGCCAGCCGGGGAAACCGCCGGCGTCGACCTCCGCGTTGATGTACGGCCCGGGCCGCACGATCACGTACATCCCCGTCTCGGCGGCCGTCCGCAGGAACAGGTCCAGGTCGCGCACACCGGTGAAGTCGTAGCGGCCGGGCGCGGGGGAGTGGTGGTTCCAGGCGACGTACACGCTGACGGCGTTGTAGCCGTGCGCACGCATCTTCTCCAGGACGTCCCGCCACAGCGACGGGCTCGGCAGCCGGAAGGGGTGCATCTCGCCCGACCACAGCATCAGACGGCGGCCGTCGACGATCAGCGAGGAGTGGTCGAAGCCGATCTCGTGCGGTCTGCCGTCCGCGCTCGGCACCGGGGGCGGCGGGCCGGTGGGCGCGGTGCGTGCCGGGTCGGCGGAGGTCGGCGACCCGCTGCCGGTCAGCGCGAAGCCGAGCGCCGCCGTGCCGGCCAGAGCGTGGAAGGTGCGCCTGCTGAGCTCCAAGGGAGCGCCTCCTGTTGTGCCTTGCGATACGTGCGCGGTGCGTGTGCTTGTCGTACGGGGTGGGTGTGCTCGCTGTGGTGCGCGGTGCGTGTGCTCAATGTCTACAGGGTGACGGCGACAATGGTCCTATGAGGATCTCGGCACGTGCGGACTACGCGGTACGAGCGGTCGTGGAGCTGGCCGTCCGGCAGGGGGAGGGGTCGGTCAAGGCGGAGGCCGTCGCGACCGCGCAGGACATCCCCCACAAGTTCCTGGAGGGCATCCTCGGCGATCTGCGCCGGGGCGGTGTCGTCGACAGCCGGCGCGGTGGGGGCGGCGGCTACCGGCTGGCCCGGGAGGCCTCGCAGATCACCGTCGCGGACGTGATCCGCGCCGTGGACGGGCCGATCGTCTCGGTGCGTGGCGAGCGGCCGACCGGCCTCGCCTACTCCGGCACCGCCGAGCCGCTGCTGCCGCTGTGGATCGCCCTGCGGGCCAACGTGCGCCGGATCCTGGAGGGCGTGACGGTCGCCGACCTCGCGGCCGGGGCGCTGCCCGAGCCGGTGGAACGGCTGGCGGCGGAACCGGCGGCCTGGGAGAACCCCTGAGGGGCGGCGGCCGTGCGCGGCGCGGTGCGTGATCCTCATTCCGTCCTCGGGATGTCCTCGGGATGTCCCCGGTCTGACGCCTTGGTGCAACGCACCCTATGCGCCCACCGGAGCCCGGGTGAATTCCCGCCAGTGTGAATGGCCGGAGAGCTACCTGGTCCGCTCCTGCCGCCCTGCGTACGATGCGACCGCTCCCGGCCTTCACAGCTCCTTCATGGAACGGTCACAGACCGGGGGCGCATGCGCTGTCGATTTGACATGCCCATGTCTATCACCTGTTCCACCCCCCACGTACGGATGGGAGAACCATGGCCGGTGGCCTGCTCCTGAGCGGCGCGATCGCCGCGCTGCTCACCAGCGCACTTCCCGCGCAATCCGCGTCCTCCGGGTTCGACGACCCGCCCCCGGACAAGATCGTCATCAAGGTCGCCACGGTGAACGGCTCCGGCTGCCCGCAGGGCACGGCCGCGGTCGCCGTCTCCGAGGACAACACGGCGTTCACGGTGACCTACAGCGACTACCTCGCCCAGGCCGGCGGCGGCTCCGACCCGACCGCGTTCCGGAGGAACTGCCAGCTCAGCCTGATCGTCCACGTCCCCGGCGGATTCACCTACGCCATCGCGAGCGCCGACTACCGGGGCTTCGCCTCCCTCCAGCCCGGTGCGAGCGGCTCCCAGCGGGCCTCGTACTACTTCCAGGGCTCGCCCAGCACGGTGTACAGGAACCATCCCTTCAGCGGCCCCTACAACGACAACTGGCAGGCGACCGACGAGACGGACTGGGCCCAACTGGTCTACGCGCCCTGCGGAGTCCAGCGGAACTTCAACATCAACACCGAACTCCGGGTCAACGCCGGCACCCAGTCGGCCAACAAGGTCAGCTTCATGACGATGGACTCGACGGATGGGGACATCAGCACGGTGTACCACCTGGCGTGGAAGCAGTGCCCCCCGAAGAAGTCGTGATGGTGTGAACGGGGGGCGGCCTTCCAGCCCGGCGGGCCGCCCCCGGCAGCCTCAGTCGCGGCGGGCCGGGCCCGCCCCTGCCGGTGCCGTGCCGAGCAGCACGAAGGCGACGAGGGCCAGCACCGGTACGTGCCCGCCCTCGCGGTCGATGTCGTTCGTGAAGTACCCCGAGACTCCCACCCGGACGAGCCCGCCGACGAGGACGCGTCAGTCCTGCGGCGCCAGTGCCGCGGCCGTGGCCTGCACGAAGGCCTCCGGGTTGTCCAGCATGACGTTGTGGCCGCAGTCGGGGATCGCGACGACGGACACTCCGGCCTCGGTGAGGGCGTCGGCGCCCGGGAGCGGGCCGTCGGACTCCGGGAGCAGGAACGTGCGGGGAATCGTCAGCTCGAGCAGGAGTTCGCGCATCACCGGGACCGTGCCGCGGGTGAGGTGGAACGCGCTGCGGTGCAGGGCCTCGCGGCCGGCCAGGCGCATCGTGGACCACCAGTGGGCCCCCACCCGGTCGCGGACCTCAGCCCAGCCGCCGCCCGCCACGAACTCCTCCTCGGAGTAGGCGGCGATGCCACTGCTGCCCTGGGATCCGGGCGTGCGCGGGATCGGATCGAGGTTGGCGTCGATCAGCACCAGGCGGGAGACCAGGTGCGGGTGGCGGGCCGCCAGGACGATGGCCACCGAGCCGCCCATGCTGTGGGCGATCAGCTCGGCCGCCGAGACACCCGCCGCCGTCAGGGCGCCGGCGAGCGCGTCGGCGTGGGACTCCAGCGTGTAGTCGAAACGCGCGGGGCGGTCGCTGATGCCGTGGCCCAGCAGGTCGACCAGCAGCGAGCGGCGGCCGGACAGCCTCGGGTCGACCGCGACCTCCGTGAAGTAGGCCGGTGACGTGGCACCCAGCCCGTGCACGTACACGCGCGACGGCTCCTGCCCCGGCAGTTCGACCCAGCGTATTCGGTCGCCCTCGGGCGTTACGGCGGCGCTGCGCACGGTCGGCATCTCCTGCGGGCGTGACATCGGTGGAGGGGGACCGTCAACAGTAGCCTCCCGGCATGGAGTTCTTCTGCTATCACCGGGACCGGCCCGGGTCCCTCCCGTTGCGCGAGGAACTGGGGGAAGCCCACTGGGCCTACATGGACCGCTACGAGGCCGAGCTGATAGCCCGCGGCCCGACCTTCGCCGCGGACGGGGAGACCCCCACCGGCAGCGTGCACATCGTCGACCTGCCGGATCCCGCAGCCGCCCGCGCGTTCGCCTTCGACGAGCCCAACCACCAGGCCGGGGTGTACCGGGACGTCCTGCTGCGCCGGTGGCGCAACCTCCTGGACCGCACCATGTGGGACTTCCCCGGCGGCCGTACGGGAGGGCACCGCTTCCTCGTACTCGGCCTCGGCGACGGTCCAGCCGCCGACCTCGACGTACCGCCCTGCCGTGACGAACTGATCGCGTACGGACCGCTGTGGTCCGACGACGGCGCGGTGTGGCTGGGTACGGCGGCGCTGCTGAGGGCACCGGACGCGGAGGCGGCGCGGGCCGTGCTGACCCGCGAGCGGTACGCCGACATCGAGGTGCACGACTGGGAGTTCGGCGGGCGACGGTGAGGGAAGGGGGCCGCCCGGTGGCCGAGCGGCCCCCGCGGTACGCGCCGGGTGCGCCCGGCGTCAGCCCTGTTCCACGCCCAGGGTCAGCGTGCCCGCGTAGCCGGCGGACGTCGTGCTGCCGAGCGGGGTGAGGGTGAGGAGGCCCGAGGCCGCGCCCCCGTCGTCGTAGATCGAGTCCTGGGCCAGGGTGGTGCGCGGGACGGTGTTGACCTTGTACGTCGAGAGTGCAGCGACCCGGGTCGTCATCGTCTCGGCGAAGAAGAGCTGGCCGGTGTGCAGTTCCCGGCCGCCGGTGAAGGAGCCGTCGGGGGTCAGGGTCACGTCCGTGTGGACCTTGATGTGGATGTGCACGCAGCGCCCCCGGTACCAGCCGGGGTAGACCGTCGTGATCGCCGCGACGCCCCGCGCGTCGGTGAGGACGCCGCCGCGCAGGAACGTGCCGTTGTCCGGTTCGTTGTGGCCGTTGCTGCCCACGAAGCCGGAGTACTCGCCGAGCGCGTCGGCGTGCCAGACCTCCACCAGGGCGTTCTTCAGCGGGGCGCACGTGTCGTCGTCGACGACCGTCAGCGTCAGCTTCAGGGGGATGCCCGTCTTGTCCTCGCGGATGTCGGAGCGGACGTACTGCCCGTCGAGGTAGTAGGGGCCCTCGGTCAGCTCCTTGGTGAGGGTGCAGACGGCTGCGGCGGCGACCGGGCCGGTGGCACCGGCCTCCCGGGAGCCCTGGTCGGCGGAGGGGACGGCGGCTCCGACGGCCAGTGTGGCGGCGGTGGCGCCGGTGGCGAGGAGGACGGTACGTCGGCCGATGGGGATGTCGGGGCGTTTCTTCGAGGTGTCTGTCATGGACACGGCAGAGTAGGGATGCATTCTGTCCGTGAGCTGTGAGTTCGGCAAAGTGGAACGGCGTCAAGTATCTGATGAGACAGGTACTTCAGAGGCCCCGACAGTTACTGCCGGCGTGCGTGAGGAAGGCGGACCAGGCGGTGGGGGAGAGGCGGAGCTGGGGGCCCTGCTTGTTCTTTGAGTCCCGGATGTGGACGGCATCGGGGCATATGGCTACGGCCACCTCGACGCAATCGCCGTCGCCACTGCTGCTGTAGCTGGACTTGAACCAGGCCAGTTCGACGGTGGTCATAGGTTTCCTCGCATCCGCTGCAACAGGCTCTGGAACGGCTGCGACAGGACAGGACGAGGACGGCTCCAAGGCGCTCTGTGACTCGGGCAGGAGCGGAGCGTCATGCCGCAGCACCGCAGCGGCTGCCAGCGGTCTGAAAGCGGAGGGGCAGAGGCGAGAGAGCGAGGCCGTTGGGTAAATCGCCTGCACGGATCGCTATTTGAATGTTGACCGAAGCTGAGTGAACCTCAGATCTTCTTCAGCTTGGCCTTTCTGGCTTTGGCCTGACATTACCGTCATGATTAAGTGATCTTCGTCCGGGCCGCGCGGGGGAACACCGGCACGAACGACCAACGTGCGCGCGGTCCCGGTGAATTGATGGGGCAGTAACCCCTGTCTTTCTTCTCTGACCAAGGAGTTAGTTGTGAGGACCTTCCGCCGCCGTGCGGCGCTGGTGTCTCTTGTGTGCGCGGCTGCCGTCACCTTCAGCGGTGTCAGCTCGGCACACGCCGCCCCTGAGGCGCCGGCCGCCACCTCGGTGTCCGCTGAGGAGCTCTCCCAGCAGCAGATCGACGAGCTGGCGCGATACCTGGAGGCCATCTACGGTGGCGAACTGAGCGCAGCCGACGGCACGTTCGACCGTGCTGCCGCCGAGGCCAAGTTCGGCAAGGAATTCGCCGACGCGGTGGAAGCCCAGATCGCGGAGCAGCGTGCGGGTGCGGCCAAGTCCAAGGCGTCGTCCGGACCGCGGGCGGCCGCGGCGAGCAAGGACAGCTACGGCAAGTGCCTGCTGAAGGCTGTGGGCCTGGGTGGTCTCGGCGGTGCGACGTCCGCCATCATGAACAAGCTGTCGGAGAAGAAGTGGTCCGACGCTGCCCGGCTGATCACCAAGGAAGCAGCCAAGCGGGGGCTCAAGATCGCCGTCAAGGGCGGGGTCGTGGGGCTCGCTGCCACCCTCGCTGCCAGTGGCATCTGGTGTGCCACCCCTTGGGCGTGACGACCGCGCAGGTCCACAAACTCTGAGGGAGTTGTGCGACTGGACGGGAGCAACGGGGCGGGCTGTTCTGGCCCGCCCCGTCTCCGCGCCGGCATTCGCGCGTCCCGCTACTCGAGGTCCGCCTGGACGACCTTGCGCAGTTCGTCCAGGTACTCCTCGAATTGTTTGCGGCCTGCGGGCGAGAGGCGGACCCGGGTCACCGCATGCCGCCGCTCGCGGAACTTGGCGATCTCGACGAGGTTCTCTTTCTCCAAGATGCCCAATTGCCGGGAGAGTTCAGGAGTGGAGAGTTCCAGGGAATTCTGCAGATCGGCGAAATTGATCTGCTGGACATGTCTCAGGACCCCCAGAATGGCGAGACGTGTGGGGGAGTGCATCACCGTCGTCAGACGCGTCCGCGGCTGAGGGGTCATGTCAGCGCCTCCACCGCAGTGCGAGATAACCGGTGAACACGGCGGTCGGTACGGCCGCGGCCACCAGGGCCCCCGCAAGTTCCACGGGGTTGTTCCACAGCAGCCCCAGTGCGGGAATCGCCAGGGAAACCGGGACGAGGAAGGAGGTCCATTCCTCCACCTTGGAGTGCGGCCTCCGGCTGGGTGCCCGCAGGTGGAACCAGCGCCAGCGCATCACGAGAACCAGGGCGAGCAGCAGAACGACGCAGCCCACGCCTACGGGGATCTCGATGGCGGCTGCTGCGGCAAGCACGGCGAAGAGCATCAGGGCCGACAGGGCACCCAGGGCACGCTCGCCGGTGGTGGCGGCCTGTGTGAGGTTCGGGGCGTCCTCTACGGCACGCAGTTGCTCTGCGGAGTTCACGTTGTCCCCCATGTTCGGCCTTTCGCGGTGGTCAGTCGCTGTGCCTTCAGCTTACGCATGTGGTTTCCAAAACTGCAACTAGGATCCGTCTTCAAAGATCATCCGGGTGGTGGATCATGGTGTTGTGGTACGTCGTCATGAACTCACTGACCGGAATTGGGAGTTACTCGCTCCGCTGATACCCCGGACCGCGACAGGGCGGCCTCGCGTGGAGGACCGGCAGGTCATCAACGGGATGGTCTACAAGATCCGGACCGGGATCTCCTGGCGTGACCTGCCGGAACGTTACGGGCCGTGGATGACGGTCTACACCCGCTTCCGCCGCTACGCCCTGGACGGCGTGTTCACCCGGGCCCTGCGGCAGATCCAGGCCCGGGCGGACGCGGCCGGCGACATCGACTGGCTGGTCCAGATCGATTCCACCATCGTCCGCGTTCACCAGCACCGGCTGGGGCACCGTCGCCAAGCACCCGCGCACGGCCTCGGTCTGGAGCGACGACGATCCGGTCTGGCGGGTCGACGCGGGTGGCCCCGGTGAACCCGAGGGCCGCGCCCTCGCCGAGATGCTCGTGGCGACGGCCAGGGCGGCGGGGGTGAGCGAACCGACCGATCTGATCCTCGGCGGCGAGGCCGAGTACGTGGACGGCTATCACGTGACGTACTACGGGCTGGGGCTCCCCACCGGCTGATTCCCGCACGACGGCGACAGCCCCCGGGGCGGGGCCCCCGCCCCGGGGTGCGCACGCACGTGCGGATCACCGACAACCGTCAGCCGTGGGAGCCGGCACCGGCCTGATGCCGCGCATCGTGCACGTCGATCCGCCGCGCGGGTTCGCTGCTCGGGGGTGCCGGGAACGGCGCGACCGGCCACCCCCTGCCCGCACCCGCCGTACTACCCGGCCTGGCCCATCCCCGCCGCGTTCGGCCAGCTCTGCGCCGCAGGCCACCCCGTGGCCGGCGCCGGAGTCAGCCCGTTCGTACCCCGTACCTGCGCCGCCGTCAGGCCGCCGCGGGCCGGGACACCGGGCGGCGTGGGCCCGGTGAACGGGGCCGCCATGGGCGACGGCGCGGGAGCCGGCGCCGGAGCAGGGACCGGCGCCGGGGCTTGGGCCGCGGGAGCCAGGGGCGGGGCGGGGGCTTGGGCCGCGGGAGCCAGGGGCGGGGCGGGGGCCTGGGCCGCGGGGGCCAGGGGCGGTGCCGGGGCGGGCATCGGCTGGGGCGCGGGCTGCGGCACCTGCTGGGGGATCTGCGGCTGCGGCATCTGTGCCGCGGCCGGCATCGGCATCCCGCCGCCCGCACCCGCCGGTACGGCGGACGCGGCGGCGGGGAGCGGCATGCCGATGCCGGTGGCCGGAGCGGGGGTCGGGGCGGGGGCCGGTCCCGGTCCGCCGACGGCGCCGGCACTCGCGGCGGCGGGCGCGGGCGCCGGCGCGGCGGTGAACCCCTGGCCCCCCGTCCCGGTGCTCGCGGCAGCCGCCGGGACCGACCCCATGGCCTGCGCCGCGAGCCCCCGTACGCCCGACCCGTTCGTCTCGCTCACCAGCCGGTCCACGGCCGCCGTACCCGAGCTGTAGCTGGTCCCATTGCTCAGCTCGGGTACGGCGGCTCCCCTCCTGGACGTCCCGTAGAGCACCTGTTCCAGGCCGGACACCAGGCGACGCACGTCCACCTGGGGGCGCACCACGAGACGCAGGAAGCGGCTGGACGAACCGATCTTGTTGCCGCATTCGCGGACCAGGATCCGGTGCTCGGTGAGCATGCGGTCCCGGACCACGGTGCCTTCGGCGCCCACGGGAAGGCGCACGAAGAGGAAGTTGCCCTGCGACGGGTAGACCGTCAGCCCGGGCAGGGAGGACAGCTGGCCGGCCATGTCGAGCCGGTCGCGGCGCACCTGCTGGAGGCTCTGCGCGTACTCGGCGCCGTGTTCCTTCAGCATGAAGACGACGTGCTCGGCGAAGGAGTTGAGGTTCCACTTCGGCAGCATCGAGCGGATGCGGCCCGCGAGCGCCGGGTTGGCGACGAGGTAGCCGAAGCGGATGCCGTGCAGGCCGAAGTTCTTGCCGAGGCTGCGCAGCACGACCACGTTGGGCCGCAGCATCGCCTCCTGGACGACGGACGGCTCGGCCTCGGCGTCCGCGAACTCCAGGAACGACTCGTCGATGACGACCAGGTCGAGATCGGCCATGGCGTCCATGAACTGCACGATGGCGTGCTTGTGCAGGAAGCCGCCGTCGGGGTTGTTGGGGTTGCAGATCACGGCGACGCGGGTGCCGCGGGCCCGGATGAACTCGGCGTACTGGGCGAGGTCGAGGGCGAAGCCGCTGGACTCCTGGAGCGGGAACATGTCGACCCGCTTGCCGGTCTCCATGGGCTGGTCGGTCCAGCGGCCGAAGGTGGGGACGGGCACGGCGAGGGACTCGCGGACCAGCAGGTGGTCGATCCAGGTGATGAGCTCGGTCGAGCCGTTGCCCATGGCCACGCACTGCGGCGGGAGCTGGAGCAGGCTGCACAGCTCGGCCGTGATGGTGTCGGCGCTGCTCGGGTAGTACGTGATGATGTCGCGCAGCCGGCCCGCCATGTCCTCGAACATGGCCGGGGTCGGGAAGTACGGGTTGCAGGGGATACAGAAGTCCACGGGGCCGGCTCCCTCGCCGCCCTCACGTGTCAGAGCCGCCATCGACGGGCTGTGTGCCGCGGTACTGCGGAACAGCGACGTGACGTTGTCGGCCATGGAACCTCCGTATGGGGCGGACCCGTTGGGGACGGACGGGCCCGACGTTTAAGGGCGGCCCGCGCGGGGGAGCGCGGGCCGCCCCTTCATACGGAGACCACGGTCACACTGTTCAACCGTCGGGAGAACGGTCGGAACATGTGCCCGAACCGTGAAGGTCTGTCGGCGGTCTCAGCAGCCGAACGTGTGGATCGTCGTCGTCCGGTACGTCTGCCCAGGTCGCAGCACCGTCGAGGGGAACTTCGGCTTGTTCGGCGAGTCCGGGAAGTGCTGCGTCTCCAGGCACAGCGCGTCGCCCTGCCGGTAGGTGCGGCCGGACGGGCCGGTCAGGGTGCCGTCGAGGAAGTTGCCGGAGTAGAACTGCAGGCCCGGCTCGTTCGTGGCGATCTTCAGGCTGCGGCCGGAGGCCGGGTCGCGCAGGGTGGCGACGTGCTCGGGCCGGGCGGTGATGCCCTTGTCGAGGACCCAGTTGTGGTCGAAGCCCTTGGCGGTCACCAGCTGCGGGTGCGAGGTGCGGATGTCCCGGCCGATCGGCTTGGCCCGGCCGAAGTCGAAGGGCGTGCCCGCGACCTTGGCCAGCTCGCCGGTGGGGATCAGGCCCGCGTCGGTGGGTGTGTAGCGGGAGGCGGCGATCTGAAGCTCGTGGTCCTCGATGGTGCCGCTGCCCTCACCGGCCAGGTTCCAGTACACGTGGCTGGTCAGGTTGACGACGGTGGCCTTGTCGGTGGTGGCCTCGTAGTCGATGCGCCAGTCGCCGTGCCGGGTGAGCGTGTACGTCACCTTGGTCTTGAGCGTGCCCGGGTAGCCCATCTCGCCGTCGACGGACGTGTAGTACAGGTGCAGGCCGACGTCGGCGCCCTTGGTGAACGGCTCGACGTCCCACACGCGCTTGTCGAAGCCCTTGGCGCCGCCGTGCAGGCTCTGCTCACCGTCGTTGACGGACAGCTGGTGGTCCTTGCCGTCCAGGGTGAACTTTCCCTTGCCGATGCGGTTGCCGTAGCGGCCGATCAGGGCGCCGAAGTACGGGCTCTTGGCGACGTAGTCCTCGAGGTTGTCGAAGCCCGCGGAGACGTTGGCGTAGCGGCCGCGGCGGTCGGGTATCTCCAGGGACTGGACGATGCCGCCGTAGGAGAGGACCTTCAGGCGGGTGCCGCCGTTCTCCAGTGACCAGCTGTAGACCTTCGTGCCGTCGGCGAGTTTGCCGAAGAGCGTCTTCACCGGCTTCCTGCCTCCTGTGGCGTGCGCCGTGCCGCCGAGCGTGGTGGCGGCCATGCCCGCTGCCGCCGCTCCCGCGATGACCGTGCGTCTGTTCAGTTCCATGTGTGCGGCTCCCGTATAAGGAGAGGGCCCCGCCTTCCGGCGGGGCCCCGATCTGACTTACGAACCGACCTTGCGCTTGTTCCACACGTCGAACCCGACCGCCGCCAGCAGCACCAGGCCCTTGATGACCTGCTGCCAGTCGGTGCCGATGCCGACGAGGTTCATACCGTTGTTCAGCACGCCCAGGACCAGGCCACCGATGATCGCGCCGAGCACGGTGCCGACACCGCCGCTCATCGACGCGCCGCCGATGAACGAGGCCGCGATCGCCTCCAGCTCGAAGTTGAGGCCGGCCTTGGGAGAGGCCGCGTTGAAGCGGGCGGCGAAGACCAGACCCGCCAGGGCCGCGAGCATGCCCATGTTCAGGAAGACCAGGAAGGTGACCTTCTTGTCCTTCACACCCGACAGCTTGGCCGCCGGGAGGTTGCCGCCGATGGCGTAGATGTGGCGGCCGATGATGGCGTTGCGCATGACGTAGCCGAAGCCGACGAGCAGCACGCCGAGGATGAGCAGCACGATCGGGGCGCCCTTGTAGCTGGCGAGCAGCAGCGTGAGCGTCAGCACCGCGGCGCCGATGGCTACCAGCTTCAGCAGGAACAGCTTGGTGGGCGGGACGTCCAGGTCGAACTCCTGCTGCCGCTTGCGGTCACGGACCTCCTGGAAGATCACGAAGGCGATCATCGCGAAGCCCAGCAGCAGGGTGAGGTTGTGGTAGTTCGTGTTCGGTCCGACCTCGGGCAGGAACCCGTTGGCGACCTTTTGCAGCCCGTCCGGGAACGGGCCGAGGGTCTGGCCCTCCAGGAAGATCTCCGTCAGTCCGCGGAAGATCAGCATGCCCGCCAGGGTCACGATGAACGACGGTATGCCGCCGTACGCGATGAAGAACCCCTGTACGGCACCGGCGACCGCGCCCACGGCCAGGCACAGCACCACGGCGAGGGGCCAGGGCAGATCCTGTTTGACCATGAACACCGCGGCCATCGACCCGACGAACGCGGTCAGGGAGCCGACCGAGAGGTCGATGTGGCCGGCGATGATGACCAGCATCATGCCGATGGCCAGGATCAGGATGTAGCTGTTCTGCAGCACCAGGTTGGAGACGTTGCGCGGGAGCAGCAGGTCGCCGTCGGTCCAGACGGCGAACAGGACCACGATCAGGCCCAGCGCGATCAGCATGCCGTACTGCCGCATGTTGCGGCGCATGCCGTCCAGCACCAGCTGCAACAGGCCGTCGCCCGCGGCCCCTCCGCTCTTGCCCGGCGGCGCGGGGGCCGGGCTCTTGGCGGTCACGTCCGTGCTCATCGGGTTACCTCTTTGTCCTTCGTCATCTGACGCATCAGCGATTCCTGGGAGGCCTCGGCCCGCGAGAACTCACCCGTCAGCCGCCCCGCGGCCATCGTGTAGATGCGGTCGCACATGCCGAGCAGCTCGGGCAGCTCGGAGGAGATGAAGACGACCGCCTTGCCCTGGGCGGCCAGCTGGTCGATGACCGTGTAGATCTCGTACTTGGCGCCGACGTCGATACCGCGCGTCGGCTCGTCCAGGATCAGCACGTCCGGACCCGAGAAGATCCACTTGCTGAGGACGACCTTCTGCTGGTTTCCGCCGGAGAGCTTGCCCACCGGTTCGAACACCGTCGGCGCCTTGATGTTCATGGACTTGCGGAAGCCCTCGGCGACCTGCCGCTCCTCGTGCTCGTCAACCACACCGCGCCTCGCGACCTTGCCCAGGGCGCTCAGCGAGATGTTCCGGTTGATGGTGTCGATGAGGTTGAGGCCGAAGTGCTTGCGGTCCTCGGTGACGTACGCGATGCCGTGCTTGACCGCTTCGGGGACGGTCTTGGTGCGGATCTCCGTGCCGTCCTTGAGGACCGTGCCGGCCGCGTACCGGCCGTAGGTCCGCCCGAAGACGCTCATCGCGAGTTCGGTGCGGCCGGCGCCCATCAGACCGGCGATTCCGACGATCTCCCCGCGCTGCACGTGCAGCGACACGTCGTCGCACACCTTGCGCTGCTGGTCGATCGGGTGGTGCACGGTCCAGCCGCGGATCTCCAGGGCCGGAGCCGCGCCCTCCTCGGGCTCGTGCGGCGACCGCTCCGGGAAGCGGTTCTCCAGGTCCCGGCCGACCATGCCGCTGATGATCCGGTCCTCGGTGGTCTCCGCGGCCTTCACGTCGAGGGTCTCGATGGTCCGGCCGTCGCGCAGGATCGTCACCGAGTCGGCGACCTTGCGGATCTCGTTGAGCTTGTGGGAGATGATGATCGAGGTGATGCCCTGCTTCTTCAACTCCAGGATCAGGTCGAGGAGTTTGCCGCTGTCCTCGTCGTTCAGGGCGGCGGTCGGCTCATCCAGGATGAGCAGCTTCACCCTCTTCGACAGGGCCTTCGCGATCTCCACGAGCTGCTGCTTGCCCACGCCGATGTCGGCGACGCGGGTGTCGGGGTGGTCGCCGAGCCCCACCCGGCGCAGTAGTTCGGTGGCGTGCCGCAGGGTCTCGGTCCAGCTGATGATCCCCCGGGTGGCGTGCTCGTTGCCGAGGAAGATGTTCTCGGCGAGGGAGAGGTAGGGCACCAGGGCCAGTTCCTGGTGGATGATCACGATGCCGCGCTCTTCGCTGGCCCGGATGTCCTTGAACTGGCAGACCTCTCCCTCGAAGAGGATGTCGCCCTCGTACGTGCCGTGCGGGTGGACGCCGGAGAGGACCTTCATCAGGGTCGACTTGCCGGCGCCGTTCTCCCCGCAGATGGCGTGGACCTCGCCCTGGCGGACGGTCAGTGTGACGTTCGACAGCGCCTTGACGCCGGGAAAGGTCTTGACGATCGAGCGCATTTCCAGGACGGGTCCCGCCATGGTCGTGCCTTCCAATCAGTGGTGAATCGTCGGTCGGTGGCGGGGACTACTTGAGGTCGCTCTCCTTGATGTAGCCGGAGTCGACGACCTCCTCCTGGTAGTTCGACTTGTCGACCGCGACCGGCTCCAGCAGGTAGGCCGGGACGACCTTCGCGCCGTTGTCGTAGGTCTTGGTGTCGTTGACCTCGGGCTTCTTCTTGTTGAGCAGCGCGTCGACCATGTTCGAGGACACCTTGGCGAGCTGGCGGGTGTCCTTGTAGACGGTCATCGACTGCTGGCCGGCGATGATCGACTTCACCGAGGCGACCTCGGCGTCCTGGCCCGTGACGACCGGCAGCGGCTTGCTCTTGGAGCCGTAGTCGTCGGACTTCAGGGCCGACAGGATGCCGATGGAGATGCCGTCGTAGGGGGAGAGGACGGCGTCGACCCGCTGGCTCTTGTAGGCGGAGGTCAGGATGTCGTCCATGCGCTTCTGCGCGGTGCCGCCGTCCCAGCGCAGGGTGGTGACCTGGTTGAGCTTGGTCTGGCCGGAGCGGACGACGAGCTGCTTCTTGTCGATGTAGGGCTGCAGGACGTTCATGGCGCCCTGGAAGAAGTAGCGGGTGTTGTTGTCGTCGTTGGAGCCGGCGAACAGCTCGATGTTGAACGGGCCCTTCTTGGAGCCGTCCTTCAGGCCGAGCTTCTCGACGATGTAGGTGCCCTGGAGCTCGCCGACCTTCTCGTTGTCGAAGGAGGCGTAGTAGTCGACGTTCTGCGTGCCGAGGATCAGGCGGTCGTAGGAGATGACCGGGATGTTCGCGTCCTTGGCCTGCTGGAGCACGTTGTTCATCGACTTGTTGTCGATCGCGGCGATGATCAGTGCCTTGACGCCCTGCGTGATCAGGTTCTCGACCTGCGAGACCTGCTGGTCCGGGTCGTCCTCGCCGTAGACCAGCTTGGTCTTGTAGCCCTTGGACCGGAGGTCCTTGACGACGTTGTTGCCGTCGGCGATCCAGCGCTCGGAGGACTTGGTCGGCATCGCGATGCCGATGGTGGCGCCCTTCGTGTCGCCTCCGCTCTCCTTGCTGCCGCCCTCACCGCTCTGGCCGCAGGCGGACAGGGTCAGGGCGAGGGAGGCGGCTCCGGCTATGGCGGTGACTGCGGCTCTGCGGATACGCATGATCATCATCCTTGATCTGTGGCAGGGCTCGGTCTGAGGCGCGAAGTCGCTCCTTGGTGGTCGTGCCGGAAAGACCGAGAAGAGTTGTGGTGGATTGTGGTCGACTGTGTCTTCTTTTGTGAAGTCGAGTAGCCGGAACGTTATGACGAGATTTCGAACCGTTGCAGATCGCCCGGCAGCCGGGACCCGAGCGGCGCCATGTCGCCGTCCGCTCCGTGGCGCGCCAGGAGGTCCAGGGCGAGCCGGCCGCGGCGCACCCGCTCCCTGGCGGTGGCCAGGGTCAACTCCCGCATGTGGTGCCCGTACGGATAGATGCCGGGGGCCTTGGACAAGCCGAACTTCAGGTACAACGGGGCGCCGCGTCTGATGAGCTCGGCCACCTCGTACATGCGGACGTAGCCGCCGAGGTCGTCCGGTGCCTCGATGTACATGTCCATCGGGGCGCCCGACACCCGGCGGATCTCGGTGAGGTGATCGAGCGTCAGGTCGCTGGGCACGTTGACGGAGTCGGCGCCCAGGCGCTCGTAGACCGCGTACGCGGCCGGGTTGACCGGCCCGATGAGCGCGGAGACCTTGAGCGTCGTGTCGGCCGGGATGATGCCGGCCGCCCGTGCCCGGTGCAGCGTCCACAGCACGCCTTCGTCGGCGACGAGCAGGCACCTGACGCCCAGCTCGGTTGCCCGGACGGCGTCTTCGACACAACCGGCGACGGCGTCGTGGCCGCGGGCGCGCAGTCCGGCCCCCCGCGAGTCGGTGCGCGTGGACCCGCCGATGTCCCAGGTGCCGCGCGGGCCGGTGAACAGGCAGAGCTCGATGTCGCGTTCACCGGTCGACTCGACCATCTCGGTGATCTCGGCGTCGGACAGCATCCACACGCCGCTGCCCTGGCTGATCCGGTGGATGGGCACGTCCAGCCGCGAGGCCTCCTTCAGCGCCACCGCGAGTGCCTCGGGGCCCTCGCAGGAGGGGATCTCGGTGCGCCAGCGGCCGCCGCCGGGGAAGGAGTGCGCGGACGTGTCGGCGGGATCGGGGTCGGGTGCGCTCAGGCCCAGCGCGGCGAGGGCCGGCTCACCGGGCCTGCGGGCTGCCGTGGCGGAAGCGTCGGTCACAGGAATGTCCTTCAGTTCGATATTTCGGACGAGGTTCGCGGCTCTGGGCAGGGCAAGGCTGGGTGTACGCCGGTACGGGGGCCGTCAGGTTGCTCCCGTACCGGCGTACGACTAGGGGCGGAGCAGGACCTTGCCCACCGTGGGGTCGCCGGCCCCGACCAGTGCGATGGCCTGCGAGAACTCGGTGAGGGGCAGCTCGTGCGTCACCAGCGGCAGCGGGTCGAGCAGACCGGCGGCGAACACCCGCACCGTGTGCGCCCAGGCGTCCGGCGGCGCACCGAAGACGGTGTGCACCTCCAGCTGCCGTACGACGAGGTCGGTCGGGTCGAGACCGTCGGCGTCCGGCGCCGGGATGCCGGTCAGGACCAGCCGCCCGCCGCGCCGGAGCAGACCGGCCGAGATCCGGGCGGCGTCCGCGGACCCGGCCGTCTCGATCACCACGTCGAAGTCGTCCGGGAGCTGCTGGTCCTTCGTCCGGAAGTCCGTCGCGCCATAACTCCGCGACAGCGCCTCGCGGTCCCGGCGGGTGCCGACGACCAGCAGCTCGGCCGGCGAGTTGGCCTTGAGGAACTGCACGGCGAACATGCCGAGCGTGCCGGTGCCGACCACGGCGACGCGCTCACCGGGCCGCGCGTTGCCCTTCAGGGCGGCTGCCGCGATGCACGCGGCCGGCTCCAGGAGGGCCGCGGCCGTCAGGTCGCAGTCGTCCGGGAGGGCGTGCAGGAGACGGGCCGGCAGGGTCAGCGTGGCGGCCATCGCGCCCGGCTGGGTGAACCCGGTCTCCTCGTAGCCGGCCGTGCACAGGGTCGTGTCGCCCGCGTGGCAGCGGTCGCAGACCTGACAGTTTCGAAAGCCCTCACCGACGACCTTGCGGCCCACGAGGGACTCCGGGACGCCGGTGCCCACGGCCTCCACCGTCCCGGACCACTCGTGGCCCGGGGTCAGCGGGTAACGCACATAGCCCTCGGGCCGGTTGCCCTGGTAGACCTCGCGGTCGCTGCCGCAGATCCCGGCGGCGTGCACCCGCACCAGGGCCTCGCCGGCACCGGGCCGCCGCGGCTCGTGCGGGACGAGACGGTGTTCGCCCGGGGCGTCGACGACGACCGCGGTGCTCACTGCGAGCCCTTCGGCTTGCGCTGTTCCCAGCCCTCCGCCCAGAGGTCGAACCGGGCCTGCTGCTGGGGGAATTCGGCGGCGGCGTCGACGTCCAGCTCCACACCGAGGCCGGGGGTGTCGGAGAGGTGGAAGCAGCCGTCCTCCGGGTTCACCTGCGGGGCGCCCTTGACCACCTTCTTGATCTCCGCGTCCGCGAAGTCGTTGAAGTGCTCCAGGATCTTGAAGTTCGGGGAGGTGAAACCGACCTGGAGCGACGCGGCGGTCAGCACCGAACCGCCCACGTTGTGCGGAGCCACCAGCATGTAGTGCGTCTCGGCGGTCGCCGCGAGCTTCCTGGTCTCCCAGATGCCGCCGATGTGGCCGACGTCCGGCTGGATGATGTCGACGGCCTGGCTCTCGAACAGCTCCCGGAACTCGATCCGGTCGTGGATGCGCTCCCCGGTCGCGACCGGCATGTCGACCTTGGCCGCGACCTTCTCCAGCGCCTTCAGGTTCTCCGGCGGGACCGGCTCCTCCAGCCACGCCGGCTTGAAGGGCGCGAGCTCCTTGGCGAGGCGGACCGCGGTCGACGGCGAGAACCGGCCGTGCATCTCCAGCATCAGCTCGGCCTCGGGGCCGATGGCGTCCCGGACGGCCTCGATCAGGGAGACCGCGTACAGGGTCTGCTCGTGGTCCAGCTCGTAGTGACCGGTGCCGAAGGGGTCGATCTTCAGCGCCCGGTAGCCGCGCTCCATCACGCCCTGGGCGGCCTTGTGGTAGGCCTCCGGGGTCCGCTCGGTGGTGTACCAGCCGTTGGCGTACGCCTTGACCTTGTCGGTGACCTTGCCGCCCAGCAGCTGCCAGACGGGGACCCCCAGCGCCTTGCCCTTGATGTCCCAGCAGGCCATCTCGATCACCGCGATACCGGACATGACGATCTCGCCCGCACGGCCGTAGTCGCCGTACTTCATGCGCTTGACGAGGTCCTCGACGGCGAAGGGGTCGGAGCCGAGAACGTGGTTGGCCTCGGCCTCCCTCAGGTAGCCGAGAAGGGCGTCGGTGTGTCCCAGCATCCGGGTCTCGCCGACTCCGGTGATCCCCTCGTCGGTGTGCACCTGGACGTACGTCAGGTTGCGCCACGGCGTCCCGACCACGTGTGTGCTGATTCCGGTGATGCGCACGGCGGTTGTCCCTCGCAGCTTCGTCGGCTCGGTTCTTCTCAGTCTGTTCCGTCAGCGTCCCGCACGCGTCCCGGCGCCTCGGCTTGTTCGAGATTTCGGCACACGTTCGAAATGCTGGCGTGACAGTAAGGATCGGGCGTGGGGGGTGTCAATGGGTCGCGCGCATAACGGTTTCGACAGTTTCGAAACCACTCGGGCGCCGGGTCCCTACAGAACCTTCACAGCGGGATCTAGGAACGTGACCGGCGCGGAACTTAATCTTCCGGCGTCATGGACTACTGCGACCCGTGCCGACGGCACCTCAACGGCGCCCTCGCCTGCCCGGGGTGCGGCGCCTCCGTCCAAACGCTGCGCCGACGCGATGCGGTGCACGCCGGGCACGGCGGCGACCCGTACGGCGAGGACCGCGGGTTGCGCGGCGACGGAGAGGGCCGCGACGCGTACGGAGAGGACCGTGACGCGTACGGAGAGGGTCGCGACGCGTTCGGAGAGGGTCGCGACGCGTTCGGAGAGGGTCGCGACGCGTTCGGAGAGGGCCGCGACGCGTACGGCCACGCCGTTGACGGTGACGCGTACGGCCACGGCGATGACGATGAGGCGTACAGCCACGGCGATGACGATGAGGCGTACAGCCACGGCGATGGCGATGACGCCTACAGCCACGGCGACGATGACGAGGGTGACGGCGACGGTGAGCCCGTGGGGCGTGCGGCCCGGCGGCGTGGGCGTGGGCGTGGCTCGGCCGCCGACGGTCCGGGCGGGTCGAGCCGGCGTGACCGCAAGGCCGCGGCCCACCGCCGGCGCCGGCGCCGGACCCTGTTCGTGGCCGCCGGATTCGTGCTGGCGGCCGGGGGCCTGAGCCTCGCGGAACTCGGCATGGACGCCCCCAGTTCGACACCCAGGCCGGCCGCCGCCGGGGGCGAGTCGGCCGACGGGGACGCCGCACCGGAGGCCGGAGAGCCGGGCCGCGACGCGGACCGCAAGGGTGCGGACGCCGAGGGCCCGTCAGGCTCCGCTTCACCGACGGCGTCTGACTCGCCGTCCTCTTCCCCATCCCCGAAGGGCGAGACGTCGGAGTCCCCGGACGGCGACGAACCGTCGAAAGGCCCCGAGTCGGCGGCGGGGGATGCCCCCACCGGCCCGGCACCGTCTCCCACGGCCGCCCCGCCGACCTCCGGCCCGGGCCCCGAACCGACCTCGGAACCGACCACCCGCGCCCCGGAACCGGAACCCTCCGCTTCCGAGCCGTGCACGCGCTTCCTCTGGTGGTGCGCCTAACACCGGCGGACCGCTGCCGCTCTTCCCGCCCGGGGTCCCGGGACCGTCAGGTGCCCCGCCCCGCGACGGCACCGTTCGCGTTCCGCGACGCCCGGGGCGGTCCGCGGCGCCCCGTTCGCGAACCGCAGCAGTACGGCCGCCTCTGCCCGCAGCCGAGCGGCACGGTCGGCGTGGGCGGGGGGCGGTCAACCGCGCTGCCGCCTGGTCCGCTGAGCCCCCTCAAGGTCCCTGCGCCGGCCCGTCTCAGCCCAGCATGCGCCGCAGTGTGTCCCGCAAGGCCACCCGCTCCTCCTCGGAGAGCCCGGCCAGGGGCTCGCGGGCGAACCGCAGCGTCTCCCGCAGGCTCCGGGCGACCTTGCGCCCCTCCGCCGTCGCCGCCGCCACCTTCACCCGGCGGTCGGCGGGAGCCGGCTGCCGCTCGACCAGGCCCCGGGCCTCCAGCCGGTCCACGATCCCCGTGACGTTGGACGGCTCGCACTTCAGCTGCTGGGCCAGCCTCCGCATCGGCAGCGGTTCGAGGCACAGCAGGCTGAGCAGCCGTGCCTGCGCGCCGGTGAGCGAGTGCTCCGCCGCCGCCGACTCGTAGTCCTCGTGGAACCGCGCCACGACCTCCCCGATCAGCTCGACGACCTCGAGGGTCAGCGGATCCGGGTGTCTGCTCATGTCCTGGGGTGTCGATGGGGTGGAGGCCATGGCTTCGAGGGTACCCGGTTATTTGACAACCTGAAATTTTCAGGAGCATGGTTGTTTCAGGTACTGAAACATCGAGTCAGTGAGGTAAGGCGCACCATGACCGACACCCCCGCCCTCCCCGCCGTCAGCCGCGAGTGGCACCTGGCGAGCCGTCCCGTCGGCTGGCCCAAGCCCGAGGACTTCGCCTTCGTCGAGGTGGACGTACCGCAGCCGGGCGAGGGCCAGGTCCTCGTCCGGAACAAGTACCTCTCCGTGGACCCGTACATGCGAGGCCGCATGAGCGACGCGAAGTCCTATGTCGCCCCCTTCGAGATCGGCAAGGTCATGCAGGGCGGCGCCGTCGGCGAGGTCGTGGCCTCGAATGCCGAGGGGCTGTCCGTCGGGGACCACGTGCTGCACTTCTTCGGGTGGCGTGAGTACGCCGTCGTCGACGCCAAGAACGCCGTGAAGGTGGACCCGGACGCCGCGCCGCTGTCGACGTACCTCGGTGTGCTTGGCATGACCGGCCTCACCGCCTACGCGGGCCTGCTGCGGACCGCCGCCTTCAAGGAGGGCGACGCCGTCTTCGTGTCCGGTGCCGCCGGTGCCGTGGGCGGCCAGGTCGGCCAGATCGCCAAGGTGAAGGGCGCCTCGCGGGTCATCGGCTCCGCCGGCTCGGACGAGAAGGTGAAGCTCCTCAAGGAGGAGTACGGCTTCGACGCCGCCTTCAACTACAAGGACGGGCCCGTCGCCGAGCAGCTGCGCGCAGCCGCCCCCGACGGCATCGACGTCTACTTCGACAATGTCGGCGGTGACCACCTGGAGGCGGCCATCGGCTCGCTCAACCAGGGCGGCCGGATCGCCGTCTGCGGCATGATCTCCGTCTACAACAACACCGAGCCCGCCCCGGGCCCGAGGAACCTCGCCCGCCTGATCGCGACCCGCGGCCGCATCGAGGGCTTCCTGGTCGGGGACCACTACGACCTTCAGCCGCAGTTCGTGCAGGAGGTCGCCCCCTGGGTCGCCTCCGGCGAGCTGAAGTACCGCGAGACCGTCGTCGAGGGCATCGAGAACAACGTGGAGGCGTTCCTGGGTGTTCTGCGCGGCGACAACACCGGGAAGATGATCGTCAAGCTCTGACGCCTTCCGGCATGCGGTAACTTGTTTCCGAATCCGTCCCGGCCCGGGCGCGAGCCGCGGCGGACGACCTAAGGAACACCACCGCATGCCGATCCAGCAGTCCGACGTCCTGTACACCGCCGTCGCCACCGCCGAGAACGGGCGCGACGGCCGGGTCGCCACCGACGACGGCAGGCTCGACGTCGTCGTCAACCCGCCGAAGGAGATGGGCGGGAGCGGCGCCGGCACCAACCCGGAGCAGCTGTTCGCCGCCGGGTACAGCGCCTGCTTCCAGGGGGCTCTCGGTGTCGTCGCCCGTCAGGAGGGGGCCGACCTCTCCGGTTCGACCGTGACCGCGAAGGTCGGCCTCGGCAAGAACGGGGACGGCTTCGGGATCATCGTCGAGATCTCGGCGGACATCCCGAAGACGGACCGGGGAACCGCCCGGTCCCTTATCGAGAAGGCCCACGAGGTCTGCCCGTACTCGAAGGCGACCCGCGGCAACATCACCGTGACGCTGGTCTGACCACGCTCGTTGCGTACGCGGAGGCCGCACCCTTGGACGTGGGGTGCGGCCTCCACCCTTGCCCGGGCCCCCGGGGAGCCAGGCGCCCCCGGCCCCCTCACCGGAGAGCCAGCGCCGCCGCGTGCACCGAGCGGGCCAGTCGGTCGTTCTCCGGGGCCGCACCGCCCGGGAAGGCGAACCGCCGGCGCGTGTAGCCGTAGGCGAGGCCGCTCCACGGGTCCGCGAAGGCCTGGGAGCCACCCGCGCCGCTGTGCCCGATCGTCCCGGCCCCGAGGAACGGGTGCCACGTGTCAGCCGTCGTCTGGAAGCCCAGCCCGAACGACTTGTGGGCCCGGGCCACCAGGTCGTAGCCGACCGAGTGGAACTGCCCGAACTCCGCGACGGTGTCCGGTTTCAGCAGCGCCGGCTGTTCGCCCATGCCGCTGATCGCCGCCGCGTACATCCCCGCCAGGCCCCGCGCGGACGCCACCCCGCCCACCGACGCCGGGCCCTTCGCCCGGATCAGCGGCGTGTTGGGGAGACAGGCGAGGTCGGTCGGCTCCGGCGTGTTGCGGTTGAACGCGATGGAGGCCAGCGAGTGCGGGCCTGTGGGCGTGGCGTCGAGCACGGCCCGCTGCTCGGGGGTCGGCTCCATCGGCTGGGTGGTGCGGAAGCGCGGCTCCTCGGACGCGGGCAGACCGAGGTGGAAGTCCAGCCCGTACGGGGCCCTGATCCGCTCCTGGTAGACCTCCTGGAGCGGGCGGCCGGTCGCCCGGCGTACGACCTCGCCGACCAGGGCGCCGGCGACCAGCGCGTGGTAGCCGAAGGCCGTACCGGGGCGCCAGAACGGCCGCTGGTCGGCGAGGCGCTCGGCGAGCTGGCGGTCGTCTGCCAGCTCCGCGAGCGTGAAGCCGGTGTCCGTGCCGACCACCCCCGCCCGGTGCGCCAGCAGGTCCCGCAGCGTCAGGGCGCCCTTGCCCTCGGCCGCGAACTCCGGCCAGTAGTACGTCACCTTGCGGTCCAGTTCGAGCGTGCCGTCCTGGACGAGCAGAGCCACGACCAGGTAGGCGGCGCCCTTCGTGGACGAGAACACACCGTAGAGGGCGTCGGCGTCGGTCCCCGCCCACAGGTCGACGACCTTCCGGCCGCGGACGTAGGCGCACAGCTGCCCCTCGTAGTCGGCCCGCTCTCCCGCGACGAACGCGGCGAACTCCTCGCGCACCGCCTCGAAACCGTCCGCCACACTGCCGTGGATCTCCTGCGTCATCCGCTCTCCTTGACTGAAGCGCTCTGTGCCCCTGCGATCATTTCCCCTGCCACCTGCGGGAATTCCCCCTCGGAAGGGTCCCGGAAGAGTGGTTCGACGCCGCATCGGCGAGGGTGCCGGTGCCGGGGAGGGCGGCGATCGGCGACGGTCTCGCAGGAACGGTTCTCGTGGTGCGCACGCCTACCTCCTCCTGGGGCTTGTCGAGATCGGTACGGCACGGCGCACCGGTTCGACTCAACGGCACGACGAGCGCGTCGGCGTCCCCGGCGACCCGGACGGCCCGCCCCGGCGCGTCCGGCCTGACCTGCGCGGCCTGTGACAGCGGTGTGACCGGAGCGCGTCAAGCACGCGACACGGGCCCGGATAGGGTTTCCCCATGCGCGATCTAGGGACGGGTTTCCGGTACCTCCTGAAGGGCCAGCGATGGGTGGCCCGGCACGGCAGAAGCCTCGGCTTCGGGCTGCTCCCGGGGCTGATCACCCTCGTCCTGTACGCGGCGGCGCTCGTGGCGCTGGCGCTGTGGGGCGAGGACGCCGTCACCTGGGCGACGCCCTTCGCCGACGACTGGTCCAGCCCGTGGCTCGCCCTCTTCCGCGGCTTCCTCACCGCCGTGCTGTTCGCCCTCTCCCTGCTCCTCGCCGTCGTGACCTTCACCGCGGTGACCTTGCTGATCGGGCAGCCCTTCTACGAGAACCTCTCGGAGAGGGTCGACCGGGACGTCTCCCCGGACGGGCACGCCCCCGAGTCGGGGCTGCCGCTCTGGCGCGAACTGTGGATCTCCGCCCGGGACAGCCTCCGGATCGTGGTGCGGGCCGCCCTGTGGGGGGTGCTGCTCTTCGCGTGCGGTTTCCTCCCGGTGGTCGGGCAGACGGCCGTCCCGGTGATCGGGTTCTTCGTCACCGGGTTCTTCCTCACCGAGGAACTGACCGCCGTCGCCCTCCAGCGCCGCAGCGTCGAACTGCGCACCCGCCTCACCCTGCTGCGCTCCCGCAAGACCCTCGTCTGGGGCTTCGGCACGCCGCTCGCCGTGGCGTTCCTGGTGCCGGTCGTCGCGGTGTTCCTGATGCCGGGCGCGGTGGCGGGCGCCACCCTCATGGCACGTGACCTGCTGGGCGAGGACATCCGTGAGGGCGGCGAGGAGGACGACCAGGCGGTCACGACGCTTCCGCAGCCACCCTCAGAATGGCCCTCACCTGGGCGATGATGTCCAGCCGGTTGCGCACGAACTCCGGGTCGGTGACCTCGGTGGTGTTCCCCGCGCCGAATTGCAGCACCGGTGTGTGCACATGCCCGCCCGGCAGCGTGTCGCGCAGCCCCAGCCGGTCGCGCAGCAGCGTCGCCCGGTAGGCGATCTCGTTGGAGAGGTAGTCCCCGCCGCCGCCCGCGCGTGCGGTGGAACCGGGCGTCGGTCCGTCGGGGCGGACGACGGGCTGGGAGCCGCCGGCCGGGATCTCGGTGACGGTGGTGTTGTCGTAGACCGGGAAGCGGCCGGTGCTCGCGGTGACGATCGCCGCGTGGGGCAGCGTGGTCGTCGTCCACTGCGGCTGCGAGGCCGGGTCGGAGACCGGCACGGTCTCGGTGCGGCCGATGTTGTCGTTGTCCCCGAAGCCGCCCCGCCAGGCCCCGTTGGTCCGCTCGATGTCGAACCGCCCTACCCGGCCCTGGCTCACCGTCGTGAACAGGTCGGTCCGCGGCAGGTGCGGCCGCAGTGCCCGCTCCACCGTGCCGTCGGTGAAGTCCTGCCAGCGCACCGGGAACACCACCGTCTCCACCCGGGCCGGGCCGTCCGCCGTGTCGAGCACCGTGCCGTCCAGGGCCAGCGCGGTGGCGCCGGACGGGTTGGAGATGCGGATGTCCCGGTCCAGGGTGAACGGGTCGAATCCGGTGAGCAGGATCCGCTTCAGGTCCTTGCCGTGCGGATACCGGACCGAGTCCTGACCGCGCGAGGTGCGCTCCAACTCGTCGAGCAGCGCGGCCCGCTCCCGGTCCGTCAGGCCGAACCGCGGCTCCCACGTGCGCACTTCACGCGTCATCCCGAGCCGCGCCCAGTACAGCGGCCGGTCGTCGTCCCGGCTCAGGTCGCCGCCGTCCGGGCCACGCCCCTGCGCCCGGTCGACCGCATGCCGCCACAGCCCCGAGCCCTCGCGTGCCACCGCCCGGCGGGCCTCGCCGTAGGAGCGGGCCGAGTCGAGGGCCCGCGCCAACCGCGGGGCCAGGGCGTCGAATCCGGAGCGACGCAGGATCTCCTGGGGCGCTGCCCGGTCGAGCCGCTGCTCCTCGACGGTGGGAGAGGGGGCCGCCGGGGCGGCGCTCGCGGCCGTCGGGGTGGCGAAGCCGGTCAGCAGGGCGAGACCGAGCAGGCCGAGGCGAACGCATATGCGTGTCAAGGGGGTTCAGGCCTTCCGTCGTGGTGGGGGGTCGGTGCCGGACGGCCGCAGTATCGCGTGACGGACGGGGGCCACGCCATGGGTGGGACTCAGCCGGCGATCCCCGCCGCGGCCTCCCGTAGCGCGTCCGGGAATGCGGTGGGGCTCAGCCGGGTATCGCCGCCGCGGCGTCCCTCGTCGAGGTGGAGGTGGTGGTCGCCGTACCGGCCCGCTGGTCGCCCTTCGGTCACGGCCTCGGCTACACCGACTGGACCTACGACTCCGTCGAGGTGGAGGAGACCGCCGGGACGGTCACCGCGACGGTCCGCCTCCGCAACACCGGCGACCGGCCCGGCTGCGAGGTCGTCCAGCTCTACATCGCCCCGGGTGCCCCCGACCCCGCCCGCCCGGCACGCCGGCCGGCCGGCTTCGTGTGTGTCGAGGCCGGTCCCGGCGAGAGCGCCGAGGCCACCGTCGACCTCCCGTGCCGCGCCTTCGAGATCTGGGACGAGGTGACCGGATCATGGTCGTTTGTGAAGGGTTCGTACGAGATCCAGGTCGGACGCTCGATCACGGACCGCAGGATCACGGCGACGATTAACGTCTGATCCGGGACACGTTCCCCACCAGGCAGCCCCGGTCCGGGACCTGACCTCCGGACCGGGGCTCGTGGTCTGTCACGGGGTGGCTCAGCGGGTGCCGAACCGGTACAGCGTCTCCGAGCGGAACACCTCGCCCGGCCGCAGCACGGTCGTCGGGAAGTCCGGCCGGTTCGGCGAGTCGGGAAAGTGCTGGGTCTCCAGCGCGATGCCGTCCCCGGGCGCGAAGGGCTCGCCCAGGTGGTCGGCGGTGTACAGATGGAGACCGGGCTCGGTGGTCGCCACCGTCAGCACCCGCCCGGACGCCGGGTCGTACAGTTCGGCGACCTCGACCGGGGTGTCCGTCACCCCCTTGTCGAGTACGAAGTTGTGGTCGTACCCGGAGCCGGTCTTGCGTGCCTCGCGGAAGTCGAACCGCGTACCGGTCACCTCTTCGGGAGCGCCGGCGGGAATCAGGTCCGCGTCGACCGGCGTGTACCGGGAGGCGGCCAGCCGCAGTTCGTGGCCGCCCGCGTCACCGGAGCCGGCCAGGTTGAAGTAGCTGTGGTGCGTCAGGTTCACCACGGTCGGCGCGTCCGTCACCGCCTGGTACGCGATCCGCAGCGACCCGCTCTCGTCGAGCGTGTACGTCGCCGTGACCTCCAGGCGCCCCGGGAACCCCTCCTCGCCATGCGGGCTGATCCGGGTCAGCCGCACCCCGTGCTCCACGGGCTCCGCCTCCCACCCCCGCTTGTCGAAGCCGTTCGGGCCGCCGTGCAGCGAGTTCGGCCCGTCGTTCGGTTCCAGTGCGTACGTCCGCCCGTCCAGGGTGAAGCGGGCGCCGGCGATCCGGTTGGCGTACCTCCCGACCAGAGCGCCCAGGTACGACTCCGGACGGGCCAGGTACCCGTCGAGGTCCGGGAACCCCAGCACCACGTCACCGGCCCGGCCCTCCCGGTCCGGCACCTCCACGGACTGCACGATCCCGCCGTACGACAGCACCCGCACCCGTACGCCCGCCCTCGCCAGGGTCCAGCGCTGCACCGGGGTCCCGTCGGAAAGTGTTCCGAGGAGTTCGTTCATGTGCGGAACTCTAAGTCAGGGGGCCTTTCGCGGTGACGGTGCGGTACGCGATCTCCGCCAAGCGGGCCTGTCCGTTCACACTGGGGTGGAAGTAGTCCCAACGGCTCAACTGGGCGGTGCCGAAGCGGTAGTCGTACACCGCGCCCCCGTCGTAACGGCAGCGCTCGTCCTCGGCGCAGACCTCCTCCAGGACCTTGTTGTAGTCCTCCACCCGCTTGTGCACCGTCTCCCGCCGCAGGGTCGCCGCCGAGTCCAGGGCGTCCGCGTCACCCAGCATCGACGGGCAGATGCCCAGCTTCCACACCTGCTTGCCCAAGGGACTGGTGCGGCCCTCCGACCACAGCCGCTTCAGGTTCGGCACGCTCGCCACGAACACCTGCGCCTTCGGCAACGCCTTGCGCAGGGATTTCAGGGAGTCCTCGAAGTCGGCCCGGAAGGCGGAGACCGGGGTCATCGCCGAGGGCGTGGACCGGCAGGCGTCGTTGGCCCCCACCATCACCGTCACCAACTGGGGCGCGCGCCGCACCGCC
The DNA here is from genome assembly GCF_042959365.1 of Streptomyces sp. NPDC007907. NCBI lineage: Bacteria > Bacillati > Actinomycetota > Actinomycetes > Kitasatosporales > Streptomycetaceae > Streptomyces > Streptomyces sp. NPDC007907. The sequence continues at coordinate 748,398 of NZ_JBIBKR010000004.1, forward strand.
CGGGCCACCTGCCCGGGCAGATCGGCCATCCGCGCCCCGGTCACGGCGTAGTTCCAGCTCCGCTCGGCGGCCCCGGTCCTGCCCAGCAGCCGCACCGCGAGCGAGTCGACCTCGGGACTGGCACCGGTCGCCCAGGACGCCTCCGGGCAGTCCGACAGCACGTCACAGGCGTCGAACCCGCGTGTGATGGAGTCCCCGACGGCCGCGACGGACGCAGGGCTGCGGTCCCACAGGGGAGTGGGCTTCGGCGACGGCTTCGCGCTCTCGGACGGCGCGGCGGAATCACCCCCCACGGCATCACACCCGGCGACGCCCAGCACGGCCGCCGCGACCACGGCCAGAACGCCCCGTGTACGCCGGCCCCGCATCCGCATCCCTGGTCCATCCCCTCGCCACGCCGTGCCTGTCTCCCCAACCCATAACAACGCACGAGGGTTCCCGACCGATCAGGTGCAACGGCTCACACCCGTACAAGCGTCCCCCTGGGTGAATGGCGGGCGTTTCCGGGCCCCTGGACCGACCGTACGTCACACTCCTTGCGCCACCGCACGGTAGCCTCGCCCTCAACGTGACCCGCCCGGTCACAGCCGTTCCGCCCGTTTGCACCATGTCCCGCTCTGCCCGGAGGTTCCGGTGACGACACGTGGAGTTCTGTACGTGCACTCCGCGCCGCGCGCGCTGTGCCCGCACGTCGAGTGGGCCGTCGCCGGGGTGCTCGGCACACGCGTCAGCCTGGACTGGATCCGCCAGCCGGCCGCCCCGGGCACCTGGCGCTCGGAATTCTCCTGGCAGGGCCAGGCGGGTACGGCGTCCAAGCTGGCCTCCGCACTGCGCGGCTGGCACCTGCTGCGCTTCGAGGTCACCGCGGAACCCTGCCCCACCGCCGAGGGCGAGCGCTACAGCTGCACCCCCGACCTCGGCATCTACCACGCCGTCACCGGCATCCACGGCGACATCCTCATCCCCGAGGACCGCCTGCGCGCGGCCCTGCAACGCAGCCGGCTCGGCGAGACCGACCTGGAAGCCGAGATCGGCAAACTCCTGGGCAAGCCCTGGGACGACGAACTGGAACCCTTCAGATACGCCGGCGAAGGCGCCCCGGTCCGCTGGCTGCACCAGGTGGTGTGAACACCCTGAGGGAACGTGCCGTCGGGGGCGCGGGGAACTGCGCGAACGACCCCCACCGGCCGACACCCGGCACACGACGCAACACAAAACGGCGAGTGGCCCGAACTCAAGAAGAGTCCGGGCCACTCGCCGTAAGGCGAAGATCAAACCGTCCGGAACGCCAGCACCACGTTGTGCCCACCGAACCCGAACGAGTCGTTCAGCGCGGCGATACGCCCCTCGACGGGCAGCTTCCGGGCCTCACCCCGCACGACATCCGCGTTGGCCTCGGCCTCGGGGTCGAGGTTCTCCACGTTGATCGTCGGCGGAGCCACCCGGTGGTACAGCGCGAGCACGGTCGCCACCGTCTCCACACCACCCGCACCACCCAGCAGATGCCCGGTCATCGACTTCGTCGCGGACACCGCGAAGTGGTCGGCGTCGTCCCCGAACACCTTCCGCAGCGCCTTCAGCTCGGCGATGTCCCCGGCCGGCGTGGACGTCGCGTGCGCGTTGACGTGCACGATCTCCGCCGGGTCCAGGTCGGTGCCATCCAGCAGGTTCTGCAAGGCGTGCGAGATGCCCCGCCCCTCCGGCTCCGGCTGCACGATGTCGTGCGCGTCGGCGGAGATGCCCTGCCCGACCGCCTCGGCGTACACCCGGGCCCCGCGCCGCGCGGCGTGCTCGGCGGACTCCAGGACGACGACACCGGCGCCCTCACCGAGGACGAAGCCGTCCCGGGCGGTGTCGTAGGGACGCGACGCGCCCTGCGGGTCGTCGTTGTTCTTGGACATCGCCATCATGTTGCCGAACGCGGCGATGGGCAGCGGGTGGATCGCCGCCTCCGTGCCACCCGCGACGACGACGTCGGCGCGGCCGGTGCGGATCATCTCGATGGCGTAGCCGATGGCCTCGGCGCCGGAGGCGCAGGCGGAGACCGGCGTGTGCACGCCCGCCCGGGCGCCCACGGCCAGACCCACGTTGGCCGAGGGGCTGTTGGGCATCAGCATGGGAACGGTGTGCGGGGAGACGCGGCGGACGCCCTTCTCCTTCAGCACGTCGTACTGGTCGAGCAGCGTCGTCACGCCGCCGATGCCGGAGGCGATGACCGCGCCGAGCCGGTCGGGGTCGATGTTCGGGTCCTCGCCGGCCTTCGCTTCGAAACCGGCGTCGGCCCAGGCCTCCTTGGCCGCGATCAGCGCGAACTGCGCCGAGCGGTCCAGTCGGCGGGCCTGCGGCCGCGGGATGACCTCGGTCGGCTCCACGGCGACCGGGGCCGCGATCTTGACGGCCTGGTCGGCCGCCCAGTCCTGCTCCAGGGGCTTGACGCCGGACTTGCCGGCGATCAGGCCCTCCCAGGTAGAGGCTGCGTCGCCACCCAGCGGTGTGGTTGCGCCGATACCGGTGACGACCACGGTGCGATTGGTCGAGTTCACGGGAATTCTTTCTCCAACGGAATCGAGGATTAAGCGGCGCCACCGCCGGGTGGCGGGGCAGTCAGCCCGGAGGGCCGGATCGGCTGCTCAGCCCTGGTGCTTGAGGATGTAGTCGGTCGCGTCGCCGACGGTCTTGAGGTTCTTGACGTCCTCGTCGGGGATCTTGACGTCGAAGCGCTCTTCGGCGGCGACGACGACCTCGACCATGGACAGCGAGTCGACGTCCAGGTCGTCGGTGAAGGACTTGTCCAGCTGGACGTCCTCAACCGGGATGCCGGCGATCTCGTTCACGATCTCGGCGAGACCGGCGACGATCTCTTCCTGAGTGGCGGCCATGTTGGCGCTCCTTCGTAGATATCCAGAGGGTGTGGCGGGTATTTCCTCGCGCACCGGATCGCATGATCCGGCACGGAGTGCCTAGGGGAGGGTAACGACAGTCGCGGCGTAGACGAGACCCGCCCCGAAGCCGATGACGAGCGCGGTGTCGCCGCTCTTCGCCTCGCCGGTCGCCAGGAGCCGCTCCATGGCGAGCGGGATCGAGGCGGCCGAGGTGTTGCCGGTGGTGCGTACGTCACGGGCGACCGTGACGGACTCCGGCAGCTTGAGAGTCTTCACCATCGAGTCGATGATCCGCTCGTTGGCCTGGTGCGGAATGAAGACGTCCAGGTCCTCCGCGGAGATGCCGGCGGCGTCCAGCGCCTCCTTGGCGACCTTCGCCATCTCGAACACGGCCCAGCGGAACACCGCCTGGCCCTCCTGCGTGATGGCGGGGAACTTGGCGACCTCGCCGGAACGGTAGTCCGTCCACGGCACGGTCTGCTTGATCGTCTCGGACTTGTCGCCCTCGGAGCCCCAGACGGTGGGGCCGATCCCGGGCTCCTGGGCCGGGCCGACCACGACCGCGCCGGCACCGTCACCGAACAGGAAGGCCGTCGCGCGGTCCTCCAGGTCGGTCAGGTCGCTCAGCCGCTCCACGCCGATCACCAGGACGTACTCGGCCGAGCCCTCGACGATCATGCCCTTGGCGAGGGTCAGGCCGTATCCGAAGCCCGCGCAGCCGGCCGAGATGTCGAAGGCGGCGGCCTTGGCGGTGCCGAGCTTGTCGGCGATCTCGGTGGCGACGGCCGGGGTCTGCTTGAAGTGCGAGACGGTCGAGACGATCACGCCGCCGATCTGCTCGGCGGAGATCCCGGCGTCGGCGATCGCCTTGCCGGACGCCTCGATCGACATCGCGGCGACCGTCTCCTCGTCGTTCGCCCAGTGCCGGGTCTCGATGCCGGAGCGCGAACGGATCCACTCGTCGGACGAGTCGATCGTCTCGAGGATCACCTCGTTCGGCACGACCCGGGTCGGGCGGTAGCCGCCGACGCCGAGGATGCGTGCGTACGGGGCGCCCTTGCTGGGCTTGATCTTCGCCATGCGGGCGGCTCCTTGGGGGCGGCGGTCAGGCGTGCTCGGCGATGAGCTCGCGAGCCGCGTCGAGGTCGGCGGGGGACTTCAGGGCCAGCGTCTTCACCCCGGGCAGGGCCCGCTTGGCGAGGCCGGTGAGGGTGCCACCGGGGCACAGCTCGAGCAGAGCCGTGACACCGAGCTCCTTGAAGGTCTCCATGCACAGGTCCCAGCGGACCGGGTTGGCGACCTGGCCGACCAGGCGCTCCAGCACCTCGGCGCCGCCGGCGACGGTCCGCCCGTCCTTGTTGGAGACGTAGGCGACCTTCGGGTCGCCGGGAGCCAGGGCCTCGGCGGCCTTCGCCAGCGTCTGGACCGCCGGCGCCATGTGGTGCGTGTGGAACGCGCCGGCGACCTTCAGCGCGACGACCTTGCGCACGCCCTCGGGCTTGTCCGCCTCCAGCGCGGCGAGCTGCTCCTTGGTGCCGGCCGCGACGATCTGGCCCGCGCCGTTGATGTTCGCCGGGGTCAGGCCCAGCTTCTCCAGGTGCGGGACCGTGACGGCGGGGTCGCCGCCCAGCAGCGCCGCCATGCCGGTCTCCGTGACGGCGGCGGCCTCGGCCATGCCGAGCCCGCGGGTGCGGACCAGGCGGAGCGCCTCCTCGTGCGGGAGCACCCCGGCGAGCGACGCGGCGGTGATCTCACCGACGCTGTGACCGGCGATCGCGCCGACCTTCTGCGCCAGCTCGGCCGGGTCGTCGAACAGCAGGTTCGCGGACGCCAGTCCGGCCGCGACCAGCAGCGGCTGCGCCACCGCGGTGTCGCGGATCTCCTCCGCGTCGGCCTCGGTGCCGTAACGGATCAGGTCGATCCCCGCGGCGTCGGACCAGGCCTCGAGGGCACCGCGAACACCGGGGAGGTCGAGCCATTCGGTCAGGAAGCCGGGCGTCTGAGCGCCCTGGCCGGGAGCGACGAGTACGAGCACTCTCACACTCTCTCTTGGGGACGGGCACAACCGCCCGTGGGGACAGGGACGAAGAACACGGAGGGGTTTTGTCGAGCTTCGACAAAACCTTAGGACTGAGGATCTCCATCGACCAGACGCCCCAGGATCAGAGCGATCCGCAGGGTGAACGCAGATCGTACATCGGAGGGTGACCATCCGGTGACGTCAGTCACACGTCGAAGCCGGTAGCGGACGGTGTTGGGATGGACGAAGAGCATCCGGGCCGCCCCCTCGAGGCTGCTCGCCTGTTCGAGGTAGACGCTGAGGGTCTCCAGGAGCGCGGCTCCGGCCTCCTCCAGCGGTCTGTAGATCTCCTCCACCAACTGCTCGCGGGCCGAGGGGTCACCGGCCATTGCCCGCTCCGGGAGCAGATCGTCGGCCAGGACCGGGCGCGGGGCGTCCTGCCAGGCGGAACACGCCTTGAGCCCGGCGGCTGCGGCCTGCGCGGACCGGGTCGCTGCCAGCAGGTCCGGCACGACCGGGCCCGCCACGACCGGCCCGGCCGCGAACGGGCCGATGAGCGACTTGGCGACGGCCAGCGGGTTGTCGCTGCCTCCCGCGATGACCACCAGGCGGTCCCCGAGCACCCCGGTGAGCACCTGGAGCTTGGCGTGCCGGGAGGCCCGCCGGATCGCCTCCACGGTCAGTTCCGAGTCGCCGTCGGGCGCCGTGCCGAGGACCACGCACACGTGCTCGGGCGAGTTCCAGCCGAGCGCGGCGGCCCGCGACACGGCACCCTCGTCGGCCTCGCCGCTGAGCACGGCGTTCACCACCAGGGACTCCAGCCGGGCGTCCCAGGCACCGCGTGCCTCGGCGGCCTGCGCGTACACCTGGGCCGTGGCGAAGGCGATCTCCCGGGCGTAGACGAGCAGTGCCTCGCGCAGCACCCGCTCGTCGCCGGGGGCCGCGACCTCGTCGATCGCGCTCTCCATGACCTCGATGGTGGTGCGCACCATCTCCACGGTCTGGCGCAGGGTGATCGCCCTGGTCAGCTCGCGCGGCGCGGTGCCGAAGACGTCGGTGGAGATGGCCTGCGGGGCGTCCGGATGCCGGAACCACTCGGTGAACGCGGCGATACCCGCCTGTGCGACCAGACCGATCCAGGAACGGTTCTCCGGGGGCATGGCCCGGTACCAGGGCAGCGTCTCGTCCATCCGCGCGATGGCCTGCGCGGCGAGCGACCCGGACGACTTCTCCAGCCGCTTCAGCGTCGCGGCATGCGGATGGACGTCGTGGGCTGCGGCTTCGTTCTTGCTGGTTTCGGGTTCGGGCACAGGGACAAGACTGCCTTATCCGGACGGGAAGCCGGTCCGCAGGGCCTACCGTGGACGTCGTGATGGACGTCAGGCGCGCGGACGAGCGCTACCCCGGAGGGGACGCGGCCGCTGGGATCGAGTCGTGGCACGCCTTCTCCTTCGGGCCGCACTACGACCCGGACAACCTCCGCTTCGGCGCGGTGCTCGCGTGCAACGAGGAGCGGCTGGCGCCCGGGGCCGGCTTCGACGAGCATCCGCACAGCCACACCGAGATCGTGACCTGGGTGGTCGAGGGCGAGCTGACCCACCGGGACTCCACGGGGCGCGAGTCGGTCGTACGCCACGGCGACGTGCAGCGGCTCAGCTCGGCCGGCGGGGTGCGGCACGTGGAGCGCAACGACGGTCCCGGGCCCCTGACCTTCGTCCAGATGTGGCTGGCCCCGCTCGAGCCCGGCGGCGACCCGTCCTACGAGGTCGTCCACGGCATCGCCGATTCGACGCCGTACGCCGTCCCGGAGGCGGGCGCGATGCTGCACGTGCGGCGCCTGGGACCGGGGGAGCGGACAGCGGTGCCGGACGGGCCGTACGCCTACGTCCATGTCGTACGCGGCGAGGTCCGCCTGGACGGCGAGGAACTGGGACCCGGTGACGCGGCCCGGATCACGGACGCCAAGGGCCTGGAGGCCGAGGGCGTGCGTGACGCGGAGCTGCTGATCTGGGAGATGACCCAGGTCGTGTCCGCAACCTAGTGCCGCGGCAGGCAACGTTCGCCCCGTCGCGACGCCCGGCACGCCCTCTCGCCGTACCGGCCGAAAGCCCAAGTATGTCCAGTACGAGGGCTTCCGGCCGGCACTCCCCCAAGCTCTTCGAGCAGGGGGCACCCCCAGAGCACGCACCGGACGCCGCTCCTTCACGGGCAAACGTTGCCTGCCGCGGCACTAGAGCTCGGCCAGCACCGCGTCCGTGAACGCCGGCCATGCCTCGATCGCCCACGGCCCGAACGCCCGGTCCGTCAGCGCCACGCAGGCCGCTCCCGCGTCGGGGTCGATCCACAGGAACGTACCCGACTGACCGAAATGCCCGAAGGTGCGCGGAGAGGACGACGAACCCGTCCAGTGCGGCGACTTGGAGTCGCGGATCTCGAAGCCGAGCCCCCAGTCGTTCGGGTTCTGGTGGCCGTACCCCGGCAGGACGCCCTTGGTGCCCGGGTACTGCACACTCATCGCCTCGGCGACCGTACGGGGGTCCAGCAGTCGCGGCGCCTGCACCTCGGCCGCGAACCGCAGCAGGTCCTCCACCGTCGACACCCCGTCCTTGGCCGGGGAGCCCTCCAGGGTCGTCGAGGTCATGCCCAGCGGCTCCAGCACGGCCTGCCGCAGGTACTCGGCGAAGGGGATGTCGGTGACCTTCGCGACATGGTCGCCCAGCTGCTCGAAGCCGGCGTTGGAGTACAGCCGCCGCTCCCCGGGCGGGGCCGTGACCTTGTGCTCGTCGAAGGCGAGGCCCGAGGTGTGCGCGAGCAGGTGCCGGACCGTCGACCCGGCGGGACCCGCCGGCTCGTCGAACTCGATCGCCCCCTCCTCGTACGCGACGAGCACCGCGTAGGCGGCCAGCGGCTTGGTCACCGACGCGAGCGGGAACCGCTGCCCGGCCGGCCCGTGGAGGCCGAGGACGGTGCCGTCGGCTCGCACGGCACCCGCGGCGGCGGTGGGAACCGGCCAGTTCTCGATCAAGGCGAGGCTCTTCAGCGACATGCGTGCGAGCCTATGCGCTCAGAGGGCGAGCTCCAGCAAAGGGTCGGGCGGGGGGCGGAAACGGAGGGAGACGTGCAACACCAAGCCCACCCTGCCCTGCGGGTCGGACGCCTTGCCGATGCGGTGGTCGATGGTGCCGGCCACCGGCCACCGGACAGGCCAACGCCACCGGCCGCTCCGGATGGTCGACGACGAACGCCGTGAAGTCCCCGCCCGCCTGTGCCGGTTCGGCCCTGAGCGGGGGCAGCGACTCCCCGTGCCAGGCGAGGGAGGGGTCGGAGGCGAACAGCGAGTCGATCAACCTGGCCCAGCCGCAGGACTTCCTCGGCGTCTTCGGGCAGGGCCCGACGTACGACACTCATGAGTCCGTACGCCAGCCAGCCAGCCAGCCAGCCAGCCAGCCAGCCGGATCGGGAGACGTCCTGCCGATTTCTTACCGTCGGCGCTTGCTTGGAGTGCACTCCAAGGTTCTAGCGTGGGGGCCATGACGGTGATGGAGACCACGGCGACCGGGACCGACACCTGTGCCGGCCCGCCGCAGCAGAACCGGCGCCCGGACGGCCAGGACCGCTACACGATCAGCGAGGTCGTCGCCCTGACCGGCCTGACGGCTCACACCCTGCGCTGGTACGAGCGCATCGGTCTGATGCCGCACATCGACCGCTCTCACACCGGTCAGCGCCGCTACACCAACCGCGACCTCGACTGGCTCGACCTGGTCGGCAAACTCCGCCTGACGGGCATGCCGGTGGCGGACATGGTCAGGTACGCGGAACTGGTGCGCGAGGGCGACCACACCTATGTCGAGCGCTTCGAGCTGCTGAAGACGACCCGCGAGGACGTCCTGGCCCGGATCGACGAACTCCGCGGCACGCTCGCCGTGCTCGACCGGAAGATCAGTTTCTACGCGGACGCCGGGCGTGCCCTGGCGTCGGAGAGGTCCCGATGACGGACGGCAGGATCACGACGGCGAAGCTCGGCGACCACGGTCCCGAGGTGAGCGTCCAGGGCCTGGGCTGCATGGGCATGAGCTTCGGCTACGGTCCCGCGGACGCGGACGCGTCCCGGGCCACGCTGGAGCGGGCGCTCGAACTGGGCGTCACCCTCTACGACACGGCCGACGCGTACGGCGCCGGTGAGAACGAGCGGTTCCTGTCGCCGTTCTTCAAGGCCCACCGCGACGAGGTCGTCATCGCCACCAAGTTCGCCCTGTCGATCCCCCCGGACGACCCCACGCGCCGGATCGTCCGCAACGACCCGCCCTACATCCGCGAGGCCGTCGAGGCGAGCCTGAAGCGCCTGGACGTCGACGCCATCGACCTCTACTACATGCACCGGCGCGATGTGAACGTGCCGATCGAGGAGAGCGTCGGCACCATGGCCGACCTGGTCCGCGAGGGCAAGGTCAAGCACCTCGGGCTGAGCGAGGTCACGGCCGGGGAACTGCGCGCCGCCCACGCCGTCCACCCCATCGCCGCCGTGCAGTCGGAGTGGTCGCTGTTCAGCCGGGACATCGAGACGCATGTCGTCCCCGCGGCCCGTGAGCTGGGTGTGGCCCTCGTGGCGTACTCGCCGCTCGGCCGCGGCTTCCTCACCGGCTCCTTCAAGAACGCCGACCAGGACCTGACCGCCGGTGACTTCCGCCGCCAGCAGCCCCGCTTCACGGGCGACAACGCCACGGCGAACGCGACCCTGCTGGAGCTGATCCGCGCGGTGGCCGAGGCACACGACGCGACCCTGGGTCAGATCGCCCTGGCCTGGGCGCAGCAGCAGGCGACGATCCACGGCCTCCCGGTCATTCCGATCCCCGGCACCCGCAAGCCCGCCAGGGTGGAGGAGAACACGGCGGCGACCAGGATCGTCCTGACCGACGAGGAACTGGACCTCCTGGACGGCATAGCGGCCCAGGTGGCAGGCACCCGCTACGCGGACATGGCGTTCACTTCGGCAGGCAGGGAGTAGCGCGGCGCCCCCAGGGGCGCGCCCTCAGGGGCGCGGGGCTGTGTCGAGGTGCGGCTCCGCCGCGTGGCGGGATCAACCACGCACGCACCCGCGCCCGCTGACGGCGAGGTCCCGGCAGACGCTAAAGCTCCGCCAACAACTCGGCCTTTTTGACCGAAAACTCCTCATCCGTCACCAATCCGGCCTGATGCAACTCGCCCAGGTGACGAATCCGCTCGGCGATGTCCGCGGGGTCACGCCGCGGCCCGCCGGTCGGCACGGCCGGCACCGGACTGGACGTCCGCACCGCGGCCAGCACCGCCGCCGCGAACGGCAACGACTCGTGCACGGGGCCGTACCCCAGTCCGAACACCACCGCGGCGGGATCCAGATCGGCCTGGCTCGGCGCCGCCACCGACGTATCCCGGCGCAAAAGCCGCAAATGCCCCTCGAAGACCTCCGGCGACCGCCACTCCACCCCGTTCAGCTCTCCGACGGAGAAGCTCTGGTCGCCCGCCTTCCACTTCGCCGACGACGCCCCCGTCCAGAACCACCGGAAGTTCACGGTCCGTCCGTCGAAGCTCGCCTTCCCGTCGTACGCCTTGAACGACAGCGGCCCCTCGGGCGGCTTCACGAGGAACCGATCGGTCGGCCCGGACTCCGTCAGCAGCGTCCGCAGTTCGTCGGCGTAGTACTCGGCGAGGACCTCGCGGTCGGCGGGCAGCACCAGCCGGTAGGGGTCGCCGCTCTCCTTCAGCTGCCCGGCGGCCGCCTCCATCAACGGGTCCGCTCCGGGACGCGGTTCGACGCGCAGCACGACCGTGCCGCGTTTCCCGCGGGTCAAGGTGACCCCCGCTATCGCCTCCAGGGGCACGCGACGCTCCCCGAGGGCCTGGAAAAGCTTGGGTGTTCGAATCCCCCGTTCGTAACGGATGAGCACGGAGTCGGACTCGAACTCCCAGACGGCATGCAATCCGGCCAGTACGTCACCCATGCGGCTCATCGTATGCGGCACGCGCTCCTCCGTCCCCCTCCCGAGCAGACCGCAATTCTTTCGGCCTCTACGCGCGTCAGGCCGCTGCCGTGCCGGACAAACCGGTGCGGCAGACGCCGTCTTCGTGCGCGCAGTGCACCGAGCGGTATGCGCCGACGCCGATCTCTGCGAAATTGAACAGACTTGCCGTTCCGGGCTCGAAGTAGCCCGCGTGCCCCTTTGCGCCCGCTGCCGACAGCACCCGTGCCCCGAACCCGGAGGACACCGGGTCCGCGCCGTGGCCCAGTCCGCCGACCTCCAGGTAGGGCACGTCCTGGATCCAGTCGTCGGAGTCCCGCATCGCCCACACCCGGGCGCCGGTCTGCAGCTGGGCCGCCTTCTCGACCCGCATGCCGGGGCTGCCCGCGACCGCGATGTCGGACACCCGGCCCGGCAGCGCGTGCGCCGCGACCCCGCACACCACGGAACCGTAGCTGTGGCAGAACAGCGAGACCGGTGAGCCACCCGGCAGCGCACGCACCAGCGCGTTGAGCCGCACGGCACCCTCCTGGGCACGCATCGCCGTGGCCGAGTCGATGCCGAGTCCGCTGGGCGCCGTGTAGTCGGCCCAGGCGATGACGGCCGTACGGGTCGAGGGGCTCACCTGCCGCTCGGCCGCGTACAGGGACTTGGCCATGCCGACGGGCGCGGAGTACTTGCGCTGGGTGCGCTGGAAGGTGAGCAGGTCGGTGTCGACGCCGGGGACGACGACCGAGATCCGCTCCGCCCTGCGCAGGTTGCCGAAGACCTCCGCCACCCGGCCCGAGCCCTCGGGGTCGAAGGCCAGGATGTGCCGGCCCGGCTCCATGAGGTCCTCGAGGCGGTGCATCCTGCGGCCCGCCTCGTGCTGCCCGGACGGGGTGAGGCGCTCGTCGTGCATGCGCTCACGCTCGACCTTGCGCGCCTTCGCGAGGGCGAGATGGTTGGCGCGGTAGCGCAGCTCGACCGGCGCGCCGTTCATGTTGCCCACCGCGAGCGGGTACGTGCGGACCAGGGACGAACGCTCCTGCTCGGTGAGCGAGGAGAAGAAGCGGGCCAGCTTCGTCGGCTCGGACCGCGGGTCCGGCAGCCGGTGCCCGCCGATCCGGCCGTGCTCCCAGGCGGAGAGCGAGGCTTGGAGCGGCGTGTCGCCCCGCTGGTTGCGCAGGGCCGTCCAGCCGGTGGTCGCGAGCATCACGAACACGACGGCCAGAGCGAGCAGTGCGCGCCAGACGTTCAGTTGCGGGGAGGTGTCGAAGGAAGTCACTGAAAGGACACACTAGGAGAACGAGAGGGTCTCGCGTTAACCAAGTGACCGGGATCACGTTTCGGTGGATCTGTTAAGGGGACGGCCTCGCACGCCAGTTCCCGGCCAGTGCGGGGCCCACCTGATCCAGGTATGTGGTGGTGAGTTGGCGCATTCCGTCGAGGGTGACGTCGTCCCCCGCGGACCACAAGCGTTCGGTGACGCGAATCACCCCGCCGAACAGGGCCACGACGATCCTCGGCCGGGGGTCCAGGTCCACGTCGAGCCCCTCGCGCTCGGCGATGATGCACGCGAGCTGTTCCTCCAGCTCCGCCGAGCGCCGCAGATGGGCGGCGAGCAGTGCGGGCGTCGACTCGATCACCCGGTAGACGCGCATGTGGAGTTCGATCGGCACGAGCTCCACCACGGCCTCGTTGATCGCGTCCCAGCTCTCCAGCACGGCCCGGCGCAGCGCCTCCAGCGGCGCCTCGTCCGGCGGGCGGGTGCGCAGGGCCTCGACGACGAGCGTCTCCGCGAGGCGCGGCACGAAGAACGCCGTCTCCTCCTTGCCGGCGAAGTAGCGGAAGAAGGTGCGCTGCGAGACGTCCACGGCGGCGGCGATGTCGTCGACGGTCGTCTCCTCGTACCCGCGCGTGGCGAAGAGCTCCAGCGCGGCCCGCAGCAGTGCGTCCCGGGTGCGCCGCTTCTTGCGTTCGCGCAGGTTCAAGACGTGCCTCTCGTCCTCGGTGTTTTCCCAGTTCAGGCTATACGGAAGAGTCGTGTCAGTTACCGACTGGTGAATTGGTTTGTCAACTGTCAGTGGCTGTCACTAGCCTCCCGGTATGACTAGTCAGACCACCATCGACACGACGGGGTCGGGGGGCAAGGCACCGGCGGGTCCCTCGGACGCGACGCCGGGCAAGGGGCTGCGAGGGCACCCCTGGCTCACCCTCATCACCGTCGCTGTGGGGGTCATGATGGTGGCCCTCGACGGCACCATCGTGGCCATCGCCAACCCGGCGATCCAGAAGGACCTCGGCGCCACGTTCGCCGAGGTCCAGTGGATCACCAACGGATACTTCCTCGCCCTCGCGGTCTCCTTGATCACCGCGGGCAAGCTCGGCGACCGCTTCGGTCACCGGCAGACCTTCCTCATCGGCGTCGTCGGCTTCGCCGCCGCCTCGGGCGCGATCGGCCTGTCCGACAGCATCGCGTTCGTCGTCGTCTTCCGCGTCCTGCAAGGTCTGTTCGGCGCGCTGCTGATGCCGGCCGCGCTCGGCCTGCTGCGGGCCACGTTCCCCGCCGAGAAACTGAACATGGCCATCGGCATCTGGGGCATGGTCATCGGCGCGTCCACCGCGGGCGGCCCGATCCTCGGCGGCGTGCTCGTCGAGCACGTCAACTGGCAGTCGGTGTTCTTCATCAACGTGCCGGTCGGTGTCCTCGCCGTCGTCCTCGGCGTGCTGATCCTGCGCGACCACCGCGCCGAGAACGCCCCGCGCTCCTTCGACCTGCTGGGCATCGCCCTGCTGTCGACCGCGGTGTTCTGCCTGGTGTGGGCGCTCATCAAGGCCCCACCGTCCGAGTGGGGCTGGGGCGACGACAAGACGCTGTCGTTCCTCGGGGCTTCCGTCCTGTGCTTCGCGGCCTTCGCCTTCTGGGAGACGAAGGTGAGGGAGCCGCTGATCCCGCTGGCCCTGTTCCGTTCCGTCGCGCTGTCCGCCGGTGTGGTGCTGATGGTGCTGATGGCCATCGCCTTCATGGGCGGCCTGTTCTTCGTGACGTTCTACCTCCAGAACGTGCACGGGATGAGTCCGATCGACGCCGGTCTGCACCTGCTGCCGCTCACCGGCATGATGATCGTCGGCTCGCCGCTGGCCGGCGCGATGATCACCAAGCTCGGCCCCCGGGTCCCGCTCGCGGGCGGCATGGCGCTCACCGCGATCGCCATGTACGGGATGTCGACGCTGGAGACGGACACCGGCAGCGCCATCATGTCGCTCTGGTTTGCCCTGCTGGGCCTCGGCCTCGCGCCGGTCATGGTCGGTGCGACCGAAGTCATCGTCGGCAACGCCCCGATGGAGCTGTCGGGCGTCGCGGGCGGCCTCCAGCAGGCCGCCATGCAGATCGGCGGCAGCCTCGGTACGGCGGTGCTCGGTGCCGTCATGGCCTCCAAGGTCAACAGCGACCTGGCGGGCAACTGGCAGAAGGCGGGCCTCCCGCCGCTCACGCCGGAACAGGAGCACCAGGCCTCCGAGGCGGTCCAGGTCGGTGTCCCGCCGGTGGCGCCGGGCACGCCGGACGCGATCGCCGCGAAGATCACGGGTGTCGCGCACGACACGTTCATCTCCGGCATGAGCGCGGCCTCGCTCGTCGCCGCCGGTGTCGCCGTCGTGGCCGTGTTCGTCGCCTTCCTCACCAAGCGCGGCGCGAACGCCGAAGCCGGTGCGGGCGCGGCGCACATCTGACGCTCTGCGGCGGCCCGTTCGCTCATCAGGGTGAACGAAGCCGCCGAACCCTCCCCTCCGGCCCATGCCGCAGGTCACAGTGGGTCAAGTCCTCCGCAGGGCATGGAGGACGGACGCTGCGGCGCGCTGCCGGAGGGGGGCAGCGCGCAGGCAGCGGCATTGAAGCGTGCCGACGGGGTACACGCCATCTCATACCCGAACCGAACCCCAACCGACCGAGGGTTTACGGGAGTCGATGATGGCGAGCTTCGGACATGGCACGCGCAGGCACCCCCGCTCACGTGGCCGGACGTGGTCACGGGCCGGGACGGATCGCGCGACACTCGGACTCATCGGAGTCATCTGCGCCGTGGCAGGCTTCTTCGTGCTGGGGATCGTCCTCGGTCCCGCCGCGATGGTCTGCGGCTGGCTCGCCATGGGCCGCACCTGGTCGGGGTCCCGCCCCACCGCGGCCGTGATCGCCCTGGTCCTGGGCGCCATCGACACGCTCCTGGCCGTCATCTGGCTGTCCGGAGCGGCCACACCGGGCATGGGCTTGTTCTGACCCGGGTGAAGCATGTGGGAAGAGCCCCCGGCCGCCCGGCCGGGGGCCCTCTCATGGCTCCACCGAGGTCCCCTTCCATGGCTCCACCGAGGTCCCCTTCAGAGCCGCCAACTCGCCCCGCAGCGCCCGCACCTCCTCCGTCAGCTCCCGTATCGCCTCGGTCTGCCGCCGCTCCTCGATGTCGTCCTTCTCGAAGCGGGCGATGAACCAGGCGGCGATGTTCGCCGTCACCACACCCAGCAGCGCGATCCCGGACAGCATCAGCCCGACCGCCAGCATCCGGCCGAGCCCGGTGGTCGGTGCCATGTCCCCGTACCCCACGGTGGTCATCGTGGTGAACGCCCACCAGACCGCGTCCCCCAGGGTGTGAATGGAGGCGCCGGGCTCGTCCCGTTCCACCTCCAGCACGGCCAGCGCACCGAAGACGAGCAGTCCCAGACATGACCCCGCGACGTATGTGGTGACGTGCACCTGCGACGCCATCCGCGCCCGCTGCCCGGCGAGGAACAGCATCGACACCAGCTTCAGCAACCGCAGCGGCTGGGCCAGGGGCAACACCACGGCCAGCAGCGCCAGCGGATTGCCGCGTACGAACCGCAGCCGGTCCTCGGCCAGCCACAGGCGGACCAGATAGTCGGCGGCGAAAGCGGCCCATACCGCCCAGTTGGTGACATGGCATGTGGTGAGCAGGTCCTGCGGAGCCCTGGGGGCCACGATCGGTATGGCATAGGCGATCGCGAAGAGCACGGCCAGTGCCAGCAGCGGACCCTGGGTGCGCCGTTCCCAACGGGCCAGAGTGGTCGAGGCGGTCATCGGGAGCGTCATGGAAGCATGGTAGGAAACGCGCGGGGCGGCACCCCTCGGGTGCCGCCCCTGCGGATTCGGTCCTCGATGTCCTTACGCGTCGCCGCCCGCGGCTCCCGGGTCGGCGGCCGACACATCGAGCAGCTGGTACCGGTCGATGGCCTGCTTGAGCACGGAGCGGTCGACCTTGCCCTCACGAGCCAGCTCGGTCAGCACACCCACCACGATCGACTGCGCATCGATGTGGAAGAACCGCCGGGCCGCGCCCCGGGTGTCGGCGAAGCCGAAGCCGTCCGCGCCGAGCGACTGGTACGTCTGGGGCACCCAGCGCGCGATCTGGTCCGGCACCGCCCGCATCCAGTCGGACACGGCCACGACCGGCCCCTGCGCGTCCGCGAGCTTGCGCGTCACGTACGGCACCCGCTGCTCCTCCTCGGGGTGCAGCAGGTTGTGCTCCTCGCAGGCCACGGCCTCGCGCCGCAGCTCGTTCCAGGAGGTCGCCGACCAGACGTCCGCCTTGACGTTCCAGTCCTCGGCCAGGATCTTCTGCGCCTCGACGGCCCAGGGGAGCGCGACACCGGACGCCAGGATCTGCGCGGGGATCGAGCCGGCCGTGCCCTCGCTGAACCGGTAGAGGCCCTTGAGGATGCCGTCGACGTCCACGTTCTCGGGCTCGGCGGGGTGCTGGATCGGCTCGTTGTAGACGGTCAGGTAGTAGAAGACGTCCTCGCCGTGCGGGTGCTCCTCGGAGCCGCCGTACATCCGGCGCAGGCCGTCCTTGACGATGTGGGCGATCTCGAAGCCGAACGCCGGGTCGTACGCCACACAGCCCGGGTTCGTGGACGCCAGCAGCTGGGAGTGGCCGTCCGCGTGCTGGAGGCCCTCACCGGTCAGGGTCGTGCGGCCGGCGGTCGCGCCCAGGACG
Source organism: Streptomyces sp. NPDC007907 (assembly GCF_042959365.1). Taxonomy (NCBI): domain Bacteria; kingdom Bacillati; phylum Actinomycetota; class Actinomycetes; order Kitasatosporales; family Streptomycetaceae; genus Streptomyces; species Streptomyces sp. NPDC007907. The sequence goes on from NZ_JBIBKR010000004.1 coordinate 765,286, forward strand.
AAGCCGCGCGCCAGCTGGTCGGCCATCTGCCAGAACTGGTCGCCGGTGCGCTGGAAGCCGAACATCGAGTAGAAGACGTAGACCGGGATCAGCGGCTCGCCGTGCGTGGCGTAGGCCGAACCGGCGGCGATCAGCGAGGCGGTGCAGCCCGCCTCCGAGATGCCGTCGTGCAGCATCTGGCCGTTCGGCGACTCCTTGTAGGCGAGCAGCAGGTCACGGTCGACCGACTCGTACTGCTGGCCCAGCGGGTTGTAGATCTTCGCGCTCGGGAAGAACGAGTCCATGCCGAACGTGCGGTACTCGTCCGGCGCGATCAGCACGAAGCGCTTGCCGATCTCCTTGTCCCGCATGAGGTCCTTGAGGAGCCGGACGAACGCCATCGTCGTCGCGATGGACTGGTGGCCCGAGCCCTTCTTCACGGTCGCGTACGTCTTGTCCTCGGGCAGCGCCAGCGGCTTGGAGCGGACCACGCGCGTGGGGACGTAACCGCCGAGACCCTTGCGGCGGTCGTGCATGTACTGGATCTCCTCCGAGTCCCGGCCCGGGTGGTAGTACGGCGGCACGCCGGACTCCAGCTCCTTGTCCGGGATCGGCAGGTGCAGACGGTCGCGGAAGCGCTTGAGGTCGTCGACCGTCAGCTTCTTCATCTGGTGCGTGGCGTTGCGGCCCTCGAAGTTCGGGCCCAGCGTCCAGCCTTTGATCGTCTTGGCGAGGATCACCGTCGGCTGGCCCTTGTGCTCCACGGCCGCCTTGTAGGCCGCGAAGATCTTCCGGTGGTCGTGACCGCCGCGGCCCAGGTGCAGGATCTGGTCGTCGGACATGCCCTCGACCATCGCGCGCAGCCGGTGGTCGTCCCCGAAGAAGTGGTCGCGGATGTACGCGCCGGTCTCCGTGGCGTACGTCTGGAACTGCCCGTCCGGCGTGGTGTTCATCCGGTTGACCAGCACGCCGTCGCGGTCCTGGGCGAGCAGCGGGTCCCAGCTGCGGTCCCACACCAGCTTGATCACGTTCCAGCCGGCGCCGCGGAAGATCGACTCCAGCTCCTGGATGATCTTGCCGTTGCCGCGCACCGGACCGTCGAGGCGCTGCAGGTTGCAGTTGACGACGAACGTGAGGTTGTCCAGGCCCTCGCGGGCGGCGATGGACAGCTGGCCCAGGGACTCCGGCTCGTCCATCTCGCCGTCGCCGAGGAACGCCCAGACGTGCGACTTGGAGGTGTCGGCGATCCCGCGCGCCTCCATGTAGCGGTTCATCCGCGCCTGGTAGATCGCGCCGATCGGGCCGAGGCCCATCGACACCGTCGGGAACTCCCAGAAGTCCGGCATCGACCGCGGGTGCGGGTACGACGACAGCGCGTACGGGGCCTTGGACTTCTCCTGGCGGAAGCCGTCCAGGTGCTGCTCGCTCAGCCGGTCCAGCAGGAACGCGCGGGCGTAGATGCCCGGCGAGGCATGGCCTTGGAAGAAGACCTGGTCGCCGCCGAGGCCGTCGTCCTTGCCGCGGAAGAAGTGGTTGAAGCCCACGTCGTAGAGGGACGCGGAGGACGCGAACGTGGCGATGTGGCCGCCGACGCCGATGCCCGGGCGCTGGGCCCGGGAGACCATCACCGCGGCGTTCCAGCGGGTGGCGTTGAGGACCTTGCGCTCGATGTCCTCGTTGCCCGGGAAGAACGGCTCGCTCTTGGTCGGAATGGTGTTCACGTAGTCCGTGCTGCGCATCTCGGGCACGGCCACGCGCTTCTCACGGGCCCGCTCGATCAGCCGCAGCATCAGATAGCGGGCCCGCTCCCGGCCGCGCTCGTCGACGGCGGCGTCGAGGGAGTCGAGCCACTCCTGGGTCTCTTCGGGATCGAAGTCAGGAACCTGACTCGGAAGGCCGCCAATGATGATCGGGTTGCGATCGGATGCGGAAGCCACGCTGTTCCTTACCTGTCAGAGGGCCTGCGAGGGCCGCTGTTTCGCTGTCGTCGCCGGGGCGTCGTCGCTGGGGGGCGCGCCGCTGTCCATGGTCCACCTCGGGGCCGGGAAACGTCATCTCTACCGACCGGTAACCCAGACGTGAGATCGACTCCGTGACGTAGGGGGCGAATCCCTTCGAGTCTCGTACCCACAGACGATTCCCAAACGCCCAAAGGGGGCAGAAAGGTGTGGTGTGCATCACCTCGGACCATGATGGTGTGCCTGAAGTTGCGGTGACACGGCCAGGAACGTCACCGTTTCGGCGGTCTGAACGGCCGGGTACTTGCGCGATCCGCCCCGCCCGTGTGGACTACGGCCAATGCTTCGCGCACGCGCGTGGCTGAGTTATTCCCAAGACATGATCAGGAGGCAACCCGTGAGCGCGACCGCGGACCACGCGGAGGAGCGGACGAACCCTGCCGCCAGGCTGGGGTTCCAGCCCGGGCAGGTGGTCCAGGAGATCGGCTACGACGACGACGTGGACCAGGAGCTCCGCAAGGCCATCGAGGGCATCATCGAGGCCGACCTGGTGGACGAGGACTACGACGACGTGGCCGATGCCGTTGTGCTGTGGTTCCGTGACGACGACGGCGACCTGACGGATGCGCTGGTGGATGCCACCACGTACATCGAAGAGGGCGGCGCGATCCTGCTCCTGACGCCGAAGACCGGCCGTTCGGGGTACGTCGAGCCGAGCGACATCTCGGAAGCCGCCACCACGGCGGGTCTGACGGCGTCCAAGAGCGTCAGCGTCGGCAAGGACTGGAGCGGCAGCCGGCTGGCGACGCCCAAGGCCGCCAAGTCCAAGCGTTAGCCGTACGGCGGTGCGGCGGGCCGGCGCTGTCGGCCCGCCCACCGGCCTGTACCGGTGCCTGCGTAGGGTGGTCCCACCCGAAAAGCCCCACGAAGGGACACCCACAGCGATGGCGATCCAGGTCGGCGAGAAGGCCCCCGACTTCGAGCTCAAGGACAACCACGGCGCGCCCGTGCGGCTGTCCGACTTCCGGGGCCGGAAGAACGTCGTGCTGCTCTTCTACCCCTTCGCCTTCACCGGCGTGTGCACCGGCGAGCTGTGCGAGCTGCGCGACAACCTGCCGCAGTTCTCCGACCGCGACACCCAGCTGCTCGCCGTCTCCAACGACTCCATCCACACCCTGCGCGTCTTCGCCGAGCAGGAGAACCTGGAGTACCCGCTGCTGTCGGACTTCTGGCCGCACGGCAACGTCTCGCGCGCCTACGGCGTCTTCGACGAGGACAAGGGCTGCGCGGTGCGCGGCACCTTCGTCATCGACAAGGAGGGCGTCGTGCGGTGGACCGTCGTCAACGGCCTGCCGGACGCGCGCGACCTGAACGACTACGTGAAGGCGCTCGACTCCCTGTGACGCCGGTCGGGCGGCACGCGCCCGACACCCGCTGAATTCGGGACCTCAGGGCCTGGGTGAGGCGGGAACCCGTCACTAGGATCGACTCGTTGATCCGACATCCGAGCACAACGGGGCATCCCGCCCCTGGACACCAATGGAGGACTCGTGGGAGTCAGCCTCAGCAAGGGCGGCAACGTATCGCTGACCAAGGAGGCGCCGGGCCTGACCGCGGTCATCATCGGTCTGGGGTGGGACGTCCGCACCACGACCGGCACGGACTTCGACCTGGACGCCAGCGCGCTGCTGCTGAACAACTCCGGCAAGGTCGGCAACGACCAGCACTTCATCTTCTTCAACAACCTCAAGAGCCCGGACGGCTCCGTCGAGCACACCGGTGACAACCTCACCGGTGAGGGCGAGGGCGACGACGAGCAGATCAAGGTCGACCTCGCCGGTGTCCCGGCGGACATCGAGAAGATCGTGTTCCCGGTCTCGATCTACGACGCGGAGACCCGCCAGCAGTCCTTCGGGCAGGTGCGCAACGCGTTCATCCGCGTCGTGAACCAGGCGGGCGGCGCCGAGATCGCCCGGTACGACCTGAGCGAGGACGCCTCCACCGAGACCGCCATGGTCTTCGGCGAGCTCTACCGGCACGGCGCGGAGTGGAAGTTCCGCGCCATCGGCCAGGGCTACGCCTCGGGCCTGCGCGGCATCGCGCAGGACTTCGGTGTGAACGTCTGATCACCTCACGGGCCCCGGCACCGGGGCCCGAAGGTCCTCTCGTCCGGCGCCGCACGGTTTACGTGCGGCGCCGGACGTGCAGGACCACCTCGGTAACACCATCGGGCCTGTGGCCCCAAGGGGAGGGACAGCAACATGGGCGTCACGCTCGCCAAGGGGGGCAACGTCTCCCTGTCCAAGGCCGCACCCAACCTCACCCAGGTGATGGTCGGGCTCGGCTGGGACGCGCGTTCCACCACCGGAGCGCCCTTCGACCTCGACGCCAGCGCGCTGATGTGCAGCAGCGGGCGCGTGCTCGGGGACGAGTGGTTCGTCTTCTACAACCAGCTCAAGAGTCCGGACGGCTCGGTCGAGCACACCGGTGACAACCTCACCGGCGAGGGCGACGGCGACGACGAGTCGCTCCTGATCGACCTCTCCAAGGTGCCGCCGCAGTGCGACAAGATCGTGTTCCCCGTCTCCATCCACATGGCCGACGAGCGGGGCCAGACCTTCGGCCAGGTCAGCAACGCCTTCATCCGCGTGGCCAACCAGGCCGACGGCCAGGAGCTCGCCCGCTACGACCTGAGCGAGGACGCCTCCACGGAGACCGCGATGATCTTCGGGGAGCTCTACCGCTACCAGGGCGAGTGGAAGTTCAGGGCCGTCGGGCAGGGGTACGCGTCGGGCCTGCGCGGCATCGCGCTGGACTTCGGGGTCAACGTCTCCTAACGCGTTATGAGCAAAATCCGGGCCCGATGGGGGTGCGGAGGGGGTCCGACTAGACTTCGGCTTCAAAAGTTCGTAAAGCCGGGTACGGCGCGGGGGAGCCCCGTACACACACGATTGGGTAGCCAGTGGTTCTGAAAACCTTCGGGTGGTCGTTCGCGGTCACCGCGCTCGGCCTGGTCGCGGCGGTGCTGTTCGGCGGGTGGACCGCGCTCGGCATCGTCGCGATCCTCTCCGTCCTCGAGATCTCGCTGTCCTTCGACAACGCGGTGGTCAACGCCGGGATCCTGAAGAAGATGAATGCCTTCTGGCAGAAGATCTTCCTCACCGTCGGCATCCTGATCGCCGTCTTCGGCATGCGGCTGGTCTTCCCCGTCGTGATCGTCGCCATCAGCGCCCAGCTGGGCCCGATCAAGGCTGTCGAACTCGCCCTGAACGACAAGGACCGCTACCAGCAGCTGGTGACCGACGCCCACCCGTCGATCGCCGCCTTCGGTGGCATGTTCCTGCTGATGATCTTCCTGGACTTCATCTTCGAGGACCGGGACATCAAGTGGCTCGGCTGGCTGGAGCGCCCGCTGGCCAAGCTGGGCAAGATCGACATGCTGTCGGTCTGCATCGCGCTGATCGTCCTGCTGATCGCGTCGATGACCGTCGCCACCCACGCCCACCAGCACGGCGGCACCCACGTCGACAAGGCGGAGACCGTCCTGCTCGCCGGCATCGCCGGTCTGATCACGTACATGATCGTCGGTGGTCTCTCCGGCTACTTCGAGGACAAACTCGAAGAGGAGGAGGAGCGCGAGCACGAGGCCGAGGAAGAGGCCGAGCGCACCGGCAAGCCCCGCTCGGCGGTCCAGCTGGCCGGCAAGGCCGCCTTCTTCATGTTCCTCTACCTCGAGGTCCTGGACGCGTCCTTCTCCTTCGACGGCGTCATCGGCGCCTTCGCCATCACCAACGACATCGTCCTGATGGCCCTCGGCCTCGGCATCGGCGCCATGTACGTCCGGTCGCTGACGGTCTACCTGGTCCGCCAGGGCACCCTCGACGACTACGTCTACCTGGAGCACGGCGCGCACTACGCCATCGGCGCCCTCGCCGTGCTCCTGCTGGTCACCATCCAGTACCAGATCAACGAGATCATCACCGGCCTCATCGGCGTCGTCCTGATCGCCGCCTCCTTCTGGTCCTCCGTCCGCCGCAACAAGGCGCTGGCGGCGGCCGAGGGAAAGACCGGTTCGGACGAGAAGACTGAGGTCTCGTCCGGGGTGTGACACCCCTGCGGGTGAGGAACGCTCTGTGCGGGGCGGCCACCGAGGACTCCTCGGTGGCCGCCCCGTCGGTCTTCATGGACCGTGGGTACGGCGGTGACCTGCGGTCTCCGAGTGAAACGTGGGGGGCGGAATGGGCCTGTTCGACGGACTCCGGCGCGGCGAGGCGCAGTTCGACTCGGGCGACGCGGCGACCAACGCGATCGAGCTGACCAGGCGGCGCGCGCAGATATCGCTCACCAAGCAGGGCGCGGCCACCGGCCACCTGCGCGTCAACCTCAGCTGGCGGATGCGCACCTCCGACATCGGCGGCTCCCAGCGCGAGAGCCTGCTGCGCCACCCCTTCCGGGCCCTCAAGCCCCCCGAGGTCGTCGGCCACAGCCAGAGCATGGTCAACGTCGACCTCGACCTCGGCTGCCTCTACGAACTCCAGGACGGCACCAAGGGTGTCGTCCAGCCCCTCGGCGGCTACTACGGCGACGTCAACGCCCCGCCGTACGTCAAGCTCAGCGGTGACGACCGGTTCGGCTCCGGCTCCGGCGAGACGATGTACATCAACCTGGACCACCGCGACGACATCAAGCGGCTCCTGGTCTTCGTCTACATCTACGACCAGACCCCCGCCTTCGACCGCACGCACGCCAGCGTCACGCTCTATCCGAGCAGCGGGCCGCGGATCGAGATCCACCTCGACGAACGCCAGCCTCAGGCCCGCTCCTGCGCCGTCGTCATGATCGAGAAGGTGAAGAACGAGATCGTCGTCCGCCGCGAGGCCAAGTTCGTCTACGGCTTCCAGGCCGAGCTGGACCGGCTGTACGGGTGGGGGCTGCAGTGGGGGCGGGGCTACAAGTCGAAGGTCGACCGCTGACCCCGCGGCCCCGGCGTCCGCCGGGTCCGGGTCCGGCTAGCGTCCGACGAACTGCGGGCCCTGCGGGGGCAACCGGAAGTCCGGGTCGGGGGCCGCGGTGACCGGGGGCGGGTAGCCGTAGCCGGGCTGCGCCCCCGCCGCGTCCGCCGTGGCCGGCGCCGGGGGGTACCCGTACGCGGGCCGGCCCGCGGGCTGTGGGTAGCCGTAGGCCGGCTGCGTCGTCGGCGGCGCTTGCGGATACCCGTAGCCGGGCTGCGTGGGCACCGCGTTCGGCTGCTCCGGGGGCAGCGGCAGGGAGACCTCGGGAGCCTGCTGCGACGGGCCGCCGGTCGTCGGCTGCGCGGGCGTGTTCGTGGTGGGAGGCGCGGGGACCGTCGTGGTCGGCTCCTCCGCCGCCTCCGACTCGTCCACCGAGATGCCGAAGTCGGTCGCGAGGCCCTTCAGCCCGTTCGAGTAGCCCTCGCCCAGCGCCCGGAACTTCCAGCCCTCGCCGCGCCGGTACAGCTCGCCGCAGATCAGCGCGGTCTCCTCGCCCGTCTCCGGCTTGACGTCGAAGTACGCCAGCGCCTCGCTGCCGGTGGCCGCCGCGTCGTACAGCAGGATGCGCAGGGCCTGTACGCGGTCGAACGTCACGCCGTCCGCCGATGCGACCAGCAGAATCCGGCTGACCTCGGACTCGACACCGGTCAGTTCCGTCTGGATCGTGTCGGTGAGGCCCTCGGCGATACGCTTCTTGCCCAGCCGCCACACCTTTCCGGCCGGGTGCCGGGGCTGGTTGTAGAAGACGAAGTCCTCGTCGGAGCGCACACGACCGTCGGGGCCGAGGAGCAGCGCGGAGGCGTCGACGTCCGGAACCCCCTGCCCGGGTGTCCAGCGCAGCACGGCGCGCACCGTGGTGGCTTCCAGCGGGACGTTCGACCCCTTCAGCATCGCGTGCGTCATGCGGTCATCCTGCCTTCTCGGTCCTGCTCACGACAACGCGGGGGCCGCTGTCGCGAGCGGCGCCGACGGCCGCGGCGGACTACCGTCGTCATGGCCGAGCCTGGCTGTGATTGCCCGCGTTACCTGAAATTCATGCCTGATGGGAACCTCCGACATGGACTTCTACGTACTATTACCGGCCACCTATCGTCGATTCGCAGGCCGCACAAACACCACGGGGGAGATCCATGCGTCATTTCGGGCACATCGCCCCTGAGGTGCGGAAGCGTCTCTTCTTCCGCGAGCCCTGCGCGTTCACCCCGGACTCCCCGGCCCGCCTGCTCGCGGCGGCCCTGGGCGCCACGCTGTACAGCCCGGCCACCCGGCCGCGCCTCGCCGACGACGTCCTCAAGCAGGCCGGGCGCGGCGTCGTCTCGATGGTGCTGTGCCTGGAGGACTCGATCGACGACGCGGACGTCGGCCCCGGCGAGGCGAACCTCGTCGGCCAGCTCACCGCCCTGGACGACCTCCCCGACGCCGACCTGCCGCTGCTGTTCATCCGGGTCCGCGCCCCCGAGCAGATACCCGACCTGGTACGACGGCTCGGCCCCGCCGTCCGGCAGCTGTCCGGCTTCGTCCTGCCCAAGTTCACCGAGGAACGCGGCATCCCCTTCCTCGAAGCCCTCGCGACCGCCGAGGCCGAAAGCGGCCGTCGCCTTTTCGCCATGCCCGTGCTGGAGTCCCCGGAACTGCTCTACCGGGAGTCGCGGGTGGAGACCCTGGAGGGCATCTCCCGCGCGGTCGACAAGTACCGCGACCGCGTGCTCGCCCTGCGCCTCGGCGTCACGGACTTCTGCTCCTCCTACGGGCTGCGCAGAGGCCCCGACATGACGGCCTACGACGTGCAGATCGTCGCCTCCGTGATCGCCGACGTGGTGAACATGCTGGGCCGCGCCGACGGCACCGGCTTCACCGTGACGGGGCCGGTGTGGGAGTACTTCAGGGTCCAGGAGCGCATGTTCAAGCCGCTGCTGCGGCAGAGCCCCTTCCTGGAGGTGCAGGCCGCGGAACTGCGCGAGAAGCTGATCGAGCACGCCATGGACGGCCTGCTGAGGGAGATCTCCCTGGACCAGGCCAACGGCCTGCTGGGCAAGACCTGCATCCACCCCTCGCATGTGCTGCCGGTGCACGCCCTGTCGGTCGTCAGCCACGAGGAGTTCTCGGACGCCCAGGACATCCTGCGCCCCGAGCGCGGCGGCGGGGGTGTGCTGAGATCGGCGTACACGAACAAGATGAACGAGGTGAAACCGCACCGGGCCTGGGCTGAGCGGACCCTGCTGCGGGCCGAGGTTTTCGGCGTGGCGAACCAGGACATCGGCTTCGTGGAACTGCTGGCCGCGGGACTGCCCGGCTGACCGTACGGTTTCCGAGAAAATCGAAGGGTTCATGAAGAAAGCCGCGAAGGCCGCGAAGGCCGCGATGGCCGAGATGGCCGAGATGGCGGAGAAGGCGGAGAAGGCAGTGAACGAGGGGGAGCATCCCGAGGTGCGCGCCGACGCGGCGCCCGGGCCGGCCGACGCGGCCGACGGCGTCTGGTCCGGCGACTGGGTCGCCGAGCGGCTCGGCGTCGAGCTCGCCGGCGACGACGCGCTGACCGGCCTGCTGGGGCTGGCGCTGCGCCGCAACCCCAAGCGGGCCCATCTGCTCGTGTCGAACGTGCTGGGCAAGCACGTCCCGCAGTCGCCGTCCGTCGTGTACGGCTACGGGTGGGAGCTCGGGCGCCGGGTGCGTGAGCTGCTGGGCGACGAGGACGCCCGCAGGGCCGTCGTCCTCGGCTACGCGGAGACCGCGACCGGCCTCGGCCACTGTGTCGCCGACGGGCTGGGCCTCGCCCCCTACCTGCACTCCACCCGCCGCCCGGTCGCCGGTGTCGACGCGGCCGGCGGTTTCGAGGAGTCCCACTCCCACGCGACCTCGCACCTGCTGCTGCCCGCGGACCCGGGCCTGCTCGCCGGTGACGGGCCGCTGGTCCTGGTCGACGACGAGTTCTCCACGGGCAACACGGTGCTGAACACCGTCCGTGACCTTCACGGACGGTATCCGCGGCGGCGGTACGTCGTGGTGGCGCTGGTGGACATGCGGTCGCCCGCCGACGCGGGGCGCCTCGCGGAATTCGCCGAGAAGATCGGAGCCCGGGTCGACCTGGTCACGGCGGCTTCGGGGACCGTGCGGCTGCCCGAGGGGGTGCTGGAGAAGGGGCAGAAGCTGGTGGGGCGGTACGAGGCGGAAAGTGCGGCGGAGGGTTCGTCGGCGGGTGCGGCGACGTCGGGACCGTTCGCGCAGTTCCCCGCGCCCCCGAACAGCGGCGTTGCCGAGACGTCCCTTTCAGGGGCGAGGGGAACTGCGCGAACGGCCCCCACCGGCCCGCACCCGCACGACAACGGCACCGCCCCCCACGCCACCCGCATCGACCTGCACTGGCCCGCCGGCCTTCCCGACGGGGGCCGACACGGCTTCACCCCCGCCCATCGGGAACGCCTGGAGGCCGCCCTCCCCGCGATGGCCCGCCGCCTGGCGCACGCGCTGCCCCACGGCGCCCGCCGCGTCCACATCCTCGGCTTCGAGGAGCTGATGTACGCGCCGCTGAGGCTCGCCCGCGAGCTGGAGCGCGACACCGGCCTCGAGGTCCGCTACTCCACCACCACCCGCTCACCCGTCCTGGCCGTCGACGACCCCGGCTACGCCATACGCACCCGCCTCGCCTTCCCCGCCCACGACGACCCCGCCGACGGCCCCGGCGAGCGGTACGCCTACAACGTCGCGGGCGCCGGATTCGACGCCGTCGTCGCCGTCGTCGACTCGGCCGCGGACACGCCCGCCCTGCACGCGCCCGACGGTCTGCTGGCCCGCCTCGCCGCGCACACGCCGCGCGTCCTCCTCGCCGTCGTACCGTCGTACGCCCCCGAAAGGCCCTCCATGCTGCCCGAGCCCCTCCGCGGCCCCGACTTCTCCTCGTACGCGCCCGAGGAGGTCGGCTGGCTGCTCCAGGACCTCTCGGACGTGACCCTGGAGGCGCCGACCGAGGAGCGCGAGGAGGCGATCCAGAGCGGCGGCGCGCACTACGCGGAGTCGCTGCCCGTGGAGTACCAGCCCAGCGAGCAGTACCAGGCGCTGTTCCACGCCGCGCTGGACGACTCGGCGGCCCGCATCGCCCGGGCGGTCGGTGTCGTCACCGAGACCGTCCTCGCGGAGCGCTCCCCGCGTCCCGTCCTGGTCTCGCTGGCCCGCGCCGGCACCCCCGTCGGCATCCTGATGCGCCGCTGGGCCCAGCACCGGCACGGCCTCGACCTGCCGCACTACGCCGTGTCGATCGTCCGCGGCCGGGGCATCGACGCCAACGCCCTGCGCTGGCTCGCCGAGCACCACGACCCCCGGGACGTCGTCTTCGTCGACGGCTGGACCGGCAAGGGCGCCATCACCCGCGAACTCGCCCAGGCCCTGGAGGAGTTCGAGAAGTCCGACGGCATCGGCGGCTTCAGCGCCGAGATCGCGGTGCTGGCCGATCCGGGCTCCTGCGTGCGCACCTACGGCACCCGCGAGGACTTCCTCATCCCCTCCGCCTGCCTCAACTCCACCGTCTCCGGCCTGATCTCGCGGACCGTGCTGCGCGCGGACCTGGTCGGCCCGCACGACTTCCACGGCGCGAAGTTCTACCACGAACTCGCCGCCACGGACGTCTCGGTGGCCTTCCTGGACGCCGTCGCCGCCCGCTTCCCGGAGGTCGCCGACGCGGCCTGCGCGCAGGCCAAGGAACTGCTGGCGACCGACCGCTCGCCCACCTGGGAGGGCTGGGCCGCCGTCGAGCGCATCAGCGAGGAGTACGGCATCCACGACGTGAACCTCGTCAAGCCCGGCGTCGGCGAGACCACCCGGGTCCTGCTGCGCCGCGTGCCCTGGAAGGTCCTGGCACGAGCCGGGGCGGGCAGCGACCTCGACCACGTGCGCCTGCTGGCCGAGCAGCGCGGCGTGCCCGTCGAGGAGGTCGACCGGCTTCCCTACACCTGCGTCGGGTTGATCCACCCGAAGTACACTCGCGGCGCGACCGGCGCCGACGGCAAGGCGGTGACCCTCTGATGCCCGCGCTCGTCGCAAGCGACCTCGACCGCACCCTCATCTACTCCGCCGCGGCCCTGGCGCTCACCATGCCGGACGCGCGGGCGCCCCGGCTGCTGTGCGTGGAGGTGCACGAGAGCAAGCCGCTGTCCTACATGACGGAGACGGCGGCCCGGCTCCTCACCGAGCTGGGCGACGCGGCCGTGTTCGTGCCGACGACCACACGCACGCGCAAGCAGTACCTGCGCATCAACCTGCCGGGCCCCGCGCCAAGGTACGCGATCTGCGCGAACGGCGGCCACCTCCTGGTGGACGGCGTCTCCGACCCCGACTGGCACGCGCAGGTCACCGCCCGGCTGGCCGACCAGTGCGCGCCCCTGGCCGAGGTGCAGGAGCATCTGCTGCGGACCGCCGACCCGGTCTGGGTGCGCAAGCACCGGGTCGCCGACGACCTCTTCGCCTACCTCGTCGTCGAGCGTGAACTGCTGCACGAGGACTGGGTGAAGGAACTCGCGGCGTGGGCGGAGAACCTCGGCTGGACCGTGTCCCTCCAGGGCCGCAAGATCTACGCCGTGCCGAAGCCGCTCACCAAGAGCGCGGCGATGCGGGAGGTCGCCCGGCGGACCGGGGCGGATCTCACCCTCGCCGCGGGTGACTCCCTGCTCGATACCGACCTGCTCCTCGCGGCGGACCGGGGCTGGCGGCCCGGCCACGGGGAGCTGGCCGACACCGGCTTCACGGCTCCCTCGATCAGAGTGCTTCCCGAGCGGGGCGTTCTCGCCGGGGAGCGGATCCTGCGGGAGTTTCTGGAGGCAGTGCGGGGCGCCTGAGGACTCGGGTGTCCTGGTCGTCGTGCGGGTGCGGCGCCGTCGTGGCCGATCGCGCAGTTCCCCGCGCCCCTTCGGGGCGCTTCTCCTTGGGGCGCCGCAGGAGCCGCACCCCGACGAAGACCACCACCGCCAGCGCCGCCACGGCCAGGACCACCTTCGAGTAGGCGGAGACGATGTCCGAGACCTGGTGCCAGTTGGCGCCGAGGAAGTAGCCGGAGAGGACGAACGCCGTGTTCCAGATCGCGCTGCCCAGGGTCGTCAGGCCCAGGAACACCGGCAGGCGCATGCGTTCGACGCCCGCGGGCACGGAGATCAGGCTGCGGAAGATCGGGATCATCCGGCCGAAGAACACGGCCTTGGTGCCGTGCTTCAGGAACCAGGCCTCGGTCTTCTCGATGTCCGAGACCTTCACCAGCGGCAGCCGGGCCGCGATCGCCACCGTCCGGTCACGGCCGAGCAGCGCGCCGACGCCGTACAGCGCGAGCGCGCCGATCACCGAGCCGGCCGTCGTCCACAGCAGCACGGCGAGCAGGCTCATCCGGCCGCTGCTCGCGGCGAACCCGGCGAGCGGCAGGATCACCTCGCTGGGCAGCGGCGGGAACAGGTTCTCCAGGGCGATGGCGAGACCGGCACCCGGCGCGCCCAGCGCGTCCATCAGGTCGTTGACCCACTGCGGCCCGGCGTCCGCTGCGATGGCTGTCATGCCGCCACGCTAGGGAACCGAAGCTGAAGGGTTCCTGAGGAAACGGGACAGCCGCGTCAGCCGCAGCAGCCGCCTCCGCAGCAGCCGCCGCCCGAGCGTGGTGCGGGGGCCGGGGCGGAGCCGCCGACCGCGACGGTGGAGAGGAGCTTCACGGTGTCGTCGTGGCCTGACGGGCAGGCCGCCGGCTCGGAGGACTCGGCCATCGGACGGCTCAGTTCGAAGGTGTCGCCGCAGGTCCGGCAGCGGTACTCGTAGCGAGGCATGAGGACAGGTTAATCCGCGCCGACGTAAATGCCGCCTTTCGCGAATCTTTTGGCCGCCGTTGCCGTACCGGTGTGGAGGACCTGTAAAAGCCGCTGATAACTTTCGAACGCGCGAGGAGCCGAACAGGTGGGGGATGACGAGGGATCGCTGCCGTCGACCACTGCAGCCAAGCCCTTCCGCGCGAGCACCACCGTAAGCGGGGAGGGAGACACAGCCGTGTCGAAGGCTGGGCGGGAACCGGACGAGACCATGCAGTTGAAGGTCCCCGACTCCGTGGCCGCGGACGAGACCATGATGTTGCGCGTCGTCGGGGCGACCGGGAACGACAAGGCGGACACGGCGTCCGGCGCGGCGAAGGACGGGAGCGCACCGGACAGATCGCGCCGGCGGCGCAGGGCCCCGCGGCCCTCCCCCCTGAGCCGTCTCACCGCCACCGCCCCCGGGCTGACCCGGCTCGCCGCCCGCCTCGCGGCCGAGGCCCGCCGCCTCCGGCCCCGCTACCCGCACGCCGACCGCACCGGCTGGCGCCGCTGGGCGCCCTCCTGGCGGCAATGGCTCGGTGCCGCGGCGACGCTCACCGGCCTGATCGTCGTCCTCCTGGGCTCCGCCTACGCCGCCACCGACATCCCGGAGAACCTCAACTCCTACGCGACCCAGCAGGACAACGTCTACTTCTGGTCCGACGGGACGCCCATGGCCCGCACCGGCTGGGTACGGCGGCAGGCGATGCCGCTGAAGGACATACCCGAGGACGTCCGCGGGGCGGTGCTGGCGGCGGAGAACGCGAGCTTCTACAGCGACCCCGGCATATCCTTCAGCGGCCTCACCCGGGCCCTGTGGCGCACGCTGGGCCAGGGGGAGACCCAGGGCGGCTCCACCATCACCCAGCAGTACGTCAAGAACGTCTACCTCAACCAGGACCGCTCGGTCGGCCGCAAGTTCACCGAGGCGATGCTCGCCCTCAAGCTCGACAACGAGATGAGCAAGGACGACATCCTGGAGGGCTACCTCAACACCAGCTGGTTCGGCCGCGGCACCTACGGCATCCAGCGCGCCGCCCAGGCCTACTACGGCAAGGACGTCGGCGAACTCGACGCAGGCGAGGCCGCCTTCCTCGCCTCCCTCCTCAAGGGCGCCTCGCTCTACGACCCGTCCGTGAGCAAGGCCAACCACGACCGGGCGGTGGAGCGCTGGTCCTGGATCCTCGACCGCATGGTCGACACCGGCGCGCTGTCGAAGTCGGAGCGCGCCCGGTACAAGGACTTCCCCGAGCCGCTGAAGCGGGCGCCCGGTTACGACACCGGCAAGCAGAGCGACTACCTGGTGGAACTGGCCGCCCAGTACGCCAAGAAGGCGGCGCACCTGACGGCCAGGGAGTTCGACCTCGGTGGCTACCAGATCTACACGACCTTCGACCGCAAGCAGGAGACCGCGCTCACCGACGCCGTGAACACGGCCCGCAAGAAGGCGCGCAAGGACCATCCGGGCAAGGCGAAGGCCCTGCACTTCGGGGCCTCCTCGGTGGCCGCCGACGGGCGCATCCTCGCCGTCCACGGCGGCCCCGACCACCGCGAGCAGGGCTACAACGAGTCGAACGCGACCACCGTCCCCGCCGGTTCGGCCTTCCAGCCGTTCGTCTACGCCGCCGCCCTGGAGAACGGCGTGCACACGACCCGGGACGGCGCCGCGACCGAGGTCACCCCGCAGACGCTCTACGACGGGGACGACGGCATCGCCGTGCGGACACCCGAGGGCCCCTACTGGGACCGCGGCGGCAAGCAGGTCACCTCCCGCAACGACGGCGGGAAGTCCTACGGCCGGATCGGCCTCGGCCGGGCGCTCGCCCTGTCGGTGAACACGCCGTTCATGCAGCTCGGCATGGACACCGGCCTGGACACGGTGCGGGCGACCGCCCAGCGGGCCGGCCTGCTCCCCTCCAGCTTCGGCCCGCAGGTGCCCGCGATGTCCCTGGGCAGTGCCACGCCCAGCGCGATCCGCATGGCGAGCGGGTACGCCACGTTCGCCGCCGCCGGCAAGCACGTCGAGCCGTACTCGGTGGCCCGGATCACCCGCAACGGCTCCGCGGTCGAGCTGACCAGGCCCGCGTCCCGCCGCGCGGTGAAGGCGTCCGTCGCCGAGGCGGTCCAGTCCGCACTCCGGGACGCCTTCCGCGCCGCCCGCCCGGGCGCGGCCGCGACCGTCCCGGTGGCCGGGAAGGCGGGCACCACGCAGGACGACACCGCCGCCTGGTACGTCGGCACCGCCAACTCCGTGTCGACGGCCGTGGTGGCCTACCGCATCGACCTCACCAAGAGCCTCGAACCACTGCCCCTGGACGGGATCGCGGGGACTCCCGGCGACAGCGTCCCCTACCGCATATGGTCCGGTGCCCGAGGCATCGGCTGACCGAGCCCGATCCCCTCTTGCCCCCTCGCAGAATGAGCCGCGCATGAAACAGCCGTCCGGCCGCCGCCGTCGATCCCCCGCACCCCGCCGCGCCACGCCCCCGCGGGTGCTCACCCTGGCGGCCCTCCTGGTCGTGGCGTCCCTGGTCGGCGGCTACATGGTGCTGACCCGCTCGGACTCCACCACCCCGACCGCCTCGTCCGGCGCCCGCAAGGACACCCCCGCGAAGCGGGACGAGGAGCCCCGGTGGGACGGCAGGACGAAGGTCCTCGGGGACGGCTCGACGTCGTACACCGGCCCGCAGAAAGGGCAGTTGAAGCCGGTACCGCTCAAGCCGGGTGAGAAGCCGCCCCAGTTCGTGGTCTTCTCCTGGGACGGCGCGCTGCAGGGCGACGACGGGCTCTTCTCGCACTACCAGGAGCTGGCGGCGGAATACGACGCCCACATGACCTTCTTCCTCACCGGCATCTACCTGCTGCCCAAGGCCAAGAAGGAGCTCTACGCGCCGCCTCAGCACGCCAAGGGCTCGGCGGCCATCAGCTTCGCCACCGACGAGCACATCCGCACCACGCTGGAGCAGCTCGGCAAGGCGTGGCAGGGCGGGAACGAGATCGGCACCCACTTCAACGGCCACTTCTGCGGCAAGAAGGGCGGCGGCGACTGGAGCGTCGAGGAGTGGAAGAGCGAGATCGACCAGTTCTACGCCTTCACCGAGAAGTGGAAGACCAACACCGGCTTCACGGACCTCGCCCCCCTGCCGTTCGACGTCAGGAAGGAGGTCACGGGCGGCCGCGCGCCCTGTCTGGAGGGCCAGAAGAACCTGCTGACGGCCGCCAAGGACTACAAGTGGCGCTACGACGCCAGCTCCGCGGGCGACTTCCAGATATGGCCCGGCAAGAAGGACGGCATCTGGGACTTCCCGCTGCAGATGCTCCCGTACGAGGGCGGCAAGTACCAGGGCCTCTCGATGGACTTCAACTTCCTCTACAACCAGTCCGAGGGGGAGACCGAGGGCGACCCGGCGAAGTACCCCGAGTGGGAGGAGCAGACCGTCGCCTCCTACATGTCCGGCTTCAACCGCGTGTACTACGGCAGCCGGGCCCCGCTGTTCATCGGCAACCACTTCGAGGACTGGAACGGCGGCATCTACATGCGGGCCGTCGACCGGGTCGTCAAGGACCTCTGCACCAAGAAGGGCGTCAAGTGCGTGTCCTTCCGGGAACTGGCCGACTGGCTCGACGTGCAGAAGCCCGTGACCTTGCAGCGGCTGCGCGGTCTGGACCCGGCGCAGTCGCCCGACTGGTCGACAGTCGTGAAGTGATCACGCCAAAGTAACGGCGGCAGCACCCTTCACAGAAGCCCCACACTCCATGCGAAGATCTCGTACCCCGGCACCTCTTTGGCCGGGGCAAGAGGGGAAAACACCAGTGAAATCAAGGAAATTGCGCGGTACGCGCCGCCGCGTCACGATAGTCGGGGCCGCGGCGACCTCGGTCGTCGCCGGAGTCGCCCTGCTGCCCAACTGGAGCGCGGGCGCGACCGTCGTCGACGATCCCACGGTGGACGCGCGGACCAAGGCCACCTTCCAGCGGCTGGCGGACGCCGTCTTCACCGACCGCACCAACGCCCTGGTCGCCGGCGGACGGGCCGACGCCGGAAAGCCGCTGACCGACGGCTTCTCCGGCGACGTCGCCCTGTCCTCCGGTACGGCCCGCACCGAGGACGCCACCCTGTCCGAGCTCGGGCAGCGGCGGCAGCAGCTGGCGAAGGCCGGCGAGACGTACGGCAAGGCCAGCACCACCGTCACGCTGGACGCGACAAGGGTGACGGGCCGCACGGCCAAGGCGGAGGTCACCGAGACCACGACCCTGACCTACGCCGAAACCCGCGGGAACGCCCCGAAGACCACCGGATTCCAGGCCCGGCACGAGCTGACCTTCAAGGCCGACCGGCACGGCGACTGGCGGCTGACCGGCATCCGCGACACCGACCAGGGCGGTCTCGCGGTGAACACGCTGTCCAAGCCGGCCCCCGTCAAGCCGGCCCCCGCCCCGGACAACACCACCCCGGACGCCCCGCGCGCGGCGATCACCCGCAACCCGGCCGCCGCCCCCAAGACCGCAACGACGTACGACTACAAGGCCATGGCGGCCTATGCCGAGAAGTACTGGAACGTCTACAACAAGGATTACCCGGACTTCAACGGCCACGGCGCCGGCGGCGACTGCACCAACTTCGTCAGCCAGGCCCTGAAGGCGGGCGGCTGGAAGCACGCCCCCGGCTACGTGTACGACTACACCAAGTGGTTCGGCAACGCCGACATCCAGTCGGACTCCTTCGTCGGCGTCAACGAATGGTCCTGGTTCGCCCAGAACTCCAAGCGGACCACGCCGCTCGCCAACGTCTTCCAGCTCGAGGTCGGTGACGTCCTCCAGATGGACTTCGACCGGGACGGGTCCAAGGACCACACGATGATCGTCACGTACAAGAGCGGCGGTGTGCCGTACGTGACCTACCACTCCAACAACACCCTCCGCAGGTCGGTGGCGAGCCTCGTCGCGTCGTACCCGAACGCGTACTACTACGCCTACCGCACCTGAGCACGGTGGGGGCCGGGCTCAGTGTCCGGCCCCTCGCTCCTCGCGGATCGCGGAGACCACACCGGCCACCGCCCGGCGGACCGCTTCCGTCTCCGTGAGGAAGTGCCAGTAGTCGGGGTGGCGGCCCTCGAGGCCGGCGACGGCACGGTCCAGACGGGCCACGGCGTCGTCCAGGGGGCGGGCGTGCCGCGGGTCGGGGGTGTTGCGGCCGGCCATGGCGAGGCGCTGGGCGTCCCGGATGGCGAAGCGCGTGCGGTCGATCTCCTGCTGGGGGTCCTTCTGCACGGCGTTCAGACGGTGCAGCCGGTCGCCCGCGGCCGATACGGCCTCGTCGGTGCTGTTCAGCAGGGCCCGTACGGTCGACAGCAGGGCCGTCGCGTCGGCCCAGCGCTGTGCGCCGCGGGCGGTCTGGGCCTCGGCCAGTTTCGCCTCGGCCCGGCGGACGTTCTCGGCGGCGGAGTCCGGGACGTGCTGCAGGTCCTGCCAGCAGGCCGCGGTGAAGCGGCGGCGCAGCTCGCTCAGGGTCGGTTCGACCTGCTCGGAGCGGGTGGTGAGGGCCTGGGCGCGGGTGCGCAGGGAGACCAGGCGGTGGTCGATCTCCGCGGCGCGGTCCGGCAGCCGCTCGGCCTCCACACGGACCGCCTCCGCCTCACGGCTGACCCGCTCGGCCCGCTCCAGGGTCTGCGGGACGCCGTGCTGTCCGGCGCCCTGGTTCAGCCTGGTCAGCTCCGGGGACAGGGCGGCGAGCCGGGCGGCGAGGTCGTCGGCCCGCAGCCCGGACGCGCGGACGGAATCGAGGGCGTCGGAGGCGGCGAGCAGGGCCTGGCGGGCCCGTTCGACCGCGGGGGCGAGGCGGGCCAGCTGCGTCTCGGCCTTGCCGAGCAGGGGCCCGAGGCCGTCGGTGAACCGGTCCAGCTCCTGCTTGACCCGGCCGAGTTCCTCCCTGGCGGCGGTCAGCTCGGCTCGGGCGCGGGAGGCGGCGGAGGCCTCCAGGTCGTCGCGGTCGAGGTCGTGGGCGTCGACGGCGTCGATGTAGCGGTGGCTGACCTCGTCGATGCGGCGGCCGAGGGCGTCGAAGTCGGCGACGGCGCGACGGGCGGCGGGCGAGTCGTCGACGGCGGTGATCGTCTCGATCGAGATGCGCAGGTCGCGCTGGGCGGTGTCGAGCTCGTAGAACGCGGCCGCGGCGGCGTCCTTCGCCGCCTGGGCCTCGGCCCGCTGGTTCTCGGCCCGGCCGCCGAACCAGCGCCGGGTGCCCCCGCCCGCGAAGGCGGCCGGCAGCGCCAGCGCGGCCACCAGCGGCAACGCCATCAGGGTCAGCGCGTCCCGGAGCGGACGGCCCGGGGTGCGGGAGGAGGCGGGGCGGCGCGGGCGGTGTGCACGCGGCACCGACGGCGAGTCCGGCTGTCCTGGTGTCGCCGTCACATCCTTCTCCCGTGCTGTGGTCCGCCCTGCCCGGTGTCATTCTCCCACCGGTTGAAGACGAACACACGGGCCGTTCAGTTCGCCGTGCGGACCGTCACTTTGCCGTCGCCGTCCTCGGCCTTCACGGTGACGCCGCGGGGCACCTCGATGCGGTGCCTGGCCGAGCAGTGTGCGGCCCCGGAAGGAACGGTGGCCGGGGTCGGTGTCGTCCCCGGCGAGGGCGGTGGCGCGGGCAGGGGCGGTGCGTGCGGTCATGACGATCTCCCCTGGAGGGACGACGGGCACCTCGAAGACGCTCTACGACCGTAGGGATCGGGGCCCCTCGGGGGGACCCGGGCCACTCCCGGATCCGGGGTGGGGCCGGCCCCCGGCGCGGAACCGGAGGCGGCCCCCCGCTACGGGTTTGCCGGACTGTGCCCCGGGCCATGTAGGCTGTCGACTCGACCTGGGCGTGTCCCGGGATCCGGGTGCGTAGCTCAGGGGTAGAGCGCCTGCCTTACAAGCAGGATGTCGGCGGTTCGAAACCGTCCGCGCCCACCACACCGAGTTCCACGACACAGGCCCTCCAGGGATGTTCCCGGGGGGCCTCTGTGACGCCGGGGGCGGATCCGCCGCGGCAGGGGTCAGACCTACGTCCACCCTGGGGCGGTGCCGGGGCGGGGCTGTCCCTACGATGAGCCTGTGAACAGTCCCCGCCGGCGTGCTCCGCGACTCGTCCTGAGGCCGTGGCATGTGCTGGGCGTGCTGGGGCTGTTGGCGGGGTTGCTGGGAATGCACGGGCTGGCGCCCGGTGGGGGGCTGCCCGGGGCCGCGCACGGGCAGCACATGGACGCCCTCACGGTGCGGACGCAGTTTGTGCCCTACGCGCACTGCGGTGACGGGCACGTCCAGCACGCCGACGCGACCTGTGCGTCGGGTGCCGTCAGTGGCGGGCCGGTGCTGCCTCCGCTCGTCCCGGACCCGGTTCCCGCTGCCGTGCGGGAGAGCGCCGTTCGGGCGTATGCCGTCGTGGACACGGAGGGTGCGCGGGCCCCGCCTTCGCTCTCCGAGCTTCAGCTTCTGCGGATCTAGAGAGGGCACGTCACGCCGGCCGGTGCCGACCGGCGGCGGCGTGACGTCTCGTCGTGTCCGCACATCCCAGTTCCTTGCAGAAGCAGGAGTTCACCCATGAGCAACCTTCGTACCCTGGCGCGCCGCGCCACCCTGGTGGCGGCGACGGGTGCCGCGGCCCTCGTCCTCGCGGCCTGTGGCGGTGACGGTGCCGACCGCGCCGCCGGCGGTTCCGGTCACGGCGACGCCGGAAGCCACAGCCCCGCCGCGACCCCCTCGTCCGCCGGCGCCCACAACGCCCAGGACGTCGCCTTCGCGCAGGGCATGATCCCGCATCACCGGCAGGCGCTGGAGATGGCGCGGCTGGCCGGGGACCGGGCCTCCTCGGACACGGTGAAGGACCTCGCCGGGCGGATCGAGAAGGCGCAGGATCCGGAGATCCGGACCATGACCGGCTGGCTGAAGAGCTGGGGCGAGGACGTCCCCGCTTCCTCCGGCGGCGCCATGGACCACTCCGCGTCCGGCCACTCCGGCATGCCCGGCATGATGGGTGCCGAGGACATGGACGCCCTGGCGAAGCTGACGGGCAAGGCGTTCGACGTCCAGTTCCTGACGATGATGGTCGAGCACCACGAAGGGGCCGTGGAGATGGCCCGGACCGAGCAGGGCAAGGGCCGCCACGGCCAGGCCAAGAGCATGGCCGAGGACATCGTCACCGCCCAGAACGCCGAGATCACCGAGATGAACAAGCTCCTCGGCAAGAGCGCGAGCAAGAGCGACAGCAGCCAGGGCTGATCCGACAGCCGGGCCTGATCCGACAGCCGGGGCTGGTCACGAGGCTCCGCCGGTCTCCTCCGGCGGGGCCTCGTGCGCGTGCTTCAGGTCCGAGCGGGCCGTCACCCGGTCCGGGCCCGAGAGTTCGGACCAGTAGCGGTGGGTGCTGACGAACACCGCGAGCTCGTGCTCGCGCCGCCTGAGCTTCTCCACTTCGGCCTGTTCGTCGGCGCTCCAGCCGGGGGAGGCGGGCCGTTCCACCTTGCGCCAGCCGTTGTCGTCACTGAAGCCGTCCAGTGGCTCCACCGACCACGGGAGCCGCTTCAGCAGGGCCGACAGCTCGGCCCGGACCTGATGGAGTTCCTCCTGACCGGCCAGGAGGTCACTCGGAAAGTCGTAGGTCGCAGCCACGCCTCAATGATACGCCTGTTCGAATATGGCAGGCGAGTTCCTTCCTGGGGCTCATGCGAACGGGCGCACCTCGCTCACCACCCGCGCGGTCACCGGAGCGGGGATCCCGTGCCGCTCGGCCGCGCGCAGCAACGCTCCGCCGATGGCGTCCAGTTCGAGGGGCCGGTCCGCCTCCGCGTCGCGCTGCATGGAGGACTTCGTCGCCGGCGGGAAGGCGTCGTAGCGGGCGAGGGCACGGGCCGGGTCCGCCGGGCCGCCGCACGCGTGGCTGATCGCGGCCGTCTCCTCCACCAGGGCGGTCAGCTCCTCACGATGGCGGGTGCGGACCTCGCCGAGGGGGAGGCCGTACCGCGTGGTGAGCAGGGCGAAGGGCGCCAGGAACGACATCTTGGCCCAGAGGGCCGCCGTCTCGTCCTCCAGCACACGGGTGGCCGGACCGGCCTCGGCGAAGGCCCCGGCGAGGGCGTCGAGGCGGGCCCGGGGCACGTCCGTACCGGTCAGGTCGATCTCCGCGAAGGGGCTGCCGTGTTCGATCACGCCCGGAGCGACACGGGTCGACTCGACGCGGATCACGGCCGGGGCCACACGGTCCGCCCGGTACCGGGCACGCAGGGCCGCCGGATGCTCGACACCGTTCAGAAACGGCACGAGGAGACCGTCGGACAGCACCGGCGCGGGCACCCGTGCCAGGGCGGCGTCCAGGGCCGTGTGCTTGACGGTGACCAGGCACGCGTCGACCGGCTCCCGCAGCGCGGTGTCCGCCTCGACGCGGGCCGTGAAGTCGCCGAAGCGGGCGCTGTCGACCCGGATGCCGTCGGTGCGCAGGGTCTCGGCGGTCTTCTCGCCGGACAGGCAGATCACGCGGTGGCCGGTGCGGGAGAGCAGGGCGGCGAGCAGACCGCCCACGCCGCCGGGGCCCAGGACGGCCACGGTGAGTTCGTTCGCCACGAGGGGTTCCTCTCGTCGGTCGGCCCCGGGATGGTGGCCGCCTCGTAGCGATCATGGCAGGAGCCGCTGTCGTGCGAGGGGCGAAGGGGTGAGACTGGGGGCATGTGCCGGAGTATCAAGACGCTGCGCCCGCCCGCGATGCCCGAAGAGGCCACCGAGGCGGACGTGCGCGCTGCCGCCCTGCAGTACGTGCGGAAGGTGTCGGGCTTCCGCGCCCCCGCCGCTCACAACCAGGAGGTGTTCGATCGCGCCGTGGAAGCGATCACGCAGGCGACGGCCGAGTTGCTGGACGGCCTGGAGGTCCGGGGCGCGGGGGCCCGGAAGGCGAGCTAGTGCCGCGGCAGGCGACGTTCGCCCCGTCGCGACGCCCGGCACGCCCTCTCGCCGCACCGGCCGAAAGCCCAAGTACGTCCAGTACGAGGGCTTCCGGCCGGCACGCCGAGAGCACGCACCGGACGCCGCTCCTTCACGGGCAAACGTTGCCTGCCGCGGCACTAGCCGGCCAGCCGGCCCCGCTCCCGGCCGTGCGGGCTCAGACCGCCGGCTCCGGCTGGGGCTCGGGGCGTGGCGCGGGGACGGTCCGCGCCTCCCACAGCCTGGTCGTCCGCCGGTAGCCGTGGACCACCGACGCCATCGCCAGCAGGAGCAGCGGCGCGAAGAGCCACGGGTACGCGGCCATCTCCAGGGGCAGGAAGCGGTAGGACGCCAGCAGCACCGCGAAGACGACCGTCCCGTAGCCGACCAGCCGCAGACCGGCCCGGTCCCAGCCGCGGTCGTACGTGCGCAGCGCCGCCTCGACCGTGTACGCGAACACCACGCCGGCGATGAGGTCCACGCCGTAGTGCCAGCCGAACCCCAGCGTCGCGGCGAGGGTGGCGATCAGCCAGAACGTGCCGGCCAGACGCAGGGCGCGCGGTCCTCTGCGGGAGTGGATGAAGATCGTCGTGGCCCACGCCGTGTGCAGGCTGGGCATGCAGTTGCGCGGCGTGATCCCGTCGAACGGCATCGCGTACGGGGTGGTGACCGGCGGCAGCGTGTCGGGCCAAAGGTCGGCCGCCGCCCAGTGCCCGCCCTCGGGGCCGTAGGCGAACATCGGCCCGACCACGGGATAGATCATGTAGACGGCCGGTCCGAGCACGCCGATCAGCAGGAACGTCCGCACCAGGTGGTGGCGTGGGAAGCGCCGCTCGGCCGCCACGTTGCGCAGCTGGTACAGCGCCACACAGACCGCGGCCACCGCGAGCTGGGCGTAGACGTAGTCGAGGGCGTGCTCGCCGACCGGGCCGCTCGCCCTCAGGAGCCGGCCCGCCAGCCACGACGGGTTGCCGAGCGCGTGATCGGCCATGGCGATGTACGGGTCGAGGACGACCGGGCGGGTCTTCGACGTGATCAGCAGCCAGGTGTCCCCGGTCTTGCGGCCGGTCACCAGCAGCAGGCCGAGCCCTACACCCTTCAGCATCAGGAGGCGTTCCGGGCCGGTGCGGCGGGTGAGGGCGATGATCCCGCAGCCCAGGATCACCCACAGCGCGCCGTTGCCGAACGGGTGGCCTTCGTCGGGATAGGTGCCGGTCGCCCAGCGGACCAGCAGGAACACGACGTCGATGCCGATCGCGGTGCCGAGCGCGAGGAACCGTTGCCGCCAGGTGAGCACCACCATCGTCAGCGCGAGGCTGGCGTACAGCAGGAACCCGGACTTGGGGGCGTAAACGACCTCGCGGGCCTGCGTGGTGATCGGACCGGGTATGCCGAGCCGGTATGCGGCGATCTGGAGCGCGACGAGGAATCCGAGCGTGAGCACGCCGGCCGCGGCCCACAGCACGGTCCGTGGGTGCCGCTTCGCGGCGGAGGCGATCCGTCCAGTGCGAGAGGCTTCCCGCGAC
Source organism: Streptomyces sp. NPDC007907 (assembly GCF_042959365.1). Taxonomy (NCBI): domain Bacteria; kingdom Bacillati; phylum Actinomycetota; class Actinomycetes; order Kitasatosporales; family Streptomycetaceae; genus Streptomyces; species Streptomyces sp. NPDC007907. Next base: position 790,521 of record NZ_JBIBKR010000004.1, read on the forward strand.
GCCGTCGTCGTCAATGTCTCAGCCGCTTCCCGGTCGTGGTGGTCGTGGTGGTGAGCCGGAGCCGGTCTACGAGGTCCGCGGCTCGCGCCGCATCAGGTACGCAGCCCCCGCCCCGGCACCGAACAGTGCCGCCACCGACACCGCCGTCGCCAGCCAGGTCGCCCCCAGCCAGTGGGCGCCGAAGTAGCCGAGGGCGACGCTGTAGACGGCCCAGGTGAAGCCGGCCAGGGCCGACCAGGGCAGGAAGTCGCGGGCGCGGCGGTGGGCGGCGCCCGCGCCGAGGGAGACCACCGAGCGGCCGGCGGGAGCGAAACGGGCCACGACGACGAGGGCGCCGCCGCCGCGGGCGAGTGCCGCGCCGAGACGTTGCTGTGCGGTGGTCAGCCGCCGGGAGCGGGATATCGCCCGGTCCAGCCGGGCGCCGCCGCGCCAGGCGAGGCGGTAGGCGGCCAGGTCCCCGAGGACGGAGGCGGTGGCGGCGCAGAGCGTCAGGGCGAGGATGTCGGGTACGTCGGTCGCGGTGCCCGCTGCCGCCGCCGTGGCCGCCGTGATCACCAGGACGCCGCTGGGCAGCACCGGCAGGAACACGTCGAGCAGGACGGACAAGGCCACCACCGCGTAGATCCACGGGCTGCCGATCGGCAACCCCACTTGCTCCAGCACCGCGACTCCCCGTGACTCCCCCGTGGGCCAGACCGTGCCGCGATGGCGCGGGGGACGGCAGGAGTGGCCATGACAGCCATACAGCGTACGCCCGGGGGGTGACGGGCGGTTCACGGGGGGCTCATACGTTCGGTGCGGACTGTTCACCTCGCGGCGACTTGTCCTGAGTTGCTGCGATATGCAAACAGAACCCGCGAACAGAACGGCGCCGGCCCGCGAAGGGGCAGGCGCCGCTCTCGTGTCCGGCGGTTCGGTCGGCTCAGGCGGCCACGGGGGTCTGGTCGGCGGAGCGCCGCTCCTGCGCCGAGGTGCGCTTGGACAGCAGCCGGTCCAGGCCGAACGCGCCGGAACCGGTGAAGATCAGCAGGAACATGGCCCAGCAGTACATGGCCGCGCCCTCGCCGCTGTTCTCGATCGGCCACAGCCCCTCGGGCTGGTGGACCTTGAAGTACGCGTACGCCATCGCGCCGGAGGAGATGAACGCCGCGATGCGGGTGCCGAGACCCAGCAGCACCAGGATGCCGCCGACGAGTTCGATCACGGCCGCGTACCAGTTGGGCCAGGCGCCGGTCGGGGCGGTGCCGCCCTTGCCGTCCGCGCCGCCGAGGACGCCGAAGAGTGCGACGGCGCCGTGGCAGGCGAACAGCAGGCCGACCACGATCCGGAACAGTCCGAGCGCGTACGGCTGGGCGCCGTTGAGGCGAGCGGTCATGTGGGGGGTCTCTCCTTCGGTTGGCCGGCCCTGGGGAGGCCGGTCGGGGACGGATACCGCGGAGTAGCCCACGTTAGGTGTGCCTAATTGATGCTTGCAAGTTCAACATTTAGCCACGCCTTTGCCCGTCGATGGCACGCAATCCCTGGCGCAGCCGCACGTGGAGCGGCTTTCGCCGCCGCGTCCGCGCCCGAAAGAGTGACCGAATCCACTCCCGGCCGACCTCCCCTGGCGGCCGTCCCGTGCCTGTCTTCTGTCGGCATGCCGACCGTGAACTGTCTTGTGCGTGCAACTCATTGAGGAACCATCAGGCGGCACGAACACGGTTCACGGCGCAACGGGCAGGCGGAGCAGCCGGGTTACGGGGCCAGTTCCGTGTCCAGCAGGGTGGTCAGGCGGGGGCCCGCCCCCTGGCGGGTCTTGGCGTGCTCCAGGCGCAGCCGGGCGGAGCGGCCGCGCATGGTCAGGGTCATGAGCTGGTTGCCGAACCAGGGGCCGCCCGTCTTGCGCCAGTCGACCGGCGGCCGGGGGAGACGGCCGTGCCGGGCGAGGCCGCGTCCGAGACGCCGTGCCAGCCCGCTCCAGCCGATGCGGAAGGCCAACCGCATCGACAGCGGGACCGAGTTGTGCACGGGGGAGCAGACCAGCTGCACCACCCGGGCGTCCGGGCCCGCGCCCGGCCACGAGGGCTCGGCGATGTAGGCGTGGTGCACGTCCCCGGACAGCACGCACACCGTCGCCGGCGCGTCCCGGCCCGAGCCCGCCTCGGCGATCAGCTCCGCCAGCCCGGCGAAGGACGCGGGGAACGCCGACCAGTGCTCCAGGTCGGCCGCGCGCCGCACCTTCTCCCCGAACCGTGCCCAGCGCTCGCCCCGTTCACCGCCGCACAGCGCCGCGTTCCACCCCTCGGCGTCGTGCACCAGGTGCGGAAGCAGCCAGGGCAGCGAGGTGCCGATCAGGAGGTGGTCGTAGGTGTCGGGCCCGTCCAGCACCTGCTCGCGCAGCCACGCCTCCTCGCCCGGGTCGAGCATCGCGCGCTCGTCCTCGGCCAGGACCCGGGCGGCCCTGCTGTCGACCATCACGAGGCGTACGCGCCCGAAGTCGCGCCGGTAGCTCCAGCGGGCCGTGGCCGCGTCGGCGTCGGCCCGGGCGGCGAAGTCGCGCAGCGCGTCGGTGCCGTCGGGGACCTTGCACACCGCCTCGTACACCGGGTCGGCCGCCAGCTCCTCCAGGGAGAGGTTGCCCAGGTGCTGGTGGACCCAGTACGACATCAGGCCGCTCAGCAGCCGCTCCTGCCACCAGTCGGTGGAGCGCATGTCGGCGAGCCAGGAGGCGGAGGTGTTCCAGTCGTCGATCACGTCGTGGTCGTCGAAGATCATGAAACTGGGCACGGTGGACAGCAGCCAGCGGATGCGCGGGTCGAGCCACGACTCGTAGTAGAGGTGGGTGTACTCCTCGTAGTCCGCGACCCCGTTGCCCGGCCCCTCCTTCAGGTCGCGGCGGCCCGCCAGCCAGCGCTGCGTGGAGTCGGAGGTCTCGTCTGCGTACACCTGGTCGCCGAGCAGCAGCAGCACGTGCGGCCGCTCGCCGTCGGGGTCGGCGGCGAGACGGGTGGCGAGGGCGTCCAGGGCGTCCGGGCCGACGGGGTCGTCGCCGCCGGCCGGCGGGGAGGCCCAGCGGCAGGAGCCGAAGGCGACGTTGAAGTCGCCCTCCGGGCCGGGGGCGTGGATCGCCGAGGGCGGGAAGGGGGAACCGTCCAGTGGCCACACCCGGGTGCCGTCGAGGAACACCTCGTAGGTCGTGGTCGTGCCGGCCGTGAGGCCCGTCACCGGGACCAGGGCGTAGTGGTGGCCCGCGATCTGGAAGCTGCCGGCCGTGCCGCCGGCGCCGTCGGCGCAGCGCACCTCGGCGGTGCACGGACGGCTCGTCTCGACCCACACGGTGGCGGACGAGCCGTCGGTGTACCTCAGCAGCGGTCCGAGGCGCAGTGCGCTCATGTCGTTCCCCTCTCCGTCGCCCCGTACGGTACGCAGCGACGGAGGTCAGCGGGGAGGTCCCGGCGTGATTCAGCGTGTCAGCAGCTCGCGAGGTGGTTCGTCAGCGCGGACTTCTCGGCCGAGTCGACGGAGAGGCCGTAGTAGTACTTCACCTGCACCCAGGCGCGCACGTAGGTGCAGCGGTACGCCGTCCGGGACGGCATCCAGGTGGCCGGGTCCTGGTCGCCCTTGGCCTGGTTGACGTTGTCGGTGACCGCGATGAGCTGCGGGCGGGTGAGGTCGTTGGCGAACGACTGGCGGCGGGACGTCGTCCAGGCGTCGGCGCCGGAGTCCCAGGCCTCGGCCAGCGGGACCAGGTGGTCGATGTCCAGGTCGGAGGCGGCGGTCCAGGTGGCGCCGTCGTAGACGGAGTACCAGCTGCCGCTGGTGGCGGCGCAGGAGGAGTCCTGCTGGACGTTCGTGCCGTCGCGCTTGAGGACGACCTCGCGGGTGTTGCAGGCGCCGGACTGGGTGATCCAGTGCGGGAAGAGGTCGCGGTCGTAGCCGGTGCGGTCCTCGGGCGCCACGGTGAGCGAGGCGAGGTAGGTGCGGGCGGTGGCGGCGCTCACGGGGGTGGGGAGGGCAGCGGAGGCCGTGGGGGCGTTGAAGAGGGCCACGGAGGATATGAGCGCGGTGGCCGCCGCGGCGACGCTCAGACGTCGACGCGCGTAGAACCTGGGCATGCGAACTCCCTGGGGAGAGGGGGGCGTTGGCTGCGAGCGAAGGAATGCTCGCGCTGCCGTGTGACGCACAGATGTGCGCCCGGTGAGAAGTTAGTGACGCGGCCATGACATGACAAGATTCAAGGCGGAACTTTTCCCTCCAGGCGCGTCCCGTACCATGGACGGCGCAGAAGGGGAGTAGCTCTTCGCCGGACCGTCGACATACTGCTCAGCCCGCCTGAGCCGGCGCCCGGAGGCCGGTCCTTTCCCGGACCTGCCAGCGAGACCTTCGGCTAAGCAGTGCACACCCGTGCCTCCCGGCACGGGTTCCGAGTGTGCTGCCGTGCCGAGGTGTCGCGTGCGAAGTCCAGCACTCTCGGTGGGGCAGCCCCGACCGATTGAGGCACCCTTGATCAGCCTGACCGTCACGGCCGTCGTCTTCGGCGTCGTCTTCCTCGCGGAACTGCCGGACAAGACCGCTCTCGCCGGCCTCGTCCTGGGCACCCGCTACCGCGCCTCCTACGTCTTCGCCGGTGTCGCCGCCGCCTTCGCGCTGCATGTCGCGCTCGCCGTCGCGGCCGGCAGTGTGCTCACGCTGCTGCCGCAGCAGATCGTGCAGGCCCTCACGGGCGTGCTGTTCCTGGGCGGTGCCGCGGTGCTGCTGCTGAAGAAGGGCGAGGAGGAGGAAGAGGTCCGCAAGCCCGAGAACCAGTCCTTCTGGAAGGTCTCGGGCGCCGGCTTCATGCTCATCCTGGTCGCCGAGTTCGGTGACCTGACCCAGATCATGACCGCGAACCTGGCCGCCCGCTACGACGACCCGCTCTCCGTCGGTCTGGGTGCGGTGCTCGCCCTGTGGGCCGTGGCCGGACTCGGCATCGTCGGCGGGAAGGCGCTGATGAAGAAGGTGCCGCTGCGGCTGATCACGCAGATCGCGGCGCTGGTGATGCTGGCGCTCGGGCTGTGGAGCCTGTGGGAGGCCGTGACCGGCTGAGCCGGGCGGGCTGAACAGTGGGTGAACGTCCGCAGGGGGCCCCTGGCGCGAAGGCACCCTTGTTTTGTACCGTGGGGGAACAAAGTGGCTCCCGCCCGTTTTCCCTGACCGGCGGGCGGGGCCGCCTTGTCCCCCGGGGCGTGCCGGTCGCGATCCGCCGTCAGCCCCTCTGCCGCGCTGGAACGCGCCCCGAGCCTTGGAGCTGCCGATGACGGCCACCGCCGTGCTCACCGCCCGCGCCCTCCTGCTGGACATGGACGGCACCCTCGTCAACTCCGACGCCTCGGTCGAGCGCGTCTGGCGGCGCTGGGCCGAGCGCCACGGGCTGGACGGGGACGAGGTCATGAAGGTCGTCCACGGCCGGCAGGGCTACGCCTCCATGGCGCTGCTGCTGCCCGACCGGCCGATGGAGCAGAACCACGCCGACAACGCCCGGATGCTCGCGGAGGAGACCGCCGACACCGAGGGTGTCGTCGCCATCCCCGGGGCGCCGGAGTTCCTGGCCTCGCTGCGGGGGGTGCCGCACGCGCTGGTGACCTCCGCGGACGTGCCGCTCTCCACGGCGCGGATGGCCGCGGCCGGGCTGGAACTGCCCGGGGTGCGGGTGACGGCGGAGTCCGTCGGCGCGAGCAAGCCCGACCCCGAGGGATTCCTGAAGGGCGCCGCGGAGCTGGGGATCGCCCCCGCGGACTGCGTGGTGTTCGAGGACTCCGGAGCGGGGATAGCGGCCGGCCGCGCCGCCGGGATGACGGTGGTCGGGATCGGGCCCCGGGCCGCGGCGCACGAGCCGGACGTGGTGGTCGAGGACCTCACCCAGGTGCGGGTGGAGCATGCCGCGGGCGACGGGACGATCCGCCTGCACATCGGCTGAGGCCGATGCCTGGCTGAGGCCGACGTCCGGCTGAGGCCGGGCGCTGGGCTCATGGGGGCGTCCCGCTTATCGAGGCGTCCGGCTCATGGGGTCGTCCGGCTCATGGGGTCGTCCCGTCCACGGGGTCGTCCGGCTCATCGAGTCGTCCGGCTCGTCCTTGCTGCGCGTGAGCGTCACGCGAGTGCGAGCGGAAACACTGTCGCCGGTGGCCGTGGCGTCGGTGTGGGAGCCGTGGCGGCCCCGGCCGTCATGGCTCCCGGGTTTCCGACTCCAGCTTGTTCCGGGTCTCCGCGTCGTACACGCCGAGGTCGTCGTCCCGGATGCCGCGTGACCACTGGTAGGTGCGGACCGCGTCCTCGACGCGGTCGTCGAAGGTGCCGTCGGCGTCGTCGATGTACAGGTTCAACTGACGCAGACGCAACTGGAGTTCGGTGACCTCCGGCCCGCGGTCGCCGAGGCGCAGGACGGTGGGGCCGCCCTTCTGCCGGGAGTTCTCCGGGGGAGCCTGGTCGCCACCGGTCGCCGGTGCCGATGTCCGCGGCGCCGACGGGGAGGGCGACTGGGACGGGCTCGCCGAGGCGCTCGGCGCGGACGGCGAGGGTGAGGCGGACGGGCTCGCACTGCGGGAGGGCGACGGCCGGGGTGCCGCCGGGGCCGGCCCGACCGCCGTGGCGCTGCCCGCCGGAGTGGTGGGCGCCGCGCTGCTCGACGGGGCGTCCGGCACGCTCGCCCTGATGTCGTCCGGCAGGGCGGTGTCCCGGGACGGGTTCTCGTAGGAGAACAGCCCGGTCGCGTACCCGGCCGCCGCGACGACGGCGACACAGGCTCCGGCGGCGGCGACCAGAAGGGTGCCGCGGCGGCGCGGCCGACGCTTGCCGCTCTCGCGGGGCTCGGGTGCGCCGCGGTCCGTCCCGCCGGCGCCGTCGAACATCCGCAGGTCGGTGACGCTCGGCTCGGTCGCGACGGAGGCCAGGGGAGCCGGGACCGCGGGGGCGGCGGAGGTGCCGGCGCTGCCGGAGGTGCCGGAAGCGGCCGGCAGTACGGCGGTCGCGCCCGGGTCGACGGCCGGCAGCGGCGCGGTGACGTCGGCGGGGGAGGCCGGCGGGGCGCCGCTCGCGGGGGGTGCGGCCTCGGGGTGCGGGGCGGTGGCCCGGGGAGCCGACCGGTCGGCGCTCCCGCGGTGTACGGCATCGGCGTGCGGGACGGGTGCCGTCACGTCCGCTGCGGCGGCCCGATCCGGAGGGCCGGCGGCCGAGGGCTCGGCGGCCCGGTCGGCAGTGGCCCTCTGCCCCGGCGGGGCGTCGGCGGCGGCTCGTGCCTCCGCGCCGCTTCCGGGCGGCCGGTTGGCGGCGGCACGGGCCTGCGCCGACCTGTCTGCCGCAGCGGAGGGCTGCGGGGGTGCCGTGGGCGAGTCGGCTCGCCCGTCGGAGGCCTGCCCGTCGGCGGCCTGCCCACCGGTGGCCTTCCCCGCGTCGATTTCCACGTACGGGCGAATGCGCAACGGGTCGAAGTCCTCCGCTGCCGCTGCCTGGGTCGTGCGGGCGTCGCGCAGGGCCTCGGCGGCGCGGTGGGTGCAGGCGCAGGTGGGGGTGTTGTCCCGCTGTCTGGGCGCGCCGCACTCCGGGCACGGGTGACCGTTCGGCGGTTCCACGCGTTCCTCCCTCCCCTCGCGAACTCCAGAGATTATCCAGATCTTCTCCACAGCGTCGTGGACGAGCCCCCGGAACCACCGCTTCCAAAAGGTCCCGGCGGGCCATAACAGGTCACAGCGGTCACGATGGAAAATGTCACAGCGGACGCGGGAGGTCGGATGGCCGAGGACGGGAACGCCACCACGCTGACGCCCCAGGGCGTGGCCCTCCGGGAGCAGGTGCCCGGAAACGTCCTGGTCTCCATCGGAGCGCTGCTCCTCGGCATGCTGCTCGCCGCCCTCGACCAGACCATCGTGTCCACCGCGCTGCCCACGATCGTCAGCGATCTCGGCGGGCTGGACCATCTGTCCTGGGTGGTCACCGCGTACCTGCTGGCCGCGACCGCCGCCACCCCCCTGTGGGGCAAGCTCGGCGACCAGTACGGGCGCAAGCGGCTCTTCCAGACGGCGATCGTGATCTTCCTGGTCGGATCCGCGCTGTGCGGCGCCGCACAGGACATGGCCCAGCTGATCGCGTTCCGCGCCCTTCAGGGGCTGGGCGGCGGCGGACTGATCGTGCTGTCGATGGCGATCGTCGGCGACCTGGTGCCCCCGCGCGAACGCGGCCGCTACCAGGGGCTGTTCGGAGCCGTCTTCGGCGCGACCAGCGTGCTCGGACCGCTGCTCGGCGGTCTGTTCACCCAACACCTGAGCTGGCGCTGGGTGTTCTACGTCAATCTGCCCGTCGGCGTCGTCGCGCTCGCCGTGATCGCGACGGTCCTGCACCTCCCGCGCACGTCACAGCGTCACGTCATCGACTACCTCGGCACCCTCCTCATCGCCGCCGTCGCCACCTGCCTGGTGCTGGTCGCCTCGCTCGGCGGGACGACCTGGGCGTGGGGGTCCTGGCAGATCGTCGGACTCGCGGTCCTCGGTGCCGTCCTCGCCGTCGCCTTCGTCGCCGTCGAGCGGCGGGCCGCCGAACCCGTCCTGCCGCTCCGGCTGTTCCGCGTGCGGACCTTCACGCTCGCCGCCGTGATCAGTTTCGTCGTCGGGTTCGCCATGTTCGGTGCCATGACCTACCTGCCGACCTTCCTCCAGGTCGTGCAGGGCATCAGTCCGACCATGTCGGGCGTGCACATGCTGCCGATGGTGCTGGGCCTGCTGCTCGCGTCGACGGCCTCCGGGCAGATCGTCAGCCGGACCGGCCGATGGAAGGTGTTCCCGATCGCCGGAACCGGCATCACCACGCTCGGGCTGCTCCTGCTCCACCAACTCGACGAACACAGCTCCACCGCCGAGTTGAGCGGCTTCTTCTTCGTCTTCGGCCTCGGACTCGGCCTGGTGATGCAGGTCCTCGTGCTCATCGTGCAGAACGCCGTGCCCTACGCGGACCTGGGCGTGGCCACCTCCGGCGCGACCTTCTTCCGCTCGATCGGCGCTGCGTTCGGCGTCTCCGTCTTCGGTACGGTCTTCGCGGGCCGGCTGGGCGACCAGCTCACCGACGCGTTCCGGGGCGCCACGCTGCCGCCCGGCACCTCCGTGGACACGCTGGAGGCGGACCCGCGCGGCATCGCCGCCCTGCCGTCCGAGCTGCGCCCGCCGGCCCTGCACGCCTACTCCGTGTCCATCACGGACGTCTTCCTGTACGCCGCCCCCGTCGCGCTCCTCGGCTTCGTCCTGGCCTGGTTCCTGAAGGAGGACCGGCTGCGCGGCTCGGTCACCGCCCCCGACGCCACCGAGACCCTCGCCAGCAACCCGGTGCAGCGGTCCTCGTACGACGAGGTGTGCCGCGCGCTGTCGGTGCTCGGCACCCGCGCGGGGCGGCGCGAGGTCTACCGCCGGATCACCGTCCGGGCGGGCTACGACCTGCTGCCCGCGACGAGCTGGCTGCTGCTGCGGATGCGGCGCCACGGCTCGGTGGAGCCGGGCGTGCTCGCCGACACCATGCCCGTGCCGCTGACCGTGATCATGGAGGCTGCCCGGCAGGCCGAGGAACGCCGCCTGGCCGTGCGCCGGGGCGTCGACATGGTCCTCACCGACGAGGGACGCGAGGTCGCCGCGCGGTTGGCGGCCGCCCGCGAGGAGTCCCTCGCCGAGCTGCTCGGCGACTGGTGGGGACCGGACCGGCCGGCCGACCTGGAGCATCTCGTACGGGAACTGACCGGCGAACTCTGCGGATCACGACGCGAACGGCCCTACCGCGTGCGGTCCGTGGAGGAGCGCACCTGAGGTCAGGTCAGCTTCTTGCTGAACCAGTGTTCCGCGTAACGGTCGTCGTTGTGCGGCTCGGTCTCCGTGTAGCCGAGGCGGGCGTAGAGGGTGCGGGCCTCGACGAGGTCGCCGCGGGTGTCGAGGATCATCCGGGTGGCGCCGAGCGCGCGGGCGGTGTCCTCGGCGGCGGCGACCAGGAGCGGGGCACCGCCCCGGCCGCGCATCGGCTCGTACAGGAAGACCCGCGTCAGCTCGGCGGTCGTGTCGTCCAGCATGCGCACGCCCGCGCTGCCGGCCGGCTCACCGTCGTACCGGGCGACGAGCAGCCGCCCGCGCGGCGGGGCCAGTTCGGCACCGCTCCGGGCGGCGATCTCCCGCTCCAGCTCGGCCGGGTCGGTCCGGCGCCCGTCGTGCAGCAGGTACCAGCGGTCGCTGACCTCGGTGTAGTACGCCCGCCACAGCGCGGCGGCGGCAGGGGAGTCGAACGGTTCCGGCGTCACGGTCCACATCACGAAACGCATTCTCCGCAGGCGCCCCGTCGGACACGCAACCGAATAGTTCCGGCCACCGTATGCGCCCCGGATACGGCCGAACACCGTTTGGAGACGGACTTCGGGGCTACCCGATGAGTGAACCGGTCCGCGAGGAGGGCCGGTTGGGCCGAGAACCCGGAAGGCATTCATGTCCACTGGCCTGATCATTGCTCTGATCGTGATCGCGGCGGTCGTCATCATCGCGGCCGTCATGACCCTGCGTGCCCGTGGCCCTCGGCAGGGCCCCGGTCTGAAGCGGCGCTTCGGACCCGAGTACGAGCGGGCCGTCGCCCGGCACGACGGTGACGCCAAAGCGGCCGAGCGCGAGCTGACCGAGCGCGTGCAGCGCCACGGCGACCTGCGCCGGCGGCCGCTGGAGCCGGCGCAGCGCGAGCAGTTCGAGGCGCGCTGGACGGCCGCCCAGGAACGGTTCGTCGACTCGCCGCGCGATGCCGTCGCCGAGGCGGACCGGCTGCTCGCCGAGGTCGCCGGCGCCCGGGGCTTCCCGGACGGCGGGCAGTACGAGGAACAGCTGTCCGCGCTGTCCGTGCACCACGCCCACCACGTCGACGGCTACCGGCGCGTGCACCGTGCGGCGCACCTGCGCGCGGAGGACGCCCGTGACGGCGGCCAGGGTACGGAAGACATGCGTGAGGCCTTCGTGGCGGCCCGTGCCCTGTTCGAGGAACTGGTGAAGCCGGCCCGCCACGACGACGGCGGCCGGCACGACAGCGGTCGCGAGCGCGCCGCAGCGAACGGCGGCCGCAAGGCCCCGACCCGCGGCGGGCACCTGCCGTGGGCGATGAACCGACGTCAGGCGAAGGAGAGTTGAGGCAATGACCGACATGACCCGACCGTCCGGCGGCCAGACGCCGGACACCCCTGACGCCCGCGGCGAGAGCGCCCTGGGCACCGGCCGCCACGTCCCGCCCGGCACCGACGCGGACCGCGCCGCGGCGCACGGCACCGATGTGCCCGTCACCGATGTGCCCGGCACCGACCGGCGCGCGGACCGGCCCGACATCGACCGGCACGACGCGGACCGGCGTCTCACCGACCCGTACGACACGGACCGGCATGACACGGACCGGCACCTCACCGACCGGCACGACACGGACCGGCTGGGGTCCGGAGCGCCGCGCGGCGACCACGGCACCGGCTCCGACAAGGCCGGTTCCGCCAAGCACCGGGCCCACCTCCTCGCCGACGAGGAGTGCGACAAGCTCGGCGGGCAGCTGCAGCACGCCGTCGCCGGGTTCGTCGACGGGCCCAGGACCGCCGTCGAGGAGGCCGACCACGTCCTGGAGGAGATCGCGGCCCGCTTCACCGAGGCCGTCACGCAGCGCCGTCGCACCCTGCGCCACTCCTGGCAGTCCGTCGAGGGCGGCGAGAGCAGGGCCGTGTCGTCGGCCGACACCGAGCAGCTGCGGCTGGCCCTGAAGGACTACCGCGAGCTGGCCGAACGGCTGCTGCACGTGTGACCGGGGCGATTGCCCCGGTCGGCGATCCGGTCGGCGAACCGCTCAGCGATCCGCCCGGCGCTCCCGCCACTGCCGTACGACGTCCTCGACGTCGTACGGCTTCTTTTCCAGCGGGGGCCCGGGCGGCGGCTTGAACATCATCTCGCGGATCTTGACGTTGACCTCGTCGATGATCTTCCGCACGATCCGCTCCGACGGGGCCGCGAGCGCGGCCTGAAGCGCGTCCTCCGCCTCCTTGCGCAGGGCCAGCGTCGGCGGGAGGACGGAGAAGCCCTCGCGGGCCATCTTCCGCTTGACCCACCACAGTTCGTCGTAGGTGCTCTCGATGTCGCGGGGGAGCGGTTCGCCCGCGCCCGGCAGCCGGTCGAACTCCCCGCGTGTCTCCGCGTCACGGATCTGCTTGTCGACCCAGGACTCGAAGCCGACGCCCGGTGGCTTTCGCTCGGTCATGAGGCCATTGTGCCGGACACCGCGCAGCCGGGCGTTTTATCATGCGGCGGGCCAGGAACCTGTCTGGCCCCCGGGGACGGCCCGGGACTTCTCAGAAGGAGCGCACGTGCTCGAACTCACCATGGCCACCGTCGCGGAGGCGGAGGCGGGCGCCACGGCCGGCATGCTCATGGCCGACGCGCCCAGCGAGCCGGGCGCGGTGCTGCGGGTGGGCCGCGACAAGTCGGTGTGCCGGCTGAGCACGCCGGACGACTGGCTGTTCGTCTCCCGCGTCCACCTGGAGTTCCTGTGCGGTCCGGACGGCACCTGGCAGCTCACCTGGCTGCGCGGCTCCCAGCCCGACCCGTCCTCCGAGGTGCGGCTGACCATGGGGGAGTACGTCCAGCCGCTCGCCTACGGCGGCACGGTCCCGCTGCCCAGGGGCGGCAGCGGCGAGATCATCATCCAGGACCGCACCGCCCCGCGCAGCGTCAACGTGGGCTTCTACCACGAGGTCTGACAGGTCTCACAAGTCCGGCCGGATCGCGGCGGGCCTCACGCCAGCACGCGTGCCAGCGCGAACCCGTCGTAGCCCTTCATCCCCACCGTCTGGATCGCGGTGCCGCTCAGCCTCGGATGACCGGCGATCAGCTCGATCGCCGCGCGGGTGCCCGTCACGTCCGGGGCGGTGCTGTCCGCGTCGACGACCCGGCCGCCCCGTACGACGTTGTCGAGGACGATCAGGCTGCCCGTGCTGGTGAGCTTGACCGCCCACTCCACGTAGTGCGGGTTGTTGGCCTTGTCGGCGTCGATGAAGACCAGGTCGAACGGGGGCGGGTTCTCGTCGGCCAGCTTGGGCAGCGACTCCAGGGCCGGGCCCACCCGCACTTCGACCTGCTTGTCCAGGCCGGCGCGGGCGATGTTGCGGACGGCGACCTCGGCGTGCCGGGGGTCGTACTCCAGGGAGACCAGCCGCCCGTCGGCGGGCAGGGCCCGCCCCAGCCAGATGGTGCTGTAGCCGCCGAGCGTGCCGATCTCCAGGATGTGCCGGGCGCCCTGGATCTGGGCCAGGAGCTGGAGCAGCTTGCCCTGGTTCCCGGCGACGTTGATGTGCGGAAGCCCGGCGGCGTCGCTGTCCCGCAGGGCGGCCGCCAGGGCTTCGTCGTCGGGGGCGAGGTGGGCGGTGAAGTAGGCGTCGACCTCGTCCCAGACGTGCGACTCGCTCATGCACCTCTACCTTTCGTCGGCATAGTTAGCATCCCTAACTACTGGCGCTGACGAAGATAGTTGGTGCGCGCGACGCTGTCAGCGGGTTTTCACTCGGCGTGTCGACCCGCCACCGAGGGCGCCGAACCGGGCAGCGGACGCCCCGCTGACTCCGCCATGCGCCACACCGCGAATCCGCCGACGACGGCCGCCGCCATCATGTAGTAGGCGGGCATCATCATGTTCCCGGTCGCGCCGATCAGGGCGGTGACCACCAGCGGCGTCGTGCCGCCGAACAGGGACACCGAGACGTTGAAGCCGATCGACAGCGAGCCGTAGCGGACCTTCGTCGGGAACAGCGCCGGCAGTGCCGAGGGCATCGACGCGGTGAAGCAGACCAGCAGCAGGCCGAGGGCGCCCATGCCGAGCGCGACGGCGAGCAGGCTGCCCTCGCGGATCAGCAGCAGGGCCGGGACGGACAGCAGCAGGAAGCCCGCGCACCCGGTGGCGATCACCGGACGGCGGCCGACCCGGTCGGTCAGCGCTCCGACGAACGGCTGGGCGACCATCATCACGGCCATCACGGCGAGGACGACCAGCAGACCGTGCGTCTCGTCGTAGTGGAGCTGGCCGGTCAGGTAGCTCGGCATGTACGACAGCAGCATGTAGTCGGTGACGTTGAAGACCAGCACCAGGCCGACGCAGAGCAGCAGCGCGCGCCACTGGCCCGCGACCATCTCGCGCAGCGGCGTCTTCGGGCGGTTGTTCTCGGCCTTCTCCGCCTCGGCCGCGAACGCCGGGGTCTCCTCCAGGCGCATCCGCAGGTAGAGGCCGATGATGCCCATCGGGCCCGCGATCAGAAACGGGATGCGCCAGCCCCATGAGGTCAGGTCGTCGGCGGAGAGCAGGGCGGTCATGATCGTGACCAGGCCGGCGCCGCCGATGTAACCGGCGAGCGTGCCGAACTCCAGCCAGCTGCCGAGGAAGCCGCGCCGCTTGTCGGGGGCGTACTCGGCGATGAAGGTGGAGGCACCCGCGTACTCACCGCCGGTGGAGAAGCCCTGCACGAGCCGGGCGACCAGGAGCAGGATCGGCGCGCCGACACCGATCGTCGCGTACGACGGGATCAGACCGATCGCGAAGGTGCCCGCCGCCATCATGATCATGGTGAGGGCGAGGACCTTCTGGCGGCCGACGCGGTCGCCGAGCGGGCCGAAGACCATGCCGCCGAGGGGGCGGACCAGGAAGGCCGCGGCAAAGGCGCCGAAGGTGGACAGCAGCTGGGCGGTGGGGTTGCCCGAGGGGAAGAAGACCTTGCCGAGGGTGACGGCGATATAGCTGTAGACGCCGAAGTCGAACCATTCCATCGCGTTGCCCAGCGCGGCCGCCTTCACGGCGCGCCTGACGAGCGCGGGGTCGGTGACGGTGGGGTCGGGGGTCTTCGCTGTGCGGGACTTCACGAGGGAACCGGGGGCGACGACTGAGGCAGTCGACAAGGCTGACTCGCCTACCTTTCGACGGGGACAGGGACGCGGTCCCGCGCGGCGGCGCTGTCGTACGGGCCCGAAAGGGCGACGATAGGCGGCTTTGCTCCGCTTACGGGCGGTACGGAAGTCGTTGCAGGCTGCACGTAAACCGTCGCTGTACTGGCGCTTCCGCCCGCTCGCAACCGCTTCTCATGTGATCTTCCTGTGGCCCTTGTCGCTTCCGTCGCAGGGTGACCATCAGCCGTTCCGTGCCTGTCGTGCCTTCCGTCTCGCGTTTGCCGCGCCTTCTTCCCCGGGGGTGCCCGCTCCCCATAGGGTTCGTGGGAGATATCACCGCATTCTGGACATGTGGGACGTACTGCTGCGGAAGGCCGATGAGGCGTGGCGAATGCGGATCACGGCGGACGACCGGCGGAGGGCGTCGGAGCGACGGCCGCCGACGGGGTCCGCACACGCCTGCGCGCCGCCCGCCTCGGGCTGTGGCTGATCGCCGCCCTCCTCGCCGCCCGGCAGGTGGCCGCCGTCCTCGCCACCCCACGCGGTGAGCGGCTCACGGACCTGGAGACCTGGGTCGGCCCGAACGGCGTGCTGCACGTGAACGGCTCGCTCTACGACTCCACCCGGTTCACGGGCACGCCCTTCGGAGGCCTCGTCCTCAAACCCCTCACCCGTTCGGCCGAACAGGCGCTCGGCTGGGGATGGACCTTCGGCACGCTGCTGCTCGTCGTCGCCCTCGGCCTGATCGTCGCTCGCGCCCTGCCCCAGCCGGTCAGCCGCCGTACGGCCCTTCTGGCCGCCCCGGTCGCCGTCAGCCTGCTGATGCTGTCCTTGCCCGTCCGCAGCACCCTGTCGCTGGGCCAGACCAGCATCATCCCGGTCCTGCTGGTCCTGCTCGGCTGCTTCACCGCTCGCGGCCAGCGGACCAGCGGGCTGCTCATCGGCGTCGCGGCGGCGCTCCAGCCCACCCTGCTGCTGTTCGCGCCGCTGTTGTGGTGCACCGGCCGCAGACGCGCCGCGCTCGCCACGGGCGTCACCTTCGCCGCCGGCACCGGGCTCGCCTGGGCCGCGATGCCGCACGACTCCTCTCGCTACTGGGTCCACCACCTCGCGGGCGCCGGCCTCGGTGGGCGGGCCGACGACCTCGCCAACCAGTCCCTGCACGGCGCCCTGCTCCGGCTCGGCCCGGACGGCCCCGTGGAGATCGCGCTCTTCCTGGTGCTCGGCGCGACCGTCGTCGTCCTGGCGCTGCGCCGGGCCGTGCGGTACTTCGACGACGGCCAGCTGCTGCTCGCCGTCGCGATCACCGGCTGTGCCGCGATCGTCGTCTCGCCCACGGCGTGGGAGCACCAGCTGCTGTGGGTGCTGCTCGCGATCGTCGGCCGGGCCGGCACCCGCGCCTCGGACCGCTACGTCTGGCCGGTCGCCGTCGTCCTGGTCATGACCCTGCCGGCCCGGATGCTGCTGCCGGACATGGCGTTCCTCCGGCCGCTGCGTGACAACCTCGTCCTGCTGGGCGCGCTCGCCGCCGCCACGGCCGTGCCGTTCCTGTCCCGTTCCTCGCCCGCCTACCGGTCACCGGCACCGCCCGCCCCCGCGCCCGTCGCCCCGGCCCGCTTCCGGCACGTGCCGCTGGTGCCGTTCCTGCGGAGGGTCCTCAGCCGGCCCAACCTCCTGCTCGAACTGCTCCTGCTGCGCGTCACCTACGCCGCCTACTCCCAGATCCGGCTCGCCGCCACCGGGGGGAGCAACTCGGCCGGGCGCGCCGAGGCCGAGGAGCACGGCATGCAGGTCTACGACGTCGAACGCGCCCTCCGTATCGACGTCGAGCGCCGGCTCAACCACACCGTCGTCACGGTCGACTGGCTGCGGGACTTCCTCGACTTCTACTACACGTCCCTCCACTTCGTGGTCCCGCTGGCCGTCCTGGCGGTCCTCTATTGGCGCCGCCCCGGCGACTACCGCTGGGCCCGCTCCGCCCTGGGATTCGCCACGCTGCTGGCCCTGGTGGGCTTCTGGCTCTACCCCCTGGCCCCGCCCCGGCTGATGCCGACGCTGGGCTTCATCGACACCGTGCACGGCACGCAGGACTTCTCCCGGCCCGACTACGGCACGCTCACGGCCCTCACCAACCAGTACGCGGCCATGCCGTCCCTGCACTTCGGCTGGGCGCTGTGGTGCGGCCTGGTCATCGCGGTCCTGGCGTCCCGGTGGTGGATCAAGGCGCTGGGCCTGCTGCATCCGCTGCTCACCGCGCTCTCGATCGTCGCGACCGGCAACCACTGGGTGCTGGACGCGGCCGGGGGAGCGGCGGTGGTGGCGGCGGGCTTCGCCCTCACGTACGTCCTTCAGGGGCCACGGGCACGCACGGTGACGACGGCCGCCGTGCTCGGCAGCGGGGCGGAGGACCGGCGGAGGGACCGTACGCCCAGGTGATCCGCTACGGGCGACATGACGGGGCCGGACTTTCACCCCCGGGGTGAACACGCCGAGGTCGTCGCCGAAGGCGCAGGCGGCAGGCCGTCGTCGCTGAAGGAGACGGCGCTGCACGGGCCGGGCAGACGGATGACGTCGAGGGTCGTGCGGTGCTCCGGGTCCCAGATCGGCAGGGCGTGTCGGCGGAGCCGCCACTTCCCCACCCCGTGCACACCGACCATCCGCGCCATCGCACTCGTCCCCCGAGTTCAGCAGCACTGTTCACTTCAAGGAGACGACATCGCCTCCGCATTCGAACCACACGGTCTTCCCGCCCCCGGACCACGGCGACACTCCCCACTTGTCGGTCATCGCGTCCAGCAGGAGGAGGCCGCGGCCGTTCTCCGCCTCCGTGTCCGACACCTGCGGGATGCGCGGCAGTTCATCGCTGCCGTCCGTGACCTCCACGCGTACGCCGGTGCGCTGCCGCAGCAGCAGTAGTGCGCAGCGGCGGTCCGGGACGTGGCGTACGACGTTGGCGAGCAGTTCCGTCACGCCCAGCTCCACGGCGTCCGACAGCTCGGGCATGTGCCACTCGTCCAGGAAGGAGCGGACGATGCGGCGGATGTGCCGGGGGGCGTGCGCGCCGACAGTCAGACGCATCGCGTACTGGGCCGGAATGTATTCGTTCACGAGACGAGGCTGACGTGCGGTGACTACCCTCGGCTACGGAACGAATACAACCGGTTCCGTTGTGGACCGCGTTGCGCGAGAGGGGCTTTCGTCGTGACCCACATCAACTCCCTCGACCCGGGTGCGTCGCCGCTCGACTACTACGGTTTCGAGCTGCGGCGGCACCGGGAGGCCGCCGGGCTGACGCAGCGGCAGCTGGGGGACATCCTCAACTACACCGGCTCCCTGGTGGGCCAGATCGAGACGGCCCGGAAGCTTCCGACGCCGGAGTTCAGCGAACGGGCGGATGCGGCGCTGGGCACGGACGGAATGTTCTCCCGCCTCGTCGAGTTGGTGTTGCGGAGTCGGCTTCCGGCGTGGTTCCAGCAGGTGGCGGAGCTGGAGGGCAGGGCTCTGGAGATCTGCACGTTCCAGACCCACGTGGTGCACGGGCTCCTGCAGGCACGCTCATACGCCCGTGCCGTCCTCGGAGTGCTGGATCAGACCGACCTGGATGATCGCACTGCCGTACGGCTGGCCCGCCAGCGCATCTTCGAGAAGGAGATGCCCCCGGTCCTGTGGATGGTCCTTAGCGAGGCGGCGCTGCACCAGGAAATCGGCGGTGCTGAAACCATGCGGGGTCAACTGGGCCACCTGTTGGCTTTCGAGCGCAACTCCCGGATCAACATCCAGGTGCTCCCGTTCTCGGCCGGTGCGCACGTCGGGCTTGAAGGCGCATTCAACCTCTACCGATTCGAACGCGACCCGGACATTGTCTATACCGAGGGGTATGGCAGCGGGCATCCGACCGCAAACCCGGACACCGTCAAGGACTGCTCGCTCCGTTACGATCATCTTCGTGCCGCCGCGCTTTCCCTCAAGGACTCGGCGGAGTTGATCCGGCGCGTAATGGAGGAACGCTATGGCCAGCACGGCGGGGATCCTGTGGCGTAAGTCCAGCTACAGCGGTGACCAAGGCGGTGATTGTGTAGAGGTCGCCGAAACCTCTGCCATCATCGCTGTGCGCGACTCCAAGACCCCGGCGGGACCGATCCTCACCCTCGATCCCGCCGCCTTCACCGCCTTCGTCAACTGGACGTCTACAACCGCTGAATGATCGTGCCGGTGGCCAAACCGCCCCCCGCACACATGGTGATCAGCGCGAACTCCTTGTCCGCGCGCTCCAGTTCGTGAAGTGCCGTCGTGATGAGCCGGGCCCCGGTCGCTCCCACCGGGTGCCCGAGCGCGATCGCGCCGCCGTTGACGTTGACCTTCGACAGGTCCTGGTCGAAGACCCGCGCCCAGCTCAGCACCACGGACGCGAACGCCTCGTTGATCTCCACGAGGTCGATGTCCTTCAACGACATCCCGGCCTTGCCCAGCACCGCGTTGGTCGCGTCGATCGGGCCGTCGAGGTGGAAGTGCGGGTCGGAGCCCACCAGCGCCTGGGTCACGATCCGGGCCCGGGGCCGCAGCTTCAGCGCCCGGGTCATCCGCTTCGACGCCCACATGATCGCCGCCGCCCCGTCGGAGATCTGGGACGAGTTGCCGGCCGTGTGCACCGCCGTCGGCATGATCGGCTTCAGCGCGGCCAGCGCCTCCGCCGTCGTGTCGCGCAGGCCCTCGTCCTTGTCGACCAGGCGCCACATGCCCTGCCCGGCGTGCTGCTCCTCCTCGGTGGTGGGGACCTGGACTGCGAACGTCTCCCGTTTGAAGCGCTCCTCCGCCCAGGCGTGCGCGGCCCGTTCCTGGGAGGCGAGGCCCAGCGCGTCGACGTCGTCGCGGGTCAGGCCCCGGTGCCGGGCGATCCGCTCGGCCGCCTCGAACTGGTTCGGCAGGTCCACGTTCCACTCGTCGGGGAACGGCTTGCCCGGCCCGTGCTTCGAGCCCGACCCCAGCGGCACCCGGGACATCGACTCCACCCCGCAGGAGATGCCGACGTCGATCACGCCCGCCGCGACCATGTTGGCCACCATGTGCGAGGCCTGCTGGGAGGACCCGCACTGCGCGTCCACGGTCGTCGCGGCCGTCTCGTACGGGAGCCCCATGGCCAGCCAGGCCGTGCGCGCGGGGTTCATGGACTGCTCGCCGGCGTGGGTGACCGTACCGCCGACGATCTGCTCGACGCAGTCGGCGGGGATGCCGGTACGGCCCAGGAGTTCGCGGTAGGTCTCGCCCAGGAGGTAGCCGGGGTGGAGGTTGGCGAGCGCGCCGCCGCGCTTGCCGATGGGGGTGCGTACGGCTTCGACGATCACGGGTTCGGCAGCCATGGGTGCGGGTCCTCTCCGGGAGGCTCAGCGGAACTAGTACGCGTTCTAGTTCTGCATGCAGTGTGCTGAGGGCCACTCGATGACCGCAATAGTCGTGCGGGCAATTGGCAGGCCCGTGCCTCTTGCTACTTGTAGAACCCGTTACTACCGTCGCCGCAACTCCGCACAGCTGATGGGCCGTCAGACCGATGAGTCGGTACGAGTGGTGGGAGCCGCCCATGCCCTGTCCCGCGCTGCCCGAGGGGTTCGACTTCACCGACCCCGACCTGCTGCACCACCGGGTGCCCCTGCCGGAGTTCGCCGAGCTGCGCCGCGCCGAACCCGTCTGCTGGGTGCCGCAGCCGGCCGGTCTCGCCGGCTTCCAGGACGAGGGCTACTGGGCGGTCACCCGGCATTCCGACGTCAAGTACGTCTCCACGCACCCGGAGTTGTTCTCGTCGTCCCTCAACACGGCGATCATCCGCTTCAACGAGCACATCGAGCGCGACGCCATCGACGCGCAGCGGCTGATCCTGCTCAACATGGACCCGCCGGAGCACACCCGGGTCCGGCAGATCGTGCAGCGCGGCTTCACGCCCCGGGCGATCCGGGCGCTGGAGGGCAGGCTGCGGGCGCGGGCCCACTCCATCGTCGACAGCGCCCGCGCGCACACCGGGCCGTTCGACTTCGTCACCCAGGTCGCCTGCGAACTGCCCCTCCAGGCGATCGCCGAGCTGATGGGCGTCCCCCAGGAGGACCGGGACAAGATCTTCGACTGGTCCAACAAGATGATCGCGTATGACGATCCCGAGTACGCCATCACCGAGGAGGTCGGCGCCGAGTCGGCCACGGAGATCATCGCCTACGCGATGAACATGGCCGCCGACCGCAAGCAGTGCCCGGCCCACGACATCGTCACGCAGCTCGTCGCGGCGGAGGACGAGGGCAACCTCAGCTCCGACGAGTTCGGCTTCTTCGTCCTGATGCTGGCCGTCGCCGGCAACGAGACCACCCGCAACGCCATCACCCACGGCATGCACGCCTTCCTCACCCACCCGGACCAGTGGGAGCTGTACAAGAGCGACCGCCCGGACACGGCGGCGGAGGAGATCGTGCGCTGGGCGACGCCCGTCGCGGCCTTCCAGCGCACCGCCACGCAGGACACCGAACTCGGTGGCAAGCGCATCCGCGAGGGCGACCGGCTGGGGCTGTTCTACGCCTCGGCCAACCACGATCCCGAGGTCTTCGACGACCCGGACACCTTCGACGTCACCCGCGACCCCAACCCGCACCTCGGCTTCGGCGGCGGCGGTCCGCACTACTGTCTGGGCAAGTCCCTCGCCGTCCTGGAGATCAACCTCATCTTCAACGCGATCGCCGACGCCATGCCCGGGCTGAGGCTCGTCGGGGATCCACGGCGCCTGCGGTCGGCGTGGATCAACGGGGTGAAGGAGCTGCCGGTGAGCATCGGTTGAGGGAGGACCCCGCCGGTGGGGCCGAGTTCACAGCGGCGTTCTCGCCGAGCACATCCACGGCAGCCGGGAGATCAGCCAGCCGTCGCCCAGGGGGGCTCCTTCGGCGGTGAGCAGGATGCCCGAACGCGCCCGTACGGCGTCCGCCAGTGCCGTTCCGCGCGGTGCGTGATCCTCGGCCACGGCCTGCGCGAGTGCCGTGAGAGCGGCTCTGGCGCGGCGTACCGCGCACGTCTGGGGGTGGACGGCCCACACCTCGCGGTCCGATGCCGCCCGGCGCAGGTGAGCGAACGAGACCAGCCCACAGTCCGTCGGCGTGAGGACGGGACCCGTACCCCTGAGGAAGCGCGCGAACCGGTCCTGCGGCGCCAGCACCGCCAGCGCGCCACCGGGGCCCGGCGCGAGCCCCGCTTTGCCGGCCTCCTCGACGACCGAGCGCCCGAGCGCGCGCCAGCGGGGTTCCTCGTCCGGGGCGACGGCGAGCGCGCTCACGCCGAGGGCCGTCGCCGCCTCCACGATCCGGCGGGCCAGCACGTCCCCGTCCGGTGCCCAGCTCAGCGCGGGCGCCCCGGCCCTGACGAAGGGAAGCAGACAGGGGAGCCGGGCGGCTCGGTACACCGGCAGGGCCCTGCGGGCGCCCTCCGTGTCGCTGTGGCCGACGACCGCCGCGTGTCCGGCGCAGACCACGGTCCGGGCGACCTCCGGCGCCTCGTCGTAGACGTGCCACTCGGCGGCGTCCGGGCGGGCCCTTCGGATCCGTTCCAGCTGGCCGAGGAGGGCCGCTCCCCAGTCCGTGCGCGGCCCGGTCAGCGGTGCGACGACGGCGATGCTCGGTCTGGCCACCCGGTCAGCCCCAGATCAGTGAGTCGCCGCTGGTCACGACGGCCCGGGTCGCGGTCTCGGTGTCCGCGGCGCACTGCACGCCCCCGAGGACGAGGGCGGCGGCGAGAAGTGCGAACAGGCCACGGAGCAGATGAGAAGCGGGCATGAGGGTCCCCCTGGATGATCGTCGCTCGACAGGTGTCGAGTCGCTGGTCGGCCGGTGCGTGGTCGGCGGCGACCGCTGGGCGATCATCATGTTCCGGCGGAGCCGTCCGCGGCCATCCGGAGGGAGTTCCGGCACCGGCCATGGCCAGGGGCGGACGGCCGGCGGAGCAGGGTGCAGTCCATCGCTGTCCGTTCCGCCGTCGGTACGGCGGTCCGAAGGGCGGTCCGAATGGCGGACCACGGGTTTCCCGCTGCGGGGGACCCTTCCTAAGATCCCCGAGGGAGCGCTTCACGGGGGACAGCGCTCGTCACTCAGTAGGGGGACCCATTCCGGTGGACGTGCGTGCCCGAGCCCAGGAGCTCTACCGCTTCGCTCTCGACAACGCGGACTGGAACCCGCAGACCCTCACCGAACACCGCGGCTGGAGCGGGAGCGAGCTCGCCGGCGCTCTCCAGCTGCTCGGCGAACTCGGCCTGTTGGTGCCGTCGTCGGGCCACCACAGCGGCTGGACGGCCCTCGCCCCGGACACCGCACTGCGCAAGCTGCTCCTCGACGAGGAACAGCACACGGACGCCCTGCTGAGCGCCGTCCGACGGACCCGCTCCGCGCTCGCCCAGGTGTTGGCGGACTTCCAGCCTGTGCACGCCCGGGAGTTGGCCTCCGTTCAGATGGAGGTGGTGGATGGTATGGCCAATGTGTCCGCGGTGCTGGAGGACGCCTCACGGCGGGCGGAGGAGGAAGTGCTGTCCCTGCACCCCGGTCGCCCGCTGCCCGCGGAGATGGTGAAGGCGGGGCTCGAACGCGACCGGCTCGTGCTGGGCCGCGGCGTGCGGATGCGGACGATCCATCTGCGCTCGGCGGCCGCCGCCTCCCACATGACGGCGTATCTGCGGCGGCTGAACGGGTCGGGCGCCCAGGTCCGCACTGCGCACACCCTGCCCATGCGGCTCATCGTGGTGGACGGCTCGCTGGCGATCGTGCCGGCGTCCCGGACCGCGGACGGGGAGATCGCCGCCATCGTGCTGCGCGGCGAGACGCTGGTCGGGGTGTTCCGGGGGATCTTCGAGCACAGCTGGGAAAGCGCCGCCGTGCTGACCGAGTCGGCGACCGACAGCCCCGAGGGCGACTGGCGCCCGACCGGCCGCCACCGTGAGCTGGTGCGGATGCTCGGGGGCGGACTCACCGACGAGGCGATGGCCCGCAAGCTCGGGGTCTCCGAGCGCACGGTCCGTCGCCTCGTCTCCGAGCTGACCGAACGGCTAGGAACGGCCAGCCGGTTCCAGGCCGGTGTCTGCGCGGTCCGGCTCGGCTGGCTCGACGACTGACGTCTGCCGCGGGGCGGCCGCGCTGCGGCCCCACGCCGTGCCCGCGAGCACGAGGAGCGCGCCCAGCAGCCCCAGCCAGCCCGGCCGGTCGCCCGCGAGGGTGACCCCCACGACGGCGGCCCACACCGGCTCGGTGCCCAGCAACAGGCTGACCCGGGACGGCGACGTACGGCGTACGGCCCACATCTGCACGAAGAACGCGAACAGCGTGCAGAACACCGACAGGTAGAGCAGCCAGAGCCAGTCTCCGGCGTCCAGTTCCGCCGCGGCGGCCCACGTGGTGCTGCCGGTGCCGGGCAGCGTGGACAGCACCGCGAACACCACGACCGCACCGCCGAGTTGAACCGTGGTCATCGACATCGAGTCCGCGCCCTGCACCGACCGCATGCGCGACATCGCCAGCACGTGCACGGTACGGGCCACGGCCGCGCCCAGCATCAGCAGATCACCGAGGGACGGCGCGGTGAACCCGGCGCCCTGCGTGAGGAGCAGAACACCCAGCACCGAAAGACCCGCCGCTGCCAGGAACGCCCCGGAGGGCCGCCTGCCCGTGATCCGGCTCTCCGCGAGCGGCGTGAAGATCATGGTGAGGCTGATGATGAGCCCGGCGTTGGTCGCCGAGGTGTGCACGACGCCGTACGTCTCCAACAGGAAGATCCCGGACAGGATCAGCCCGAGGACACCGGCCCCCCGCAGCTGCGCCCCGTCCAGCGCCTTGAGCTTGCGCCACCCGGTGCCGACCAGGACCGGCAGCACCACACCGAACCGCAGGACCAGCACGGCGAGTACGGTCTGCGCCGTGGTGACCTCCTTGGCGGCGAGGTAACTGGAGCCCCACACCACCGCCACCAGCAGGACGGGCAGATCGGTCAGCCAGGCGCGGCGGGCCGCTTTGACGGTCATGGGGGGGCTCCTAGGGCAGCGGACGGTGGAAGTCGGGAGAGGGGGGCTCAGCGCGCCGTGTAGGCGATCACCAGGACGTCGCGGTGGGCGGCGCGTTCGGGGTCCACCGGGTGCACCGGGGTCACCGAGTGCAGCGTGCGGCGGTCGTCGCCCAGCAGGAGGTCACCGGGCTCGGACAGGGTAGCTGTGATCAGGTGTTCGCCCGCGTCGGTGTAGACGGCGCTCTCACCGCCGGTGACGTTGCTGCGGCCGATGAGCAGCGAGGTGATGAAGGTGACTCCGTCCCGGTGCCGGCCCTCCGGTGCGGGCCGGCCCTGCTGGTCGGCGGACGCGCTGATGCGGTACGGGTGCAGTTTCACGTTCCACGACGCCGTGCCGTCGACGTCGGTGAAGATCCGGCCGAGTTCGACGATGACGGACCGCAGCAGCGGGTCACCGGTGAAGGACTTCGTCAGCGGGTCGAAGACGCGCTCGATGCCGCCGTTGAGCGGATTGATGTCCGACTCCTGACGGTACGGCGCGTGCGGGAGCAGGGTGAGGGCGCCCGCGGCCGGGTCGAGCTCGAACTGGCCGTAGCGGCGGTACCGGTACGTGCCCCCGTCGGCCATGTACGTGTCGAGGGTGAGTTCGTCCCAGTGCGCGGCGAACCGCGCCCAGTCGGTGGCGCCGACACCGGCGAGCGCGGAGAGCTGCGCCGAGGGCATCAGATGACCGCCGTGGCCGGCGAGGGCGTTGACGGCGGCGTCGGCGGCGGGGTGACGGGTGGCGGCAGTGGTCATGGCGTACTCCGTAGGTGAAACCGCGGGTGGGATCCGCGAAGGAAGGGGAAGGGGCGAGCAGCGGGAGCGGAGGGTCAGACGGTGGCGAGGACCGGGGCGGCCGCAGGGGCGAACGGCGCCGACTCCGCGCTGATCGAACGCTCCTCCCACGCCTCCCGGTCGCGCAGATACAGCGGCGCTCCGACGGTGATGGAGCGCGTGTCGGCACCGCCGCTGCGCAGCCGCCAGGTCACGGACCCGGTGGTGCGGGCGGCACAGGCATCGATGAACACCTGTGTGGCGAGCCGCAGTTCGCCGAACCAGCGGCCTTCGAGGGCCTCGCGGGTCCAGACCTGCTCCAGATGCCGCTTCTCGCGGATGAGTTCGGCGTCCAGGCAGGCGCTCTCGATGTGCCGGTAGCCGCTGAGCAGGAGCCAGGCGGCGGGCATCTCCCGGATCTCGAGGACCTTCTCGCCGTCGTCGAGGTGCTCCAGGCCGGAGTAGCGGCCGAGTCCGTACGCGCCGACCCTCCGGTTGAGGCGGTCGATCAGCCCGGTCAGGGGCAGCGGCTCTCCGTCGAGAGCGACGGGCCGTCCTTGCTCGAAGGTGACGGTGAGGGTGTCGGTGTCACCGGGGAGGGCGGTCGGCCGGCTCCAGGTGTACATCTCCTCGGGGACCTCGTGGAGCTCGGGGTCGTCGAGGATGCCCGACTCGAACTCGCGGCACCACAGGTTGGAATCGCCGCTGACGATCCGACCGGCGAGCAGATCGATGCCGGCGTCGCGCAGTTCGGCCAGCTTGTCGTCGCGCGTGACGGGATCGAGGTCGTAGGGGCTGCCGAACACGCCCTCGTACCCGAGCAGCGTCAGCGCCCCGTTGAGGCGGCGCAGGGTGTTCTGGGAGCGGTTGGCGGTGTGCAGCACGGCCTGCGCGCCGAGCGCACGGGCCAGTTCGACCGCGCTGTGGGCGATCAGCGGACGGCTCAGCGTGGAGCTGACGGGATGGATCCCGAGGTACACGGCCTGGGCGGCGATCGCGGGAGCGACGTATTTCTCGGCGAACTCGGCCCGCCGGTGGAGGATGTGGATCGTCGCGCCGAGCGCCTCGGCGACCTGGCGTTTGTACCCACTGGACTCGTCCTCGCCGATGTCCACGCTCACGGCGTGCACCTCGCGGATGCCCATTCGCCGCAGCCGCAGCAGCAGATACGAACTGTCGAGCCCGCCGCTGAACAGCGTCACGACGGGGAGGCCCGGGTCCAGGGAATCGAGCTGCGAGAAGGAACGAATGAGCGGGGAACGCATGGACTCTCCAACCTCTGCACTGGTCACAGGCAAGGAGACTTCCGTGCGGACCCCCGGCCCGACAATGCGTCGCGGCAGTCCGCGCCCGGCCATGACCGGACCCGGACGCGGATCTCGATGCCGGTCACGGGCGAGGCGCCCCTCGAGATCGCCCCACGGGAAAGGCGGCGGCCCAGGGGATCGGAGGCCGCCGCCTCGGGTCCAGAGGAACAGCTACCGAGGCTGCCCGCAAAGCCCTCTCTTGCTAGAAGTGGCCGTATCCGGGACGAGGGTTCCGGCTGTGACCTGGTGCGCTCTCCACGACCTCGCTTCGTACGTGACCCGGGTCATGTGGGGCGCCTCACCGCCGGGACGCCTCGAACGTGACCGGCGTCTCGAAGGCCGCCCGGCGCGTGGCCCTGCGCAACGCCCTGAGGACCGCCGGCCCGACGGTGAGCGTCAGCACGACCGTGACGACCGCCCGGCCCAGGTCCCAGCCGAGCGAAGTGGCGACGCAGTACGCGACGAAACGGGCCAGATTCGTGGCGACCGGCGCGTGCGGGTCGAAGGCCACGTTCGAGGCGAGAGCACCCATGAACGGCCAGCCCGCCATGTTCATCACCGTGCCGTACGCGAACGCGGCGAGGAAGCCGTAACCGGCGAGCATCACGAGCTCGGCCCGGCCGCGCAGCCGGTCGGGGCCCGGCAGCAGACCGGCCCCCATCGCGAACCAGCCCATCGCCAGCATCTGGAACGGCAGCCACGGCCCGACCCCGCCCGTGAGCAGCGCCGACGCGAACATCGTCACCGAGCCGAGGACGAAGCCGAAACCCGGGCCGAGCACCCGGCCGCTCAGCACCATCAGGAAGAACATCGGCTCGATGCCGGCGGTACCGGCCCCGATCGGCCGCAGGGCCGCTCCCGTGGCGGCCAGCACACCGAGCATCGCGACCGCCTTCGGGCCGAGACCGGCCTCCGCCACGGCCGCGCCCGCCACCGCTACGAGCAGCACCAGCAGGCCCGCGAAGAGCCAGGGCGCGTCCTGGGCGTGCGCGCTGAGCCGCGAGGTCGGCGGGGTGAGGAAGGGCCACGTGAAACCGGCGACGCCCACCGCGCTGACCAGGGCCAGGGCGAGGACGGAGCGCGGGCCGAGGCGCACGGCCCGGGCCTGCCGCACGCGGGTCGTCGGGGCGCCCATCAGCCGGCCTCGGGGTGCAGGGCCGCACGGACCTCGGTGACCGTGAGCCAGCGCTGCGGCGCCAGGATCTTCGTGACCTGCGGGGCGAACGACGGCGACGACACCACGATGTCGGCCGTCGGCCCGTCGGCGATCACTTCGCCCTCCGCCAGCAGCACCACCCGGTGCGCCAGCTCGGCCGCGAGCTCCACGTCGTGCGTGGCCAGGACGATGGCGTGCCCGTCGGCGGCCAGTGCCCGCAGGACCGTCACCAGCCGGGCCTTCGCCGCGTAGTCCAGGCCCCGGGTCGGCTCGTCCAGAAGGAGCAGCGGCGGCCGGGCGGTCAGCACCACGGCCAGGGCGAGCGCGAGCCGCTGCCCCTCCGAGAGGTCGCGCGGGTGGGTGCCGTCGGTGACGTCGGGCAGCAGCTCCGAGACCAGGGCCCGGCAGGTGCCGGGGGCCGCGCCCGCGTCCCGGTCGGCCGCCGCGCACTCGGCGGCGACGGTGTCGGCGTAGAGCAGATCGCGAGGCTCCTGCGGGACCAGGCCGACCTTGCGGACGAGGTCCTTCGGGGCGGTGCGGTGGGGCGTGGCCTCGCCCAGGCGGACGGTTCCGGAGCTGGGCTCGACGAGGCCGACCAGGGCGTTGAGGAGGGTGGACTTTCCGGCGCCGTTGCGGCCCATGAGGGCGATGGTCTCGCCGGGGGTGAGGGTGAGGTCGATGTGGCTGAGGGCCTGGACGCGGCCGCGGGTGACCGAGAGGGCTCGTACCTCGCCCAGGGGGGTGGGAGGTGTCGATCGCTTGCGGGTGCGGGATGTCGGTGGCTTGTCGCGCAGTTCCCCGCGCCCCTCGGGGGCGGCGTTGTGCAGCTCGCGCTTGAGATCTCCTGCCTTGCGGCGGGCGTCGCGGACCGTCAGGGGGAGGGGGGTCCAGGCCGCCAGGCGGCCCAGGGCGACCACCGGGGGGTACACCGGCGACACGGCCATCACCTCGGCCGGGGGGCCCAGGACCGGGGCGGCGCCCGGGGCGGGCAGGAGGACGACCTGGTCGGCGTACTGGATGACGCGTTCCAGCCGGTGCTCGGCCATGAGGACCGTCGTGCCGAGGTCGTGGACGAGCCGCTGGAGGACGGCCAGGACCTCCTCGGCGGCCGCCGGGTCGAGCGCGGAGGTCGGCTCGTCCAGGACGAGGACGCTCGGGTGCGGGGTGAGGACCGAGCCGATCGCGACGCGCTGCTGCTGGCCACCGGAGAGGGTGGCGATCGGGCGGTCCCGCAGGCCGGCGAGGCCGAGCAGGTCGAGCGTCTCCTCGACGCGGCGGCGCATCACGTCCGGGGCGAGGCCCAGCGACTCCATGCCGTAGGCGAGTTCGTCCTCGACGGTGTCGGTGACGAAGTGCGACAGCGGGTCCTGCCCCACCGTGCCCACCACGTCGGCCAGCTCGCGCGGCTTGTGGGTGCGGGTGTCGCGGCCGGCGACCGTGACCCGGCCGCGCAGGGTGCCGCCGGTGAAGTGCGGGACGAGCCCGCCGACCGCACCCAGGACGGTGGACTTGCCCACGCCGGACGGGCCCGCCAGCAGGACGAGTTCGCCTTCCGGCACCTCGAAGTCGACGCCCTGGACGGTGGGTTCGTCCGACCCGTCGTAGGTCACGGAGACATCCTCGAAGCGGATCACGACGGCTCCTGGGGGTCGGGGGCGACGAACGAGGGCAGCAGGCCGAGGAGTACGGCCGCGGTCGGCCAGAGGGGGAGGGCGGGGGCGACCAGGGGGACCACACCCGGGTGCAGGGCCGCGGGGTCGCGGGCCGCGGCGAGGGCCAGCAGGGCCGCGACCGCGACGCCCGAGGCGGCGACCAGCCAGGCGCGCACGTCCCAGCGGTCCGGGCGGTAACGGGTGCGCAGGGACCGGCGGCCGCCGAGCTTGAGGCCCGCGAGGGCGGCGGTGAGACCCGCGAGGAGCACCGGCAGGCCGTACGCGGCGCCCTCGGCCGTGAGCAGGCCGTACGTTCCCGCGCAGACGCCCAGCAGACCGCCGAGGGTGAGGGCGGAGGTGGTACGGCGTACGGCGGGCGGGACCCGGGCGGTACGGCCGTAGCCGCGGGCGTCCATCGCGGCGGCCAGGGAGACGGAGCGCTCCAGCGCGCCCTCCAGGACCGGCAGTCCCACCTGCAGCAGGCCCCTGACGCCCCGGTCCGGACGGCCGCGCAGGCGGCGGGCGGCGCGCAGGCGCCGGACGTCGGCGACGAGGTTCGGCGCGAAGGTGAGGGCGACGACGACCGCGACGCCCAGCTCGTACAGGGCGCCCGGGAGGGACTTCAGGAGGCGGGAGGGGTTGGCGAGGGCGTTCGCGGCGCCGACGCAGATGAGGAGGGCGGCCAGTCTCAGACCGTCGTAGAGGGCGAAGGTGAGGGCCTCCGCGGTCACCTCGCCGCCGAGGCGGATGCCCTGGGCCCAGGCCGGGAGGGGGAGCTCGGGGAGGGTGAGGAGGGTGTGCGTGCCGGGGATGGGGGAGCCGAGCACGGTCGCGAAGAGGAGGCGGACGCCGATCACGGCGAGGGCGAGTTTGACGAAGGCGCCGTAGGAGCGGGACCAGGGGGTGTCGGGGCGGCGGGTCGCCACGACGTACGCGGAGACCGCGATGAGGAGACCGAGGAGGAGGGGGTTGGTGGTGCGGGTGGCCGCGGTCCCGAGACCGAGCGCCCACAGCCACCAGGCACCGGGGTGCAGTTGCGCCCGGCGTCGGCGCCCCGGCGGGGGCGGGGGGTCGCCCCCCAACACCCCGGCGGCACGACTGCCCGCAGGCCGGGAGGGACGGATACCCACGCCCTCGCACTCCTCAGCGGCACGGCTGCCCGCGGGCGGGGTGGGGTGGTCACCCACGGGGGCGTACTCCGCTGCGGCGCGGCTGCTCCCAGGCGGAGCGGGGCGGTCACCCGCGCCGTCGTGCTCCTCTGCGGCGCGGCTGCCCGCGGGCGGGGTGGGGTGGTCACCCGCGCCCTCGTGCTCCTCTGCGGCGCGGCTGCCCGCGGGCGGGGTGAGGTGGTCACCCGCGCCCTCGTGCTCCTCTGCGGCGCGCCTGCCCGCGGGCGGGGTGAGGTGGTCACCCGCGCCCTCGTGCTCCTCTGCGGCGCGCCTGCCCGCGGGCGGGGTGGGGCGGTCACCCGCGCCCTCGTACTCCTCAGCGCCCGGACTGCCCGCGGGCCGGGTGGGGCGGTCACCCACGTCGGCGTACCTGCCAGATCGCCGCGCCGCCCAGGATCGCCACCACGCCGATGCCCGCGACCAGGCCCAGGGACGGGCCCTCGTCCGACGCGGTGTCCTGCTCCGCTGCCGGCTTCCGCTTCTCCTCACCGCTCTGCGCGACCTGTTCGCCGCAGCCCTTCTCCGGGTAGCCGGAGATCGCGCACAGCAGGGCGTTCGTGTCGTAGCGCAGGGGCCCCGCCACCGCTGCCAGAGCGTCGGCCGTCGTCGCGTCGGGGGAGACCCGGGCGCAGGCGGTGCGGGCGGCGGGCGGGGTCTCGCCACCGGGTGCGTCCGAGGGCGTGCCGAAGTCGAGGACCAGGGCCACCCGCTTGCTGCCCTCCCGCGCGGGCGTCTTCGCACAGATCGTCGCGAATCCGGCCTTGCCGCGCGGCTGTGCCGCGTCCGCGGAGTCCTCGCTCACGGCGAAGCGGAACCCCTGGACGTCGCCGTCCGAGGGGCGGGCCAGGGACGGGCCCTGGGTGGCGTAGACCCACTGGCCGCCGTCGCGCTCCCAGAACGACCAGTACCGGTACCCGGCGGCCTCGGCCCGGCCCGTGCCCGCGCACAGCAGGAGCGGGACCAGGAGCAGGAGAAGGGCGCGGCGGATCACAGGTGCTGCTGCTTCTTGCGGCCGGTGAACAGGAAGCCGATGCCGATGCCGGCGACCAGGCAGACACCGACGTACCACCAGACCCCGAAGAAGTCCGAGCCGGAGTCCTCCTTCGCGGCCGAGGCCTCGGTCCTCCCGGTGGCCTGCGGGGCCGGGCCCGTCGCGTTCAGCTGCTTGACGAGGTCCGCGCCGCCGAAGTCACGCGGGTTCGTGCCCGTCGCGTGGGCGGCGAGGATCAGCTGGGCGTAGGCGGCCGGACCGCTCTGCGCGGCCCAGGTCGCGGCGTTCTTCGCCAGCCACCGCACGGACGTCTCCGCCTGCGCGGTGTCGCCCTTTGCGGCGAGCGCGACGACCGCGTCGGCGGTGTTGCCGTAGTCGGGCTGGGGCTCGGCACCGGCCAGGGCGGACATCAGGTGCCCGTCGTCCTCGGCCAGGGCGGCGGTCAGCCAGGCGGCTCCGTTGGCCGCCGCCTGCTCCGGCGTCGAGGCCTTCGCGCAGGCGGCACTGGACGGTCCGGAGGCCTTTGTGCCGGGCTCGACGACCATGCCCTTGCCCAGGGCGCCGAGCACACCGGCGGCGGTGGCGTCCGCGTTGGCGGCGAGCTTGCCCTTCTTGTCCGGCTGGAAGGCGAAGGCACCGTCGCCGTCCCCGCCGCAGGGCAGGGCGAGCTTCAGCAGGGCGTCGTAGGGGGACTTGCCGTCCTTCTCGACCCGGTCCGGCTTCTCGCCGGTGGCGGCGAGCGCGCCCGTCACGACCGACGTCGAGTTGGTGTCGCTGGCCCCGCCGGGCGAGTAACCCCAGCCGCCGTCCTCGTTCTGCACGGACTTCAGCCAGTCGACGGCCTTGCCGGTGACGTCGTCGTGCCCGCCGAGCGCGGCCAGGGCCTGTACGGCGGCGGAGGTGGCGTTGGTGTCCCGCATGGTCTTGGCGTCGCACGCGGCGGTGGGGTCGGGCCGGTACGAGGCGAAGGAGCCGTCCGCGCACTGCTGGCGCTCCAGCCACCGCACGGCCTTCGCGGCGGGCTTCACACCCACCGTGTCCTGCGCGAGCAGCGCGAGCGACTGCCGCCACACCCCGTCGTACTTCGGGTCGGTCGAGCCGTACAGGGCGGAGGGGAACGCCTGGGAGGACGACGGGGACGGGTCGGCGACGGCCGGGGTGGCGGCGCCGATCACGGCGACGGCGGCCAGGACCGCGGCGCTGCGGCGAACGTTCATGATCGGCGGGTGCCTCTCCCTGTGGGGGAGCCGGACAGCACGGGACACCCCGGCGGCTCGGCTCCGTGTACCTCGACGGTGCCGTGCACCGGCACGCTGCCGGGCACGTGAGCCGGTCACGACCCGTACGCGGCGATCCGGCTCACCGCCCTGGTGGGCGGTACACGGTTGCGGGGCCAGCGCCGGAATTGCACCGGCTTCCCCCCGTACGGTGTGATGACGACCCGCTTACTGTACCCGCACGTAGGAATCGGCCCGAGGGGGTCCCGGGCGGGCGCCCGGCGTCGCCAAACGCCGCCCACGCCGCCGGGAAAGCGCCGGGCTGGGGCGCCGTGCCGACGTGTACGAGATCGGCGAGGCGTGGGTGCCGCGCCGTGGGTGCGGGCGCCGAGGCCAGAGTGTGGTGAGAGATGACGGGGAACTCGTGTGCGCTGCAATGGAGTTGATCCTCTCCGGAGGCCGGAGCGGATAACGTGGGGCTTCCTCGACCACATACGCAGGAGCGTCCATGACCGACCACGTGGAGAACTCCGAGCAGGAGCCGTTCCCCAAGATCGACACCTCGGTGCCGCACTCGGCCCGCATCTGGAACTACTGGCTGGGCGGCAAGGACAACTACGAAGTCGACCGGGTGGCCGGTGACGCGTTCCGTGAGGTCTTCCCCGGCATCGAGACCGGGGCCCGCGCGGCCCGCTACTTCCTCGCCCGCGCCGTCCGCCACCTGGCCGCCGAAGAGGGCATCCGCCAGTTCCTGGACATCGGCACCGGCCTGCCCAACGTGGACAACACCCACCAGATCGCCCAGCGGGTGGCCCCGGAGAGCCGGATCGTCTACGTCGACAACGACCCCCTGGTGCTGGCCCACGCCCGCGCCCTGCTCACCAGTACGGCGGAGGGCGTCACCAACTACGTGGACGCCGACCTGCGCGATCCGGACACCATCGTCCGGGAGGCCGGGAAGACACTCGACTTCGACCAGCCCGTCGCCCTCATGCTGATGGGCATCCTGGGCCACATCGAGGACCACGACGAGGCCCGCTCGATCGTGCGCCGGCTGGTGGACGCCCTGCCACCGGGCAGCTACCTCGTGCAGTACGACTCCACCGACACCAGCGAGGACTACGTCCGGGCCATCCAGACGTACAACGACGGCGGGTCGATTCCCTACATTCTGCGCAGCCCCGAGCAGATCACGCGCTACTTCGACGGTCTCGAACTGCTCGAACCGGGCGTGGCGTCCTGCTCGCGCTGGCGTCCCGACGCGGCGGCCCTGGGCCTGCCGGCCGAGGTGCACCAGTACGGCGGCGTCGCCCGCAAGAACTGAGCCCTCACGTCTCCTGAAGGATGCGGTGCAGGATGGTCGGAGTCTCGTCGGGCGACTCGGCTTCGACCACCAGCCGGTTCATCGCGTCCCAGTAGCACTCGATCTCGGCCGGCCGGTCGGGATAGAGGGCACCGGTGAGCTGCTCCAGGTAGACCACGTCCGGCAACTGCCCGCCGGGCAGCCGCAGGATGGTCACCGGACCGCCCTCCGCGGCGTGGGCGCCGACGGCGAACGGCAGGATCTGCACCGTGACGTGCGGCAGCGCGCAGCTCTCGATGAGATGCCTGAGCTGCTCCCGCATCACGCGGCTGCCGCCCACCGGGCGCCGCAGCGCCGCCTCGTCGATCACGGCCCACAGCCGGGTCGCCGGCTGCCGGTGCAGGATCCGCCGGCGGGCCATGCGCAGCTCCACCCGGCGGTCGGTCTCCGCCGCCCCGGCGTCCGGGTGCGCGAGCCGCACGGCGGCCCGCGCGTAGTCGGCGGTCTGCAACAGGCCGGGGACGCGCTGGACGCGGAAGGAACGGATGAGGCTCGCCGCCTGTTCGGCCCCGAGGTAGGTCTGCATCCAGGCGGGCACGACATCGCTGTACGACCGCCACCAGGCGGGGGTGTTGGCCTGCTCGGCCAGCGCCAGCAGGGTGGCGCGCTCGGCCTCGTCGGTGACGCCGTAGAGCGTCAGCAGGTCGGCCACGTCGCGCAGTTTGAAGCCGTGGCGGCCCGCCTCCATGCGGCTGATCTTGGAAGGGGAGGCGCGGATGACGTACCCCGCCTCCGCCCGGCCGATGCCCCGCTCCTCCCGCAGCCCGCGCAGTCGCGCGCCCAGGGCCAGCCGCGGCACCATGGGCCCGGCCGATCTCTCGTCCATGACTCCGCTGAAGGGCGAGGTAGTGGCGGCCTCTTCGGTGCCCATGGGCATGTCTCCTCGCGGTGGAACGCAACTCCGCACGCGCTGAAGCGTCGCGGCACGTCATCCTAGGGGCGATGCCCCGACGCCATCCGGAGTATGCCGAAGGCGCGTGCACGCCCGGGCGGGTGGAGCGCCGGGGCGCGGGCGCGGTGGCCGGTTCTCAGCCCCCGGCGGCCAGCTTGTGTCGGTAATAGCTCTCGGCCGCGTCGGCGAATTTGGAGACGAAGAAAGCGTTGATCCCCGCCCCGGCGAGGGCGCCCAGGACCGGAACGAAGCCCGTCACCGCTTTCGATCCCAGAACCGCGGAGAATTTTATCGCCGCTTTCTGCGCGATCTTGTTGATGAACGGCTTGCTGAGTTTCGCGGCGGCCTTGGCACCCTTCTTCCCGACGATCTTCCCCCCGACCACGGACACACCGCTGCCCGCGCCCAGGGCGAGTGCCTTGGCCATCACGGCGGTTCCGTACGTCGGATACGCGACGTTGAACGCGATGAAGCCCGCCGATGCCGCGGCCCCCGCCGAGGTCACGCTCAACGCGTCCGGCTCCAGGGCGTCGGCCCAGAGGGCGAGGATGACGGCGAGATCGTCCTCGCCGTCCACCGTGGCGCCCATCTTGAAGCCGATGCCCCACGCGCAGACGGACATCTTGTGCAGCAGGAACGCCACATCTCCGACCATGGCCACCGCGTGCGCCCCCGGCACCGCCATCGCGGCCGCACCCGCCGCGGCCACCTGCCCGGTCTGCGAATTGCGCCAACTCCGCACCGATGAATACCCCGCGGCTCCCCGCTGCGCCATCGATGTGTCCCAGCCGAGCCGATGGAACGCGGAGACGAATATCTCCGCGGACATGCTTCCCCCCACGACAAGCCCCCCATGCACTTTCCGGTGATCGCGTGCTGGTGACCGCACCCCGCCGGGCACGCTATCCGGACAGTTGGCCGATGGTCAGGGGCGTGCGAAGGGCGCGTTTTGGTGCTTCAGGGGCGTGCACCGCTGCGCGCGCACCTGCCTGTCACGACCTGCACGCCTCTCCGCGCTCCGTACTCGGATCACCACGTACGTCAGATCACCACGTACGTCAGGCCGCCATGTACGTCAGACCGCCACGTACGTCACCGGCTCGCTCCCCGGGACCGCCTCAGCGCGCCCCAGCTTCACCAGGCGCCGCAGATGCGCCTCGGCCTCGGAGACGGCGATGTTCCGGGAGCCGTAGGGGATCTGGCCCCAGGGGCGGTTCCACTCCATGCGTTCGGCGAGCTGCCAGGGGGTGAGGGGCTCGGCGAGCAGGGCCAGCAGGTCGTTCAGGCGGGACTCGTGGTGGGTGAGCAGCGCGCCGACGCGGGCGGCGGTGTCGGAGAACGGGTGCTGGTGGGCCGGGAGCACCTCGGCCGGGGCCAGGCGGCCGACGCGTTCCAGGGAGTCCAGGTAGTCGCCGAGGGGGTCGGTGACCTCCCCCAAGCTCTCGGTTTCGCTCGCACAGGGGGTACCCCCGTCGTCGTCCGGGTCCTCGTAGAGGCCGATGTGCGGGGTGATGCCGGGCAGGAGGTGGTCGCCGCTGAACAGGCGGCCGTGCCCCGGGAGTTGCGTCGGGTGGGTCTCCTCCAGGTGGAGGCAGACGTGGCCCGGCGTGTGCCCGGGGGTCCAGATCGCGCGCAGCCGGCGGCCGGGCAGCTCCAGGAGCTCGCCCGGGACGATGTCGCGGTCGGGCAGGGCCGGGGAGAAGCCGGGAAGGGCGCGGGGCCGGGCCCGGCGCAGCGGCGCGATGTGCTCCTCGGGCGCACCGGCCGCGGCGAGCTTGTCCGCCATGTATGCGTACCAGCGCTCAGGACGGGCCTCGCGGGTGCGTCGTACGACCGCGATGTCCGCCGCGTGCATCGCGATCCAGGCGCCCGACGCCTCCCGGACCCGGCCGGACAGGCCGTGGTGGTCGGGGTGGTGGTGGGTGATGACCACGCCGTGGATCCCGGCGACCGAGGTGCCGCAGGCGGTGAGGCCCTGCGTGAGGGTGTCCCAGGACTCCGGGTCGTCCCAGCCGGTGTCGATCAGCACCGGACCCCGGTCGGTTTCGACGACGTACACCAGGGTGTGGCCGAGCGGGTTGTCCGGGATCGGGACCCGGAGCGACCGGACGCCTCCGCCGTGGTCGGTCACCTGTGTCATGGGCTCCCCTGTCGCCGGCTCCCGTCACTATAACTAGAACGGGTTCCAGCGAGGAGTCTCCCGTGGTGCGCGGTCCGTGGACTCCTCGGGGCGGGGCTGGTATCAGTGGGCATATCTGATGAGCCGTCAGAGAATGCTCCCGGGGAGGCAGTCGGCCATGACCGAACTCGTGGAACACGGACAGCTGTTCATCGGCGGGGAGTTGACCGACCCCCTGGGCCGGGACGTCATCGAGGTGGTCTCGCCGCACACCGAGGAGGTCATCGGACGCGTCCCGCACGCCTCCACGGCGGATGTGGACCGGGCCGTGGCGGCGGCGCGGCGGGCCTTCGACGAGGGGCCCTGGCCGCGCATGACCCTCGACGAACGGATCGAGGTCGTCGGGCGGATCAAGGACGCCATCGCCACGAGGCACGACGAGATCGCCCGCGTGATCTCCGCCCAGAACGGCTCGCCGTACTCCTGGAGCGTCCTCGCCCAGGCCCTCGGCGCGGTCATGGTCTGGGACTCGGCGATCACCGTCGCCCGGAACTTCACCCACGAGGAGCCGCGGGACGGCGTCCTGGGCAGGATCCTCGTACGCCGCGAGCCCGTCGGGGTCGTGGCCGCCGTGGTCCCCTGGAACGTCCCGCAGTTCGTCGCCGCCGCCAAGCTCGCCCCGGCCCTGCTCACCGGCTGCACGGTCGTCCTCAAGCCCTCGCCCGAGTCGCCGCTCGACGCGTACCTGCTCGGCGAGATCGCCCGCGAGGCCGGGCTGCCGGAGGGCGTGCTGTCGATCCTGCCCGCCGACCGGGAGGTCAGCGAGTACCTGGTCGGGCACCCCGGCATCGACAAGGTGTCCTTCACCGGGTCGGTCGCGGCCGGCAAGCGCGTGATGGAGGTGGCCGCCCGCAACCTCACCCGCGTGACGCTCGAACTGGGCGGCAAGTCCGCGGCGGTCGTCCTGCCCGACGCCGACCTCGAGACGGCCGTGGCGGGCATCGCCCCCGCGGCCTGGATGAACAACGGACAGGCCTGCGTCGCCCAGACCCGCATCCTCCTGCCGCGCTCCCGCTACGACGAGTTCGCCGACGCCCTCGCCGCCGCGGCCGGCGCCCTGACGGTCGGCGACCCGCTCGACCCGGCCACCCAGGTGGGCCCGCTGGTGGCCCGGCGCCAGCAGCAGCGCAACCTCGACTACATCCGCATCGGCCAGGAGGAGGGCG
The DNA here is from genome assembly GCF_042959365.1 of Streptomyces sp. NPDC007907. NCBI lineage: Bacteria > Bacillati > Actinomycetota > Actinomycetes > Kitasatosporales > Streptomycetaceae > Streptomyces > Streptomyces sp. NPDC007907. The sequence continues at coordinate 829,346 of NZ_JBIBKR010000004.1, forward strand.
CCAAGATCCTCACCGGCGGCGGACGTCCGGCCGGGCTGGACCGGGGCTGGTACGTCGAACCGACCCTCTTCGGCGACGTCGACAACTCCATGCGCATCGCCCGCGAGGAGATCTTCGGCCCGGTGATCTGCCTGCTGCCCTACGACGACGAGTCCGACGCCGTGAAGATCGCCAACGACTCCGACTACGGGCTGAGCGGCAGCGTCTGGACGGCGGACGTCGAGCACGGCATCGACATCGCACGGCAGGTCCGTACCGGCACGTACTCCGTCAACACCTTCAGCCTGGACATGCTGGGGCCCTTCGGCGGCTACAAGAACTCCGGCCTGGGGCGGGAGTTCGGCCCCGAGGGGTACGGCGAGTACCTGGAGCACAAGATGATCCACCTCCCGGCGCAGGCCTAGCGATGGGCGACCGCTGGCACGTCGAGGTCGACCGCTCCCTGTGCATCGGCTCCGCGCAGTGCCTCCACCACGCGCCGGACGGCTTCCGCCTGGACTCCGCCCGCCAGTCCCGTCCGGCGGCCCCGGACATGGACGCCAGCGAGCGGGTGCTGGAGGCGGCCGAGTGCTGCCCGGCGGAGGCGATCGTGATCACGCTGAGGGACAGCGGGGAGGCGGTGTTCCCGCCGGGGGAGTAGGGCCCGAAGAATCATGATGAGAGGGGTTTCATTCCGCTTTGGGCGTTTCTATGCTGGAAGTCGGCCTACGAGGCGAGTGAGGGAGTCCGACCGGAGTAGCCGACGTCGGCAGGAAGTGCAGTTGAGGCTTCCGCTGGTGCCGACTGCGACGGTAGGGCTGAGAGGCCGGAAGGACGCAGGGCCGCGAGGCCCGGCGACCCGAAGGCGACCCCCATCACCTGATCCGGACCATGCCGGCGAAGGGAACCCGTCTCGTAGGTCCTCGGCGTCCGCGGCGGGCTACGGGGCGGTCAGGTCGATCAGGCGGCACACCGTCTCGATGTCGATCTTCACCTGCGCGATCGAGGCCCGGCCCGACAGCCAGGTGATCAGCGCCGAGTGCCAGGTGTGCTCGATGACCCGGACCGCCGAGAGCTGCTCGGGCGTCGGGTTCTCCTGGCCCATCGCGTCCAGGATGATCGCCGTCGTCTGGCGGGAGACCTGGTCGACCTCCGGGCTCACGCTGCGGTCGGCGAACGTCAGTGCGCGGACCATCGCGTCCGCCAGATGCGGCTCGCGCTGCAAGGCCCGGAAGGCCCGCATCAGCGTCTCGGCGACCCGCTCGGCCGCCGTCTCGCCCTGCGGCGGCTTCTTCCGCAGCGTGCCGTGCATGTGCTCCAACTGGTCCTGCATCGTGGCGACCAGCAGGTGGATCTTGGACGGGAAGTAGCGGTACAGCGTGCCGAGCGCCACCTGGGAGGACTCCGCGACCTCGCGCATCTGCACGGCGTCGAAACCGCCCCGGCTGGCCAACTGCGCACTCGCGTGCAGGATGCGGCGGCGGCGGGCCTCCTGTCGCTCTGTGAGGGGCGGGGAGGCGGGGGCTGCCGCTCTGGCTTCCACCTTGGCCGGCTTGTTCACCTTGGCGCTCACCTTGGCTTCCGCGGGCATGTGTCGGTCCCGTTCCGTGACCGTCCGTGAGGACGAGTGATCGCACAGCATGGCACGGCGCCGGTCGTGGCGTGAATCACCTGATCCACTGCTCACAGCGCCCTTACCTGCCGGTAGATTCAGAGCCTCCGAACGATCAAGTCTGAAACTTGTTCTAGATTAGCGTCCCGGCGTAATCTCGCGGGACAGTGCAGGGAGAAGGGGGCCCAGGGTGACCGCAGAGGCCAGGGAGGCCGGGGCTCCTCAGGCCCCCGCCGCCGACGGCTCGCGACCGCTCCGCATCGCGCTCCTCACCTATAAAGGGAACCCGTTCTGCGGCGGACAGGGAGTCTACGTCCGGCACCTCTCGCGTGAACTGGCCCGCCTGGGCCACCGGGTCGAGGTCATCGGAGCCCAGCCCTACCCCGTCCTCGACGAGGGCCACGACGGACTGAGCCTCACCGAGCTGCCCAGCCTCGACCTGTACCGCCAGCCGGATCCCTTCCGCACGCCGGGGCGCGGCGAGTACCGCGACTGGATCGACGCGCTGGAAGTGGCGACGATGTGGACCGGCGGCTTCCCGGAACCGCTGACGTTCTCCCTGCGCGCCCGCCGCCACCTGCGGGCCCGGCGCGGCGCGTTCGACGTCGTGCACGACAACCAGACCCTCGGCTACGGCCTGCTGGGCGATGTCGGCGCGCCCCTGGTGACGACCATCCACCACCCCATCACCGTCGACCGGCAGCTGGAGCTGGACGCGGCGGACGGCCGGCGGCGGCGTTACTCGGTGCGGCGCTGGTACGCCTTCACGCGCATGCAGAAGCGCGTCGCGCGCCGACTGCCCTCCGTGCTCACCGTGTCCGGCACCTCGCAGCAGGAGATCATCGACCACCTCGGGGTCCGGCAGGACCGCATCCACGTGGTCCACATCGGCGCCGACACCGACCTGTTCTCGCCGGACCCCTCCGTGCCCGTCGTGCCGGGCCGGATCGTGACGACGTCCAGCGCGGACGTGCCGCTGAAGGGCCTGGTGCACCTCGTCGAGGCGCTCGCCAAGGTACGCACCGAGCAGCCCGCCGCGCACCTCGTCGTCGTCGGCAAGCGGCCCACCGAGGGGCCGGTCGCCCAGGCGATGGAGCGCTACGGCCTCGAAGGCGCCGTGGAGTTCGTCAAGGGCATCACCGACGCGGAGCTCGTCGACCTCGTGCGCTCGGCGCAGGTCGCGTGCGTGCCGTCGCTCTACGAGGGTTTCTCGCTGCCGGCCGCGGAGGCCATGGCGACCGGGACACCGCTGCTCGCCACGACCGGGGGCGCGATCCCCGAGGTCGCCGGGCGGGACGGCGAGACGTGCCTGGCGGTGCCGCCGGGGGACTCCGGGGCCCTGGCCGCGGGGCTGGGCCGGCTGCTGTCCGACCCGGACCTGCGCGCCCGCCTCGGCGCGGCCGGGCGGGAACGGGTGCTGCGGCACTTCACCTGGGCCAGGGCCGCGGAAGGGACGGTGGCCCGCTACCGCGAGGCGATCGCCCGCTCCGAGGGCGGCACCGGCCGTTCCCCGGCCGCCACGGCGACCCGGCCGGCCGGGGTGCCGGGTGCCGGTCCCGCGGCCGGTCCGGCTTCCGGCACGGAGGCCGGGTCCGCGGCCGCGTCCGCTGCCGGGGCCGTGACCCCGGCGGGCACCGTGCCCGCCGTTCCCACAGATGTAGAAGGCGCCAACTCCGAAAGCAGGGCCACGTGCTGACCGTCGACTTCTCCCGGTTCCCGCTCGCCCCGGGGGACCGGGTCCTGGACCTCGGCTGCGGTGCCGGGCGGCACGCGTTCGAGTGTTACCGGCGCGGCGCGCAGGTCGTGGCGCTGGACCAGAACGCCGAGGAGATCCGCGAGGTCGCGAAGTGGTTCGCGGCGATGAAGGAGGCCGGCGAGGCCCCCGAGGGCGCCACCGCCACGGCCATGGAGGGCGACGCCCTCGCGTTGCCCTTCCCCGACGAGTCCTTCGACGTCGTGATCATCTCCGAGGTCATGGAGCACATCCCGGACGACAAGGGCGTCCTCGCGGAGATGGTGCGCGTCCTCAAGCCCGGCGGCCGCATCGCCGTCACCGTCCCGCGCTACGGCCCAGAAAAGGTCTGCTGGAGCCTGTCCGACGCCTACCACGAGGTCGAGGGCGGCCACATCCGCATCTACAAGGCGGACGAACTGCTGCAGAAGATCCGCGAGGCCGGCCTGAAGCCCTACGGCACCCACCACGCCCACGCCCTGCACTCGCCCTACTGGTGGCTCAAGTGCGCGTTCGGCGTCGACAACGACAAGGCGCTGCCGGTGCGGGCGTACCACAAGCTGCTCGTCTGGGACATCATGAAGAAGCCGCTGGCCACCCGGGTCGCCGAGCAGGCGCTGAACCCGCTGATCGGCAAGAGCTTCGTGGCGTACGCGACCAAGCCGCACCTGCCGCGCCTGGCCGACAACGGGGCGGACGCCACGTGACCACTCCCCGGACGGAACACCTGGTCCTGCCCGGGGTCCTCACCGCCGGTCAGGCCGCCGCCACCGTCGCCGGCATCCTCGCCGTGCAGCGCGAGGACGGGGCGATCCCGTGGTTCCGGGGTCACCACCTCGACCCCTGGGACCACGTCGAGGCGGCCATGGCCCTCGACACGGCCGGCGAGCACGAGGCCGCCGAGCGGGCCTACCTGTGGCTGGCCCGGCACCAGAACGAGGACGGTTCCTGGTACGCCGCCTACACCGACGGCGAGTTCGACGCCGTCACCGACCGCGGCCGGGAGACCAACTTCGTCGCCTACATAGCCGTCGGCGTCTGGCACCACTACCTCTCCACCGGCGACGAGGCGTTCCTGGACCGGATGTGGCCGGCGGTGTACGCGGCGGTGGAGTTCGTGCTTCAGTTGCAGCAGCCCGGCGGGCAGATCGGCTGGCGGCGCGACGACGACGGCACGCACACGACGGACGCCCTGCTGACGGGCAGCTCCTCCATCCACCACGCGCTGCGCTGTGCGCTGGCTATCGCCGAGCAGCGGGAAGAGGCCCAACCGGGCTGGGAGTTGGCGGCGGGCGCGCTGCGGCACGCCATTCGCCTGCACCCCGAGCGGTTCCTCGACAAGAACCGGTACTCGATGGACTGGTACTACCCGGTGCTGGGCGGCGCGCTGACCGGCGCAGAGGCCAAGGCCCGGATCGAGGAGGGCTGGGACCGGTTCGTCGTCCCGGGGCTGGGCGTGCGGTGCGTGGTGCCCAACCCGTGGGTGACGGGAGGTGAGTCCGCCGAACTCGCGCTCGCGTTGTGGGCGATGGGCGAATCCGACCGGGCACTGGAGATCCTGCAGTCGATCCGGCATCTGCGGGATCCGGAGAGCGGGCTGTACTGGACCGGGTACGTCTTCGACGACCAGGCGATCTGGCCTCGGGAGTTGACGACGTGGACGGCCGGGTCGTTGTTGCTGGCCGTGGCCGCGTTGGGCGGGCACGAGGCGACGTGCCAGGTGTTCGGCGGGGCAGAGTTGCCTTTCGGGCTCGAGTCGGACTGCTGCGCCTAGGAGCTCGGGGGCTCGCCTGGTGCGCGGGCGCGGGTTGGGCGTGGCTTGTCGCGCAGTTCCCCGCGCCCCTGAAGGGCGAGCCCCTTGAGGCGATCTCAGTGCCGGTGTACCCGGTTGGCGATCGCGTGGCCGATGAACAGGTAGACCACCGCTGCCAGGCCGTAGCCGCAGACCACTCGGGCCCATGCCTCGTCGAACGTGAACAGGTCGTGCGACCAGCCGGCGAGCCAGCGGGCCGCGTCGTGGATGAACTGGACGAACGAATTGCCCGGGTTGGCGTCCAGCAGGTACATCAGGATCCAGAGACCCAGGATGAGGGCCATGATGTCGGCCACGACCGCGACGATCGTGCCGGCTTGATTCGCACCGTTGCGATATCGAGGGGACATAGTCTCCGGATTGCCCTTGAACTCTGGATGAAACCCGGGGAATCGCTCAGGAGTTCAACTCGGCGAGGACCCGCAGCGTGTGCGGGTCGGGGCTGAGGGCGAGGAGGTCCGTCACCGGGCCCTTGCGCCACGACTCCAGCCGCTCGGCGATCCGTTCGCGCGGACCGACCAGGGAGATCTCGTCGGCGAAGGCGTCGGGGACCGCCAGGACGGCCTCCTCCCGGCGGCCGGACAGGAACAGCTCCTGGATGTGGCGGGCCTCGGCCTCGTAACCCATGCGCGCCATCAGGTCGGCGTGGAAGTTGCGGGCCGCGTGGCCCATGCCGCCGATGTAGAAGCCGAGCATCGCCTTGACGGGCAGCAGGCCCTCGGCGACGTCGTCGCAGACCCGGACCTGTGCCATCGGCGCCACCATGAACCCCTCGGGCAGCTCCGCCAGGGCCGGGCCGTAGACCTCGGGCCGGGTCGGCGCCCAGTACAGCGGCAGCCAGCCGTCGGCGATCCGGGTCGTCTGGGCGACGTTCTTCGGGCCCTCCGCGCCCAGCAGGACCGGCACATCCGGGCGCAGCGGGTGAGTGATCGGCTTGAGGGGTTTGCCGAGGCCCGTGGCGTCCGGCCCCCGGTAGGGGTGGGCGTGGAAGCGGCCGGCCAGTTCGACGGGGGCCTCGCGGCGCAGCACCTGCCGCAGGACGTCGACGTACTCGCGGGTGGCCGTCAGCGGCGAGGCGGGGAACGGGCGGCCGTACCAGCCCTCGACGACCTGCGGACCGGACAGGCCGAGGCCCAGCAGCACGCGGCCGCCGGAGAGGTGGTCCAGGGTGAGGGCGTGCATCGCGGTCGTGACCGGGGAGCGGGCCGCCATCTGCGCGACCGCCGTGCCCAGCCGGATGCGGGAGGTGTGCGCCGCGATCCAGGTGAGCGGGGTGAACGCGTCCGAGCCCCAGGACTCCGCCGTCCAGACCGAGTCGTAGCCGAGCCGCTCGGCCTCCTGCGCGAGGCGCACATGGTCGGGGGAGGGGCCGCGGCCCCAGTAGCCGAGCGCGAGACCGAGCCGCATACCTGACTCCTGACGGCGTGTCAGTTGACGGGACGCCGACTGTACGGCAACGGCCCCCCGCCCGGAAGGGCGAGGGGCCGTGTGTGACCGTGGGGCTCAGCCGCGCTGGATGCCCGACGTGTCCTGGAGGACACCGCGACGGCCGTCCTGCGTCTGCGCGACCAGGGCCGCTCCGCGCTGCTCGACCGCCAGGTACCAGGTACCCGGGGCGAGTTCGGCGATCGGCGTGGGCGAGCCGTCCTCCGCGAACAGCGGCCGCGGCACCGGCACCGCGAACCAGAACGGGGAGAAGTCCCCGGCCGGCGGCTGCGGAGCCTGCGCCTGCTGCGGCTGCGGCTGACCGCCGTACGGCTGCCCCGGCTGCGGCTGGCCGTACCCACCGGGCTGCTGCGCGCCCGGGTAGCCGTAACCACCGGGGGGCTGGGCGCCGTAGGGCTGCGGGGCGGCCGGACGGGGCGCCGGGAGCAGGGCGCCCTTGAGAGCGGGGACGAGGGGGGTGGCGATGGCGGCGGCGGCCATCAGCAGCGTGGCGATGAGGGCGAGGATGATGCCGATGCCCGGGCTCGGAGCGCCCGAGCTGCCGTTCTCACCGATGTTGTCGAATCCACCGGGCACGTCGACGATGTTGCCGAGCGCGCTCCAGGCGGCGAACACCGTGAAGGCGACGCCGAACGGGACGAGTTCCAGCCCCGCGATCTTCGGGGCCTGCGGCAGGCCCCGGCCGACGACGACGAGTGCGGCGCCGATGATCCCGGCCAGCACGACGCTGAACACGACCGGGCCGCTGCCCCACAGCATGGGGAGGTCGACGCTGTCGGGGACATTGTCGAACGAGTAGAGGTCGAGGAACGACGCGATCAACAGCAATACCGCTGCTCCGATCACCACGCCGTCGCCCCGAGTGAGGGAGCGGATATTCACTTCAGGTCCTTCGTAGGTCGTCTCATCGTCGGTAGAGGCGTCGCTGTCACCATGCCGCCGTCCGGACTCGGTGTGAAGCGCGGGGGTGGCCCCTCATCGTAAGGAGGACCCTATCGTCCGCCCGGTCAGGGTGTCCGCCGGGATCTGCCGGTCCGGGACTACCCGCGCAGAAAACTCACGATTCCCTCGGAGATCCCTTGCGCCGCCTTCTGTCGCCACGCGCCGCTGGTGAGCAACGCCGCGTCCTTGCTATCGCGCATGTTGCCGCACTCGATGAACACCTTGGGAACCGTTGACAGATTGAGACCGCCCAGGTCCTTCCGCGTGACGAGACCGCCGTCGCCGATGTAGTTGGACGGCGCGCTGCCGGTGACCGCGACGAAGCGGCCCGCGAGGCGCTCGCCGAGATCGCGGGAGGGGCCGACGATCGGCCGGGTGTCCGCGGCGCCCGCGTGCACCGCGCCGGGAAGGATCACATGGAAGCCGCGGTTGCCGGCGCCCGAGCCGTCCGCGTGGATCGAGACAACGGCATCGGCCTTCGCCTGGTTGCCGATCCGGGCCCGCTCGTCCACGCACGGGCCGAACGGCCGGTCGCCGTCCTGTGTCAGCTTCACCGTGGCGCCCTGCTCCTGAAGGAGTGTGCGCATCCGGTGCGCGACGTCCAGCGTGAACTTCGCCTCGGTGTAACCGTCGTTGGTGGACGTGCCGGTGGTGTCGCACTCCTTCGCGTTCGTCCCGATGTCCACCTTGCGGTTGATCTCGGAGGCGTGCCGGAAGTTGCCCGCGTTGTGCCCCGGGTCGATGACGACGACCTTGCCCTTGAGCGGGCCGGAGGCGGCGGGCGCGGAGGCCGAGGGCGTGGCGGTGGGTGTCGGCTCCGGAGAGGCGCTCGGCTCCTTGGCGTCGTCGGAGGGCGCGTTCGACGCGGCGGGCGAGGAGGACCGTACGGTCGCCCGCCCCGAACCCCCCTCGTCTCCCGAGCCGCCGACCGTTTCGTACACCAGCCAGCCGAGCAGCGCCCCCGGCACCAGCGCTGCGAGCGCGACGGTCAGGGGGCCGCGGCGGGGGCGGCGGTTCTGGGGAGGTTCGAAGTCCGGGCCTGCGTACGACACGCCTGCCACCCTAGCGGCCGTCGGTGGGGGCGGCGGGCCGGCGACGTCCCGACGGGGGACGGCTACGCCCCGTTCCCGCCGTCGTCCCCGTGCCGTACCGCCTCCTTCACCCGCGCCTCCACCTCCTGGCGCGGGGTGCCCTCCTGCTTCGCGTACCCGGTCACCGCCGCCTGGACGTCCCGGGCGAGATCGCGCCAGGCCCGCCAGGCCGTCTCCCAGGTGCTGGTCTGCTGGTCGCTCCACTTGGTCTGGGTGGGCGGCCCGTAGGCCTCCTGCAGATGACGCACGCGGGCGTACGCCTCGTCCGCCGCGCGCTGCTTCTCCACGAGCTCTTCGAAGGTGTGTGCCACGCGCCCGGATCCTTGGGCAGCGGCGGCCGGGCGCCGACGCGCCACGCCGCCCGTGGGCCGACCGGGCGGGGGTGGACGGGGCGCAGTTCACCCGCCCAGCCGTTCCGTCGGACACCCGGGCCCGTGCGGCGCGGGACCGCCGGGAGGGAGGGCCGGTGCGTCAGATGCCTGGGCCGGTGCGGCGCAGGACCCGCAGCGAGTCCGTCGCCGAGACCTCCGTGAACGCGCCGGAGGCGAGGGCCCGGAGGTAGACGCGGTACGGGGCCTGGCCGGTGAACTCGTCCTCCGGCTCGGGGAAGACGTCGTGGATGAGCAGCAGCCCGCCCTCGGCGACGTGCGGCGCCCAGCCCTCGTAGTCGGCCGTGGCGTGCTCGTCGGTGTGACCGCCGTCGATGAAGACGAACCCCAGCGGCGTCCGCCAGAACGCGGCGATCTGCGGGGACCGGCCGACCAGCGCCACCACGTGCTCCTCCAGGCCCGCCCGGTGCAGCGTGCGGCGGAACGTGGGCAGCGTGTCCATCAGGCCGATCTCGGGGTCGACCGTCTCCGGGTCGTGGTAGTCCCAGCCCGGCTGCTGCTCCTCGCTGCCCCGATGGTGGTCCACGGTGAGCGCGCTGACCCCGGCCTCGCGGGCGGCGTCGGCGAGCAGGATCGTCGAGCGGCCGCAGTACGTGCCGACCTCCAGCAGCGGCAGTCCGAGCCGCCCGGCCTCCACGGCCGCCGCGTACAGCGCCAGGCCCTCACCGGTGGGCATGAATCCCTTCGCGGCCTCGAACGCGGCCAGGATCTCGGGCTTCGGCGCCGCGGGCATGGGGTTCCTCTCGGTCGTACGACGGTCAGGGCGCCATCGTGCCGTACCCCCTGCCGCGGGGACGACAGGGGGTACCGGTGAGTAAGGAAACGGGGGGGCAGGTCAGGCGGGAACCGTCCCGCCGGGCAGCGACAGGTCCAGGTCGACCGGGCGCTCGTCGCCCGCGTGGGTCGCGGAGGAGGCGAGCGGGCCGTGCCCCGTGGCCCGGGCGGCCACGACATAGGAGCCCCGGTCGGGGACGGCGAGCGCGTAGCTGCCGTCCTCGGCGGAGAGCGTCGCCCCGGCCCGGCGGCCCCGGCGGTCGATCAGCGTGACCTTGGCCCGGGCGACCGGGGAGCCGTCGGCGCCCAGCACCCGGCCGCGGAAGCCGCGCAGCACCTGCTCGGCACGCTCCAGCGCCGCGTCCTCCTCGCTGCTGGCCCGCAGCTGCGGCTTGCCGGACGGACGCCGGCCCGGCAGGAACAGCGCCAGGATCAGCCCCACGGCCACCGCGCCCGTCGCGATCAGGAAGGAGAGCCGGAAGCCGTGCATGGTCGGGATCTCGACCCCGCCGACGCTGTTCGCGGTGTTCGCCAGCACCATGCCGATCACGGCGCTCGACACCGAGGTGCCGATGGAGCGCATCAGGGTGTTGAGGCCGTTCGCCGCACCCGTTTCCGACGCCGGGACCGCGCCCACGATCAGCGCGGGCAGCGAGGAGTAGGCCAGGCCGATGCCCGCGCCCAGCAGGACCGAGATGACCAGGCTCTGCCAGGCGGCGCTCATCAGGCCGAGTCCGGCGCCGTAGCCGATCGCGATGATCAGCAGGCCGATGATCAGAGTGACCTTGGGCCCGTACTTCGCGGACAGCCGGGCGTAGACGGGCGCCGTGAACATCATCGTCAGGCCGAGCGGGGCGACGAGCAGGCCGGCGACGACCATCGACTGGCCGAGGCCGTAGCCGGTGGACGTCGGCAGCTGGAGCAGCTGCGGCAGGACCAGGGAGACGACGTAGAAGGAGACGCCGACCATGATCGAGGCGAGGTTGGTGAAGAGCACGGCCGGGCGGGCCGTGGTGCGCAGGTCCACCAGCGGGGCCTTCACGCGCAGCTCCATCACGCCCCACAGCACGAGCACGACCGCCGAGGCGGCGAACAGGCCGAGTGTGGTGCCGGAGGCCCAGCCCCAGTCGCTGCCCTTGGTGATCGGCAGCAGGAACAGCACGAGCCCGGCGGACAGGCCGACCGCGCCCGGCAGGTCGAAGGTGCCCTCGGCGCGCATCGGGGACTCCGGCACGACGAGGAGGGTGAGGGCGATGGCGAGCAGGCCGAGGCCGGCGGCGCCGTAGTAGAGGGTGTGCCAGTCGCTGTGCTGGGCGACCAGGGCGGCGGCGGGCAGGGCGAGACCGCCGCCGACGCCTATGGAGGAGCTCATCAGGGCCATCGCCGAGCCGAGCTTCTCGCGGGGCAGCATGTCGCGCATCAGGCCGATGCCGAGCGGGATCGCGCCCATCGCGAAGCCCTGGAGCGTCCGGCCGGCGATCATCAGCAGCAGATCACTGGTGAGCGCGCTGACCAGGGCGCCGACGACCATCACGGCCAGGCTCAGGATCAGCATGCGGCGCTTGCCGTAGAGGTCGCCCAGGCGGCCCATGATCGGGGTGGCCACCGCGCCCGAGAGGAGAGTCGAGGTGAGGACCCACGTGGCGTTGCTGGGGGCGGTGTCCAGCAGCTGCGGCAGATCCTTGATCACCGGCACGAGCAGGGTCTGCATCACCGCGACAACGATGCCCGCGAAGGCGAGCACCGGGACCACGGCACCACTCGCTCTGCCGGCCGGGCGGTCTGTCGTCGTCTGCGTCATCGAGGAGGGCCTCCAGGCCGGGGAGCGTCGGGTACGTGGGATCTGAACCTCGTATGTCCAGGCAACTATTCCGTTGCTTCGGCACCCTAATGAAAACTTGACCTTCCCTTGGTCTCGGCGGGAGGTTTTGGGATGGTTCGTGGGGATTTTCTCCCAGGCCTAGGTCTCCGGACCGATAACCGGGCCCGGCGAAATCCCGATGCAAGGGGCGCAACGCGGTTGAGAGCATGACACCCATGCTCGAATCCGCGGACACCGCCACCGCCCGTCCGTCCCAACGCTCCCGCCTGCGGGCACGCGGGGCGCCGCCGATGTGGCTCGTGGTGGCGCTCACCTGCGCCGGGCAGTTCCTCGTCGTCCTGGACGTGTCCGTCGTCAACGTGGCACTGCCGTCGATGCGGACCGGACTGGGACTCGGCGAGCAGGGCCTGCAGTGGGTGGTGAACGCCTACGCCATCGCCTTCGCCGGATTCATGCTGCTCGGCGGACGCGCCGGGGACCTCTACGGCCGCAAGCGGATGTTCCTCGTCGGGCTCGGCCTGTTCACCCTGGCCTCCGCCGCGGGCGGACTGGCGCAGGACGACTGGCAGCTGCTGGTGGCGCGGGCCGTGCAGGGTCTCGGCGCGGCGGTGCTCGCGCCCTCGACGCTGACGATCCTCACGGCGTCGGTGCCGGAGGGTGCCGCGCGGGCGCGGGCGATAGGGACCTGGACGGCGGTCGGGGCCGGCGGCGGCGCGGCGGGCGGTCTGGTCGGCGGGCTCCTGGTGGAGACGCTGTCCTGGCGCTGGGTGCTGCTGATCAACGTGCCCGTCGGGGCCGTGGTGCTGTGCGCCGCCGCCTGGTTCCTCACGGAGGGCCGGGCCGGGGACGGCCGCCGCCTCGACCTGCCCGGCGCGCTGCTCGTCACGGCCGGTCTCGGCATGCTGGCCTACGGCATCTCCCAGACGGAGGCGGCGGGCTGGACGGCACCGGCCACCCTGCTGCCGCTGCTCGCCGGTCTCGTCCTGCTCGGGGCGTTCCTGGCGGTCGAGGCCCGCACGGCGAGCCCGCTGATGCCGCTCGGCCTCCTGCGCGTGCGCTCGGTGTCCTCGGCGAACGTCTCGATGTTCCTGTGCGGGTCGGCGATGTTCTGCATGTGGTTCTTCATGACTCTCTACGCACAGAACGTCCTCGGCTACACCCCGGTCGAGGCCGGTCTCGCCCTGGTCCCGAGCTCCCTCGCCGTCATCCTCGGCTCCAAGCTCGCACCCCGCCTGATGCGGCCGGTCGGCCCGCGCAACGTCGCCGTGCTGGGCACCCTGGTCGCCGTGGCCGGTTTCGCCTGGCAGTCCACGATGACCGCCGACGGCTCCTACACCACGGCGATCCTCGTCCCCGGGGTCCTCATGATGCTCGGCGCGGGCCTGGCGGCGACCCCTCTCGCCTCCCTGGCCACGTCCGGCGCCGCCCCCGAGGAGGCGGGCCTGGTCTCCGGCCTCGTCAACACGTCCCGCACGATGGGCGGTTCCCTGGGCCTGGCGATCCTGTCCACCCTGGCGGCAGCCGAGTCGGCGGGCAGCACGACCCCCGAGTCCCTGACAGCGGGCTACGCCCTCGCGTTCCGCGTGGGCGCGGCGGTCCTGACGGCCGGGGCCGCACTGATGTGGGTGTGGCTGCCACGGCGGGCGGCCCAAGTGCCCTGAGGCGCGGAGGTCACAGCCGGCCTGCCGCCCGCCACTCGGCCCTGAACCGGAACGGCTGATCTGACACGGCGTCAGCCGTCTTCACAACTGCCGGGGCCTCGGCTATACAGAGGGCGCAGGACTGGAACGCGTTTCAGTTCGTGTACCGGTCCGCTCCCAGACGGCCTCGGTGCGGCCGACGGTGCGGACGGCCGTACCGAGGTCCTTCCTCCGGCGATCAGGAGCCCCATGCCCATCGACGCAGCCAAGGCGCTCGCCGCCCCGCCCCGGACCGGCGAGATCTCCTGGGACCACAAGGACGTGCAGCTCTACCACCTGGGCATCGGCGCGGGCCGTCCCGCCACCGACCCCGACGAACTGCGCTACACCCTGGAGGCCCGGCTGCACGTCCTGCCGAGCTTCGCCACCGTCGCGGGCGGCGGGAAGCCCGGCGTGACCAGCGGGCTGTCCATGCCCGGCATCGAGGTCGACCTGGCCCGCGTCCTGCACGGCGGCCAGAGTCTCGTCCTGCACCGGCCCCTGCCGGCCGCGGGCACCGCCACCGCGACCAACAGGATCGCCGCGGTGTACGACAAGGGCAGCGCGGCCGTCCTGGTGCTGCGCACCGAAGTCGCCGACACCGAGGGCCCGTTGTGGACCAACGACGCCCAGATCTTCATCCGCGGGGAAGGCGGCTGGGGCGGCGACCGCGGCCCCTCGGCCCGCCTCGAACCCCCCACCGGCGCACCCGACCGGACCACCGAACGGCCGGTCCGCGAGGACCAGGCCCTGCTCTACCGCCTCTCCGGCGACTGGAACCCGCTGCACGCCGACCCGGAGTTCGCCAAGGTAGCCGGGTTCGAGCGGCCCATCCTGCACGGCCTGTGCACCTACGGCATCACGCTCAAGGCGGTCGTCGACACCCTGCTCGGCGGGGACGTGACCCGGGTACGGTCCTACGCCACCCGGTTCGCCGGGGTCGTGTACCCGGGCGAGACCCTGCGGATCCGCATGTGGCACACCCCCGGGTCCACCCGGGTCGCCGTCAGCGCCGTCGAGCGTGAGGACGCGCCCGTCCTCGCCGACACCGTCGTCGAACACACCTGACCCAGCACGCCGTACGAGGGGAGCCCGCACCATGCGCGCAGCCGTACTGCACGAGATCGGCCAGGACAAGCTGGAGGTCCTCGACGACGTCGAGGCGGTGGGGTTCGGGCCCGGCAAGGTCAGGATCCGGGTGCGCGCCACGGGGCTGTGCCACTCGGACCTGTCCGCGATGAGCGGGGTGCTCCCGCAGCCGGCGCCTTTCGTGCCCGGGCACGAAGGGGCGGGCGAGATCGTCGAGGTCGGCGAGGGCGTCACGCACCTGAAAGCCGGCGACCGGGTCGTGGTGTGCTGGCTGCCCGCCTGCGGCGCCTGTCCCGCCTGCAAGCGCGGGCAGACCGAGCTGTGCCTGGCCGGGTTCATGAACGCGGGCACACCCAACTTCAAGCGCCCCGGCGGTGACCTCTTCGGCTTCGCCGGCACCGGCACCTTCACCGAGGAGGTCGTCGTCGACGCCGGATGCGCGGTGCCGATACCCGACGATGTGCCCTTCGACATCGCCGCCCTCATCGGCTGCGGGGTGACCACCGGCCTGGGCGCCGCGCTCAACACGGCCGACCTGGAGGCCGGTTCCTCGGTGGCGGTCATCGGCTGCGGCGGCGTCGGCATCTCGGTCATCCAGGGCGCCCGGCTGAAGGGCGCCGCCGAGATCGTCGCCGTCGACCCGGTGGCCTCACGCCGCGAGTCGGCCCTGAAGTTCGGCGCGTCGCGGGCCGTCTCCCCGGAGGAACTGCCCGACGCCAAGCAGCAGGTGACCGGCGGCGAGGGCTTCGACCACGTCTTCGAGGTCGTCGGCCGGTCCGCCACCGCCCGCACCGCCTACGACACCACCCGGCGCGGCGGCACCCTCGTCATCGTCGGCGCGGGCGCCATGGACGACTTCCTCCAGCTCAACATGTTCGAGCTGTTCTTCGACGAGAAGCGCATCCTGCCGTCCATGTACGGTGGCGGAGACGTGCTGCGCTCCTACGAACGCACCATCGCCCTGTGGCGCGCGGGCCGGATCGACCTGGCGGGCCTGATCACCCACCGGGTCCCGCTCGCCGACATCAATGAGGCCCTGGACCAGATGCGCACCGGGACCGCCCTGCGTACGTGCGTAGAGATCTGAGGACGCCACCGATGTCACTGCCACTTGAAGGGCTGTCCGCCGTCGTCACGGGCGCCGGCCGGGGCCTCGGCCGGGCCGAGGCGCTGGAACTCGCCCGGCTCGGCGCCACCGTCGTCGTCAACGACTACGGGCAGCCCGGCCGCGACGGCACCGGCGAGGCCTCGGCCGGGCCCGCCGAGGAGGTCGCCGCCGAGATCCGCGCGGCGGGCGGCAGCGCCCTGGCGCACACCGGCGACGTGTCCGACTTCGCGCAGGCCCGCGCCCTCGTCGAGGCGGCCGTCACCGCCTTCGGCAAGCTCGACATCCTCGTCAACAACGCGGGCATCCTGCGCGACCGCATGGTGTTCTCGATGGCCGAGGAGGAGTGGGACTCCGTCCTGCGCGTCCACCTCAAGGGGCACTTCAACACCACACGGTTCGCCGCCGCGCACTGGCGGGAGCGGTCGAAGAGGGCCGGGGAGCCGGTGTTCGGGCGGATCGTGAACACCTCCTCGGAGGCCTTCCTCGCGGGTTCCGCCGGTCAGCCCAACTACGCGGCCGCCAAGGGCGGGATCGTCGGCCTCACCACCTCCACCGCCCTCGCCCTCGGCCGGTACGGCGTCACGGCCAACGCCATCTGCCCGCGCGCCCGCACCCGTATGACCGAGGACGTCTTCGCGGGCGTCACCCGGCCCCCGGGCAGCGGACTCGACCCGCTCGCCCCCGAGCACGTCGCCCCGCTCGTCGCCTATCTGGCCTCACCCGCCGCCGCCCACGTCAACGGGCAGCTCCTCGTGGTGCACGGCGGCATGGTCGCCGTCGTGGAACGGCCGCGGGTGGCCGCCAAGTTCGACAGCAAGCAGGACACCTTCACCTACGACGAACTGGAGGCCGTCCTCGGCCCGTACTACGCGGACCGGCCGGCGGGGGAGACGTTCGCTGCGGCGGAGGTGCTGGGCCTCAAACGCGGGTGAGGCGCGGGGGAGATGCGGGTGAAAGACACTGAGACGCGGGTGAAGACACGGAACGGCCCTCCCCGCTTGTGGCGGGAAGGGCCGTTCGCCGTTCGGTGACCGGCGTGCCGTCAGGCCGCCGTCACAGCCTGCTCGGTCTCCGCCACCGGCTTGCGGTGACGTCCGCGCGGAGCCGTCTCGCCGTCCTGCGTGGAGACCTCACCACGGTGCCGGCCGGGGCCGGTGGAGGGCTGCTGGACGTCGGCGTTGCGCGGCTGGTTCGTGCTGGCGTCGCTCATCGGATGGAATTCACCCCGTCAACATGATCTTTTTTACAGCCGGGTGAGTCTAACCGGCACTCCTGAGCGTGGATCCAGGCGGCCATGCCAACCGGCACTAGTTCGTTACAAGGCGTCCCAACGGCGCTTCCTGAAGGGGCACAGGGCGTGGCGCGGAAGGCGCCGGAGGCTCGGTGGGCCGAGCCGGCGGGGCGGGCTCTTCCGGTTCCGAGGACCGGTCGGAGTGCGGTGCCACCGGAGCCACCGGCTCCGGCCCCGGGGGCGACGCAGACGTGACACCCGGCTGCGTCGCGGCCCCGTGCTCCGCTCCGATGGCCGGCGGCGGGCTCACCCGCGCCACCCCGCACGGCACGGCCTCCGTCGCGTACGGCAGCCGCAGCACCCCCTCGGGCGTCCACAGTCCCGCGCCCGTCAACCACCCCTCCGGCGCGGCGAGATGGTGCATCCGCCGCTCGGCGGGACGCCAGACACCGACCCAGCTGCCCGTCGGCCCGTCCACCCGCAGCGCCACCGCGCAGCTCTCCGGTGTCAGCACCTGTCCCGGCTGGACGGCGAACGGCGTGACGGTGCAGTCCGGCACCCGCAGGCACTCGGGGAAGCGCACCGGCAGGGAGCTGCCGAGGATGCCCCAGCCAAGCCGGTGCTGCCCCGGCGAGGGCGCGTCCGAGCGGACGATCAGCAGCCCGCTGTCGTGGTCCGCGAGCAGCAACCGGTCGTCGCTGTCCGCGGCGATCTGCAGCAGCGGCGACACCTCACCGCCACACTCCAGGTCCACCACGACGGACTTGGTGCGCCCGCCGCTCTCCCGGTCCAGCGCCAGCAGCCGGGCCGACCGGTCCAGCCAGACCCCGCCCGAGCAACGGCCGGGCAGCTCCGCCAGCCGCTCGGGCCCGAAGGCGCCGCCCGCCACCAGCCACACCGACGTCGTACGCGGCCCGACGGCCAGGGCGTAGGCCCGCTCCCCGTCCGGGGCGGGTGGCAGCAGCCGCAGCCGGGCGCTCCTGTCCGCGCATCCCACCGCGCCCAGGGGCAGCTCGCCGGTGCCCGGCCCGGTCGGGTACAGCAGCGAGAAGGCGTGCCGCCCGGCCACCACCCGGTGGATCAGTACCCGCCCGTCGCCCATCGGCTGCACCTCGGTGCCGGGCTCCTCGGGCTGGTTGCGGGGCAGGGGCACCGCGTACGGCTCCGGGCCGTCCAGGGTCCAGCGCTCCGGGAACCAGGAGCCGCCGGCTGACGCCAGACGCGCGCCGTAGGCACCGTCCGCGGTGAGCGTGCAGCCGGCCGGCGCGGGCCCGTCCCCGTCCCCCTCCTCGTCATCGTCCCCGCATCCCACCGAAGGCTCGATCGCACAGACCGTCATCGTTCGGTCACCTCCAGTGACGAAGGTAGTTTTCGCCCGCAGGACATGGAATCCGCGGCCGCAGGCTTCACACATAAGGGTGTTCCAGGAACGATTCGCCTGAGGGGAAGGGGGCGATTGTGCTGAGCGGGGCGACGGGGGCCGTGAGCGGGCGGCGGCGGTGCAACGCCACAGATCAGACGGGTAGCCTTGCTCCCGTGCCCCGTCTGTCTGAAGTCATCGCCGCGCTGGAGACCCTGTGGCCCGCCGAGCGGGCCGAGTCCTGGGACGCCGTCGGCACCGTCGCGGGCGACCCCGACCAGGAGGTCACGCGGGTCCTGTTCGCCGTCGACCCGGTCCAGGAGATCGTCGACGAGGCGGTGAAACTGGGCGCCGACCTGCTCGTCACCCACCACCCGCTGTACCTGCGCGGCACGACGACGGTCGCGGCGACCCACTTCAAGGGCCGCGTCGTGCACACCCTCATCAAGAACGACATCGCGCTGCACGTCGCCCACACCAACGCCGACACCGCCGACCCGGGCGTCTCCGACGCCCTCGCCGGCGCGCTGGACCTGCGGGTCACCGGTCCGCTCGTGCCGGACCCCACCGACCCCGAGGGCCGCCGCGGCCTCGGCCGCCTCTGCGCCCTCGACCACCCGGTGACCGTCCGCGAGTTCGCCGCCCGCGCCGCCGAGCGGCTGCCCGCCACCGCGCAGGGCATCCGCGTCGCCGGCGACCCGGAGGCGCTGGTGCGCACGGTCGCCGTCAGCGGCGGCTCCGGCGACAGCCTCTTCGACCACGTCCGGGCGGCCGGCGTCGACGCCTTCCTCACCGCGGACCTGCGCCACCACCCGGTCTCCGAGGCCCGCGCCCACAGCCCCCTCGCGCTGCTCGACGCGGCGCACTGGGCCACCGAGTGGCCCTGGTGCGAGCTGGCCGCGAGCCAGCTCGACGAGATCTCCGACCGGCACGGATGGGACCTGCGCGTCCACGTCTCGAAGACGGTCACCGACCCCTGGACCGCGCACGCGGCCTCACCCCCTTCTGATCCCCTTGGAGCCCCGAACTGAACGCCGCGCCCGCCGACCAGATCCGTCTCCTCGACGTCCAGGACCTCGACGTCCGCCTCCAGCAGCTCGCGCACAAGCGCAAGTCGCTGCCCGAGCATGCCGAGATCGAGTCGCTGACCAAGGACCACACCCAGCTGCGCGACCTGCTCGTGGCCGCGCAGACCGAGGAGAGCGACACCGCCCGCGAGCAGACCAAGGCCGAGCAGGACGTGGACCAGGTGCGCCAGCGCGCCACCCGCGACCAGCAGCGCCTCGACTCCGGCGCCGTCACCTCCCCCAAGGACCTGGAGAACCTCCAGCGTGAGATCGCCTCCCTCGCCAAGCGGCAGGGCGATCTGGAGGACGTCGTGCTGGAGGTCATGGAGCGCAGGGAGTCCGCGCAGGAGCGGGTCGCCGAGCTGACCGAGCGCGTCTCCTCCGTCCAGGCGAAGATCGACGACGCGACCGCGCGCCGCGACGCCGCCTTCGAGGAGATCGACGGTGAGATCGCCACGGTCACCAAGGAGCGCGAGGTCGTCGCCGGTGCCGTCCCGGCCGATCTGCTCAAGCTCTACGACAAGCTGCGCGAGCAGCAGGGCGGCATCGGCGCGGCGAAGCTGTACGCGCGCAGCTGTCAGGGCTGCCGGCAGGAGCTCGCCATCACCGAACTGGCGGAGATCCGCAAGGCCGCGCCCGACACGGTGGTGCGCTGCGAGAACTGCCGCCGCATCCTGGTGCGCACGTCCGAGTCCGGTCTCTAGGCCTTCAGGGAGCCCATCCGGTGCGGGAGTTCATCGTCGAGGCCGACGGCGGCTCGCGGGGCAACCCCGGGCCCGCCGGCTACGGGGCCGTGGTCAGCGACGCGGCGACGGGGGAGACCCTGCGGGAGACCGCCGAGTACATCGGTGTCGCCACGAACAACGTCGCCGAGTACCGCGGCCTCCTCGCCGGCCTGCGCGCCGCCCGTGAACTGGACCCGGACGCGACGGTCCACGTCCGGATGGACTCCAAGCTCGTCATCGAGCAGATGTCGGGCCGCTGGAAGATCAAGCACCCCGACATGAAGCCCCTGGCTGCCCAGGCGGCCCGGGTCTTCCCGCCCGGGCGGGTCACCTACGAGTGGATACCGAGGGAGCGGAACAAGCACGCCGACCGGCTGGCGAACGAGGCGATGGACGCGGGGGCCAGGGGCGAGCGGTGGTCGGAGGCCGAGTCGACGGCGGAGCTGGACACGGCGGCCGGGGCCGACGCCGGGGATTCCGGTGCCGGGGGTGCCGGGGGTGCCGGGGCCGCTGTTCCGCCGGAGCCGCCCGGTGATGCGGCGGCGGGTGCGGCAAGGGCGCGCGCGGCGCTGGCGGAGGGCCGCGCGGCGGCCGCGGCGGCCGACTCGGGCCTTGACGCCGCTGGGGCCTCGACGGGATCCGGCCGGGGCGTCCCGGCCGCGGCGGCCGGCTCGGGCCCGGACGTCACGCAGGCCGACGCCGATGCTCGTGCATCCGTCCGCGCCGCGAAGACCGACACCGATGCCCGTGCCGCGAAGGTCGGGGCCGACACCCGTGTCGCCCAGGCCGCGAAGGGCGGTGGGGACACCCGTGCCGCTCAAGCTGCGAAGGCCGACACCGAAGCTCGTGGCGATGTCCGTGCCGCGAAGGCCGGCGCCGACGCCCGTGCCGCTCAAGCCGTCGCCGCCCCCGGCTGGGCCCCTGCCGACATGGGCGCACCCGCCACCTTCGTGCTGCTGCGGCACGGCGAGACCCCGCTGACGCCCCAGAAGCGGTTCTCGGGGAGCGGCGGCACCGATCCCTCCCTCTCCGACACCGGCCGGGAGCAGGCCGAGCGGGCCGCGGCGTTGCTCGCCCGGCGCGGCACCATTCAGGCCGTCGTGTCGTCGCCGCTCGCCCGGACGCGGGAGACCGCGGGGATCGTCGCCGCCCGGCTCGGCCTCGACGTGAGCATCGACGACGGACTGCGCGAGACCGACTTCGGCGATTGGGAGGGCCTCACCTTCGGCGAGGTGCGCGAGCGCCACCCCGACGACCTGAACGCCTGGCTGGCCTCGCCGGACGCCGAACCCACCGGCGGCGGCGAGAGCTTCGCCGCGACGGCCACGCGGCTCGCCGCCACCCGCGACAAGCTGCTCGCGGCGTACGCGGGCCGCACGGTCCTGCTCGTCACACATGTGACCCCGATCAAGACGCTGGTCCGCCTCGCCCTGGGCGCCCCGCCGGAGTCCCTGTTCCGCATGGAACTGTCGGCCGCGTCCCTGTCGGTGGTGGCCTACTACGCGGACGGCAACGCCAGCGTCCGCCTCCTCAACGACACGTCGCACCTGCGCTGAGCGCAGCCGCCGCACGGGCCAGCGCCTCGACGCGCCCCCAGTCGCGGGCGGCGACCGCCTCCGGCGGCAGCATCCAGCTCCCGCCCACGCAGCCCACGTTGGGCAGCGCCAGATAGTCCGGGGCCGAGTCCGGGCCGATCCCGCCCGTCGGGCAGAAACGGGCCTGGGGGAGCGGCCCCGACAGCGACTTCAGATACGCCGTACCGCCCGCGGCCTGCGCCGGGAAGAACTTCATCTCCCGTACCCCGCGTTCCAGCAGCGCCACGACCTCGGACGCCGTGGACACCCCCGGCAGGAACGGCACCCCGGAGGCCCGCATCGCCTCCAGCAGCCCGTCCGTCCAGCCGGGACTGACCAGGAACCGGGAGCCCGCCGCCACCGCCTCCGCGACCTGCCCGGGCCGGACCACCGTCCCGGCCCCGACGACGGCCCCGGGCACCTCCCGGGCGATCTCCCGGATCGCCTCCAGGGCCACGGGCGTCCGCAGCGTCACCTCGATCGCGCACAGCCCACCCGCGACCAGCGCCCGCGCCAGCGGTACGGCGTCGCCGACGTCCTCGACGACGACCACGGGCACGACGGGCGCCAGGTCCAGCACGGAAGAAGGCAGGGGAGAGGGGGCCATGGCGTCATCCTGCCGTCGGTGTGCAGGGTGCGCAAAGGCCGTTGCGAATATTGCAACGCATGCGTCGCCGCCTACTAGTGCACCTCGTCCACCAGCACGTCCAGCGACCAGGCCTGCCCCGGCTTCGCGGGCGCCTGCGCCTCCACGGCGTACCCGAGATCCCGGAGCGCCTCCACCAGCTCGGCCGGGCCCTTCGGGTCGGTCCCGGAGGTCAGCAGACTGCGTACGATCCGCCCCTTGGTCGCCTTGTTGAAGTGGCTGACCACCTTCCGGGTGGGGGCGTGCAGCACCCGCACGGACGCCGTCCGCCCGGCGACATCGCCCTTGGGCTTCCAAGCGGCGGCGTACGCGGCGGACCGCAGATCCAGCACCAGCCCGCCCCCGGCCACCTCGGGCAGCACCGACGCCATCGGCGTACGCCAGTGCGCGCCCAGCGCCCCGAGCCCCGGCAGCTTCACCCCCATCGAGCACCGGTAGGACGGAATCCGGTCCGTCACCCGCACCGCGCCCCACAGCCCGGAGAACACGAGCAACGACCGCGCGGCACGCCGCTTGGCAGCCGTGTCGAGGGACGCCAGCCCGAGGGCGTCGTACAGCACGCCGGTGTAGATCTCCCCGGCCGGCCGGGCCCCCGCCGTGCGCAGCTCGGCGTTCTTCGCGACCTCGCCCCGCAACCCCTCACTCAGCCCCAGCACCTCGCGCGCCTTGTCCTCATCCCCCGAGCACAGCTCGACCAGCTCGGTGAGCACCGCCTCCCGGGCGTCGGCCAGCCCCGGCAGCGACAGCGACTCCGGCTTCAGCGGGGCACCGCGGCCCGAAGAGGCCTTTCCTTCGGACGGCGGCAGCAGGACAAGCACGCGTACTCCTTCGATCGAACTCCGCCCGACAGCGTACGGGGAGCTCAGACGCGGGCCCGGCCGAGGGCGTGCACGAGCCCCTCGGGATCGTCGGTGTGGAAGCGGACGACCCGCACCTCCCGGCGCCGCCCGAGGAAGGTGACGTGCGTGACCGGTTCGGTCAGTTCGAGGGTGACGGTGGTCTGCGAGCCGACCTCCACGTCCAGCTCGCCCTCGGCCCGCTCGTGGGCCATCCGCAGCTCACGCCGCACGGAGCGGATCCGCGCCAGCGGAACGCACAGATCGACGTGGACGTACCGCCGTATCCGCAGGGTGCCGGCGGCGGTGTCCAGCACATGCGGACGGACGACGGACGAGGCGTGCAGCGCCACGACGAACACGATCGTGTACACGTCCAGGAAGAGGAACGCCGCGTGCACGGCGGGCCAGTCCCGCAGCAGCACGGACAGCGCGACCGTCTCGACGACGCACACCAACGCGAACCCGGCCGTCATCGCGCCCTGCCCGCGCGCGTACCCGAAGGCCGAGCCGCCGCCCGTCCCGTGCGTACGCCGCGCCACCCACAGGGCGAGACTCACCAGCAACCGCGCCTCGTGCCGGACCAGCAGCCACCCGACCCTCATCGCCGCTCCTCGGCGAGCATCCGCAGCGCACGGCGGACGGCCTCCGCCTGGGCGGGGGAGAGGTCGTCGTAGAAGGCGCGCAGCACCTCGTCCTGCTGGTCCAGCTCACCGATCTCCGGGAACAGCGTCGGCGGAATGCAGTCGACGAGCGCCCGCGCCGCCCCGTCCACCCGCGGATCGCAGGGCTCGGCACCGGCGAGCGCGTCGAGCAGCGCGTAGACCTCACCGGCCCGCGCCACGGCCCCTGGAGTTCCCAGCGCCTCACTCACCGAGGAAACCAGCCGCTCCCGTTCCCCGGCCGGTACGGTCGTCTCCAGGAACGCGAAGATCTCACGGTCCTTGACGGCCATGGGCGAGCCCGACAGGTGCGCGGTCCCGGCGAACAGGGCGGCCAGCTCGGGCGACACCGGCCCCTCGGGCGGCATACCGCCGTCCGCGTCCAGCAGGGTCCGCAACCGCGCCCGCCGCTCCCGCAGGGCCTCCTCCTGCCGCGCCAGATCCTCGTCCAGCTCGGTCAGCACCTCGACGAGGTCCTTGACCGCGTCGTCCGCGAGGACGTCCCGCACCTCCGCGAGCCCCAGACCCAGCTCGGTCAGCCGCCGGATCCGCGCCAGCACGACGGCGTGCCGCAACCCGTAATCCCGGTACCCGTTGGCCCGCCGCTCCGGCTCGGGCAACAATCCCAGATGGTGGTAGTGCCGCACGGCCCGCGTGGTGACGCCGACGACCGCGGCGAGTTCTCCGATCCGCATGCGACCAGTGAAGACGTTGACGCTGCGGCAAGGTCAAGTGAGCCGTCCGGCCTTCTGACGACGACCGTGATCGTGTGCCACGATCGAGGGAACGGTTCCCGATCTCACGGACGGGTGGTTCGGCGATGTCCCAGTCTGGCGGGCGACAGAAGGAGGGGCGCGACATGACTGCCATGGCCCACGAGCCGCTCTCCCAGGAAGAGGTCCTGCTGGAGGGCTTTCTGGCCCTGGACACCCCGGAGGGTTTCCGGGCCGAGCTGATCGAGGGGGAGATCGTTGTGACGCCGCCGCCGGACGGGGATCACGAGAAGTACATCAGCCGGATCGTGAGGCAAGTGATCAGGCGCTCGCGCACCGACATGGACTTCTCGGGGAACAAAGGGCTGAAGCTGAGGAGCGGGGGAGCCTGCCCCAAGAACCACCTGGTTCCGGACGTCACCTTCGGCCCCATCGAGCGCGACCTGTTCGGCGGGGCCGAATCCTGGATGCCCTGCGACGGCGTCGCCATGGTGATGGAGGTGACCTCCACCAAGCCGCAGGCGGACCGCGAGGCCAAGCGCCGCTGCTACGCCCGCGCTGGCATCCCGCTCTACCTGCTGGTAGACCGGGACACGGCCCAAGTCACCGTTTTCAGTGAGCCGAAGGAAGACGACTACCGCGAGCACTGCGCCCGCCCCTTCGGCAAGACGGTCACCCTGCCGGAACCCTTCGCCTTCGATCTGGACACGACGGACCTCCTCTGATCCCCTGTGGGCGGGGGTACGCCATGGGGAGACGGGAACAGGCCAGCTGGACGCGGGCACGACTCGGGCGCGCCGGCCCGCCGCTCGACCTCCTCACCGCCCACTTCGACCAGCACGTCTACGCGCCCCACGCCCATGACGAGTTCACCGTCGGCGTCACCGTCGGCGGCTCGGAGGTCATCGCGTACCGCGGTGGGCACATCCACTCCTACCCCGGCTCGATCGTCGTCCTGGACCCGGGCGAGATGCACACCGGAGGCCCGGCCGCCTGCGACGGCTACGCCTACCAGGCCCTTTACGCCGATCCGTCCCTCCTCACGGACGGCATCCTCGGCGGAGGCCTCCCGCACTTCCGTGACCCCGTCCTGCACGACCCGGAACTCGCAGCAGCCCTGCGCGCCGCCCACAGCGACATCAGCGCCTGCCCCGACCCGCTGGAGGCCGAGTCCCGGCTGCCCTGGCTGCTCACGGCCCTGGCCCGCCGCCACTCCACGGCCCGCGCCACCGGCGACGTCGTGCCCGGGGCCGCCGGCATCGCCAGGACCGTGCGCGACCGCCTCGCCGACGAGCTCCTGGACCCCCCGTCCCTGGCCGCCCTCGCCACCGACCTGGGCCTGTCCCGCTACCAGCTCCTGCGCGCCTTCCGCCCGACGGTGGGCGTACCGCCGTACGCCTGGCTCGCCCAGCACCGGGTGGCCAGGGCCCGGGGCCTCCTGGAAGCCGGGCTGCGCCCGGCCGAGGCGGCGGCCCTCGTCGGCTTCGCCGACCAGGCGCACCTCACGCGCTGGTTCCGCCGCGTGCTGGGGGTGACCCCGGCGGTGTACCGCAACAGCGTTCAAGACGGGGCGGGGTGAGCGGGCCGAGACTCGTCGCATGACTGCACGCGGCTGGTTCCTGTTCTCCCTGATGGGAGTGGTCTGGGGCGTCCCCTACCTAATGATCAAGGTGGCGGTGGACGACCTGTCCCCGTCCATGGTGGTGTTCGCGCGCTGCGCACTCGGCGCGGTACTGCTGCTCCCGTTCGCCCTCCGCCAGGGCGGCTTCGGCCGTACCGTCCGGACCCACTGGAAGCCGATGCTGGCCTTCGCCGTCATCGAGATCATCGGCCCCTGGTGGACCCTGACCGACGCCGAACGCCATCTGTCCAGCTCGACCGCCGGACTCCTGATCGCGGGAGTACCGATCGTCGCCCTGCTCCTGGCCCGCTTCTTCGGCGCGGGGGAGCGGGTGGGTGCACGCCGCGTCACGGGCCTGGCCCTCGGCCTCGCGGGTGTCACCGTCCTGACGCTGCCGCACCTCACCGGCGGCGACGCCCTGTCGATGGCCGAGGTGCTGGTGACGGTCGTCGGCTATGCCACGGCCCCGCTGATAGCGGCCCGGTACCTCAACGCCGTCCCGACCCTCCAGCTGATCACCCCCTGCCTCACACTGGCCGCCGTCGTCTACGCCCCGGCGGCCATCCTGACCAGGCCCGCCACCATGCCGTCGGGCGAGGTCCTGGCGGCGCTCGCCGGCCTGGGCGTGGTGTGCACGGCGATCGCGTTCGTGGCCTTCCTGGAGCTGATCAAGGAGGTCGGTCCGACGCGGGCGGGTGTGATCACGTATGTCAACCCGGCGGTGGCGGTCGCCGCGGGCGCGATCTTCCTGGACGAGAAGCTGACGCTGGGCATCGGTGTGGCCTTCACGCTGATCCTGGCGGGCTCGGTCCTGGCGACGGCCGCGGCGCCGAAGCGCGATGTCCGCCGGGTACCATGGTCGACACGGCAGACGAGCCGGGCGGACGGCCGCGTGGAGTCCCCGTGAGGGGGCTTCCCGAGGAACGTCCGGGCTCCACAGGGCAGGGTGGTGGCTAACGGCCACCCGGGGTGACCCGCGGGACAGTGCCACAGAAAGCAGACCGCCGGGGACCTCGGTCCTCGGTAAGGGTGAAACGGTGGTGTAAGAGACCACCAGTGCTTGAGGTGACTCAGGCAGCTAGGTAAACCCCACCCGGAGCAAGGTCAAGAGGGAGCACCTCGGTGCTCCTGCGCGGACGATCGAGGGCTGCCCGCCCGAGTCCGCGGGTAGACCGCACGAGGCCGGTGGCAACACCGGCCCTAGATGGATGGCCGTCGCCCCGGGCTCCGCGAGGAACCCGGGGAACAGAACCCGGCGTACAGCCCGACTCGTCTGCCTCCATGGCCCCGACCCGGGAGTTCACCCGGGTCGGGGCCATGGGGCAACGCCGCCCCTGACCAGGAATCGGACATTCCTGGATCCGGAATGCGCCGCACAGGAACGCGATGTCCGAACGCGACCTCTTGGTCCGCGTGCTGACCCGACCAGTCAGCCGTGATCAAGGGGGATTTCATGCGCATGGCGCATCACAGACGTGTCCTCACCGGAGCCGCCGCCTCGGCCGCAGCCACGATGCTCGTGCTCACCGGTACCCCGGCGGACGCCCAGCCCGCGTCTCCGGTGGCGGCCTCGTCGGCGAGCGTCGACACCACCGCTCTCACTCGGCTCGCCGAGCGCTATCTGCAGCAGCGGGCCGACATGCTGACGACGACTCGTCCGACGGCCGGAGCCGCGACCGCCCGCGTCGAGGCCACGCGCTCCATGACCGCGCAGGTGCAGGATGATCTAGCCGCGCTGGTGGAGAAGGGCAAGCGCTACAAGGAAGTCGACGGCGGTTACACGAAGGCCCAGGTCGAAGTGGAGGTGACCGGAACCTCCGTCACCGGCCAGTCGGCAACGCTCCAGCTCACCGAGCAGACCCGCCTCCACCTCCCGTTCACGCCCCAGGAGGTCGCGGACGGCGCCCCGGAGTACGAGGAACTGTCCGTACCGCACACCGTGAAGTTCACCCAGGGCTCCGACGGCACCTGGCTGTTGTCGTCCGACACGACCGATACGGAGGGCGGCCCCACGCCGACCACGCAGGTGTCCGACGTGGACGCCGCTGACGGCACCGATGACGGCATCGATGACGGCGGCGGAAAGGCGGACGAGGACGAGGGAGACAAGGACGCCGCTTCCGGCACTGCTCCTCTTCCCGGCGACAGCGAGGACTCCGGCGACAAGCCGATGGCATGGAGCCGCTACAGCTACGGGAAGATGGTCGCCTACGCGGACAGGTACTGGAAGCACCACAACAGCGCCTGGCGCACGTACGGCACCGACTGCACCAACTTCGTCTCCCAGGCGATGCATGCCGGCGGCTGGGGCCCCAAGGGCGGCGCGATCATCCAGAGGCCCAGCAACAAGTACTGGTTCTACGGGCCGACGAAGTGGACCACCAGCTACACATGGGCGGCTGCGGAGAACTGGTACTGGTTCGCGAAGAAGCACTCGAAGCGGACCAAGATCCTCGACAACGTGTGGAAGATGGCCAAGGCGGACGTTCTCCAGGCCGACTGGGGCCGCGACAAGAACATCGACCACACGATGATCGTCACGAAGAAGTACCGGGGTACGCCATACCTGACGTACCACACCAGCGACACCCACAACAAAAGCCTGAAGAAGCTCCTGTCGGACCATCCGCGTGCCTGGTGGTACGCGCACCGCACCTGACAGGCTGCTGATCCCCCTCACAGGAACCACATAGGAGTGCGCTGTGGAGCGTCGACATCTTCTGGCTGTGCCGGCCGCTCTGGCCGCTCTGGCCTTCGCGGCCGGCTGCTCGTCCGGTGACGACGAGAACAAGTCCTCAAGCCCTTCGGTCCCTTCGGCCCCCTCGGTCCCTTCGGCCCCTTCGGCCTCGGAATCGTCCGTGGGGGCCCGCGAGGCCGTCGTGGCGTACGTGGACGCCCTGAACTCCCGCAGCGTCGCCGGACTGATCGAAGTCGGGGGCGTGAAGGACGAGAAGTGGTCCAGGCAGGAGGCCGGGCAGATCCTCGCGGACAGGGGCGGGCGAGGTTGGAAGATCAAGAACGTGCGGGTCGAGCAGGACATGGGCCCGGACACCGGCTCAGCCCGCCTGATGGCCGAGGACAAGAACGGAAAGACC
Organism: Streptomyces sp. NPDC007907; assembly: GCF_042959365.1. Lineage (NCBI taxonomy): Bacteria > Bacillati > Actinomycetota > Actinomycetes > Kitasatosporales > Streptomycetaceae > Streptomyces > Streptomyces sp. NPDC007907. The sequence goes on from NZ_JBIBKR010000004.1 coordinate 858,352, forward strand.
ATGCGGGACACCTTCACCGTGACGCGGGAGGACGGTACCTGGCACCTCGCGGTCTTCACACACCAGCCCGCGGAGCCCGGCAAAACCCCCGCCTCCACCGACAAGCCGAGTTCCTGACACTGCTGCCAAGTGGCAGAACCCCGACGGGCTGCCGCGAAAGAAGCACGAGATCGACACGACGCCGCTCCCCGACCAGGGTGACCCGGCTGAGCACCGTCCGGCTATTGGTCGCCGAACGACTCAAGCACCCCGTTGACATCACGCGTTCGAACCTGTCATCGAGAAGTTGAGGTAGAAGGGGCAGCCGTGCTGGGGGAGTTGTGATCTGAGGATGGCACAGCCCGAACTGGCTTGATCTCGTGCAGGGATGGCAGCTCCGGGGACAGAACCAGGCGTGCAGCCCGACTCGTCTGGTCGCTGCTGCACACGTTCGTTCCGACGTGTGATCCCACACACGGCACACGCGTCTACGGCGACGAGGCGGCCTGCGCGTAGGGGTTCCAGTCGTGCTGCCGCGAGGAGCCCTGGATGTGTCCGACCCTTTTCGGAGCGGCCCAGCCCCTCATCACCCGGCTGCGGAATCCTTCGTAGGCACCGTGCGCAATTCCCGCGACGGACCCCCCGCCCTCCCCCGTAGAGCAGACGACAGACAGTTCACAGGGAGGGGAACAGGACGTGGCAGGGCACAGGGGTAGACGTGTCAGGGGTACGGCGGCCGTGGTGGTGGCGATGGCGGCGCTCACCGCGTCGCAGGGGCCGGGGTTGATCCCGGCGCGGGCCTCCGTACCGGCGCCCGGTCAGGTACCGGGCGAGCACGGACCGAGCGTGTCCGGCGACGCCCCGTACCGCACGGAGCTTCCGCCCCTGCGGACCGGGAAGCACGCGGGTGGCCGGGCGGCCGTGGAGGTGGGTGGCGCGCTGCCGGCGAGTGTGTTCACTGCCTATCGCAGGGCTGAGGACCGGCTCGCGCGCGAGGCTCCCGGCTGCCGGCTGCGCTGGCAGTTGCTGGCGGCGATCGGGCAGGTGGAGTCGGGGCAGGCGCGGGGCGGCAGGGTGACGTCGGACGGTACGACCGTGGCACCGATCCTCGGGCCGCGGCTGGACGGCGTGGCCTTCGCGCTGATCCGGGACACCGACGGCGGTGTCCACGACGGGGACACGGCGTACGACCGCGCGGTCGGGCCGATGCAGTTCATCCCGTCGACCTGGGCCCGCTGGGGCGCGGACGGCAACGGTGACGGGCGTACGGATCCGAACAACGTCTTCGACGCGGCCCTCGCCGCCGGACGGTACCTGTGTGCCGGCGGCCGGGACCTGTCCGTCCCCGCCGAGCTGGACCGGGCGATCCTCGGCTACAACCACTCGGCGGCCTATCTGCGCACGGTCAGGGCCTGGTACGCGTACTTCACAGAAGGGCACCGGGTGGTGCCGGACGTCTCCGCCGGGTCCTCCTCCGCGCGCCCGGAGCCGTCGCGGCCGGCCGCCACACCGAAGCCGTCGCGGACACCCTCCGCCCGCCCGAGTGCCCCGCCGTCCCGGACCCCGTCGACCCCCGCCTCCTCCCCGGCCCCGGCCGGAACCGGCCCGGCCACCGAATCCGAGAAGCCGGACGAGCCGCAACTTCCCGCCCCCGACCCGGACATGGAGCTCCCCGGCGAAAACCTGCTGCCCAGCGGCGCCCCACTCACCAGTAACAGCGCGGACTCGATGACGCTCTCCCCCTCCACAACCGCCGATACTGGGCGGTAATGTCGCCCCCCGCCGGACAGCACGAGGCCGGTGGGTGAGCGCGAAGGGGTCCTCATGGCGACGGACATGCCCGCAGAGACGCCTGCGGAGATGCACGCGGCCGACGAGCGGTGGCGCCACATGTGGAGCCACCGCGAGCATTTGCTCAAGGTGGCCCGGCGCCGGTCGATGAGTGCGGAGGACGCCGAGGACGCGGTGCACGAGGCGATGCTGCGCGCCGCCGAGCGGCCCGATCTGGACGAGGAGCGGCTCGCGGCCTGGCTGACGACGGTGACGATGCGGCTCTGCGTCGACCGCTATCGGCAGGTGCACCGCGAGGCCGAGGTGCGTACCAGTCCGACGCTCGTCACGCCCGGCCCGGTGCCCGTCGAGGAGGCGGTGTGCGACCGGGCCGAGGCGAAGTGGCTGGCGGTGCGCAGTGGTGAGCTGCCCGCGCGGCAGGCCGAGGCGCTGCGGCTGAAGTCGGAGGACCTGGACGTCGGCCAGGTCGCCGTCCGGATGGGGCTGAGTTACCGGACCGTCGAGTCGCTGCTGGCCCGGGCCCGGCGGACGCTGCGGCAGTCGCTGGCCGCCACGCTCGGGTGCGTGCTGTTCCTGATCGGGCGGGGGCGGCCGCGCGGGGTCGGCAGGGCACAGACCGTGGCGGTCGCCTCGACCGCGGCGTCTCTGGCGGTGGCGGGGTTCGTACTGCCGTACGCGCTCGACGGCAGCGGAGGCGGGGGCGGCGCGGCGCCTCGGCCCGCGGTCGCCTCGCCGGACGCGGAGACGATGCGGCCGGACGGCGCCGGCGAGGGCCGTACGCCTCGGGGGACTGAGCCCACGACTGCCGCCGTAGAGCGCGGAGCGGCGGGGGCTCCCGCCGGCGAATCGTTCCTCCCGCTGTCCGTGCCGTCGCTGCCGGAGGTCCCGGTCGTCGCGCAGGTCCCGGACGTTCCGGAGGTCCCGGCGCCCACGCTGCCCGGGCTGTCCGCGCCGGAGGTCCCGCAGGTGACCGAGGTCCCCGACCTGCCGGTGGAGGTCTCCGCGGTGCCGACGGACACGGTGGCCACGGCCGTCCCGGAAGCCCCTGAGACTTCCGATGCGCCGTCCCCCTCGTTCCCCGAGCTCACGGCGAGCCCGCTTCCGTAGCGCTACCAGAGAACCTCCCCGAGAGCGCTGCCCGCCGACCGCCCAGGTGCTCGCCTGAAACCGGCCCGGTAGCGCTGCCCGGCGACCGTCCGAAGGTGCTGCCCGCCGACCGCCCAGGTGCTCGCCTGAAACCGGCCCGGTAGCGCTGCCCGGCGACCGCCCGAAGGCGCTGCCCGGCGACCGCCCGAAGGCGCTCCCCCGAAACCGGCCCGAAAAAAATCCGTCACACGAGCGACGGACGCCCGGCCCCTCCCCGTAGAGCAGATGTCAGAGCTGCTCCGCGGGCTGAAGGGTGGACCGGATGGGTGTCGAGATCTGCGTGGAAGGGCTGACCAAGTCCTTCGGTCACCAGGTCATCTGGCAGGACGTCTCGCTGACGCTGCCCGCCGGGGAGGTCTCGGTCATGCTCGGCCCCTCGGGCACGGGCAAGTCGGTGTTCCTCAAGACGCTCGTCGGCCTGCTGAAGCCGGAGCGCGGCTCGATCACGATCCAGGGCCGGGACATCACCAAGCTCCGCGAGCACGACCTGTACGAGGTGCGCAAGCTCTTCGGCGTGCTGTTCCAGGACGGCGCCCTGTTCGGCTCGATGAACCTGTACGACAACATCGCCTTCCCGCTCCGCGAGCACACCCGTAAGTCCGAGAGCGAGATCCGGCGCATCGTGCTGGAGAAGATGGACATGGTCGGGCTGATCGGTGCCGAGGGGAAGCTGCCCGGCGAGATCTCCGGCGGTATGCGCAAGCGCGCCGGGCTGGCCCGGGCCCTGGTCCTGGACCCGGAGATCATCCTCTTCGACGAACCCGACTCGGGCCTGGACCCGGTGCGCGTCGCCTACCTCAACCAGCTCATCGTCGACCTCAACGCCCAGATCGACGCGACCTTCCTGATCGTCACGCACGACATCGCCTCGGCCCGCCAGGTGCCGGACAACATCGGGCTGCTGTTCCGCCGCGAGCTGGTGATGTTCGGGCCGCGCGCAGAGCTGCTGACCAGCGACGAGCCCGTCGTACGGCAGTTCCTGAACGGCCGGATGCAAGGCCCGATCGGCATGGCGGAGGAGAAGGACGCCGCGCAGGTCGAGCAGGAGCTCGCGCAGATCGACGACAGCCCGCGCGTGCAGGAGCTGACTCCCCGCCTGCTGCCGGGACCGGGCATCACCCGCCCGCCCCGCTGGCAGGCGATCGCACGGCGCGAGGCCCAGCTCCACCAGAAGGAGGTGGCCGGCGCATGAGCCTGTCACCGGCCGGAGCGCTGCGGCACTCCGGCAGCCTCTTCGCGATGGCGCTGGACGTCGTCCGGACGATCCCCCGACGGCCTTTCCAGGCACGGGAGTTCATCCAGCAGGCGTGGTTCGTCGCGAGCGTGACGATCCTGCCGACGGCCCTGGTCTCCATCCCGTTCGGGGCGGTCATCGCGCTTCAGATCGGCAGTCTGACCCGGCAGCTCGGCGCCCAGTCCTTCTCCGGGGCCGCCTCCGTGCTCGCCGTGCTGCGCGAGGCCTCGCCGATCGTCACCGCGCTCCTGATCGCGGGAGCCGGCGGCACGGCGATCTGCGCCGATCTCGGGGCGCGGAAGATCCGCGACGAGATCGACGCGATGCAGGTGCTGGGCATCGACCCCATCCACCGGCTGGTCGTTCCCCGCGTGCTGGCGTCGATGCTGGTGGCGGTGCTGCTCAACGGCCTGGTGTCGGTGGTCGGCGTGGCAGGCGGCTACTTCTTCAACGTCGTCCTCCAGAACGGCACCCCCGGCGCCTACCTGGCCTCCTTCACCACGCTCGCCCAGCTCTCCGACCTGTGGGCGGCCGAGGTCAAGGCGCTCGTGTTCGGTGCGATCGCCGGAATCGTCGCCTCCTACAAGGGGCTGACCGCGAAGGGCGGACCCAAGGGGGTGGGCGACGCGGTGAACCAGTCGGTGGTGATCACCTTCATGTTGCTGTTCGTGACGAACTTCGTGATGACCGCCGTGTACTTCCAAGTCGTTCCGCAGAGGGGCTGAGGCATGGCGCTGCTGAGTCGTCTCGAGGAGCTGGGTGCCCAGCTGTCCTTCTACGGGCGGTCGCTGGCCTGGACCGGCCGCACCCTGCGCCGCTACAAGAAGGAGATCCTGCGGCTGCTCGCCGAGGTGAGCTTCGGCCGCGGCGCGCTCGCCGTCGTGGGCGGCACGGTCGGCGTGATCGCCTTCCTGTCGTTCTTCACCGGCACGGAAGTGGGGTTGCAGGGGTACGCCGCGCTCAACCAGCTCGGCACCTCCAACTTCGTGGCGTTCCTCTCGGCGTACTTCAACACCCGTGAGATCGCCCCGCTGGTGGCCGGGCTCGCCCTCTCCGCGACCGTAGGCGCCGGGTTCACCGCCCAGCTCGGCGCGATGCGGATCAGCGAGGAGACCGACGCGCTGGAGGTCATGGGCGTGCCCTCGTTGCCGTTCCTCGTGACGACCAGGATGATCGCCGGGTTCGTGGCCGTCGTCCCGCTGTACGTGATCGGCCTGCTCTCCTCGTACCTGGCCGCCCGCACCATCACCACCGGCTACTACGGGCAGTCCACGGGCACGTACGACCACTACTTCCAGCAGTACCTGCCCCCGGTGGACGTGCTGTGGTCCTTCGGGAAGGTGCTGGTCTTCGCCGTCCTGATCATCCTGGTGCACTGCTTCTACGGCTACTACGCGAGCGGCGGCCCGGCGGGGGTCGGCGTCGCGGTGGGCCGTGCGGTGCGGACCTCGATCGTGGCGATCAACGTCCTGGACTTCTTCCTGTCGCTGGCCATCTGGGGCGCCAGCACGACCGTACGGATCGCGGGGTGAGCCGCCGCATGAAGGTGTGGAGACTGAGGTTGTACGGCGTCGTCTTCATCGCCGTGCTCGCACTGCTGCTGTCCCTGTCCGTCGCCGTCTACCGCCAGGTGTTCACGCCGGTCGTGCGGATCACGCTGGAGGCCGACAGCCTCGGCAACCAGCTCGATCCGCGCGCCGACGTCAAGCTGCGCGGGCTGCTGGTCGGCGAGGTCCGCGAGGTGCGGGCCGACGGGACGAAGGCGACGCTCGACATCGCGCTGAAGCCGGAGCACGTCGCCCGGATCCCGTCCGACGTGCACGCGCGCCTGCTGCCCAAGACGCTGTTCGGCGAGAAGTACGTCGACCTCGTCCCGCCCGAGCGCCCCGTGTCCTCTTCGGCCCGGCCCATCCGCGCCGGTGACGTCATCACCCAGGACCGCACCCGCGTCGGCATCGAGGTCCAGCAACTGATGAACGACCTGCTGCCCCTGCTGCGGACCGTGCAGCCCGGCAAGCTCAACGCCACGCTCTCCGCGTTCGCCACCGCCCTCGACGGCCGCGGCGACCGGATCGGCGACAACCTCACGCGAGTGGAGGCCTACCTGCGCCGCCTCAATCCGCACCTGCCGTCCCTGAAAGAGGACATCGCACGCTTCGCCGACGTCGCCGAGGTCTACGGCGACGCGGCGCCCGACCTGATGGAGATCCTGCGCAACACCGTCACCACCAGCCGCACGATCGTCGAGCAGAAGGACCGGCTGGCGGAGGCCCTGAGGTCCACGGCGACCGTCGCGGGCACCGGCGAGGACTTCCTCGACGCCAACGGCGACCGGCTGATCACCCTCGGCCAGGTCTCCCGCCCCACGCTGGAGCTGTTCGCCCGCTACTCACCCCAGTACCCCTGCCTGCTGGCCGGTCTGGTCCGGCAGGAGAAGGCGTCCGAGGAGGCGTTCCGGGGCGGGAAGATGCACATCACGCTGGAGGTCGTACGACCGCAGGGTGCGTACGAACCGGGTGAGGAGCCGCGCTACGGCGAGCGGTCGGGCCCGAACTGCCGTGATCTGCCGCATCCTCCGGTGCCGGCACCAGGGGCCCGCCTCGACGACGGTTCGAAGCCGGGGAGTCCGTCCTCGGGCGGGCACGGAGTCTCCGCCACCCGGGCCGAGCAGCGGGCCGTCGGCTCGCTCGTGGCGCCGGTGCTGGGCGTGCCCGCTGACGAGGTGCCGCCGGTCGCGACGCTGCTGTTCGGGCCGATGGCACGCGGGACGGCGGTGAGCGTCGCATGAGCACCACAGGAGCCCGGCAGACCGCCGCCCCGCTGGTCAAGTTCAGCCTGTTCGCCCTGGTGACGCTGGTGGCGACGGCCCTGCTCGCCGCCACCATCGTGAACATCTCCTTCACTCCCGGACACGAGTACCGCGCGGTCTTCAGCGACGTCACCGGCCTGGAGGAGGGCGACGACATCCGGGTGGCGGGAGTGCGGGTCGGCGAGGTCGAGGGCATCCGGATCAAGGAACGGACGCTGGCCGAGGTCACCTTCACCGTCAGCCGGGACCGGCCGCTGCTCACCAGCACGGGCGCCGTCATCCGCTACCGCAACCTGGTCGGGCAGCGGTACCTCGCGCTGACCGAGGGCGCCGGCGACGGCACCCGGCTGCGTCCCGGCGGCACGATCCCGCTCGCGCGCACCCAGCCCGCCCTCGATCTGAACGCGCTGCTGAACGGCTTCAAGCCGCTGTTCGCCGCGCTCAGCCCGAAGGACGTCAACCAGCTGGCCACCGAGATCATCAAGACCCTCCAGGGCGAGGGCGGCACCGTCAACAGCCTGCTGACGCACACGGCGTCGCTCACCACGACGCTGGCCGGCCGCGACAAGCTGATCGGTTCGGTGATCGACAACCTCAACACCGTGCTGAAGACGCTCGACAAGCGCGGCGCCCGCTTCTCCGGACTGATCAAACAGCTGCGCCGGGTCATCTCCGGCCTGTCCGCCGACCGCAAGCCCATCGGGGAGTCGCTGGTGAGCATCGGAGACCTGACGGAGGCCACCTCGGGCCTGCTGAAGGACGCGCGCCCGCCGCTCAAGGACGACATCGCGGAACTGACCGACCTCACCGGGACGCTGAACGACAACGAGAAGACTGTGGAGGGCGTGCTGAAGAGGCTGCCGAACAAGCTCAACGAGCTGACGGGGACGGCGTCCTACGGCTCGTGGTTCAACTTCTACCTGTGCGACTTCGACGGCCGGATCGTGCTGCCGAAGACGAAGCAGGTGCTCACGCCCGAGATGCACGTGGCGAGGGCGAGGTGCGGGGGATGAGCCGCAAGCGCCGCCCGGAGCCGCTGTTCACGGTGCGCGTGGAACCGCCCAGGCTGCCGAGAGTACGGCTGCCGGAGGTACGGCTCCTGCCCCGCCGCAAGCCGCGTCCAACTCCGCTGTTCAAGGTCCGTGTCGACCCGCCGAAGCTGCCGAGGATACGGCTCCGCCGTCCGCACCTCGGCCCCTTCCGCGAACGCAGTCCCCTCGTCATCGGCGCCGTCGGGCTCACCGTCCTGGCGTTGCTGACCGCGGCCGCGTTCAACGCCGACCGCCTGCCGGTGATCGGCGACGGCGACACGTACAGCGCCGCCTTCACGGAGGCAGGCGGTCTCAAGCCGGGTGACGAGGTGCGGATCGCCGGGGTCAAGGTCGGCAAGGTCGAGGAGGTCGACCTGGACGGCGACCACGTGAAGGTCACCTTCAAGATCAAGGACGAGCCGGGGTTCGGCACCGAGACCGGCGCGTCGATCCGGGTCAAGACGATCCTCGGCGCCAAGTACCTCGCCCTGCACCCCAGGGGCCGGGGCCAGTTGGAGCCCGGCAGCGAGATCCCGCTGCGGCGGACCGTCCCCGCCTACGACGTCGTGCAGGCGTTCAGCGATCTCACCACCACGACGGAGAAGGTCGACACCGACCGGCTGGCGAAGGCGCTGGACACCATCTCGACGACCTTCGAGGACTCACCCGCCGAAGTGCGCTCGTCCATCAAGGGCCTGTCGCGGATCTCCCGGACCGTGGCCTCGCGCGACAAGGCCCTCAGGGAACTCCTCGACCACGCGAACGGCGTGACGGGCGTACTCGCCGACCGGTCGAGCGACTTCTCCGCGCTGGTCGAGGACGGCGACAAGCTGTTCAAGGAGATCAGCAAGCGGCGTACGGCGATCCACAAGCTGCTGAAGACCTCCGCCGCGCTCGGCATCCAGCTCTCCGGCCTGGTCCAGGACAACGAGAAGGAGATCGGGCCCGCGCTCAAGGGCCTGAACACCGTGGTGAAGATGCTCGAACGCAACCAATCCAGCCTGGACCGGAGCATCGCGCTCCTGGCCCCCTACGTGCGGGTCTTCACCAACACCCTCGGCAACGGCCGCTGGTTCGACTCCTACGTCCAGAACCTGGTCGCCGCCCCGCTGGTGCCCCGAACGGGAGGCACACCGTGAGCAACCGCTGGAACAAGCGCCTGGCCCTGCTGACCGCGCTGACCCTGGTCGTCGCGCTCGTCTGCGTCCTGTGGCCGCGGACCGAGACCGCCCGCGTGACGGCGTACTTCCCTCGCACCGTCGGCATCTACCCCGGCTCGGACGTCCGTGTGCTGGGGGTACGGATCGGCGAGGTCAAGAAAATCACGCCGGAGGGCGGCCGGGTGCGGGTGGAGCTGGAGTACGACGCGGACCGCAAGATCCCGGCGGACGCACAGGCCGCGATCATCAACTCCTCGGTGGTCAGCGACCGTTACGTGCAGCTGCTGCCGGTGTACCGGAGCGGCCCGGTCCTGCGGGACGGGGACGAGATACCCGAGTCGCGCACGGCCGTACCGGTCGAACTGGACCGCGTCTTCGACAGCCTGCACACCACGGCCGAGGCGCTGGGACCCGAGGGCGCCAACAAGGACGGCGCCCTGTCACGGTTGCTCGACGTCAGCGCCGACAACCTCGACGGCCAGGGCGAGAACCTGCACCGGACGGTGGAGGACCTCTCGGAGGCGGTCACGACCCTGTCCGACGGCCGCACGGACCTGTTCGGCACGGTCCGCCACCTTCAGGTGTTCACGGCGGCGCTGGCCGCGGACGACAAGAGCGTGCGGTCGTTCAACAGCAGCCTGGCCAAGGTCGCCGGGCAACTCGCCGGCGAGCGCAAGGACCTGGCGGCCGCGCTGAAGAACCTCGGCACGGCGCTCGGTGACGTGTCCGCCTTCGTGAAGAAGAACAAGAAGTCCCTGACGTCGAACGTGGAGGGCCTGAGCAAGGTGACCAAGGTGCTCGTCACCCAACGGGCGGCGCTGGAGGAGCTGCTGGAGGTCGCGCCGACGGGCGTGTCGAACCTGCACAACGCCTACAACCCTTCCGCCGGCACCCTCGACACCCGCAACAACCCCGACCATCCGCAGGATCCGGCCTCACTGCTGTGCTCGATCCTGAAGACGACCGGGGAGAAGACCGACTGCGGGGACCTGAGGGACCTCTTCGACTCCCTGCCCGAGGTGCCCCGGGGAACCTCGGGCACCGGCACGGTCGACCGCACCCTCGGCGGAATCCTGGGAGCGAACGCATGAGGCCCCCGCGCAGGGGCGGGGCCGTCGCGTGGGCGGCCGTCGCGACGGTGCTCCTGTCGGGCTGCGAGTTCAACGGCTGGTACGACGTCCCGCTGCCCGGCGGGGCCGCCGCCGACGGCCACGCCTACCACGTCACCGTCGAGTTCCGCGACGTCCTCGACCTGGTGCCGCAGTCGTCGGTCAAGGTCGACAACGTCACGGTGGGCGCGGTGGAGAAGGTCGAGCTGAAGGGCTGGCACGCGAGGGTCCGCCTTCGGGTCGCCGACTCGGTGAAGCTGCCCGCCAATGCCATCGCCGAGCTGCGGCAGACCAGCATGCTCGGCGAGAAGTACGTGGCGCTGTCCGGGCCGCCGGAGAGCGCACCGGTCGGCCGGCTCCGCGACGGAGATGTGATCCCGCTGTCCCGCAGCGGCCGCAACCCGGAGGTCGAGGAGGTGCTGTCCGCGCTGTCCGCCCTGCTCAACGGCGGCGGCGTGGCCCAGCTCAAGACGATCACCACGGAGCTGAACAAGGCCCTGGACGGCCGGGAGAACCGGGTCAAGTCCCTGCTCAAGGAGCTCGACACCTTCATCGGCGGCCTGGACGACCAGCGCCAGGACATCGTCCGCGCGCTGAAGGCCGTGGACCGGCTGGCCAAACGGCTGGGCAAGGAGAAGACGACGATCGCCAAGGCCGTCGACACGATGCCGCCCGCCCTGAAGGTCCTGGCCGACCAGCGCCGCGACCTGACGAGGATGCTCACCGCCCTGTCCAGGCTGGGCAAGACCGGCACCAAGGTGGTCAACGCCTCGCACGACGACACGGTTGCCAACCTCAAGCAGCTCCGGCCGATCCTGCACCAGCTCAACAAGGCGGGCAGCGACCTGCCCAACTCCCTGGAACTGCTGACCACCTACCCCTTCCCGCGCAACACGGTGGACGCCATCAAGGGTGACTACGTCAACCTGCACGTCACGGCGGACCTCGATCTGGCCGGCATCTACGGCAACCTGACGGACGAGCCGGGCGGCCGAAACGGCGGGGACCCCCGGGTGCCGGAGCTTCCCGAGCCCCCCGACCTGCCGGACGTACCGGATCTTCCGGACGTGCCGGATGCGCCGGACGTGCCGGGTGTGCCGAAGCCCACGGCGCTACCGAGCAGGCCGAGCGTGCCGTCGTCCCCGTCCGCCCCCTCCAGCAGCGACCCGCTGTGCCCGCCGGTGTGCACCGCCGGCTACGGCCCGGGCGGCTACCGGACCGGGGGCTACCGGACCGAGGGGATCAACCTCGAACTCGCCGAGCTGATGCTGAAGGGGGTCCAGCCGTGATCACCCGTACGGTCAAGGCGCAACTGATCGCCTTCGCCGCCCTCACCGCCGTGGGGGTGTCGTACGTCGGCGCCGAGTACACGGGCCTGGTGGACGTGGTCCTGGACCGCGGCTACACCGTGCGGGCCGATTTCGCCGACTCCGGGGGCGTCTTCCCCGGCGCCGAGGTCACCTACCGCGGCGTGCCGGTGGGCAAGGTCGGCGCCCTGCGCCTGGCAGGCCGGGACGGCGTCTCGGTCGCGCTCGACATCGAGGACGGGGCGCCGCGCATCCCGGCGGACACGCTGGCCGTGGTGGCGAACCGTTCGGCGGTGGGCGAGCAGTACGTCGACCTCCAGCCCCGCTCCTCCCGCGGCCCGTACCTGCTGAACGGCAGCACGATCCCGCGCGAGAGCACGCGGGTGCCGCTGTCGACGACGGACATGGTCCTCGGCCTGGACCGCCTGGTGAACTCGGTCGGCAAGGACGACCTGCGCGTCACGGTCGACGAACTGGGCAAGGCGTTCGCCGGCACCGGCCCGGACCTGGGCCGCCTGGTGGACTCGGGCAACACCCTGGTCGAGTCGGCGTCCGAGGCGCTGCCGGAGACGACCGCCCTGATCGAGGACTCCCGGAAGGTCCTGAAGACGCAGGCCGACCAGGGCTCTTCGATCAAGTCGTTCGCGCGCGATCTGGCGGCGCTGTCGGCCCGGTTGAAGGCCAGCGACGGGGACCTGCGCAAGCTGATCGGCAACGCGCGGCCGGCGGCGCAGGAACTGAACTCGCTGCTGAAGTCGACCGGGCCGCAGCTGTCGGTCCTGCTCGCCAACCTGATCAGCGGCGGCCAGGTCACGCTGGCCCGCCTTCCCGGCGTGGAGCAGGCCCTCGTCACCTTCCCGCTGACGGTCGCGGGCAGCTACACGGTCGTCCCCGGCGACGGCACCACCCACTTCGGCCTGGTGCTGAACGCCGACGAACCACCGGCCTGCACTCAGGGGTACGGCACGACCCGTCGCGATCCGGCGGACACCAGCACACGCGAGGCGAATACCGGCGCCCGCTGCACGCTCCCGCGCGGCAGCGAGTCGTCGGTACGCGGCGCACAGAACGCCCCGGGCGCGTCGACCACCGGCGGCGGCGCGAACCAGGCGGCGTACGTCACCCCGTACGACCCGGAGACCGGCACCACCACCGGCCCGGACGGAAGGAACGTCGAGGTCGGCTCGGCGGGCGGCCAGCAGGCCGCATTCGGAAAGGAGTCGTGGCAATGGCTGCTCGTCGGCCCCATGGCATGAGGCAGATACGACCCCGGGTGATGACGGCGGGACTCGTCGCGGCGACCGTCATCACCACGGCACTGGCGCTCTGGCTGGCCTTCGGGATCCACGCACAGAACGAGGCGGACCAACGCCGCCAGGGCATCCTGGCCGCGGCCCGCCAGTCGGCACTGAACTTCACCTCCCTCGACTACCGGCACTACGACCGCGACAGCGCGAATGTCCTGGCGGGCGCGACGGGCGACTTCAAGAAGCAGTTCACCGCCCAGACGGAGCAGTTGACGAAGCTGGTGGCCCAGAACAAGTCCGTGTCCGAAGGCCAGGTCCTGGAGGCGGGCATCGTCCGCTCCGACGAGGACTCGGCCCGTGTGCTGGTGGTCGCCGACAGCAAGGTGACCAACACCGCCGTGCCCGGGGGAGAGGCGCGCACGTACCGGCTCCAGCTCGACCTCGTCCACAAGGACGGCCGCTGGCTGACGTCCGACGTCGAGTTCGTCGGCTGATTCACGAGCCGATTCGCCGACCGACAAGCACCGACGAGGAGTACCACCATGCCGAAGACGACCACCGGCCGCGCCGCCGGTCCCGGCGCCCGCCGCACCATGACGGCGGCTGCCCGCGCGGCGGCGAAGCGCGCGGAGCGGGGCCACCGCGAAGCGGGCGCGGTCACGGCCACCGACGAGGAGTCCCCGCGCGGGGCCGAGCGGCCGCTCGCCGGACGCACCGTCCTCATCGAGGCTCCGAAGAACGGCTGGGACGACCCGCCGGAGCCGTCGCCGGAGTCGCTCGGGGAGGAGGGTCCGCAGGAGCGCAGCGAGCCCGGCTCCGGCGGACGGCGGAAGCTGCTCACCTTGCTCCTGGCCGTCCTGCTCGTCGCCGGCCTGGTCGCGCTGGCCGCCCTGGCACGGCAGTACCGTGACGGCCGCCTGACGGAGACCGCCCGGACCGAGGCGCTCACGGCCGCGCGCACAGCGGCCCCGATCGTCCTGTCGTACGACTACCGCCACCTGGACAAGGACTTCTCGCGTGCCCGCGCCCACCTGACCGGCGACTTCCGCGACGAGTACGGCAAGACCACGAAGACCGTGGTCGCCCCGACGGCCGAGAAGTACCACGGCGTCGTGAAGGCAAGGGTCGCCGCCCCCGGCTCCGGCGGTGCCCCGGCCGCCTCCGTCGTCTCGGCCTCCCCCGACAAGGTCGTCGTCCTGCTCTTCGTCAATCAGGTCACCGAGAGCACTCAGGTGTCGGGGTCCCGCGTGGACCAGAACCGGGTGCGGATGACGATGGACCGTACGGGTGACGCATGGAAGGTGAGCGCGGTGGACGCACTGTGAAGGCGGACAGAGGAGCCCGTCGGTGACACCCGGCCGGGCCGGGACCGGGGGTTACGCGGTGATCAGAGCGACTGGCGCGGAACGTCCGCCTGTGCCGAGGACACCGTGGACCGTCGTGCCACCCGCTCCAGGTGCCCTGCCAGGACCTCTCGTGCCTCCGGCGTCAGCGTCCGCAGCGCCACCAGTGCCGTGATGACCACATCGCACAGCTCAGCCTGCACGTCCTCCCATGAATGCGTGATCCCCTTGCGCGGGTTCTGCCCCGTCGCCCCGATCACCGCCTGGGAGACCTCGCCGACCTCCTCGGTCAGTTTCAGGATGCGCAGGAGGACCCCTTCGCGGCCCTCGATCGGCCGGCTGTGGTCGAGCCACTCGTGGAGGGCGTCGATGGTGGCCCACAGGTCGGGGCCGGGCGGTGGCGGTGTCCGGTGGTCGGTCATGGGCGCAGCGTGGCACGAGGGTCTGACAACGCCCGGTCCGGACCCCGGCCGCCGCCCCTACTCCATGGACTCCTCCTCGAACAACGCCTCCTGCTCCCCCTCCTTCGCCGTCCGCAGGCGCCTCGCCCTGGCACCCACCACCGCCGCCGTGCCCGCCGCCGTCGCCGCGAAGGCCGCTGGGATCATCCAGCCGCGGTTCACCGCGTGGCCGAGCAGGTGGTCGACGGAGAAGCGGCCCGGGCCGGTGATGGCCAGGCCCGCCGCCGTGAGGCCCAGCGTCGCCGCGTACTCGTAGCCGCCGCCCTGGTTGAAGAAGCCGTTCGGGGTGTGCACCGCCGCCGCGCCCGCCATCGCGCCGGCCGCCGCCGCACCCGCTGCCGGGGTCGCCAGGCCCAGCGCCAGCAGCGTGCCGCCGCCCGTCTCCGCGAGGCCCGCCGCCGTCGCGCTCGCCTCGCCGGGGGCGTAGCCGACGGACTCCATGAACTGGCCGGTGCCCTCGATGCCGTGTCCGCCGAACCAGCCGAACAGCTTCTGCGTGCCGTGGGCCGCCAGCACACCGCCCACCCCCAGCCGGAGCAGCAGCAGACCCAGATCACGTCGGTCGTCACGCTTCACGTCGTCTCCCGGAGCAGGCGGCAGGAACAGGTGTACTCATCTCGTCGCCTGTCCACCGTCTCACCCCTCGCACCTCACGACACCCGGCGGATCGTCCGGCGACGCCGTTCGGGTGGCACCGGTGGCGTCGGGCCGTGGCCGGTACGAGTGTGGCTCGTATGACGATTCAGACCACGCGCCTCAGGGATCCGGCCGTCCGGGCCTTCGTGGCCGCCGTGAACAACCACGACCGCGAGAGCTTCATGGAGCTCCTCGCGCCGGGCGCGACCATGACGGACGACGGGTCCGACCGTGACCTCGCCGACTGGGTGGACCGGGAGATCTTCTCCTCCCACGGCCACATGGAGGTCGACAACGAGTCCGACGGAGGCCGTTCCCTCCTCGCCCGCTACAGCAACGACACCTGGGGCGAGATGCGCACGCGGTGGAGTTTCCAGGTGGACGAGGACGGCAGGATCACGCGCTTCGAGACCGGGCAGGCCTGAACCACCTGCACAAAAGTAGCGGCAGTCGTTCCACGCGCACCGGTGCGTATTCCGCGGTCCCTCGCGGAATCCACCCCCACCCGGTGCCGTGGAACGACTGCCGCCCCCCCTGGATGTGGCCGACGGAAGCGCTCCACTCCAACTGTGAAGCTTTCGTGTAGGAGAGTTGAGCATAATTCCCCTACCGGCCGCAATGGGGCGGAGGTTCCTATTCCGTTTGTGCAGGTTGACGAGTTGACGAACTCGCCGCGCCCTCAGCCGCGTCCGACGTACGGCATCGCCGTCGCCAGTACGGTCGCGAACTGCACGTTCGCCTCCGGTGGCAGTTCGGCCATGTGCCGCACCGTGCGCGCCACGTCCGCGACGTCCATCACCGGTTCCGGGGCGACCTCCCCGTTTGCCTGCAGCGCTCCCGTCTGCATACGGGACGTCATGTCGGTGGCCGCGTTGCCGATGTCGATCTGCCCCACCGCGATCCCGTACGGCCGGCCGTCCAGGGAGAGGGACTTCGTCAGGCCCGTCAGCGCGTGCTTCGTCGCCGTGTAGGCCACCGACATCGGACGGGGCGTGTGCGCGGAGATCGAGCCGTTGTTGATGATCCGGCCGCCCTGCGGATCCTGCTCCTTCATCTGCCGGTACGCCGCCTGCGCGCACAGGAACGCCCCGTTGAGGTTGGTGTCCACCACGTGCCGCCAGGCCTCGTAGGGCAGTTCCTCGACCGGCACGCCGCCGGGCCCGAAGGTGCCGGCGTTGTTGAACAACAGGTCGACCCGGCCGAAGCGCTCGACGGTGGCGGCGAACAGGGCGTTCACGTCCTCGGGGCGTGCGACGTCCGTGCGCACCGCCAGGGACGCGGCACCGGGCGCCAGCGCCGCCGTCTCCTCCAGGGTCTGCACGCGGCGGCCCGCCAGCGCCACCGACCAGCCCGCGCGCAGCAGTTCCACGGCGACCGCCCGGCCGATCCCGGAACCCGCCCCGGTCACGACAGCGATCGCCTGTGCCCTGGCACTCTGCTCGGCACTCTCCTTGGCATTCATGGCCCCGCAGCGTACGGGAGCGCCCCGACGCGGCCCGGGTGTCAGGCCGGCGTGAGTTCCGGCTCACCCGTCTCGTCGGGGTAGCGGACGCCGACGCGGTCCCGGATCGCGTCGAGCGTGCGCATCACGGCGAGCGTCCCGTCGAGCGGGACCAGCGGGGACTCGGTCTCCCCGGCCCGCACGGCCCGCATGACCTCGAGCGCCTCGTGACGCATGCTGTTGCGCGGCCCGTCCACCGGATCGGCCGTGAACTCCTCGGCGTCGTGGC
Source organism: Streptomyces sp. NPDC007907 (assembly GCF_042959365.1). Classification (NCBI taxonomy): domain Bacteria; kingdom Bacillati; phylum Actinomycetota; class Actinomycetes; order Kitasatosporales; family Streptomycetaceae; genus Streptomyces; species Streptomyces sp. NPDC007907. Next base: position 875,335 of record NZ_JBIBKR010000004.1, read on the forward strand.
CGTCCCGGTGCAGGACGAAACGGTCCGGGAAGAAGAAGCCGTCCGGGACGTCGATCCGGCCCCGGGAGCCGGTGACCGACGCGGACGTCGCCGTACCGCCCACGATGGAGCAGTGCACCGAGCCGAGCGCGCCGCTGTCGAACGAGAGCACCGCCGCCGTCTGCAGGTCGACGCCCTCCTCGGAGAGCACCGCCCGCGCCGCGACGTCCGACGGCTCCCCGAGCAGCAACTGCGCGAACGACACCGGGTACACGCCCAGGTCGAGCAGCGCGCCGCCGCCCAGCTCAGGGTTGCGCAGCCGGTGCGAGGGCGGGAAGGGGCCGGCCAGCCCGAAGTCGGCCTGGACGCTGCGCACCTCGCCGATCGCCCCGTCGTCGACCAGCGCCTTGAGCCGCCGGACCAGCGGGTTGCAGTACATCCACATCGCCTCCATCAGGAAGCGCCCGTGCTCCCGCGCCAGCGCGACGAGTTCGCCGGCCTCGTGCACGTTCAGCGTGAACGGCTTCTCGCACAGCACGTTCCGCCCGGCCGCCAGACACAGCCCGGCCGCGGCCCGGTGCGCCGTGTGCGGGGTGGCGACGTAGACGACATCGATGTCCGCGTCCTGCGCGAGCGCGTTCCAGTCGCCGTAGGCCCGGGGTATCCCGAACCGCTCCGCGAACGCCTTCGCCGCGGCCTCGGAGCGCGAGGCCACCGCCACGACCTCCGCGTCCGGCAGGTCGATCAGATCCGCCGTGAACGCCGCCGCGATCCCCCCGGTCGCCAGGATCCCCCACCGCACCGTGTCCGCCGTCATACCGCCCCGCCTCCACCTCGCGCCCCCGAGCACTGCGTACGAGCTGAGAGCATAGGTGGCGATCGACTCGGAGAGGGAGGGACTCATGCCCGAGGGTGGGGCGTCCATATCGAACACCGCGCAGGGGGCCGCAGCCGGGACGGAGCGGCCCGACCGCACGCCGCACCGCCGCACCGGGCTCCTGGTCACCTTCCTGCTCGGCAGCCTGACCGCCGTGCCTCCGCTGGCGATGGACATGTACCTCCCGTCCCTGCCGCAGGTCACCCGGTCCCTGCACGCGCCCGCCGCGACCGTCCAGCTCACGCTCACCGCCTGCCTGGCCGGCATGGCGCTCGGGCAGCTGGTGGTCGGACCGATGAGCGACCGCTGGGGACGCCGCCGCCCGCTGCTCGCCGGACTCGCCGTCTTCGTCGTCGCCACCGTCCTGTGCGCGCTCGCGCCCACCGTGGAGCTGCTGGTGGCGTTCCGGCTGGCCCAGGGCCTCGCGGGCGCCGCCGCCATCGTCATCGCCCGGGCCGTCGTCCGCGACCTCTACGACGGCATGGCCATGGCCCGCTTCTTCTCCACCCTCATGCTGATCTCCGGCGTCGCCCCGATCGTGGCGCCGCTCATCGGCGGACAGGTCCTGCGCGTCACGGACTGGCGGGGCGTGTTCGTCGTCCTCACCGTCATCGGCGTGCTGATCGGGATCCTGGTCTGGACGAGGCTGCCCGAGACGCTGGAGCCCGCCGAGCGGCACAGCGGCGGCGTCGGCGAGGCCCTGCGCGCGATGCGCGGCCTGCTCGCCGACCGCGCCTTCGCCGGCTACATGCTCACCGGCGGCTTCGCCTTCGCCGCCCTCTTCGCCTACATCTCCGCCTCCCCGTTCGTCATCCAGGAGATCCACGGCGCCTCCCCGCAGACGTTCAGCCTGCTGTTCGGCGTCAACTCGGTCGGACTGGTCCTCGTCGGCCAGATCAACGGCAAGGTCCTGGTCGGCCGGGTCCGCCTGGACCGGGTGCTGGGCGTCGGCCTCGCGATCGTCATCACCGCCGCGACCGCGCTGCTGCTGATGTCCCTGGGCGTCTTCGGCGAGGTCGGTCTGGTGCCGGTCGCCGCCGCGCTGTTCGTGCTGATGTCCGCGATGGGCGTCACCCTCCCCAACACCCAGGCGCTCGCCCTGATGCGCACCAAGCACGCGGCCGGCTCCGCGTCGGCTCTGCTCGGCACGTCCTCGTTCCTGATCGGCGCGATCGCCTCCCCGCTCGTCGGCGTCGCCGGGGAGGACACCGCCCTCCCGATGGCCGTCGTCCAACTGGCGGCCGCACTGGTGGCACTGGCCTGCTTCATGGGAATGTGCCGACCCTGGAAGAAGGAGAGCAGCCGCCCGAGCGCGGAGGGAGCAGTCAGCTGAGCGCACCGAGACTGCGCGACGGCACGCCGGAGCGGGCCGGACTCGACCCCGGGGAAATGCGTCACCTCGTGCGGGAGGTCCACGTCCTCACCACCGGGCAGCGCCCCTGGGCACCGGGCGCGGTCCTGGTCGTCGGGCGCGGCCCGGTGATCGCGGTCGAGGAGGCGGCGGGATGGGCCGTGCGCTACGCGGCCTACGACCCCGAGGCCGACGCCGGGGTGGAGCTGCCCGCCGGGGAACGGGTCCCCATGACCGTCGGCACGCCCTTCGACCTGGCGTCCCTCACCAAGCTGTTCACGTCCGTGGCCGCCATGCAGCAGATCGAGCGGGGCACGCTCGGCATCGACGCGAAGGTCGGGGCGTACCTGCCCGACTTCACCGCGGCCGCCCGGCACGGCATCACCGTACGGCAGTTGCTCACGCACACCTCCGGGCTGCGGCCCGAACTGCCGTTGCACGACTGCCCCGACGACGCGCAGCGGCTGGCGATGCTCCAGGCGGAGCCGCCGGTGGGGGCGCCGGGCATGTACCGCTACTCGGACCTGAACATGCTGCTCCTGCAGCACGTCCTGGAACGCGTCAGCGGGCGGACGCTCGACGTGCTCTTCCGTGACGGCATCACCCGGCCGCTGGGGATGACGGCGACGGACTTCGGGCCGTGCCCGGGCGCCGCGGCGACGGAGGACCAGCGGCGGCCCTGGGCCAAGGCGGACCGCGGGATGCTGCGGGGCGAGGTCCACGACGAGAACGCCTGGGCGCTCGGGGGTGTGGCCGGCCACGCGGGCCTGTTCTCCACCGGCCGGGACCTCGCGGTGTTCTGCCGGACCCTCCTCGCCGGCGGATCGTACGGCCCTGCCCGCATCCTCGGCCCCGACTTCGTCGAGCTCCTCTTCACCCCGCCCGGCCTCGGCTTCTCCCTCGACCAGCCCTGGTTCATGGGCGACCTGGCGGGCCGCGGCGCGGCGGGCCACACCGGCTTCACGGGTACGTCCCTCGTCCTGGACCGGGCCACGGACACGTTCCTGATCCTCCTCGCCAACGCCGTCCACCCACGCCGCCGCCGCCCGGACAGCGCACCCAGAGCGGCAGCGGCGTCCCGGGTGGCACGGGTGGTGCGGTGACGTCCGGGGCCGGGGCCGGGGGAGAGGGGCGCCCGGGCGCGTGATCCGGGCCCTGTGCGGGCGACGGGCGGGGCCCCGCCTGGGCTCCCTGGTGGGCGACGGGAGGTCCCGCCGGCGCACCGCCCGGCGTCCCCCGCCCGCCTCGTAGAATCGCCGGGTGAACGCCCCCGCACCCCCGGCCGAAAACCTCCGTGCCGCCCTCGCCGGTCTGCTCGACGGGCTGCCGCCGCGGCAGGCCGCGCAGGCCGTGGAGCGGCTGATCAGCAACTACCGGGGGGCCACCCCGACCGACGCCCCCATCCTCCGGGACCGGGCCGACGTCGCCGCCTACGCCGCCTACCGGATGCCCGCGACCTTCGAGGCCGTGCGGGCCGCGCTGGAGGCGTTCGCCGAGGCCGCGCCCTCGTGGGTGCCGGGTGGGCACACCGACCTCGGCGGCGGCACCGGTGCCGCCGCCTGGGCCGTGAGCGCCGTCTGGGGCGGGAGGCGGCCCGTCACCGTGCTCGACTGGGCCGAACCCGCGCTCGCCCTGGGACGCGAGATCGCCGCGGCCAACCCGGAGCTGAAGGACGCCCGCTGGCAGCGCTCCCGGATCGGGGCGGCCCTCACCCTGGAGAGCACGGACCTCGTTACCGTCTCGTACGTCCTCAACGAGCTGACCGCCGCCGACCGCACCGCCCTCGTGGACGCCGCCGCGGCCGCCGCGCAGGCCGTCGTGATCGTCGAACCCGGCACCCCCGACGGCTACACCCGCCTCATCGAGGCCCGGGACCGGCTGATCACCGCCGGCTTCCGGATCGCCGCCCCCTGCCCCCACAGCGCCGCCTGCCCCATCGCCCCCGGCACCGACTGGTGCCACTTCTCCGCCCGGGTCAGCCGCTCCTCCCTGCACCGCCAGGTCAAGGGCGGCTCCCTCGCCTACGAGGACGAGAAGTTCGCCTACGTGGCCGCCGCCCGCTTCCCCGTCGAACCGGCAGCCTCCCGGGTCGTCCGGCGCCCCCAGATCCGCAAGGGCCAGGTCCTCCTCGACCTGTGCGAGAGCGAACCGTCCCTGCGCCGCGCCACCGTCACCAAACGCCACGGCGACCTGTACAAGGCCGCCCGGGACGCCGACTGGGGATACCCCTGGCCGCCCTCGTGATCCAGGGTCCCGACGGATCTGCGCGGCGCCTCAGTCCTGCCCCGCCCAGCGGGCCAGTGTGTCCTGTGCCCAGGCCCGGTCGGTGGGGGACAGGTCCGCGAGGTCGGCGCCGTGGTTCCCGCCCCGCACCCACAGCAGCCGTGAGTCCGGCCCGCCGGGGCGGAAGTGCTCGGCGACGGCGGGGTCCTGGGTGCCGTTGACGAACAGCAGCCTGCTGCCGCGCCGCCGGACCCAGCGGTCGATGTCGGGCATGGCGGTCCGGTCGAAGCGCAGGGGGACGTCCCGCGGGACGAAGCTGCGTGCCTCGGCGGCGCCCGGGTGGCGGAGCAGGTCCGCGAGGTGGGCGGTGGGGAGGCTGCCGTACCCCAGCTGCGTGCCGATCTGGTACCAGTACGGGATGTGGTTCCGGGCCGACGTGTCGGCGTACAGCGCCAGACCCGTCGTGTCGTTCAGCCACGTGTACAGCGCCTCGGCCGTCGCCCCGGGACCGGGGATCGCGGCGACGTCGTCCGGGGTGCCGCGCTGCCAGAACATGAACGGCACGCGCAGGACGGCGATCTCGAGGGCCCGGTCGGCGCTGCCGACGAGCCGGAAGGTGTCGCCGGTGGCGGCCGCCCAGGCCTCGTAGCGGCCGGCCAGTTCGGCCCGGTGCAGCAGGATCGCCCGCTGGACCCCTTCGAGGGCCTCCCGGGCCGCGGGGGTGCCGACCGTCGCCAGGAAGCGCAGGTACGCGGAGTCGTCGCGGTCGTCGACATTGTTCGGGGCCGAGTGGACCAGCGTGCCGTTCACGTCGTGGGGATGGAAGCGGCGGTGGTAGACGGCCGCCATGCCGCCCTTGCTGCTGCCGGTGGAGATCCACGCGCCGGGGTAGAGCCGGCGGAACAGCCGGACGACGCGGTGGTGGTCGTCGGCGGCCTGGCGGACGGTGAGGTGGGTGTAGCCGGGGTCCGCGGGGCGTGAGGTCCCGAAGTAGCGGTGCTCGACCTGGAGTTGGTTCGCGCCGAGCAGCACCGCCGCTTCGGTGCGGCGTGGGGTGAGGACGGCGTGGTAGCCGGTGCCGAACAGCACGGTGGGACGGTCGGCGGCGCTGTGGAGCAGGGTGAGGCGCTGCTCGAAGCTGCCGGCGGCCGGGTTCGTGTGGTCGACCGGCTGACGCAGGCCCAGCACGAAGTGCCGGTACCCGGGTTCGGCGTCGTACCGCTCCTCGATCAGACGCAGCCCGGGCAGGGCCCGCAGCGCGTCGGCCACGTCGGCGCTCCCTGGAGGGGCCGGCGCCGCCGCCCGCGCGAGGGGGGCCGTCGTGGCGGCGAGACCCACCGCCGGGACGGCCGTGACCGCCGAGGTGAGCAGCCGTCGTCTGGTCCATGCGGTCATGAGCCGAGTCCTCCCGGGTGTCCGTGGGATGGATGTCCGTCGTCGCCGGCCGCGACCGTCCCAGTACATCCGCCGGACCGCCCGGGAGGATCCCGCGCGCGGGGGTGCGCTCTCCCTCGCGCGGGGGAGGCTCACGAACTCTCGCCGGTCGTGCCTTCCTCCCGTGCGTCCCGCTGCTGTCGGTTCTCCTGGAGCTTGCGCAGCAGTTCGCGCTTCCGGGCCTGCGGGTCGAGACCGCCGCCGACCCGGCCGCCCCGGCCGTCGCCGCGCAGCGCCCTGCGGCCGAGGTTCCTGCGCGCACCGCCGACACCCAGCATGTTTCCGGCTCCGCCTCGGGTCATCCCGGGCTCCTTCCGTCACCACTCTCGCGACGAGACGGTTCGTCTCGCGCTGGTCGCTCCACTGTCCGCGAGACGCTCCGTCTTGTCAACTGGTAAATTCGGCCCATGGCCGTCCAGAAGTCCACCCAGCCCGCCACCGGCAAGTCCGCCCCCGACTCCACCCGGCGCAGCGAGAAGTCCCGTCGCGCCATCTACGACGCCGCCCTCGCGCTCGTCGTCGAGGTCGGCTACCCGAAGACCACCATCGAGGGCATCGCCGCCCGCGCCGGCGTCGGCAAGCAGACGATCTACCGCTGGTGGTCGTCCAAGGCGGACGTCCTGATGGAGGCGTTCCTCGACCTGGCCGAACAGTCCGTGCAGGAGCCCGGCCCGACGCCCTCCGCCTTCCCGGACACCGGCGACATCGCCGCCGACGTCAAGGGCGTGCTGCGCGCCACCGTCGACCAGATGAACGACCCGCGGTTCGACGTGCCGTCCCGCGCGCTCGCCGCCGAGGGCGTCGTCAACGAGCAGCTCGGGCGCGAGCTCGTGGCCAGGCTCATGCAGCCCTCACTCGACCTCTACATCCACCGGCTGCGCGCCGCCCAGGACGCCGGCCAGGTGCGGGCCGACGTCGACCCCCGCATCGCGCTGGAGTTCTTCATCTCGCCGCTCGCCCAGCGCTGGCTCCAGCACACCGGCCCCATCTCCCACGAGTACACCGACACCCTCGTCGACTATGCCCTTCACGGCCTCGCCCCGCGCTGAGCGGCCCGGGCGAGGCGCCCCGGCGCGTCCGTGATCACGCCGTCGCAGCCCAGCGCCAGCACCCGGTCCCGCTGCGCGTCCGTCACCACGGTGTGCGCCCACACCCGCGCGATCCCCGAGCGCACCGCCCGCACCAGATCCGCGTCCCGCGCCCGGTGGTCCACGTCCAGCAGGTCCACGTACGACCGCCAGCGCTCCGGGCGGTCCGTGCGCAGCTGCTGCGCCGAGCGCCACACCTGGGAGAGCAGGCCGAGGCGGTGGACACGCCGGGCCACCTCCGGGTCGTTGGAGTTCACGAACACCGAGCGGGTCAGGCCGCGGGCCCGGATCAGCCCGGCCAGCCGGTCGAGGCTGCGCGGGTCCTTGGCCTCCAGCATCAGCACGATCCGACCGCCGAAACGGTCCAGCACCTCGGCGACCGTCGGCGGCCGCTCCGACCGCCAGCTCCCGGGCAGCCGGTCCTTTGGGCGCAGCCGTACACCCTGCCACTCCCGGGCGTCCAGGCCGCGTACCTCGCCGCCCAGATAGGTCATACGGTTCAGGGTCTCGTCGTGGAACACCACGGGCGTGCCGTCGCGCAGCAGCCGCGTGTCGAAGTCCAGCACCTGCGCTGTCCCGCGCTGGTAGGCGGCCGTCAGCCCCGCCATGCTGTTCTCGGGCACCTCACGGGCGCCGCCGCGGTGCGCGACGTACGTGATCCGGGGCAGGGCCGCCACGGTCAGCGGGCCCGCGCCCCACTCCAGCGGGACCGGCGCGCGGTCGCCCGGTCCCGTCAGGATCAGTGAGACCAGGGACGCCACGGAGGCCAGACCCGACAACGCGATCCTTGTGACCATGGTGATCACGGTAGGACGGCATGTCCCGGCAAAGCAGGCAATGACACCCGATCACGGTGGAGAGCAGGGCACGCCCCTCTCCTCCCGCCGGGCGCCCCGTGCGCGGTGCGTCCGTCCTGTCCCGGATGTGGGCACTGGCCCCCCGGTGCGCGGGAAGATGGGACGATGAGGCATGCTGTTCCGCACGACGGCGAGGCGAGGGGATAGATGAGCGCGCAGTTCGGCGGCCGGACCGGCCTGCAGGGCAAACTCAGCCAGTGGCTGCGCGCCGGGCGCCGGCCGAAGGAGACCGCCGGGGACGGTGGCCGTGAGGCCCTGCTGCTCGCCGCCTCCGACGCGGGACTGCCCCTCGCGCCCGCCGCCCACCCCGCCGGCTACCGCTGCTCCTGCGACCGGGTCGGCTGTCCCACCCCCGCCCGGCACCCGGTGTCCTTCGCCTGGCAGACGCAGTCGACCACCGACCGCGCCCAGATCGAGCGCTGGGCCCGCCACCAGCCGCAGGCCAACTTCATCACCGCGACCGGCATGATGCACGACGTCCTCGACGTGCCCCTCGATGCCGGTCGCGACGCGTTGGAGCGGCTACTCGCCGCCGGTGTCGAGGTCGGGCCGGTCGCCGAGAGCGACGACGGCCGCATGCTGTTCTTCACACTGACCCGGGGCACGCCCGAGGACGAGGACGAGTGGTGGCCGTGCGAACTGGACTGCCACCCCGAGACGATGGACGAACACCCCGGGCTGCGCTGGCACTGCCGGGGCTCCTACGTCCTGGTGCCGCCGGCGCGGCTGCCCGGTGAGGAGCAGGGGGTGCGGTGGGTGCGGGGGCCCGAGCACGCGCTGCCCGACCCGCTGAGCCTGCTGGAGGTGCTCACGGAGGTCTGTGGGCGGTACGCGGGTGAGGACACCGGCCGGGCCGGCGAGGCGGCCTGGCCCCTACGGCACTGAGGCCGACGGCCGTGCGGTGACCTACGAGCCTTCCGCCGACGTCAGTCCCTGGATCCTGCCCAGGATCGTCACCTTGCCGGGGCCCCTGGGGTCCAGTGCCACCTCGTTGGAGACGAACTCCATCGTGAGGGACTGCTTGATCTCGCCCTTCGTCAGGGCCAGGACGTCCTTGTTGGGGGCCGGGACGGACGTGCCCGCGGCGGCGGTCTGCTTCTCGTAGTGCCGGGTCGTGAAGAACACCAGCGCCCCGCCGTCCGTCGTGCGCAGTGCCAGCGGTGCGTAGTCGCCGTTCGTCAGCGGCTCGTCGATGTACTGGGTGACCATGCCCGGCTTCTTGCCGTTCTTCTCGCGCAGGGCGCGCCACTGGCTGGTGTGGGCGCCGTCCGTGAAGGTCTCTCCGCCGTTCTTGAGGTACGTCGTGTACGACCGGCTGAGGTCGCCGGGGGCGGTGGCCAGGCCGGTGGAGTCGACCGGGACGGACTCGGCCCAGCCGTCGGCGTCCTTCTTGAACTGCGGGACCTTGTCCGGGGCGACGAGCGTCAGGTACGCCACCTGGAAGGGGTCGTCCAGGCTGCTGCGGGTGAAGACCAGGAGCCAGCGGGCGGTGCCGCCCTTGTTGCCGGCCGCGTCGGCGACGAACCAGCGGGGCCAGCCGGCCTTCTTGGGGATCGTGAACGTCGCGTCCGTCAGTTCCAGCGGGGTGTGACGGGGGTTGCCGTCCGGGTTGTTCGCCTTGCCGGCCTTGAGGCGGGCCGAGTCGATGTCGGCGAGGGCACCCGTGGTGTGGTCGGCGTCCAGCGTGCCGTCGTAGGCCTTGTCGGCCTCGTTGTAGGCGGTGGTGAACTCCTGGAGGGCCTTGGCGGCTTCGGCGCGGGTCGTGGACGGGAGGACTTCCCGTTCGCCGTGCACGACGACGCATCCACTGGCCGTCAGCGACAAAGCGGTCACCGAGGTTGCTATGAGGGCGCTCCGGGTGGGCCTGCGGAGCGTTCGAGGGTCGCGATCCCTGCTCATCGGGTGCCTTCACCTTCCCCTTTCCGGAGGCGAACCCTACCGGGTGCCTCCGGCGGTTGGGCCGGGGCGGGTGGGAGTGTGGGTGGTGGTGCGGGTGTCGTGCGGTGCCTGCGCCTGACGCCGGGTGGGGGTCGGGGCCTCGGAACGGCGCGATGGGTGTGCCGACTGACTGTTCGTCGACGCGCCAACCACTGCGGGCGGACACCCCCCGACACGGCCCCTTGCGTCGTCCGGCGGGTGCGGGCCGCCGCAGCTGCGGGCATGCGTGCTGCTAGGGGCGGCACGGGTGGGCGCAGCGGCACCGTTAAGCCGGGCTGCGTACCCCCCCGGGCCTCGGCCGCTACGCCCCGTCGCGTACCGGCGCCTTCGCCGGGGTTCGGGGCGGGGCCAGGAACAGGGCCAGGGTCGGGATCAAGTACAGGAGCCAGACCGCGACTTGGAGAGTGGTGGGGTCGGGCTGGAAGTTGAAGACGCCCTTGAGGAGCGTGCCGTACCAGCTGTCCGGCGGGATTGTGCCGGAGATGTCGAAGGCCTTGTCGGTGAGGCCGGGCAGGAAGTCAGCCTCCTGGAGGTCGTGGAAGCCGTAGGCGAGGACACCGGCCGCGACCACCACCAGCATGCCGCCGGTCCACGTGAAGAACTTCGCCAGGTTGATGCGCAGCGCGCCCCGGTAGAACAGCCAGCCCAGCAGGACCGCCGTGAGGAGGCCCAGGGCGACGCCGAGCAGCGGGCGGGGCGTACCGTCGCTCGCCGCGTGGACCGACGCCCAGACGAACAGGGCCGTCTCCAGGCCCTCCCGGCCCACCGCGAGGAACGCCGTGGCCACCAGTGCGCCGGTGCCCATCGCGAGGGCGGCGTCGAGCCGGCCGTGCAGTTCCGACTTCAGGTGGCGGGCTGTGCGGCGCATCCAGAACACCATCCACGTCACCAGGCCGACCGCGAGGATGGAGAGGGACCCGCCGAGCGCCTCCTGTGCCTGGAACGTGAGTTCCTGGGAGCCGAATTCGAGGAGGCAGCCGAAGCCGAACGCGAGGGCGATCGCGACGGCTATGCCGGTCCAGATCGGCTTCAGGGCGTCCTTGCGGCCGGTCTTGACGAGGTAGGCGATGAGGATGCAGACGACGAGGCTCGCCTCCAGGCCCTCCCGCAGACCGATGAGGTAGTTGGAGAACACCGGCTCAGGCCTCCTTGGAGAACAGCGTGCGGCCCCACCAGTCGTCCTTGTCGCGGACGCCCGGCGGGACGGCGAACAGCGCCGAACCCACGTGCTGGATGTACTCGTTGAGCGCGTCGGTGGCCAGGCTGCGCTGGATGGGGATGAAGCCCTTGCGGACGTCGCGCTGGAACGCCAGGAAGAACAGGCCCGCGTCCAGGCGGCCGAGGCCGTCCGTGCCGTCGGTGAAGGAGTAGCCGCGGCGCAGGATCGTCGCCCCGTGGTTGCTGTCGGGGTGTGCGAGCCGGACGTGCGCGTCGGGCTTCATCGCCTTGAGGAACGGCTCGTCGCGCTCCTTGGCCTTGCCGACCGGGGCGCCCTCGCCCTTGTCCCGGCCGAAGATGTCCTCCTGCTCCTGGAGCGAGGTGCGGTCCCAGGTCTCGATGTGCATGCGGATACGGCGGGCGACCAGGTAGGAGCCGCCCTCCATCCAGGAGGGGCCGTCCTTGCCGTCCACCCAGACGAACTTCTCCAGGCGGTCCGTCTCCGTGCCCGCGATGTTGCGGGTGCCGTCCTTGAAGCCCATCAGGTTGCGCGGTGTCTGTGCCTCGGGCGTGGTGGAGGAGGTCTTGCCGAAGCCGAGCTGCGACCACTTGATGACGACCTTGCCGAAGCCGATGCGCGCCAGGTTGCGGACGGCGTGCACCGCGACCTGGGGGTCGTCGGCACAGGCCTGGATGCACAGGTCGCCGCCGCTGCGGTTCTTGTCGAGGTTGTCGCCCGCGAACTTCGGCAGGTCGACCAGGGCCTCCGGGCGGCGGTCCGCGAGGTCGAACTTCTCGAACAGCGACGGGCCGAAGCCGATCGTGAGCGTCAGGCGGGAGGGCTTGAGGCCGAGCGCCTCGCCCGTGTCGTCCGGGGGAGCCTCGGCCAGACCGCCGTAGGCGCCCTCGCCGACCGGGTGTCCGGCCGTCATGCGCCGGGCCGCCTCGGTCCAGTCCTTCAGCAACTGGACGAAGACCTCACGGTCGTCGGTCGTCACGTCGAACGCGGCGAAGTGCAGGCGGTCCTGGACCGGGGTGGCGATGCCCGCCTGGTGAGGGCCGTGGAAGGCGATCGCCGAGCCGGCCGCCGCCGGTGCGGTGTCGTCCTCGGTGCGGGCCATCGCCACCGCGCCGCCCGCCGCGGCGGCGCCGAGCGCCAGGCCGGCGCCGCCCCAGCCGAGCAGGGAACGGCGGCTGGGGGAGGGGGAGTTGGTGTCCGTCATCGTTACTTCACCACCGCCGCGGCGAGCTTCGACAGCGGCTCCGCCAGGGCGTTGACCGCGTCGGAGAGCTCCTTGCGGTCGGCCTTGCCTACCTTGTCGTAGGAGGTGAAGTCGTACGACGTCGGGGTGGGGCGGTACTGGTCGAGCAGCTTGTCCAGGGCCGCGAACTGCTCGTCGAGTTCGGTGACGAGGGCCGCGTCGTTCTCCTTGGCGACCGGCTTCAGCAGGTCGTAGGACTTCTGCGCGCCCTCGACGTTGGCCTTGAAGTCGACCAGGTCGGTGTGCGAGTAGCGCTCCTCCTCGCCGGTGACCTTGCCCGTGGCGACCTCGTCGAGGAGTTCCTTGGCGCCGTTGGCCATGGAGGTGGGGGTGATCTCGGCCTTGCCGACCCGGTTCTGCCAGTCCTTCAGGTCCTTGATCAGCAGGCCGGCGAGGTCCTTCTCGCGGGTGCCGATCTTCTTGTCCTGCCAGAGGGCCTTCTCCAGGCGGTGCCAGCCCGTCCAGTCGGTGGCGGGGTCCTGGCCGTCCTCCAGGCCGTCCTCGCGGACGTCGACCTTGGGGTCGATGTCGCCGAACGACTCGGCGACCGGCTCGGTGCGCTCCCAGCCGATGCGCGAGGGGGCGTAGGCCTTCTTCGCCGCCTCCAGGTCGCCGTCCTGGACGGCCTTGGCGAACGCCTCCGCCTTCGGCAGGGTCTCGTCGGCCTGCGCTTGCACGTAGGCGCGGTAGGCGGCGACGGCCTTGTCCAGGCGCGGGTCGCGCTGGACGGCCTTGCCGCCGGTGGCCTTGACGGCCTGGCGGATGCCGTCGCCCTTCATGCCGGGCTTGCAGGCGATCTGGTAGTCGCCGGCCTTCACCTCGGCGGTGACCCGCTGCTTGGTGCCGGGGCCTATGTTCTCCCGCTCGGTGACGACGCGGTCGTCGGGGAAGAGCACGTAGACCTCGGTGACCTTGGAGCCCTTGTTCTCGACGGCCAGCTCGACGTGCCCGGCCGGGAACTCCTTCTTCGACACCTGGCACTTGTCGTCGGTCGCCGTCACGTTGATCACGTGATCGCCGTCCTGCGCGTCGCTCTTCTCCGTGCACCCGGTGATGGCGGCCAGCGCCGCGGCCACGGCGATCGCGCTGGCGGCATGGAGAGATCTGACGGGTCGCATACGGGCTCCAAGGCGTGGCCGAAAACAGTTCGTGGTCCACCCTAATACAGGGTAGGTGAGGCTCACCTAACGCCCATAAGGATGACCTAAGTAGGGCAAAAGCGATGCCAAGAGTTAGTCAAGGAGAGGTCAAGGGGTGGCGGGTGCGCGGGGCCTCCCCGGCGATGTTTGAATTCCCTCCGTGACTGACTACGACGTGCTCCGCGTCTTCTGCGGGCCGAACGGTGGGTACGGCAACGAGCTCGGGGTCGTGCGCGAAGGGTCCGTGATGCTCGGGCGGGACGAGCGGCAGGGGTTCGCCGCGAAGGTCGGGTTCAGCGAGACGGTGTTCGTCGACGACCCCGAGCGCGGCGTGATCGACATCTACACGCCCACGCTGCGGCTGCCCTTCGCCGGGCACCCCTGTGTCGGCACGGCCTGGCTGCTCGACGTGCCCGAGCTGGTCACGCCCGCCGGCCTGGTCGGGGCCCGGCAGGACGGCGAGTTCTGCTGGATCGAGGCCCGGGCGGAGTGGGTGCCGCCCCGGACGCTGCGGCAGTACGCCAGTGCCGCCGAGGTCGACGGCCTGGCCGTGCCGCCGCCGGGGGAGTGGCTGTACGCCTGGGCGTGGGAGGACGAGCCCGCCGGGCGGATCCGGGCCCGGGCCTTCCCCGGCCGGGACGACGGCGTCGACGAGGACGAGGCGACCGGGGCCGCAGCCCTGCTGCTCACCGACCGGCTGGGCCGGGCCCTCAACATCACCCAGGGGGCGGGGTCCCAGATCCTCACCGCCCCCCAGCCGGGCGGGTGGACAGAGGTCGGCGGCCGGGTGCGTCTGGAACGCTGACCCGGGCGGGTGGAAAGTGTGTGCGGCTCTCTCCCGAGCCGGAGCCCGGGCCCCCTCGCCGCGCGCGAAGGGGCTCCGCCCGTTCACGCCGTCAGCGGGAACTCCTCGCCCAGCGCCTCGAACATCCCGTTGTTCAGCGCGTACGCCCGCTTGCACTCGGCCACGGTCCGCTGCCGCTCCAGCTCGTCGCCGGGCAGCGCGTCCAGCAGTTCGCAGTAGGCCCGCTTGAAGGCGGCCGGGTTGGGGATCTCCTCGAAGACGTAGAAGCGGACCCCGTCACCCTTCTTCGGGAAACCCCACGTCCTCTCGGCCGTGTCCCGGATGATCTGCCCGCCGGAGAGATCGCCCATGTAGCGCGTGTAGTGGTGGGCGACGTACCCGGCGGGCCAGGTGCGGGCACAGACGCTGATCCGCTCCGCGTACTCCAGGGTGGCCGGCAGCGCGCCGGCCGTCCTCCGCCAGCCGGGGCCGCGCAGATGCTCCAGGTCCCGCTCCAGCGCCGCCCTGCGGAACAGCTCCGGGCGGACGAAGGGGCCCGCCACCGGGTCGGCCGCCAGGTGCCGGGCCCCGGCTTCCAGCGCCCCGTAAACGAACCACAGCTGCTCCGTGTAGCGGGCGAACGCCTCCACCCCGAGCTTGCGCCCCAGCAGGTCGCCGATGAAGGACGAGCCCCTGACCTCCTCGTGCTGCTCGCGCGAAGCCGTCCGAAGAAGCGTCGAGAAGGATTCCGATTCCATGGCCCCATCTTTTCCCGACGACGTGTCGGTAAAAACCCCGGTGCGGAACCCGGGGTGCGGAAAGGAGAGCGGCCCGCCCTCCGAGGAGAGCGGGCCGTGCGGGAGTGTGCCGGTTACGGGAGGGTGAGGATCTCCGCGCCCGAGTCCGTGACCACCAGCGTGTGCTCGAACTGGGCCGTCCGCCTGCGGTCCTTCGTGACGACCGTCCAGCCGTCGTCCCACATGTCGTACTCGTGCGTGCCCAGCGTCAGCATCGGCTCGATCGTGAAGGTCATGCCGGGCTGGATGACCGTCGTCGCGTGCGGGCTGTCGTAGTGCGGGATGATCAGGCCCGAGTGGAAGGACGAGTTGATGCCGTGCCCGGTGAAGTCCCGGACCACCCCGTAGCCGAAGCGCTTGGCGTACGACTCGATGACCCGGCCGATGATGTTGATCTGCCGGCCCGGCTTGACCGCCTTGATCGCCCGCTCCAGTGACTCCCGGGTCCGCTCTACCAGCAGCCGCGACTCCTCGTCGACGTCACCCACCAGGTACGTGGCGTTGTTGTCGCCGTGCACCCCGCCGATGTACGCCGTGACGTCGAGGTTGACGATGTCGCCGTCGCGCAGGACCGTCGAGTCCGGGATGCCGTGGCAGATGACCTCGTTGACGCTCGTGCACAGCGACTTGGGGAAGCCGCGGTAGCCCAGCGTCGAGGGGTAGGCGCCGTGGTCGCACATGTACTCGTGCGCCACCTTGTCCAGCTCGTCCGTGGTCACCCCGGGTGAGATCAGCTTCGCCGCCTCCGCCATCGCCCGGGCCGCGATCCGGCCGGCGACCCGCATCGCCTCGATCGTCTCGGGCGTCTGCACCTCCGGCCCGGTGTACGGCGTCGGCGCGGGCTTGCCGACGTACTCGGGGCGACGGATGTTTCCGGGCACGGAACGGGTGGGGGACAGCTCCCCCGGTACGAGCAGCGACTGGCCAGACATGCCAGCGAGTCTAACCAGCGGCCATGGGGGAACATGACGATGGCGAGAGGAGCTGGTCATGGCCCTGTTCAAGAAGCGCACGGTCGGCAAACCGGGCGAGTGGTACTACTGCCTGGAGCACAAGAAGGTCGAAGAGGGGCCGGAGTGCCCCAACAAGGACCGGTTCGGGCCGTACGCCTCCCGCACGGAGGCCGAACACGCGATGGCGACCGCCCGCGAGCGCAACCTCCAGTGGGAGAACGACCCCAAGTGGCACGACGCTCCGGCGGTCAGCCGGGACGAGGAGAACTGATCGCCGCGGATGCCCCGGGCCGTGACCGTGCGGCCCGGGGCATCCGTACTGTCGGGGCGCCTCCGCCGGATTCTGGGGTCACCAGCGGGCCGGTGGCGGTGCCGTCAGGTGCTCCGCCAGCCACGCCACCCGGTCCCGCAGCCGGCGCCGCCCCCGCGGGGTGGGCAGGAAGTTCTCCCCGGCCGCGGCACTGACCAGGTGCTGCACCGTGTCGAGGTCCAGTTCCGGGCCGTCGGGGACGGCCAGGGTCTCGTGCGCCATGGACGGGAGGTCGCCCTCGCCGGGGCCCAGGGCCAGGACCGTCGCTCCCGCGCGACGGGCGCCGGACACCCGTTCCAGAAGTGGCGCCGCGGGCCCCTCGGGGGCGACCACCAGCAGCGTCTCGCCCCGCCGGGCCGCCTCCAGGCGGCCCAGGCCGACCGCCAGATGCGCCGGATCGGAGGGCCGCGCGTCGTGCCGTACCAGCGTGGGGGCCAGCTCCGGCGTGCCCGACCACGCGGCCTCGTCCACCAGGTGCGCGGCCAAATGCCACGGCTCGTACTCCCGTGTGCCGACGAGCAGCAGTCCGCCGCCGTGCGAGACCACCGAGCCGCGCAGCACCCCGGCGAACCGCCGCGTGGCACCCAGCCACTCCGTCCCGGCGAGCACTTCCCGCAGCAACGCGACCCGTACCGCATCCATGGGACCGCATCCTGCCCCGAGCGCTCCCCGGTCACGCGGGGTTCGCCGCGCGTTCGCCCGGCCCGGGGAGGACGACCGGTCACCCGTGCCGCTGTCGAACGACCGGCCGATCCCGGCGCGACGAGGCGGTCGTAGAGTCGGGGCCATGACCTCTACCGACAGTGCTGCCACCGACAACGCCCAGAAGGCTCCCGCCAAGGACCCCTGGGACCTGCCCGACGTCTCCGGACTCGTGGTCGGGGTGCTCGGCGGAACCGGGCCGCAGGGCAAGGGCCTGGCCTACCGGCTCGCCAAGGCCGGCCAGAAGGTGATCATCGGCTCGCGGGCGGCCGAGCGTGCCGAGGCCGCCGCGACGGAACTCGGCCACGGGATCGAGGGCGCCGACAACGCCGAGACCGCGCGCCGCAGCGACATCGTGATCGTCGCCGTGCCGTGGGACGGCCACGGCAAGACCCTCGAATCCCTGCGCGAGGAACTGGCGGGCAAACTCGTCGTCGACTGCGTCAACCCGCTCGGCTTCGACAAGAAGGGCGCCTACGCCCTCAAGCCGGAGGAGGGCAGCGCCGCCGAGCAGGCCGCCGCCCTCCTGCCGGACTCCCGGGTCACCGCCGCCTTCCACCACCTGTCGGCCGTCCTGCTCCAGGACCCGGAGATCGACGCGATCGACACGGACGTGATGGTGCTCGGCGAGGTCCGGGCGGACGTGGAGATCGTCCAGGCCCTGGCCGGCCGCATCCCCGGCATGCGCGGCGTCTTCGCCGGACGGCTGCGCAACGCCCACCAGGTGGAGTCGCTGGTGGCCAACCTGATCTCCGTGAACCGCCGGTACAAGGCGCACGCGGGGCTCCGCGTCACCGACGTGTGAGCCGCTGAGACACATGGGGGACACTGGACGGCACCAGCAGTGCCAGCAGTGTCCCCCTGACAGGAGCCGACCCCCATGCCCCGCCTCGCCGTCTACGCCCTGATCGTCTGCGTGCTCTCCGTGGCCGCCGCCGTGGTCTCCTTCGTGCGCGGAAGCTTCCTCGGGGTCGTCTGGGTGCTGCTCGCCGGCCTGTCGTCGAACATGGCCTGGTACTACCTCAAGCGCGCCAAGGCGCAGAAGTCGGTCACGCCCTGACCGCTTCCGTCACGGCGCCGCCTGGCAGTACTCGTTCGAACCCTGCCAGAAGCGGTACAGCTCCTGACCGCAGTACGTCTCGAAGTCACTGATCCCGAGGGACTTCAGGATCGTGTCGATCACGTCGAAGAAGACGCCGTTGACCGCCGGCAGCCACAGCAGCGCGAACACGAACAGCAGGCCGAACGGTGCGAACGGCTCCACCTGACGCCGGATGTCGTACGACAGCCAGGGCTCGATCACGCCGTAGCCGTCCAGGCCCGGCACCGGCAGGAAGTTCAGCAGCGCGGCCGTCACCTGGAGCAGCGCGAGGAAGGCGAGGGCGAAGCGGAAGTCGTCCGGCACCCCCTCCAGCGCGCCCAGCCAGAACGGGGCGGTGCAGACCACGGCGAACAGCACGTTCGTCAGCGGACCCGCCGCCGAGATCAGACTGTGCCTCCAGCGGCCCCGGATCCGCCCCCGCTCGATGAACACCGCACCGCCGGGCAGGCCGATCCCGCCCATGATCACGAAGATCACCGGGAGCACGATGCTGAGCAGCGCGTGCGTGTACTTCAGCGGGTTCAGGGTCAGATAGCCCTTCGCACCGACCGAGATGTCACCGCTGTGCAGGGCGGTGCGCGCGTGCGCGTACTCGTGCAGGCACAGGGAGACGATCCACGCCGCCGTCACGAACAGGAACACGGCGACGCCGGGCTGCTCGGCGAACCCGGTCCAGGTCGCCCATCCCGTGACCGCCGTCACGGCGAGGATCCCGACGAACACGGGACTGATCCGCCGCTCGCTGTGGCGGGTGGTGGCGGTGGTCATGGGGCTCCCTGCACTCGTCGACACGGGGTGGGACGGCCCGACGGTACCGGGCGCAGGTGAAAAACGTCTCGCGCGGGGCGGTCGGTTCCGGGGAGGGTGGGGGAATGGGGCTGTGGCACGTGATCTACGAAGACTGGCAGATGGAGTGCTGCGGCACACCGTTCTCGGTGGGGGACGAGGTGAGCTGGCCGCTGCTCCTGGAGGACGCCGACCGGGTGTTCGGCGGCGGCTGGCACGACCAGCTCAGCAAGGTGTGCGGGCCGGTGGAGGACGTCGGCGGTGTCCGGGTCGTACGGGAGGAGACCGGCCTCACGGCCGCCCTGGGCGGGGACCCCGACGAGGACGAGGACCGGCGGCCGCTGCCGGGTGAGCGGATCCGGTCGGTCGGGCTGCTGTCCGTCGAGCGGCACGGGGCGCGGTGGCCCGAGGCCGGCGGGCGGGTGCGGGCCGTGCAGGTGCTCACGCAGGCCTACCGGGAGACCGCGCCGGGCTCGCGCACGTGGGAGCCGGTGGCGGGGGAGCGGCGGCTGCGGCTGGTGGAGCGGTGCCCGAAGCGGTTCACCGAGGGGCCTCGGGAACAGGGGCGGCAGTGGAGGGAGTCGGGCGTGCTGGTGACCCTGGACGTGCCGGGCACGGACTCCTGGCTCTCCCATGCCCTGCGCGAGGCCCGGGGCATCCCGCACCAGGGTGCCGCGCCCGGCACGGAGACGGAGGGCCTGCCCGCGGCGGAACTGGCGCTCCTGCTGGAGAAACTGAGCACGACGACGACCCCGCCGAAGCACCGCGACCGCCCGAGGCGCCGACATGGGTGAACACGCTGCCGCCCTTCCTCCCACCGCCCGCACGGCCTGTCTCCGCAGACCGGTCGACGGCCGTCTGCCCTCCACACCCACCGTCAGCCGCCACCCCGTCGTGCTCACCGGCCCGGCGGCCGGTCTCGGCGGGTGGGTTGGCGGTCGCTCGCGTATGCCGGTCGTCGGCTGTCTCCCTGTCGGGTTCGCCGGTCTGGCGGCCGGTCTCGGCGGGTGGGTTGGCGGTCGCTCGCGTATGCCGGTCGTCGGCTGTCTCCCTGTCGGGTTCGCCGGTCTGGCGGTCGGTCTCGGCGGGTGGGTTGGCGGTCGCTCGCGTATGCCGGTCGTCGGCTGTCTCCCTGTCGGGTTCGCCGGTCCGGTGGCCGGTCTCGGCGGGTGGGTTGGCGGTCGCTCGCCGCACACGCCCACCGTCGGCCACCTCGTCGGCGGCCCGGCCGGCCGTCCCCGCAGGCCGGTCGACGGCCGCCCGCCCCGCATCCCCCACAGTCGTCGTCCCGCCGTCGGTTCGTCGTGAGCGGCCTCATGTCACCGGAGACAATGGACCCCGTGCGCTACCGCATCCTCGGCACCACGCAGGCGCTCCGCAGTGACGGGACGGTCGTTCCGGTCGGCGGGGCGCGGTTGCGTGCGCTGCTGACCGTGCTCGCGCTGCGGGCCGGACGGACGGTGCCCGTGGGACTGCTCGTCGACGAGGTGTGGGGCGGGCAGCCGCCCGCCGACGCACCGGGGGCGCTGCAAGCCCTCGTCGGGCGGCTGCGCAGGGCGCTCGGCGCCGACGCGGTCGCCTCCGTCGAGGGCGGGTACCGGCTCACCGCCGCGCCCGACGATGTCGACCTGCACCGGTTCGATCGGCTGGCCGGCGAGGGGCTGCGGACGCTGGCCGACGGCGACCCCGCCAAGGCGGCCGTGATCCTCGACGACGCCCTCGCCCTGTGGCACGGCCCCGCCCTCGCCGACCTGCCCGACCGCACCGCCGAGGCGGCCCGCCGGGACACCCGCCGCCTCGACGTGCTGCGCGCCCGCCACACCGCCGCTCTTCACCTCGGCCAGGCCGAACAGTCCCTGCCGGAACTGACCGCCCTGTGCGACAGCCACCCCCTGGACGAGCCCCTCCAGACCCTGCGCCTGCGCGCCCTGCGGGACGCCGGCCGTACGGCGGAGGCACTGGACGCCTACGCGGACGTGCGGCGCCTGCTCGCCGACCGTCTCGGTGCCGACCCGGGACCGGAACTGCGTGCCCTGCACGCGGAGTTGCTCCGCCTCGGCGACACCCCCGCGCAGGTGCCCGCGGCCCAGGGGCGCAGCGGCCCCGCCGGGAACCTCCGGGCCCGCCTCACCTCGTTCATCGGCCGGGAGACCGACATCGAGACGATCCGCGGGGATCTCGCGGCGGCCCGGCTGATCACCCTGCTCGGGCCCGGCGGCGCCGGGAAGACCCGCCTGTCGCAGGAGGCCGCCGAGTCCGTGCGCCCGGCCATGCCCGGCGGCGTGTGGCTGGCCGAACTCGCCCCGGTCGACGACCCCGACGCCGTCCCCGAGGCCGTGCTCACCGCCCTCGGCGCCCGCGAGACCGTGCTGTACGGCGCCGGCGCCGAGGGCATCCGTGCCGCCGTCGCCGACCGGCTCGACGACCCCGTCGAGCGGCTCGCCGAGCACTGCTCCCGGCCCCGCATGCTGCTGATCCTCGACAACTGCGAGCACGTCGCCGACGCCGCCGCCCGCCTCACCGAGGAGCTGCTGGCACGCTGCCCCGACCTCACCGTCCTGGCCACCAGCCGGGAACCCCTCGGAGTGCCGGGGGAGTTGCTGCGCCCGGTGGAGCCGCTGCCCGAGCCGGTCGCGCTGCGGCTGCTCGCCGAGCGGGGCGCGGCGGCCCGGCCCGGCTTCCGCACCGAGGAGGATCCGGGGGCGTGCGCCGAGATCTGCCGGCGCCTCGACGGTCTGCCGCTGGCCATCGAACTCGCCGCCGCCCGCCTGCGGATGCTGACCCCCCGCCAGATCGCCGACCGGCTCGACGACCGCTTCCGTCTCCTCACCTCCGGCAGCCGCACCGTCCTGCCCCGCCAGCAGACCCTCCGAGCCGTCGTCGACTGGTCCTGGGACCTGCTCGACGAGGACGAACGGGACGTCCTGCGGCGGCTGTCGGTGTTCGCCGGCGGCTGCGACCTGCCCGCCGCCGAGGCGGTGTGCGGACCGGCCGCCCTGGAGGCGCTCGGGTCCCTCGTCGACCGCTCCCTGGTCGTGGCCGCCCCGCCCGGCGAGTCCGCCGAGGGGGAGATGCGCTACCGGCTCCTGGAGACCGTCGCCGAGTACGCCGCCGAACGGCTGGACGAGTCCGGGCAGCGCGCCGGCACCGAACGCGCCCATCTGACGTACTACCGCGAACTCGCCCGCACCGCCGACCCCTTGCTGCGCGGCCGGGACCAGCTCACCGCCATCCGCCGGCTGGAGCGCGAGTACGAGAACCTGCGCACCGCGCTGCGCCACGCCGTCGTCCTGCGCGACGAGCAGGAGGCGCTGTGCCTGGCGCTGTCCCTCGTCTGGTACTGGCAGATGCGCGATCTGCGCATCGAGGCCCGCAACTGGTGCCGCGAGGTCATGGCGCTCGGCCCCGACCCCTTCACCGAGCCCGTGCGCCCCGCCGCCGCGGTGTGGCAGCGCTGCACCGACGCCCCGCCCCCGATGACCGGCGAGATCCTGTGGGAGGCCCGGCGCGGCATCCACCTGGCCCATCTGGCCTGCATGGACACCGAGCTGGACGCCTGGCAGAACGACCGGTCCCAGCAGAAGCTGCGGACCATCGCCGCCACGTACGAGCCCGGTCTCCCGCAGAACTGCCGCATGCCCGGCCTGCTCTGGTTCTTCGCCGTGATGCTGACCGGCGACATGGACCGGCTGCGCGTCATCATGGACGCCTCCATCCGGACCTGCCGGCAGGCCCCGGGCTTCGACTGGGAGCTGGCCTCCGGCCTGCAGATGCGGGCCAACTTCCTCGCCAACCGATCCGACTGGGCGGGCGACGCCGCCCGTGACGCCGACGAGGCGCTGGAGATCTACCGGCGCCTCGGTGACGCCTGGGGCACCGCCGAGGCGCTCTCCGCCCGCGCCGAGGCCCACGAACGCAAGGGCCACTACGCCCTGGCCGCCGCCGACTACGAGGCGGCCGTCGCGCACGCCGAGCAGCTCGGCGCCCGCGCCCAGGCGGCGGTGCTCAGTGCCCGGCTGGGCAGCGCGCTGCTGGAGGCGGGTGACGGCGAACGCGGTGAGCGGCTGCTGCGCGAGGTGATCGCCCAGCGCGAGGACTCGCACAGCGAGGCCATGCCCGCCGCCCGGCTGTTCCTCGCGGGCCGGCTCGGCGTGACGGGCCGCTTCACCGAGGCCCGCGAGCAACTGCGGCGGCTGCGCCAGGACTTCCGGATCGCCAACTTCGTCGTCTTCGACGCGTTCATCCTCGGGGCGGAGGCCTGGCTGGACGCCGCCGAGGAACGCTACGACGCGTGCCTGGACCGGGTCCGCTGGGCGCTGGAGCGGGCCGCCGATCCGCTGGCCGCGGCCATCGCGCCCTATATGCGCGCCGTGTACCTGACCGTGGGGGCGGGAGCGCTGGCCGCCGTCGAGGGCGGGCGCCGCGCGGCGGACGCGGCCCGCTGCCTCGGCGCCGCCGACGCCCTGCTGCCCCCCGGCCACGTTGCCCCGCTGCAGGAGCGCGAGGCCCGCGAGCGGGCGGAACGAAGGGCGCGCGCGGCCCTCGGCGACCCGGCGTACGAGAGCGCGTACGCGCAGGGCGGCGGCCTCTCCCCCGAGGAGGCCGCCGCCCTGCTGTGACGCGCACCGGGCGTGTCCGGTCAGCTCTTGGTCCGGAACTTGTGGATCGCGACGGGCGCCATCACCGCCGTGATGGCCACCGACCAGCCGAGCGTCACCCACAGGTCGTGGGCGACCGGCCCGCCCACCATCAGTCCGCGCGCGGCGTCCGCGAGCGTGGACAGCGGGTTGTAGTCGGTGAAGGTCTGCAGCCAGCCCGGCATCGACGTCGTCGGTGCGAAGATCGACGAGCCGAACTGGAGCGGGAACAGCACCAGGAAGCCCATCGCCTGCACGGACTGGGCGCTCTTCATCATCACGCCCAGGGTGAGGAACACCCACATGATCGACGAGGCGAACGCGGTGGACAGGGCCACGGCCGCGAACAGCCCGGGCCAGTTGGTGATGTCGAACCCGACCGCCACAGAGACGATCATGAGCACGGCGGTCGCGAACAGCATCCGCAGCAGTTCCACGGAGATCTTCGCGAACAGCACCGAGCCGCGGCCGATGGGCAGGGACCGGAAGCGGTCCATGACACCGGAGTTGAAGTCCTGGCTGAAGCCGGTGCCGACGCCCTGGGACAGCGTCATGCTCATCATCGCGATCATGCCGGGGATCACGTACTGCACGTACTGGTCCTGCCCGCCGCCCAGCGCCTGCCCGATCGAGCCGCCGAAGACGAACACGAACAGCAGGGTGAAGATGACCGGCATCAGCAGTGCGTCGGCCATCGACTCGGGGTCCTGGCGGATCCACAGCAGGTTGCGGCGGACGAGGGCACCGGTGTGCCGCAGGTGCCCGCGCAGCGAGATGCGCGCGTCGCCGGTGGTCGCCGGGCTGGGAAGGGTGGTGGCGCTCATACGGCGACCTCCTCGCGGTCCTCGGTGGGCGTGGCGTCCTGCGGGGCACTGGCACGGTGGCCGGTGAGGGACAGGAACACCTCGTCCAGGCTGGGCAGTTCGGTGGTGACGGCGGCGAGCGTGATGCCGCGGGCCGTGACGGCGCCGACGACGGCGGTCAGCTGCTCGTCGCTGAGGATCGGGACGAGGAGGGTGCCGGAGTCGGTGTCCACGGTGGTGGCCGCGAGTCCGGTGATGCCGAGATCGTCGAGGTGGGCGGCGAGCGGCCGCAGGTGGAGGGCGTCGGCGGGCCGGATCCGCAGGGTCCGCCCGCCGACCCTCGCCTTGAGCTCCTCGATGCCGCCGCCCGCGACGACCCTGCCCTTGTCCACGACCGTGAGCTCGGAGGCGAGCTGCTCGGCCTCCTCCATGTACTGGGTGGTCAGCAGGACGGTCACGCCGTCGCCGACCATGGCCTTGACCTCGTCCCACACCTCGTTGCGGGTGCGCGGGTCGAGCCCGGTGGTCGGTTCGTCGAGGAACAGCACGTCGGGCCGCCCGATCATGGAGGCCGCCAGGTCGAGGCGGCGTCGCATGCCGCCGGAGTAGGTGCTCGCGGGCCGCTTGGCGGCCTCGGTCAGCGAGAACCGCTCCAGCAGTTCGTCGGCCCGCGCGCGGGCCTCCTTGCGGGGCAGGTCGAGCAGCCGGCCGATCATGTACAGGTTCTCCCAGCCGGGCAGCTTCTCGTCGACGGAGGCGTACTGCCCGGTGAGCCCTATCACCCGCCGCAGCTGCCGCGGCTGCCGTACGACGTCGTACCCGGCGACCGTGGCCTGTCCCGCGTCGGGCGCGAGCAGTGTGGACAGGATCCGCACGAGGGTGGTCTTCCCGGCCCCGTTCGGCCCGAGCACCCCCATCACGGTGCCTTCCCGCACGTCCAGGTCGACCCCGTCCAGGGCCTTGGTCTCCCCGTAGTGCTTCACCAGCCCCCGCACGGTGACAGCGGCGCCGCCGGTTCGTGTGTCGATTCGCGTCATGGCACAGACGCTCTCAGTCCCCACCGACAAACCACCGACAAGCCACCGACAGGCCACCGACAGGCACCGCCAGCCCTTGTCGGTGGTGTCGGTGCAGGGGGAGGGCCCTGTCGGTGGCCCGGCCGGAAAGGGGACAGCCCGTCGGCTGGGGGAAGGCCGACGGGCTGTCGTGGTACCGCTGTGGCTCTCTAGTGGACGGAGTTCTCCTCCTGCGGGAACGTTCCGCCGACGACCTCGTCCGCGAACGCCTTCACCGCGTCGCCCATGACCTCGCGCAGGTTGGCGTACTGCTTCACGAACTTCGGCACCCGCCCGCCGGTCAGACCCAGCATGTCGGTCCACACCAGCACCTGCGCGTCGGTCTCGGGGCCCGCCCCGATGCCGACGGTCGGGATGTGCAGCACCCGCGTCACCTCGGCGGCCAGCTCCGCGGGAACCAGCTCCAGCACCACGGCGAACGCGCCCGCGTCCTGCACGGCCTTCGCGTCCCGCAGCAGCTGCTGTGCGGCCTCCTCGCCCCGCCCCTGCACGCGGTAGCCCATGGCGTTGACCGACTGCGGGGTCAGCCCGATGTGGGCCATGACCGGGATGCCGGACTCGACGAGCAGCCGGATCTGCTCGTGCGACCGCTCGCCCCCCTCCAGCTTCACGGCCTGCACGCCCGCCTCCTTCACCAGCCGGGTCGCCGAGCGCAGCGCCTGCACCGGACCCTCCTGGTAGGAGCCGAAGGGCAGGTCGCCGACGATCAGGGCCCGCGAGGTGCCCCGTACGACCGCCGCCGACAGCATCGTCATCTCGTCGAGGGTGACGGGCACGGTCGTCTCGTACCCGAGGTGGCAGTTGCCCGCCGAGTCGCCGACGAGCATCACCGGGATCCCGGCCTCGTCGAACACGGACGCGGTCATCGCGTCGTAGGCGGTGAGCATGGGCCACTTCTCGCCGCGCTCCTTGGCGGCGGCGATGTCGCGCACGGTGATGCGGCGGGTGCCCTTGCCCCCGTACAGCGCCTTGCCGCCGTCGGAGGGCTTCTTCTGAGCAGTCTGGGCAGCCGGAAGCTGCGTCATGGCACGGCTCCTATCACGTCATCTCGAGGCGCCCTGACGGCGTCCCCGGACCACGTCCATGGTGGCACCTCGTGCCACCGAGGGCTAGGTCGTGTCCGCAAAGTCCCATCGTCCGCCCCGAGGGCGGGGCAGGCAGGACTCTGGCGACACGACACGCTCCGGGCCCTCGGCCATGTCGGCAGGGGGGCGGCCTACGCCCTACACGGTCTGGTGCGCCAGCAGGGCCGGGCAGCCCCCGTGCGTTCCGCGGCTCCCCGAGGCCCGCACCGCATGAGCCGCGTAAGATCTCGGTAAGAGATTTCCGATACGAGACGGTCTCGTATCGAAACACCTCTAGGCTCGCCTCCATGACTACTCCTGCCGACCCGGCCGCCCCCACCGGCCCGCGCGTACCGGAAGCGGTGCACCGGCGCCGCTGGGCGATCCTCGGCGTGCTGATGCTGAGCCTGCTGATCGTCGTGCTCGACAACTCGATCCTGAACGTCGCCATCAAGACGATCTCCACCCCGGCCCCGACCGGCCTGGGCGCCACGCAGAGCGAGCTGGAATGGGCGATCAACTCCTACACCCTCGTCTTCGCGGGCCTGCTGTTCACCGCCGGGCTGCTGGGTGACCGGCTGGGCCGCAAGAAGGTGCTGCTCGGCGGTCTCGCCGTGTTCGGTCTCGGCTCGGCGTTCGCCGCGTTCTCCGGCTCGCCGGGCGAGCTGATCACCTTCCGGGCGGTGATGGGCCTGGGCGCCGCGTTCGTGATGCCCGCCACCCTCGCCGTCCTCATGAACGTCTTCGAGCGCGACGAGCAGCCGAAGGCCATCGGCATCTGGGCGGGCGGCGTCGGCCTCGCCATCGCCATCGGCCCGATCACCGGCGGTGTGCTGCTCGACCACTTCTGGTGGGGCTCGGTCTTCCTCATCAACGTGCCGATCGTGCTGCTCGCGCTCGCGCTGATGCTCTGGCTGGTGCCCGACTCGCGCGACCCGCACCCCGGCCGGGTCGACCCCGTCGGAGTGGTGCTGTCCGTCGTCGGCCTGGTCCTGCTCGTCTACGGCATCATCAAGGGCGGCCAGCTCGCCGACTTCACCGACGTCACCGTGCTGTCCACCATCGGTGCCGGTCTCGCCGTGCTCGTCGCGTTCGTCGTCTTCGAGAAGCGCAGCGACCACCCGTCGATAGACGTCACGTACTTCAAGAACAAGGTCTTCTCGGCCGCCATCGCCGCCATCGCGCTGGTCTTCTTCGCTCTGATGGGCGTGACCTTCTTCTCCGTCTTCTACACGCAGAGCGTGCGCGGCTACTCGCCGCTGCAGACCGGTCTGCTGATGCTGCCGCTGGCCGCCGCCCAGATGATCTTCGCGCCGCGCGCCCGGCTGGTCGTCGACCGCTTCGGCAACAAGGCCACGACCACGGCCGGTCTGCTCGTCATCGCCGCCATGCTGGCCGCCTTCGCCGCCCTGGATGCGGACACCCCCATCTGGATGCTGGAAGTGATCTTCTTCCTGATGGGCGCCGGCATGGCCCACATCATGACGCCGGTCAGCGTCGTCATCATGCAGGCCCTGCCCCGCGAGAAGGCCGGCTCCGCCTCCGCGCTCAGCAACACCTTCCGGCAGCTCGGCGGCGCCCTCGGCATCGCCGTCCTCGGGTCGGTGCTGTCCACGGCCTACCGCACGGGCATCGAGGACAAGCTGGGCGCGCTCCCCCCTGCGCTGCGGCACACCGCGGGCGAGTCCATCGAGGCCACCCTCGGCATCGCGGACAAGCTGGGCCCGCGGGGCGCGTCCCTGATCGCCCCGGCCCATGACGCGTTCCTGCACGCCATGCACATCACCGCCCTGTGGGGCGCGGGCGTCGCCGTGCTCGGCGCGGTCGTCGTGGCGCTGTTCCTCCCGGGCAAGCCCCCGGCGGCCCAGGGTGCGCAGGACGGCCAGGAGTTGTCGCACACCAGGTCGTAGGCCTGAGGGACGATGGACTCCCGCCCGCCAGGGACGGCCGGCACCGGTCAGGAAAGGAAGCAGCGACGTGAGCCCCGCCGAACGGCAGCCCCCGCACGACGGTCCCGCCAGGGGACGTCCCAGAAGCGAGGCCGTCGAGCGCGCCATCATCGAGGGCGTGATGAAGCTCCTGGAGGAGGGCGTGCCCCTCGCGGAGCTGTCCATCGAGCGCATCGCCCGCACCGCGGGCGTCGGCAAGGCCACCATCTACCGCCGCTGGAGCGGCAAGGAGGAACTCTTCGTCGACGTCGTGCGCGCCGCCGAGCCCCCCGACCCGCCGCTCCCCGGCACCTCCATGCGCGACGACCTCGTCGTCCTGCTGGAGCAGGTGCGCCGGCGCGGCCTGGCCAACCGCTCCTCGGCGATCCTGCACAGCGTCCAGGCCCAGATGAAGAGCAGCCCGAAACTCTGGGCGGCGTACCACGCGACCGTCGTCGCGCCGCGCCGGCAGCTCGGCCTGGAGATCCTGCGGCGCGGCCGGCAGAACGGGGAACTGCGCACGGACCTCGACCTGGAGCTGCTCAACGACCTGTTCGTCGGCCCGATGCTCGTGCGGGCCGTGCTGCGCACCGACGCCGATCTCCCCGACGACCTCGCCGAACAGGTCGTCGACACCCTGCTGGAAGGGCTGCGCCCGACCGGCTCACCCTCTGTCAGTTCGGCTCCGCAGGGCTCCTAGTGTGCGCGTTTCGTCACAGAGGGCGCTTTCGCCGGGGCTGATCGGAACTCGTCGCGGGGACTCGAACGTCATCGCCCCCGTACGGCCGTCGAAGGACGGCGGGAACGGAACGGATCATCCCCTAGGGTCGTAAGGACACGGGGGCGATGGTGTGCACGGCAGGCAGTGAGGCGACGGTATGGCGCAGCAGGCGTACATGACGGAGACGGACAACGGCGGCTCGGGGCCCGAGCACCGGGGGCCCCGGCTTCGGCGCCTGTTGGACCGGCTGGCGGGCCCCTGGCGGGGCGACCCGCGGATCTGGCGGCGCGGACTGCTCGTCGCGATGTGCGCGGTGCTGCTGGCCCTGGTCATGCTGCTGCACTCGCACATCCCGAACACGATCGGCAACCTGGGCAGCCTCACCGAGACGTTCCTGCCCTGGCTGGGCCTGTTCGTCCCGGTGCTGCTCGCCCTCGCCCTGTTCCGCAGGTCCGCGACCGCGCTGATCGCGGTGGTGCTGCCGTCCGTGGTCTGGCTGAACCTGTTCGGCGGTCAGCTCAGCGACAAGACGGCGCCCGGCGGGGACCTCACGGTGGTCACGCACAACGTCAACGCCGAGAACCCGGACCCGGCCGGCACCGCCCGTGACGTGGCCGCCTCGGGCGCGGACGTGCTGGCCCTGGAGGAGCTGACGCCGGCCGCGGTGCCCACCTACGAGAAGGCGCTGGCGTCGACGTACCGCTACCACTCGGTGCAGGGCACCGTCGGGGTGTGGAGCAAGTACCCGCTGACCGGGGTGCGGGACGTCGACCTCGACATGGGGTGGACCCGCGCGATGCGCGCCACCGTGACCGCCCCGGCCGGGCAGGTCGCCGTCTACGTCGCCCATCTGCCGTCGGTGCGCGTGAAGATGGAGGCCGGCTTCACGGCCCGGCAGCGCGACCGCAGCGCCGACTACCTCGGTGAGGCCATCGCCCGTGAACCGCTGAAGAACATCGTCCTGCTCGGCGATCTGAACGGCACGATGAACGACCGCGCGCTCAACGCCGTCACCTCGCAGATGCGTTCCACGCAGGGCGCGGCCGGCAACGGCTTCGGCTTCAGCTGGCCCGCGTCGTTCCCGATGGCCCGCATCGACCAGATCATGGTGCGGGGCCTGAAGCCGGAGAGCTCCTGGACCCTCCCGCAGACGGGAAGCGACCATCTGCCGGTCGCCGCCCGTGTGAGTGTCACCACAAACGGTTCCTGAAACCCCCTGGTCACGGCCCTGCCGTCAGAAAACCGCGCCAGAGGCGGCAAGGCGGGGAACAGCGCGCCTGAGAGACTTTGTTCCGTACTTGAACATACGCGTACGGATCTCCAAGCAAGTCTCGAAAGGCTCACTCATGCCCCTGGCCCTGCTCGCCCTCGCCGTGGGCGCCTTCGGCATCGGTACGACCGAGTTCGTGATGATGGGGCTGCTGCCCGACGTCGCGGACGACCTGAACATCTCGATACCCGGCGCCGGCCATCTGGTGTCGGCGTACGCGCTGGGCGTCGTCATCGGCGCCCCGCTGCTGGCCGCGGTCACCGCCAAGATGTCCCGGCGCACGGTCCTGATCGGCCTGATGGGACTGTTCGTCGTGGGCAACGCCCTGTCGGCCCTCGCGCCCGACAACGGCTGGCTGCTGGCCGCCCGCTTCCTGAGCGGACTGCCGCACGGCGCCTTCTTCGGCGTCGGAGCCGTCGTCGCGACGAACATGGTCGCCCCCGAACGCAAGGCGCGCTCGGTCTCGTTGATGTTCCTCGGCCTGACGGTCGCGAACGTCGCTGGTGTGCCGGTCGCGACCCTGATGGGCCAGCACCTCGGCTGGAGGGCGACCTTCCTCGGCGTCAGCGCCATCGGCCTGGCGGCCATCGCGGCGCTCGCGCTCCTCATCCCGCACGACCACGAGCACACCACCGCCAAGGGCCTGCGCGGTGAACTCGCCGCGCTGCGCTCGCTGCCGGTCTGGCTCTCGCTCGGCACGACCGTCGCGGGCTTCGGCGCGCTCTTCGCGGCCTACAGCTACATCACGCCGATGCTCACGGACGCCGCCGGCTACGCCGACGCCAGCGTCACCCTGCTGCTGGCTCTGTTCGGCGTCGGCGCGACCGCGGGGAACCTGCTGGGCGGCCGCCTGGCCGACCACTCCCTGCGGGGCACGCTGTTCGGCGGACTCTCCTCGCTGGTGGCGGTCCTGGCGCTGTTCCCACTGCTGATGCGCACGGAGGTCACGGCCGCCGTGGCCGTGACCCTGCTCGGCATGGCGGCCTTCGCCACCGGCTCCCCGCTCCAGCTGATGGTCATGGAGAAGGCGTCCTCGGCCCCGTCCCTGGCCTCCTCGGCCAACCAGGCCGCCTTCAACCTGGCCAACGCGGGCGGCGCGTGGATCGGCGGCCTCGCCCTGGCCGCGGGCTTCGGCGTCACCTCCCCGGCCCTCGCCGGTGTGGCCCTGGCCGTCCTCGGCCTGGCCGTGGCGTCGCTCGCCTACGCGGTGGACCGGCGCCAGGCGCCCGTGGCCGGACGCGAGCGGATCGTGGCGAGCCATGTCCCGCAGGAGGCGGAAGCAGTGCGCCACTGACGCCTTCCGGCACGCGGCAGCCCGTGGGTCACCGACCCACGGGCTGCCGTTCTCACGTCTGTCGCGGCCCCTGCCGCCGCGCCGCGATGAGCGCCGAACTGGTCGGCGTGGTGAGGACCTCGGCCGCATCCAGCTCCGGATGCGTCAGGTAGAACAGGCGCAGCTCGTCCACCTCGCCCTCGAACCGGGGCGGCCAATCGGCCGAGGGGGTGAAGTCGTCCAGGACGAGGATCCCGCCCGGGGCGAGCAGCTCGACGACCCGGCGCGGATCGTCCCGCTTGCCGCCGCCGTCGCAGAAGAACACGTCGAAGGGGGCATGCCGTTCGAGCAGCCGCCAGTCCCCGGTCAGCACGCTGACGCGCTCGTCGTCGGCGAAGATCGCGGCCGCACCACGGGCCAGCTCCTCGTCCCGTTCCACGGTCACCAGCCGCGCGCCGTCCCCGAGGCCGCTGTGCAGCCAGGCGGTCCCCACTCCCGACCCGGTGCCGCTCTCGGCGACCACCCCACCCGGCTTGGCGGCGGCGGCCGTCCTCAGAGCCTGCCGACCTCGGCGATGCAGCTCTTCGCGAACCCCGCCTCGGCGGCGAGGCGTTCGGCGTCCAGGACACGCGCCGGAACGACGCGGTCACTCGTGATCAGCTCACTCATGATCCCCTCCTCGGTCGCGCCGAAGGTAGCTGACCGCCTGTCAGTACATCGGCGGATCGGCCGCGTTCGGTGCCACCGGCGGGCGCGCCGCAGGTCTACTCCTGCGGCTGGGTCTCTACTCCTGCGGCTGGGTCGCGATCTGGATCAGATTGCCGCAGGTGTCGTCGAAGACGGCCGTGGTCACGGTCCCCATGTCCACGGGCTCCTGCGTGAAGCGGACACCGAGGCCGCTCAGGCGCTCGTACTCCGCGCGGACGTCGTCGACGGCGAACTGCGCCACCGGGATGCCGTCGGCGGCGAGCGCGTCGCGGTACGGCTTGACGGCCGGGTGACCGGCGGGCTCCAGCAGCAGCTCCGTGCCGCAGGGGTTCTCGGGGGAGACGACGGTCAGCCAGCGGTCCGTCTCGCCCACCGGCACGTCGTACTTCTTCACGAAGCCGAGGACCTCGGTGTAGAAGCGCAGGGCCTTGGCCTGGTCGTCGACGAAGACACTGGTCAGATGGATCCTCATGGCGGGCTCCCCGGGTAGCGGTCGTGGAGGTCCGGTCCCGGCGGGTCCGGAGGTCTCCCACGCCGTGCGGCGCGCGAGACCTCCGGACCTGGGAGGCCGGGCCGTACCTGACGACCCTGGCCCGTCAGAGCGACTCGCGCCACCCGTTGGTGATCGGCAGCCGCCGGTCCTTGCCGAACCCCTTCGGGGAGATCTTCGTGCCCGGCGGGTACTGGCGCCGCTTGTACTCGGCCGTGTCGACCATGCGCAGTGTCTTCGCGACCAGCTCCGCGTCGAACCCGGCCGCCACGATCTCGTCCGCGCCCCGGTCGCGGTCGACGTACAGCTCCAGGATCGCGTCCAGCACCGGGTAGTCGGGCAGCGAGTCCGTGTCGACCTGGCCCGGGCGCAGTTCCGCGCTCGGGGGCTTGGTGAGGGAGTTCTCCGGGATGGGCGGGGTCTGGCCGCGTTCCCGGGCGGCCCGGTTGCGCCACTCGGAGAGGCGGAAGACCGACGTCTTGTACACGTCCTTGATGGGCCCGTACGCGCCGACCGAGTCGCCGTACAGCGTCGAGTAGCCGACCGCCAGTTCCGACTTGTTGCCCGGGGCCAGGACGATGTGGCCCTCCTGGTTGGAGATCGCCATGAGCAGCGTGCCGCGCAGGCGGGACTGGAGGTTCTCCTCCGCCAGGCCCGTCAGTCCCAACGCGCCCATGTACGCGTCGAACATCGGCTCGATCGCCACGGTCCGGTAGTTCAGACCCGTACGGCGGGCCAGTTCGGCCGCGTCGTCCTTGGAGTGGTCCGAGGAGTACTTCGACGGCATCGACACGCCGTACACGTTCTGCGCGCCCACCGCGTCACACGCGATCGCCGCCACCAGCGAGGAGTCGATGCCGCCCGACAGGCCGATCAGGACCGACGAGAAGCCGTTCTTCGCGACGTACGCCCGCAGGCCCACGACCAGCGCCGAGTAGACCTCCTCGTCGTCGTCCAGCCGGTCCGCGTAGCCGCCCGTGAGCTCGGGCTCGTAACGGGGCAGCGGCTCCTCCGACAGCACCACGCGGTCGATGCGCAGCCCGTCGTCCACCACGCCGGTGGGCGCGTCCGGCGACGCGGCCGGCAGGTCCAGGTCCAGGACCACGCAGCCCTCGGAGAACTGCGGGGCCCGCGCCACGACCTCGCCGTCCTTGTCGACCACGATCGAGTCGCCGTCGAACACCAGCTCGTCCTGACCGCCGATCATGGCCAGGTATGCCGTGGTGCAGCCGGCCTCCTGGGCCCGCTTGCGGACCAGCTCCAGGCGCGTGTCGTCCTTGTTGCGCTCATACGGGGAGGCGTTGATCGAGACCAGCAGGCCCGCCTGCGCCGAACGGGCGGCGGGGACGCGGCCGCCGTCCTGCCACAGGTCCTCGCAGATGGCCAGGGCGACGTCCACGCCGTGCACCCGCAGCACCGGCATGCTGTCGCCGGGCACGAAATAGCGGAACTCGTCGAAGACGCCGTAGTTCGGCAGGTGGTGCTTGGCGTAGTTCAGGACCACCTTGCCGCGGTGGAGCACCGCCCCGGCGTTCTGCGGAGCGCCGGCCGGCTGGCCGTACTTCGGCTGGGCCGTGGCGCTGCGGTCGAGGTAGCCGACGATCACCGGCAGCTCTCCGAAGCCCTCCTCGGCCAGACGCGTGGCGAGAGCGCGCAGCGCCGCGCGAGAGGCCTCGACGAAGGACGACCTGAGCGCCAGGTCCTCGACGGGATACCCGGTCAGCACCATCTCCGGGAACGCGACGAGATGCGCTCCCTGTTCGGCGGAGTGCCGGGTCCAGCGGACGATCGACTCGGTGTTGCCGGCGAGGTCGCCCACGCGGGCGTCGATCTGGTTCAGGGCGAGACGTAGTTGAGGCACGCCGCCCAGTGTAATCGTCAGTGCGACACAATGGGGTGGTGTGGGTCACCCCGCACCACCCCATGTCCCCATGCGGACGTCAGCGGCGGCCGACAGACGCCAGTGGCCCGCCGGCGGACGTCAGCGGCGCCGGTACGACTCGACGCAGCCCTTCCCGGGCGAGCCCACGCCGGTGACGTCGTCGTGCTCCTTCACGGCCGCGAGCGAACTGTCCCCTAGGACCGCGGTGCCGCACCCCGCGCCTTGAGCATGTCCGCCATCAAGGAGATCTCCGACTGCTGCGCGTCCACCATGCCCTGGGCGAGCCGCTTCTCCACGCCGACCGCGCACGCGCGCACACATCCCTCGGCCATGTGGATGCCGCCCCGGTGATGGTCCGTCATCAACTGCAGGTAGAAGACCTCCGCCCGCTTCCCGCTGAGCTCCCCGAGCTTCTTCATCTCGGAGTTGGTCGCCATGCCCGGCATCAGCGCGCCGTCCTTGCCGGAAGCCATCCCGCCCATGTCCATCCAGGTCATCGGCGGTTCGGAGGACACCTTGGGCAGGCCCCACAGGTCCAGCCAGCCGAGGAGCATGCCGCGCTGGTTGGCCTGCGTCTGCGCGATGTCGTACGCGAGCCGCCGGACCTCCTCGTCCTTCGTGCGGTCGCGCACGATGTACGACATCTCCACGGCCTGCTGGTGGTGCACCGCCATGTCCCGCGCGAAACCGGCGTCCGCGGACTCGGCCGACGGGGTCCTGCCGCCGCCGTCGTCCCCCGCGACGGCGTAGGTGATCGCCCCGGCGGCGACCAGCGCCGCCGCCGCGGCCCCGGCGATCAGGCCGACATGCCTCACTTGGACAGCCCGTTCGTGCAGGCGGCTCCCGGCTCGGGGGTCTGCGCGCCCTGGACGAACTTCTCGAAGAACGCGTCCACGTTCGGGTCCTTCGCACCCGTCACCGTGCGCTGGTGGCCCCACGCCGACAGCATGATCGGGTCCTTCTGGTCGTCCACCGGGCTCATCAGCGTGTACGGCGTCTTCTTCACCTTCGCCGCGAGCGCGTCGACGTCGGCCTTCCCGGCGTCGGCGTTGTACGTCACCCACACCGCGCCGTGCTCCAGCGAGTGCACGGCGTTGGTGTTCTTCAGCGGCTCCGTGTAGACGTCGCCGTTGCAGTTCATCCAGACCGGGTTGTGGTCCCCGCCGACCGGCGGTTCGGAGGCGTACTTCACGGCCTTGGTGACGTGGTTGCGGGACAGCTTGCCCTCCCACGTCCTCACGCCGTCCTTGCCCGTCACGAACCTGCCCTTGCCCGAGGAATCGCTCGTCGCGACGTCACCGCCCTTGTCGCCCTGGGACCGCACGAGCACGACACCGCCGGCCACGAGCCCGGCGACGGCCACCACACTGGCCCCGATGACGAGGACCCGGTTGCGGCGCTCACGGGCCTGCTCGGCGCGCCGCATCTCCTCTATGCGCGCCCTGCGGTCCGTGCTGCTCTTGTTGGCGGAGCCCATGAGGTGTCCTTCGTGGGAAGAGTGACGGTCGGGTGAGCTGATCGTAGTGGGGGAGACGGGGCGCCCCGTAGGGCAGCCGGGGAATGGGCCGAATCGATACGGCCCCGACAGCGGGACGACGGCTTCGCCGGTCCCGGGCCCGACGGCCCGCTCGTGGACCTCCGATAATTTGAACCGCCGATGCGCATTACCTACGCTGCCCGCATGCGGCTGCTGCGCTCCACCGACCTCGCCCTGCGGGTCCTGATGCGGCTCGCCGTCGCGGGCGGATCGAGTCCGACGACCCGGGACGTCGCGGACGGCATGGACGTGCCGTACACCCACCTGGCCAAGGTCGTCGCCGAGCTCCAGCACATGGGCCTGCTCGAGGCCCGCCGAGGACGCGGCGGCGGCCTCACGCTCACCGAGAAGGGCCGTACGGCCTCGGTGGGCGCCGTGGTCCGCGCCTTCGAGGGCGGCGGCGACGTCGTCGACTGCGAGGGCCCGACGCCCTGCCCCCTCAACTCCGCGTGCCGCCTGCGCGGCGCCCTGCGCCGGGCCCAGGAGGCGTTCTTCACCTCGCTGGACCCGGTCACGATGGAGGACATCGTGGCGGAGCCGACCGGTGCGCTGCTCCTGGGGATCTCCCGGGGCCCCGATCGCCCTGCTTCCTAGGGCCTGTCGTTTGGATCATGGCGCAGGGCATCGGCAGCACCTGTGAACGCCGGTGAGCGGGGCCTGGTGCGTGCGGCTGCAAGGCGGAGGAGGGAGTCGATGCGGAACATCGGCGAGTGACGACAACGCGGCAGATGCGCGTGCCGGGCCCCGCGTCTGCGTCATGATCCAAACGACAGGCCCTAGTCCTGCCCCGCCAGCCACAGGTCCGGGCCGAACACCTCGTAGTGGATGCCGGCGGGGGCCACGCCCTTCGCGATCAGCTGGGTCCGCACCGCCCGCATGAACGGGAGCGGGCCGCACAGGTACGCGCGCGTGCCCGGGGCCACGGTGACGCCGGTGAGGTCGACCAGCCCGGAATGCGTGCCCGCCGGGGCGTCCTGCTCGTACCAGAGGTGGACGGCCGCATCGGGCAGCTTGTCGGCGTAGGCCTGGTGGTCGGCGCGCAGGGCGTGGGTGGCGGGGGAGCGGTCGCCGTGCACGACGGTGACCGGGGCGCGGTGCCCCGAGTCGGCCAGGTGCGCCAGCATCGCGGTCATCGGGGTCACACCGATCCCGGCCGAGGCCAGCAGCAGCGGCGTGCCGGGGCCGCAGTCCAGGACCAGGTCGCCGTACGGCTCGGACAGCTCCAGGACGTCACCCACCCGTACGCGCGCGTGCAGGTGGTTCGAGACCTCGCCCTCGGGGGCGCCGGTTTCGTGCACACGCTTGACGCTGATCTGCCGCAGGCCGGTGCCGGGCACCCCGGACAGGCTGTACTGCCGTATCTGCCGGGCGCCGTCCGCGAGGGCGACGCGGACGGAGACGTACTGGCCCGCGAGGAACTCGCGCACCGGGCCGCCGTCGGCCGGCCGCAGCCGGAACGTGGCGACGTCGTCGGTCTCGGCGACCCGCTCGACGACCTCCCAGGGCCGCCAAGTGTGCCCGCCGCGCTCCTCGCGCAGCCGCTGCTCCACGGCGATCAGGGCGTTCGCCATCAGCCAGTAGACCTCGTCCCAGGCGGCGGCGACCTCGGGCGTGACGGCGTCGCCGAGCACCTCGGCGATCGCGGCGAACAGGTGCTCGTGGACGACGGCGTACTGCTCCGGCGCCACCCCGAGCGAGGCGTGCTTGTGGGCGATGCGCCCCAGCATGGCGTCCGGCCGCTGCCCGGGGTGCTCCAGCAGGTGGGTCGCGAACGCGGCGACGGATCCGGCGAGCGCCCGGCGCTGGGTGCCGGAGGCCTGGTTGCCCCGGTTGAACAGGTCCCTCAGCAGCTCGGGGTGGGCCGCGAACAGCCCGGCGTAGAAGCGCTCGGTGATCGTGTCGAGGGCGGCTCCGACGGCGGGGAGCGTGGCACGGACGGTGGCGGCGGACTGCTCGGACAGCATCAGGCCTCCTCAAGGCTCGGCTGTGCGCACGCTATCTTAAAGTTGCATCTGAGATGCAAATTAAGTGGGCGGTCCAGGACAGGAACCGGCCGTTACGGATGTCGGTGCGAGCAGGCACTATGGGCGGCAGAGCAGTTCACCGCCGGACGTGAGGCGTTCGACCCCGGACCAGCCGGGCGATCATGGTTGGCAACGCGTTCGAAACGGTGGTGTGGTGGGATGCTCAGGTGCCCGACCGCCTCCCGTGGTACGGAAGACAGGCGGCCTGACCAGCAAGGATGGGGAAGCGGAAGATGGACAAGCAGCAGGAGTTCGTGCTCCGGACGTTGGAGGAGCGCGACATCCGGTTCGTACGCCTGTGGTTCACGGACGTGCTGGGCTTCCTCAAGTCCGTCGCCGTGGCCCCGGCCGAGCTGGAGCAGGCCTTCGACGAGGGCATCGGCTTCGACGGCTCCGCGATCGAGGGCTTCGCCCGGGTCTACGAGTCCGACATGATCGCCAAGCCGGACCCGTCGACCTTCCAGATCCTGCCGTGGCGCGCGGAGGCCCCGGGCACGGCCCGGATGTTCTGCGACATCCTCATGCCGGACGGCTCCCCGTCCTTCGCGGACCCGCGCTACGTCCTGAAGCGCGCCCTGGCCCGCGCGAGCGACCTGGGCTTCACCTTCTACACGCACCCGGAGATCGAGTTCTTCCTGCTGAAGGACCGCCCCCTGGACGGCTCCCGCCCCACTCCGGCCGACAACTCCGGCTACTTCGACCACACGCCGACCAACGTCGGCATGGACTTCCGCCGCCAGGCGATCACCATGCTGGAGTCGATGGGCATCTCGGTCGAGTTCTCCCACCACGAGGGCGCGCCGGGCCAGCAGGAGATCGACCTCCGCTACGCCGACGCGCTGTCCACGGCCGACAACGTCATGACGTTCCGCCTCGTCATGAAGCAGGTGGCCCTGGAGCAGGGCGTGCACGCCACGTTCATGCCGAAGCCCTTCTCGGAGCACCCGGGCAGCGGCATGCACACCCACCTGTCCCTCTTCGAGGGCGACCGCAACGCCTTCTACGAGTCGGGCTCCGAGTACCAGCTCTCCAAGGTGGGCCGCTCCTTCATCGCGGGCCTGCTGCGGCACGCGGCGGAGATCTCCGCGGTCACCAACCAGTGGGTCAACTCCTACAAGCGCATCTGGGGCGGCGCGGAGCGCACGGCGGGGGCCGGTGGTGAGGCGCCGTCGTACATCTGCTGGGGCCACAACAACCGCTCGGCGCTGGTCCGCGTCCCGATGTACAAGCCCGGCAAGACGGGCTCGGCCCGGGTCGAGGTCCGCTCCCTCGACTCCGGCGCGAATCCGTACCTGGCGTACGCGCTGCTGCTGGCCGCCGGCCTCAAGGGCATCGAGGAGGGCTACGAACTCCCGCCGGGCGCGGAGGACGACGTCTGGGCCCTCTCCGACGCGGAGCGCCGCGCGATGGGCATCGAACCCCTCCCGCAGAACCTGGGCGAGGCCCTGACCCTCATGGAACGCAGCGACCTGGCCGCCGAAACCCTCGGCGAACACGTCTTCGACTTCTTCCTGCGCAACAAGCGGCAGGAGTGGGAGGAGTACCGGTCCGAGGTGACCGCGTTCGAGTTGCGGAAGAACCTTCCGGCGCTGTAAGGGCAGGTCGGGGCGGGTTTCCCGCTGGCTCGGCGAACGGGGCCGACGGTAGTGGACCGTCGGCCCCGTTCGCGTCTCGCAGAGTCTGGGCCGTCTCTGGGCCGTCCGGGCAGATCTCCGTTGCGCCGTCCGGCCCCGGCGGCCTGCGTTGGTGCCCACCCGCGACCACGAGATCGCAGAGCAGTCGAAGAACTACCGCTACTCCACCAATCACCAGGTGGTCATCGACGCCGACACCCGCCTGGTCGTCGTGGTCGGCCACCCATGCCCGGCAACCGCAACGACTGCCGGGCCTGGAGCGAGTCCGGCGCCGAGACCGCCGTCGGCGCCACGACCACCATCGCCGACGGCGGCTACCAGGGAACAGGGCTGGTCATCCCACATCGCCGCCATGCGAAGGACGACGAACTGCCCTCCTGGAAGCAGGCGCACAACAGGTCCCACAAGCAGGTCCGGGCCCGTGTCGAGCACGTATTCGCCCGCATGAAGACGTGGAAGATCCTTCGCGACTGCCGACTGAAAGGCGACGGCGTCCACCACGCGGTGCTCGGCATCGCCCACCTGCACAACCTCGCACTCACCGGATGACGGCGACGGTGTTCATCTCACGGACCAGGCTCCGCCGTTAGTCCGGCGGCGTGTGGCGGGGCCATGGCACGCCCGTGCGGTCGATTGCGGCGGCCCGCAAAAGCTCCAGCAGATGGCAGCCCGGGTATGTGCCGAACATGGGGAACTTCCACCGGTAGTAGCAGGACCAGTAGCTCACCACCCGGCGCTCGGTCCGCGCGAAGAACCCCGGATTCCGCGCGATGAAGTCCCCGTATG
Organism: Streptomyces sp. NPDC007907; assembly: GCF_042959365.1. Classification (NCBI taxonomy): domain Bacteria; kingdom Bacillati; phylum Actinomycetota; class Actinomycetes; order Kitasatosporales; family Streptomycetaceae; genus Streptomyces; species Streptomyces sp. NPDC007907. The sequence continues at coordinate 915,908 of NZ_JBIBKR010000004.1, forward strand.
CCATCCGCTGGGCAGACCGCTTGGAGGGCAGGTCGGAAAGGCCGTGCTGGATGGACTCCAAGATCTCCAAGACGTACTCGCCGGCCAACTGCACCACGAACGGCACCACCCACAGTTCGTCGGAACTGGCGATTCGCTCCAGGTGACGCTGGCGGACCAGCCCGTCGCAGTGCCGCGAGTACAGACAGTGCAGGATCGCCTGCTGTACCACCGTCAGCGAGCACACCACGTCGGCCGGCAGCTCGTCCTGATAGATCCGATACGGAATGGCGACGGCTTCATCGCCCACGTACACCGGGAACGGCGACGCAGGTGCGATCCGGGCCTCCGGCATGACCGCCAAGACCGCGCGAACGTCATTGGCAAGCTGGCGCGGGAAAGCCGCAACCAGGTCACTGCCGGTCATCGCCATGGGTCGAGGCTGCTGCATGGCGGAAGCATAGGCGGTCCGCTTGCCCCACCCTTCGCCTCCGCTGACAGCAGATCCTCCGCCTCGTTGCAGCCAACCGAGCAATGCGAGACAGCCCTTAGCCTCTATCTTTCGCGGGGGGCGTCGAGGGCCAATCACGAAAGATCGAGACTAAGAGGATCACACTGGTTATGAATTCTTGCCGAGCTCTTTGATCTCTTCTGGAATCTGTGAGCCGGAGTAGACCGCGAAGAGTTTCGCCGTCTTGGCATTCTCCCCGACGGCGATGGCTACCGTCGGGGAGATGCCGGAGACCCTATAGGCGTTTTTCTTCTCGAGGTCTCTAAATTCGGTTCCCTTTCCCGTATCGTTACAGGGGGGTTGCGTGGCATAGCCCAGTTTGCTCGTGGCGGTGAACTGACGGTTCGCGATGCCTTTGTAGTCACGGCCCTCGTAGACATAACGGGCGGCGCACGCCTCCGTTCCTCTGTCGCGACTTTCAGGCACCGCTGTTTCGTCGCCCTTTTCCGCACAGGCGGCTGACGAGAGCATGAGGCACGCGAGGATCGTCGCACGCAGACACCTGGAACGGTTCATAGGTAGGGAAACCTCGCTCAGTAGATTGCTTCAAGCGTTCTCATGTCTCCCCTGCCTAATGTGCGAGCACTCTTGTCGCACGGGCCTATGCCAGGAGCCATGGTCAGATTGTCGTGCCCGGAGGGGGCGTGGTCGAGACCGAAGACATGGCCTGCCTCGTGCGTACCCACTGCTCGGACGTCGTAGTGGGCGGTGCACGAACTGGTGGGGTCGTTGGTGAAGTCGTGATCGGTCGTGTTGTAGCGCACGTCCGCCTCTATCAGGTCCTCGCTGCCTCCCCTGTTGGTCGTCCACCCGCAGGTAGCGGCGAGCCACCCGCTTTGAAGATCGCCCGCATCCCACGTGCTCTGCTTGTCCCGTGGTGTGCAGTTGCCCTTATTATCCAGGTCAGCCTCGAAGCTCGAGGTTCCCATGTACCGGTGTCCGGCGTCTATGGTGTCGGCTATTCCGCAATCGTTATAGCCACCGGTTATGTTATTGATTGCATCCTTGAAGGCAGTGGCCGCTGCAGCCTGGGACAGAGCTGCTGGCATACCTCCATCACCGACATACCATTCATAGTAGTCGAAATCCTCCCAGGCCCAAGGGAGCATGATGTTGTCCGAGCAGGCGGACGGGGCTGCCACCCGGGCGCTGTCAGCAGCAGCCTTCTTCGTGTCTGCCGGTTCGGCGGCGGCGTCACCGGACAGTTCCAGGTCGTAGAATATGCTGCCTTTTTCGGTGACGCCTAGCGAGAAACCGTGCACTTCAGTGCCGTATGCACTCAGTACTTCGAGTCTGACGGTCTCGCCCGGTCCGGGAACTGCAACCCCCATGCCGTCATGTACCACGATGCGCCCTGCCAGGTCACAATCCTGCGTTAGCACACCTTCCGGAACCTGTTCGACGGTCAGCTCTCCGGCTTGGGGGATGGCGGCGCAGTCTGCGGAAATACCCCCGCCCTGCGTCGGGGCGGCTGCGGCTGATACGGCACAGGTGAGGGATAAAGCGACAGTTACTCTGGACGCGACTCGGCTAAATCTAGACATTGAACCCCCGTTGACGCTGCATAAACGATCAATATTGATCGGAACTCGCTGATCTTAGGAAATATTAGAAGGTGGACGCAACGATTCCGCGTAGGTGAATTTCGGCCACCTGAAATCCTCGGGCTAAGGGCTGTCCCGAACTTCTGATCATGGGTGAGAGGATCTTGCCGCGTCTGGTGTGGTCACGGGGTCAGAGCCGTCCTGGATAGCCCCGTTCACCGGGCTGAGCGCGCGACAGTTCGGCAAGATGATCGCCGCTCTGCGACGCGAGGGTGCGGACCCGGTCCGCAAGGGCCGGCCGTGGAGCCTGCCGCATGGAATACCAGGCCCTGCTGGTCGCGAATACTGGGGGATCAAGCTGACCTGCGCCAGCCCGCGCCGCTGTTCTTGTGCGGGGAGCATGCCGATCACTCCGGCACGGTCCCAGACCACTCCCGGCGCCGGGAGTCGAGCCGTCTACGGGGCCGTGGCTGGCGTGATCCGGGCCCTACTTCGACGCTGGCCCGAGACGGTGCTCGAGAAGTTGTCCGCTGTCGAATCCAGTCCACCGGCTTTCATGCCAGCGGCCCTAGGGGTGCTTCGTTACCTTGAGTGATCCCGGCTGGCTGTGGGCAGCCTCCCAGCAACTGCGCCCTGTCGGCGATACGTGATCAGCTTGGGGTGTGAAACATCATCGCCAGTGCCATAGCCGTACTGGGATCGGTCAGAGTCGTGTCCGGGGCGGGCCGCACCGCAAGCGCACCAGATATGGCGGGGAGCAATGGGGAGTCACGATGAAAGCTGTCCAGCCTGAGGGGGCGGTAATCGGGGGCGTTCCTCCAGGTCATTGCCCGGGCGGGCTCGAATGATCGCAGCTTCCCAAGCTGATGGCGTCGACGTGCGCCCGCGCGCATCCAGCGATCCGGCACGCGCCTTCCCTGGCGGCGGCAGCCGAGACACGGTTCTTAAGAGCTCCACGTACTGCGTTTCGAGACCGGAGGGGGAGGCAGCGTGGCCAAGTGTGGTGCGCCGACCAAGACAGGCGGGCGATGTCAGCGGAAGGTGGTGACCGGCACCTCCCGGTGCCCAGTCCATCAGGGACCCTGGTCCGCGTACGGTGTGGCGCAACGCAAGGATAAGGAAGCCAAGGAGAAGAAGCGCAGGATCCGCAATAAGGGCTAGATCCGGCTGACATCCACAGCTCAACGGTGGCGGAGGTGGGTACCCCTGCTCGGCCCGATGCGGTCGACCCGCCGGGTGGTAGCGCCACTGGGCCGCGCTCGGATCGAACTCATGAATCGGTGTCCGCCAGGGCCGGGGTACCGCTCGGCTCGACGACCTACCACTTCAGCGGCATCGACGAGCTGCTGCGGGAGGCCTTCACCCGGTTCGCCGATCACATCGTGGCCGTATTCGAGCGCTGCCTCGGCTCCGCCGAGACACCCGAGCAGGTCCGTGAAGCCGTCACGGACCTCGTCCACGCCCTGTCCGAGGGACCCCGGCGTGACCCCGTCTTCGCCCACGAGCTGTACACGCTCGCCGCCAGACGGCCCGAGTACCGCGAGCTGACACAGCGCTGGATGCGCCGCAGCCGCCTGCTCCTGGAGCAGCACGGCACGTCAGCTGGACGCGCTGATCGAAGGACTGACCCTGCACCGCTCCCTCGACGGCGAGCCGCACAGCCGCGAACTGACGCGGCTGGCGGTGACCCGTCTGCCGGCGGCGTCGTCCTGAGGCCCGCCTCCCTCACACCGACGCGCTCTGCGAAGCCGTCGTCCACGTGAAGCCGTCCGGGTCCGTGAACTGCCCGGCGTCGCTGCCGATGGTGAGGCGGTGGGAGCCCGTGCCGTCGGGGGTGACGCCGGCGACCTTGGCGAGGCCGCGGCGCTTGTACAGGGCCAGTTTGACGGGACCGTCGGCGGCGAACTCCACGTACTTGGAGCCGAAGCTCTTGCCCACGGCCAGGCCGTGATCGACGTAGAACTGCTTGCTGGCCTTCACGTCCTCCACCCCGAGCAGGAGCACGAAGTCGTCGACCCGCCCGGTCGCCGGGCCGGTGTTCTTCTTCGACGACGACGCGAGCTGCCAGATCGTCCCGTCGGGGGCCTGCACGACACCCCCGTAGCCCCACAGCGACTTGGCGGCGGGCTTCAGCGTCGTCGCGCCGGCCCGCACCGCCGCCTCGACGAGGGCGTCCACGTCGGCCGGCTGGGGGACCACGAGCGACAGCGTGAATCCGCGGAAGCCGGAGGTCGGTGCCTCCGATGCCCGCAGGCGCAGCCGGTCGCCCAGACCGAAGGCGGCGGAGTAGAAGCGGTCGGCGGCGGGGTCGGCCACCTCGAGGGTGACGGATGCGATGGAAGTCATGACAACGACGCTAAGCGCGCCCGGCGAGACGTGCTTCTTGATTCCTGACCGGGTTCCCCCGGGCCCTCAGGCCTGCTTGCGCTTCAGGTCCGCCAGCAGCTGGTGCAGCGGCTCCGTGGCCCTGCGCCGGTACTCCTGCACCGCCCAGCCGTTGCCGTCGGGGTCCTGGAAGTGCATGAACGTGGCGCCGTCGTCCGGGGAGTACTGGACCGGCTCCGACACCTCGAGCCCGCGGGCGACCAGCTCCGCGTGGGCCGCCTTGATGTCGGCGACGCACAGCTGCAGGCCCTGGTAGGTGCCCGGAGCCGGGGTGGGGCCGGGTGTCATCTCCCAGATCGACGCGCCCAGGGCGATCGAACAGCCGGAACCCGGAGGGGTCAGCTGCACGATCCGCATCCCCGGCATGACCTCCTGGTCGATGTCCACGTGGAAGCCGACCTTGTCCCGGTAGAAGTCCCGGGCACGGTCGATGTCGGACACGGGCAGCGGGATGACTTCGAGGGTGATGTCCATGGCGTGACTCCTTCGTCCGGCCTGATGAGAACCGCCACCGCGTCCGGCCGAAGCCGACCGATGCCTGCTGACGCAGACTGACGCCGACCGCCACCGACTGACACCGGTGGGTGGCGGCCGACGCCGACTTTCATCGCCTGACACCGGCGGACGGCGACCGACGCCGACTGTGATCGACTGACGCCGGTGGATGACGACCGACGCCGGCCGAAGGCGACTGGCGCCGACCGACGCCGGCTGAAACGGCTCCCCCTCACCGAAGCCGAAATCGCCCGGCGGCGCCACCGAGTAGACGGCGACCGGACCCGTGCCGTGGCCGAAATGGCCCTCCCGTCCCCGCAAACGCCGCCAACCGCCGTACCCATGCCCCCGCCCCCACGACCGGCCGGCGTAGCCACGCCCGCACCCCACCACCCCCTGCGGCCAGTCGCCGTAGCAGGCACACCCCCCGGTCCGCGGCCGGCCCGCCCCGTCACCCGCCCCCGGTTTGCGGCCGGCCCGCCTCGCCACCCACACACCCCGTCCGCCCGCCAAATGCCTCGGCCCGTCCACCCCCAACCCACCCCCACCCCGCCCGGCTCCACCCACCCCCGTCCGACTCCCCGTCCACCCCCATCCGCCCGCCCCAGCCCAAGCAACGGCCCAGCTCGTGCACCGCACGTCCGCCTGCCGAACTCCCCGGCGCTTCCCCCGGCCCGGGCGGTTAGGCTCAAAGCCGTAGGACCTTGATCCGATGTATCCGATGCATGTCCGAGGAACAGTGCGAGGGAGGCCCGGATGACGGCGGTGCCGGGGCGCAGGAGCAGCACCTTCACACGACTGCTGCGGCACGGCTTCACCGACGCCTCCGCCGCCGAGCGGCTCCTGGACAGCCCCGAACTCGCACCCCTGCGCGACGACCCGGTCCTGCTGGAGGCGCTGGGTGCGACCGCCGACCCCGATCTCGCCCTGCTCGGGCTGGTCCGGCTGCTGGAGGCCCAGCAGAGCTCCGGCGCCCGCCGGGAACTGCTCGACACGCTGATCTCCTCCAAGCCGCTGCGCGACCGTCTCCTCGGCGTCCTCGGCGCGTCCACCGCCCTCGCCGACCACCTCGCCCGGCACCCGGACGACTGGCAGGCCCTCGTCATGTACGAGGCGTACGACCTGCACCCCGGGGTGGAGGAGTTCGAGGCCGGGCTCGCGGAGGCCACCGACCCCGTCTCCCTGCGCGTCGCCTACCGGCGCTGCCTGCTGTCCATCGCCGCCCGGGACGTCTGCGGCACCACCGGCGTCGCCGAATCCGCCGCCGAGCTGGCCGACCTCGCCACCGCCACGCTGCGCGCCGCCCTCGGGATCGCCGAGGCGGCCGCGCCCGAGGACGCCGCCCTGTGCCGCCTCGCGGTCATCGCCATGGGCAAGTGCGGCGGCCACGAGCTGAACTACGTCTCGGACGTGGACGTCATCTTCGTCGGGGAGGCCACCGAGGGGGCCGACGAGACCAAGGCCGTACGCGCCGCGACCCGGCTCGCCTCGCACATGATGCGGATCTGCTCCGAGACCACCGTCGAGGGCTCCATCTGGCCCGTCGACGCCAACCTCCGGCCCGAGGGCCGCAACGGCCCCCTCGTGCGGACCCTCTCCAGCCACCTCGCCTACTACCAGCGCTGGGCCAAGACCTGGGAGTTCCAGGCACTGCTCAAGGCCCGCCCGGTGGCCGGCGACCTCGACCTCGGCGAGGAGTACGTCGCCGCCGTCCAGCCCCTGGTGTGGAAGGCCGCCGAGCGCGAGAACTTCGTCCCCGACGTGCAGAAGATGCGCCGCCGGGTCGTGGAGAACATCCCCGCCGGTGAGGTCGACCGCCAGCTGAAGCTGGGACCGGGCGGTCTCCGGGACGTCGAGTTCGCCGTACAGCTGCTGCAGCTGGTGCACGGCCGGGCCGACACCTCCCTGCGCAGCGGTACGACCCTGGACGCGCTGGAGGCCCTCGCCGCCGGGGGGTACGTCGGCCGCGCGGACGCCGCCCAGCTCGACGAGGCCTACCGGTTCCTGCGCTCCATGGAGCACCGCATCCAGCTGTTCCGGCTGCGCCGCACCCACCTCGTCCCCGAGGACGAGGCCGAGCTGCGCCGCATCGGCCGCTCCCTCGGCATGCGCAAGGACCCCGTCGCCGACCTGCACCGCGAGTGGCGGCGGCACGCGGGCGTCGTACGCCGTCTGCACGAGAAGCTCTTCTACCGGCCGCTGCTCGACGCGGTCGCCCAGCTCGCCACCGGGGAGGCCCGGCTGAGCACCGAGGCGGCCCGGGAACGCATGGTCGCCCTCGGCTACGCCGACCCCGCCTCCGCGCTGCGCCACCTGGAGGCCCTGGCCTCCGGCGTCACCCGCAAGGCCGCCATCCAGCGCACCCTGCTCCCGGTGCTGCTCGGCTGGTTCGCCGACTCGGCCGACCCGGACGCGGGCCTGCTGGGCTTTCGCAAGGTCTCGGACGCGCTCGGCAAGACCCCCTGGTACCTGCGGCTGCTGCGGGACGAGGGCGCCGCCGCGCAGAACCTCGCCCGGGTGCTGTCCGCCGGCCGGCTCGCGCCCGACCTGCTGATGCGCGCACCGGAGGCGGTCGCGCTGCTCGGCGACGGGGACGGCGGCGGACTGGACCCCCGGCCGCGCGACCACCTGGAGCAGGAGATACTCGCCGCGGTGCGGCGCGCCGACGGTGTCACCCAGGCGGTCACGGCCGCCCGCGGCGTGCGCCGCCGCGAGCTGTTCCGCACGGCCGCCGCGGACATCGTCGGCTCCTACGGCACCGAGGAGCAGCCCGCGGAGGCCGACCAGGGCGCCCTGGTGGACCGGGTCGGCGGCGCGATCTCGGACCTGACCGCCGCGACCCTGGCCGGCACGCTCCGCGCGGTCGTGCGCGACGGCTGGGGCGACGACCTGCCCACCCGGTTCGCGATCATCGGCATGGGCCGTTTCGGCGGCCACGAGCTGGGCTACGGCTCCGACGCGGACGTGCTGTTCGTGCACGAACCGCGCGACGGCGTCGACGAGCGGGAGGCGTCCCGGGCCGCCAACAAGGTCGTCTCCGAGATGCGCCGCCTGCTGCAGCTCCCTAGCGCCGACCCGCCCCTGCTCATCGACGCCGACCTGCGCCCCGAGGGCAAGTCCGGGCCGCTGGTGCGCACCCTCCCCTCGTACGAGGCCTACTACCGCCGGTGGGCCCAGACCTGGGAGTCGCACGCGCTGCTGCGGGCCGAGCCCGTCGCCGGTGACGAGGACCTCGGCCGTCGCTTCATCGAGCTGATCGATCCGCTGCGCTACCCGGCGGCCGGGCTCGCCGAGGAGGCCGTGCGCGAGATCCGGCGGCTGAAGGCCCGCATGGAGTCCGAGCGGCTGCCGCGCGGCGCCGACCCCAAGCTGCACGCCAAGCTGGGGCCGGGCGGCCTGTCCGACGTGGAGTGGACCGTGCAGCTCATGCAGCTGCGGCACGGCTCGACGGAGCCGGGCCTGCGCACCACCCGCACCCGGCAAGCCCTGGCCGCCGCCCGCGCCGCCGGGCTCATCACGGACGAGGACGCGGCGATCCTCGACGAGGCCTGGGTCCTCGCGACCCGGGTCCGCAACGCGGTGATGCTGGTCCGCGGCCGGGCCGGCGACACCTTCCCGACGGAGCCCCGGGAGCTGGCCGCGGTGGGCAGGTACCTGGGATTCGGCCCGGGCCACGCGGGCGACATGCTGGACGCGTACCGGCGCACGGCCCGCCGGGCGCGCGCCGTGGTGGAGGAACGGTTCTACGGCAGCACCGAGCGCTAGGTGTATTGATCACGAGCGTTGTTGACACTGGCCGGGGACCTGGACCCGTCGCGCCGGCGCTCCGGTGCCGTCCTCGGCAGGGCGTACGGCTGCCGTCCGTACCAGAGCCGCGCGACCGCGAACCCGAACGCCAGGCACAGCACGCCGCCCACCGCGTCCAGCCAGAAGTGGTTGGCCGTCGCGACGATGACCACCAGGGTCAGCGCCGGGTACAGCAACCCCAGCACCCGTACCCACGGGACCGTGGCCAGGGCGAAGATCGTCAGCCCGCACCACACGGACCAGCCGATGTGCATGGACGGCATCGCGGCGTACTGGTTGGACATGTGCTTCAGGTCGCCCGAAGCCATCGAGCCCCAGGTCTGGTGGACCATGACCGTGTCGACGAAGCCGCCGCCGGTCATCAGCCGCGGGGGCGCCAGCGGATACAGGTAGTAGCCGAGCAGGGCGACCGCGGTGGTCGCGAACAGCACCAGGCGCGTCGCCGCGTAACGGCCGGGGTGGCGACGGAACAGCCACACGAGCACACCCAGCGTCACCACGAAGTGCAGCGTCGCGTAGTAGTAGTTCATCCCGACGATGAGCCAATGCACCGAGTTGACCGCGTGGTTGACCGCACCCTCGACGGCGATGCCCAGATGGTGCTCGACCCGCCAGATCCAGTCGGCGTTGCGCAGCGCCTCGGTCCTCTGCTCGGGGACGGCGTTGCGGACGAGCGAGTACGTCCAGTAACTCACCGCGACCAGCAGGATCTCGAACCAGAACCGGGGCCGGCGCGGGGCGCGCAGCCGGCGCAGCGGGCCACGCCCCGCATCAGCCGCAACGGGGTCCGGGAGGGCGGCTTCCAGGCCCTCCGGCTTCGTTACGGTCGTTTCACCCATAGGCGCAGAGTCTGCCAGAAAAGGACTTCTGCACCGATCATCCCGCGGCCCCGTCCGGACCGCATGTCCTACGGCGACTTCAGGCCGCGGACCTCAGGAACGACCACGTTCCCCAGGGGCCGAAGCGGTCGAACCGCGCACCACCAGTTCGGGCATGAAGACGAATTCGCTGTGCGGCGCGGGCGTCCCGCCGATCTCCTCCAGCAGCGTGCGCACGGCCGCCTGCCCCATGGCCGGGACCGGCTTGCGGATCGTGGTGAGGGGCGGGTCGGTGAAGGCGATCAGCGGGGAGTCGTCGAAGCCGACCACGGAGATGTCCTTCGGCACGTCCAGACCGAGCTGCCGGGCCGCCCGGATCGCCCCCAGCGCCATCATGTCGCTGGCGCACACCACGGCCGTGCAGTCGCGGTCGATCAACGCCGTGGCCGCCGCCTGACCACCCTCAAGGGTGTACAGCGAGTGCTGCACCAGCTCCGACTCGACGGTCTCGGCGCGCAGGCCCAACTGGTCCTGCATCGTGCGCACGAACCCCTCGATCTTGCGCTGCACCGGCACGAACCGCTTGGGCCCGAGGGCCAGACCGATGCGGTTGTGCCCGAGGGACGCGAGGTGGGTGACCGCGAGGCTCATCGCCGCCCGGTCGTCGGGGGAGATGAACGGCGCCTGCACCTTCGGCGAGAAACCGTCGACCAGCACGTAGGGCACGCCCTGGGCGCGCAGCCGGTCGTAGCGCTGCATGTCGGCGGTGGTGTCGGCGTGCAGCCCGGAGACGTAGATGATGCCGGCGACCCCGCGGTCGACGAGCATCTCGGTGAGCTCGTCCTCGGTCGAGCCGCCCGGGGTCTGGGTGGCCAGTACCGGCGTGTAGCCCTGCCGGGTCAGCGCCTGCCCGATGACCTGCGCCAGGGCCGGGAAGATCGGGTTCTCCAGCTCCGGGGTGATCAGGCCGACCAGGCCCTCGCTGCGCTGACGCAGGCGCACCGGGCGTTCGTAGCCCAGGACGTCGAGAGCGGCCAGTACGGACTGGCGGGTGGTGGCGGCGACGCCGGGCTTCCCGTTGAGGACCCGGCTGACGGTCGCTTCGCTCACCCCCGCCTGCAACGCGATGTCCGCAAGCCGTGTGGTCACAGCACTGGACTGTAGCGGCCGGGGTTCTCCTTGCACACCGACGGGACGCCTGATGCGCGCCGTCGCACGGCCCGCTGCGGGTGGCTTGGTCATCGCGGTCCCTCAAAAGTCGTGGTCGGCGTCCGATCCGCAACGGATGATTCTCCCGGCGGACACGGATGGCAAGTGCTTGCAGAGTCTTGCACAACCGTGCGACTGCCCGCCCAGCAGGCGGAAATCAAGGCCTCGGGGCGATCGAAGGGAGGTCACGGCGGGATAACCATCCGCACCCCTTGCAACTTTTTGCTGCAAGGTCTTTCGCAACTCGTTGCAGCGCGGCTAATGTCACCGACGCCCGGCGGCCAACGGCGCAGTCGGCAGCACGAAACGGGCTTCACCCTCAAGGAGAACTCATGCGGCGTGGCATAGCGGCCACCGCGCTGGTGGCGTCCCTCGCCCTGGCAGCGACGGCGTGCGGCGGAAGCGACAGCGGCGACAAGGCCGACGGTCCCGTCACCATCACTTGGTGGGACACCTCCAACGCCACCAACGAGGCGCCGACCTACCAGGCCCTCGTCAAGGAGTTCGAGGCCGCCAACAAGGGCGTCAAGGTCAAGTACGTCAACGTCCCCTTCGACCAGGCACAGAACAAGTTCGACACCGCCGCCGGTTCCAAGGGTGCTCCCGACGTGCTGCGCTCCGAGGTCGGCTGGACGCCCGCCTTCGCCAAGAAGGGCTTCTTCCTGCCGCTGGACGGCACCGACGCCCTCGCCGAGCAGGACAAGTTCAAGCCGAACCTGATCAAGCAGGCGCAGTACGAGGGCAAGACCTACGGCGCGCCGTTCACCACGGACACCCTCGCCCTGGTCTACAACAAGGCCCTGTTCAAGAAGGCCGGCGTCGAGGCCCCCAAGACCTGGGACGACCTGAAGAAGGCCGCGGCCACGATCAAGGACAAGACCGGCGTCGACGGCTACTGGGGCTCGACCCAGTCCTACTACGCCCACTCCTTCCTCTACGGCGAGGGCGCCGACACCGTCGACGTCGACGCCAAGAAGATCACCGTCACCTCGCCCGCCGCGAAGAAGGCCTACGGCACCTGGCTGAGCCTGTTCAAGGGCAAGGGCCTGCACAAGGCCGACACGACCGCCGACGCCTACGCCCACATCCAGGAGGCGTTCGTCAGCGGCAAGGTCGCCTCGATCGTCCAGGGCCCGTGGGAGATCACGAACTTCTACAAGGGCTCGGCGTTCAAGGACAAGGCCAACCTCGGCATCGCCACCGTCCCGGCCGGCTCCTCCGGCAAGGCGGGCGCCCCGACCGGCGGCCACAACCTCTCGGTGTACGCGGGCTCGGACAAGGCCCACCAGGAGGTCTCGCTGAAGTTCGTGAAGTTCATGACCTCGGCCAAGGCCCAGGAGACCATCGCGCTGAAGAACAACACGCTGCCGACGCGCGACGACGCCTACACCGGCCAGGTCAAGGCCGACCCGGGCATCGCCGGCTACCAGGGCGTCCTCGCCGCCGCCCAGCCGCGGCCGGAGCTGCCCGAGTACAGCTCGCTGTGGACTCCGCTGGACGACGAGCTGCTCGCGATCGCCGGGGGCAAGAAGTCCCTGGACCAGGGGCTGAAGAGCGCCGAGACCTCCATCGCCAAGCTGCTCCCGGACTACAGCAAGTAGGCCCGCGTGGCCGCCGGATCCTCCAGCACAGAGGGGGAAGGATCCGGCGGCCATCGGCCTGTGTGCCGTACCCCCTGATCTCCAGCTGATCTCCAGTTCGCGAAGAAGGTTGTCGAACATGACAGTCGCCATCGACCGAGCGACCGGCAAGCGGAGCGGTGACCGCGGTCCCCGGTCCGGGCTGGGCCGGCGCCTCAAGCACAGCTACCAGAAGCACTGGTACGCCTACGCGATGATCGCGCCCGTGGCCGTCGTGCTCGGCGTCCTCGTGCTGTACCCCCTGGCCTACGGCCTCTACCTGACGCTCACCGACGCGACCAGCCTCAACACGGCCCGGACGATCGGCGTCAACGAGATCGAGGCCACCTACAAGTTCATCGGCTTCGACAACTACGCCGACATCCTGTGGGGGGAGACCTCCTACGACCGCTTCTGGTCGCACTTCATCTGGACGATCGTGTGGACGGCCCTGTGCGTCGCCCTGCACTACTCCATCGGCCTGGGCCTGGCGCTGCTGCTCAACCAGAAGCTGCGCGGGCGCACCTTCTACCGGCTGATCCTCATCCTGCCGTGGGCCGTGCCGACCTTCGTCACGGTCTTCGGCTGGCGCTTCATGCTCGCCGACTCCGGCATCATCAACTCCGCCCTGGAGACCCTGCACCTGCCGAGCCCGGCGTGGCTGGAGGACACCTTCTGGCAGCGCTTCGCCGCGATCATGGTCAACACCTGGTGCGGTGTGCCGTTCATGATGGTCTCCCTGCTCGGCGGCCTGCAGTCCATCGACTCCTCCCTCTACGAGGCCGCCGAGATGGACGGCGCCAGCCGGTGGCAGCAGTTCCGCTACGTCACCCTGCCGGGCCTGAGGTCGGTCAGCTCCACCGTGGTGCTGCTCGGCGTGATCTGGACGTTCAACCAGTTCGCCATCATCTTCCTGCTGTTCGGCAACACCGCCCCGGACGCGCAGATCCTCGTGACCTGGGCCTACCAGCTCGGCTTCGGTCAGCAGCCGCGCGACTTCGCGCAGTCGGCCGCCTACGGCATCCTGCTGCTCGGCATCCTGATCGTCTTCACCTCCTTCTACCGCCGCTGGCTGAACCGCGATGAGCAGCAGCTCGCGATCTGAGGCAGGAGTCCCCATGAGCACCACGACCGTCCAGCAGTCCGCGGGCGGGGCTCCGGTCCCCGCGCTCGCCCCCGCGTCCGCCCCCGCGCGCCGGCGCGGCCGGCGGGGCGCGGCCGGGAACATCGTCTCCCACGGCCTGCTGATCCTCGCGAGCCTGATCGCGCTCTTCCCGATCGTCTGGCTGGTCTACCTGTCCCTCGGCCCGGACAAGGACGACTACCTGCACCCAGGCGGCATCTGGTCGAAGATGACCCTGGACAACTACAGCTTCGTGCTCCAGGAGACCGCCTTCTTCCACTGGCTCCAGAGCACGCTGATCGTCTCCCTGGGAACCACGCTCGTCGGAGTGGTCATCGCCGCCACGACCGGGTACGCGGTGTCCCGCATGCGCTTCCCGGGCTACAAGAAGTTCATGTGGGTGCTGCTGTGCACGCAGATGTTCCCCATCGCCGTGCTGATCGTGCCGATGTACCAGATCCTGTCGAGCCTGCAACTCGTCGACACCTACCTCGGCCTGATCCTGGTCTACTGCTCGACCGCGGTGCCCTACTGCGCCTGGCTGCTGAAGGGCTACTTCGACACGATCCCGTTCGAGATCGACGAGGCCGGCCGCGTCGACGGACTGACGCCCTTCGGCACGTTCTTCCGGCTGATCCTGCCGCTCGCCCGGCCGGGTCTGGCGGTGGCCGCCTTCTACAGCTTCATCACCGCCTTCGGTGAGGTCGCCTTCGCCACCGTGTTCATGCTGGACGACGAGAAGTACACCTTCGCCGTCGGTCTGCAGAGCTTCATCAGCGAGCACGACGCCCAGCGCAACCTGATGGCCGCCACCGCGGTGCTCATCGCGATACCCGTGTCCGCGTTCTTCTACCTCGTGCAGAAGAACCTGGTGACCGGGCTCACCGCCGGCGGCACCAAGGGGTGACCCCCGCCGAGCGATCGGCCGCGGCGCCGTCGTGGTCGCTCGCGCCACGCGGCGGAGCCGCAGACCGTCAGAGTCCCGCGCCCCTTCGGGGGCGTGGGTGGGGTGGCCGTGGTGCCCATCCGACCCCGCTGTGCCACGGCCGCCCCACCGCCCACCCACGCCTTCCATGACCGCTTTCCTGTTACGCATCAAGGACGACATGAGCCAGCACTCAGCTGCACCTGCCCCCACCCCCGCGTCCGCCGTCGCCGTCGCCAAGCGCCGCGACTGGTGGCGGGACGCGGTGATCTACCAGGTGTACCCGCGCAGCTTCGCCGACAGCAACGGCGACGGCATGGGCGACCTGGAGGGTGTCCGTACCCGTCTTCCCTACCTGCGCGACCTCGGCGTGGACGCCGTGTGGCTCAGCCCCTTCTACGCCTCGCCACAGGCCGACGCCGGCTACGACGTCGCCGACTACCGTGCCGTCGACCCCATGTTCGGCAACCTCCTGGACGCCGACGCCCTGATCCGCGACGCCCACGCGCTGGGCCTGCGCATCATCGTCGATCTGGTGCCCAACCACTCCTCCGACCAGCACGAGTGGTTCAAGCGGGCCGTCGCCGAGGGCCCGGGCTCCGCGCTGCGGGACCGCTACCACTTCCGCCCCGGCAAGGGCGAGAACGGCGAACTGCCGCCCAACGACTGGGAGTCGATCTTCGGTGGCCCGGCCTGGACCCGCGTCACCGAACCCGACGGCACGCCCGGGGAGTGGTACCTGCACCTCTTCGCCCCCGAGCAGCCCGACTTCAACTGGGAGCACCCGGCGGTCGGCGACGAGTTCCGCTCCATCCTGCGCTTCTGGCTGGACATGGGCGTCGACGGCTTCCGCATCGACGTCGCCCACGGCCTGGTGAAGGCCGAGGGGCTGCCCGACCTTGGATCCCACGACCAGGTGAAGCTGCTGGGCAACGATGTCATGCCGTTCTTCGACCAGGACGGTGTGCACGAGATCTACCGGCAGTGGCGGCTGATCCTCGACGAGTATGCGGGCGAGCGCATCTTCGTGGCCGAGGCCTGGACCCCGACCATCGAGCGCACCGCGCACTACGTCCGCCCCGACGAGCTGCACCAGGCCTTCAACTTCCAGTACCTCAGCACCCACTGGGACGCCGCCGAGATGCGTGAGGTCATCGACCGCACCCTGGAGGCCATGCGCCCGGTCGGCGCCCCCGCCACCTGGGTGCTGTCCAACCACGACGTGACCCGGCACGCCACCCGGTTCGCCAACCCGCCCGGCCTCGGCACCCAGATCCGCCTGGCCGGCGACCGCGAACTGGGGCTGCGCAGGGCCCGGGCCGCGAGCCTGCTCATGCTGGCGCTGCCCGGCTCGGCGTACGTCTACCAGGGCGAGGAGCTCGGTCTGCCCGACGTCGTCGACCTGCCGGACGAGGTGCGCCAGGACCCGGCGTATTTCCGGGGCGCCGGTCAGGACGGCTTCCGCGACGGGTGCCGGGTGCCGATCCCGTGGACCCGGACGGGCTCGTCGTACGGCTTCGGCGACGGCGGCAGCTGGCTGCCGCAGCCCGACGGCTGGGGGGAGCTGAGCGTCGAGGCGCAGAGCGGCGAGGCCGGTTCGACCCTGGAGCTGTACCGGGCCGCGCTGCGCGTGCGGCGCGAGCAGCCCGACCTCGGCGCCGGCACCTCCGTGGAGTGGCTGCGCGCGCCCGAGGGCGTGCTGGCCTTCCGCCGCGGGGAGTTCGTATGCGTCGCCAACACCACCGGGGAGTCGGTGGCGATGCCCGCGTACGGCCGGGTGCTGGTGGCGAGCGGTGAGATCGTGCAGGTCGACGACGAGGCGAAGGTGCCGGCCGACACCACGGTGTGGTGGACCACCGCGCGTGCGGAGTCCCGCGCCTGATTTCCTTTGAATTTCGCACGGCCCGCTGCCCATTCGGGCGGCGGGCCTCTACTATCTGCGTCACCGCAAGGTTTCTGAACCTTGCAGCAAGAACCTTCAACGAAGAAGGAAACCCCACATGGCACGCAGATACCTCGCCATCGCCGTCGCGCTCGCCGCGGCTTCGATTGTCATGAACCCGACTGGTGCGCAGGCCTCCCCGCCTGGCACCAAGGACGTCACGGCCGTCCTCTTCGAGTGGAACTTCGCCTCGGTCGCCCGCGAGTGCACCACCACCCTCGGACCCGCCGGGTACGGCTACGTCCAGGTCTCCCCGCCCGCCGAGCACATACAGGGCTCGCAGTGGTGGACCTCGTACCAGCCGGTCAGCTACAAGATCGCCGGGCGGCTCGGTGACCGGACGGCCTTCCAGAACATGGTGAACACCTGTCACGCGGCCGGGGTGAAGGTCGTCGTCGACACCGTCGTCAACCACATGGCGGCGGGCAGCGGCACCGGCACCGGCGGGTCGTCGTACACCAAGTACACCTACCCCGGCCTGTACTCGTCGTTCGACTTCGACGACTGTACGAGCCAGATCACCAACTACCAGGACCGCTGGAACGTCCAGCACTGCGAACTGGTCGGCCTCTCCGACCTCGACACCGGCGAGGACTACGTCCGCCGGACCATCGCCGGGTACATGAACGACCTGCTCTCCCTCGGCGTGGACGGCTTCCGCGTGGACGCGGCCAAGCACATGCCCGCCGCCGACCTCGCGAACATCAAGTCCCGGCTGAGCAACCCGTCGGTGTACTGGAAGCAGGAGGCCATCCACGGCGCCGGCGAGGCGGTCCAGCCCACCGAGTACACCGGCAACGGCGACGTCCAGGAGTTCCGCTACGCCTACGACCTCAAGCGGGTCTTCAACAACGAGAACCTCGCCTACCTGAAGAACTACGGCGAGGGCTGGGGCTACATGAACAGCGGTGTCTCGGGCGTCTTCGTCGACAACCACGACACCGAGCGCAACGGCTCGACCCTCAGCTACAAGGACGGCGCCACCTACACCCTGGCCAACGTCTTCATGCTGGCCTGGCCCTACGGCGCCCCCGACATCAACTCCGGCTACGAGTTCACCGACCAGGACGCCGGCCCGCCCAACGGGGGCCGGGTGAACGCCTGCTGGCAGGACGGCTGGAAGTGCCAGCACAACTGGCCCGAGATCAAGTCCATGGTCGGCTTCCGCAACGCCACCCGGGGCCAGGCCGTCACCAACTGGTGGGACAACGGCGGCGACGCCATCGCCTTCGGCCGGGGCAGCAAGGGCTTCGTGGCCATCAACCACGAATCGGGATCGCTGAGCCGTACGTACCAGACGTCGCTGCCGGCGGGGACGTACTGCGATGTGCAGAACAACAGGACCGTGACGGTGAACTCCAGCGGGCAGTTCACGGCCACCCTCGGCGCGAACACCGCCCTGGCGGTCCACGCGGGCAAGTCCAGCTGCTGAGCGGCCGCCTGAAAGTTTTTTCCGGTGGTTTCAAGCCTCTTGCTGTAAGCGTTGCGGCGGCGATACGGTCGCGCGGGGTCGGACCCGAAGAGCCGTAATCGCAAGGAGCCCATCTGTGATACCGAGATGGCCGACGCCGTCGAGGCGCCGAACCACCCATGCCGGACGGGTCGCTGCGGTCACCGTGACCGCGCTGGCCGCAGCGCTCGTCCAGCCCATCGCGGCGCGGGCCGGCACACCGCCTCCGCCCCCCTCCGACGCCAAGCTGGCCGCCCAGCCCGCCCGGCACGACGCCACCCGTGAGCAGTTCTACTTCGTCCTGCCGGACCGTTTCGCCAACGGCGACCCGCGCAACGACAAGGGCGGCCTGACCGGTTCACGCCTGTCGACCGGCTACGACCCGACCGACAAGGGCTTCTATCAGGGCGGCGACCTCAAGGGCCTGACCAAGCGGCTCGACTACATCAAGGGCCTGGGCACCACCGCCCTCTGGATGGCCCCCCTCTTCAAGAACCAGCCCGTGCAGGGCACCGGGGCCAACGCCTCGGCCGGCTACCACGGGTACTGGATCACGGACTTCACCCAGGTCGACCCGCACTTCGGCACCAACAAGGACCTCGAGACCCTCATCGACAAGGCCCACGCCAAGGGCATGAAGGTCTTCTTCGACGTCATCACCAACCACACCGCGGACGTCGTCGACTACGAGGAGAAGTCCTACGACTACCTCTCCAAGGGCGCCTTCCCGTACCTGACCAAGGACGGCGTGCCCTTCGACGACACCGACTACGCCGACGGGCGGCGTGCCTTCCCCGCCGTCGACCGGGACTCCTTCCCGCGCACCCCCGTCGTCACCAGGAAGAACAAGGTGCCGTCGTGGCTCAACGACCCGACGATGTACCACAACCGCGGCGACTCCACCTTCGCCGGTGAGAGTTCCACCCACGGCGACTTCTCCGGGCTCGACGACCTGTGGACCGAGCGGCCCGAGGTCGTCGACGGCATGGAGAAGATCTACCGGCGCTGGGTGCGGGACTTCGACGTCGACGGCTTCCGGATCGACACCGTGAAGCACGTCAATATGCAGTTCTGGACGCAGTGGGCCACCGCCCTCGACGCCTACGCCGCCAAGCGGGGCCGGGACGACTTCTTCATGTTCGGCGAGGTCTACTCGGCCGACACGGACATCACCGCCCCGTACGTCACCCAGGGCCGGCTCGACGCCACCCTCGACTTCCCCTTCCAGGAGGCGGCCCGCCAGTACGCCTCCCAGGGCGGCAGCGCCCGCAAGCTCGCCGGCGTCTTCGGTGACGACTACAAGTACACGACCGGCAAGGCCAACGCCTACGAGCAGGTCACCTTCCTCGGCAACCACGACATGGGCCGCATCGGGTCGTTCCTGAAGCAGGACAACCCCCAGGCCACCGGCGCCGAGCTCCTCGCCAAGGACGAGCTCGCCAACGAGCTGATGTTCCTCAGCCGCGGCAACCCCGTCGTCTACTACGGCGACGAGCAGGGCTTCACCGGCCCCGGCGGCGACAAGGACGCCCGGCAGTCCATGTTCGCCTCGCGCACCGCCGACTACCTCGACGACGACCGCATCGGCACCGACCGCACCCACGCCGAGGACGCCTACGACACCAAGGCGCCCCTCTACCGGCAGATCAGCGCCCTCGCCAAGCTCCGCAAGGCCAACCCGGCCCTCACCGACGGCGTCCAGCAGGAGCGGTACGCGGCCGACGGCCCGGGCGTCTACGCCTTCTCCCGCACGGACGCGAAGACCGGCACCGAGTACGTCGTCGCCTTCAACAACGCCGGCGAGAGGAAGACCGCGACCTTCCCGACGGGCTCGGCCGGCATGACCTTCAAGGGCATCCACGGCACCGCCGCGACCCTGAAGAGCGACGGCGACAAGAAGGTCACCGTCACCGTCCCGGCCGGCTCCGCGATCGTCCTCAAGGCGTCCGGAAAGCCCGCGAAGCCCGCCACGGCCCCGACGCTCACCCTGAAGGCCCCCGCGGCCGGCGCCACCGGCACGGTGGACCTCACCGCCGACGTCGACGGCGGGCAGCTCAACCGAGTCGTCTTCGCCGCCCAGACCGGCAACGGGAAGTGGCAGGTCCTCGGCTCCGCCGACCACGCCCCCTACAAGGTCACCCACACCATCGGCAACGACGTGGCACCCGGCACGGCCCTGCGCTACAAGGCCGTCGTGGTCGACTCGGCCGGCCGCACCGCGAGCGCCCTGGCCGCCTCCACCACCGGCACCCCGCCCGCCCCGGAACCGCCCACCGCGTCCTCCCGCGACTACGCGATCGTCCACTACAAGCGCACGGACGGCGACTACGCCGACTGGGGCCTGTACGCCTGGGGCGACCTCGCCGAGGGCGAGGCCACCGAATGGCCCAAGAGCCACCCCTTCACCGGCCGGGACGCCTACGGCGCCTTCGCCTGGGTCAAGCTCAAGCCCGGCGCCTCGAACGTCGGCTTCCTCGTCATCGACAAGGACGGCACCAAGGACGTCTCCGCCGACCGGACGATCGACGTCACCAAGACCGGTGAGGTCTGGATCGAGCAGGGCAAGGACACCGTCACCACCGAGCGGCCCGACCACCCGGCGCCCGACAAGACCAAGGCCGTCCTGCACTACCACCGGGCCGACGGGAACTACGACGGCTGGGGACTGCACGTCTGGACCGGCGCCGCGAACCCCACCGACTGGTCGAACCCCCTGAAGCCGGTCAAGACTGATGCCTATGGCGCAGTCTTCGAGGTACCGCTCACCGACGGAGCCACCAGCCTCAGCTACATCCTCCACAAGGGCGACGAGAAGGACCTGCCCACCGACCAGTCGCTCGACCTCAAGGCGAACGGCCACGAGGTGTGGCTGGTGAACGGCCAGGAGAAGTATCTGCTCCCGCAGCCCGCGGGCAGTGCCGCCGCCCTCGACCTGACCACCTCCAAGGCGGTCTGGATCGACCGGAACACCCTCGCCTGGAACGGCTCCGACGCCGCCGCCTCCACGCAGCTGCTGTACTCCCGTGACGGCTCGATCAAGGCCGAGGACGGCACCCTGACCGGCGACGCCCAGTGGCTGCGCCTGGCCAAGGGGGAGCTCACCGACGCCCAGAAGGCGACGTTCCCGCACCTCAAGACGTACGACGCCTGGACCGTCGACCCCCGTGACCGCGACCGGGTCCGTGAGGCCCTGCGCGGCCAGGTCGTCGCCACCCAGCACGCGGCCAACGGCGCCGTGCTCGCAGCGACCGGCGTGCAGATCGCGGGCGTCCTGGACGACCTGTACCCCGGCGCCACCAAGGCCGACCTCGGGCCCACCTTCTCCCAGGGCCGCCCCACCCTGTCCGTGTGGGCACCGACCGCCCGGTCCGTCGCCCTCGAGCTCGACGGCAGGACCGTCGCCATGCGCCGCGACAGCGCCACCGGCGTCTGGTCCGTCACCGGCCCGCCGTCCTGGAAGGGCAAGCCCTACCGCTACGCCGTGAAGGTCTGGGCGCCCAGCGTCCGCAAGGTCGTCACCAACAAGGTCACCGACCCCTACGCCCTCGCCCTCACCACCGACTCCGAGCGCAGCCTCGTCGTCGACCTGGACGACAAGGCGCTGAAGCCGTCCGGCTGGTCGTCGTACACCAAGCCCAAGGCCGTGCCGCTGCGGGACGCGCAGATCCAGGAGCTGCACATCCGGGACTTCTCCGTCGAGGACCGCACGGCGAAGCACCCCGGCACCTACCTCGCCTTCACCGACAAGGCGAGCGACGGCAGCAAGCACCTGCGCGAACTGGCGAAGGCGGGCACCTCCTACGTCCATCTCCTGCCCGCGTTCGACATCGCCACCATCCCCGAGAGGAAAGTCGACCAGGCGAAGACCGACTGCGACCTGGCATCCTTCCCGGCCGACTCGGACAAGCAGCAGGAGTGCGTCGGCAAGATCGCCGCGAAGGACGCCTACAACTGGGGATACGACCCGTACCACTACACGGTCCCCGAGGGCTCCTACGCCACCGACCCGGACGGCACCGCCCGCACGGTCGAGTTCCGCAGGATGGTGAAGGCTCTCAACGACGACGGACTGCGGGTCGTCATGGACGTCGTCTACAACCACACCGCCGCGAGCGGCCAGGCCGGCACCTCCGTCCTGGACCGGATCGTGCCCGGCTACTACCAGCGCCTCCTCGCCGACGGCTCGGTCGCCAACAGCACCTGCTGCGCCAACACGGCCACCGAGAACGCCATGATGGGCAAGCTGGTCGTCGACTCCATCGTCACCTGGGCCAAGGAGTACAAGGTCGACGGCTTCCGCTTCGACCTCATGGGCCACCACCCCAAGGCCAACATCCTCGCGGTCCGCGAGGCCCTCGACGCGCTCACCCCCGCCAAGGACGGCGTCGACGGCAAGAAGATCATCCTGTACGGGGAGGGCTGGAACTTCGGCGAGGTCGCCGACGACGCCCGGTTCGTCCAGGCCACGCAGAAGAACATGGCCGGCACCGGCATCGCCACCTTCTCCGACCGGGCCCGTGACGCCGTGCGCGGCGGCGGTCCCTTCGACGAGGACCCCGGCGTCCAGGGCTTCGCGTCCGGCCTGTACACCGACCCCAACTCCTCCGGGAACAACGGCACCCCCGCCGAGCAGAAGGCCCGGCTCCTGCACTACCAGGACCTCATCAAGGTCGGCCTCTCCGGCAATCTCGCCGGGTACCGCTTCACCGACACCGCCGGCAAGGAGGTCAAGGGCTCCGACGTCGACTACAACGGCGCCCCCGCCGGATACGCCGACGCCCCGGGCGACGCCCTCGCCTACGCCGACGCGCACGACAACGAGTCCCTGTTCGACGCCCTGGCCTTCAAACTGCCCGCCACGACCAGCGCGTCCGACCGGGCCAGGATGCAGGTCCTCGCCATGGCGACGGCCACCCTCTCCCAGGGCCCGGCCCTCTCCCAGGCGGGCACCGACCTGCTGCGCTCCAAGTCCCTGGACCGCAACTCCTACGACAGCGGCGACTGGTTCAACGCCGTCCACTGGCGGTGCGAGGACGGCAACGGCTTCGGCCGCGGACTGCCCATGGCGGCCGACAACACCGACAAGTGGCCGTACGCCAAGCCCCTGCTGACCAAGGTCGAGGTGGGCTGCGAGCAGATCGAGGGCACCTCGGCCGCCTACCGCGACCTGCTGCGGATCCGGAGCACCGAGAAGGACTTCTCCCTGGGCACGGCCGCACAGGTGCAGTCCCGGCTCTCCTTCCCGCTGTCCGGCACGGACGAGACACCCGGCGTGATCACCATGCGGCTCGGTGACCTGGTCGTCGTGTTCAACGCCACGCCCGAGCGGCAGGAGCAGCGCGTGTCCGCACTCGCCGGGACCGGCTACCGCCTGCACCCGGTGCAGGCGACGGGCGCGGACGCCACCGTGAAGTCCTCCGCCTACACGCAGGAGTCCGGCACCTTCACCGTGCCGGCGCGCACGGTCGCGGTCTTCACCCGGACCGCGGGGTAACGCACCCGGTGCGGGCGGGGCGGACCGCGACCGGCGGCCCGCCCCGCCCGCGGCTAGGGTGAGCACACCGACCTGGAACAGGAGTGCTGATGCCGCAGATCACCGTCGACTATTCCGCCGACCTCGGCGGCGGCTTCGACCGGCCCGGATTCGCCAAGGCGCTGCACGAGGCGACGGTCGAGATCGCGGCCGCCAAGCCGCCCGCCTGCAAGACCCGGTTCCGCCCGACCGAGGACATCGTGGTCGGCCCCGAGACCGAGGGCCACGCCCACGTCCACATCCACATCGCGCTGCTCGCCGGCCGTACCGACGAGACCAAGGCCCGGCTCACCGAGGCCGCGCTGGAGCTGCTGCGGACCCACCTCAAGCAGCCCGAGGGTCTCGCCCTGCACGCCTCCGCCGAGGTCCGCGACCTCGACGCGTCGTACGCGAAGTACGAGAGCTGAGACCGCTCAGCTCGCCAGGGCCATGAGCCGGCCGACCAGGTGCGCGAACGGGCCGTCGGCCGGCTCGTCCTTGAGGGCGCCGCGCAGCAGCTCCGCCATCTCCTCGTCGTAGGCGGCGCTGACGGCGGCGAGCGCGGCGAAGTCGTTGACGAGCTGCGGCTCCAGCTCCTCGCGCGGGATGCGCCGGCCGTCCAGCCAGATCAGCGCCGTCGACTCGGCCAGCGAGATCCAGGAACGGACGACCAGTTCGAGGCGCGCGGGCGGATCGGTCACGCCCAGGTGCGAAAGGATCTGGACATACGCGGCCTGCCGTACGGAGTCGACGAGCGCGTTGGTCGTCGAGGAACCGACCGCCGGACCGCCGCGCATCAGCGCGGAGAAACCCGGCCCGTGCTCGTCCACGAAGTCGAAGTAGCGGCGCATCACACGCAGCAGCCGCGTCCCGAGCGGACCCTCGTGGGGCTCCACGAACCGGGCTGCCAGATCGTCCGAGGCCCGCTGCAACGCGGCCTCGTACAGGCTGAGTTTGCCGGGGAAGTAGTGGTAGACCAACGGGCGTGAGATGCCCGCGGCCGACGCTATCTCGTCGATGGACACGTCGTCGGGCGAGCGGCGGCTGAACAGTTCGAGGGCGACGCCGATCAACTGCTGCCGCCGTTCCTCGACTCCCATTCTGCGGCGAACCCCGGTAGTCATACGAACACCTTACCGATCGATTCCAGCCTCGAACGGGCCGGATCGATCACCCGGTCCCACCGTCCGCACCGGACGGGCCCGGAATCCGCCCCGGTCAGCGCAGCCCGCGGAGTGAACGCCCGTCCTTCAGTGTCCCCTTGAGCTGAGCCTGCGCCCCCTGCTCGGCCGGCACGGTCAGCAGACTGCTCCGTGCCTGCCCGTTCACTCCGCCCGTCGCCCGGACCGACGCCGTGTCCCGGCCGCCGGCGGCGAGCAGGTACCAGTCGCCGGCCTTCGACTTCCACAACACTCCGGCCAGCACATGCGGATCACGCGGCCCGCAGGCCGGCACGTTCTCGGCCTGCGCCGCGGCCGCCCCGTACGCACCGCCGGGAGTGTGGAACTGCGCCAGCACCCGCGCCCCGCCGCCCCGCCAGGTCTCGGCCCGCGTGCACACCCACGCCGCCGAGCCGCTCGCGTCGGGCAGCGGCTGTTCGTTGAACGCCCACGCGTTGACGCCGCGCACCCCCGCCGAGCGCATCGTGCCCAGCGAGCAGGCGAACGGCTGCCAGGTGCGCAGCGCCGAAGCCCCCGACACCTCGCCCGGGGAGCCCGGCCGTCCGGTGGTGAGCCTGGCCGGGACCAGCTCGCCGAGGTCGGTCAGCATCCGGGTCCGGCCGCCGTCGGTCACCTGCAGCACGTTCCACGAGGTGCACGGGCCGGACCGCAGGGCCGGGCTGGCCAGCGGCGCGGTCACACCGTCGGTGAGGGTGAGGTCCATCGCGCCGGAGCCCGGCTTCATCAGGTCCCGCTCGGCGGCCTTCCTCACCCAGGGGGCGAGCAGGTAGCGGACGTTGCCGTCGGACCGGCCCAGGACCACCGCGCTCGCCTCGGCCCGCCCGGCCCCGTCGACCCGGGCGAAGTCGAGGGCGGCGCCCTGTGTGCCGTCCACCGGCTCCGCGTACCGGGCGATCCGCAGACCGTCGTAGAGGATCACCACGCGGGCCGCGTCGAGCGTCCCCGCGTACAGCAGCTGGGGCGGTCCGGCCGGGCCGCCGGAGAGGGTGCCGGGGGTCACCGACACCTGGACCGTCTCGCCGGGGCGGGCCCACACGGCCAGCGCGCGGCGCAGCAGGGCCCGGTCGCCGGTGAGGTCGCCGCGGGCCGGCCACACGGAGAAGTCGGTGCGCGCCGAGCTGCGCCACGCGGTGGGCGGCACCCGGGTCAGCTTCGCCGGGTCCAGCGCGGCCTGCGCGGCCGGGTTCCGTGCGTACGGGGGTGCCGCCGCGCCCTCCGGGCCCCAGCCCTCACCGGGCAGGCCGAGCAGTGCCCCGCACATCAGCAGGGCGGCACCTGCGGCCAGCGCCGCCTTCAGGTGCTGGCGGCGGCGCATCAGGTCGGTGGGCCGGGCCTGGAGCGAGCAGGGGTCGAACTCGGGGGAGTGGAGCAGCCCGTACTCGGCGGGGATCCCGCCGGCCTCCAGCACCGCGCCCTCCGGGTCGGCGACGCCCACCGTGGCGAGGACCTCGCCCACCCCGTCGTCCGTGAGCCGCTCCAGGCCGCGCAGCGCGTAGGCGGCGCGGGCCGGGCCGGACAGGGTGGACAGCCTTTGGTCCAGGGCGAGTTCGTCGGCGCCGCCGGAGCGCGGGAACAGCTTCAGACCCCACACGCGCGGCAGCAGCGGCGGCAACTGGGCCCGCTTGGGCCAGGCCTTCGCCCTCAGCGGCAGCCCCGCCTCCAGCGCCGTGCGCAGCACCTTCAGCCGGACCAGGGTGTAGCCGGGGTCGCCGTCCCGCCCGGTGGACTGCGCCGGGATCACCGGGGCGGGGGTGCGGTTGCGGGGGAGCGCCCGCTGGACGAGGGAGTGTGCGGTCAGGACGCGGCGGCTGCGGCCCAGCCCGGGTGGCAGGACCAGGTAGGCCAGCCGGACGAGCCGCGGGTAGTACTCGACGAGCGCGGCCTCGGCCTGCTCGACGTCGACGACCGGGCCGGTGAGGGAGAGGGGTGCGTCGCGCTGGGCGACATCCTGTGACTGCACGTTCAGCAGAACGAGCGAATCGTTGGTTGGTCACCTGGGCGCGGAGCCTCACGCCCCCGGGTGCATCCCGGGTTCCACCAGCAAACGGGCGTAGTTCGCCATGGACCGCTGGTAGCGCGGCAGGTGCGGGGCCAGGGCGCCCAGGGCCAGCGCCAGCGCCTCCCGGTCGCGGCCGAGACTCGACAGGCACAGGGCGAGACAGGCGCGTACCGGGTCGTCCAGTTCGTCGGACGGCGCGAGAAGCTCGGGCGTCAGCAGGGCGACGCCCTCCTCGGCCCGGCCGATGTTCCGCAGGGAGCTGGCCAGCTGGATCTTCGTCCGGCGGGCCTTGTAGGGACTGACGTCGGCGAGGCCGGTCGCCAGCGCCTCCTGGTACAGGGGGACCGCCTGGTCGCTGTGGCCCGTGGAGTCCCAGGCGCAGGCCCGCTCGAAGGGGCCGAGCGGACTGCCCTCGGGCAGCTCGGCGACGAGGGCGTCGACGTCGGCGCGGAAGCGGGCCTCGTCCTCCTGCGTCTCGGCATAGCCGTCGAAACGGTCCCACAGGGCGGCCACACGGTCTTCCCAGTCCTGATCCACCTGCCCACCCTCGCACGGGAGTGCCTGCCGGGGCAGTGGGATTTTGAGCACGGCGGGCTCCGCAGCCGTATCGAAGGCGAGAGCCTCTTGCCGGGGCTCCGTGCGGCATGCGTCCGGATTCGTGCCGTGACAGGGACCGTGCCGACAAGGACCGGAGGAACAGATGAGGGTGACCCGACCGATGCTCGCGCTGAGCGGCGCGGTGGCGATACTGGCGCTGGCCGGCTGCGGCGGATCCGGCGACAAGGACGCGGCGGCCGTTCCGAAGGAGGTGAGCGGCAGCCTGGAGCACATCGCGGCCGAGGCCGACTGCAAGCCGAACATGCAGACCGACGCGGACACCATCCGCCAGGCGCTGTGCAAGAAGGGCAAGGAGAAGTACGTCCTCGCGACCTTCTCCACGGACCGCGGCCAGCGCGAGTGGCTGAACAGCGCCAAGGACTACGGTGGCTACTACCTCGTCGGCCGCAAGTGGGTCGCCGTCGGCCAGCAGAAGACGGTCACGGCGCTGCAGGGCACCCTCGGCGGCACCATGGAGGAGGGCTCCGAGCACATGAACCCCGGCGGCAGCCACAACAAGAACGGTCACGACGGCGGCAGCGGCCATCACGGCTGAGCACGAAGGCCCGAGCAGCAGAAGGCCGGCGGTGGGAATTCCCACCGCCGGCCTTCCGCGCTACCGGTTCAGGATTACTGGCAGTCCTGGCCGCTGTTGATGCACTGGACCATCTCGTTCATCACGTTCTCGTCGAAGAAGTTGATGAAGTCGTTGTGGTCGGTGATCGCCTTGTGCAGCTGCTCCGGGAAGGAGTCGACCGCGAAGGCGTTCTGCACCTGCCCGTTCTCGATCTGCGGCGCCTGGACGTCGTAGACCAGGCGGACCTGGAGCTGCGGGATGGCCTTGAAGCCGTTCGAGCAGCTGCCGTCCGCCTCCACGAAGTCCACGTGGGTGCGGTGGTTGGCGCTGTCGATGTTCTGGCCGTCCCAGCAGCTCTGGAAGTTGGACGTCCGCACCACGGAGCTGCCCTCGGGGCAGAGCGGGTACTTGTCCGTCACCTGACGGTCCTCGAAGCCGGTGCAGCTCCAGGAGGTGTTGGCGTTGTTCAGGCCGTTGGTGAGGGACTTGGCATCACCGGTGATGATGCGCAGGGCCTTCGGCATCGCGACCACGTCGCTGGTGCGGTTGCCGACGAACTTCAGCTGGGCCTCGGCCGGCTCGACGATCTTGCCGACGTTGCCGTCCTGGCCGCCGCCGGGCTGACCGGCGTCGATGTCGTCCGAGCCGTCCTGGATCCTCAGGACCGGCCAGAAGTACGAGGACTTGTCGCCCTGGTTCTGGCAGGAGGTGTCGGCGTTCGCCAGGTCCTCGTCGCTCGCGAAGGCGTTGTTGCTCTGGTTGCCGACGTAGTCGTGCTGGTGCTGCGCACCGTTGGACACGCCGGGCGCCACGATCACGTTGTCCGAGTTGCGGTTCTCGTTCTCGTTGGTGCCGCACTGCGTGGTGAACGTGCCCGTCGAACCGCCGTCGCCGTTCGCGGCGAGACCGTTCGGCAGGTTGCGGGAGTTGGGCTGGACGTCCTCGATGTTGATGAAGTCGTCCGCCGCCGGGCCGTTGCCGGCCTGCCCGCCGTTGCCGCCCTGCCCGTTGTCCTGGCCGCCGTCGTTCTGACCGCCGTCCTGGTTCTGACCGCCGTCCTGGTTCTGGCCGTCCTGGTTCTGACCGTCCTGGTTCTGGCCGTCCTGGTTCTGACCGTCCTGGTTCTGACCATCGCCGGCCTGGCCGTCCGTGGTGTTGGCGGCGTCGGCAGCCATGCCCTGACACGAGGCCATCTGCTCGAGGTTGGCCGGAGCCTTCCCGCCGACCCGCCGGATGTTGATGCCGATCCGGTCGATGACCGCGGTCCGCTTCGACTTCAGCGGGCCGAGGATGGCGTTGTCGACGAAGCCCGCGTCACCGGCCTGGGCCTGGCGGGTGGAGGCGAGCCGGGTGTAGGCCTCGCTGATCTGCTTGTCGAGGTTGGCCAGCTCCTTGTCCACCCCCTGGCGAGCGCCGTCGGGCACATCGGTCAGCTTCTGTCCGACGTCCGGGCACTGGATCGTGGCGATCTGCGCGCCCGCGGACTTCGTCTGGTTCGCCGAGTTCTCCTCGTGCGCCGAGGCGTAGAAGTTTGCCCAGATCAGCCCGCCCCCACCGAGCGCTAGGGCCGCCGATGCGGCAATGGCCTTGGTGGCCAGCGGCGTACGGCGTTTTCTTGTGTTGCGTCCCATGGAACTCCTCTGACTTCCTTTTTCGGGGGCATCGAGGCGCCCGACAGGAGTGAAGCGGCTCCCTTCCATACGGAGCGCGTCCCACGGGTGTTCAGAGGTCCCGGAAATTGATGCGAGGTTCGTGAGGACTCCGTGTCCTCAACAGCCGCTCGAGCACCGGGAGTTGTTGATCCCCCACCAGGGGTGAAGGGCATCGTCCGGTTTCACCGGCCGTGGTCGAGATACGCGAGAACCGCCAGCACGCGACGGTTGTCGTCGTCCGAGACCTCCAGCCCCAGTTTGGCGAAGATGTTGGCGGTGTGCTTGGCGATCGCCCGTTCCGTCACGACCAGTTTCCCGGCGATCGCCGCGTTGGACCGGCCCTGCGCCATCAGCTCCAGCACCTCCGTCTCCCGGGGCGTCAGCCGCGCCGGCGGCCGGTCGTCGCCCGAGCGGCGGGCGAGGAGCTGCTGGATGACCTGCGGGTCCATCGCCGTACCCCCGGCGGCGACCCGCCGTACCGCGTCCACGAACTGCTCGGCGTCGAACACCCGGTCCTTCAGCAGGTACCCGACCCCGCCGGTGCCGTCGGCGAGGAGCTCACGGGCGTACAGCTGCTCCACGTGCTGGGAAAGCACCAGCACCGGCAGTCCGGGCCGCTTCCGGCGGGCGTCGAGCGCGCACTGCAGGCCTTCGTCGGTGTGCGTGGGCGGCAGACGGACGTCGACCACGGCGACGTCGGGATCCAGTTCGGCCAGCGCGGCGGCCAGTTCGGGCCCGGTCTCGACGGCCGCGGCGATCTCGAAGTCGTATGCCCGGAGCAGCCGGACGAGTCCGTCGCGCAGCAGGAAGAGGTCTTCGGCCAGGACTACGCGCAAGGGATCTCCATGGTGACCATGGTGGGGCCGCCCGGGGGACTGCTGACGGCCAGGACGCCGTCGAATGTACCCAGTCGCCGCTCCACCCCGGCCAGTCCCGACCCGGCCCCGATCACCGCACCGCCCTTGCCGTTGTCCGTGACGGTCGCCCGCAGCATGCCGTCCGCCTGGTGCAGGTCGACCCAGATACGGTCGGCTCCCGCGTGCTTCACGGCGTTGGTGAGCACCTCGCTCACGGCGAAGTACGCCGCCGACTCCACGGGCGGCTCGGCCCGCCCTGGCAGCTCCACGCTCACCTCGGTGGCCACCGGCAGCCGCAGCGCCAGCGCCCGTACGGCGTCGCCCAGACCGCGCTCGGCGAGGACCGGCGGGTGGATGCCGCGCACCAGCTCGCGCAGCTCGGTCAGCGCCTCCACCGAGGACTTCCGGGCCTGCGCGATCAGCTCCTTCGCCTGCGCCGGGTCCTTGTCGAGGAGCGCCTCGATGGTGCCCAGGTCCATGCCGACGGCGACCAGCCGGGCCTGGGCCCCGTCGTGCAGGTCCCGCTCGATGCGCCGCAGTTCGGCGGCGGAGGCGTCGACCGCGTCCCGCCGGGTCTCGGTCAGGACCCGCACCCGCTCGGCCAGTTCCCCCTGGCCGGAGCCGAGCACGGCCCGGGTGAGCCGGAAGTGGACGTCCAGCAGGCGCGGGGTCAGGAAGTGCGCGAGGAACAGCAGCACCAGCCCCAGGGCTCCCGCACCCAGCGCGGACGCCTGCCCCGTCACCGGCACGAACCCGTACCAGTACGGGTCGGGGAGGACCCGCCACAGCCCGAGCGCGAGGGCGAACCCCTCCAGCGGGTAGAGCAGCAGCACGGCCGGCAGCAGCGCGGTGACGAACCCCGCGGTCATGTCGACCGGCAGCCACATCAGGTCCCGCCAGGTCGCCGGGTCGCGCAGCATCCCGAAGGTGCGGGCCCAGGGATTGGCGTCCTCCGGCAGCGGCCGGTACGCCGGGGGGATCCGCACCCCGCCCCACTCCGCCGCCAGCACCCGGCGGGCGTTAGTGAACGCCCGCACCCCCGTCAGTACGTACGGCGTGGTGACGATCCCGACCCCGATCGGGATCAGTGCGATCGACACCAGGGACAGGCAGAAGCACAGCACCGCCCCCGGCAGGGAGACGAGGGCCAGCGCGAGCCCCCGCACCGCGGCGAGCCCGATGCCCCGTCCTGTCGTCCGGCCGGTGCGGTTCTTCGTGTCCGTGGTCATGGCGTCAGTCTCGCCGAGCGCGCCGACCCGGTCACGGGGCCGGGCACCCGGCCCGGAGGTGGTGCTACCTCCACCTCGGCGGGCAGAAGGGGGTACGAGGGGGCGACCACGAAGGGCGGTTACGGGCAGGTGCTGACGAGGGGCGGTTCACGCACCCGCGCCGGACGCGAGGACCTTCGCCTCCACCTCCGGGTCGAGGCCCGAGCGTGGCCGGTCCGGGCGCTGGGGTGCCACGCCCCCGACGTCCTGGAGCCACCGCCAGGTGTCCGCCACCGTCTCTTCGACCGGCCGGCAGACCAGTCCGGCCCCGACCGCCCGGGAGACGTCCGCGTTGTGCAGGGCCTCGTACAGGTCGCTGCCCGGCGGCACCCACACCGGCAGCTCGGTCCACGGCTCGATGCCCGCCTCCAGGATCACCCCCGGCTCGGTCCAGCGGAGTTCGGCGGCGCCGCCGGTGACCCGCACGCAGGCCTCCAGCAACGCGCCCATGGTGGTGTGCCCCTGCGGACCGACCAGGTTGTACGGGCCGCTCAGTTCCCGCTCGGCCGCGAGCACGATCCACTCGGCCAGGTCACGGACGTCCACGTACTGCAGGGGCAGGTCACGCGGGCCCGGCGCCAGCACCGGACCGCCGCGCGCCGTACGGCCAAGCCACCAGGGCAGGCGGCCGATGTTCTCGTACGGGCCGAGGATCAGCCCGGCCCGTACGAGCACCGACCGGTCCGCGCCGTAGGCGTCCAGCACGGCCAGTTCACCGCCCCGCTTGTCCTGCGGGTAGGCGGTCTGCTCCGCGTCGGGCGACGCCCCCTCCACCAGGGGCGCGTCCTCGTCGAACCTGGCGGGCCGGCCCCATGCGTACACCGAGCGACTCGACACGTACACGTACCGGCCGGCGCGGCCCCGCAGCAGCCGCGCCGTGTCCCGTACCGCTCGCGGCGCCGCCGACCAGGTGTCGACGACCACGTCCCACTCGCCTGGGTCGTCGGCGAGGGCGGTCAGACCGCCGGGTGCGGTGCGGTCGCCTCGCAACGACCGTACGCCGGGCGGCGGGTCGTGCCGCCCGCGGTGGAAGACCGTCACCTCCCAGCCCCGCCCCAGCGCCGCCTCCACGACGGCCCGCCCCACGAACTCCGTACCGCCCAGCATCAGAAGCCTCATGCCGGTGACTCTGCCCGCTGGGGCGAGAGCACGGAACGGGGATCTGCTCACAGCAGACGGGCCGGACAGCCGCCCTGAGCGGGACCCCGGGGGCGGTGCAGGGCAGGGACTCGGTTCAGTCCGCCGTCGGCGGGACGTACTTGTAGCCCACGCGGCGCACCGTGCGGATCGCATCGCGGTGCTCCGCGCCCAGCTTGCGGCGCAGCCGGGCGATGTGGACGTCGACCGTGCGGCCGTCGCCCACGTGCCCGTAGCCCCACACCGTGCCGACCAGCTGGTCGCGGGTGTGAACCCGGCCCGGGTGCGCCACCAGGTGGGCCAGCAGCTCGAACTCCAGGTAGGTGAGGTCGAGCGGCTGCCCGGCCACCCGGGCGGTGCGCTGCACGCTGTCGACCCGGATCAGCGGCTCGCCGCCCGGCTCGGCGCCGGGCCGCGGGTCCGCGTCCTGCGGCAGGTCGGGCACCGCCACCGGGAACGGCGGCTGCTGGTCGGCCGGGACGAGCACCAGGTAGCCGATCATCGGCGGCTGCCCAGGCAGCGTCGGCAGGGTGTGCGGCGGGGCCGGCAGCCAGGTGGCACCCGGCGGCAGCAGGTCCGCGACCGTCACCACCTCGTCCCGGTCGACGGCGCGGAGCCGATGCCGGGGGCCGTGCGGCGCGGGGGCGTTGAGAGGGGCGGCGGTGGACAGGGAACGAGTGGTCGCCATGAGAGGTCAGCTCTTTCGCGCGAGGAGTTCGTCGGGGAGGTCGACGGCCGCGATTCGTGGTCGGGCTCGCCGAGGGACGTACGCGGTTCGCGCGCTGGCCGAAGGCCGGGGTGTACGGCTTTAGAGGGCCGGCGCGTTCGTCGCGCGGCAACACACCCGGTCGAAGTCGTGGTCCTGGCGGGACGGCCAGAAGGGCTCGAGGTCATGGCGACCCGTCGCGATGCACTTCTGGTAGCTGGCCATGACTCCATTGAAGCAGAGCTGATCCCGCACCGGGACCCTCCTCTCACTGCTTGGACAATCGCGCCACGTCACAGGGCGCGGGGAGCCGCGTGAAGCGCCACGACGGCGCGGCAGGCAAAAGGGGACGCTCACCGCGAACGGTGAGCGCCCCCTTCAGGAACGCGCGGGGCGGATCAGACCTGGCCGGCCTTCTCCAGCGCCGAGCAGCAGGTGTCGACGAGCAGACGCGTCACCACGTACGGGTCGACGTTGGCGTTCGGGCGGCGGTCCTCGATGTAGCCCTTGCCGTCCTTCTCGACCTGCCAGGGGATGCGGACCGAGGCGCCGCGGTCGGAGACGCCGTAGGAGTACTTGTCCCACGGAGCGGTCTCGTGCAGGCCGGTGAGGCGGTCGTCGATGCCGGCGCCGTAGTTCTTGACGTGGTCGAGCGGCTTGGAGCCCTCACCGAGCGACTCGGCCGCGGTGATGATCGCGTCGTAGCTCTCGCGCATCGCCTTGGTGGAGAAGTTGGTGTGCGCGCCGGCGCCGTTCCAGTCGCCCTTGACCGGCTTGGGGTCGAGGGTGGCGGCGATGTCGAAGTCCTCAGCGGTGCGGTAGAGCAGCCAGCGGGCCACCCACAGGTGGTCGGAGACCTCCAGCGGGGAGACCGGACCGACCTGGAACTCCCACTGGCCGGGCATGACCTCGGCGTTGATGCCGGAGATGGCGAGGCCGGCCTTCAGGCAGTTGTCCAGGTGCGCCTCGACGACGTCACGGCCGAAGATCTCGTCGGCGCCGACACCGCAGTAGTAGCCGCCCTGCGGGGCCGGGAAGCCGCCCTTGGGGAAGCCGAGCGGGTAGCCGTCCTTGAAGAACGTGTACTCCTGCTCGATGCCGAAGATCGGCTCCTGCGCCGCGAACTTCTCGGCGACCTCGGCCAGCGCCGCACGGGTGTTGGTGGCGTGCGGGGTGAGGTCGATGTTCAGGACCTCGCACAGCACGAGGATGTCGTCGCCGCCGCGGATGGGGTCCGGGCAGGTGAAGACCGGCTTGAGGACGCAGTCCGAGGAGTGGCCCTCGGCCTGGTTGGTGGAGGACCCGTCGAAGCCCCAGATCGGCAGCGCGTCCAGACCGGCGGGAGAGCCCGTGATGATCTTGGTCTTGGAACGCAGTTTGGCCGTCGGCTCGGTGCCGTCGATCCAGATGTACTCAGCCTTGAAGGTCACGGGCCACATCCTCGGGTGTGTCTGGGCGCGTATCGCGGGTGCGTGCGGCGCAGCGGCACCGGTGCGCCGCGTCTGCTGCCCGGCAGCCTGGCAACAGGCGATTTCCCGGCCATTGCTCGCATGTGAACCCCGTGTTACCTGGCGGCACTGTGCCGCACTTCACGCCGAGAGGATGTTTCGCGCGTGCGGCGCCGGGGGGCCCCGCCCCCCCCCCGCCCCCCCGGGCCCCCGCCCCCCCCCCCCCCCCCGCCCCGGCCCGGCCCCCCCCCCCCGGGCCCCCGGCCCCCCCGGCCCCGCGGCGGGGGGGGCCCGGGG